>NZ_MCUV01000009.1 GCF_002873395.1 Vibrio sp. 10N.286.49.B3 | reverse complement strand
GATCTGGATCACTTGTATTATTATAGCTTTAGACCTAATTAAGAGTTCTATCACGTATTTAAATTATTGTAGTACAAATATTCTAGGGTTCATTTATAGTAATCAATAAGAAAACACTATAATTAAAGGTAAAATAATGGATCTTAATACCCTGATAGTAGGAATATACTTCCTATTCCTGATTGCAATCGGCTGGATGTTTAGAACATTCACAACAAATACAAGTGACTACTTTCGTGGGGGCGGTAACATGCTCTGGTGGATGGTTGGTGCTACTGCATTTATGACGCAGTTTAGTGCATGGACCTTCACAGGTGCGGCTGGTAAAGCTTATACCGATGGTTTCGCTGTCGCTATCTTGTTTTTAGCGAATGCTTTTGGTTACCTAATGAATTACCTGTATTTTGCTCCTAAATTCCGTCAACTTCGTGTTGTTACGGTAATCGAAGCAGTACGTATGCGTTTTGGTAATACAAATGAGCAAGTATTTACTTGGTCTGGTATGCCAAACAGCGTTATTTCTGCAGGTATCTGGCTAAATGGTCTTGCGATCATCGCTTCTGGTATTTTTGGCTTCGATATGACAACAACAATCTGGGCAACCGGTTTAGTTGTACTGCTAATGTCTGTAACTGGTGGCTCATGGGCGGTTATCGCTTCTGACTTCATGCAGATGGTTATCATCATGGCCGTTACTGTTACATGTGCTGTTGCTGCTATGATCCATGGTGGCGGTCCTGCACAAATTATTGCTGACTTCCCAACAGAATCTTTTATTACAGGTGGTAATCTTAACTACCTAAGCATTTTTGGTATCTGGGCTGTCTTTATCTTCTTCAAGCAATTCAGTATCACGAACAACATGTTGAACTCTTACCGTTACCTTGCGGCGAAAGATTCAAACAATGCTCGTAAAGCGGCACTACTTGCTTGTGTACTAATGACAATTGGTCCAATCGTTTGGTTCATGCCAAGCTGGTACATCGCTGGTCAAGGCGTTGATTTAGCAGCTGCTTACCCAGATGCTGGTAGCAAGGCTGCTGACTTTGCTTACTTGTACTTCGTTGAACAATACATGCCAGTAGGTATGGTTGGTCTACTGATTGCTGCAATGTTTGCTGCAACGATGTCTTCAATGGATTCAGGTCTAAACCGTAACTCTGGTATTTTCGTTAAGAACTTCTATCAAGTTGTTTTACGTCCAAATGCAGAAGAAAAAGAGCTAGTTTTAGTATCTAAAATCACTTCTACATTCTTTGGTATTTCAATCATCCTTGTTGCTCTATTTATCAACTCACTTAAAGGTTTGAGTCTGTTTGATACAATGATGTATGTAGGTGCATTGATTGGTTTCCCAATGACAATTCCAGCGTTCTGTGGTTTCTTCATTAAGAAGACTCCAGACTGGGCTGCTTGGGGTACGCTAGTTGTCGGTGCAATCGTTTCTTACTTCGTTGGTTTCGTTATTGATGCAGAAATGATTCAAAACTGGTTTAACTTAGACAATGAGCTAACAGGTCGTGAGTGGTCTGAGCTTAAAGTTGCAATTGGTCTAATCGGTCACCTTGTATTCACTGCTGGCTTCTTTGTTATGTCAACATTGTTCTACAAGCCGCTTTCTGAAGAGCGTCAAAAGAACGTTGATAAGTTCTTTGAAAACCTATCAACACCGCTTGTTGCTGAAAGTACTGCTCAGAAGCAACTTGATAACAAACAACGTCGTATGCTTGGTTCACTAATCAGTGTTGCTGGTATTGGTATCATGGCTATGTTTGTTCTGCCTAACCCAATGTGGGGACGCTTGATCTTCGTATTGTGTGGTGTGATTGTATTACTTGTTGGTTTGTTACTTGTTAAAGCAGTTGATGATAAAGTAGAAACTGCGCAAGAAGTAGCAGAAAGCTAATAGATTAAAACGTTTTCTTAAATTAAGTTATTCTTAATGCTCAAACGGCTGATCAATGATCAGCCGTTTTTTATTTGCGCAATATAGTTTTTATTAAAGAGGACCAAACAAGTCTCTCAATTAATATTATTTCTGAGTAAAGCGCATTACCCCTTCCTGTACTGCTGTCGCGACAAGCTCACCCTGTTGATTAAATATTTCACCACGAACTAATCCTCGGCTATTACTTGCTGTTGGACTTTCTATAGCAAAAAGAAGCCACTCATCTAACTTAAATGGTCGATGGAACCAGATGGAATGGTCGATAGTTGCTACTTGAAACTTTGGTGTCATTAAAGAAACACCATGTGGATGCAATGCCGTTACCAAGAACCCCCAATCCGATGCATAAGCCAATATATACTGATGAATGAGGTGATTATTCGGCATTTCACCATTTGCTTTAAACCATAAATACTGTTTTGGATCAGTTTTCTTAGGCTGTAATGGGTTAACGATGGTAACAGGGCGCATTTCGATTGGCTTTTCGCCACAAAAGGTCTTTTTTAGTTTCTCAGGCAAGAATTGCTTAATTTGGTTAGCTAATTCGGTTTCAGAAGCAAAGTTTTCTGGCCCTGGTATATCAGGCATGCTGTTTTGGTGTTCAAAGCCTGGCGCATCACCATGATAAGATGCTGTGAGATAGAAAATAGGGCGCCCATTTTGAATGGCTTTGACACGGCGAGTGCTGAAGCTGCGTCCGTCTCTTAAGTTTTCTACATCATAAATAATCGGCTTTTCTGAATCGCCAGGATGTAGGAAGTAGCTGTGAAATGAATGGACAGAACGATCTTCTTCTACGGTATAACGAGCTGCTGATAATGCCTGCCCGAGAACTTGACCGCCGTATACTTGTGGTAGACCAAGGTTTTCACTTTGACCTCTAAATAAGCCTTCTTCTAGTTTTTCTAGCTGAAGTAAACTCAGTAATTCTTGTAGTGGTTTACTCATGTATTTTTACCTTTAACCATGCATGTAGTAGGAAATAAGAGGACAATTTTACGATAATCTTATTGCTTTAACATTAGAGTTTGGTAAATAAAAGGGGGAAACTCAAGACAAGTTTAAGCTGCGGCTCTATAATTTGTTTAGGCTATATTTAGGAGTGAGTGATTATGAAAAGAATATTACTAGCGATGGTTTCAATCACCTTGAGCTTTTTTATGCTTGGCTGCCAGTCAACAGATGAGTCGGGTGCTGTAATAAAATCGATTACAGGAACCGTTGCTTATCGCGAACGTATTACTCTGCCAGGTGATGCGATTGTTAAAGTGGTATTAGAAGATGTGTCGCTAGCCGATGCGAAGGCAACCGTTTTAGCCTCGCAAACCTTTATGCCAAAAGGGCAGCAAGTCCCTCTATCATTTCAACTCGATTATGATGTGAATAAAGTTGACGCTCGTCACCGTTATAATGTGCGAGCTAGAATCGAGATTGATGGAAAACTGCGTTTTATTTCCGATCGATCTTTTCCTGTGATAACCGATAGCAAGTCAACGCATGATATCAATTTGCTCTTGGTTGGTGTTCGTTAATTTAAATCGTTTAGATGATAAATGGCAGTCTTATGGCTGCCATTTATATTGACGTAATTTTATTTTCCCAGAATCAGATATTTTAATCCCTTCACTTTCTAGTTGTCGTTTTTGCCTTTCAAAAGAGCACCCTTGTAACGATATTTCACCTTTGCTATTGATAACACGGAACCAAGGAAGTTTACTGTCAGTCGGAAGATGGCTTAATGCTTTACCTACTTGTCTCGCATAACCAGGAAAACCGGCCATTTTAGCAATCTCACCGTAGGTTGTTACTTTTCCGTGTGGAATTTGTTGAATAACTGCAAAGACTTGTGGCAAAAAATGGTCCATACTCATAATTCCTAGTTTAGTACCAAGGATCGGTAAAAGGAGAGGGCTGTGGTATTTTCAACGTTTCAATTCTTAATTACAAGTTTACTTGCTGTTGTGTGTGCTCGGGCGATCGGTCTTAGTCATGGTGATTTGCCTATTCTTGCTATGGTCATTCCAGCATTATGGATTTTACCGCAAGGTGGAAAAGCAGGATTAGTCTTATTGGGTGCTATGACAGTTTATGGTCTGACATTACCGCAGCAGCCGATATCTTTGTCTGTCAGTTTATGGGTTTTCTTTCCATTGCTTATGGTGATGTTCTCAAAACGCAGTAATTTGGCCACCGTTTTAACCGCAGGGTTAGTTGTCGTGACTTTATTAGTAGGTGTAATGATGACGCAATCAGGTGGTCGCCTAGGTGGTTCTGCGTGGCTAACAATGATGCAGACCTTAGCGGTTATTATGATGTGGTGGTCGGTGAACCACTGGAAGCCTTCCGAGAAGCATTACTGGTGGGCATTAGTGTTGATTCTGCCACTATGGATGGCAAGCCTACATAATGCAGCATTATTGGCTTTAGGGGTGACGGGTATAATAGCTTCAGTTGAAAGCTTGGTTAAATCCAAAGTATTTCGCTGGGGCAAATTACTGTGCTGGACGCTACCAACCGTGAGTTTTGCCGCTTTAATTATTTCGCCTAATTTTGAAGTGCCAAACCCAGTGTTTGTTGCGTGGTTCTGTTTATTGGGGACAGCTTGGATGACAGATTATATTTTAAGATCAAGTGATGAACCGAGTGAGAGTTAGACTATCTATCTGATTTATTATTGGAATTAGTCGCAAAGGTGATTGTAAAGTCGTCAAGATGATTGCTTTTTCAGCGGTTGAACGAAAAGGTAATAATATCTGTGCTGCAAAGCTTGCATTCAGTTTAGCTATGCTAGATAATCACCTCACTCTTTAAGGTTAACTCATTAAAGATGCTCTATGGAGGCCCTGGTCCTCCCGCAACAATAGTTCGTGAACTCGGTCAGGCCTGGAAGGGAGCAGCCGCAGCGGATGACTTGTGTGCCGGGATGTGGCTGGGGCTTCCACCCAACTCTTCTTTGCAACATATCTTTTCTTTGAGTTTTATACTCTACTTTTAGCGACAACTTTCTTTAGTTAAATCTATTTTCTTCATTATCTAGCTTGTTACTTTATACTATTAATTTCTCATTATAGATATATCGGCCTAATACTGTTCATATACAGTGTATTATCGGTATACCGTCTAGGCTATTTTCCAGTAACTATCTTTCGTTATATTGACTACGCTTGGTATGATGACTATTTTCTTATAAGTTGAATGTAAAAAAAGCCCTAAATTGAATTTAGAGCTTTTAAAAAATATTTAATTTTCTAGCTTATATTAATTACGGTCTTCTAGGAGATTAAGAGTGACTGGTGGAAATTCAACTTCTACTAAAGTATTGATCTCAGTGTCAAGCCAGTCGATCATCGCTTGAGCATCAGTATTACAAGCAACATTTACAGCATCACAATCAGGTTGGTCGTCACTGTAAACAGCACTACGAGAATTCTCGATTTGTATTAGATGATCAACAGCATAAGAGATTGGTTGGCCATCTATAAGAGCAATATCAAAACGCTCTACAGAAATAGTTTGAGCATCGAATATAGCATCCCAATGATCATTACCATTCGCATTGTAGTTTGTTGTTGTTACTGTGTAGGTTTGGTTATCTTCAAGATCTTCCCAAGTTACATTGCCTTCATCATCGATCTTACGAACTTCAATGCTTTCTAGTACGCCATTAACTTGAGCGATAGTTTCATTATAGGTATAACGTAGGCCAGCTGTGTACGGGAATTTACCAGCATGTTCATTATCATCTAGCGTCATTGTTACTGAGTCATCAATAAGAGTACGGATTGTTGCACCTGATAGCTCTAAAACAGACATATAGTTAGCGAAAGGCAGTAGTTCTAATGAAATATTACCTTCATAAAGGTCACCCATTTGTAGGCTATTACGTACACCACCGGCAGCAACTAATGCAATATCGACACTGTCAAAGCTAGTAACAGCAAGATTCTCTTCTTGATTTGCCCAGTGTAACCAACTTTCAGCAACTAAAGGAGCGACCTGTGAGCCATGCTCATCAGTTACACCATCATTTGGACGGCGTTCTTGAACAAGTAACTCTGGAACTGAGGTGATAATATTACCGTATGCTTCCTCTAGATCTGGCTTATAGTAGATATCGATATGTTGGCGCAGAGCCTCATCTTCTTGAGTAATAGCAATGTTATCTTGCTCTTCAATAAAGTCTTCGACTTGTAGGGCTTTATTACCAATTAATAATGAACCAGAATCTCGAAGGCTATCAGAGAAGAAAGTATCTGAAGAAAGGAGGGTATTACCACCTGAACAGCTTTTTAAATTACCGTTGCTATCAAAGACAACATTAGCATGACCAATAGCTTGTGCCATCTCACCAGATTGAACAACACATGTAACGCCGCCGCCTGGGTTTTGCACAAGTTGAGCGTACTCACCATTATCACCATTACCAAGGTTAGTAAAGTCGCCCATTAGAGTATGTGAGTGACCACCTACAATAACATCAATGCCATCAACCTGTTGTGCAATGTTAATATCACGAGCTAAGCCAATATGAGTAAGAAGAACAACTTGAGTGACTCCGTTTGCTTTTAGCTCATCAACCACTTGTTGAGCCGTCTCAACTTCGCTAGCAAACTTAACATCCCCAACTTTTGGTGAGATGCTTGCCATATCTTCTAGTACCATACCAACAACGGCAACGATAGGCTTATCTGTTGGCATAGTATCGAGTGTTACTTCTTCTTTGTTGTTGCCATCAAAAGCAAATAGAGTGTAAGGAAGAAGGTTGCTTAGGCCGTTTAAATGGATATCTTCTGATACATCCATGTTAGCGCCTAACACTGGGAAAGTAACCGTATTGATAAATTCAGCAAGAGTCTCATTATCTAAATCAAACTCATGGTTACCCATTGCCATGGCATCTAAACCCATACGGCTTAAGATATCAGCATTCATGCGTCCTTCATTTAACATGAAGTAAGCACTTCCTTGCCAAGCATCACCGCCATGCAAAAATAGCATGCTGCGATCTTCTTGTTCAGCAAGTTCACGGTATTGGTTAGCGGCTTCTTGAAGGCGAGGGTGACCACCAAAAGAAGTATAAACAGGCTTTCCTTGTAGAAGGTAATCATTTACAAAACTAGTTTTTACTTCGTCAAAAGAGGAGTGAGTATCATTAATATGTGCAATCGATAATTCAAACTCTTTATTTTCTACTTCATTTTCTACTTTATCATTAGATGAGCTATTACAGCCAAATAAAGCTAGGCCCATCGCCGCGACGAGTAAATTCTTTTTCATTATATTGTCCATTTTATAACTGATTAATGTCAGATTGCTTATAACTGTGTGGATGGATAATGTATCCCTCTATTATTAAACTTTAAAGTCATTTTTATTAAAGTATCCTTATTGAGTGGGAGCTTAAATAAGTATTATGTGTAATTGATATGCCTTGATTTAAATAACACTTTATTCTGTATGTAATTGCATTGTCATAAATTAAGTCTAGCTTATATCACAATATCCCTCATTAATTGAAAGTCATTTTGTCACTATACGAATATTAATTAGGTGTTATTTCCACTAGTAAAATCATTAATTAAATTTATATTTTAAGGTTAAATATGGACATCAAAAAGTCACTCTTGGTTGCCCCTTGTTTGTTACTTTCTGGATATGCAACAGCAGATGTTATTATTTCTGAAGTTGTAGAAGGAAAGGGAAACCATAAAGCGATTGAAATTGCAAATGTTGGCGATAGCGCTATTTCATTAAATGGTTACATGCTGCAGCAAAATAATAACTGTAAGGATGCATGGATTGGCGATCATTCTCTAGATGGTGTAACGCTAGAATCGATGACAACTTACGTTGTTGGTAATAATAACGCCAATAATAACCAAGATTTTATTGATCGTTTTGATGGGATTAATATTAGCTTAACGAGCTTTAATGGTGATGATCCAATTCGTTTGACGAAAGATGGGGTTGTTGTCGATATGTTTGGTCCTGATCAGTTTGATCAAGCTGATAATTGCGTTGTTTTTGCTAAAAACGTCAACATGGTGCGTCGAGATTACACACCAACGGACGAATATGATGCTGAAATGTGGGAAGTCGTACAGTTAGATGACAACGGTGATTATTACCAAGATTTAGGCAATATTTTACCAGAAGGTGAAGTGCCAGAAGCGCCAGAGCCACCAGTCGGTATTGCTGAAACGATTATGGGTCTACAAGGTGATGGAAAACATTCACCTTATACCGATCCTGATAACTCCCAATATGAGTCAGAAGATTACTTTGAAGTGACAGGGATTATAACTCATGTTCAAACGAGCAATCTAGGCACGGATGTTTTTGTTGGTTTCTTCATGCAAGATGAAAATGGTGATGGCAACCCGCTAACTTCAAATGGTATTTATGTTAATAGCTCAAATGTTAATGGTTTAAATATCGGTGATGAAGTTGTTGTCACTGGTAAGGTTAAAGAGCATTACTCTTGGACGCAAATGTCAGATACATTTGTAGAAAAAACGGAAAGAACAGGTGTTGAAATTGCACCTACGACTATCGTTGAACTAGAGAGCGATGAGACATTCCAAGATACACTTGAGCGCTACGAAGGTATGTTTGTACGCGTTAATGACAGCACGGATATGCGAGTTGCACGTACCTTTAGTTACGATTACGGGGCTAAGCGTAATAGCATGGTATTAAGTCATAAAGAGGTTAACTACCACCCTAACCAATTTAATGTACCAACCTCTGAAGGTGCTGCTGAGCAAAACCAAAGTAATGCTGACCGCCGCTTATTTGTTGAATCTACTACTGTTGCACCAAATGGTGTTATACCTTGGTACCCAGAGTTTGGTACAGATAATGGTACCGGTACAACTGATGATTATATTCGTATCAATGCGAAACTTTCAGATACAGGCTTAGAAGGTGTACTTGCTTACTCATACCAAGATTTCCGTTTGTTAGTGCTTAATGAAGCGGATAGTTCTACGTTTGACCATACTGATAATACGCGTCCAACTAGCATTGAAATGTTAGAGGGTGACATCGTACTTTCAGCGTTTAATGTGGAGAACTTCTTTACCTCTGAATATGCAGATGGTCCAAGCAATCCACTAGGTCAAAATCGTGGTGCTAATTCTGTTGAAGACTACGAATTACAGTTAGCTAAGATTGTAACGGCAATTGTAAAAATTGATGCTGATATTGTTGGTCTAATCGAAATTGAAAATAATGGCTTTGGCGATGGATCTGCAGTGCAGGCTCTATTAGAAGCAATCAATGCTGAGTTAGCAGAAGATAAGCAATACACCATGGCTGTTCCAAGCGATATGGATGAAAATGGTTATATTGGTACAGATGCTATCACCAATAAAATTATTTACCGTGCTAACGTTGTTGATTTAGATGATGTAACGGTTATTGATATGCCTCAGCAACATGTTGAGCTTGAAGAGGGCGGTATTCAATCGGCTTATCAACGTGATGCATTTACAGCAACCTTTACT
The DNA here is from genome assembly GCF_002873395.1 of Vibrio sp. 10N.286.49.B3. GTDB lineage: Bacteria > Pseudomonadota > Gammaproteobacteria > Enterobacterales > Vibrionaceae > Vibrio. The sequence goes on along the minus strand of NZ_MCUV01000009.1, from coordinate 118,561 downwards.
TCACCATTAGCAGATAAGCCAATTATTGTATCGAACAACCATCTTAAGTCGAAAGGCTCTACGTGTTGGGAAGATGATCAGGAAGACGTTGTCGATGCAGATATTCAAGGTAGCTGTGAGCAGTTCCGTGTTTCAGCGGCTTACCACTTAGCAACAACACTAGGTGAAATGGATGGTTATAAAATCATCATGGGTGACCTAAATAGCTATGGTTTAGAAGACCCTATGCTAGTGTTGACCAACCGCGACCATGCTCCGGCAGATTACCAAACATTTGCTGCTCGTGACACGTTCTTAGGTGGTGACCAAGATAATGGTAAACCACTCCATGGCAATGATGGCGCATTGATTGAAGAGTCGTTTAACTATGTTGATATTATCGAAACATTATCACCAGGTGCTTACAGTTACTCATACGATGATACCGTCGGTACGCTAGATTATGTTCTTGTTGATGAAGATCTAGCACCATTTATTATTGATGCTCAAGTTTGGCCAATTAATGCTGTAGAGTCATCACTATTTGAATACTCTTCTCAGTACTCTGGTGACTTGCCTAAGTATGCCGATGCGTATCGCTCTTCGGATCACGATCCAGCTGTTATCGTGTTGAAGTTTGATGAACCAGTCGATCCTGTAGACCCTGTAGATCCAATTGACCCAGTCGACCCAATTGATCCAACAGAACCAGAAAACCCAAGCTCTGAGAAAAAAGGTGCTTCATCTGGTCTGCTAGTATTGTTCGGTTTATTTGCTACTTTCTTAACTAGACGTAAGCTTAAGATTAAGTAAATTACTTAAAGTAACTCCTACCTAACAAACACCTACCAGATAATGGTAGGTGTTTTTTTATACTTATTGCTATTGATTCCCCAGCAAAAATAGCTCGACACATTGTTGAATATACAAAGCTCGCTCTGCTTCATTCTCTTGACTCTCACCACCGAGAAAAGCCCAATAAACCGCTTTACCATGAAACATTAGCAGCAGTTGCATCGCTGAATTTTGTGCGGAACTTGCCAGTGTTAGCCTTCCTAAATCATCTTGCCTTTGTAAATAATCAGCCAGTAAATCGAGTGTTCTTTCTGGACCATATTTTAAATATAGCTGACCAAGTTCAGGGTGAGATGAGGTTTGACTGACGGCATTACGAAAAGTTTGCTGAACGGTCGTCTCTAAGTGCATGGCTTGAAACTTGAGACCAAAATCATATAAGACTGCATTAATAGGTTGAGAGTCATCGAGTGCAGCCGTTCCTACCTCTCTCTCTTTGCATTTAGAGAGAATATGAGATTCAAAGAGCATCGCTTTAGTTTGAAAGTGCGAATAGACCGTTTGTTTAGAGACATTGGCATGCTTGGCAATTTGATCCATATTGACTTGGTAACCGAACTGACAGAAAAGCTCGCTAGCAGCCTTCAATATTTGCGCTCTTTTTTGTTCACTTTTTATAGCCATAGTCACATTCCTTATTTTTAACAGGCTGAGAACTCATTTTTAACACAATCAAACTAGACAGTCTAGTTTGATTGTGTATTCTTAAGGTAGATGATACCTCTGGTAAGGATAAGTAGGGTGAATAAGATGGTTCAAGGTAAATGGAGATTACTTTTCATAGTTGGGTTAGTGCTTGCAGGGTGTAATGATGATTCTGGCGTAGCATCTAACGAAACAACATCACATAAAGCGGTGGCGCATATTGTTGAAACCATTGACGCCAAAGCGTTGCCTTTTTATACGGTTCGACGAGAGTATGCCGGTGTTGTTAAATCTGGTCAGGTCGCGAATGTTGGTTTTGAACTGTCAGGGAAGGTCTTACAACTGCTTGTTGATGTGGGTGATAGCGTCCTTCAAGGTGAACCTTTAATTCGTTTAGATACTGATCTACTGACCACTGAAGCAAGCCAACTTAATGCACAGAAAACAGAAGTAAACGCACAACTTAATTTAGTCCTAGCTAACCTGAAACGACAGCGTTCGTTAAAGAAGAAAGGCTTTAGTGCTGAAGCTGAAATTGATTCTCTCATCAGTCAGCAGGGGGTATTGCAAGCTCATATACTACGTATTAAAGCGGAAATTAAAGCCAATCAATTAAGGCAAAATAAATCGACCATTTTTGCTCCGTTCTCTGGTGTGATAGCGAAAAGGTTTGTTTCATTAGGCGATGTCGTGACAGTCGGTAGCACGACATTAACATTGCTCTCCGATACAGACAAAGAAGCTTTTATTGGTATTCCGGCTAACCAGCTAACCAAAATATCCGCACTGACTGCTCCTCAAATACGAGTGGGTGAACAAACGTATTTAGCCAAACTACTCAATCCTGGTGCAATGGTTGATACATATTCACGTAGTGTAGGTTTGCGTTATTTGATGCCCAATGATACGGCGGTGTTAGAAGGACAATTAGCTTACTTACAATTTGATGAGCGTGTTGAAGAGCAGGGGTACTGGGTGCCATTGACTGCTTTGATTGATGGGTTAAGAGGCGTTTGGAATCTCTTTATTGTCAATGGAGATGGTTATGTTGAAAGGCGTAGTATTCAGGTTTTATTTGCTGATCATCAACAAGCTTATGTCCAAGGAGCCCTTGAAGATAACGAAGCCGTGATCGCAAGTGGTTTACATCGTGTTGTACCTGGTCAAAGTGTGCAAGCTTTATCCATTTCCAATCCGACGCAGTAAGGAGTAAGCATGAACATCATTCAAGCGATATCAAATACACGTTTACTCATTTTGATTACTGCCCTTTTAATTGTGAGTGGAAGCTCGGCTTTTTTAACCTTACCTAGGGCTGAAGATCCAATCATTAGTAACCGATATGCCACTGTGACAACGAGTTTTCCTGGTGCGAGTGCCGAGCGTGTTGAGACCTTAGTGACAGAGGTCATTGAAAACAAGCTTAGAGAATTGAGTGAAATTAAGTTATTAACTTCAACCTCTCGACCTGGCGTTTCGATTGTCACTATTGAGCTTAATGATGAAATTATTGACCCCGAACCTATATGGTCAAAATCTCGTGATAAATTATCAGCGGTTATGGCGTTATTGCCAGATGGCACCTTAGCACCAGACTTAGATAGCGACCACACGTATCCCTTTACAATGATCACGGCATTGACATGGTCTGGTCCTAGTGAAGTCGATGCATTAACACTTGGGCGCTATAGCAAAGCGCTGGCAAAGCGGCTTCGAAGTTTATCTGGTACTGAGTTTGTTGATGAGTATGGTGTGCCAGAAGAAGAGATCCAAATAACATTACGAACAGCGGAAGCAGCGGCGTTGGGTGGGTCAAGTTTTTCGGTTGCAGAGCGTTTGATGGGAGCGGATGCCAAAAACTCAGCCGGTGAACTGGTTAATCGTAATACAAGATTTGGCTTAGAAGTCGCTTCGGAACTTGACTCGATTGAGCGCATTAAGCAAGTGCCTATTGCGGTTGAAGATAATGGTCATATTGTGCGCTTAAGTGATATAGCAACGGTGCAGAGAGGGCAGAAAACCCCAGCGAATCAGATAGCGTTAGCAGATAACAAGCTTGCCGTTATTGTGGCAGCACGGATGCAATCGAGTTTGAGAGTCGATGCTTGGACAGCACGAGCAGAGCAAGTATTGGCGCAGTTTCAGTCAGAGTTGCCCAGTAATATCGACGTTGATGTGTTATTTAATCAACAAGGTTATACCGAAGATCGGCTGGTCGATTTAGGGCAAAGCTTATTGATTGGTTTTATCCTTATCCTCGGCGTTTTATTTATCACGTTAGGGGTAAGGGCTGCTATTTTGGTGGCGATCGCTTTGCCATTAACCTCAATGCTAACACTTTCTCTGATGAAAATGACTGGGGTGCCGATTAACCAAATGTCGGTAACGGGTTTAATCGTAGCTTTAGGTATTATGGTTGATAATGCCGTTGTTATGGTTGATACGATTCAAAGTTATCGCTTAAAAGGGCAAGCACGAACACAAGCGACACTAAACGCTCTACAGCATTTATGGGTACCACTATTAGGTTCAACACTCACTACTGTTTTGGCTTTTGCACCGATCATCTTAATGCCAGGGGCGACAGGGGAGTTTGTTGGGGCGATTGCGATAACCGTGTCATTTTCTTTGCTCGGTTCATATCTTGTTTCTCATACCATTATTGCTGGTTTTGCAACGAAGCTATTACCAGGTAAATCAGCAACAGGTAATAATGATGATCACCATTGGTATGTGACTGGGTTACGTTTACCTAGGGTGACTCAGTGGTTTAGATCATCAATCCACTGGGGGGTTACCCATCCTGTGGTTACCCTGATATTGGTTGTTCTCGTTCCTATTACAGGCTATTGGAGTATGTCACACCTCACCGAGCAATTTTTCCCGCCATCGGATCGTGATATGTTTGAGGTACAAGTTTACTTACCACCTCAAGCGAGTATCTATGCGACCGAAAAGGTGAGTGAGGATGTCGATCGCGTGATCCGTTCCTATGCGAATGTGGAACAAGTTGATTGGCTAATTGGTGCAAATTTCCCTTCTTTTTATTACAACTTACAAGCACGAGAGAATAATGCTCCTTACTTTGCCCAGGCGATGGTTAAGACCGAAGATTTTACAGCGGCTAATCAGTTAATACCGCTATTACAAAAACGCCTTAGCCAAGAGATACCGCAGGCACAAATCTTAGTGAGAAAGTTGAATCAAGGACCCCCATTTACCGCGCCAATTGAACTGCGTATCTATGGCGAAAATTTAGAAACGTTAAAAATGATTGGTGAAGATGTTCGCTTAATTCTTACTAATACGCCGCACGTTACTCATACGCGAGAAACCCTTCAGCCAGGGATGCCTAAAGTGCTACTGCATGTCGATGAAGATACGGCAAACTTAAATGGAATATCACTTAATCAGTTTGCGAATTTATTACAAACGACGCTGGTGGGTAGGCAAAGCGGCTCTGTCACTGAGGGGAGTGAATCCATTCCTATCCGTGTGCGTGTCGGCGATGATGCTCGAGAGAATTTAGCGCATTTAGGCAATATTCGTTTGCCGATTGCGTCTGATATCTATACCACAGGTGTGAATGTTTCGACGTTAGCAACACTTGAGTTAACTCCAAGTCGAGGGGCAATTACACGTCGTAATGGGGAGCGAGTTAATAGTATTGAAGGCTATATTGAAGCAGGAGTATTGCCACAGACGGTTCTTAATCAATTTCAGCAACGGCTAAATAATTATCATATTCCGAGCGGATATTATGTTGAATTTGGTGGAGAATCAGCAGAAAGGAATGCATCGGTGAATAATTTAATTTCCAATGTCGCCGTTGTGATTGTTTTTATGATCCTGGTTGTCGTGATGTCTTTTAATTCTTTTCGTTTAAGTGCGATTATTTTTATGGTCGCAGGGCTAGCCGCAGGATTAGGGCTATTATCAGTGTGGATATTTAATTACCCATTTGGCTTTACTGTGATTATCGCCATGTTGGGTATTTCAGGGCTTGCCATTAATGCGGCGATTGTTATTTTAGCAGAATTGAAACTGGATGAAAAAGCAATATTAGGAGAGGTGGAAGCGGTCGTCAATGCGGTGATGTCATGTACTCGTCATATTGTTTCAACCACGATAACAACGGTTGGTGGCTTTATTCCACTGATTATTGCGGGTGGAGGATTTTGGCCGCCTTTTGCTGTGGCTATTGTTGGCGGGACGGTATTAACGACATTAATCTCGTTTTATTTTGTGCCTGTTGTTTTTCAGTTAATGATGAGAAAAAACAGAGTTGGTTAGATTAGTTTGATTTTAAGTAATATCAGTTTAGCGCAAATAACTTAAATACAATGGCTATTAATAGTTTCAACATAATTAAAATTATTCTCTATTAAAACCTATAAAAATGGCGCTCAAAGGAGCGCCATTTTTTAAGCGATAAACTTCAAGTTACATTAGAACTTGTAAGTTACAGCTAAGTAGTGACCAGCACCTGATGAATCTGCTGTAGCAGCAGGGTTCCATGGAAGAGCTTTATCACTGTCAAAACCGTAAACGTTGTGGTAAAGCTTCAGGCCGTAACCAACTGCAAAGCGCTCTGAGTGCCAGTAAATACCGTTAAACATTGCGCCGCCGTTTGAAGCAGTAGAGTACTCTTCTTTCATACCAAATTGGTAATCGATGTAACCTTGGTAAGAGATAAATGAGCCATTATCAAAGAAGTGGAATGGTTTGAACCAGTTTGTAGAAACTTGAAAGCCGTTCCAGTCTTTAACATTTGAATCGTAAGTACCGTATAGGTTAAGACCAACTTGACCGAACCAAGGAACCATAACATCAGAACCTAGACCAATTTTTTGAGAGTTAACACCTGAGTTGCCGCCCCATTCTATAACAGTCGCAACGTAAAGCTCTTTTAGTGGACCGAAAGAAAGATCTTTACCAGTCATGGCATCAAGAGACATACGAGGTGCGAATTTCATGAAGATTTTTTCTTCACCAGCTTTATCGCTATCAGGATCACTTGTTAGGTTGAATACGTCAACGTAACCGTATAGATCGAAGATACCAGAGCGACCGCCAAATTCCATTTCCAAGTAATCATGGGTTGATTCAGAAACACCTTTCTCGTTGAATGCACCCATTAGGTTAAACTGCATCCAATTGTAATCATTTTTATGAATGTCACCGTCAGTGTAGTCAGCAGCCATTACTGGTGCAGAAGCTGCAGCTATTAAACCAAGAGTTAAAAGTGATTTGCGCATAAAGGAACTCTCTATCATTAAGTTGGAACATCTATGTGGTTAGCGGTATCTAAGTTTCGCTAAATCTTGGAGCGCATAATAGCGATATTAATCTCAAAAAACAGTGCCATGTAGACAAAAGTTGCACAAATGGTGTGATGGAGATCACATACTGGTTATTTTCAATAAAACTTAAGGGAACTTTCATCTAATTGCATAAGTTTTAGTGAGGATACCGTTTGCGCAAAAGATTGCTTTGCTTATACCGAGTGATAAATGGTTAATAAGCATTTACTCAACTTTACACTCCCTTGCGTATATTGACTTTTACTATGATAATTTATGCACTCATTGCAACATGATCGGAGTTAACTATGTTTTCAATAAAACAACACAAAAGTTTAGTAGCTAGTCTGCTGATATTAACGGTATCGACCCCTATATTAGCCAGTGCTGCACCGGTCGAAAATAAGAAGTCCTCACACAACACATCCCAGCACCAAGGGAATAAGCCCTCAACAAAACCGGTAGTCGTGAAACCAAATCATAAGCCTTCGAATAAACCGTCGAATAAGCCAGTCGTGATTAAACCGGGTCATAAGCCACCGAGTAAACCGGTAGTGATAGTCAAGCCAAGCCATAAACCCGTGGTAAAACCTATTGTAGTTGTCAAACCTCCCGTTCGTCGTTCATATCGACGCGTTGATCTACCCACAGCAGCAGCTTTCGTCATGATTGCAGGGATCAGCTATGCGGTAATCAATAATGCTTATTACAAACACACTAATGATAATTATGTTTATGTTGAGCAACCACCTATCGCGGCACCTGCCGTGCAAAATACGGTGATCAATAATTACTCCAATGCAGGTCAACTTGTGAATACTATTCCTGCCAATGCGACTACTGTGACGATTGAAGGCGCGACTTTTTATGTCGATGGTAATGACTGGTATGCGCCAATTGCAGGTACTAACCAATTTGTTATCGTAGAACCACAATTGTAAATAGAAGTGCAGCTAATGAGTATTGTATCAATTAGATGATATTTGAATATCTTTGTTAGAATTGGTAACATATTTTGGTTTTTTGATTGAGTGACTTTATTTATCAAAGTCACTCTTTTTTTATTCTTGATAGAAATTACCAAGGATTGGATATCTGAGAATCATTTATGGATAATGCGTTTAAAAAATATAGTATTGATACAACCGACTACCAAGTAGGCCAAGATAATGTGCAAAAATGGGGCTTTGATATACATAACCCTGTTTTTGGTATTAGTGCGGGTCTAATTCTTTTCTTCATTATGGCAATGCTCATTGTCGAACCAAGTACTGCAAACCAAGCTCTTAATGGTTTAAAAAACAGCATCCTGGTTAAATTTGATGCCTTCTTTATGTGGGCAACTAACTTCTTCCTTTTCTTTACCGTTGCTCTAATGCTTTCTCCTTTTGGGAAAATACGTATAGGTGGCAAAGAAGCAAAACCTGAACACTCAACGCTTTCTTGGATGGCAATGCTATTTGCGGCAGGGATGGGGATTGGTTTACTGTTTTGGGGAGTTGCTGAGCCGACCGCTTATTACACTGATTGGTGGGGAACACCATTTAATGTTGCGGCAAATACTGCTGAAGCGAAATCATTGGCGATGGGGGCAACGATTTTCCACTGGGGAATCCATGGCTGGTCTATTTATGCCATTGTTGCGCTAGCGCTAGCATTCTTTGCTTTCAATAAAGGTCTACCTCTATCTATTCGTTCTGTTTTTTACCCTATATTTGGCGATAGAGCGTGGGGGTGGCTAGGTCATATCATTGATATCATGGCAGTGTTGGCGACTTTATTTGGTCTTGCAACTTCACTTGGTCTTGGTGCCCAGCAAGCGACCAGTGGTATTAATCATGTATTTGGTACTGATGGCGGGATAGGGATGCAAATAGTCATTATTGGCTTTGTTACCTGTATTGCTATTTTGTCGGTTATGCGTGGCATTGATGGTGGAGTTAAGGTCTTAAGTAATATCAATATGCTGTTTGCTTTTGCATTATTGATTTTTGTTACCTACGTGACGTTTGATATTGCTATTGCCTCATTACCACACACGTTTATGGCGTACATAGAAAATATCATTGCGTTAAGTAACCCGCATGGGCGTGATGATACGACTTGGATGCATGGTTGGACTGTCTTCTACTGGGCATGGTGGATTTCGTGGTCACCATTTGTTGGGATGTTTATTGCACGTGTTTCGAAAGGGCGTACAGTACGTTCATTCTTATTCTCGGTTGTCTTTATTCTAACTCTGATGACCATGATCTGGATGTCGATTTTTGGTGGCATTGCGATTGATCAAGTTGCTAATAAAGTGGGTGAGTTAGGTGCTCAAGGCTTAACGGATATTTCACTGACTCTGTTTCACGTTTACGATGCACTGCCATTTAGTTCTGCATTGTCGATCTTATCGATCATCTTAGTGTTGATCTTTTTCATTACATCGTCAGACTCTGGCTCATTGGTTATCGACAGTATTACTGCTGGTGGTAAAGTCGAAGCACCAATCCCACAACGAGTGTTCTGGGCTGTGATTGAAGGGGCTATTGCTGCTGTTATTCTTTGGGTTGGTGGCAAAGAAGCGCTTCAGGCATTGCAGTCTGGTGTTGTGACCACGGCATTACCTTTCACGTTTGTGTTGATATTGATGTGCGTCAGTTTGGTAAAAGGACTGAAAACAGAGTATTCGCTCTATAAATAATGCACACGAGCTATTAAATAAGCAGTAATCATTTATTTTTCGCCCCAGTTCTTTAGCTGGGGCGAATTTTTATCTGGGTACTTACTTTTAGCGATAAAAATTATAATGAATATACTAAGCCATGCGGCTGGTGTTAGTGCTATTGATGTAGCGTAAAGAAGCTTGAGTTAAAATTTCCTGTGCTTCGATGTGGTCTTTATAGCCATTGAGCTCGACATGTTTTCTGCCAGCAGGAAGATTTTTGTATACGCTATAAAAGGCGTAAATACGATCTAATTCAGCCTTTGGTAAATCAAATACTGAGGTGATTTCATCATAAGTTGGATCAACACTGGAAACAGGAACGGCAATAAACTTCTCATCTTTCTCGCCACCATCGGTCATATCGATATAACCAATCACTCGAATATCAATATAGGTCGCAGGATAAAGCGGCTCTCTTGTTAACACGAGAACATCAGATGCAGCACCATCTTCAGCAAGTGTATCTTCAATGTAGCCATAATTAGCAGGGTAACTAACAGGCATTGATTGGAAATGCTTTACCTTTAAACGACCTTTTTCATCAAAGCTATAGCGTGTAATGCTGCCAGCTGGGATCTCAACTTTCATAGTGAAATTCATAACGTACTCTTATTTCTTATTATTGGTTCATTAATAGACAGTGTTCAGTAGGGATGACCAATTGCACTGTTTGATTATTCTTTAATTGTTCATGGTGAAGTAGTGGCAAAACGGTTGTTTCATTCACTTGAATATCGATGCGCCAATGGCTGCCTTCAAAATTATTTTCTTTAACTTTGCCTGTTAATGTATTAATTACTTCAAGGCTACTATCAAGTTCAGATTGGACTCGAATCCCTGAACTACGTAACCAAAGACGCATTTGGTTAGCGAATAAAGGTCCTTGTGCTGCGACATTTACAGTGAGCTTTTGATCATTGATTCTTAAGTCTGCTTGATTAAGATCGTCAGACAGAGCAAGGTTATCGACAGTAACTTGGCAATCAAAGCCTGCTAATGAAGCGATCCATGGTGACTTCGGCGCAGAAAAAAGATCTTGTGGTGAGGCTATTTGTTCTATTTCGCCTTCTTTCATTACAATGATCTTATCGGCAAAAGCACAGGCTTCTAATGGATCATGGGTAACGTAAAGCACTGTCTTATTCAGTCTTTTAAATAGATTAGAAAATTCACTGCGCATCTCAGTTCTTAATTGCACATCAAGGTTAGAAAGTGGCTCATCAAACAGCAATACATCAGGATTTGTCGCAATCGCTCGTGCTATCGACACTCGTTGTGCTTGTCCCCCCGACAATTCGCGTGGGTATCTTTCGCTGTATTGAGTAATTTTTAAGAGTGCTAACATCTCTTGAATTCTCGACTCTTTTTCTGCTTTTTTAAGGTGAGTTAACCCATAGCCAACAATATCTTTCACTTTCATGTGTGGCCAAAGCGCATAGTCTTGAAACACCATATTCATGCGGCGCTTTTCTGGCGGTAGCATGCTTGTGCCATTGGTTAAGGTTTCACCCTGTAGCGTCACTTCACCGCTATCAGGCGCATCAATACCAGCGATAATCTTAAGTAGCGATGACTTACCAGATCCTGATGGACCAACGATGCAGTAAACTTCCCCTTCCTTTAGAGAAAATGACACCTCTTTTAAGATTGCCTGCGTACCAATCGTTCTATTAACGTTAATGCTTTCAAGAAAATTAGCTGGGTTATGTTGAGTATTATTTAACATATCGACTCTTATTCTTTAATTAAGTGTTTGAAGTGACGTTTCAAAAGGTAATTACAAATGGCGATTAATACCGCAGCGAACGTACCTGCAACAAATACAGCAGCCGTTGAAAGGCCATACTCACCAGCATCAAATTGTGCACTGACAAAAGGAGCCAGCATTTCAAATCGAGCAGGTCTTAGCATTGAACTAATCGCTAACTCAAAGATACTTGAGCCAAAGCCAGACAATACCGCTGAAATAAGTGCAGTGAATACCAGTGGCATAACAATGGTATGCAACCTGCGTATTAACCCTGCACCTTGTAAGCGTGCTGCGTTTAGTTGACTGATTGGAATTTGCGCCATTGCTCCCATTAGTATTCGTACTGCAACCGGCACGGATGTTGCTGTTGAGGCTAGGATCAGAATTTCTGCTTTGCCATACAGCGCTAAGCCGTGGTTAGCTAATAATGGAGAGTTCCAGACAAAAATAAAGCCAATACCTAGTATGACGCCAGGGATTGCCATCGACATGGTACAGGCGATATCAATAATTCTATTTACATTACTGGTGGTAAATGTCAGTAGGTAAGCGGCTAAGAAGGCTAATATCCCACTTAGAATTGCCGATTTAGCAGCCACAGATAATGCATTGCTTAGTCCTTCAGAGAATACAGAACGACTATGAAAAAGATTGATGTAATTATCAAAGCTGAAGTTATGCCAAGCTAATCCATTCCAAAACTGATCCATAAATGAAACCATAAAACTCGTTCCAATAGGGATACCAACAGCAATAAATAGAAAGCCCCACACCACACCGGCTAATAATTTAGGGTAGGGTGCTTTTGGCGTTGTTTGCATTCCTGTTTGACTGGTTAAGAATTGATATGGTTTTGCTCGTAATATCCAAAAGTAGAGAAAGAGGGCAGCAAACATAATTACGGCGAGATAACTGGCAAGTATACCGGCTAAATCAAAACGTATTGGTGAGTGATTGATGGCTGCATAAATCGTATAAGGTAAAGTTGGATAGCGATAACTAGTGGCTAACGCTGCTGGTAGTCCGAAATCCCCGATCGTGTCAATAAAGACTAGAACCACAGCGGATAACAGTGCTGGCAATAGTAATGGCATACGAACGGTTAAAAAGACATACCACGCTGGTTGCCCACATAATCGACCCGCAATGCTTAAATTACGCATGCTCCACTGCAGAGCGGCTGACATAGCAAGATAAGCTAAAGGAAAGTTCTTTAAACTCATCATGATAACAAGACCGTTGGGGTTAAAAACCAGTTCAGATATAACGCGCGAGCCTGTCATTTGCGCCACAATTCCAGAGCGACTAGCAAAGAGAACCCAGCCTTGAGCAATCACAAATGAAGGTATGATCAAAATCATCCACACGACGAGATCAACATAGCGACTGCCGGCAAATTGATACGAATGACGAGCAACAGCGAGCATTGCTCCCATTAAACCACCTATGATGCCAGCACCAATTGATAAATAGAGGCTATTTTTTAATGATGCCATCCATAGTGGGCGTTGGAATATCTCACCTAACCCTACAGCATCAGATCCTACTTCTAGCCATAGCAGTAGCGGCTGCAAAACAACCATTAACATCGGTAGTAATACCAATAGAGAAAGGATGAAAAGCATCCCAACACCTAAAGCTAGCTCTGGTGAAAGTGCGGTTTTTAGGCGCACTAACAAAGAACTGGTTTTACTACCATGGGTATAAGGCTGGCTCATATCTTGTTGGTAAGTAGTCATAATTAATAAATAGCCTGATCTGCAAACCAGCTTTTGATTTTCTCATCATTTTCAAAAGCGTAAGAAACCGGTGTAAAGTTATATTTAACATCATCACCAGGGCCGTAAGTCACTTCATTTGCGCCAACAACGGTTGGACGGAAAATGCCATCACTGTCACCATTATCAATTAAGAACTGCTGTCCTTTAGCACTTAAAACCCAGTTAATGAAAGATTCCGTTACTTCAGGGTGTTTTGTTTTTGCTTGAATACCAGCCGCTCTTATTGTGGCTGGTGTCCCTGTTTCAGGCCAAATGATCTCAAAGTCAGCACCTTGGTTCACAAAGGTATAAGCCTGTTGTGAGGTAAGTAGTGCCGCTTCGATTTCACCAGACTGTAGCGCTCGACCTGTTGGTCCATTAGTACGGAAAATGCGCAGTTGGTTTTGGAACATATCAGTAAATAAGGTTTGAGCTCGCTCTTCGCCTAATTGATGAAATAGACCCGCAACACACGGGTAAGCTGGTGCTGCAATGGATGGATCAGCCATGCCAACCAATCCTTTAAGCGCTGGCTGAGCTAAATCGCTGTAACCGTTAATTTCAACAGGATTATCTTTACGTTTTACTATTACACAGGCAGAGGCGATGCTCACTGGAAAATAAGCTTGATTATCTGGTAATAAAGCGTTGCCTTGAGCGGTTAGATTATCCAAACCTGCAGGGTTTAACGCTTGTTTTAGGTCGCCACTTTTATCTAAGCCAAGTAGTGTGCTATCGCCATTAAAAAGGATCATATCCCACTGTGGGTTACTGCGCTCAGCCGCAATACGTGCAATTAAGTTGCCGCCAGACATTTTTACAACATCAAGTGCATGACCTGTATCTTTAGTAAATTGTTCACCAATAATTTCTTCAAAATCATTAGTATATAAAACAGGTGTTGCAAGAACTTGAGCACTTAAAAGGGTAGAAGTGATGACAAGTGACAGTGGCTTTAGCTTATGCATGTTATGAACCTCAGTAAGTATTAAGTAAAATATTTCTTCAATCGGGAAGTAACCAATGCGGCTATTCTAGTGAGGAATTACGACAAAACAATGATACTTATAGTTACAAGTGAATAGCCTTTTAGTTGCAAATAGATTCATATTTCTGTCATTTTTATCCTGCAAAATGTGGCAAATTTGTCTTTCATGGTAATCAGTCATTGAACGCTACATCATTTTCTCGCATGGTCTCTTTCGTGGAATCGGTTAAGCACGGTAGCTTTTCACAAGCTGCACGAAAGCTAGGTATCTCGGCGTCTGCGGTGAGTAAAAATGTTTCTAATTTAGAACAAGCTTATGGTGTAAGGTTAATACGCAGAACGACACGCACGCTTGTACCAACAGAGCTAGGAATGAGTGTTTTTCATCGCTTAGAAGGGGTGATCGCACAGTTAGAAAGTGTAGAAAATGAGATTAATGACTCCACAAAAGCTTTACAGGGCAATATTAATATACAATTGCCACGGGTTTACGGGGCAAGGTATGTGGTGCCACTATTGCATGAATTTGCTCAAGAAAACCCGGAAGTGACATTTGATATTATTTTAGATGATCGACCGGTTAATATTATTGAAGAGCAAATTGATTTAGCGGTTCAGATTGGTGAGCTTGATGATAGTAATTTTATTGCCCAGCGATTGGATAAAGAGCAACTAACTATTTGCGCTTCCCCTGAATATTTAGCATTACATGGTACGCCCAATCGTATTGAAGAGTTGCATGAGCATCAGTGCCTGCTTTTGCGCTCTCAAATTACCGGTATACCAGAAAAGTGGTATGTCAAAGGCAAGGAAAAAAGGCAAGGCATACTATTTAAGAGTCGATTTATTATCAATGATGGCATGGCATTAGTACGAGCTGCTGATAAAGGTATGGGAATTATCCAATTACCTCGTAACATGCTAGAACGCTCTATCAATGCAGGTCGACTTATTCCTATTCTGCAACCTTATTCCCCTCCAGTGACACCAATTCATCTTGTCTATTCGGAAAGTAAATTGCCGAACAGAGTCAGGTCATTGATAAACTACTTACTTCTAAAACGTGAAACAATAAGCAGTTAAGTTAAGATCGGCTAATGCTATTTTTTAGCGAGGTACAAGGCTAGATCAACGTCATCGCACTGCTCAGGTTTTAAGTGTGCTAACGCATATTTTTTATATACACCTGAAGTGAGGAATAACTCAAATAAAGAGCGGTCGATATGGTTATCCTTGACCATAAAGTGCATAATTTTTATCGATTCAGATAATGTTTTGGCTTTTTTGTATGGACGCTCAGAACTGGTTAGTGCCTCAAACACATCACAGATAGTCATCATTTTGGTCGTCAGTGGCATCTCATCACCAGTCAATCCTAATGGGTAACCCGTGCCGTCTACTTTCTCATGGTGACCGCCAGCAATCGTGGGAATATTTTTAATTTCACGAGGAAAAGGCAGCGCTTCTAGCATACGAATAGTTTCAGTAATATGGGCATTAATGACATAGCGCTCTTCATCATTGAGTGTCCCTGTCGCTATGGTTAAATTATAGAGCTCACCGAGATTGTTACTGTACTCTTTGGCTTTAATATTGAAACGCTCCTCTTGAGGCTTCAGTGCGATATGGGGTATCAAATGATCGGGTTTATCCTCTAATAATGACTCCATTTGTGGTTGTGATGAGTCAATAGATTTAGGTATCCGTTCCAACTCTTCCCAAGACAACCCGAGTTGGTTATCCATGGTACGTAGCCACTGTTGTCGACCAATCTCTTTAACTCGTGCAATTTGTTCTGGGGATTGATATTCGCCACCGGTGTTGATGTGAGCAATAAACGCAAATTCATTGTCGAGCCTTTGCCATTCATTATCTATTGAAGTTTGAGCATCGCTGGAAAGTTGCTTAAACTCTTTGCGCCATTGCTCAATTTCAACCTCTCTTTTTAATACCTCAAAGCGGGTTCTTATTTCATGTATTCGGTTATAAATGGTTTCAAGTTTGCTCGATTTATCAATGATGTGCTCTGGTGTTGTCACCTTACCACAGTCGTGTAACCAAGCTGCAATTCTTAGCTCTTCCCATCCATCTTTACTTAAATCAAAATCCTTAAATTCTGGTTGAGTTGAATCAATCGCGGCTTGAGCAAACCACTGTGTGAGCAGCGGAACCTTTTGGCAGTGGTTACTGGTATAAGGCGATTTAGTATCAATAGCACCAGCCATTACCTTAATAAAGGCTTCTAATAATAGCTTTTGTTCTTCGAACATTCTCCGTCCATCAAGCGCAATTGCTGTGTAATGAGTGAGAGATTCGAAATAGTGCAAATGGTTATTCAGGATCTGTTCCTTTTGAGATTGTTCGAAAATCAGTACCATAGCGCCGATCGTTTCTTTTTTGCGATTAAATAATGGAAAGGTTAACGTCCAAGCTTGTTCATTGGTTAAGTTTAATCGTTGAAGTTCCCCTTGACTTAACCTATCGATCTCTGCGCTGGTAAAAGGATCATTGCTGTCCATTATCTGTTTAATCGCTTGTTGTATATTTTTATCATTGAGAGAAAACTCAGCAAGTTGGTTAATATCATCACTTTGACTTTCCACTCGCCAAGCATATTTAGGCTCTAATTTCGTCTCGTTGGCTAGGTAGAGGTAGGCGGCATTTGAGCCCGTTGCTTCTGCTGTGCTGCGACCAGCAAATTTAACCAATTCATCAAAGTCATCTTGTTTAGAGATAGTATCCGTTAGCGTTAGGTAGTTTTGTATCGCTGAGCGCATCGCGGAAAGTGCATGATTAAGATAGTGAATTTCAGTTATATGAGTCGGTAAAGTAGCCGATTTAGGAAAATCAAAGCGTGAAATATCAAGGGCTTGCTGTGTCGCTTCTCTAATTGGACGTGATATTTTTTTAGAAATATAATGCGCACAAGGAATGGCGATAATTAACACAGCCAGAGAGAGCAAAATAGAGTAATGACGAATTACAGAGGCAGGCTGTAGCATTTCTGATCCTTTAGTTGCAACTAAAAGGTACAGGTTTTCATTATTTCTAACACTAATAGAAAATATTTGTCCAAACCACACTTGACCGTTATAGGTATACTCTTTTATATCACCGTCAACGTCTAATGATTTGATAGAAGAAGAGATACTATTATTTTTAAGGTTATTTATATTAATTAGGTGACCTTGATTATTTATAGGGCTGGCTTTTAAATCATAAGGCTTATTCATCGCATATACTGTTCCGGTTTTGTCATACAGAACACGTAATGATGATGGAGTCTTAGCCGTATTTTTCAATGCTGATGAAATATTACTTAGTAGGATATTACTGCTTACAATCGCGCCATTTTCTCCCATCCTATGAATCGTTAAACCAAATTGCTCGATAGTTGAAAAGTAATGAGGTCTCGATAGTTTGGTGTGCTTTTTAATGGACTGATCAAACCATGGGCGGTGACTAACGTGAAACTTATTATGTGGATGATGAGTAGCACCAACCTTTTTAAGCTGTTGATTATAAAATGACGTATTATCAGCTGATGGATTTTTATTATCAGTACTGATGATAAAAAAACTCGCCTCAGCAGGGGCATTCAGATCACTATGATGAATGTGGCGAACCTCACTACCAAACTTTCCAACGGTAAACAGTTCGCCATTGGGAAAGCTAACGGTATAAGTGGATATTTGAGAGTATAATATTAAAAGCTCGGCAAGCTCTTCGAAGTAATCCATACGCTTTTCAAAGGTATCCGCATAAACAATATCACCTAAGGCAAGTGTTGAAACGAGAGTAAAGGCTGGACGGTATTCGGCTGAAATAAAACCATGTGCTTCTTGTGATATTTGTGAGAATAGGGTGGAATTTATATCAATAAGAACATTATTCACTCCTTTATTTATCAGCCATATTTGAGTAGTACAAACGATGAGAATAAGCGTGACAAATAGTGTTGAGATATGAATATGAAGAGGGAACCCTTTTCTTTTACTTTTTAATAAAAACCAAGGTTTCATAGCCTAAACCTATACGAGTACATAGTTCTTAAAATATAGAAGAAGAGTCTCGATAAGTCGATATTGGCAGATATTATTATTGAGAATCAAAGAGAAGAAGTACCATATAAACATAGTACTTCTCTCTTAACGCTATGTGACTAAGGTTTAAGTGAAGTTATAAACCTTGTACATACTGCTGGTGGGTTGCGATAGGGACAAGGTTGTTTAACGCTTCAACTGACTCGTTATTGCCATTGATTAATTGTTCAAAATGACCGATGAGTGTTGCTTTGTCTTGCTGCTTTTTCGAACCGGCACCAATATTGGTTAAGTCGATAAAGAACTCATCAAATAAATGCGCAAGATCGGTTACAACCGAGGTATTTAAGAACGGTTCGTGATTATAAATACTAGGGTAGCCACCTTTTTGTTTATCGACCGCAAAAGATAAGCCTTTTGCATTGATGATTGTCGTCGCTTTTTCACACTTGAGCATACAACCTGGAGTGATACGCGGTTTCTTACACCCAACCGTTTGTTGGAAGAAACACTGACGACTTGTCATCATGAGTACCGGGTGGTAAATGCTGTAGAAAAGCTTAAAGTTTTTCGGTCGAGTAATATGGCGCATTTGACCATAATTGATCTCATTTGAAATAAAGGCACCCGCACAGTTCAGCTCTTCTTGTAGCGTCATCAATGCGTATGAGTTGGTGGTATTCATAAATGGACCAGCAACCCACTCAATACCCATCTCATAAGCTTTATAAGCAATACCTGTGTTATTAGTCACAATCTTTGTTGGCTTAACTTCTTCCAATACTTTAACTGCAGCATGGTAGTCTTTACCAATCAGAACAGCAGGGAACCAAGGAATTAAACGTGGATTGTTTTGTAAAATTTCAATGTGTTTCGTGCAATTCTTTTTAAAGCTTTCAGGCAACTTAAAGTAGATGTCAGCCGTTGTGATATCCGCAAGTGAGATATCACTTTCATCGCTGATGAGCATTGAAAGCTTAGGGCTAGCAACGACTTTAGGTTGCTGCTCTAACTTAGGAAGTTCTTTTGCTTTGATGACAGGTTTTGAGCCATTAAGTAAAAAAGCCGCCTGATCTTTTAATTGTGTAATCTCTTTAAATGGAATACTCAGACCATCATCAAACAGGCTGAAATCAAACCCACTTAGTGTATGATGGGCATTATTGAAACTTTTGAAACGGCTTTCTAATGAGGCTTGCGTGATAGACTTTTGGTCTGCCACTCTTAAATTTGACTGAGATTGGGCAATAAGATCCCCATCATTTGTATGGATGGTTAAGGTTAGAGGCTGATCAGCTTTAGCGGTAAATGCCATAGAAATGGATGGCTTCTCTATGCTTAAATCTTGAATTTTATCTTTTAAAGTCGCACCAATTTTATCTTTTTCAGCAGTAAGTTCTTCTTTCACTTCTTGAATTTGCACTGCTGATGTTGCGTTATTTTTCGCGATAGCATAATCAACACTGTTATCACGAGGGTTGTCGGTAAACATCTCTTTAGTTAAGTCACCCGTTAGAAAAGAGTTGGTGAAATCACGGTTAAAGACTTTATGTAAACTGGAATCGTCAGCGATAAGATCGCCACTATCGATGAAGCTATTGATCTGCTTACGCCAAGTATCAATAACGGTATAGACATAATGTGCGCCTTTGATACGACCTTCGACTTTTAATGAGTCAACTTGTGCATCGACGAGTGCTGGCAAATCAAAGTACGCAGAATTATCTTTTAAGTTTAGTGGGAAGCGGTTGCCTGTTTGCGTTGGTTGATATTCATCGCGACAAGCTTGGCTACAGCGCCCTCGGTTTGCAGAGTTACCGACACTAACTGATGTTGAGTAACATTGACCAGAAAATGCAACACATAGAGAGCCATGCACAAAAACTTCAGTTAATACATCATGCTGGTGAGCAATGGAGGTTAACTCTTTGACTTCCTCAATATTCAACTCTCGAGATAAGTTAACACGAGAAGCACCAAGCTTGCTTAAGAACTTGATTTGCCCTTCATTGTGCGTAGTTAACTGTGTTGAAGCGTGAACGTCCAAGCTTGGGAAATGCTTTTTGACCAAATTAAATAAAGCAAGATCTTGGACAATAATGCCATCAATAGATGTATTAACCAGTTGATTTAGAATTTTGACAAGGCTTTTGATCTCATGCTCTAACACCACAATATTTAGTGTCAAAAAGACTTCACAATCGTACTTGTGAGCAAGGGTGAGGATGCCGTTGAGTTCGTCAAGTGACAGGTTTTTGGCTCTATTACGCGCATTAAATACATCCAGACCACAGTATACTGCATTGGCTCCGGCAACAATTGCTGCCTTAATCGCTTCTACATCACCACCTGGTGCTAAGAGTTCAATTTTCCTACTCATTGTTCATGCTCACTTTTGCTTGCTGGTATTGATTTTTAGGCAGCTATTCTACCTTCATCACAAAACCATTACTATGAATAACAATTAATTGATCTAGATCAGATTTTAGTGGCGCTTATTCATAAGTACAAAATAGATTATAAAAGAGTCAGTTAATTCAATTTTAAAGAGATACGAATAAATTCATCATCTTCATATTCAACGTCGTAAGTGAACAATTCATTGCTATAAATACAACCTAAAAAGGCATGACGTTGGATAATTGACCCTCGAAACAGTATAGAAAGAGGGTGAGACAGTTGGTAGGTTTGATCAAAGTGTGCGTTAAGATCTTGGGTTAAAACGCACAGCAAGCAATCGTCTTTAGCATGTGAAAGATCGACTTCTTCTGGTTTAGAAAGCAATACTGTCGTGCCTAATTTTTTTTCAATTTCACGAGTAAGTAACAAATAGCTTTCTAATTGACTGGGTGGTGTATCCACATAAGTACTGATCACTTTATTAAGCAGTGCTTCTATATTGACACCTGAGCCATTTGCCTTGGCTAATAGTGCTTTTATTTTTTTTCTGATGATTTTGTAGCGATTGCTTTTCGATTGCCCTTTGAGCCACTTCGTTAATATTTCATTTTTCTTAGCTACAGAGAAGACTTTAGCCTTTGAACTAAGCATCTGAAATTCTAGATGCAATAGTGCGTGTAATGCTAATTCGTTGAGTGATTTTTCACTATTAAGTTCAGAAAGATGGTTCGACTTTAAATGTGGGCTATTTTTCATTAAACGTAAACTTACTATTTAGAGACTATAAGGTCTATATTCTCGACATGTTAATCATAACGAAATCAGTATACAGTGTATAGTTTTAAACCACGTATACTGATTTATTATAAATGGCTTGTCGTGCTTAATTATTCGCCAAGTACGATGCTTTTTAACTCAACTAATGATTGGATCTCATAGCTAGGTTTAATATTATCGCTAGGCTTAGTTTCACTCGGATTTAACCAACAAGTGTCATAACCAAAGTCAAAACCGCCTAAGATATCAGAGTGGAGGTTATCTCCAACCATTAATACGCGGTTTTTATCGGGCTGATTAATAAGTTGATGAGTATGCTCAAAGATAGGCTTGCCAGGTTTTGCTGTGCCGACCTGTTCAGAGATCACAACATGTTCAAAGTAATTAGCAACTCCAGTACGCTCTAATCTGACTTGTTGTAACTCAGTGAAGCCATTTGTTATTATCCCCATTTGAGCTTTGCCACTTAATGTCTCCAAGAGATCTTTTGCCCCAGGAAGTAAGGCGCAAGTGTCAGCCATTGCCGTCAAGAAACCACTATTAAGTGCCATCGTTGTCGTGCTTAATTTATCAGCCCAAGCTTGAAATCGTCTCTGCTTAAGCTCATTGGCGGTCACTGTCCCATTTTGATATTCAACCCATAATGGTTTATTTAACGTTTGATAAACAGTGAAGTCATGCGTAGAGAAGTCGATACCAAGTCGAGAAAACATCAGCTTTAAGCCCTGATAGATATCAAAGTGAAAAAGCGTCTCATCGGCATCAAATAATACCCAGTCATATTTTTTATTATGCATATTGTTGTACCAAGCTCTCGATTGTTGTTTTCTTAATAAATGGATTGATGTTGCTTATATTAAATTCATTGCAGCATTTTAATTACATTAATCAACTTTTATAAATCATAACTGCTCAGTGATACCTTTTATATAGAATGAATGTACTTTACGGATTTAACGTTAATGTGAACATCTATTGAAAAGGAGCAAATGAGTAAAAGTTAACTCAGGATATAGTACATCAATGTCATAATTGTGCCCATCGATGCTAGATTAACTATGCGCTTGATTGTGTATTTAACTGAGGTTTAGCTATTTTTTACCTTTATAAGTGAGAGGTCAAACCAGTTCTTGGCTTTTGCTCTTCATCAATTTGGTGTTTTCAAATCAAGATCACAATTAATAATACAATAGCACTATATGATCATTTTCATCGAGTAAGAGAGTCTTAATCAAATTAATTAGGTTGTTAAAATGAAGAAAATCTATCTTAGTAGCGCGATTGCCGCTTTACTTGTTGGCTGTTCGAGTGGTGGTGTTGAAACGACAGATGCTCAAGCTTCGCCTGCGTTATCTATGACTTCAGCGGCGCATACTCAGTCACTTATTGCTCAATTAGATCCAACCAAGGCGCCTTCACAAAACTTTGATTTAACAAAGTGGAAAATTAACCTACCAATGGAAGATGATAAACCATCTCGTGTTGGTAAGGTTATGGAAATTTCTGCAAAAGATCTGAGCAATCAAGATAAGCCATTTTCTAACCCTGATTGGTTCTATACAAATAAAGAAACAGGCGCGATGGTTTTTGTTGCTCCAAACAAAGCAATGACGACGCCAAACAGTAAAAATGCCCGTAGCGAACTTCGTGCAATGCTAGCAACGAGCTATAAAGATCCAAAAAATAACTTTGCAATCGCCGCAAACCCTGATGCTGAGAGCTATGGTGCTATTGGTGGCAGTCTATCAGCAACACTGTCTGTTGACTGGGTAAGTACGAGTGGTAATCACAGCAAAAATGGTGCTTTCTCTACTGTAATTGGTCAGATTCATGGTTCAGACAACGAGCCACTTAAAATTGTTTACCGCAAATTACCAGAGCATGAATATGGCTCTCTAGTTTGGAACTACGAACTGAATGCAACGGGTGATAACTACTCGAAGCGTAAAGATATTCGTCATAATGTGTTCGGTGAATACAACTTACGTAAGTTCTCTGAAGATCCAGTTGATGGTATCAAGCTTGGGGAAGTCTTCTCTTATGACGTAAATATTGAAGGTGATATTATGCACCTTACCTTCAAGAAAAATATTGGCGAAGCCGATGAAGTTGTAAAAACTTTCGCTATTGATATCGCCAAAGGCAACTACCAAGGCAATCAATACGATGAAGGTTATGCTAATGACTGGATGTATTTCAAAGCCGGTAACTACAACCAGTGTAATGTTGGTTCGTCACAGTGTACCAATAATGGTATCGATGCTGGCGATTACGTTCAAGTTAGCTTTTACCAGTTAGATTTAGACCAATAACAACGTATTTTTTAAATAGCAGAAAGCCTCTTACTTCACGGTAAGGGGCTTTTTTACGTTCTGAGAGAATAAGTTTTATTGCTCAACATTGTGCAGTAATGAAGAAAGCTTATTCGCATACATCAAGAATGTATCATTTTATTACAGAACTCGTCATAATATTTAAACATAACTCAACAATCACTAGAGGACGTTATGAGTTGTATTATAGAGTGCATTAAAACAGTAGGGCGTGGTGAGCGTGGCCGAAAACCGTTGTCATTTGAACAAGCTAAGCAAGTAATGGATGACTACTTAGATGGACAAGTTGGCGATGATCAAATGGCCATGCTGTTAATGCTTATACGTGTCCAAAATGAAACCAACGCGGAAATTGCGGGCTTTGTGAAAGCTTTTCAATCACGCGTACCTGATCTTGGTGCCGATATTGATTGGCCATGTTATGCGGGCAAACGCAATGATAAAAGTAGTGGTAAACCTTGGCATTTAATCGCGGCAAAAATATTAGCAGATAATGGCTATAAGGTGCTAATGCATGGTTATATGGATAAGCCTAGCGGTCGCGAGCATGCCCAAATGTATCTCGATGCTGTGAATATTTGTTGCGCAGATTCTCCGCAGCATGCTAACGAGCTATTAAAACAGCAGGGGATTGCCTATTTGCCTTTAGCTAATTTTGCCCCTCAAGCCCAGACAATGATTGGTTGGAAAGCACGTTATGGGTTAAGAACTCCTATCAATACGGTTGTGCGTGCTTTAAATCCTGGTGGGGCTAAATTGGGCTTACGGGGGAGTTTCCATCCCGGATTTCAGCAACTACATGCGGAAGTTGAAAATGTTATCGGTGATAAGTCGCATTCTGTTGTCTCATTTAAAGGCCAATCTGGGGAATCGGAATATAACCCTAAAGTGAGCCAAACCGTTTGGATGAGCACGCCTGACTCAGTTCAGTCCTTCTACTGGCCAGAAATGATGTTGTCAGATATAGCACTACCTAAGCTGTGCATATTAGGAACGCCAGAGGCTGAGTGGAATTTAATGGCCAATACGATTGTCGATACGATGACCGCCATTTTATTTACCCAATATCACGTGCGAGATGACGCTTATGCCATCGCCATACGTTATTGGCAAGATTACTGTTGTCAATAGTCTGACTATTTTTGATTATTTTTACCTGCTCGTAAGTAACCTTAGCCCTTGCTATTGCTGGTTTGAGTGATTTATATCGACAGTGATAGGTTTTTTCTATGAATAAAATCACTAAAACGTATTTAGTAAAATTAAGAAATTAGACAACACTTAGTAAGTACGATGATACATTCAAGTAAGTTAAAGCTGCATTATGTTGCGATTGAAGGAGAAAAAAATGGAATCATTGAAAGTAAAAGATTATATGACTCAGCGCACCGTGACATTTACTGTTGATATGCCTCTTAGCGTAGCGTTAGATAAAGTGATGCAGTCAGTTCATTTAGGTGGACCTGTTATTAATGAACAGCAGGAAGTGATTGGTTTTCTCTCGGAGCAAGATTTGTTAGATAAGCTCGTGAAGGTTAGTTATTTCTGCCAAGACACCCATCTTGTTGGTGACTGTATGCATCCAGATGTCTTATCAGTTTCCCCTGAAACTTCAATTATTGAATTAGCCGATATGATGAAGGTAGGAAAACCGAAAGTGTATCCAGTCATTGATAATAAGCAACTGGTGGGGATTATTACACGTCGTGATGTATTAAAAGCGATTGGTAAAACGTTAGAACAGTGCTTTAAAAAGCAAGTCTAATCTCATAACTACAGTTGTTTAGATTTAGTTTTGTGAACGCAATCGATATTTAAATTGCGTTACATTTGTTACATCTAACGTTGTGATTTTCATCACGATAGTTTGTGTTTGGGTTAGTTAAAGTGGCTTTCTGTTCTCTTTATTTTCATTATTAATAGCACTTAAACTCAATAAGCTGCAATAAAGGAGTCACCTATGTCTCAAGCCGTATTTCACCTTGGTATTACAGAAGCAGATCTTAATGGAGCGACTCTAGCCATTATTCCAGGCGATCCTGCGAGAGTATCCAAAATCGCAGAACAAATGGAGAATTCTACTTTTTTAGCCAGTCATCGAGAGTATACGGTGTACCGAGCCGAGTTAGAGGGCAAACCTGTCGTGATATGCTCAACTGGCATTGGGGGGCCTTCTACCTCGATTGCTGTGGAGGAGTTAGCTCAATTAGGCGTTAGGACCTTTCTTCGCGTTGGAACGACTGGTGCGATTCAGCCACATGTAAAGGTAGGCGATATGATCGTTACCACAGGTTCTGTTCGTCTGGATGGCGCAAGTGTGCACTTCGCTCCATTAGAGTTTCCTGCCGTTGCTGATTTTGAAGTAGCCACAGCAATGAAAGCCGCCGTTGAAGAGTCTGGCGCGACAGTACATACAGGTGTAACAGCTTCAAGTGATACATTTTATCCAGGACAAGAAAGATACGATACTTTCTCTGGTCGCGTTGTTAAGCGTTTCCAGGGCTCAATGCAAGAGTGGCAGGATATGGGGGTGCTGAATTTTGAAATGGAGTCGGCAACGTTATTTACTATGTGTGCAAGCTCAGGTTTAAAAGCGGGTTGTGTCGCTGGGGTGATTATTAACCGTACTCAAAAAGAGATCCCCGATCATGCGACTTTAAAAGAAACAGAAACTCGTTCGATCAAGGTTGTGGTTGAAGCGGCGCGTAAAATGCTTTAATCGTAATCCCCCAACGGTTAGTACTCAACGGTTGGGGGACTCACTCTATCGGTATCATTTTAGTTGTTTATTAATTGCTTAAATTTAATTGAGGTAGTATTTAAATTTAATTGAGATAGCATTAAAGTTCTTCGTAACCACCTGCTTCTTTGAACCAATTAGTTAAATGTGTTTTTAAATCTTTTAGCTCATCAGGGCCAATCAGCGCTAAGCCTAAGTCTTCGGCACGCGTAATATCATTATGGCGCAATGGACGAAAACTCACGAGCATGGCACGCGCTTGCAGACCGCCGAGTAAGTCACGCAATGACTCTAATTTATACAGAGTGTCATCGCCATCATCACGCATACCCTTTGTTTTACACTCAATAATGTGTAGCTTATTATTAGCAACAGAAGCAACATCTAGCTCATTGCGCACTTCACGATTACCTAGTTGACGATAAACTTGAACATTAAGTGAGCGATCTTGAATGGTTGGTAAGGTATCTTGTATCTGCTTAACCGTAGAGTGAACAAGTGTTTCTAACCATTCGCCATTAGAAAATCGTCGCGCATCCTCATTGGCAAAAGTAAGAGTACCATCTTGATAAGTGGCAATTTTTGCTTCAACCAAATCACTTAATAGCATGTTAACTTCACGATAACCTTGTTGCTTTTCTGAGAGCGTAACATCCAATTTTTGCTCTTTACGACACGTGGTTGCCAAGTAATTGAGTGTCGCCAAACCTGGACCTAGCTCTAGAGCATTGCTCGCCCATTTTTCACCTAAAGTATAGAGTTTTGCATCGAGTTGGGGTGGTAATTCATGTGAGTTAAACTCACCTCTAGCGCCAAAAATAGTCAAATAGTCAGCGATAGTAATATGGTCTTGAACTTGGGCATCTGGGTATTTGTCAGGGTATAGCCAGCATAACTTATCGCTATTTGGTTCAACGACAAAAATAGGCCAATGATAGCTGCGAAAAACTTCATAGACCGAAAGTAGGCGATGACGTAAACCACAACTTGCGTTGAGTGTTACCTGTCTACCACGAGATTTAAGATCTTGAGCTAACGTATTAACCGCTTGTTTGATCAGTGTCGTATTTGCTGCCATTGGAATTTCAAAAAATTCAGTTGTGATGGAGCGCTGGCTTAAAACAGAATGTAACCGTTGATATACACTTTCTTGGGTTTTATCGCCAATAAAAACAATATGGCTACTCTTAGCACGACTGTCGAGTAGAGGAGTGATTAAACGCACAGGGTCTTGATCTATAATACCGACTTGAACAGGCATGGATGATTCCTTATGGGTAGCTTGCTCAAAGAAAGAAGATAAGAATGAGAAAAATAGCAAGCTATATAACTCATATAATGTTCTTTATGGGAAAAAACAAGGGCAACTCAAAATAAAAGTTGCCCTTAATGATATATTTATCGATTTGAAGCTATGTTTATAGCGTAAAGCGATGTACGAGTTGATTTTGCTGTTGAGCTAGGTTGGTGAGGTTAGTACTCGTTTGTGCGATTGATGACATCGCTTGGTAGCTGATATCAGCGATATTGTTAATATCAGCGATATTGTAAGCAATAACCTCTGAAGTTTCACTCTGCTCTGATGCCGCTTGTGAAATATGCGTACTCATTTGTGTAATTTCAATAATCAGTGACTGAATTTCTTCCATTGCGGCATTGGCATGAGAAGCTTGTTCAACCGACATATCCATTTCACTCATACAGCCTTGAATCACATTACTTGCTTGCTTTGAGCTAGATTGCAAATTACTGATCATGCTTTCAATTTCCGAAGTAGATTGAGTCGTTCTTTGTGCTAGAACACGAACTTCATCAGCAACGACTGCAAAACCTCGGCCCTGGTCACCTGCACGAGCGGCCTCAATTGCAGCATTTAAAGCCAGTAGATTAGTTTGCTCTGCGATGTTGCGGATCACATCTAAAATTGAACCAATTTGGCTACTCATTTGCTGAAGTTTATTCACCGCCTCAACAGACTCATTTAAACGACTTTCAAGCTGGTTAATGGTCGAAATATTGGTATTCATCACTTGGCGACCAGATTCAGAAGCCGTTTCAACTTGTTGTACCATAACTAAGGAACTTTGCGCACTTTGTGCCACTTCTTGTACAGAGTGGGACATTTGCTTCATTGCTGTTGCAACACTCGCGGTTTGCTCTCGTTGTGTATTTAATTGCTCTTGTGCCTGCTGTGAGGTTTCTTGGTTATGACTGGCTGTTTGAGTCAAGTTATCAGATGCATTATTGAGTTGTACCAGAACATTGTGCAAATTATCAGCCAGTGAGTTGATATGATTACCGACTCGGCTAAATTCATTGTGCGTCTTTATTTCAATGCGTTGCGTCATATCGCCTGCGGTTAAATCCTCTAATGTTTGCAGTATACGCGTAAGAGGTTGGCGCACACTTTGTGCGATATGATAGCCGATAGCGAGCGCGATCATTGTTACAACAAGTGTGATACTGATAACTTTAATAAGACCATCACTATAAATATTGCCCGCTTCATCGAGTCGTATATCCAGTTCTAACATAACGATTTCATTAAAAGAATTTAAGATAGCCATCGCATTATCGACTTCCGTGGCTAAATTGACGATGTTGGCATAAAGCGCTTCTTTAGAGGTTAAGTAGTTATAGTGTTGTTCCAATACCCCTCCACGCTGGCCAACATCACGAGTAAAAGCGCTAACAGAGCCATCGAAGTTCTGCTTTAGTCTTGGGATTTGAGCACTTAAACCGCGATATGAGTCATTAAGGTGTGTAACCGCTTTTCTATTTTTATTTAAAGCGCTTTCAATGAAGGCAAGATCGGTACTCGCTAACGCATCAGAAGTGATCACTTCGGCATCTTGCAGCCTTAAAAAGTAGCTTTTAGCGAGCATTTTAACCGAAACACTATCTTGGTCATCGACGTAGTTTTTCATGCCGACATTCAGTTCTGAATGTAAGCGCTGAAAGCGACGAGAAGATTGAATCACATTCGCTTGAGCTTCAAACATTTGCTGATAGTTGTTCATTGCTTCAACTGTTTCACTAAAGTAACGCTGCTCAATTAAGTTTAACTGCTCTATACGCTCCTCCAGATGTGGGAACGATTGGCTTGCTTGTTTTAATAAGTGAAACCTTTGCTGAAAATTATCTTCAGCTTGAATAAACGCATTCTGCATCTCGTCCATGCGTTGTGTATCTTGTGTGGTGATAAAATCTTTAAAGGATTTATCAGCAGATAATAACCCGACACTGGTTTGATTTGATAAAGTAACCAGTGGCAGTGAGGTGGTTGATACTGTTTCAAACTGGCTATTGATTTGATTCATACCCTCCATCACCATGCTGATGGTGATGGCAAACATAACAATGATTAACAGAAAACCCGCATACATCCGTTTAATTACAGAACCTTTCATCACTTCTCCAAAACTATTTCCCTAAAATCTGCAAATGCAGAAAGACATAATGTCAAAATAAAACGATTCGATTGTATGCCTTTCTGCTTACACAAAATAAGATATGGATTACAAAAATACGTCATAAATTCATTGGATTACGATTAGTGTTAAGTGAACAGCGTTTTTTATTGAGCTTTTTAATGCCTTGGCGCATACTTAACCAATTAAGTTTAATTTCATGTGATTAAGTGGAGATATTTATGGCTGAAGAAACCATCTTTAGTAAGATTATTCGTAAAGAGATTGAAACAGAGCTGCTATATCAAGATGAATTAGTTACTGCTTTTCGTGATATTAACCCACGCGCTCCTAGTCATATTTTGATCATTCCGAATAAGCTAATTCCAACCACCAATGAGGTTGAAGTTGAGGATGAAGCTATGATGGGGCGCATGTTTACGGTTGCCCGTAAGTTAGCAAAAGCAGAAGGTATTGATGAAAAAGGCTATCGTTTGATTGTTAACTGTAATGCCCATGGTGGACAGGAAGTGTACCACATTCATATGCACCTTGTTGGTGGTCGTCCATTAGGACCATTATTGATGAGCTAATGTACACGCGTCATATTCAATTTTTGGTTTTTATTGACACATAAACAGGTAACTTCTCTTAATGTTGCCTGTTGTCTATGCTGTATTTAAAGGGGGAGTTTTCTGGGTGGAGGTATTTTGAATAATCGAGTGAAGCGCTGTATTAAGGCATTCTCAGTTTCCATTCTATCGGTTACTTTGACTGCTTGCGCCAATTTATCAGCAGGCAATTTATTTAGTCACTACAGTGCACAGAATGCGGGTGTCTATCAAGCGGTACAACAAGCCCAGTATCAAAATGCGCTACAAGATATGCCAGAAGAGGTATCAGAAGCCATTTTAGGTAATTTAGAGAAGGGGCGTGTTTACTTTTTAGCGCAGCAATATAGTAGCAGTAAAGCCACGTTTGAGCTTAGTGATCAAGCGGTAACAGAGCAGCAAGCCAAAGCTCGAGTTTCAGTGTCAGATACCGTCACAAGTGTCGGTGCATTAACGGCAAATGATAATATAAAAGAATACCAACCAGCAGATTATGAACTGGGATTTTTACATCTTTATTTGGGTTTGAATTACTTACAAGAAAATAACCTTGAAGGCGCAGTCATAGAGATGCGCAGAGCAAATCAAGTACAAGAACAAGCGAAACAATCGCGCGAAAAGCAATTACAATCGGCACAAGATGAAGCCAAGAAAAATGGATTGTCAGCCAATGTAGGGAGCGTACTCGCACGTTACCCTGATGCTGGACAAAGTTTACAAGCGGTACAAAATGGTTCACTGATGTTTCTGTCCGGTCTTTTATATGAAGCATCGAGAGACCTGAACGCGGCTTATGTCGATTACCGTCGAGCATTGGCTGTTATGCCAGATAATCCTCAAGTAATCGCTCGCACCATGTATATCGCTCAACGATTAGGCATGAGTCAAGATTTAGCCAAACTGAAAGCAAGCTATGGTAATCATGTTGAGATTGCGCGTAATACCAGCCGTGTGATTGTTTTTGAAGAGCAAAGTATTGTTGATGCGATGCAAAGTTGGCGGATAGATTTACCTATTCATGACAGTCGAGGCAATGGGGCAATATATTCTTTGGCTTTACCTTATTATCCACAACAGGCACGTGTTGCATTTACGCCGATGTTGTTAGATGGACAAGTGTTACCGAGTCAAATTTTGACGGATGTAAACTTGATGGCGCAACAAAACTTAACCGAAAGAATGCCAGAGATGGTGTTAAGACAAGGCTTAAGAGTTGTCGCGAAGGATAGAATACGTAAAGAGGTCGGTAAAGGGGATGATATTAGTAATGTTGTTCTTAATATTTGGAATACCTTAACAGAGCAGCCTGATACGCGTAGTTGGCAGACACTGCCTCGTGTTATTAATAGTGCAAGTAAAGCGGTAAAGGCTGGAGAACATCGAATACAGGTTGATAACCAGTCCTATACATTTAATGTACCTGATGGGCAAACCACATTGGTGTGGATTTCTCGACAAGGTATTAAGCCAACCATTTGGCATAAACAGTTAGGGAGATTGTAATGCTTAAGATAATGACAAAAGCGAAAAGCTGGTCCACGTTAATTCTTAGTGTGTTTGCTGTGATGGGCTTATCAGCCTGTGCCGATAATACGGCAGGATTAAGAATTGATGGTCAAAATCATAAAGTGATATTTAATGATAACGTTCTACATAATCGCTTACAAATTGATGATATGACGACAGATCAAGTCAATGGTCATGCTCGCGGCATCGTACGCTTAATGAGCAACTATAAGGGTGATCAACATATTCAATATCGCTTTTATTGGTATGATGATGCCGGTCTTGAAGTGAATACAAAGCAGGGACCATGGAAGCAAGCCATTGTTCGTGGTTTTGAAAGTTACTCTATTTCTGAAGTTTCAGTAAACCCTAGTGGCACTCAGTATCGAGTTCAAATCCGTGAATCAAATGATCAATAAATCGGCTGATTAAAAGTAAACAGAATTTACTCATGGGTTGATAACTGATGAGCAAAATAGCAAATTGGGTATAAAGAGGAACCAATATGAAAAAAAGTGTGATTGCATTATTAGGTCTAGCGGTAGTACTTGGTGGTTGTTCAAACCAAGTCAACTATGGTGATGCACAGGCAACGGAAACAACAACTATTGACTTTGGTTCAACAGATCTACAAAAAATTGCCGTAGAAATGGTTGATAGCATGATGGTTTCAGGATCTGTCGCTGCGATTACTCGTGATCAACGCCCAATTGTTTTTGTTGAGCGTATCAAGAATAAGACCAGTGAACATATCGATACAGAATCCATTACAGACTCTATCAGCACTAAGATGCTGAATTCTGGTAAATTTCGTTTTGTTGATATGGATCGCGTAGAGTCTGTACGTGAACAGCTTAATTTCCAGAATAATGATGAGCTATCTAATCAAAGCGATGCGATTCAGTTCGGTAAAATGGTAGGTGCTCAGTACATGATGTATGGCAACTTATCGAGCATTGTTAAGAGTGCTGGCAGTGATAAAGATGTTTATTACAAAATGACAATGCGTTTAATGGACCTAGAAACGGGTTTAATTGAATGGGCTGATGAAACAGAAATTCGTAAGCAAGAGTCAAAACGTTTACTTGGATTCTAATCTGTAACTATTTTTATTATAAATATCATACGGTAAGCCACGATAAACTCGTGGCTTTTTTTATGCCTAAAGATTAGTGGTTACGAAAAGTAAAGTTGAGTTAATGTTTTTGGAGTTACGATCACTTTTTGCAAAACTTATTTAACTAAAATACAACAGAGTGGCTTTATAAATGAATAATTCATGTTAGATTTAACTAAAGCGTACCAACAGGGAGCATAGAGGTACTATGATTATTTATTTACATGGCTTTGACTCAAATAGCCCAGGTAACCACGAGAAAATCCTCCAGTTGCAGTTTATTGATGAAGATGTTCGTTTTATTAATTACAGCACCCTTCACCCAAAGCATGATATGCAGCACCTTCTGAAAGAAGTTTCAAAAGTGATAGAGCAATCTGATGACCCTCAACCACTTATTTGTGGCGTAGGTTTAGGCGGTTATTGGTCGGAACGTATCGGCTTTCTATGCGGTATTAAGCAAGTGATGTTTAATCCAAACTTGCATCCAGAAGTTACGATGCAGGGGCGCATTGATAGACCTGAAGAGTATGATGATATTGGCACTAAGTGTGTTGATGAGTATCGAACGAAAAACAAGCAGAAAGCTTTAGTGATTTTATCACGTAATGATGATATCCATGATAACAGCATCACTGAGCAGGTTTTATCACCATACTATGACATTATATGGGATGAAAATGAGCCACATAAGTTTAAGAAAATATCCCAACACCTCCAATCAATGAAGGCATTCAAAGCAAATTAGCTTTCAATACCCTTTTTTCATTATCGTATAGCTCATATTGGGTCCATTAATGCATTGATCTAAATCAAATAGTACTAATCGCAACATTTTTGTTGCGATGTGCTGTTTGCTCTATATAATAAATAAACTATAAATTATTTGATAAATATCAAATAAAGTTGAGAGTAGAATGTAAATCTACCTTTAAGTTGTTCTGTGTCATCTTTTCACTGGCTTTGCTGGTGGTTTTATATCCTGTAATGAACAAAAAGAAACCTGTTTGATATTGAGCACACCAAATCCTATATGAATACCAATTGCTCTAATTGTGCAGCATTTTATCGATGCCATTTTAAGCACGAGAGCCAATATTTTTATTTGCAGGTGAGAAACCTGCAGTATCCATGCTTATTCATTTTAGAGAGGATTTTTATCATGACACGTATTATCGTAGTGGGTGGTGGTGCTGGTGGTCTGGAGTTAGCGACAAAGTTAGGTCGAACTCTAGGGCGTAAAAACCGCGCGGAAATTACATTGGTCGATCGTAAGGCAAGTCACTTATGGAAGCCTTTATTACATGAAGTTGCAACGGGCTCTTTGGATGAAGGTGTTGATGCTTTAAGTTATCGTGCTCATGCAAAGAATCATAATTTTGATTTTCAAATGGGTAGCTTGAATAATATTGATCGTGAGAGAAAAGTGATTACTCTTGCCGAATTCAATGATGAACAAGGTGAATTGCTGATCCCGACTCGTGAGTTAGAGTACGACATTCTTGTTATGGCGATCGGCTCTACCTCCAATGACTTTAATACTCCAGGTGTCCGTGATAATTGCATTTTCTTAGATAGCCCAGAACAAGCTCATCGCTTTAGAACGGAGATGAATAATCAGTTCTTAAAGTTACATGCGAAAAGTGGTCAGGGTAGTGTTGATATCGCGATTGTGGGAGCGGGAGCAACCGGTGTTGAACTCTCTGCGGAACTGCATAATGCGGTGAAGGAGTTACGCACCTATGGTTTTGGCGATCTCGATTCAAGTAAGTTAAATGTGAATCTAGTGGAAGCGGGTGAGCGTATACTGCCGGCACTTCCTCCACGTATATCCTCAGCTGCCCACCAAGAGCTCGTTAACTTAGGGGTCAATGTTCGTACCGCTACCATGGTGACAAAAGCCGATGAGCATGGTTTAACCACTAAGGATGGTGAACAGATCCCTGCTCAAATTATGGTATGGGCGGCTGGGATTAAAGCGCCAGATTTTATCAAAGATATTGGTGGTTTAGAGACGAACAGAATTAATCAATTAGTTGTTAACGCAACACTACAAACAACACGTGATGATGATATTTTTGTCATTGGTGATTTAGCGCAATGTACTCAAGCTGATGGTAAGTTTGTTCCGCCTCGCGCTCAAGCTGCACACCAGATGGCTAGCCATGCCTATGATAATATAATGGCAAAATTAAAAGATAAGCCGCTTAAAGATTATGAATATAAAGATCATGGCTCACTTGTCTCTTTGAGTCGCTTCTCTACAGTTGGTAGCTTAATGGGGAATTTGACAAAGGGATCGATGATGGTTGAAGGTCGTATTGCTCGCGTCGTCTATATCTCTCTGTATAGAATGCATCAAGTGGCGCTACATGGCACAGTGAAAACGGGATTAATGATGTTGGTTGGTCGAATTAACCGTGTTTTGCGCCCTAATTTAAAGTTACATTAATCATTCTTTGGCGACCTTTATCTAGCTTATAAATAAAAACCACTTCAAATAGAAGTGGTTTTTTATACAATTCGGCATCTAGAATGAAATTAAGTCATTACTGCCAATGAGTTATTAGTCTTGTGCGACACGTCTAACTTGAATAATAACACCCATCAAAGGGTTATCTAAGTAATGCGTTTCAGTACTTCTCATACGACGTTTTTGGTCCATACGGAAGCTTTTCAAATATTGCTCAGTTTGAGTTTGAGCGTTTATCGACTCTAAATGACCAGCTTGGACTGTATTATCAAAGTGCGAGTCATCGAATACTGAACTTTCATCAGACGCATCATAAGATAGAGGCAATTCATCATTTTCTGCGATTTGCGCCATAACTTTACGTACACTAGGCGCCTTTAAATCCAAAGTCGTCTCAGCATATAGATAGTGTTGAACGTAGATCTGCAACTTACCATCGAGCTCATAAAGTGGTCTATCAATCGTTTCCTCTTCGATACTATCAGTATTGAAATTATCCACACTATCGAGAGAAGTCACATTACGATTGATGCTTTTAGAACTGCCATCAACATTATATTGAGTGGAGTAATCTCTACCGGCTTGAATATGAAAAATCGGAGCCGCACTTCTGCCTTCATCACCTTGACGCCACGCTTTATGTAAGAGGACTTTAAAACCTGCATGCTTTTGTAAACTGGCAATTTCATCCGTTAGCTGATAATCGGATTTCGGAAGTAACTCAACGCCTTTCTTATTGCGATAATTGGCATCTTGAAGTTCACCTGCTCTTGTCATGCTGATTGTCGGTAAATCATCTGGCCATGATTCATTGACTTTTTCAGGACTGATTGCACGTTTAAAAACGATCACTTCTATATCAAATTGTCGTTGCGCTAAGCTTGGCAAAGACACAAATAAGAGCAGCAGTGGGATCAGTTTTCTCATTTAGGCTCCATCATCTAGCTATTTCAATTTTGCTAGAGCGTTTCGTATTAAATAATGTATGCCCTTTATTATATAGGGCATAGGTGCTAGTGGCGACTCATGCTTACAATTTGTTGTTATGGTAATCGATTCTGTTTAAATTGCTCTAATTGTTCGCTTACAAACTGCAATCTTTTACGTCTATCTGTTAATGGTAGAGTAAATTTCAGCTTTGTTGGTCCATCCATTGCGTAAGTTTTTGATTGGGACTGAAGCAGTTTAACCAAAAACATCGGATTGATGTCAGCGTCGGGATAAAATTCAAAGTATCCTCCTTTATCATGCGCTTCAAGCTTTTTCACTTTAAGTTGTGCAGCTAAGAGTTTAAGTTCAGCAACGGAAAGTAGATTTTTAGTCGCATCAGGTAAGATACCAAATCGGTCAATAAGCTCGACTTTCAGTTCTGCTAACTCATTACTGCTTGTCACACTGGCAATACGCTTATACATAGAGAGGCGCATATTAACATCAGGGATATAATCATCGGGTAGCAATGCTGGTAAGCGCATTTCGACTTCCGTTTGATCACGAAGTAGATCATCAAGTGAAGGCTCTTTACCTGACTTTAGAGCTTCAACCGCTTGATCGAGCATTTCCATATAAAGAGTAAAGCCAACCGATTGAATTTGACCACTTTGATCGTCACCGAGTAATTCACCCGCCCCGCGAATTTCTAAATCGTGCGTTGCTAGGGTAAAGCCTGCTCCTAAATCTTCTAGGGATGCGATGGCATCAAGTCGTTTCACCGCATCTTTACTCATTGCCTTTGGATGAGGCGTTAATAAATAGGCATAAGCTTGGTGGTGGGAGCGTCCCACACGTCCGCGCAATTGGTGTAATTGAGCAAGACCTAAGTTATCAGCACGATTCATCAATATGGTATTGGCAGTCGGTACATCAATGCCGGTTTCAATGATGGTTGTACAGACTAAGATATTAAAACGTTGATGATAAAAATCATTCATGATGCGCTCTAACTCACGCTCACGCATTTGACCATGAGCAACCGTAACTCTAGCCTCTGGAATCAACTTTTCAAGATCGGCGGCCATTTTGTCAATCGTATCGACTTGATTATGTAGGAAGTAGACCTGACCACCACGCATGATTTCACGTAGGATTGACTCTCTAACCAGTGTTTCATCATATTCGCGTACAAAGGTTTTGATCGCCAATCGACGCGCAGGTGGTGTTGCGATGATAGATAAATCACGCATGCCACTCATTGCCATATTCAAGGTACGTGGAATAGGCGTCGCAGTAAGCGTTAGAATATCAACATCAGCACGCATTGACTTTACTTTCTCTTTTTGACGAACGCCGAAACGGTGTTCCTCATCAACGACCAGTAAACCAAGGTCTTTAAACTTAATATCACTTGAGAGTAATTTATGCGTCCCAACGATAATATCCACTTTGCCATCAGCAACATCGGCTAAGATTTGTTTCTGCTCTTTAGCACTTTTAAAGCGCGATAAAACCTCTATGCGTACGGGTTGATTGGCAAAGCGGTCACGGAAGTTTTCAAAGTGCTGCTGAGCAAGTAATGTCGTTGGAACTAAGATGGCGACTTGCTTGCTATTATCAGTACAGACAAAAGCCGCGCGCATTGCCACTTCTGTTTTACCAAAGCCAACATCACCACACACTAAACGATCCATGGCTTTGGCTTGGCACATATCGGACATGACCGCATTGATAGCCATCGCTTGATCTTCCGTTTCTTCAAAAGGAAAACCAGATTTGAAAGTGGCATATTGACCGCGATCTAGAGTAAATTTATAGCCTGGTTTAAGCTCTCGTTTTGCGTAGACATCAAGCAGTTCAGCAGCCACATCACGAACTTTCTCCGCTGCTTTTTTACGTGCTTTTGTCCATGCTTCACCACCGAGTTTGTGAAGTGGTGCGGAGTCTTCAGCGCCACCAGAATAACGACCGATGAGGTTTAACGAAGCGACGGGAACATAGAGTTTGGCTTCATTTTGGTACTCTAAGGTCACGTATTCTGTCACCATACCGCCAGCTTCTAAAGTTTGCAGACCAATATAGCGACCAATACCATGATCAACATGGACGACGGGCTGACCTGACTTTAACTCGGCTAAGTGGCGAATAACGGTATCGCTATTGATGTTTTTCTTATCTTTTTTGCGACGTTGGATAACACGATCACCCAATAAGTCACTTTCACAGATAAAGGCAATATTCTTTTCGGTATGAATAAAGCCATGTTCGGCGGAACCTAATACTAAGGTAAACCTTTCTTTATTGCTCAAGGCATCGTGCAGTGAAGCGACTTCAAGAGGGCGAAGCTTAATGCGTTGTAATAATTCGCTTAGCGCTTCTCGTCTGCCTTCGGATTCAACTGAAAAAACGATGTTACCAGTGAAGCTCTCACTAAATTGGCGCAGCTTTGCCAATGGCTCTTTATTTTGCTGCTGAACACTTAGGTCTGGAAGTTCGCTCAATGGTGGATTAACTCGACCTTGCTTTTCAGGCACGGCTTCAACGCTTAAATGAACCTGTGGTTGACACTTAAAAAAGCCAAATAACTCTTCTTTTTTTAACCATAATTGTTCTGGTGGTAGTAATGGTCTAAGTGGATCTATTTTTCGTTGTTCATAACGATAATCAACATCAGTTAAAAATGTATCAATAGCCGCTTCAACATCGCCAAAGGTGAGTATTTGAGTTTCTGGTGCGATGTAATCAAACAGGGTTTCTGTCGCTTCGAAAAAAAGTGGTTGCCAGTATTCGATACCTGCAGGCCATGCTCCTTTCGATACTTGCATATAGATCGATTCAGGTTCACGTCGAGCATCAAAGTGTTGACGAAAGCGAATTCTAAAGTCTTCAATTGCGGCTTCTGAAGTCGGGAATTCGTGCGCAGGAAGCAGCCTTATTTCCTCAATTTCAGCCATTGAGCGCTGATTTTCAGGATCAAAGGTACGAATGCTATCAATCTCATCATCAAAAAAATCAACTCTATACGGATCTTTGCTGCCCATAGGGAAGAGATCTAAGATTGAACCACGACTGGCGTACTCACCTGGACCAAAGACTTGGTCTACATGGCGATAACCTGATTTTTCTAACTGCAATCTGAGCTTGTTGAGTGAGTAACGATCACCTTTTTTGACCATCAAGGTATGTTGCAATAGAAAATCACGTGGCGATTGACGTTGCAGAAGAGTACTGATGGGAACAATCGTGATGCCACTTGTTAATGTTGGCAGTTGATAAAGCCGTGCAATTCTATCGGAGATAATCTCTTGGTGAGGAGAAAAACTATCGTATGGTAATGTTTCCCAATCTGGAAAGAGTGCAACATCAGCATCGGTAAACTGCTCTATTTCAGCAAGCAGCTTTAAAGCCACTTGCGGATCGGGAACAGCAAGCAGAGTATGGCTATGGTGTTGCTGAGCTAATTCTGCAATTGCCAGTGTTAGAGCAGCACCGTGTAAGTTGCCGACCTGTTTTTTGTCGCCAGCACCGTCTGCATTGACAAGGGAAAGAAGAGATAAATTAGTCATAGTTTTTAGTTCTGTTGTTCTCGTTCAAGTGAGCGTTGACGCAGGAGTTTCTGTTGCTGAAAAAGAGCGGCTTTAATTAATAGATCCTGATCGCAATCTCGTAGCTGTTGATACTTTATCGTGATTGCGTAAATAGGTACGTTATTGTTTTGATTATCGGATAGTTGTGCACTTATAACATGACCATAGCAGTATATTGCAGCGGCTGGAGTATCTAAAAACAGTTTCACTCTCACAGGGGTATTCATCGCTAAAGCCTGCTCGGATAAATAGGTCATCTGACTTGCGCCAAAAGAGAGCGTTTTGTGCCTAAACAGCGCTTCATCTTGTTGAGAGAGCATAAAGCTTAATAGTAAGTTGAGTTTACTATTTTGCGTATCAAGTAATTGAATGACGTGCTTAAAGTCATTGCTTTTCAGTTCTTGCTTGGCTGAATCCGTTAATGTGTCAAGGTGGCTAAATTCACTGGCGACAATAAATGGAGCAGGGATTTCTGCTTCGAATGCATCTCCAGTTGGTAGAATGAAGTCCATAGCTAAGGGTTCAACATTGACAGTCAAACTGTGGTGGACACTAAAATACTCTTGCTCTGTCATGTAGACTCCTGGCTAGTTAACTTATTGATTATCGTCAACTGAGCTAACTAATCAAGGTAAGTTGTCTTTTGCTTACTATATTTTCATCAAGTTTGAGTGAAAAAGTCACAATTTAGTTTAAATTGTTAATTGTGCATGATTAATCAGTAATTTTGTGTGGTTAACCTTTAATTACTACTATTCACTGCTGAGGTTTCCCGTTACATTATCAGCCATAATATGACGTTGGTTTTTACTATGTTTCATCCTATTTCTATTTTTATTGGGTTTCGCTATTTAAGAGGACGTTCAGGCGATAAATTTAGCCGATTTGTCTCTTATATGTCTACAGCAGGCATTACAATTGGTGTTATGTCATTAGTCACGGTTTTATCGGTGATGAATGGTTTTGAAGCACAATTGAAAGATCGTATTTTGGGGGTTCTTCCTCAAGTCGTTATCTCACAAGCTGGTGATAAATCCGAATACAGCGCGACGCCTCCCGTATTTATTGAGCAATTTATTCAGCAGCACCCTCAACTTGATACTCGTGTTGAGCCTATTGTGCGCAGTGAAGCTGTGATTCAAAGTAGCGCCCAATTGGCAGCCGGTTTATTAATCGGTATAGAGCCTCAAGCGCATGATCCCATTGAATCACATCTTATAGCAGGTCGTTTGTCTACGCTTCAAGCTGGTGAGTATCAAGTGTTTATTGGTCATACGTTAGCACGCTCATTAAGAGTCTCGATGGGGGACAAGGTTCGCTTAATGGTGACCAGTGCTAGTCAGTTTACCCCACTTGGTCGAATTCCGAGCCAACGTAACTTTACTGTTGCAGGCATTTTCAATACTGGTTCTGATGTTGATGGACAATTAATGGTGACGCATATTCAAGATGCGTCACGATTAATGCGTTACTCATCGGAGACCATTTCTGGTTGGCGTTTATTTTTAAATGATCCTTTTGCTGTTTCAAGTTTATCGCAATCTCCCCTACCTGAAGGGTGGTTCTGGAGTGATTGGCGAGCACAACGAGGTGAACTTTTTCAGGCGGTTAGGATGGAAAAGAATATGATGGGCTTGATGCTAGGTCTTATTATTGCGGTTGCAGCCTTTAATATCATTGCTGCGCTTATTATGGTGGTCATGGAGAAACAAGCGGAAGTGGCTATTTTAAAAACCCAAGGAATGAAGAATAGGCAAGTGCTGGCTATCTTTATGGTTCAGGGGGCAAGTAGTGGGGTTATTGGTGCGATTAGTGGTGGTTTATTTGGTGTGCTATTAGCGCTTAACTTGAATTCTATTTTAGAAATGATGGGCGTGGCACTGTTTTCTTTTGGTGGTCAGTTACCTATCGTTGTTGATCCGATGCAAATTTTTATTGTTGTGATATTA
Source organism: Vibrio sp. 10N.286.49.B3 (assembly GCF_002873395.1). GTDB lineage: Bacteria > Pseudomonadota > Gammaproteobacteria > Enterobacterales > Vibrionaceae > Vibrio. The sequence continues at coordinate 76,689 of NZ_MCUV01000009.1, read as the reverse complement.
GCGATTACGTTAAGTTTAATTGCAACGCTTTTCCCTTCTTACCGTGCATCTTCTGTGCAACCTGCTGAGGCTTTGAGATATGAATAATCTTTTACAATGTCGTTCATTACGTAAAACGTATCGTGAAGGAGCCTTTGATACTGAGGTTTTAAAAGGAGTCAGTTTTGATATAGCAAAAAATGAGCTTGTTGCAATCATAGGTACTTCAGGTTCAGGCAAGAGTACTTTATTGCATATATTAGGTGCTTTAGATGATGCAACCCAAGGTGATGTCGAGTTTTTAGGTCAGGACTTATCAAAACTTAGCTCAAATAAGCAGGCACAAATACGTAATCGTCATTTGGGCTTTGTTTATCAATTCCATCATTTATTAGCCGACTTTTCAGCACTGGAAAATGTGGCGATGCCTTTGCTTATTGGGGGGATGAAAGCCTCTTTAGCGAAGAAAGAAGCATTAGTATTACTCAATAAAGTGGGATTAAGCCACCGAGTCGAGCACCGACCATCAGAGCTATCGGGTGGAGAAAGACAACGAGTTGCCATTGCTAGAGCATTAGTTAATAAGCCAGATTTAGTTTTGGCTGATGAACCAACAGGCAACTTAGACCATAACACGGCGCTGGCTATTTATGATTTAATGCGTGAACTCAACCAAGAGTCGGGTACCGCATTCTTAGTGGTCACCCATGATGGCGAACTGGCCAGTAAAATGGACCGTCAATTGCACATGCAAGATGGTTTACTGATTGATGTTGAAACAAGAGAGGCTTAAGTGTTTTCTTCTTTATCTCTTCTAATCGGCAGTCGTTTTAGCCGAGCTAAGAAGCGCAATAAACTGGTTTCATTCATCTCCTTATCTTCAACGTTAGGGATAGCAGTCGGCGTTGCGGTCATTATTATTGGTTTATCAGCAATGAATGGCTTTGAGCGAGAACTGCAATCTCGAGTGCTATCAGTGATCCCTCATGGAGAGCTTGAGGGTGTGCATGGTTCAATCACCAATTGGCAATCTCTCACTCAGCAAGTCGCGCAACACCCTAAAGTTACCGCTGCAGCTCCTTTTGTTCGTGTAACGGCATTGGCTGAAAGGGGTAATCAATTAAAAGCGATTGAAGTGCGCGGTATTGACCCTGAAATGGAGTCGAAGGTCTCGAGTTTATCGCAGTTTATTGATCCTAGTGCTTGGCAGCAATTTCACCAAGGTCAGCAGCAGGTCATATTAGGGCAGGGCGTTGCTAATAGCTTAGGGGCTAAAGTTGGTGATTACATAACTTTGATGATCCCAACGGCGACAAGTCAAGTAAATAAAGTGCAAATGCCAAAGCGTGTACGAGTGAAAATCACTGGCTTGCTTTCACTCAATGGACAAATCGATCATAGCCTTGCTCTCATTCCACTGAGTGATGCTCAAGCTTATGCCAATTTAGACAATGGAGTTAGTGGGATTTCACTGCAAGTATCAGAGGTGCTGAATGCAGCTGCTATCGTACAAGAAGTGGGAAATACGATTGATGCGTACGTTTATTTACGTAACTGGCAGCAAAAATTTGGTTATTTATACCGAGATATCCAGTTAGTTCGCACCATTATGTATCTCGTTATGGTGTTAGTGATTGGTGTCGCTTGCTTTAATATCGTCTCAACATTAATGATGGCGGTTAAAGATCGAGCTGCTGAAATTGCTATTTTGCGAACGATGGGTGCAAGTGATGGTTTAGTGAAGCGTATTTTTATTTGGCAAGGTGTTTTTTCTGGCGTTTTGGGCAGTTTAGTCGGCAGTGCTTTAGGTGTCATCGTTGCATTGAACTTAACCTCGGTCATTATTGGTATTGAGCATTTAGTCGGCTATCAATTTCTATCAGGAGATATCTATTTTATCGATTTTCTTCCTTCACAACTTGATATTGTCGATGTTTGTTTTGTCTCTGGTACAGCTATTGTCTTGAGTTTACTGGCAACTTGGTATCCAGCGTCACGAGCGGCAAAGCTTAACCCTGCTCAGGTTCTTAGTGCAAAGTAACATGAACAATACTGATTAAAAGAATCCGCTTTTTAAGCATTGAACCTAAAAAAGGACCATGAAGGTCCTTTTTTTATATTTTATTTTTAATAGAGGCTACTATTTAGACATGAATTTTTTTATATGACTGCGTTTTTGCCAGCTACGAACAACCGAATAGCGCCATAAACCGCGAATGGAGAAATAGCCGAGAGCAGAAAAAGTGGTGGCGCACACTAAGCAACCAAGCAAAAAGGGTGGGCCGATAGTACTCATCTGAGCAATGATGAAATCCCATGACAGTTCAAAGTGAAAGGGTTGGGGAGGGACACGCAGTAACATAGCGCCTACTTTGTAAGCAAAATAAAACATGATAGGCATTGTCACGGGGTTGCTAATCCAAACTAGTGCGACAGATAGTGGTAAGTTGACGCCACATAGAATCGCAACGGCAGCTGCCATGATCATTTGGCTTGGCAGGGGAACAAATGCCATAAATAAGCCAACAGAAAATGCGCCTGCGGCAGAACGACGGTTGAGACACCACAAGTTTGGGTTATAAAGTAGATTGCCAAAAATCTTGAGTGCTTTTTGGCGTTTTATCATTTCGTGATCAGGCATGAAACGTTTAATGAACTTCCTCGGCATAGGAAATATGGCTCTCTTATTTAACAGTTGGACACTGGTTTCTTTTGTTATAACGCTTCTTACGGCACCGTATTGGCCTGGAATTATTGATTGGCCTTGGATCGTGGTGAGTGGAGTTGTGACCCTATTGGGTTTTAAGTATAGATCGCTTTCAAAGTTCATTGGTATTTCTTGTGCTTTGAGTATTGCGATTTATGCGATGAATCTTAAAAGTCACCAAATAGGAGAACTGTTCCAATCAGGACAGAATATTACCATAAATGGTGAAGTAGAAAGCTTTTTTAAGCCAATAACTCATGGCTATAAGGGGGTTATTTTCGTTAGATCAATCAATGGTGAAAAAATCCCCGGATACCTGCAACCTAAAGTCGAACTATATGTACCTTTTATGTTGCACCTCGGTGATATTGTTAACTTTTCAGTAATGGTTAAGCCTATTTTAGGTCGACTTAATGAAGCTGGGTTTGATCAAGAATCCTACTTTTTTAGTCAGTCTATTTTGGCTAAAGCAACCGTTGATATAAGTAAACCAAGTAAAATAACTTCTCAAGCAAATTTTCGTGGCAATTGGTTTCAAGATATTACTCAGCAGTTAGAACCATTCTCATATCACGGCATTATAAAAGCATTAAGTTTTGGTTATCGCAACGATATTAGCCTTGAACAATGGGATCAATTGAAATCTAGCGGCTTAATTCATTTGATGGCGATATCGGGACTGCATATAGGTATTGCATTTAGTTTTGGTTATAGCCTAGGCGCAGTATTACGACTCATTTTTCATTCAATGCTCTGGTTGCCATTGTACAGTGCACTCTTTTTTGCCTCTTCTTATGCGTGGTTAGCTGGTTTCACTCTTCCTACTCAGCGAGCGTTAATCATGTGTGTGATCGCTAGTGTTTGTCTTCGAATTCAGTGGCGGCTGTCTCATTGGAAAGTATTACTGCTTGCTTTATCTACCGTACTTATCTTGCAGCCCTTTTCTAATATATCAAACAGCTTCTGGCTTTCTTTTGGCGCGGTTGCCATCATTTTTGTTTATCTTTCTTATCAAACGAATCAATCACTGCATGGCTGGAAAGGCTACATCGTGACCTTATTAAAAATTCAAGGTTATCTACTGTTGTGTATGACGCCTTTAACCGTTTATCTCTTCGGTGGCTTTAGTTTGATAGGGGTTTTATATAATATTATTTTTGTTCCTTGGGTCAGTATGGTTGTTGTACCACTGATATTTATCGGTTTAATTGCTTCGTTTGGCCCTACGGTTATTTCTGATGCGATTTGGTTTACTGTTAATTTAAGTCTAGAGCCCATAATGGCAACGATCAGTTATGCCGATGTCGGTTGGATTCAAGTGTCACAAACACAGGCGTTATGGCTCATTTTGCTGATGTTAGGCGTATTAGCATTAAGAGTGTTCCAGTCTAAAATTATCGCGTTATGGGTGATCGCGGTGATCTATTGGTTAGAAAGTTGGTTAGTAGTAGATGATTGGAAAGTGGACGTACTTGATGTTGGTCATGGCTTAGCGGTGCTAATTGAACAGAAAGGTGAGCATTACTTGTATGACACTGGAAATAAGTGGCCTGGCGGAAGTGTTGCTCAATCTATTATTACACCGATTTTACAGCAAAGAGGGGAGCAGCAATTATCTGGGCTCATACTTAGTCATTTGGATTCCGATCACGCAGGAGGTAGAGAAGAGATAGAGGTGAATTGGCAGCCTTTACAACTATTTTCGAGCCAAGATATAGCAGGCTACCAAGCGTGTATTAAAGGCAGTCAGTGGCAGTGGTTAGCGCTTAATTTTGAGGTGTTGTGGCCGCCTAAAGTGGTGTCACGAGCTTATAACCCCCATTCGTGTGTGGTGCGTATCCAGCATCGTGAGTCAGGCTACAGTGTATTGATAACCGGTGATATTGATGCGTTAAGTGAATGGTTGTTATTACAAGAGGCGGACGTTTTAAAAAGTGATATCGTGATCGTCCCTCACCATGGCAGTAAAACATCGTCCACGGCGCGTTTTGTTGAAGCTATCTCGCCGTCGGTCGCTATAGCATCTCTAGCGCATGATAATCGCTGGGGATTACCTGCAAAAGTCGTTAAACAAAGATATCAAGATAATGGCGCTATTTGGGTGGATACTGGCGAGTTGGGTCAAATATCGCTGATTTTTTCCACAGATAAATGGCAACTAATACCTTATCGGCAAGGAGTTAATCACTCATGGTATAGGCAGATGCTTCGTAAGGGGGTAGAATAGTTATATTATTGTCAAAAATTTAAGTAATTTTATGTCGAAACAACAAGATGAAAACACATGGAAAACGTTCAAACGACTGTGGGTTTATATTCGTCAATATAAGTCTGGCTTGGCAGTGGCTACCGTTGCATTGATTCTAAATGCGGCTGCAGATACTTATATGATTTCACTGCTTAAACCATTGCTCGATGAAGGCTTTGGTGATGCAGAATCGAACTTCTTACGCATATTGCCTTTTATTATTTTTGGCATGATGTTTTTACGCGGTGTAACGGGCTTTGTTTCAACTTACTGCTTAAGTTGGGTCTCTGGCAATGTGGTTATGACGATGAGAAGAAATATCTTTAATCACTTCATGCATATGCCAGTGAGTTTCTTTGATAAAGAACCAACAGGGCAACTTTTGTCACGCATTACCTATGATTCAGAACAGATTGCTTCAGCGACCAGTAATTCGTTAGTGAGTATTGTTCGAGAAGGTGCCAGCATTATTGGTCTTTTGATTCTAATGTTTTGGAATAGCTGGCAATTATCATTAGTTTTACTCGTTGTTGCTCCAGCTGTTGCTTGGGCCATTAGTTTTGTTTCTAAGCGCTTTCGCATGATCTCGCGTAATATGCAAACCATGATGGGTAAAGTGACTACGTCAGCAGAGCAGATGCTACGTGGTCATAAAGTCGTTTTAAGTTACGGCGGTCAAGATGTAGAAAAGGCTCGTTTTGATAAAGTTAGTAACCAAATGCGCCAACAATCAATGAAACTTAAGACAGCCCAAGCTGCGGCGAACCCAATTATTCAGATGATTGCTTCGATAGCGTTAGTTTCGGTTCTCTTTTTAGCCAGTGTTGAGTCTGTACGAGCTGAACTGACACCAGGTACTTTTACTGTGATTTTCTCAGCAATGTTTGGCTTAATGCGACCAATAAAATCGCTCACCAATGTGACGTCTCAATTCCAACGTGGTATGGCTGCGAGTCATACGTTATTTACTTTAATGGATTTAGATACTGAGAAAGATAAAGGTAAAGTAGAAGCTGATAAAGTGACTGGTTTGGTTGAAGTTAAAGACGTGACCTTTACTTACGCAGGAAAAGAAAAACCAGCACTATCTCATGTGAACTTTTCGATTCCTCAAGGTAAAACGGTTGCATTAGTCGGTCGCTCTGGCTCTGGTAAGAGTACAATAGCAAACCTATTTACCCGCTTTTATGATGTCGATTCCGGTGCGATTTGTTTAGATGGTCAAGATGTACGTGACTATACATTAAAAAACTTGCGCCAACACTTTGCTTTGGTCTCGCAAAATGTGCATTTATTTAATGATACGATCGCGAATAACATTGCCTATGCTGCAGAAGGTGAGTATAGCCGCGAGCAAATTGAAGAAGCAGCACGACTTGCTTATGCGATGGACTTTATTGAAAAAATGGATGATGGTTTAGATACTATTATCGGTGAAAATGGTACGAGTCTTTCAGGTGGGCAACGTCAGAGAATTGCCATTGCTCGTGCGTTATTACGTGATGCTCCGGTGCTTATTTTAGATGAAGCAACATCAGCATTAGATTCAGAGTCTGAACGTGCAATTCAATCGGCTCTTAATGAGTTACAAAAGGATAAAACGGTATTAGTCATAGCACACCGTTTATCAACCATCGAGAATGCCGATGAAATTTTAGTGATTGATGATGGTGAAGTGATTGAGCGTGGTGCTCACGAGCCACTATTAGCGCAAGGTGGTGCTTATGCTCAATTACACCGTATTCAGTTTAGCGATTAACGCCTGTGATTGAGAAAATTTGGTTTGAAAACCATCCTTTGAAATACCTATTGTGGCCGCTGTTGTGGCCACTGAGTGTGATTTTTTTGTGGATTAGCCGCTTACGTCGTAGACGGTTCTTACAGTTGCGTGAAAAAAGTTATAGAGCCCCTTTACCTGTTATTATTGTGGGCAATATTACCGCTGGTGGTAATGGTAAAACGCCAGTGGTGATTTGGCTGGTGGAGACGCTATTAGCACAGGGATATCGTCCTGGTGTTGTCTCGCGCGGTTACGGTGGCAAAGCGCCAAGCTACCCACTTATCCTATCTAGTGAAACGCCAGCGGCTTATAGCGGTGATGAGCCACGCCTGATTTACAAACGCACAGGAGTACCTGTTGCCGTTGCCCCTAAACGCGCTGATGCTGTGAAAGCACTCTTGGATCGTGAAGTTGACGTGATAGTGACAGATGATGGGTTACAACACTATGCATTAGACCGTGATATTGAGTTTTCGATCATTGATGGTGTCCGTCGCTTTGGTAACCAACATATGATCCCTGCTGGGCCATTACGTGAAGAGTTAACTCGTCAGTGTGACGTTGATTTTATTATTAATAATGGCGGCGCTGCGCAAGAGAGCGAAATCTTGATGACGCTGCAGCCAAGCTTAGCGGTTAACTTAGTCAGTGGAGAGACAAAACCAGTCACAGAGCTTGAAGGTTTAGTCGCTTTTGCTGGTATCGGGCATCCACCACGATTTTTTAAAACACTGCAAAATCTCGGTGCTCAGTTAGTACACTCACAAGGCTTTGCGGATCATCAGGATTTTACTTTAGCAGAGCTTGAAAGCTTAGCGAGTAAAGGCTCTAACTTGATCATGACAGAAAAAGATGCGGTTAAATGTGATCAATTTTCGCAAAGTAATTGGTGGTATTTACCAGTATCTGCGCAATTTAGAGCAAAAGATCAACAACGAATTCTAACAAAAATTAATAAGGTAATGACACATTATGGATCATCGTCTAATTGAGATCGTTGCTTGCCCAGTATGTAAGGGCAAGGTTACTTTCGATAAGGAAAATAAAGAGCTTATTTGTAAGTTTGACCGTTTAGCATACCCAATAAAAGAGGGTATTCCTGTGTTGTTAGAGCAAGAAGCTCGCACCATTTCTATGGATGAGGTGTGTTAGATGTCATTTACTGTTGTCATTCCTGCTCGTTTTCAGTCAACACGTTTACCGGGTAAGCCGCTCGCTGATATTCATGGTAAGCCGATGATTCAATGGGTTTACGAGCAGTCACTTCAGTCTGGTGCTGATCAAGTCATTATTGCCACCGATGACGCTCAAGTTGAAGCGGTGGCTAAAGGCTTTGGTGCGACAGTATGTATGACGTCTCCTGATCATGAATCAGGCACTGAACGTTTAGCGGAAGTGGTTAAGCTTATGGGCATTGCTGATGATCATATTATTGTCAATGTGCAAGGTGATGAGCCTTTGATCCCACCAAGCATTATTAAGCAAGTGGCCCATAACTTAGCAGCAAGCGTTGCTCCAATGGCAACCCTAGGTGTTGAAATTAGCCATGAGTCAGAAGTTTTTAACCCCAATGCCGTTAAAGTGGTAACGGATAAAGATGGTTATGCGCTCTACTTTAGTCGTGCCTCTATTCCTTGGGATCGTGATAACTTTGCAGAATCGTCACAAAATATAGTGCAGCCACTTTTACGCCATATTGGTATTTATGCTTATCGAGCGGGCTTTATTAATACTTACATTAATTGGCAACCAAGTACGCTGGAAAAAATTGAATGTTTAGAGCAGTTACGTGTGCTGTGGTACGGTGAAAAAATTCATGTCGCAGTGGCGAAAGAGTCACCAGCAGCAGGGGTTGATACGCCAGAAGATCTTGAAGCTGTAAGAGCAATTGTTGCTGCCAGAGGTCTTTGATAATCGTTATTTATCGCAATCAAAGCAAGTAAGTGAATTGGTATTAGCTACATAACAAGTATTGATGATATTAAAAAGGTTGGCTTACGGTAAGCCAACCTTTTTTATTTATATTAATCAAAGTAATTAATCTTCATTGAGCAAAATAGAGATAGGCAATCGCTATAAATTAACCCCATAGTCGGTACGTTTAGGGCAGGTTGCTAAAATTTCCTTACGACCACTCTCTTTAAGCTCTTCTAAAACCACATCAAAGCCCCATAGTCGATATAAATGCTTCATCACCTCATCATAACCGCTATGTAAAGGAATGCGGTTATGTGGCACGTACTGAAGGGTTAATGAGCGATCGCCACGAACATTGACATTATAAACTTGAATATTAGGCTCTAGGTTACTCAGGTTATATTGAGCGGCGAGTTTTTCTCTAATCGCTTTATAGCCCATCTCATCATGTATTGCGCTAACTTTAATATAGTTACGACTATCATCATCCAAGATAGAAAACAGTTTAAAATCACGAATGATCTTCGGCGATAAATATTGGCTAATAAAGCTTTCATCTTTGAAGTTATGCATAGCAAAATGCACAGCGTCTAGCCAATCGCTGCCTGCTAACTCAGGGAACCACTCTCTATCCTCATCGGTGGGTTCTTCGCAGATCCTGCGTATATCTTGAAACATAGCAAAGCCCAATGCATAAGGGTTGATACCGCTAAAGTAGGGGCTGTTATAAGCCGGTTGAGCGACTACACCAGTATGACTGTGGAGAAATTCCAAAATAAATTTATCGGAAACTAAGCCTTCATCATATAGGTGATTGAGGATAGTATAATGCCAAAACGTTGCCCACCCCTCGTTCATTACCTGAGTTTGTTTTTGTGGATAAAAGTATTGACTGATCTTACGCACTATACGTACACACTCACGTTGCCACGACTCTAATAGCGGAGCGTGTTTCTCAATGAAGTAGAGGATATTTTCTTGAGGTTCACTAGGGAAGCGTATTTCCGTTTCTTCCGCAACGGCTTCCGCTTTTGGTACCGTACGCCATAGTTGGTTTACTTGGGATTGTAAATACTCTTCTCTTTCGCGCTGACGAGCGGTCTCTTCAGCAATTGAAATTTTTTCAGGGCGCTTATAGCGATCAACACCATAGTTCATCAAGGCATGGCATGAGTCGAGCAGCTTTTCTACTTCCTCTACACCATGTTTTTCTTCACAATCGGCAATGTAGTTTTTAGCAAAAAGTAGATAATCGATAATCGAACTAGCATCTGTCCAAGTTTGGAATAGATAATTACCTTTGAAAAAAGAGTTATGACCATAACAAGCATGTGCCATGACAAGCGCTTGCATTGTGATGGTGTTTTCTTCCATCAAATAGGCGATACATGGATTTGAATTGATGACGATTTCGTAAGCTAACCCCATCTGGCCATGTTTATAGTTCTGCTCAGTTTGAATAAATTTCTTGCCAAAAGACCAGTGGTTATAATTGATAGGCATACCGATACTTGAATAGGCATCCATCATTTGTTCAGAGGTAATGACTTCAATTTGGTTAGGGTAAGTATCTAGACGGTAATGTTGAGCGACCCGCTTAATTTCAACATGATACTGATCTAGAAGGCTAAAGGTCCAGTCAGGACCATCGGGCAATAATTTTGAGTTAGCTTTTGTCACCATTGTTCTTCTCCCTAAGAATGCTCTTTTTGAAATAACTCTCTAAATACAGGGAAAATATCATCAACTGTTTTGATATTTTTCATCGCAAAATGGTTGAATTGCGATTCGAGTTTTTCATATTCATGCCAAAGTGTTTGATGAGTTCGACGTGTTATCTCTATATAAGAATAATATTGGCAGCTTGGCAGTAAGTTATTAACTAAAAGCTCTTTACAGCGAGGAGAGTCATCAGCCCAGTTATCTCCGTCAGAGGCTTGTGCCGCATAGATATTCCATTCATTTTCAGGGTAACGCTCCTGAATGATGCTATTCATTAACTTCAGCGCACTAGAAACAATCGTACCGCCGGTTTCTTGTGAGTAGAAAAACTCATGCTCATCCACTTCTTTTGCTTGGGTATGATGACGAATAAAAACCACATCGACATTTTCATAGGTTCTATTCAAAAATAGATAGAGCAAGACATAGAAGCGTTTTGCTATATCTTTCGTTGCCTGATCCATTGAGCCGGAAACGTCCATAATGCAGAACATCACCGCTTGGCTAGATGGAATAGGGCGCTTTTCGTAATTTTTAAAGCGTAAATCAAATGTATCGATAAACGGTACGCTTTTGATTTTTTTGCGCAGAGATTCTATTTCAGATTTTATACGACGCTCTTCCAGTGGAATAGCAGGCTCGTGGTTTTCTATCCGATTCAATTCATCTTCTAATTCACTAATTAAGCGCTTTTTACCTGCTGTCATTGCCGTGCGGCGGGCAAGGGACTGCTGCAGTGATCGTACAATGGCAATATTAGAGGGGATACCAGCACTTTGATAACCAGAGCGATGTGTTTTCCATTCGATGATTTTATTCATCTGATTTTTTTCAAGGTTAGGGAGTTCTAAATCTTCAAATAAAATATCTAAATATTCATCTTTTGATATTTGAAATGTGAATTCATCTTGTCCTTCACCATCTTTGCTAGCGTCACCATCACCAGATCCGCCACCTTGTTGACCGCCTTTCGGTCTTTCTATTTGATCACCAGTAATAAATTGATCATTACCAGGGTGAACACGCTCACGTGCACCACCTTGACCTTGATGAAAGCTTGGCTCGGTAATATCTTTGTGAGGAATAGCGATATCCTCGCCTGTTTCAGTATTAGTAATCGATCTGCGATTGACCGCCTCTGTAACAGATTCTTTTATTTGAGCTTTATGACGACGTAAGAATCGCTGTCTATTAACGGCACTCTTATTTTTGCCATTGAGTCTCCTATCAATAAATTGCGCCATGAACTTCCCCTCATTCGTTAAATCGCAAAATACTCGCCCCCTAAGCGCTTTAGTAACTTAGGGAGCTAAGGTTTATATATTTAGACGTTATGATGATTTACGTACACGCAAATACCATTCAGATAGCAAGCGAACTTGTTTCTCTGTATAGCCTTTCTCCATCATACGAGCGACAAAGTCGTCATGTTTTCTTTGATCATCAGAAGATGTTTTCGTATTGAAAGAAATAACAGGCAGTAATTCTTCTGTATTGGAGAACATTTTCTTCTCAATAACTGTGCGTAGTTTTTCATAACTGGTCCACACAGGGTTCTTACCGTTATTATTCGCTTTAGCACGAAGTACAAAATTAACGATCTCGTTACGGAAATCTTTTGGGTTACTGATCCCAGCGGTTTTCTCTATTTTCTCTAGCTCTTCATTGAGTGATGAGCGGTCAAAAAGCTGACCGGTTTCAGGATCACGATATTCTTGGTCTTGAATCCAGAAGTCCGCATAAGTGACATAGCGATCAAAGATATTTTGACCATACTCAGAGTAGGACTCGAGGTAAGCGGTTTGAATTTCTTTACCAATGAATTCAACATAGCGTGGAACTAGATAGCCTTTTAAGAATTCAAGGTAACGTTCCGCTTGCTCTTGAGGGAACTGCTCGCGTTCAATTTGCTGTTCGATAACGTAAAACAGATGAACAGGGTTAGCGGCGACTTCGGATTGATCGAAGTTAAATACACGCGATAGAATCTTGAAAGCGAAACGAGTGGATAGACCCGCCATCCCTTCATCGACGCCAGCAAAATCACGATACTCCTGGTAACTCTTTGCTTTTGGATCAGTATCTTTTAATGTTTCACCATCGTAAACGCGCATTTTAGAGAACAGGGAAGAGTTCTCTGGCACTTTTAGGCGCGACAAGATACTAAATTGTGACAGCAACTCTAATGTGCTTGGAGAGCATGGCGCTTTATATAGCTCACTGTGTTGCAATAGTTTTTCGTAAATTTTAACTTCTTCAGAGACGCGTAGGCAGTAAGGGACTTTGACAATATAAACACGATCAAGGAATGCTTCGTTGTTTTTATTATTTCGAAAAGCTTGCCATTCCGATTCATTTGAGTGCGCGAGAATCATGCCATCAAATGGTAGAGCAGATAGCCCTTCAGTGCCGTTAAAGTTGCCTTCTTGTGTTGCTGTTAAAAGAGGGTGGAGAACTTTTAGTGGCGCTTTAAACATCTCCACAAATTCCATCAACCCCTGGTTGGCTTTACAAAGCGCACCAGAATAGCTGTATGCATCAGGATCATCTTGTGAGTAATGTTCTAACTGACGAATATCAATTTTACCGACGAGTGCAGAAATATCTTGGTTGTTTTCATCACCAGGTTCTGTTTTGGCAATCCCGACTTGATCAAGAATCGATGGGCGCACTTTGATGACTTTAAATTTTGAAATGTCACCGCCGTATTCATGCAAGCGTTTTGAAGCCCATGGTGACATGATAGAGCGTAAATAGCGCTTCTCAATACCATACTCTTGCTTTAGTAACTCACCATCCTCGGTGACATCAAACAGACAGAATGGGTGGTCATTAACTGGGCTACGAACCCCATCAGCCGATAAGATATAGATAGGCATTTGTTGCATTAATGCTTTTAGTTTTTCTGCAAGCGATGACTTACCGCCACCTACAGGACCTAAAAGGTAGAGAATTTGTTTACGTTCTTCTAGTCCCTGAGCGGAATGTTTTAAATAAGAGACGATTTGCTCAATAGCATCTTCCATTCCATAAAAATCTTCAAATGTTTTATATCGGGAAATGACACGATTTGAAAAAATACGGCTTAATCGAGGGTCTTGAGCAGTATCGATGATTTCAGGCTCACCAATCGCCAGTAGAAGGCGCTCGGCAGCATTGGCATAGGCGCTCTTGTTATCTTTACATAGTGCTAGGAAGTCCTGAAGTGAAATCTCTTCTTCTTTGGCTTCTTCATAGCGTGTTTGGTAATGGTCAAAAATACTCATATCGTGTTTCCCCTTTGAGCTTATTTGTCTGACGAATGATGTCAAAAAAGCCATCGCTTCCATACATTCTAAGACTAGACGGGAAAACTCATTTGTGCTTAACAATTATGCATTTATTTACATAATTTAAAGGAAGGAAAACAATTTTAAATCGGAAAAGCGTGCTGATGTGCAGATTTATATAGTGGAGATTCGAGGTGTGACTAGTGGAAGAGTAGGGTATCAATATAAAAAGGGTTGATGTATGACCATCAACCCTAAAGCTAAGCGTAAACTGTATCTAATCGCAATAATATGTCACTATTATGCGTTAAAAATTTTACCAAATTCAGCTGCAGATAAGTGATATTGGCGTGGGCAGTGACGCCATGTTGTCAGCATGCGACGGTACTTATCAAACATTGGCATTTGACTATTAAAGTGGTGATCGGCTTTATCAAACTGTGGGTACAGACCTTCAGAGTCAGTTAGGAAGCGAACGTAGTTAACCGCCTGAGCCTCTGTCGCAATATCAAAACCTAAAAACTGCAAACGGCGCTGATCAACATTAGCACGCTCTGAATCAGAGAGCATTTTATTCGATTCTTGCATCGCATGGTACATTTCCATGATATCGATAATTTCACGACACTCTGTTTCGACTAGGTAGCCAAACTCTTTATCGAGTTCGCGCATTTGTAAACCATAGCCACGCTGAACAATCGTTTGTAAGCGTTGATATTTTTCTCCATTCTCAGGCGTCATTTTAGCCATCAAGTAATATTGGTTTGATAAAATAAGACGTTGAGCGTCGGTCATTTCCATAGTGAAGCCTCATTAAATTTTATTTGAATTTTTATTCGTTGAATTTAGGTTAACAGTAATAACCTGCATTGAAACATGATCTCAACACGGTTTAAATATAAAAGTAAAAATGTAATTAAAAATTGTTGATTTGTGTACAGATTAAGCAAAAAAATACCAGCGAACTTCGCTGGTATTTTTATCCAATAATAATTTTAATATTTTACGTTACTGTGATATTCAGACAGTGTTGCAACAATGCTTTCCATCGTCTCTTTTGACGGTGGATTTGTTCCTTCGAGCGGGTAATCGTATCCTAATGCTTCCCACTTATGAGCGCCAAGCTTATGGTAAGGGAGTAGTTCAACCTTCTCGACATTATCCATATCTTTAATAAACTCACCAAGAAGACGTGCAGACGCTTCATCATCAGTATAGCCAGGGACGATAACGTAACGAATCCAAGTGGTTTGATTGCGTTTGTGTAGGTAGCGAGCAAAATCTAGAGTACGTCGATTTGAAACACCAACGAGATCTTGGTGTATTTCATCTTGCATATGCTTAAGATCAAGCATAACGAGATCTGAGGCGTCTAAAACTTCATCGATAACATCAGTATGTTTACGAATGTGACCGTTAGTATCTAAGCAAGTATGGATGCCTTCAGTTTGAGCTGAGCGGAATAGGTCACGAACAAATTCAGGCTGTAGCATCGCTTCGCCACCCGAGCAAGTAATGCCACCGCCCGATGCTTTCATAAAGTGGCGGTAACATTTAGCCTCAGTGATGATCTCTTCAACAGTGACTTCTTTGCCATCATGCATATCCCAAGTATCGCGATTGTGGCAGTATTTACAACGCATTAAACAGCCTTGCAAAAAGACAATAAAACGAATGCCTGGACCATCAACGGTACCACAGGACTCAAAGGAATGAATTCGACCAATAGTTGACATTATTTCATCTCGAGTAAGTTATTTGTTAGTTATTTTATTACAAATTACAGGGTTTAAACAGTCTGATATCACAATGTTAGCGAAAGAAAAGTTCGATTGACTGGCACTTGTATGTTTTGTTCAATCTAGAAAGAAGCAAATAAATTTAGCGAACCTATGGTATAGATATTGGTCTTATCTTCTTTAAAATCGGAATTTTTTGCAGATAAAGTAAACGAACCACCATAACGTTGGTTATACCAAACCGCTCCAAATGAAGCAGAAGCTTGCAAATTTTGTAAAGTCACAGGATAAACAGTATCAGGTACGTCGCCTTCTATGGTGATATCATTAAATCGATAACGCCCTTCAATGCCAGCAAAAAAATAATAGCCTCTAGATTTAGAGCGCAGCATGCCAGGGTTGATAGAATCTTCAAAGGCAATACGACTCGCTCCCACGCTATCTCTTAACCCTGCCCCCCAGCGCCACATTGCACCTGTTGCTAGTTCACTTCGATAATTACCAACCATGATACGTGAGATACTTTGTAACTCCTGTTCATGCCATAACCATTTACTGCGTTGAAAAACGTTATGAGTTTCGAAATCTAGATTAACTAAAAAAGCATCCTCAACTTGATGCTCCCAGCCTTCTGGTTTTGTTGATCCAGTGATGCTATGAATAAAGCTCTGCGCTATATCAGCCAGTGAGTTTTCACCGGTTAAACCGAGCAGTAGTCCATAGCGATCAGTTCGGTAGCTGGATAAGTTAGCATAATCAAACTGAAACGAGAGCACACCAGCATAGGGTCTTTGATTGGGTTGTGGATCGGCTTCTTCAATTTCTTCAGGTGTCCACATTTTTTGACTAACCGTAATCCCCCATTTATGTGAGGCATTAGGGAAGGTTCCAAATGTGTTAGCAAGTGGAGTAAGAAGGAGTGGGGTATATGCAAATTCATTGGAAAAATAGGAGAGATAAAGCCCGTTGGTATAGTCTCTATCAACACCAAAGACACCATCATTATCAATATTAAAGGCAACCGTACCAGCATGAGACGGTAAAATCGAGAGAGAAAGCAGCGCTAAACTCGTCGAGATAACAGTACGTTGTATGGATTTATTCTGTGAATGCATAGTGGATATAAATAATTGAAGTTTAAATATATCCTACATTAGATACAAAAAAAACCCACTCATTAGAGTGGGTTTTGTTGAGTATATCGTTAATTATTACTTAAAATCTAAAATTATAGAGATTCAGTAAATGTACGAGCGATAACGTCAGCTTGTTGTTCTTTTGTTAGAGAGTTAAAACGCACAGCGTAACCCGATACACGGATAGTTAGCTGAGGGTAGTTCTCTGGGTGCTTAACTGCGTCTTCTAGAGTTTCGCGGTTTAGAACGTTAACGTTTAGGTGTTGACCACCTTCAATACCAGTTTCGTGGTGGAAGTAACCATCCATTAGACCAGCAAGGTTAGCACGTTGGCTTGACTCTTCTTTACCTAACGCGTTTGGAACGATAGAGAAAGTGTAAGAGATACCATCTTGTGCATCAGCAAACGGTAGTTTACCTACAGATGTTAGAGAGGCTACAGCGCCTTTCTCATCGCGACCGTGCATTGGGTTTGCACCCGGAGCAAAAGGAGCACCAGCACGACGACCATCTGGAGTGTTACCCGTTTTCTTACCGTATACAACGTTAGATGTAATAGTAAGAACTGACTGTGTAGGAACAGAATCACGGTAAGTCTTAAGCTTACGGATCTTGTTCATAAATGTAGAAACAAGTTCACATGCAATATCATCTACGCGTGCATCGTTGTTACCAAATTTAGGGTAATCGCCTTCGATTTCGAAGTCTGTTGCAATACCATCTTCATCACGTACAGGTTTAACTGTAGCGTATTTGATTGCAGATAGTGAGTCAGCAGCAACTGAAAGACCAGCAATACCACATGCCATTGTACGACGAACATCACGGTCATGAAGAGCCATTAGAGACGCTTCGTAGCTGTATTTGTCGTGCATGAAGTGAATGCTGTTTAGAGAAGTCACGTACTGTTTCGCTAACCAATCCATGAAGTGGTCTAGACGATCCATTACTTTATCGTAATCAAGAACAGCATCTGTCATTGGTGCTTCTTTAGGACCGATCTGCATTTTCAGCTTCTCATCGATACCACCGTTGATTGCGTAAAGCATCGTTTTCGCAAGGTTAGCACGAGCACCGAAGAACTGCATTTGCTTACCAATGATCATTGGAGATACACAACAAGCGATCGCGTAGTCATCAGAAGCTAGGTCAGGACGCATTAGGTCATCATTTTCGTACTGGATAGAAGAAGTATCGATAGATACCTTCGCACAGAAACGTTTGAAGCCTTCAGGAAGTTTCTCAGACCAAAGAACAGTGATGTTTGGCTCTGGAGAAGGACCCATAGTGTATAGGCTGTTTAGGAAACGGAAGTTCGAACGTGTAACTAGTGTACGACCATCGATACCCATACCACCCATAGACTCAGTAGCCCAGATTGGGTCACCAGAGAATAGCTCATCGTATTCAGGAGTACGTAGGAAACGAACCATACGTAGCTTCATTACGAAGTGGTCAATCATTTCTTGAGCTTGAACTTCAGTGATTAGGCCAGCAGCAATATCACGCTCGATGAAGATGTCTAGGAAAGTCGATGTACGACCTAGAGACATTGCAGCACCGTTTTGAGATTTAACAGCAGCTAGGTAGCCGAAGTAAGTCCACTGGATTGCTTCTTGAGCTGTTTGTGCAGGCTCAGAGATATCACAGCCGTATTTAGCTGCCATAGTCTTGATTTGACCTAGAGCACGGTGTTGCTCAGAGATTTCTTCACGAAGTTGCATTGTAGCTGCTAGGTCTTCGCCGTTTTCGAAACGCTCTTGAAGAGAAGCAAACTGAGCTTGCTTGTCTTTCATTAGGAAGTCGATACCGTATAGTGCAACACGACGGTAATCACCAATGATACGACCACGGCCGTAAGCATCTGGAAGACCAGTTAGAACACCAGACTTACGACATTTTAGGATATCAGGAGTGTAGATATCGAAAACACCAGCGTTGTGAGTTTTGCGGTATTCAGAGTAAATCTTTGAAACTGTAGGATCTAGCGTACGACCGTATGCTTTACAAGAACCTTCAACCATGCGAACACCACCGTTAGGGATGATTGCACGCTTAAGAGGCGCTTCAGTTTGAAGACCTACGATAGTTTCTAAATCTTTTTCGATATAGCCTGCATCGTGAGCAGTGATGGTAGAAATAACAGATGTATCAAAATCTAGAGGAGCCTTAGTACGGTTCTCTTCCTTAATACCTTCCATTACTTTAGCCCAAAGCACGTTAGTTGCTTCAGTACCTTCAGAAACTAGGAAAGATTCGTCACCTTCAAATGGTGTGTAGTTCTTTTGAATAAAATCACGAACGTTTACTTCGTTTTGCCAATCACCTTCAGCAAAACCTTCCCAAGCTTTAGCAAATTGCTCTGCCATGACATACCTACCTTTTTCGTAGTAAAAATACGTACCGATTCGCTGGTGAGCCAGCTATCCCATGAGGGAAAAGTACACTCTATATTTAAAATAACAATATCTATCTTAAAATCTATACGATTAAATTATAGATATTGATACTCATGAGATCGAATCTTTTAACTTGAGCTTAAGTCTACACTAAAAAAAAACTGTAAACATTAAACTAAATCAATAAATGGCAAAAAAATGCAAAAATTTTTGATAGATTCAATTTTTATTGCTGTTTTTTTACTCATTACCATAACGCACTCTATAAACATTCATGTCGATGTTAGTCATGAATTGGTGTCAATGTAGAGCATTTCCACCTTTATATACAGCAGTAATTAAGTTGTAACGGACTATAGCAATACTACTCTTTGGGGTGATTGATCTCGATCACTTTCTGAAATTATGTGAAATAAAATGACATTTAACACGTTCAGCCTTGTTTCAGGTTCATATCTTGTAAGGATGTTTCACTTTTTGGTGATGGGCATCTCTTTTTATTCGATTACGATAGCCCGACATTATTGTTATAAGAAAAAATTGATATTAATTGAATAAAAGTAAAACTCACTTAAAACTTGGCGTTAATCTTGCTTGATTTGCAGTAGATGAATTCGTTCAAGGCACTGCATTGCCGCTTATATATGGAAGAACAATGAAAAATTTAAAAATGTTGCCGTTAGCGGCAGTGGTGGCAACTTCATTAGTTGGTTGTGGTAGTGACAGTAGTAGTGATGGTGGTGGTGGTTATACACCTGAAAATATTACTCTTGAGTTTATTCAACTTGAGAGTCCAACGAATAATGAGCAAGTAAATTGTACAGCATTTGACGTTAATGAGTCGGATGATGGGACGACCAAGTATACTTACGCAAATGTAGCAACAGATGTCACTATTTTGATTCATGGTGATAATGGTGAAGTTATTGAGGTGAAGGCGCCGGATTCTAGCGGGAAACTCGTTATAGATAAGAAATCATTAGAAGATGATAGCTTTATTTCAATACTCGATTATCCTGGAAGTAATAACCCTTATTACAAGGCTTTGTCGATTCAAAAAGAATTACTGATAAGCCAGCTTATTAAAGTTGGACGTCCACAGGGGGTTAATTCTGCTTGTTACTCAAAAAATGAGATGCGTGGGACTCAATCGGGGACTGTCCTCTCAATAACTGGAAGTGAAGTTAGCATTAATGGCTTTCAATATTTGTCGACATTTGGCAATGACGGGATAACCACAGCTAACCAAGTAAATATTACGGCTTTTAATGATGAAGCCGTATTAGTTAAAGGGTTTAATAATAAAGAGTTCAATAGCTATTCTTTTGCTGAAAAATTAACAGAGAATGAGCGTACTGATGCCGAATTAGAGCCACTGGATAGTGTTCTAAACTGGAGTAACCAACTACCTTTATATGATCAGCTAAACTTGTTGCAAATAAATATAGCTAAGGGTAATTATATTTATGATTGGGCTCAGCCAGATGTAGAAACGGAAGAGAACTTCTCGATAACTTCTGCTGAAGATACCTGGTTCTATCATGCTGAGGTTGAGTTAGAATCTGAATGGACTCTAGCATTAAATGATAAATTTGAAACCACATTAGATATTATGCAACCAGATAGCTTAACGATAGGTGATGGTTTTCCTGAAATACAAAGTATTGGAAATAGTGCAGCTGTCGATATGACAATGATTTACTCTACTAACAGGTTGATTGCTCGTAATAAATATACTCAATCGTATGCGAATAATACAGAAACACTTCAACATGTGATAATTTCTGAAAATAGCGATGGGCTTGTCCTTATACCTAATTTAGATCTGGAGAATTTAAGTGCAATGTCACCAGACTCCCTTGAGACCACTCTGTTTGAAGTTGATGGTGAGGTTTCAGCTAGCAGTGTGCAGTACTTACTCAGTGCTTATGAAGAAGAGGATGTCGTCTCTGCGGTTGTCGCTCCAAGTCAGTGGGCAGATTTTAATTACCAGACTAATACGGCAAAATACAGCAAACTATTTTTTAGTAATTAGTCACTTTACTAAGCAATAAATGAGCCCCTAGCGTAAGGGGCTTTTTTGTATCAACAATTTACTAACATTAAGCGTTAATCGCTGCTTTTGACTGTAGATCTAGCAAATGTGACTTTTTATGCAGGATGTTCGGGTTGATAAAATGTTGCAAGTTTTTGTTCTGGGTGCTAGTTTGTACGCTAGATAAAGGTCGGAGCACCTGTTTGTTTGACACAAAGGGAATAAACGCATGCAAGAAGCACCAGCACTTGATATTAAAGAGCTGCATAAGACCTTTGGTCAAAATGAAGTATTAAAGGGCATTTCACTCTCTGCGCATAAAGGAGATGTCGTTTCTATCATCGGATCATCAGGATCGGGTAAAAGTACTTTTCTTCGTTGTATTAATCTATTAGAAACACCGACATCGGGCGATATTTGGGTTAATGGTGAATTAATTCAAATGAAAAATAACCGCCAAGGTGAAACAGTTCCCGTTAATGAAAAGCAAGTTCAACGGATTCGCTCTCGTTTAGCTATGGTATTTCAAGGGTTTAACCTGTGGTCTCATCTAACTGTACTTGAGAATATCATCGAAGCACCCGTACATGTATTGGGTGTACCGAAAGCACAAGCGATAGAGAATGCAGAACTATTACTTAAGAAAGTCGGTTTATACGAACGAAAAAATTACTACCCTGGGCATCTTTCTGGTGGGCAGCAACAACGTGCTGCTATTGCTAGGGCGTTAGCGGTTGATCCTGAGGTTATGTTGTTTGATGAGCCAACGTCAGCACTTGATCCTGAATTGGTCGGAGAAGTACTCGGTGTCATGCGTGATCTAGCAGAAGAAGGCAGAACGATGTTAGTTGTAACGCATGAAATGGCGTTTGCGCGTGATGTTTCTAATCATGTTATGTTTTTGCATCAAGGGCGAGTAGAAGAACAAGGCGATCCTGCAAGGTTATTCACTAATCCAGAATCAGAAAGATTACAGCAATTTATATCCTCTATTTACTAAATACTTTTATTTAACAATTTACTGGTTAAGTCAGTGAGTTTAAAACGAAAAAATAAACTGAAAATTAGAACAACAACATGGAGTGTTAATATGAAAAAGTGGTTATTGGCTGCAACGCTAGCAGCAACGGCAACAGCTGGAATGGCTCAAGCAAAAGAGTGGAAAGAAGTACGTTTTGGTATTGAAGGTGCTTACCCTCCATTTAGTTGGACTGAGGCAGATGGCTCGCTAAAAGGCTTTGATGTTGATATGGCTAATGCGCTTTGTACCGAACTTGAAGTGAAATGTAGAATTATTGCTCAAGATTGGGATGGTATTATTCCTTCTCTATTAGCTCGTAAATATGATGCGATTATTGCAGCAATGTCGATCACAGAAGAGCGTAAGAAAAGAATCGATTTTACGGGTAAATACGCACTTATCCCAAACAACTTTATTGCTAAAAAAGACGCAGGTCTTGACTTCTCTCCAGAAGGATTTAAAGGCACAAAAATTGGTGTTCAGCGTGCAACAACGCATGACAAATACCTAACCGATACTTACGGAAAATCAATTGAGATTGTTCGTTACGGCTCTTTTGATGAAGCGTATTTAGATCTTGCTAATGGTCGTATTGCTACGGTACTTGGTGATGCATCAGCATTAGAAGAAGGTGTATTAAATAAAGCTGGTGGTGAAGCTTACGAGTTTGTTGGACCATCACTAACGGATCCTCAGTGGTTTGGTGAAGGCTTTGGTATCGCACTACGCAAGCAAGATAAAGAACTGACTAAAAAGCTGGATGATGCCATTCTTGCACTAAGAGAAAAGGGTATCTACCAAGAGATTGCCGCTAAATACTTCAAGTATGACGTTTACGGCGAATAATCTTCCTTTCACAATCTAAATAAGAGTGGAGCATCAAAAGGTGCTTCTCTCTTATTCACCTCTACATCGTTATTCGATGTCTGTTGGAATTCTTTATGCTTGATTTACATGGTTACGAGGCTTCTATATTTCAAGGAGCTGTATTAACTATCCAAGTCGCCTTGTTATCGTTATTACTCGCGCTAGTATTAGGGATGATTGGAGCTGTTGCCAAGTTATCAACTTATCGCTTTGCTCGTGTTATTGCGACACTGTATACCACTGTTATTCGTGGTATTCCCGATTTAGTATTAATGATGCTGATTTTTTTTGGCGGACAGATCTTATTAAATAATAGTCTGTACGCAATCAATGAATGGTTGAATGAGTGGTTCAGCGCGAAAAATGCGAGCCATCAATGGACAGCCTATGTCCCCGATTATATCGATGTTAGCCCATTTGTTGCCGGTATCTTGACCATCGGCTTTATCTTTGGTGCTTATATGGCAGAAACATTCCGTGGTGCCATTATGGCGGTTGATCGAGGAGAGTTAGAAGCAGCAAAAGCGTATGGCATGAGCTCAATATTAGCATTTCGCCGCATTTTGTTACCCCAGATGATACGTCACGCACTGCCTGGTTTTGGTAATAACTGGTTGGTGTTATTAAAAACCACAGCGCTGGTTTCGATTATTGGTTTAGAAGATATGGTCAGAGTGAGTGCGCTGGCCGCTGGCTCAACAAAAATGCCATTTACTTTCTATATGTCAGTTGCGGTTATTTTCTTATTTTTCACCAGCGTATCTACAGGTTTGCTCAAACTGGTAGAGCGGAAATTTAGTCTTCATATGAGGTAGGTATGGATTTTTCATTAATGATTGAAAGTTTACCTATCTATCTAGATGGGCTATGGAGAACGGTATGGCTCGTGACAGTATCGCTCCTCATCGGTTTATGTATTGCAATACCGCTAGCGATTATTCGTAATAGCCAAAACTACTTATTCAGTGCGCCAGCGTGGTTCTACATTTATTTCTTCCGAGGTACGCCGTTACTTATTCAGCTCTATCTGATTTATTATGGTATGGATCAGTTTTTCCCGGTTCAAAATACATTATGGGAGAATGCATGGTTTTGTGCTTTGGTGGCATTTGTGCTTAACACCAGTGCTTATACCGCCGAAATTATTCGCGGTGCGATTAACGGTCTACCGCAGGGTGAAGTGGAAGCCGCTAAAGCCTATGGCATGAGTCCATTTAAAACCTATCAACGAATTATATTACCCAGTGCATTGAGAAGAGCTTTACCGGCATACAGTAATGAAGTCATTTTTATGCTGCACGGTTCAGCGGTGGCAGGGATTGTTACGATACTTGATTTGACAGGTGCTGCGCGTTTGGTTAACTCTCGCTACTATGCACCATTTGAGTCTTTTCTAATGGCTGGCTTATTTTATATGGGGTTGACCTTTATTATTATTGCCGCTTTTAAGTGGGCAGAGAAACGTTTCTTAGCGTATTTAAGACCATTAGAATCACAGTAATTCAATCATTAGCCCAACTAATCTTTTGATTAAAAAATAGTGAATGTTGGGCTAAAGTAACGTTTCAGCTTAGGGTTTGATTGGTTAGCTTATTGGCTAAACGTCGACCAAATAGGCGCGTGGTCAGAGGGTTTTTCAATGCCCCGTAACTCATAATCAATACCCGACTCAGTACATTGTTGATTAAGGCTAGGCGTCGCTAAAATTACATCGATACGCAACCCTCTATTATCAACAAAGCCTTTTGAGCGGTAATCAAACCAAGAGTATTGCTCGGTAGCATCAGGATAAAGGTGGCGGAAGGTGTCAACAAAGCCCCAATCTAATAACGTTTTTAGCCATTGGCGCTCTTCTGGTTGAAAAGAGCATTTGCCCGTTTTTAACCATCGTTTTGCATTTGGCTCACCAATACCAATATCCTTGTCAGTAGGACTAATATTAATGTCTCCCATAATAATCAACTGTTCCTCATTATTATGGTATTGCTCTAAATAACCCATTAAGTCAGCGTAGAACTGCTTTTTATAAGGATATTTAGTTTCATGCTTAATGTTATCACCTTGAGGGAAGTAGCCATTTAAAACCGTTGTTTTTTGCCCGTTATCATCTTCAAAGGTTGCCATGATCATGCGCTTTTGATGCTCATCATTATCTGTCGGAAAGCCTTTTTGCACAGCGTTCGGTTTCTGTTTACAAAGCATAGCCACACCATAATGTGCTTTTTGACCATGGAAATAGACGTGATAACCCATCGCTTCAACATCGGCAATAGGGAATGCTTCATCATGAACTTTAATTTCCTGTAGTCCAATAATATCAGGTTGATGCTTATCTATGATTGCTTGTAGCTGATGCAGTCGGGCACGGAGTCCATTGATATTAAAGCTAATAACTTTCATGATGTGTCCTTCTATGTAAATAAAGAGTTTTTTAATCAAGTTGTTCAGAAAAGGTTAATTTATTGATTATTTCAATTGTATTATAGCAAGAATATGGTGTAATTAACCCTTAAGCTATTCATAAGGTTATGAAGTTTTTGGCTTAATATAAGGATATATTATGCGCTCACTATCTGTACAATGGAAAATAACATTTTTAGCCGGTTGCTGTTTATTACTAACCTCAATCTCTTTAATTGGTTTCTCGGTTTTTAATGCCGTTGAAAATCAGAAAACGATTAAAGATCATACCGCTAAATCAGTCATTGAAAAATCACAACAGTTACTAGAAACTCGTGCACAATTAAATGCCAATGAAGTTCATGAGTATTTAAATGAAGCTGTTTATCGTGCCGAAGTCTTGGCTGGTACCTCACTATTTTTAAAACAAAATGCAGAAGATAACTTTATTGCAAGTGAAGATCTTCGCAGTTCGCTCAGCCTTGTCGTTCAACAATCCGTCAATACTTTTGCATCGATTAATGGTGCCTACCTTGTATTCTTACCACAGCAATTAGACAACGAAGACAGTAACTATATTAATGCTAATTATGTAGGCTCAAATGATACCGGTCGTTTTGCTCCTTATTGGACGGTGTCGACCGATCGTAATCTTGATACTCAATTACAAGTATTAAGTGAGCGTGAACTCAATTCGGCGAATAACCACGATCGATTTTTATGCCCAATCAGTGAGCAACTTACTTGTATTAGTCAGCCAAGACCTAGAGAAGGTAGTTCACATCAATCGTTGCTAAGCTCTGTTTCAGTACCGATTATTGATGATGGAAATGTGATTGGTTTCTTTGGTATAGATTTAGATCTGAGTAGGCTAACTGATACTGTGCAATCAACCGACGCTAGCCTATTTTCTGGTAAGGGAAATGTCACTATTATCAGTGCTGAAGGTACCGTTGTCGCAGCTGATGAAGGGCAGAGTCTAGGGGAAAAATTCGCAAGCCCTTTGATCGATCCAGATCAGCGTACTCGTTTAATTACCGAGCAGAAAATGGTGACAAATTGGAGTTCTGATGGTCAATGGTTAACAGTATTTGCACCGATTAATATAGCCAATCAAACTTGGGGAATTATATTAGAAATTCCAAGCCAAAGCATTTTAGCGGATGCGGAATTGATTGATACTTTGATCAGCGAGAACTTATCACAAAGTATTAAAACGGAAATCACCGTCGGTATCTTTGTTGCCTTATTTGGCTTAGCGATCATAACGGCGCTATCAATGAGCATTGTCAAACCGATTCGTGAAGTGGTGAGACGCTTACAAGATATCGCTTCTGGTGAAGGTGACCTAACACAACGGTTAGAAGTGAAGTCACAAGATGAAGTAGGGCAATTATCACATGGTTTTAATCAATTTTTAGATAAGCTCCAGCAAACGATAATCCAAGTAGTTGCAACAACTGAAAAAGTGGCAAAAACCAGTATACAAGCAGAAAAAGCAGCGTCACATACGCGGGTCAGCAGTGATGCACAGTTTAAAGAAGTCGATCTTGTTGCCACAGCAGCAGAAGAGATGACACAAACAGCCAGTTTAGTGGTACAGCATGCAGAAGTTGCTGTCGATGCTGCTCAACAAGCGAATCAGTCGGCAAGCAAGGGCCAGGACGTTATAGAGCAATCAGCCACAGAGATGGTCAAACTCGTCACCAGAATGAGCAGTGCAGTTCCCGTCGTTGAAGAGTTAGCGGTCAACAATGGCAGCATTACTGAAATCTTAGCGGTGATTGAAGGCATTTCTGATCAAACCAACTTATTGGCTTTGAATGCTGCGATTGAGGCAGCACGTGCAGGTGAGCAAGGCAGAGGTTTTGCCGTTGTCGCTGACGAAGTCCGCAGTCTTGCCGGGCGCACACAATCTTCTGTCAGCGAGATTCGATTAGTGATAGATAAGGTGCAGCTTGGTACGCAAAATGTAGTGAAGGCGATACAAGAAGGTAATGTATTGGCTAATGATACAGCAAGCCATGTTCAGCAAGCTGTGAATGAATTACAGGTTATTTTTGAATCTATCTCATCGATAACAGACATGAACAGTCAAATTGTGCGTGCAGCCGAAGAGCAGCAATCGGTGTCGAGCGAAGTTAACCAGAGCGTAGTGAATATTCGTGACTTAAGTGCACAAATATTACAAGAGGCATCAACGTCAGAACAAGTCGGTAGTGCGATAAAAACACTATCCGTTGAGCAGCAGAAAATTGTTGGTCAGTTTAAGGTGTAGATAAAGTAAAAAACAGCGAATACTCTATTAATGTATTCGCTGTTATTTATATGATCTATTTAGAAAGGGTTTGATTCGTCAGAACTTAATCTTCAATAAACCAGTAGCCTTTATTAATTTGCTCACAGATTAAAGCAATGCTGCTGGCTGATATAGCTAAAGGCTCATCTTGTGCTTGGCTGTTGATAATATCTTGCGCAGTAAAGCTGTCTTTATTACACAATACCGTTAACAGCGTTTGCTCCTCATTACCTACTTTGACCATCTCCCCATTGATGTAAGCAACGCCAGGCTCATTATCATGGTAAAGGGCACGTAGACCAGCAACCTTATGAATGTCACCACCATTGATTAAATGCTGCTGAACTTCTTCAGCCTCCCAAGGTTCTGCTGGGACAACAATATCAAGTTGATGGCGAGATTGACTTAACGTACTACCTAAGAAGTCATTAATGGTTGTTTTGTCTTGTAAGCTTGCTAGTAGCATGTGAACAAGTTGCTCTCTCGCTTCTTTATTAATAACGCCATACTCATTCTGCGTGGCTAGGTCAGGGTTATGCATATGAACATCACCCATATCATTAGCAAGCACATAGTCGGCGAAATTGCTGATTAACTCTTGTTCTTTTGGTGAACGAAAACCAATCGAGTAACTCATCGATGGTTCAAGAGCATAGCCATCATGAGGAAAGCCTGGCGGAATATAAAGAATATCACCAGGTTCAAGAATGTCATCGATAATAGGCTCAAAGCTTTCGATTTGACGTAGAGCAGCGTGACGACTGACTTCTTTATATTGACCAATATCTTTATCACCAACACGCCAGTGACGTTTACCACTACCTTGGATGATAAACACGTCGTACTGATCAATATGAGGACCAACCCCTCCATCTGGAACAGAGTAGCTGATCATCAGATCGTCAAATAACCACTGTGGCATTGTCTGAAACGGTTTTACTAATTGTGCAGCACCTTGATGCCAATGATTAGCCGCTTGAACAATGAAAGACCAGTTAGTCTCGCCCAGTTGAGCAAACTTATCTTCATTAAATGGACCGTGTTCAGCAATCCATTGATCATTAAGGTTAGCAACAAAGCGGCTATCCACTTCCTCTTCCATCGTCAGACCTGCCAGTTCATCTGGGCTCATTGGATCTTGAAAGTTCTGAAATCCCTTTTTGATGATGGTTGGTTTTTTTTGCCAGTATTGAGTTAGAAACTCTGATAGAGAAAAAGAGAGTTGGTACATGGTTTGCCTTTATATTGCTGGAAAGAGTGTGGTTGTGATTAATTAGAGGTAATCTTTGACTCAAGATCGTTTTGCACGATCTTTAAAGCGTTGAGCGCAACTTGAGGATCTATCTCATTACTTTCAAGTAAGTAGATAAGATCAACCGCAAGTTTTATTTCTTGAGGGGCATCATCAAGAGGTGAAGGTGAGGAAGTCTGGGTCATTTTTATTGGTTCTTTTCTCTATGGTGGATTTTATTTTCTATTTTCAGCATGGCAGCTTCACAACGTTCCAGTCTTTGCTCAGCAACTAAAAGAGCCTGTTGAGCGGCTTGTTGATGAAAAACGGGAGCTTTGGCAAGCTCATTTTGTTTTTGTAGGACAAGTTCTTGCAAGCGACGTGTCCACTCTTTGTGCTGACCATACTCATCATAGAGCGCATTAATAGGTTTACGATAGTGACTGCTGTGCTTGATCTCAACACGACGGATATTTTTAGTCGCTAACTCACGTTGAATCGCGCCAATTTGAGCAAGTAAAACTTCGGTTAGGTATTCAGCACGTGTGGCTGTTAAGCGCTGATTTTTTTGCTCACGTATTATCGTGGTAAACGTACTTTTGGCTTCTTGCACGCAAGGAACAATAAGCCGCGCTTTGCAGTGAAAGAGATGCTCATCAAATAAAGGTTGATGATGCTCTCCGCGTAGTCGATCGAGTTGTGCCGCTTTGAGTGCTAACTCATCAAGCATAGGTCCGAGTTGGTTAAATTGACTCATAGGGCAACAAACCACGCATCATAAGCAAGTTTAACGGCTAAGATGCTGACCATAGTAATAAAGACCGGGCGGATAAATTTAGCGCCAAAATGAATCGCAGAGTGAGCGCCAACAAATGCACCAGCCATCAAGCAGACTCCCATGGTTAAACCTAGCATCCAGTTAATGTGACCAAGTATTGCGAAAGTAACCAAAGAGGTAAAATTACTCGTAAAGTTCATCGCCTTGGCTAAGCCAGAAGCGAGTAAAATATTCACTTTATATAATGCCATTGAACTCACCGTCCAAAATGCACCGGTTCCAGGACCTGCAACACCATCATAAAACCCCAAACTAAACCCTTGTATAATTTGCTTCTTTTTCATTTTAGGGCAAGGAGGTGGTATCGAGTTACTGTTGGCGCTCGGCGCTTTATGCACGATGGTATAAAAAGCAGCAGCAAGAATGATTAAAGGCAGAACTTTCTGTAGCCACTCAGTACTGATCATATCCACCACTAACGTACCGATTGTTGCGCCAATGAGTGTTGAGATAAAGGCATTTTTCCAACATTCAGGCTGAAATAAGCGCTTTCTATAATAAGTAAAAGCCGCGGTTGAAGAGGCAAAAGTCGCTGCTAATTTATTGGTGCCTAATGCAATATGCGGAGGCAAACCAATTGAAAGTAGAGCAGGCACAGTGAGCATACCGCCGCCGCCAGCAACGGCGTCAATAAATCCAGCCAGAAAAGCAACGAGGGCTAAAATAACCAGTGTTGTGGGCTCAAGAAGTTCCATTAATCGAATATGTCCTAGGTTAAATTTAATTGATACGTTTAATGTTCAATATTTCTTTTAAAAGGCGGAAGCGAGTCTAACAATGCCTTACCGTAACGCTTAGTAACAACACGGCGATCCAAGATAATAACTCTACCAGAATCTTGCTCTTTACGCAGTAAACGCCCCACTGATTGGATCAGTTTCTTGCTCGCATCAGGGACTGTGATTTGCATAAAAGGATTACCACCACGGCTTTCAATATACTCAGAATGCGCTTGTTCTACTGGTGACGTTGGTACACCAAATGGGATCTTAGTAATGACTAGGTTTGTCAATAAATCACCTGGTAAATCAAGCCCCTCGGAAAAACTGCCGGTACCAAATAGCACGCTGGTTTTTTTCTCTTTTACCCGCTGTTTATGTTTTTTTAGAATTTCATTGCGTGATGTTGATCCCTGGACCTGTAATGACCAATCATTTTTCAATGCAATAGTTTCTAAGCCTTGAGTCACTTGCTTCATTTGCCAATAAGAAGAGAATAAAACTAAATTAGCTTGCTTGTCTTTAATTAACTTAGGCAAAATTTTAATAAGATAGTCCGTAAACTGAGGTGCTTGCGGTTCATATTGCATTTTTGGCACGAACAGTTCTGCATTATTCTGATAATCAAAAGGGGATGCAAGTGCTAAAAATTGCACACCATCTTCTTGTTTTAGGCTGATACCAGCTTGGTGACAAAAGAAATCAAACGAATTTAACGCACGGATAGTGGCAGAGACTAATACTGCACCCACACAACGACTCCAAATTTGTTGATCAAGTTGCCAACCAACCTCTAAAGGGGAAACATTAACCGTAAAATCACCTTCTCGATCAGTTGATAGTGCCAGCCATCTTGCTAATGGTGCGCCTTTTTCTCGTTTAGGCTCTGCCATTAACTTCCAGACTTGCGCTAAATTTTCCATGCGTTGGATATAAAAGCCAATTTCAGCGAGCGCTGGCTCTGCCATTTTAGCGGAGATTTCCCCATCTTTTACTCGCTCAGCAATAAGATCGGCAATTTTAGCCGTTGCTTGGTAGGCTTTACTGCTTAACTGTTTAAGGTCTTTGGCTTCACTCTCTAGCCACTCGGGGAGATCGCCATGTTCAAATCGATAGAGGCTATCTTCAAACTGGCTAGCATCAAACTGTTTACTTAACTGAGTTAAACTTGGCAGCAGTTGTTGAATAGCATCTTGCAGTTCATTTCTAAATCGGCCAACGCGCTTTTCATCGGCTAAATTAGCAAACTTGGCAATCAATGTATTTAATCGCTCTAGCCAACTGGCGGCACCTAATAAACTCGCTGAAGCAGAGGAGTGATCGCGGGCAACATGAGGTAAATGATGCGCTTCATCGAAGATATAGATAGTTTCTTCAGGCTCAGGGAGAATGACGCCGCCACCTAAATCAGCATCAGCCATCACTAAGCTATGGTTAGCGATAATGACATCATTTTTATCCAGTTCAGATCGTGCTTTTTGGAAAGGACAGTGACGGTGTGACGCCATACTGTTATTGCAAGTCAGCTTATCACTGACGATTAATTGCCAAATACTGTCTTCGATAGGTTTTGGCCATGAGTCACGAGCTCCATCCCACTTACCATCAACTAAGCGTTTATACATAAGTTCAAGTTGGTCGATATCTTTTTTCTTTGGCTTAGTTTCAAACATGGCCAATTGACCACCATCAACACCGCTCGCGGTCGCTAATTTTTCACTACAGCAGTAACGTTGTCGACCTTTCGCTAAGATAAATGTGAAAGGCACATCCGATATTTGTCGATAAAGAGGCAGATCTTTTTCAACTAACTGTTCCTGTAGAGCAATAGTTGCTGTTGATATGACTATTTTACGATTATTTAAAACGGCAACAGGTATAGCAGCCATTAAATAAGCCAATGATTTGCCAATTCCAGTTCCTGCCTCAGCAACAATCATGCGATTTGAATCGTGATAATGACCACATAATGTTTTGGTTATTTCAGCAACAAGGTAATTCTGTGCACGACGCGGGATAAAATTATCAAGTTGATGCTGCAGGTTTTGATAACTTGATCGGATAGCGGTTTGGATTTTATTGGTTAACATACTGTGACCTATTTTACGGATAAATGATAATAGCACATCTATCTGACAGATTCATTTTCGGCAACAGGCTATGCTTTTGATTAAAAAGGAGAGCTATGTCACAAAAAAATAATGAACTTTAATTGCACATGTGCTGTTAACGCTTAGTTAATGAAAAGCGATATTTTATTGCGCAATGTTACACTTTTATGGCTCCTTTGCCTGCTCATTTGTCATGTTACTAGTTTTTTGTGCTTTATTTATGTTTTTTTATATCTACATTTTTGCTTTGTCTTCATTGGTCAAACCTAAATGCAGCTTGCTTAAGTTGTTGTTTATGTTGGTTTTATATTTTTGGTGTGTTGTTTTTAGATTGTTTGACATGTAAGTGTAACTTTTGCAATCTAGAACCAGATTTCAGGGAAGAGACAAATCACCATAGAGTGAGAACGTCTTTTTTCATATAACAAAGGGAACCGGGAAAGGATTTCCTACTTTTAGAAAAGGCAGTGGATTTATTATGAAAAAGACTCTTTTAGCACTTGCAGTAGTCGCAGCAGCGGGTTCAGTTAACGCAGCAGAAATTCTTAAGACAGATAACGGTAGTGTAGATTTTTACGGTCAACTACGTACTGAACTTAAATTTCTAGATGGTAATGATCACAGCGCAGACCTAAGTTCAGGTTCTTCACGTATGGGTATTGATGCTCAATACGCACTAACGGATGAGCTATCTATTCTTGGTCTAGTAGAAGTGGGTGTTAGAGATAACTCTGACGTTAACGTTCGTCAACACATCTTCGGCTTCGCAACTAAAGATGCGGGTACAGTGAAGTTTGGTAAGCAGTGGACGACATCGGATGATGTGTACGGTGCTGATTACTCTTACTTCTTCGGTGGTTCAGCTTTATTCTACGGTACTTTAAATGGTGCAGAGCATGATTCACATATTAAATACTCACTTGAGCAAGATAATTTTTGGTTAAAAGCGGGTATTGGTCTAGATGAGAACGATACTAATAATGAGCTGTACGAACTATTTGTAGGTACGACTGTAGCTGATAACCTAGCGCTGCATGCTGGTATTGGCCAAGATACTTATCACAGTTATGATGAAGATACTGAAGCACTAATTGCTGATGTAACAAACACATACTTTGAAGTTACAGCAGAATATACATTTGGTGATGCATTAGTCGGCGCAACGTACTACTACGCTGAGCTTGAAAATAATAATGGTAATCAAAAAGTTGATTCAAATGGCCTTTCTTTAGCGGGTATGGTTAAAGTTGCTGATAAAACGACAATGTACGCTGGTTATGAATTCGTAAAACTAGATGCAAATAACTCAGCTGTTGAGTTTTTTGAGACAGATGAAGATGACAGCAATGTATTTTATCTAGGTGCTGAATACAAAATGGCAAGTTGGGCACGCGTTTACGCAGAATACGGCTATGCTGATGGTGCAACACTAGGCTTTAGTAATAAAGCATCTGATACTTTTGTACCTGCGCAAATTGCAGATGGTGAATCGAACTTCGCTATTGGTGCTCGTGTATACTGGTAATCACATTACTTGTTAACGATTGATTAAACCCAGCTTAGGCTGGGTTTTTTTATAACATCAATGTAATTCGTTGTTTATTTGATAAATTAGGAATCGATATGTTCTCTCGTTTTACCACACTCGTTATGTTGTGTAGCTCTTTTTCCGTTTATGCCAATGTTACTTTACATGTACCTGAAGAGATCGATCTCTTATCGGTCAATATGCATTCCCCAGCATTAGAAGGTAAGTTATTCTCATCAAATAAGACTCAGACTCTACCTAATGGCGAAAATCAGATTGTCTTTCAATATGAGCCCGTATTTGAAAATCGAGATTCAAGAAAAAAAGCTTACAGTAAAACGATTATTGCCAAATTTAGCGCCGAGAATAGTGATGTTCACTTTGTTGTGCCGAAATACAAGAGCTTGAATCAAGCAGAAAGACAAATCCAAACGCTAGACTGGCAGTTAGCCAATGGCGAAGGTAATGTGATTTCATTATTAGAAGATGAGCTTAAAAATAATGGCGTGCAGATTAATCGTAATATTAATCAAGAAGCTGAGCAATATAATAAACAAGGTGGTATCGCTGCCGTTGAAGTGAGTTATGTTATCGCAACCAGCCAGCTCTCACAGGCCGCTACGCTCACAGAGAAAGCAATAGAACAGCCAGTTGCTATGGCTACGATCGCTACAGATACGCAAGGGGCTGACTCTAAGTCACTGAGTCAATTAAAAGCTTGGTATCAAAAGACATCGCACGAAGATCAAAAGTTATTTAAAAAGTGGTTAGTTGATCAGGAGTGATCACCTAAGATCGTCCAGTTCTGGTGGCTGATTGAATTGATCTTTGTGTATATAAATCAGCATCCCTGCTTTATATTTTGTTGAAACGGTATCTTGATTGACGAGCAATTATTGTGAGTTAATGCCAACAGAATAACGGTGTGTCATTCTAAAGCTTTTTCCACTCGCCAGGCTGAAGATCACCAATTGCCATATCAGCCATTGAATAGCGAATTAGACGTAGGGTAGGGAAACCAATATTGGCAGTCATACGGCGAACCTGTCGATTACGCCCTTCGGTAATCGTAATTGATAACCAAGTTGTTGGTATTTCAGCACGAAAGCGTACAGGTGGAGTTCGTGACCATACATTTGGCTCTGACATGATCTCGACTTTTGCTGGGAGTGTCATACCATCTTTTAGTTGAACCCCATGACGTAATTTATCTAAATCTTCTTCACTGGGTGCACCATCAACTTGTACCCAGTAAGTTTTCGCTTGTTTTGCTTGTGGCTGTGTTAGTTGTGCTTGGTAGATACCATCATTGGTTAAAACAAGTAAACCTTCACTGTCTCTATCTAAGCGACCAGCGGCATAGACATCTTTAACATCAATATAATCGGCTAAAGTTTTACGTCCATCTCCGTCAGTGAACTGGCTTAGAGTATCGTATGGTTTATTAAAAACGATGACGATACGTTCGCTCAACGGTATGCGAGGCTTAGAAGGTTTGCTTGAGTTATGTTTATTGGTTTTATGTCTAGTTGGATATTTAGATGAGCCGCTTTTGTTAGCTGTGCGTTTAAAATGACCAGAGGGTTTGGATGAATCACTTGATGATCGTGCACGACTTGGGCGTGAAGACATGTTAACTACCTTGCAAAATTGTAAATGAGTTGTGTACAGAAGTTCATTGTAATTGGAATTTAAGCTAAAATTGCGCACCTTATGGTACAACAATGCACAAGATAATAGACTATTTGGGTCTTTTTGTTTAATTATATAAGCGTAAACCGTGCACTCATGGATTTTAACTGGGTATATTTTGGATTTTATACTGAGTTAATACAAAAAAGAGTGCCGCTAAAAACCGTTACTTTACTCTAAGTTATACCAATTTAGTGTGAGGTAACCGTGTTAACTTTCACCACTCTTCAATTGATAGAAGAGTCTGTTAGAACAATAGGGAAATTTCATGCCTAAAGCACAACCAACTATTATTTACACCATTACTGATGAAGCTCCAGCATTGGCAACTTATTCACTTTTGCCGATCATTCAATCTTTTACAGCCTCTTCTGGTATTAATGTTGATACTCGTGATATCTCACTGGCAGGGCGTATTCTTGCTAACTTCCCTGAGCACTTAACACCAGAGCAGCAAATCGGGGATGCACTTGCTGAACTTGGTGAACTCGCGACGTCGCCTGAAGCGAATATTATTAAGCTGCCAAATATTTCGGCATCGATTCCTCAGCTAAAAGCCGCGATTAAAGAGTTGCAGCAAAAAGGATTTGCGTTGCCAAATTACCCAGAAGAAGCAGGAACAGATGAAGAGAAAGCTATTCAATCTGTTTATGACAAAATCAAAGGTAGTGCCGTTAACCCTGTATTACGTGAAGGTAACTCAGATCGCCGCGCTCCATTATCGGTAAAAAATTACGCGAAGAAAAATCCACACTCTATGGGCGCTTGGGCTAAAGACTCAAAGTCACATGTAGCAAGTATGGCTAAGCAAGACTTCTTTGGTAGTGAGAAATCATTAACCACACAACAAGCGACTGACGTTACTATCGAGTTCACGGCAACGGATGGTACCAAGAAAGTGCTTAAGTCAGCTTTCCCACTGCTAAATAAAGAGATCATTGATACGGCGGTTTTGAACAAAAAAGCGTTGGTTTCGTTCTTTGAAGCAGAGATTGCTCAAGCAAAAGAGCAAGGTGTGCTGCTTTCTCTACACTTAAAAGCGACGATGATGAAAGTGTCTGACCCTGTTATCTTTGGTCATGCCGTTAAGGTTTACTATAAAGATGTATTTGCGAAATATGGTGAGCTATTTGATTCGTTAGGTGTGGATGTTAATAATGGTTTAGGTGACGTTTACGCTAAAATTGCGACTTTACCACAAGCCCAGCAAGAAGAAATTGAAGCGGCAATTCAGGCAGTATATGAAGTGCAACCTGCGTTAGCGATGGTTGATTCTGATCGCGGTATTACCAACCTTCATGTTCCAAGTGATGTGATTGTTGATGCTTCTATGCCAGCAATGCTTCGTTCTTCAGGTAAAATGTGGAACCCAGAAGGTCGTTTACAAGATACGAAAGCCCTTATTCCTGATCGTAGTTATGCTGGTGTTTATGAGACTGTGATTGAATTCTGTAAGCAGTACGGTGCTTTTGATCCAACAACAATGGGTAGTGTTCCTAATGTTGGTTTGATGGCACAAAAAGCAGAAGAATATGGTTCTCATGACAAGACCTTTATTTTAGATTCTGCAGGTGTTGTACAAGTTATCGATGCTAACGGCACTGTGTTATTAGAGCAAGATGTGGAAGAAGGCGATATCTTCCGTATGTGCCAAGTAAAAGATGCGCCAATTCAAGACTGGGTTAAGCTTGCAGTGACTCGAGCTCGAGCATCAGGCGTTCCTGCTATTTTCTGGTTAGACAGAGATCGTGCTCATGATGCGCAACTGATTAAAAAAGTAGAGCAATACCTTCCAGAGCATGATACTGACGGATTAGATATTCAGGTACTGACTCCCGTCGCTGCCACTGAGTATTCATTAGTTCGTATTAAAGAAGGTTTGGATACTATTTCGGTTACCGGCAACGTATTGCGTGATTACTTAACTGATTTATTTCCAATCTTAGAGCTAGGTACATCCGCTAAGATGCTATCAATCGTACCGCTTATGAATGGTGGTGGTTTATTTGAAACTGGCGCTGGTGGTTCGGCTCCTAAGCATGTTCAGCAAGTTGAAAAAGAAAACCACTTACGTTGGGACTCTTTAGGTGAGTTTTTAGCACTAGCAGCTTCACTAGAGCACTTAAGCACCGTTACAGGTAATGCTAAAGCACAAATACTTGCGAATACACTTGATAAAGCGACAGGTGAGTTCTTAGATAAGAATAAATCACCATCGCGTAGAGTCGGTGAGTTAGACAACCGTGGTAGCCATTACTATCTAGCAACATTCTGGGCAAAAGCATTAGCAGAGCAATCTGATGATGGTGAGCTTGCTTATGAATTTGCTCCGATAGCTCAAGCACTACTTGATAATGAAGAACGTATTGTAACTGAACTAAATCAAGCCCAAGGCATTGTTGGCGATTTAGGTGGATACTACGCTCTTTCTGATAGCAAAGTTTCTGGGTTAATGCGACCAAGTGAAACGTTAAATGCGATTATTAATCGATAACATTTGGCTATTGGTAACAAGATAATAAAAAACCGCACATACTGATGACTGTATATGCGGTTTTTTTTCATCATTAGCGTTATAAGGTAATACGAGTTATAGACGGTTGTGTATCTCTAAAAATGGGTAAGTATTACTTTGCTTGTTCTACAGGAACGACAGAGCTAGCATGGCAACCTTTAGGGCCTTTTTCTATTTCATAGTCGACTTGTTGACCTGCTTTTAAGGTACGATAACCATCCATTTGAATCGTAGAGTAATGAGCAAAAATATCACCTTCTTCACCTTCCGGACAAATAAACCCAAATCCTTTGGCATTGTTGAACCATTTTACAGTACCTGTAGCCATGCTATACATCCCTCATGCATTGTTTACTGACGTTGTCATTATCGAGCTCTAAACTGCTATCATATTGATATTTCTGATGCAGAAAAGCATGTTAGTAATAAAACTGGTTAAAAATAACTCACTATTATTTAATGTAGTCAATGTTTGGGCACAGTCAATATTTCTTAAGCGAAATTTTCGACTAATTTCTTTTTTAATGCATGACGTTACATGACAAATTGGTTTAGTAGGATACCGGGTAATTTGTTACTTTTATCAGTTGTAACGGCAAAATGAGTTAAACTAGAATAAAAAGTCGACATATGTTTTTTTATTCGATTAAACCATGAAAAATTAGGTCGTTTTATTTGCAGGTGTTGAGATGCTGGCTTAGTCTTTAGGTTAAGGGATATTGGCAGGCAATAAATCAAACATGTTCTCTGCCTAGTGCTACAAAATGTCATACTTAAGGTAGCCTTAACATTCTTATCTTTTTGATACTGTATACTGAGGTCTTGATATGGTGTGGCCGTCATATGTTAATATGATTTTCTGTAATTAATTTTTTTACATTAGGATTAAGTTTCCCTTACTTTGAAGTGATATGAGCAAAAATTTTGAATGGGTTACTCCAGACTCAGATTTACTGGAGAAAGAAAAAACACAAATTAAACCACCGGCTATGTATAACGTTATTCTTAATAATGATGATTACACTCCTATGGACTTTGTTATCGACGTTTTAGAGCGATTTTTTTCTTTAGATATAGATAAAGCAACACAAGTTATGCTCACGGTACATTATGAAGGAAAAGCAGTTTGCGGTACTTTCAGTGCTGAAATTGCAGAAACAAAAGTGGCGCAAGTAACGATGTATGCAAAAGATAATGAACATCCGTTACTGTGTACTATGGAGCAAGTATAAAAATTTGCCTGAGCAACAGCGTTGCTCCCCCTAGGAGGTACTTATGCTGAACAAAGAATTAGAGACAAGTTTGAATGGTGCGTTTTCCCGTGCACGAGATAAACGACACGAGTTTATGACTGTCGAACACCTCCTACTTGCATTATTGGAAAATGATGCGGCTAAGGAGGCGTTATCTGCCTGCAAAGCCGATCTTGCCGCTTTAAGCAGTGAGCTCGATATTTTCATTGATCAAACCACACCGCTTATCCCAGAAAAAGATGAAAACCGAGAAACTCAACCAACACTAAGCTTCCAGCGTGTGCTTCAGCGTGCCGTTTTTCATGTGCAATCATCAGGAAGAAGTGAAGTTACCGGTGCGAATGTTTTAGTCGCTATTTTTAGTGAGCAAGAGTCACATGCCGCATATTTATTGAAGAAGAATGACATTAGTCGCCTTGATATTGTTAACTTTATTTCACATGGTATCGGTAAAGGTTCTTCTAATGAGTCCGCTCCTGAGTCTTTCAATACTGAGAGTGCAGAAGAAACGAATTCAGAGGATCGCTTAGAGAATTTTGCCACTAACCTTAATGACGTAGCCAAAAATGGCAATATCGATCCTCTTATCGGGCGTGATCAAGAATTAGAACGTACTATTCAGGTATTGTGCCGCCGCCGTAAGAATAATCCATTACTGGTGGGTGAAGCTGGTGTGGGTAAAACCGCGATTGCTGAAGGTTTGGCATGGCGCATTGTTGAAGGTCAGGTTCCTGAAATCATTAAAAGCAGTATCATCTACTCATTAGATATTGGCTCTTTATTGGCAGGAACTAAGTATCGTGGCGATTTTGAAAAGCGTTTTAAATCGATATTGAAACAGCTTGAAAAAGAAGACGATGCAATCTTATTTATTGATGAAATCCATACTATTATTGGTGCTGGTGCCGCATCTGGTGGTCAAGTGGATGCAGCGAACTTAATTAAGCCGTTATTAAGTAGTGGTAAATTACGCTGTATTGGCTCGACGACTTATCAAGAATATAACAGTATTTTTGAAAAAGAGCGTGCATTGTCTCGTCGCTTTCAAAAGATTGATGTTATCGAACCATCATTGGATGACACGACTAAGATACTGATTGGTCTAAAGCCTAAGTATGAAGCTCACCATGAAGTTAGATACACAAATAAAGCGTTACGAGCAGCAGTAGAGCTATCCGCTAAGTACATTAATGAGCGTCATTTGCCAGATAAAGCGATTGATGTTATTGATGAAGCCGGTGCTCGTAGCCGTTTAGCACCCGCAAGCCGTCGTAAGAAAACAGTCGGGGTTGCTGATATTGAAGCTATGGTTGCTAAGATGGCACGCATTCCAGAAAAATCAGTCTCGTCTTCAGATAAAGATATTCTTAAGCGTTTAGATAAGAAGATGAAAATGCTGGTCTTTGGACAAGATCCTGCTATTGATGTTTTAAGTGAAGCGATTAAGTTAACTCGAGCGGGTCTAGGCGCTGATAATAAACCGGTTGGTTCATTCTTATTTGCAGGTCCTACCGGTGTTGGTAAAACAGAAGTTACGGTACAGCTTTCGAAGCTATTAGGTATTGAGTTGCTGCGTTTTGATATGTCCGAATATGGTGAACGCCATTCAGTGAGTCGTTTAATTGGCGCGCCTCCAGGCTATGTCGGTTACGATCAAGGCGGGCTATTGACTGATGCAGTGATTAAAAACCCTCACTCAGTTGTATTACTTGATGAAATTGAGAAAGCTCACCCTGATATCTTTAACTTACTATTACAGGTTATGGATAACGGGACACTGACTGATAACAATGGTCGTAAAGCGGATTTCCGTAATGTTATCTTAGTGATGACAACCAACGCTGGTGTGACAGAGACAGAGAAGCAATCTATTGGTCTTATCCAGCAGGATCACAGTCCTGACGCTATGGCGGAAATTAAGAAGGTCTTTACGCCTGAGTTCCGCAACCGTTTAGATAATATTATTTGGTTTAATAGCTTAGATCAAAATGTTATCCACCAAGTTGTTGATAAATTCATTGTTGAGCTACAAGTACAACTGGATGCTCGTGGTGTCTCTTTGGAAGTGTCTGAAGATGCTCGTCAGTGGTTAGCAGCGAAAGGTTATGACAAAACCATGGGTGCTCGTCCTATGGGTCGTGTTATCCAAGAGCAATTGAAAAAACCACTAGCTAATGAACTACTATTTGGCTCACTTGTCGATGGTGGTACCGTTGTCGTTTCACTAAGTGATAATGAGTTAGTCTTTGAGTATGTTGGTGCCAAAGAGGCCGCATTACATTAATTATCGAGTAGCTTACACACTGAGATTGGATGAGTTGAGTGATTTAACGAATTTAATTGAAGTATAAAAAAAGCCTAAGTTGTTATCAACTTAGGCTTTTTAATACATGCTATAGAGTAAAATAAAAAACGGAGCTTTAAGCTCCGCTTTTTATTGCAATCGATAATGAATATTAACGAGCACGGAAGACGATGCGACCTTTAGACAGATCGTATGGAGTCATCTCTACAGTTACTTTATCACCCGTAAGAATGCGGATGTAGTTTTTACGCATTTTACCTGAGATGTGAGCTGTCACAACGTGACCATTTTCTAGTTCTACGCGGAACATAGTGTTTGGTAAAGTGTCAAGGACAGTTCCTTGCATCTCGATTACGTCTTCTTTAGCCATTTAATCCTCTTTAGAAACTTGGCGGTTTTTAACGGACTGAAATTTCTTCCGTCAAAATCTAAATATATAAAGTTGTGGCGTATTCTACCCTTGCCACCGCTGATTTACTAGCCTTTGATGACGTTTGAAACGCACTTTATAGTTCATTGCAGGGCATTCATCGATCTGATAGCCCAAATATAGCCACTGTTTATTGTTTTTTTTACAATAATCTAACTGAAAAAGAATAGCGACTGTTCCCATCGACAGCTTCATCTCTGGGTCAAAGAAAGTATAGAAAGCACTTGCACTATGCGCCATCAAATCAGTAACTGCAACGGCAATTAATTTATTTGATTGGTAAATATGCAAAAATTTGGTGTTTAACCAAGAGCATTGAGAAAATTGAAAGAAGTCACTTTCCTTCGGTGGATACATAGAACCAGAAGCGTGTCTTGCCGAGATATATCGACTATAGAGGTCAAACCAATCTTCATCCATATTGTCTTTAAGCTCCCAGCGAAATTCCTGACATTGGTTGATGATTCTTTTTTGACTTTTTGATGGAACAAAGTCAGGAACGGGAATACGAAGGGCATGACAAGCCGAGCATGATTCACAATGTGGCTTGTAAATAGTTTCTCCGCTACGTCTAAAGCCATTAGCGAGCAGTATCTCATAGGACTCAACTGTGTGCATTTCAGGCATTAGAGCAACCGCAACCCGCTCTTGCTCAGTCGGTAGGTAATTGCATGGGTGACTATCAGTTAAGCCAATTTTAATTTGTTGTAAACTGGTGCTCATGGCAGTGTTGATTTCCTATGCTATTTCAGGTCACTTATAGTGGGCGTATGAGTTATCAACTGAGGCAGAAAGCAGTGCGCGTCAACATCTTCTTTTTTTAAAGATAGCAGATCAGATAAAAAATCGGTACGTAAGCGTTCAATTGCTCCTAAACTGGCAAGGTGAGGGTTCATCACTTGGCAATCAATCCATTCACCACCATGTTGGGCAAAGTGCTGGCAAAAATACCATAGCGCAACTTTGGAAGCGTTAGTTGCCGTACTGAACATGGACTCACCACAAAAGACTTTACCGCGAAGGATGCCATACAAGCCACCAACGAGTTGATCTTTGTGCCATACTTCAACGGAGTGGCAATGGCCTTTACTTGCTAAATTAATATAAGCACGCTGCATATCTTCATTTAACCAGGTTTCCTCGGCAGGACGTAAAGAAGCACAAAGCTGAATAACTTGCTCTGTTGCTTGGTTAATACTGACAGTGTATTGATGCTTTTTTTGGTACTTTTTGAGACTCTTAGCCGGTTGAAAAACTTTTGGGTTAAACATGGCTCTAGGGCAAGGACTCCACCATAGCACTGGTTCACCTGGACCATACCAAGGAAAGATACCTTGACCATAGGCTAATAAAATACGTTCAGGTTCTAAGCCCCCTCCGAATGCCAGCAAGCCATTAGGGTCACTTAGAGCGTGCTCAGAAGAAGGAAAGTGATAATTGTCTTTCTCAAGTTCAGTAATGTATATAGTCATAAGGCTGAGTGAAAATTTAAGTGGAGATATATTATGCAAAAGTGGTTATGGATCATACTCTTTTTCCCGATGTTAGCCAATGCGGCGTATCAACGAAATACGGCGCGTCCTGTTAATGAGGTAGTTTATGGTCAAGTAGAGGTCGTGCGTTACATTACCCAACAAGAGATTAAACAGTCGCATGCCAATGGCTGGGAGACGTTACTCGGTGGCGTTATTGGCGGCTTGATTGGTAATCAATTTGGAGGCGGAACAGGTAAGCAGGTAGCGACAGCCGTCGGTGCTATCGCTGGAGCCAGTGCAGCTCGTCAATACGGTAATCAAATAACCACAATACAGTATCGTTTAGTTGAACTACTCATCAAAACAAACAAAGGAAAAGTGATTGATGTAATACAAGATTTTGACAGCAGTATGAGATTTAACGAAGGTGATGATGTACGTATTCTCTATTTTGATGATGGGGTGAGAGTGGATATCGCTTACTAGTGGCAAGAGAGATTGTGAGCCTGATGAGGAGGGGATAACAATATTCCCTTCTTTACTTGTTAATAGCTCTGGAGTTCAAGTTTAAAGTTAGTTAGTCTGAGAGTACGAAAAATTTTCATCGCTGGT
The DNA here is from genome assembly GCF_002873395.1 of Vibrio sp. 10N.286.49.B3. Taxonomy (GTDB): domain Bacteria; phylum Pseudomonadota; class Gammaproteobacteria; order Enterobacterales; family Vibrionaceae; genus Vibrio. The sequence continues at coordinate 32,462 of NZ_MCUV01000009.1, read as the reverse complement.
TACCACAATGACAGCAATCTCGAATCAAGGAAAGACTAAATTAATGGAAAGCTTAACTCTTAATCCAGTATCTCATATTGATGGGGAAGTAAATCTACCGGGCTCAAAAAGTGTATCAAATCGCGCTTTACTTTTGGCGGCTTTATCAAAAGGAACCACTCGACTAACGAATTTACTTGATAGTGATGATATTCGTCATATGTTGAATGCTTTAAGTCAGTTAGGAGTTAACTACTCACTCTCTGATGATAAAACAACGTGTGAGGTCGAAGGATTAGGTCAACCATTTAGTGTTGAGCAAGCGCAAGAACTCTTTTTAGGTAATGCAGGTACAGCAATGCGTCCATTAGCTGCTGCTCTATGTTTAGGTCAAGGTGAGTTTATCTTAACCGGTGAACCAAGAATGAAAGAGCGTCCAATTGGGCACCTTGTTACTGCTTTACGACAAGCGGGCGCCGATATTGAATACCTAGAAAATGAGAATTACCCGCCACTTAAAATCTCAGCAACAGGGCTAAAGTCAGGTTCAGTTTCAATCGATGGATCTATCTCAAGTCAATTTCTTACCGCATTTCTAATGTCAGCACCACTTGCTGATGGTGAAGTCACCATCAATATTGTTGGTGACTTAGTTTCTAAGCCATATATCGATATCACTTTGCATATTATGGCGCAGTTTGGTGTGCAAGTAGAAAATAATCAATACCAACAATTTGTTATTCCAGCGGGTCAGCACTACCAAGCGCCTGGTGACTTTTTAGTTGAAGGCGATGCTTCTTCTGCTTCCTATTTTCTAGCGGCTGCTGCGATTAAAGGTGGGGCTATAAAGGTAACGGGTATCGGTAAAAAGAGTATCCAAGGTGATATTCAATTTGCTGATGCACTTGAAAAAATGGGTGCAGATATTGAGTGGGGAGATGATTACGTTATTGCACGTAAAGGTGACTTAAAAGCCGTCGATCTTGATTTTAACCATATCCCAGATGCAGCGATGACCATTGCTACAACAGCGCTTTTTGCCGAAGGGGTGACAACAATCCGTAATGTTTATAACTGGCGTGTAAAAGAAACGGATCGCTTGTCTGCTATGGCGACAGAACTACGTAAAGTTGGGGCAGAGGTGGAAGAGGGTGAGGATTATATCACTATCGTGCCGCCAAAAGCGTTAACACATGCTGCTATTGATACCTATGACGATCACCGCATGGCGATGTGCTTTTCACTAGTAGCGCTTAGCGACACTCCTGTGACTATTAATGATCCAGGCTGCACATCAAAAACATTCCCAGACTATTTTGATAAATTCAAACAGCTTAGCCAATAGTTACTATTGATATAAGATTTACAGCTGTCAAAGTACAAATGTTAATTGGCACTTTCAAAACGGCAGCAGAGAATGTTGCCGTTTTGGTTATTGATTACCACTGCTTTTAAACGATAGTAAACTCATTAGATAGGCGATGAGCTAGGTGCTTGAACATATTAAAAACACCCGTAGTTGCCGCTGTCGGAAGCCCATTATCATCTAAGAAGTAGTCGCCTTTAAAAACTAACACTTCTTCTTTCTCTTCTACGGAAGTTGCACGCATTCCTTCAATATAATCTTCATGTTCTTGAATGATTTGGTTAGCAATTAAGAGTAATTCGAATTCTGAAATTGGCTTTTTATGACTCATTTTGGATCTCTTTGAGGATTAATTATGTTGATAATAACTACGAAGTAGAACGGTCTATATTTGCTTTTTATTGCGCCATAGAAACAGCATTAAAAATAGATATTTCTCATCATAACGTAAAAAATGCAATGATGAATAATCATAAATAAAGGCTAATTAAGCAAATATTAGAGAATATTTTGTGATTTATTGCAAATATTACTCAATAAAGTTAGCGTTTGTTGATTTAGTAGACATAGTATGTTTCTAGTTGCAATGGTCAGGGAAGCTATTGCATTGGTTAGGGCTTCTATTGTGCTGCATTCGTCGAATTGTCGAGCAATCAACATCAAAATGAAAAAAACAGGTTGATATTCTTGCTGACTCGCACAATAGTAAAAAGAAGCAATATTTTCGGCAGTATGCTTATAAGGGATAAATTAGTATTTATTGTTTATATAGTATCTATGCATCGTGATTAAGGACGTTAGTGTCAATATGGGTAAATCGCTCGTTATAGTGGAGTCGCCAGCCAAGGCCAAAACTATTAATAAATATCTTGGCAAAGATTTTGTCGTTAAATCCAGTGTCGGTCACGTGCGTGATCTTCCAACGGCAGGTCAAAGTACAGGTCAGAAAGCCGCGGCTATTTCGACAAAAGGTATGAGTCCAGAAGAAAAAGCTCGTATTAAAAAAGAAAAAGACCGTAAAGCTTTAATTAAAAAAATGGGCATTAACCCTTACGATAGCTGGGAAGCAAACTATCAGGTGCTACCTGGTAAAGAGAAAGTGGTTGCAGAGCTGCAAAAGCTAGCCAAAGATGCTGACCATATCTATCTCGCAACCGATTTGGACCGCGAAGGAGAAGCTATCGCATGGCACCTTCGTGAGATCATCGGTGGTGATGAATCGCGATACAAACGAGTTGTTTTTAACGAAATTACTAAAAATGCTATCCAGCAAGCCTTTGAAACACCGGGTGAGCTCAACATGGATGGTGTTAATGCACAGCAAGCACGTCGCTTCCTTGACCGTGTTGTGGGCTTCATGGTTTCACCTTTGCTATGGAAAAAAGTTGCACGAGGGCTTTCTGCTGGTCGTGTTCAATCCGTTGCGGTCAAACTGTTAGTAGAGCGTGAGCGTGAAATCAATGCATTTATCCCTGAAGAGTTTTGGGATGTGCATGCCGATACACAAACAAAAGATGAAACGCCATTTCGCTTAATGGTTGCACAGAAAGCCGGTCAAGCATTCAAGCCTGTTAATGAAGCCGAAACAAAAGCCGCATTATCAGTATTAGAAAATGCCGCTTATGAAGTGTGTAAGCGCGAAGATCGACCAACAAAAAGTAAACCATCTGCGCCTTATATCACATCAACACTACAGCAAGCGGCAAGTACTCGCCTAGGCTATGGTGTGAAAAAGACCATGATGCTTGCTCAGCGCCTATATGAGGCTGGTTACATTACTTATATGCGTACTGACTCAACTAACTTGAGTTCAGAAGCTGTAGAGGCTGCAAGAGAGCTTATTGGTACTGAGTTCGGTAGTAACTACTTACCTGAAAAGCCACTGGTTTACGGAAGTAAAGAGGGTGCCCAAGAAGCTCACGAAGCGATTCGTCCATCAGATGTAAGTGTAAAAACAGATGACTTAAATGGTGTCGATGCCGATGCACATAAATTGTATTCATTAATTTGGAATCAATTTGTCGCTTGTCAAATGATGCCAGCGCAATACGATTCAACCACCGTGAGTGTTAAAGCGGATGAGTTTACATTAAAAGCGAAAGGTCGAATCCTTAAGTTTGATGGTTGGACTCGCGTTCAGCGTCCAATGGGTAAGAATGAAGATACCATTCTGCCAGCGGTACAAATTGGCGATATATTGAAATTAAATGCTCTAGAGCCAAAACAGCACTTTACCAAGCCACCAGCTCGTTTTACTGAAGCGGCATTAGTTAAAGAGTTAGAAAAGCGTGGTATTGGTCGTCCATCTACCTATGCGTCAATTATCTCTACAATTCAAGATCGTGGTTACGTAAAAGTAGAGCAACGTCGTTTCTATGCAGAGAAGATGGGTGAAATTGTGACTGACCGTTTAAACGGTAGTTTCAATGATCTGATGAACTATGACTTTACTGCTCGCATGGAACAGAAGTTAGACCAAGTTGCGGAAGGTCAGGCGAAGTGGAAAGGGGTGTTAGATAACTTCTTCACGGACTTTACGGGTGATTTAGAAAAAGCCGATCTTGATGAAGATGCCGGTGGTATGAAACCAAATCATATCGTCGAAACGGATATTGAATGTCCAACTTGTTCTCGTAAGATGGGCATAAGAACGGCATCTACCGGTGTATTTTTAGGTTGTTCTGGTTATGCTTTACCACCAAAAGAACGTTGTAAGACAACGATCAACTTAGGTGATGAAGAGGGCATCATCAATGTCTTAGAGGAAGATGTTGAAACCGCGGCTTTACGAGCTAAGAAACGTTGTCCAATTTGTGAAACTGCGATGGATGCATACCTTATCGATGATAAGCGTAAAATGCATGTTTGTGGTAATAACCCGAATTGTGAAGGCTACGTTGTTGAGTTTGGTGAGTTCAAAGTCAAAGGCTATGACGGTCCACTTGTTGAATGTGATAAGTGTGGCAGTGACATGGTGCTTAAAAATGGCCGCTTTGGTAAATACATGGATTGCACGAATGATGATTGCAAAAACACACGTAAAATCCTAAAAAATGGTGAAGTTGCGCCACCAAAAGAAGATCCTGTTCACTTACCGGAACTACCTTGTGAAAACTCCGATGCTTACTTTGTATTAAGAGATGGCGCTTCAGGTCTATTTATGGCAGCAAGTAACTTCCCTAAATCACGTGAAACACGAGCGCCATTGGTTGAGGAGATGGTGAGGTTTAAAGACCGCATTTCACCAAAGTTCCAATACCTGGCAACAGCACCAACGCATGATCCAGATGGAAAACCTGCTGTCGTTCGCTTTAGCCGTAAGTCAAAAGAGAACTACATACGATCAGAGGTAGATGGAAAGCCATCAGGTTGGACTGGGCTTTATGTCGACGGGAAGTGGGAAATTACGGATAAACGTAAAAAGCCTAAAAAAGAGGCTTAACACTTTCAATTAGAAAATAACAGCGATTTAGGTCGCTGTTTTTTTTTGCTGCAATGTTAATTTTCTTCGTGAAATATGTGATGTGACTCTATTGCTAATTAAACTTTATTTGTATATCTTATATGAGTAGCATAAATGTCACATTTTAGTCACGAAATAAGTCTATGGTTATATGAATCAGCGCACACTAATGTGGTGTTGTAGTTGGTATTTTGTTAACTTCGTGTTTAGTGTGGTGCCTTATAGTGTGACCTCTATAACGAGTTAGCAAAGCAATGACTTTCACAAGAGAAAGAAATCACTTTGGCAATTGTATTCTATTTCAAACTGTATAGATTATAAGAAACAAAGTGCAATATAGCGCGGTAGTTGGCTAAAGTAACACTACAGGAGTGGTGTTAAAAAATTAGCATAAAAGTTAATGATCAGTATTCACCCCCCCAATAGTAATTATTACGGTGTGTGCTGATTAAAAATAAGCTAAATAAATGGAGTAATATAATGGCTGGTGTATTAGGTATGATTCTTGCTGGTGGCGAAGGTTCTCGTTTAAGACCTTTAACTGAATCACGCAGTAAACCTGCAGTACCATTTGGCGGTAGTTACCGTCTTATCGATTTCGCTCTTAACAACTTTGTTAATGCTGATTTAATGCGTGTGTTTGTTCTAACACAATTTAAATCTCAATCTCTTTACCTTCATATGAAAAGAGGTTGGAACCTTTCTAGTATCACTGATCGTTTCATCGATTCTATTCCAGCACAAATGCGAGATGGTAAGCGTTGGTATGAGGGAACGGCTGATGCAATTTACCAAAATGTTAGCTTTATAAAAGAGGCTAATCCTGAACAAGTATGTATTTTTGGCTCTGACCATATTTATAAAATGGACATTCGCCAAATGCTTGATTTTCATAAGGCATCAAAAGCAAAATTGACAGTATCAGCACTGCGCATGCCGCTAGCTGAAGCGTCTGAATTTGGTGTTATTGAAGTTGATGAAAACGGTAAAATGATTGGCTTTGAAGAAAAACCAGCAAATCCAAAGCCAATTCCAGGACATACCGATGTTGCTCTAGTTTCTATGGGTAACTACATCTTTGATTCAGTCTCTTTATGTGAAGAACTACAACTAGATGCTGATAACCAAGAGTCTAGCCATGACTTTGGTAAAGATATTATTCCAAAAATGTTCCCAGAAGGGGATGTTTATGTTTACGACTTTTCTACCAATGATATTCCAGGTGAGAAGCCAACCACTTACTGGCGTGATGTAGGTACGATTGATGCGTACTGGTCTGCACATATGGATTTATTAGGCGAAGACCCAGACTTCTCTCTATATAACCGTAGCTGGCCTCTACATACGTACTACCCACCACTGCCACCAGCAACATTCGTTGATGCTGATCACCGTAAAGTGAAGGTAACCAATAGCTTGATTTCTGGCGGTAGCTACATTCAAGGTTCTATTGTTTATAAATCCGTTCTAGGTTATCGCAGTAACATTGCTGCAGGTTCTGTTATCAGTGAATCTGTTATTCTTGGTGATGTGAAAATTGGTGCTGGTTGTACCATTAACCGTGCAATCATTGATAAAGATGTAGAAATTGCACCAGGTACAGTTATTGGTGAAGATTTAGAGTTGGATGCTCAACGTTTCCATGTTTCTTCAGAAGGTATTGTGGTTATTGCAAAAGGAACAAAAGTTGGATTCTAAGATGGAAAACATGAATATTTGGTTTACCGTTTCAGAAGCTCAAGGTCTTGTAAAAAGTGGGGGTTTAGCCGATGTTGCTAAAGCACTGCCTAAAGCCTTACAGGAACTTGGTAACGAGGTAGCCATTGTGCTACCTGGTTACAGCTTATTACCAAACCGTGAAGATAAAAATATTATCTTATCGACAGAACTTGAGCATTGGCCACATACTGCGTATCAAGTTGCGACGATGGAGTTAGATGGTGTTCCTGTTTACACCATCGAGTGTGATCACTACTTCGAACGTAACGCTTTATATGCTGAAAATAATGAAGCGTATAAAGACAACGGTGAGCGTTTTGCATTTTTTGCTGCTGCTAGTTTAGACGTACTGCCAAAACTTGGTATTAAACCAGATGTTGTTCATGCCAATGATTGGCATACCGGTCTTGTACCATTTTTACTTAAAACTCGTTATCAATCGGATGAGCGATTTAGTGGCATTAAAAGTGTACTAACGGTTCATAATGCGATTTTTAAAGGCATTTTTAAGTACGATGATTTAGAGATAATACCTGAGCTACACTTTAGTAGTGCTGAGAATGTGAGATATGGTCATGACTGTATCAGTACGTTACGTGCAGGTATCGCTTATGCCGATAAAGTGAATGCGGTTAGCCCTAATTACGCAAAAGAGCTAATGACACCACTTGGTGCTCATGGTCTAGTTGATGATTTTTCACACCGTTCTCGTGATCTTCACGGTATCGTTAATGGTTGTGATTACTCTGAGTGGGATCCGAATCGTGATGAGCTATTACCTAAAACTTACACTGATAATGCACAGAGCATGAAAGCGGGTAAGTTAGCCAGTAAAACGCTGATCCAACAAGAACTTGGTTTACCTAACAGAGATCTGCCACTATTTGGTATGGTTTGTCGCTTAACGCATCAAAAAGGCTTTCATTACATATTGCCAATGTTGCAGCAATTTTTAACTAATGATGTTCAGTTAGTGATTGTTGGAACGGGCGATCCAGATGTTGCTGCCCAATTACGTAATTTTGCTAATGCTTACCCAACTAAGTTTGCTTTCTTAGAAGCTTACAGTGATCGATATGCTCACCTTGTTGAGGCTGGTTCTGACTTTTTCCTCATGCCTTCAGAATTTGAAGCGTGTGGATTAAACCAAATCTATAGCATGGCTTATGGTACCTTGCCAATTGTTCGTGAAGTTGGTGGACTGAAAGATACGGTAGTTAACTATGATGAGAGCCCAGAAAAGGGAACAGGCTTTAGCTTTAGAGAGCCAAGTGCTCAAGCGTTGCTAGTTGTAATGCAGCGCGCTGTTTTATTCTACTTGCAGTCACCAGAAGAGATGACTCGTATTCAATTACAAGCTATGCGAGTTGACTTTAGTTGGCTTGATTCTGCTAAAGAATACAAAAAGATGTACCAATTAGCTTTCTTAGAGCATTAGTTCTTCTGAGTGTAATAATTGTTACAATAAAAAGACGCCAAAGTGCGTCTTTTTTTTTACTTTCAAATCCAAGAACTTATCATTTTACCAATAATTTCAACTGTTTATTTATCTTGGTTGTGATTTGGACGGTTTTTTACACAAGTATGCACATACGGCATCACGTAAATTTAATTTAATTTGTGCTAGTCTGACAGATTCTTTTTCAACAAAACTAAATATTTGAGCTTTTTATGGCAGAACCTTTACTTTTTCATAAGACATTTCCCCACCCAACCAGTAAGGAATGGGTTGTTTTTGTGCATGGTGCAGGTGGCAGTTCGTCTATTTGGTTTAAACAGATAAAAGCTTATCGTCAGCACTTTAATCTGTTATTGATTGATTTAAGAGGGCACGGCAAATCTGCACAGCTCATCAAAACGTTAATGACAAGTCGCTATACATTTAAAGATGTGACGCTTGATATTTTAGCGGTATTAGATCACCAGAAGATCCAATCAGCGCATTTTGTTGGCATGTCTTTAGGCACCATCATTGTTCGAAATTTAGCTGAAATTTCGGTGGAGAGAGTACGCTCTATGGTGCTCGGTGGTGCGGTTACTCGTTTCGATACACGTTCACAATTTTTGGTTAAAGTAGGTAATTTAAGTAAGCACTTCATTCCTTATATGTGGTTATACCGTTTATTTGCTTACATTGTTATGCCTCAGGATAACCAAAAAGAGTCACGTCATCTTTTTATTCGAGAAGCGAAAAACTTGTGCCAAAAAGAGTTTAAACGTTGGTATAAACTCACTTCTGATGTAAACCCTCTAATGCGCTATTTTAAAGAAAAAGAGTTGCTAATACCGACCTTGTATCTGATGGGGGAACGAGACTACATGTTTATTAAACCGGTTAAAGATATGGTTGCTGCTCATGAGTCGAGTCAATTATTAGAGATCCCAGGTTGTGGCCATGTGTGCAATGTCGAACAACCAGAAGCCTTTAACAAACACTCCATCGACTTTATACATAAACAAATTCAAGCTAGCTACTAAGCTCTAAGCTCTAAGCTCTAAGCTCTAAGCACTAAACGTTTAAGCTTTAAGGCGAACAGTTCCACATTGCCAGCAAGCATCAAACTGTGCCTCAATTTTCTCATTGCACTGCATGCATGACGTACTTCGCACTCTATCCCTTCTTGCTGTAGTAACTGACAGACAATGTGAGCTTCAGGAGGATTATTGGCTATGAATATCTTCATTGAACATGACTCTCTGGATTGCTTTTTTGCTGGCGAACTTTATTCATTATCCATTTTGTAATGAATGGGAATAAACCAAGTAGAGCAAATGAGGCCAAAACAGAAGGTGAAACAATGCCTGACAAGCTCTCGATTTCTGCCAGTTGAGTACCAGCGTTGAGGTATACCGCAGTACCTGGCAGCATGCCAATCTGACTTGCTAAGTAATAACGACTCACTTTAATCGGGGTTAAGCCCATTAGCAGGTTGATTAAAAAGAAGGGAAATACAGGGATGAGTCGGAGAGTGAAGAGATAAAATGCGCCATCTTTTTCCACACCTTGATTAATGGTTTCTAACTTATCACCAAATTTATTTTGTACCCAATCTTTTAGTAGGAATCGGCTGCTTAAGAAAGCGAAGGTAGCGCCAATAGTACTGGCAAATGAGACCAGTAGTAGACTTGTCCAAAAACCAAATAAAGCCGCACCAAGCAGTGTAACAACAGCAGCGCCAGGAATGGAAAATGCGGTAATGACAACATATGCACCAAAATAAAGAATAGCGGCTGAAATGAAGTTATCATTAATATAAGTATCGAGAGCCTGTTGCTGAGCTTTGGCATTTTCTAACGTTAGATATTGACCAAAATTCACGCCTAAAAAAACAATGCAGCAAATTAAAATGAGTCCAAGAATCAATTTTTTATTCATAATGAGTTCCTTACATAATGAATGAATGGGTTATTTAACAGCATAGCTAATTAGACAGGGGAAAGGAGGATAAAATTTCACAAAAAAACCGCACTTAATAAAGTACGGTTTTATTTAGCATCATATTCTGCTTAATTTATGTGGCTAATTAATTCATCTCGTCGCTGTTGAGGAACGATTGACCAATGTTGGCCTTTTATTGCCCCTTCAAGAGCCCAAAGAAGCTCTAGGTTGGGATTCATCGCTTGAGACTGCTGGATCGCTTTAAATGCTTCAGCTGCGCCTTGTTGATGGAGGTCTTCGACAGATTCGATACCCGCCTTTTTCAACATACGTTCAGTGGCTAAACGTAAGTTTGGTAGATCTTTCAAACGCGTAGGTTTGGTTGTTGATTTGACTTCTTTATCTTGTCGAGCGACTTTTAGCGAATGTTGAGCTGCTGCCATGATTTTTTCTGGTGTTTGCCAGTACTCATCAGGTAGAGCAAAATATTTTGTCACAACAGGAAAGCCTTTCTTTTGGTAAGTATAAGGCTGGAGTTGTTGCTGTCGAAATGCATTCTCTGTAGCTTTGTCAGCACGTATATGTAGTTTGTTTTTAACAACCAATGCGAACATGGTGTCATCCACAAAAATGCCAAACCCACCGAACATTGAACGAGATTTGATACTACCAAGCTGTTCAAACAGTCTCATAGTGTCTTTGAGTATTGGTTTATCCATAGTGTATTATCTCGGAGTAAAATTGATTACGCCACCAAATATCAGGCCCGAGAGAGAAGCAATAAATATAAAAATACGATCGATAAAGATAAATTATCAATCAATATTTGTACTAAACATTACTATCGGCAACCCCGCTACCTATCAAAATTATTGACTAAGGCCGGTGGCTTTGCGTCCCATCCTTTCAAATGGTTTGCCCTGTACGTGACTCATTACTGTTTCTTGTGGTCAACCAAAGACTATAGAAATCAAAAGTGTGAGGTTGATCCAATAAATAATAGCACCATGTAACTTTTTTTGTATAGCGATTTATCACTTATTAGATCACAAAACTGATATCCGTATCAGTTTTGTTCAAGGGGATATGAGACTAGTTTAATCTTTTTACGGTATTTCGTTCTATTACTTCAGGATGCATTTCAAAGATGCGTTTATCGTGCTCTTTATCTTTGATTCGCTCTAACAAAATTTCGAAGGCAGTTTTACCCACGCGTCGCTTTGGTTGGTGAACCGTTGTCAAAGGTGGAGAGAAATATTCTGCCAGCTCAATGTTGTCATAACCAATGATCGAGATATCATTTGGGATGTGTAGTCCAGCTTGTTGCAGACGACTCATCAGACCCAGTGCCATGGTATCATTGAAGCAAAAAACAGCAGTAGGGCGTTTTTCCATCGCTAAAATTTTATCAGCCATCAGTACTGCTGTATCACACTCAAAGTTACCTTCAAGTAACCAGTCTTCATTAATGGCTATATTGGCTTCATCTAAAGCGCGCTTAAAGCCGTGAATACGTTCCTTACAAGCCGCTTTATCAAAATGTCCACTTAAACAAGCGATATCAGTATGACCACGATCAAGTAGGTATTTTGTCGCAAGGTAGCCACCTTCTTCTGAATTATCAATAATCTTATCGGCTTGTGAGCTATCAGGACCCCAATCCATGATTACTTTTGGGATATCAGCGTGGCGATCTAACATTTGACGCAACTCTTCAGTGAAATCTGAACACATTACTAAAATACCATCGACACGTTTTTCTGCCAGCATGCGAATATAATCACGCTGCTTTTCATAAATACCACCGGTGTTACATAAAATTAGCGTGTAACCTTGGCGGTAACAGTAGCTTTCAACGCCATCAATCACTTCTGAAAAAAACAGGTTAGTTGATTGAGTAACCAACATGCCAATCGTGCGTGTCGTATTGCATTTTAGACTGCGAGCAACAGCACTTGGTGCATAGTTAAGTTCATCAACCGCTTTGTTTACTTTTTCTTGTGTCGCTTCTGCAACAAAGCGAGTTTTGTTAATCACGTGAGAGACAGTGGTCGTTGAAACGCCAGCTAAGCGTGCAACATCTTTAATGGTAGCCATGGAATGTCCTATTGAATACTCCCCTTAGTACAAGTCATAGATGAAAAGGGCAGTAAATGATCTTTCTATTCGAAAAGGCTGCAATGTATTGTAGTGCAGCAAGGTTAATCGCTTAGATCGGGTAATAAGTAAACAGAACGGAAAAACCGAATTGTAATGTCGATTATTAATTATTACATATTTAATCGTTTGCGTTCACAATTTTAGACCGAGAGTAGCGAAGGATCAATAATTATACACTGAATATTATTTGCATACCCAGTGTATTTAATTAATTAACAATAAAATTATCATTAAGTGGTAGGTAGCAATGTAATCTATTGACTTTAAGTATGATTTTAAATCAGATCACTCGGTTAAGAATATGAGATCTAATTGATAAAAGTTGGTTAGCAACTCTGCGGCGCTGGCATAAAAACCAAATTGATCGAACTCAGAACACTTCTGTGCAAAAAGCGGTACCCAAGTTGAGAGGTGTAAATTGATGTACTCGGCTTGCAATTCTAGAGCGGCATTCATTTCATCGTCAGTTGTTAAGCTATTTGATTGAATGATTAGATGACCTAAAAAATCGAGTTCAATTGCAATGTGATCAGCGGGCTCATTAAGATCTCGATTAACCATGACATTGTGTTTAGCCAATAGTGCTTCCATCTCTTGAGCTGGTACGTCATTTAACAGCCCTTTTTTGCCTATATACATAGACGCATAGGGTAGGGCTGCATTTTTATCTGATTTTAAAAACAAATCACAAAAATCAGCGGCTAACTCTAATTGAGCATCTTCACGGGATTGCAACTTGTTTAGTGCAGAAGTAAAAGCTTCAACAGAAGGCGCTAGTTGTTCATTTTCACCTAAACCAGACAGAAAAGAGCGAATAGTTTGGCTTTGATATTGTTCGATTTGCTCTTGCGTTAACTCATGCGCAAATAAACTTGATAGCCACCAGTATATTTCAGCACGTTTTTCATTAAACGCTTTCATTTCTTGCATGATATTTCACTCCAAAATAGTTATTAAGCTATGTTACCCAAATAAGATGAATAGCAATAACTATAGTCGTGATAATAAATAATTAAATATGAAAAAAAGTTAACAGGTGGAGACATCAATCAGCAAGGATAAAAAAAATAACTTTTTGCTAGAAGTAAAAGTTACCGCTAGAATTATGACTGTTTATGAATAGATTCGCCTTATAAAATTTAATTTAAGAAGTGGTGTAAATGAGCTATCACGTACTGGTCGTAGAAGATGATCTCGTAACTCGCAGTAAGTTAGTGGGTTATTTCCAGAATGAAGGGTATATTGTTAGTGAAGCTGACAATGGCTCTGCAATGAGAGAAGTATTACAAACTAATGCTGTCGACATCATCATGCTGGATATCAATTTACCTGGAGAAGATGGTCTGATGCTGACGCGAGAACTGCGCAGTCAATCAGATGTAGGGATTATTCTTGTCACAGGTCGCACGGATAGCATAGACAAAATTGTTGGTTTAGAAATGGGCGCCGATGACTATGTCACTAAGCCTTTTGAATTGCGCGAATTGCTGGTTAGAGTCAAAAATTTATTATGGCGTATTTCTACCGCGCGCAGAACCAATGAACCAACCAAAACAGAAGACAATAGCCATATTGTTAACTTTGCTGAATGGACGTTTGATATTCAACGTAGAGCATTAAGCAAGAATGGTGAACCGGTCAAACTAACCAAAGCAGAATATGAACTGCTGGTTGCTTTATCTTCTTATCCGAATCAAGTGCTCAGCCGAGAGCGTATTTTAAATATGATCAGTCATCGCGTTGATGCGCCTAACGATCGTACTATTGATGTACTTATTCGTAGAATGCGAGCAAAGATGGAGTTTGATCCAAAGAATCCACAAATCTTTGTTACCGTACACGGTGAAGGTTACATGTTTGCTGGGGATTAACCCTGTAGATAATTAATCTTTAATCGGACAAGTAAATCAGATAAGAAAAAAGCCGAATCAGTAATATGCCTTTCAACGAGGAAGAGGCATACAATGGTTCGGCTTTTTGCTGCGTGATTAAAAATCAGTATTTACTGAAAAGGTTCCATTGCCGGTGTTTCACCAGGCAATAGCTCAACTTGTTTTGGTTCGCTATTTACCCAGTCACGAATAGATTGCCACATAGAGCCTAAGGTTTCGTGCCAATAGATTTCAGTTTGCTCTAAATAGCGAGACTTTGGTGCATATTTATCCCATGGCTGATTAATCTTAGTTTGTGCCAAAAAGTTGGTTGGCGCCGGTAAGGGGTGCATGCCAGCTGAATTAAACTCATACATTGCTCGTTTCATATGGCTTGCTGAAGTCACGAGAATCATTTCCTTATCTTGAATGAAAGCCGCGGCTTGACGAGCTTCTTCCCAAGTATCTTTTGCTGTCTCTAATAAAATGATATCCGGCTTAGGTACACCAAGTGCAAGTGCCACTCTTGCCATCATGCGTGCGTGACTCATTTCGGAACCACCACTGTAACCAGAGAGAATAAGTTTAGAGCCAGGGTATATACGCATGATACGAATACCTTCAGTCAAGCGCATTAAAGCAGCTCGACTCAGCTCCGATGTTGGCGGAATTTGATCATCAACAACATGACCATTACCAAGCACCATAATATAGTCGATGGATTGATCGACCGGTAAGAAAGCGGTGTACTCTCGCTCTAAAGGCATCAGTAGACGAGAGGAGACTGGCTGGAAAGAAACCAGATAAATGCCACACAGAGAAAATAGGATAATGAGACATCCCGTCTTTCTGCGTAGGGTAAACATAATTAGCATTAATCCCAAAAAAGCGAGGATTAGCATTGCAGGAAGCGGCATCAATAAGGATGACACGACTTTTTTCAGCTCAAACATAGATAAATAGCCCGAAAAAACACCACTTGATAATAAAAAGGGGCACACCCTCTTTATTCCTGCTAAACCTGTGACAGAATAGCAGCACGATTTAATATGATAACCTAACCTGCCGTGACTGAAGACCGAAATTTCGACGATATTGCCCACAAATTTGCAAGAAATATTTACGGGTCCGATAAAGGCGCTATACGCCAGACCATAGTATGGGAAGATTTAGAGTGTGCATTAGCCTCTTTATCAGACATAACACCGCCACTGCATGTACTCGATGCGGGTGGGGGACTTGCACAAGTGTCGCAAAAAATAGCACAACTCGGACATCAAATCACACTATGTGATCTATCTTCTGAAATGCTGCAACTGGCTAAACAAGAGATCACCAATAACGATCTACTTGAGCAGTATCAATTCATTCATTCCGCGGTTCAAGAAATTGAATCCCATTTAAATGAACCCGTCGATATGGTTCTTTTTCATGCTGTGATGGAGTGGCTTGTCGACCCTAAGACCGCATTAGAGATCGTCTTAAAACAAGTAAAAGCAGGTGGGGTAGCCTCCATCATGTTTTATAACCATCACGGTTTGGTACTAAAAAATGTTATTTGTGGCAATATTCCTCATGTATTAGATGGCATGCCACACCGAAAACGATTTAAACTACAGCCACAAAAAGGCTTGAAGCCAGAAGAGGTCTATCAATGGATCGAAGACGCTGGTTTTGAGATCTGTGGTAAATCAGGTATCCGCTCATTTAGTGACTACATAGGTAATATGGAGTACATGGGCGACTATCAAACCGAAGATGTAATTGCGCTGGAAAGGCAACTATGCCGCACAGAGCCTTACCTCTCGCTAGGACGTTACATTCATGTTTGGGCGAAGAAAGTCAAATAAAATGGCAGTAGACAACATGTGTGTATTAAAGAGTCAGAACAACAGGAATAACCATGAGTGATATAACTCAAACTGCGCAAGAGCAGCCAATTGATGAGTTGGTCGGCTGGGTCAAGCAGCATGATTTCTCACTGAACTTATCTTCAGAGCGATTAGCCTTTTTAATATCGATCGCCGTGCTGAGTAATGAGAGATTTGATGAAGAGTTAGGAGAAGGTGAACTGCATGATGCATTTACCATCGTTACTCGACTGTTTGAAGCAACGGGGGAAGCCTCTTCTTTCCGTGCTAACAATGCTATTAACGAACTGGTTAAGCAGAAATTAATTAGTCGTTTTACCAGCGAAATCACCGATGGAGCAAGCATCTATCGTTTGTCGCCACTTGCGATTGGAATTACCGATTACTATTTACGTCATCGTCAATTCTCTAAGCTAAGACTTTCAATTCAGCTATCCATGGTGGCAGATGAAATGGCGAAGGCAATTGAGTCGGCACAAAAAGGTGGTACGCCAGGTCATTGGCAAAAAAATGTGTATGGTGTTCTTAAATATTCAGTTGGTGAGATTTTCGATCAAATCGATTTAAACCAACGTGTAATGGATGAACAGCAGCAGTCAGTTAAGCTACAAATTGCTGAGCTTTTAAATAAAGATTGGCGAGAAGCGATTAATAACTGTGAATCATTACTGTCAGAGACATCAGATACATTAAAAGAACTGCAAGATACCCTGCAAGCGGCAGGAGATGAACTTCAGACTCAAATTTTAGATATACAAGAAATTATCTATGGTGATGCTGAATTGGAGTTTGTTGGCGAAGCACTCTTTTCTTTACAGATGAAGCTAGACCGAATCACAAGTTGGGGTCAACAAGCGATTGATTTATGGATTGGTTATGATCGCCATGTGCATAAGTTTATTCGTACCGCAATTGATATGGATAAAAACCGCGCCTTTAGTCAACGTTTACGCCAATCAGTGACCGATTACTTCGATATGCCATGGTTCTTAGTCCATGCTGAAGCTGAGCGTTTAAGCGACTTACGCGATGAAGCGCTGGTTTTACGTGATGATGAAGTGATGGGGCAGGTTCCTGTCGCAGTTGAATATGAAGAGTTCCAGCAAGTGAATGATGAGCTTTCAGGGCGCATTGCTGACATGTTAAGAATTCATAAAGAGCAAGGAACGCCAATAGATTTAGGGTTGGTTTTACGAGATTATCTAACGACTCACCCTCGCACACACCATTTTGATTTAGCACGTATCGTGGTCGATCAAGCCGTTCGTCTTGGCTACTCAGAGTCGGACTACCAAGCCATTCAACCAGATTGGCAATCGATTAATGATTTTGGCGCAAAGGTACAAGCAAATGTCATCAACAAATACTGACGATTACATGCCAGAAAACCTGGTAAAAGCAATATCTAACCCTCTTTTCCCTGCGTTAGATAGTATGCTACGAGCGGGCAAGCATATTTCAAGTGAAGACTTAGATAATCATGCTTTGTTAAATGATTTTGAAATGGAGTTAGCACACTTCTATCAACGTTATAATACCGAGCTAGTGAAAGCACCAGAAGGCTTTTTCTATTTACGCCCACGCTCAACATCATTAATTTCTCGAAGTGTTCTTTCGGAATTAGAAATGCTGGTAGGTAAGGTATTGTGTTTCTTATACCTAAGCCCAGAGCGATTAGCTCATGAAGGTATCTTTAGTAACCAAGAGCTTTTTGAAGAGTTACTGACGCTTGCTGATGAAAATAAGCTGATGAAGTTGGTGACAAACCGCGCATCAGGTTCAGACCTAGATAAAGAAAAACTGTTTGATAAGGTTCGTACCGCTCTGCGTCGTTTACGTCGTATTGGTATGATCATCTCTATTGGTGAAACGGGCAAATTCCGTATTAGTGAAGCCGTTTTCCGTTTCGGTGCTGACGTAAGAGTGGGTGATGATATGCGAGATGCGCAATTACGCTTAATTCGTGATGGTGAAGCCGTGATTGTACACAGCCCAGAGCCGAATCAAGGCAGTTTATTAGATGAGGAGTCAGACAGTGATCTCCACAGCAGTACAGAAACAGAATTAGAAGGTGAAGTATGATTGAAAGAGGCAAATATCAATCACTAACTATGATCAACTGGAACGGTTTTTTTGCACGTACCTTTGATATTGATAGCTTAGTGACCACTCTTTCTGGTGGTAACGGTGCAGGTAAATCAACCACAATGGCAGCGTTCATTACTGCTTTGATTCCTGACCAAAGTTTACTTCACTTTAGAAACACAACAGAAGCGGGTAGCTCGCAGTCATCACGAGATAAAGGGCTATACGGTAAGTTACAACCTGGTGCCTGTTATGCCGCACTTGATGTTGTTAACTCGCGTAACCAGCGTTTATTGTTTGTCGTTAAGCTTCAGCAAGTGGCTGGACGCGATAAAAAAGTGGATATTAAACCGTTTCTGATTCAAGGCTTACCAAGTAATGTGAAGCCAACGGATATCTTAGTTGAAACGGTATCAGATAGTCACGCTCGCGTACGTCAGCAAAATGAAATTAAAGAGTCGGTTGCTCAAATTGAAGGGGCGCAATACAAAGCCTTTACTTCGATTGTTGAGTACCACAGCCAAATGTTTGAATACGGCGTGGTACCTAAGAAACTGCGCAATAGCTCTGATCGTTCGAAGTTCTACCGTCTGATTGAAGCATCACTTTATGGTGGTATTTCTAGTGCGATAACGCGCTCTCTACGTGATTACCTACTACCGCAAAATGGTGGTGTTAAGAAAGCTTTCCAAGATATGGAATCGGCACTACGTGAAAACCGTTTGACACTAGATGCGATCAAAGTAACGCAAACCGATCGTGATCTGTTCAAGCACCTAATTACAGAATCAACCAATTATGTTGCTGCTGATTACATGCGTCATGCTAATGATCGTCGTATCAAGTTAGAGCAGACGATGGCATTGCGTGGTGAACTTTTTGGTTCACGCGCAACCTTGATTGAACAAAACAACCTGCTTAACCGTGTTCAAGAGGAGTTAGAGCTGCTCTCTGAACAGGAATCAGGACTTGAACAAGATCATCAAGCCGCCTCTGATCATCTTCAATTGGTTCAAAATGCACTGCGCCAACAAGAAAAAATTGCTCGCTACCAAGAAGATCTTGAAGAACTAAGCGAACGCCTTGAAGAGCAGATGATGGTGGTTGAAGAAGCGCAAGAACGCGTACTTCAAACTGAAGAGCAAGCATCGGTTTCTGAAGAAGAAGTCGACAGCCTAAAAACGCAACTGGCTGACTACCAACAAGCATTGGATGTTCAACAAACGCGTGCACTGCAATATCAGCAAGCGGTTCAAGCACTGACGAAAGCGCAGCAATTGATTGAAGATGATTCAATCACACCAGAAAACGCGCAAACCTTGCTTGCAACGCTCAAAGCCGATGAAGATGATAAGACGACTCAATTATTGGCATTGAAGCATAAATTAGATATGTCTTCTGCAGCGGCGCAGCAATTTGAGCAAGCTTTTGCGCTTGTTAAGCGTGTTGTTGGTCAAGTTGAGCGTAATGATGCTGCGGCGAGTGCTAAAGCGATCATTGAGCAAGCGAGAAACGCTGATAATACCGCTCAAAATGAACAGCAATGGCGTGCTCAACATAGAGACTTAGAACGTAGTCGTAGCCAGCAGAATCAAGCTCAGAAACTCGTTAACGATTATCAACTCGCGCATCAAATCGTGTTAAGTGATGAGTTAGTGCTGGAAGAAGAGCGTGAACGTCATACATTACAAGTGGACTCTTTAGAGTTTTCACAAGAAGAGTTGCGTGAACAGCGTGGCGAACTGCGTCACCTTGAGCAAGAAAGCCAGGCGACGATTAAAAAATACCAAGCGTTAGCACCAGCATGGCTAGTGGCGAATGAACGTTTGGAAGTATTGCGCGATCAAAGTGGTGCAGAATTAGAGAGTAGCCAAGCGGTTATGACTCAAATGCAGCAGGTACTTGAAAGTGAAAAAAATGATTCAATCAAGAAAGAGCAATTGGCTCAGCGTCGTCAACAACTAGAGCAAGAAATTGAATACCTAGCGTCTCCAGGTGGTTCTAATGATCCTCGCTTAAAAGGCTTAGCTGATACGCTTGGCGGTGTATTATTATCTGAAATCTATGATGATATTACGCTTTCTGATGCACCATACTTCAGTGCTATGTACGGTCCAGCTCGTCACGCGATTGTTGTTTCTGATCTCGATGGCATCAAAGAAAAGCTGGTGGATTTAGATGATTGCCCAGAAGACCTTTATATTCTTGAAGGGGATATCGATGCGTTTGATGACAGCTCATTTAATGCCGAAGAGCTAGAAGGCGCGGTTTGCGTTCAACTTAATGACCGTCAAATGCGTTATTCTCGCTTCCCAGAGATCCCACTATTTGGTCGTGCAGCACGTGAGCAGCGTTTAGAAGCGCTACGTGAAGAGCGTGATGAAGTGGTTGAGAAGCATGCGAAAGTGGCTTTTGATTCACAGAAACTTCAACGTCTATATCAAGCGTTTAATGATTTTGTCGCTCAGCATCTACAGGTTGCTTTTAACGCTGATCCAGAAAAAACAATTGCAACGGCTCGCGAGCAGCTAAATGGTGCGATTCGTCAGCGAACGGACTTAGAAACAAAAGAGCAACAGCAGCGCAGCCAACTGAATGTGAGCAAGCAAGCGCTATCGGCTTTAGATAAATTGGCACCAATGATCCGCTTTATTGAAGATGAATCATTGCAGGCGCGTCTCGATGAAGTTGAGCAAAAGCTGGCACAATTAAGTGAGGCGAAAGCTTTCCTAGCGAGCCATGGTAAAACCGTTAAAGAATTAGAACGTGTTGCGAATGTTTTAGATACCGATCCAGAGCAGTTTGACTCGCTTAAATCAACGTATCAACAAGCCGATCAAGCGTTACAAACATTAAAAACTCAAATGTTTGCACTGGCTGATTTGGCTGAGCGTCGTCACTACTTTGCTTACCAAGACTCTGAAGAGCTACTCAATAAAAGCAGTGAACTTAGCGAACAGCTTAAAGCGAAGTTAGTTCAAGCCGAACAAGCTCGAACGATCAGTCGTGAAGGGCTTAAGCAAGCTCAAGGTCAGATGAACCAATACAATCAAGTACTGGCTTCACTAAAGAGTTCACATCAAGCTAAGCTAGAAACGGTACAAGAATTTAAGCAAGAACTGCAAGAATTTGGTATTACACCTGATGAAGGTGCTGCTGATCGCGCGTTAAATCGTCGTAATGAGCTTCAAGAGCGTCTGCAGGTTTCACGTACTCGCAAGAGTGAGTATGAGCGCACGATCACCTCGACAGAGCTTGAAATGAAAGCACTGGCAAAGCGTTTGAAGAAGGTACTGAAAGAGTACGCTGAACTACGTACTGTTGTTGTTAACGCGAAAGCTGGTTGGTGCTCAGTATTACGTTTAGCACGTGAGAATGATGTTGAGCGTCGCTTACACCGCCGTGAACTTGCCTACCTATCGGCAAGTGAATTACGCTCAATGTCAGATAAATCATTGGGCGCACTACGTCTAGCGGTTGCCGACAATCATGACTTACGTGATGCGTTACGTTTATCGGAAGATAATGCACATCCAGAGCGTAAAGTTCTCTTTTACATTGCGGTTTACCAGCATCTACGTGAGCGTATTCGTCAAGATATTATTCATACTGATGATCCTGTTGAAGCAATTGAAGAGATGGAAGTTGAACTGGCTCGTTTAACAGAAGAGCTAACTCAGCGTGAGAATCGACTGGCTATCAGCTCTGAATCGGTTGCGAGTATTATTCAGAAAACCATTCAGCGTGAGCAAAACCGTATCCGAATGCTGAACCAAGGTTTGTCTAATATCTACTTTGGTCAAGTGAAAGGGGTACGCTTAAACGTTAAGATCCGTGAAAGTCATGAGATCCTGCTTTCTGGCTTGGCAACACAGCAAGAGCAGCACAAAGACCTGTTTGAAACGACACGCTTTACCTTCTCAGAGGCGATGGCGAAGTTGTTCCAACGTGTTAACCCACATATTGATATGGGTCAGCGCTCACCACAGATCTTAGGTGAAGAGTTACTGGATTACCGTAACTACTTAGAGCTTTCTGTGGAAGTTAACCGTGGCTCTGATGGTTGGTTGCAAGCGGAATCTGGTGCGCTATCAACGGGTGAGGCGATTGGTACTGGTCAGTCAATTCTGTTGATGGTGGTGCAGAGCTGGGAAGAAGAGTCGCGTCGTTTACGTAGCAAAGATATTATTCCTTGTCGTTTATTGTTCCTTGATGAAGCGGCACGTTTAGATACAAAGTCCATCAATACACTGTTTGAGTTGTGTGATCGCTTAGGTATGCAGTTATTAATTGCTGCACCAGAAAACATCAGCCCAGAGAAGGGGACAACGTACAAATTGGTACGTAAGGTGTTTAAAGATCATGAGCATGTTCATGTTGTTGGTTTGCGAGGTTTTGGTAATGAGCCTAAGCAACCCTCTGAAGTACAAGCATTGGTTGAGTCGTTGTAATTAACACTTAACATCTATTGGCGACACACATAAAAAACCTCACTGCAAAGTGAGGTTTTTATTTATCTAAATTTCAAAAAAGATGCTGTAAATCATAGCGCAACTTGGTAATGAAATGTCGAGATAAAATGTGTTCGATGTAACGAACATAAATAGGCATGGATGCCTATTTCTAAGCGTACAGGGACGTCTTGAGCGGTTCGTGGAATCGAATTCATTTCATCGCATAACAAGCTAAATGGTAACGCTAAACGGTTTCACTCGCACCAAACTGCTTGGCTGCATAAGCCACACGCTCTGCAGGTTTAGGGTAATCAGCAGGCATGCCTAACCCTTCAATATGCTGCAACCTTGGTAGTAAACCACAGCCATTGGCAATTTGAATCGCTAAGCCAGGGCGAGCATTCAGCTCTAGTACCATTGGACCTTCCTCTTGGTCAAGCACCATATCCGTACCCATGTAACCCAGACCTGTCATTTCCCAAGCGCTAGAAGCAAGCGTTAAGAGCTTTTCCCAGTGTGGTACTTGAAGCTGCATTAAATCTTTACCAGTATCAGGGTGAACATCAACCGGTTGATCAAATTGCACGGCTCGAACCGCTTTACCAGTTGCGATATCAATACCAACCCCAACAGCCCCTTGGTGAAGGTTCGCTTTACCATCTGAAGCAGACGTTGATAGTCTCATCATCGCCATCACAGGGTAGCCCTTAAAGACGATGATACGCACATCAGGCACACCTTCATAACTAAAGCCTTCAAAGCAGCTATCAAACTTAATCAAGTTCTCAACAACAGCCACATCATTTTTGCCACCAAGAGAGAAAAGTCCCGCGAGCGCATTACTAATATGACGTTCAACATCTTCACGATTAATCGTAGAACCTGAAGGCTTAGTATAAACACCATCTTTATGTTCAGTAATGACGAGAATGCCTTTACCACCACTTCCTTGAGCAGGCTTGATAACAAAACCAGGCCATTGCTCAACCATTTTATGGATGCGTTTAACCTCGGCTTGGCTACTAATCACCCCAATCAATTTTGGCACAGTTGCACCAGCTTGCTCGGCAATGATTTTCGTTTTTAACTTATCATCAACCAAAGGATACTTTGAACGATCATTATAGCGACCAATATAGCTATGGTTACGCTGGTTCATGCCCATGATGCCTTTGTCACGTAGCTTAAACGGTGAGGTAAATTGCTTAAACATAGCTTAATCCTCTGCTAGTGGTTTAAAGCGACGAAGCTCAGTTAGACGATAGCCAGTGTAGTTACCCAGTAGCAAAATCGTCGCTAATACTAACAATTGTAAGCCGATAAAGTTAAAGGTTAGGTGTTGAATGTATGGGTTGGTCATTGCAAGATAAACCAGAACCGCAGTAAATAGAGAGCCACCACCTTGCATCAGTACTTCTTTAGGACCTTCTTCTTCCCAAAGAATTGACATACGTTCAATGGTCCAAGAAAGGATGATCATTGGGAAGAAAGTAATGGAAAGTCCTTCTGTTAAGCCAATCTTAAAGGCAACAACAGTAAAGACAGAAATGATCAATATTACGGTAATAATAACTGCCGAAATCCTAGCAACTAACAATAAGTTCAGTTTGGATAAATAGCTACGAATGATTAAACCCGTACCGACAATCAGCAAGAAGCCAACAATACCTGTCACCAATTGAGTTTGAACAAACGCAACCGCAATCAACACCGGCATGAAAGTACCTGATGTTTTTAGGCCAATAATGACGCGTAGGAAAACAACAATTAAAGCACCAATAGGAATAAGCATGATGGTTTTAAACATCGCTTGTTCTTCTAAAGGTAGGCTATGAATAGATAGATTCAGTAGGGCATCCGCTTCAACTTTACTGTTGGTCGCCTCTTTTGGTGAAACATCTTGTAAGATCATTGAGAAGTGAACGGCGCTGTTTTTACCGCCAACCACATCTAATAATGAAACGTTTGACTCATCCCAGATAAGAATGTTTGGATTGACCAATTGTGTGCCAGTTTCAGCAGAAAAAAGGACCCATCGTTCGCCATCCCAAACCTGTAGCATATGCTGAATGCTTTGACGGCGACGACCATCTTCAAGCTCAATAACGCCCACTTGTTTGTTATAAACTTGAGCATAATTAAGCAGCGCATGCGTTGCAGAGACTTTGGACAGGTTATTGAGTAATAAAGCGGCGTTTTGGTTCTCTGAGCTATTAATCGTCTTGATCAACTCACGAGTGAAAGTAATGTTATCAGCCGAAACTTGCATGGCTTGATCGATCAAGGCAACAGCAGCGGCTTCTTCTGGTCCATCAAAGATAGGTTTTTTAATATCACCTTCTGGTTTTTGCTCATCGACCTTAGCCTGAGGGTCAACCAGAAATTGAGTTTTGTAGTAGATAGTTTGCGGACCAGATGCTTGGCGGATTGACCATTCAGCACGACGACCAGCATCAGTATTTAAATAAGAAACACCGTAACCTGGTGATGACGCTGATTCACTTGTTAATGTAAAGCCTGGTTGTGTATGTGGCGCAGCAAGCGAGACCTTAACCGCGTCGCCTAGTGCGTTGAGTTCAACACGAGCTTCAATATCCCAAACTTGTTTTGTTTCGCCTGGTGTCCAAGGAACACCGTAGTTTTCATGGCGAAGCATACTCAGCGCGATGCCTGCTGCAATTAACAGTACAATAGAGATGTAAAAAGGAATTCTTGACGTCATAACTTCGCTTACCCTAGTCTTTATTTTCCGTATGTATAAACTCTTGGCTCACATCTACTAAAGCGATGTCTTTAATAAATTCACGTCCAAGTAATATAGAGTGGCTCATTTGTGAGCGATCTGCCAATGTAAACTGAGTTTTTTCATGTATTTGTCCAACTTTAACGCGTAAATCGACAACAATGCGTCTTTCTACTGTTCCGGCTGTTGGTTGGCGAATTTTCACATAGCGAGAGACGGGTGCTTCAATCCATTTGCTGTCAGTCTGAGCGTCAGACGTGCCGCTTAGATGAAACCTAACCCATTGCTTACCATTACGCTCAAATTCCTCAATATCGACCGCATTTAAAGATGATAAAGCACTGCCCGTATCAATTCTGGCTTTAAATGTTTGCTTGACGGAATCTATTTCAATGGTCTCAACAGAACCAAGAATGATCGTTTCAGAAGGCGTGTGAAGCGGCTCATTGTTAGCTTCAGTCGTGATAGGTTCAGGCTCAAGGGCAACGTCAATGTCATCATCATTATTAGGTGGAGACAAAGCAATGATAGTGTCGTTTAGGTCATTGTTCATATCGATAATTTCATTTTCTAAACTTTCGATATAATCGGTTTGGTTACTAAGTTGTAACTCTAAATTATACATTCGATTGGCAATGCTGGATTCAGAGTTCTGGATAGCTTGTAAAGTGTCTTGGTGATATTTTTCACCGCTAGTAAGCGTACATCCTGAAAGTAAGCCAACCACCAAAATAGGTGTAAAACGCTTGTACATGAATAACCTTTAAAAAATAAGACCAATCTTAATATTTGAGTAAGTCACTGGATAGATTGGCAATCGCAACGATGGGGGGAGTTTAGCGTATAAAAAAGGATGCGTGAAGCATCCTTATGTTAACAGTGAGCAATAGTGCAACAATTACGTCAGACTTATGTCAATTATGCTTTATTTGCGATTAATATCGCACGACGAGGGGCAGGGTGTCCTTCTATCGTTTTAGTAGAATCATTTGGATCTAAGTAATCTGGCAGAGAATTATGCGTCATCCATTGCGTTGAACGTTGCTCTCCAACTGATGTTACGCATTCATCAACAATTCGAACGTTGACAAAACCAGTTTGCTCTAGCCATCTTTTCAGTGCTTTTGCCGATGGGAAAAAGTAAACATTGCGCATTTGAGCATAGCGATCCATTGGCACTAAAACGGTATTTTCATCACCTTCAATAACCAGTGTTTCCAGCACTAATTCACCACCCGAAACGAGTTGGTTTTTCAACTGAATCAGATGATCAAGCGGTGAGCGGCGATGGTAAAGAACACCCATGCTAAAGACGGTATCAAAGGCTTCTAATTTTGGTAGTTGTTCGATCCCTAAAGGCAAAAGATGCGCACGCTGATCGTCAGCCATCAATTTACGAATCGCTTCAAATTGAATTAAAAACAGGTGTGAAGGATCGATACCCACACACAAACGCGCTTCTTCACCTAGCATGCGCCACATGTGGTAACCATTACCACAGCCAACATCGAGAACCGAACGATTCTTTAGCGGTGTGATATGAGGTAAAAGGCGATCCCATTTCCAGTCAGAGCGCCATTCAGTATCAATATGAATGTCATGAACAGTAAAAGGACCTTTACGCCAAGGGTGAAACGTTTTTAATAGACTTTCTAGTTTTTTGCGCTCGCCATCGACCATTGGTGCTGATGAATCGATCGTTACTGATTGCTTTAATTCAATATTACTTGGCAGGTCAGAGGGTATTTTATTTAAAGCTCTAACCCAACGGTCAAAGTCACCATGGTCGGCATTACCCCAATCGGTTAATTGTTGTGGCAAGGTATTTAACCAAGGCTGTAGGCGAGTATCTTGAGCAATAAGTTGATAGAAGTTAGCAAAGTTGAACATGTAACCGTGTTCCTAGTAATGTGCCTATCGTACTGTTAAAAAACAACAATAGGCTATATTGAAAATAGATGAACCATACCAATACGCTCAATAAGCAAGTAAACAAAAGCGCTTGGTTATAACGAATTATTTTATCGCAAACATTGATCCGAAGTTGAAGCATTGAAACCACACTTCATAGCTTGAAAAGCCAATCTGTTTAAAGCGTTCTTTATGATCTTCAATCGTGTCTGGGCGCATTACGTTTTCAATCGCATTGCGTTTTTGGCTCACTTCTAACTCACTGTAGCCATTGGCACGTTTAAAGTCATGGTGCAGATCGATCAATAGCTCATTAGACGTATTATCATCAAAAATATACTTCTCAGAGAGGATCAAGATCCCACCTGGTCGAAGCCCAGCATAAATTTTCTCTAATAAAGCTAAGCGATCTTCTGGTGATAAAAACTGCAGAGTAAAATTCAATACCACGACAGAGGCGTTATTGATGTCGGTGGCGCGAATGTCGTCTTCAATGACATGAACAGGAGTATCAGAACGGTAAGCACTGATATTAAGTTTACAGCGCTCAACCATGGCTGCAGAATTATCAATCGCAAAGATCTGACAACCTTCTTGCTGAATATGACGACGCATCGAGAGAGTGGCAGCACCTAAAGAACAACCTAAGTCATAAACATGGCTATGAGGCTTAACAAAGCGTTCAGCAAGCATACCGATCGCCGAAATGATATTGCTGTAGCCTGGGACTGAGCGTTGAATCATATCTGGAAAAACTTCTGCTACACGTTCGTCGAAGGTGAAATCACCAATCTTATCGATAGGAGCGGAAAAGATAGTGTCTTTATTGCTCATAATGCTCTCTCATGGTATCTAGTTAGGAAATGAAAGAATTTTTCATGACCATTAAAAAGGGTGGCGTATTTTATGAAAAATGCCACGAAATGTCATTAATTAACCGTAAGCTTTTTGCTGACAGCTGGTGTTTTACGATATAATTTATGGCAATTCTTCGCCTTTTGATGATTATTTGTCCTCTCGCTGGTTTAAAAAACAGCAAGCTCATATAAAACACGATAAATAGCATCCTCTATGGTCGATTTTACGTTGCTTTCAGCGTATAAATAGCAGTATTCGGTCAATTTTTCGGTTTTTCTATTTTAGTCAAATCATATGAAAACTGACGCCAACACGTACATAGCCTAGAAAAGAGAGTGAGAGCGCTCTTTTTTTTGGTAGGTATTAGACAATAACTAAAGAGATTGGGAAATTCATTATGCGTACCCATTACTGTGGTAACCTGGACAAAACCCTTGCTGGACAAACGGTAGAACTATGCGGCTGGGTTAACCGCCGTCGTGATTTAGGTGGTCTTATCTTCATCGACATGCGAGATCGCGAAGGTATCGTTCAGGTGGTTGTAGACCCAGATATGAAAGATATCTTCGAGGTTGCAAGCCAACTACGTAATGAATTCTGTATTAAGTTTACAGGTGAAGTACGTCTACGTCCTGATAGCCAAATCAATAAAGATATGAAAACGGGCGAAGTTGAGCTGCTTGCAACAGGGCTTGAAATCATCAACCGTTCAGAAGCACTGCCACTGGATTTCAACCAAACGAACTCAGAAGAGCAACGTCTGAAGTACCGTTACATTGATTTACGTCGTCTTGAAATGAGTGATCGTATCAAGCTTCGTGCACGTGCTTCAAGCTACGTACGTCGTTTCCTAGATGAGAACTTATTCTTAGATATCGAAACACCAGTACTAACAAAAGCAACGCCAGAAGGTGCTCGTGATTACCTTGTACCAAGTCGTGTACACAAAGGTAGCTTCTACGCGCTGCCACAATCACCTCAGCTATTTAAGCAACTGCTGATGATGTCTGGTTTTGATCGTTACTACCAAATCGTTAAATGTTTCCGTGATGAAGATTTACGTGCCGATCGTCAACCTGAATTTACTCAAATTGATATCGAAACTTCTTTCCTTTCTGCGGATCAAGTTCGTGAAATTACCGAGCGTTTAGTTCACGGTATGTGGAAAGAGCTACTGAATATCGATTTAGGCGCATTCCCAGTAATGCCATTCTCTGAAGCAATTCGTCGTTTCGGTTCAGATAAGCCAGATCTACGTAACCCACTTGAGCTTGTGGATGTTGCTGATCTTGTTAAAGATGTTGAATTCCAAGTATTTGCCGGTCCAGCTAACGACGAAAAAGGTCGTGTAGCCGTTATTCGTGTACCAGGCGGTGCTAAACTGTCACGTAAGCAAATTGACGAGTACGGCAAGTTTGTTGGTATCTACGGTGCGAAAGGTCTAGCTTGGATGAAAGTGAATGATCGCGCTGCAGGCTTTGAAGGTGTTCAATCTCCTGTTGCTAAATTCTTAAATGAAGAGATCGTAACAGGCATTCTAGAGCGTACTGAAGCTGAAACGGGTGATATCATCCTATTTGGTGCTGATAAAGCGGGTATTGTTGCAGAAGCAATGGGCGCACTACGTATCAAGCTTGGTGAAGACCTAGAGTTAACCGATACAAATGCTTGGGCACCACTTTGGGTTGTTGATTTCCCAATGTTCGAAGAAGACGATGAAGGTAACCTGCATGCAATGCACCACCCATTCACTTCGCCACTAGGTGTAACGGCTGAAGAGCTAAAAGCAAACCCATCAGCTGCAAATTCAAATGCATACGATATGGTTATTAACGGCTACGAAGTTGGTGGCGGTTCTGTACGTATTCACAACGCTGAAATGCAAAGTGCGGTATTTGATATCCTAGGTATCGAAGCGCAAGAGCAGCAAGAGAAGTTCGGCTTCCTACTTGATGCACTTAAGTACGGTACTCCACCACATGCTGGTCTAGCATTTGGTCTAGATCGTCTTGCAATGCTACTGTGTGGAACAGACAACATTCGTGATGTTATTGCTTTCCCGAAAACAACAGCAGCAGCATGTCTACTAACTAACGCACCAAGCGCTGCAAACCCAGCATCGCTTGAAGAGCTTTCTGTTGCCGTTAAACTGGCTGACAAAAAAGACGCTTAATTCGCTTCATTTTAGCGAATGACATCAATGCCCGTATAATGCGGGCATTTTTTATATCTATCGGAATTACTTATGTCCATAATTCTAGGGATTGATCCTGGTTCTCGTATTACAGGCTATGGCGTTATCCGTCAAAATGGTCGTCATCTTCAATATCTTGGTAGCGGCTGTATTCGCATGTCTGAAAAAGAGCTACCTGGACGACTAAAACAAATCTATGCAGGCGTTAGCGAAATTATTACTCAGTTTCAACCGGATGTATTTGCTATCGAGCAAGTCTTTATGTCCAAAAATGCCGACTCAGCACTCAAACTTGGTCAAGCAAGAGGAAGCGCGATTGTCGCTGCAGTGAATGCTGATTTACCTGTTTATGAATATGCCGCACGACTTATTAAGCAAGCGGTGACTGGCAGTGGCGGGGCAGATAAAACTCAAGTGCAGCATATGGTAATGAACATGTTAAAGCTGCCAGCGAAACCACAAGCGGATGCAGCGGATGCCTTAGGCGTGGCGATTTGTCATGCGAATACCAATAAAACCCTCATTGCGATGGCAGGCAAAGCGACAGGCGCGAGAAGAGGGCGCTATCGATAGATTTGCCATTCTTTACTGGCTATCCATCCAGTTATTTATTATTATCGCTTCATTCTACTTTATTCCCAAGGATACCTTATTGTGATCGGACGTCTTCGTGGCACTCTTATTGAAAAACAACCCCCTGAATTATTGATAGAAGTTGGTGGTATTGGCTATGAAGTTCAAATGCCAATGAGTTGTTTTTATGAGCTACCTCAGATTGGGGATGAAGCGATTATTTATACCCATTTTGTTGTCCGTGAGGATGCACAATTATTGTATGGCTTCAATACCGTTAAAGAGCGTGCTTTATTCCGAGAAGTAATCAAAGCCAACGGGGTAGGTCCTAAACTTGGATTAGCAATTCTATCGGGAATGAGTGCTAGCCAGTTTGTTGCCAGTGTTGAGCGTGAAGATGTTTCAACCTTAATTAAATTACCAGGCGTGGGTAGGAAAACCGCTGAACGCCTCGTGGTTGAAATGAAAGATAGGCTTAAAGGTTGGGGAGCGGGGGATTTATTTACGCCTGCCACTGACGCAGCCCCAATGGACAGTGTCTCTGCCCCTAAAGCAGAAGATGAAGCGGTTAGCGCATTAATTGCTTTAGGTTATAAGCCTACCCAAGCATCGAAAATCGTATCACAAGTGATAAAACCGGATATGAGTAGCGAAGCTGTGATTAAAGAAGCTTTACGAGCGATGGTATAGCGTTACCATGAGTCTGATTAAATTAGGAACGCCATTATGATTGAAGCTGATCGCCTCATTGCTCCAGATAACCCAGTATTTAAAGATGAAGACGTTATCGATCGCGCCATTCGCCCGAAGAAGCTAGCCGATTACCGTGGTCAAGATCATGTTCGAGATCAGATGGAGATCTTCATCAAAGCGGCACAAATGCGTGGTGAGGCGCTGGATCATTTATTGATCTTTGGTCCTCCAGGTTTAGGTAAAACGACACTAGCGAATATTGTTGCCAATGAGATGGAAGTGAATATACGCACCACTTCAGGTCCTGTGTTAGAAAAAGCCGGTGATCTTGCAGCCTTACTGACAAACTTAGAAGAAAACGATATTTTATTTATCGATGAAATCCACCGCTTGAGCCCTAACGTAGAAGAAGTGCTTTATCCAGCGATGGAAGATTATCAGCTAGATATCATGATCGGTGAAGGTCCTGCTGCACGCTCTATTAAAATCGATTTACCGCCATTTACCTTAATTGGTGCTACAACACGAGCTGGGTCGTTAACCTCACCGCTACGCGACCGTTTTGGTATTGTACAGCGCTTAGAGTTTTATAATGTTGATGATTTGCAGCATATCGTTCAACGTAGTGCTGATTGCTTAAATCTATCAATGGAGTCTGGCGGCGCTTTAGAAGTGGCACGTCGAGCCCGCGGTACGCCTCGTATTGCGAACCGTTTATTGCGTCGTGTTCGAGATTACGCGGAAGTGAAAAGTGATGGTCATATTTCACCAGATATCGCCGATAGTGCGTTAGATATGCTGGATGTCGATGCGCGCGGTTTTGATTACATGGATAGAAAACTGCTACTGGCGATTATTGAAAAATTTGCTGGTGGTCCGGTTGGTCTCGATAATGTCGCTGCAGCGATTGGAGAAGAAAAAGAGACCATAGAAGATGTTTTAGAGCCTTACCTTATTCAGCAAGGGTACTTACAGCGTACCCCGAGAGGAAGGATCGCAACGGATAGAGCGTATTTGCACTTTGGTATAGATAAACCGGAGTAACAAAACGATTAGACAGTCGCTAACTTATGTAAAGATAATATAAATTTATACAGCCGATACAAGTAACTACTTCTAGTTATACCAATTCCATTAATTACT
>NZ_MCUV01000008.1 GCF_002873395.1 Vibrio sp. 10N.286.49.B3 | reverse complement strand
TCGCAATCACCGAAATACGCAACTGAGAATATATTTCTATTATAATGGGTAATAGGACCCTAAAATGACACGTAAAATCTTCACTCATAGTTCAGGTATCATTTTAATTTTTTTTGATAATCACTGATATAATATTCATACATAGAAAATAAAATACACCCATAGATTGATATTGTTATTCCTATAGCTGGCACGTAGAAATAAAACCCAAATCCCATTCGCACTAAATGCCCTTCGCTAAAGAACCCGAGCAAGTATGTAAAAAAGTGATAGGTAAGAATCAGTGGTGAAACTAAATAAAATGATGCATACCTTAGTAGAGTATTAAGTAAACCACTTAAAATACCACATAATAGGTGGCAAACCATACAAAATGGCAAGAAATACAGAAGCAGACTCACGAATTCAGTTGAATAATAGAATATATAATAGACGTAAAGGTAAAAACCACCCAACACTGTGTTAAAGAGAAAGTTATAAAGCATGTTACTATCTCCATAATAATACAGAGATAAATAAATAATACTCAAGACTGTAATTATGGCGCTAAAAACTTTATACAACCACTCTAATATTTCTTCCATATTAAAAACCTTTCATTAATTAACACTCAGTTCTTCCTCTGCTATTCACCTGACGCTCCTTACTGTAAACCTTTAAAGAAGATATGAGGTTAATCGATTGGGTATCTCACCTTTCTCGCAAAAGCCGAATATTAAGGATGAAATCGGCTCTCACTTGAACTTGTTAAGCTAAAAACCCTTCACTCTTATACCATTTTTTATGTTCTTGAGTGATTGAGATCACTAATTCATCTAATGTATCTAATAGTGACTCATTCTCAATTGACTTAATGTCACGCAAAAAATGCTTTGGGCTAACGGAACGTAAACTCATATTATTTGCGAGAATAAATGTAACTTTAGGTAAAAAGTGACACAATTCAGAGTGATTAATGATGATAGACATTGGACCCAATAGTTCTAATTCACGCATCACATATTCATTTCGAGTTTGGTAATGTTCATGCCAAGACATATTTACTTTACGTTGCTTATTCTTAGGGAAAGATTTAGCCCACTGAGAAATAAGCAAAGTCGCTTCTCTGTCAACATAATTAATCGCACTTGTGATTTCACCGTTATGCAAGTCTCCCTGATAGAATAATTTTATTTCTTCATGATGAAATTGACTAGAATAACCTTCAGGAACATTTTCAATAAACTTTGGTTCTATATTTCTATTATCAAGCTCTTCCGCATACTTATCATAAGGGTTTTGATGTAGGTAGCTATTTACTTCCCAGTGAGGTATATCCATACTGAGTAAATCAGGCCACTGAATCCATGAGCAATTGTACTGCCGAGAAACTTCGTCCATCGTTATACAATCATCCCCCTCACCTTTAAATAGCTGTAATGCAGTTAAAAGTGGCACGATGACGGTTCTAGGTGCGCTCCACCACATTTCGTCACGAGTTTCGTCATTTTGCTCATGAAAGTAACCAGGCAAAAAGTGCTCATATACTTGTTCTTCATTGTTAAACTTCATTATTATCTCTTGTTTCGTCTTGAATCTATAAATTTAATGTATCAATTACATCAGACATTTTTTGTCTATTGATCAATAAATTACGAATAGATGCAGTTGCTTGACTGCCTGGGCTAGAACATCTCATTGTTAATAAAGCCGCTTGCGTATTTGTTTAAAATCAGACTCAACATTAACACGAGCAAAATAGGTTTCATCAAATGTCTTTTCTACCGCTCTCGGTTCTAGTTCACAGAGATCGAGTGCTATATGTAGGACTTCTAATGAATGCTTAATTCTATCGCACAATAATCTTTTCTTATTAGCTTGTATTCGACCAAGAAACATAGACAAAACCAATGCCCGTAGTTCTCGTGCCTGATCTGAATTATCATTCATTTCAAAGTTAGAGCTATTACGGCTAAAATACTCCAAATCTTCATCGCTTAAATCAGAGTTTAAAACGTATTGTTCTAGTTCATTAAATGACTCCAACGATAGTAATTTCATGGCTACTTTTATTGCTAAACCAATTAAGTCACCAATGTCATAGTCCATCCCTTCTACTTCATGAGGCGCGAACGATAAGTCGAGGTTAATTTTTTCTTTTAGAGCATGATGTGGCATGAAATGAACTCTTTAATACTATGTAAATTGTGGAAAGTTGGGTCAGGTTCGTTAGTGCTATTCATTAACAATCATATTGATCGACTCATTTAATTCTTGCTCTAATTGCACAGGATTCACATTAGCATGCTCAATTAGAATGAACAGCCAATCTGTTAATTGTTGCTCTGAGCTTTTGTGACTTGATTTAATCAAATTTTCAACGTATTGGTTAACACTGTCTGTTCGTATTGCATTTGAATCGTCTAATTGTACATAATCCCCAAACCACTCCAATTCTTTCATCGTCAATGCACAGGTGTATTTAAGAGCAATGTCCAAGAAGTTTATCAAAATTGATTTCGGCACGCTTTCCACTGTTCTTATCGATGAAATCAATTGAAACTTATGAGAGTAATAATTTTGCTTGTTTTTTTTGAACCAGTACTTATTGTTCTCTAAATATCTCACTAACTCATACATTCGATGACTATGTGTCAGCATTAAGTGCTTTAAATGATGATTAAAGTCACATTCACTTAACTTTAACATTTCATCTTTACTATCTTCGATAGAAAGAAAAGTAAATATATCCTCCAATGCATCCGAGAATAAATCGGGTTCATTGTACTCGGGAATTGGTTTTTCTAGCACTTTAGCAATCAAAGCGATTTCTTCTATTCCTGATTGTTCTGCTTCAAGTCTTTCTTCTTCAGTTTTTCTAATTGGTAAACGGTTTAATATTAAATTCCAAACCACCAAAGGGGTGAAATACTGATTCTGTGGATACCAAGGTAAACACTCTTCCATATACTGATGAAGGTCAACACTGTCCATTTGCATGCTCTTCAACAAAGCAGATATGCACAGAGCAGGTTCTTCCCTATAGTAAACAATAGGTAAAGAACTCGCATTCGATAATCTCTTATCAATAGATGCTAGCACTTGAGCTTTATACAGAGATCTCGATGTGTCAGTCTTTATCGCTGGAAGCATGGCGAGATCAACCGTATTCTTCAAACCATCAAAAGATAGTTTATCTGCTAGTCGTTGACATAATTCACGAGTCCGCTCAACAAACAGTTCATGGCTCCCGTTGGGATTGACAATCGTCGGCTCAGATGACAAACACAGAATGCGCATTAATTCATCACATAGTGTCTCTTTAGTCATTTTTTCAATAGCTGTCGTCATACTTTTCTAGCTCACAGTGTTTTGATAACTGAATAATACAATTCGGATTGGACATTTTCTGTCTAAATTCGATACTGATTACATTCAAAAAAATAGCCACCTTTACGATGAAGGTGGCTATGTAATAGAAGCAAAAATGACTTTTACATTTTTTGTTCTTGTTCGTATGGATCCTTTCCATTAATCAGAAATTTATAAACGCCATCATTGTCTTCATCTATTGCAATATAACTGATGATTTTTCCCAATTCTTTTGGAAAGTCTTCGATTTCAATATTTTCATCTGTAGCTCCGCAAGTGAAACTTTTACCCATAGGGCAATCAAATTCAACATATTTGCATTCGTAACAGTTCTCGTTGCATTCAAGGGTTGTAATATCAATATAAGGTCGAAAGTCATCATTGTTCATTTCCCACAAATCAATTTTATTCCGAGGGTTATCAACAAAAATAATCTCTTGACCTATGTACTCTTCCTCTAAGCATTCTTCTAGTCTTTTTTCTAACCAGCCGTACTCATCTCCAATTATGCACGCTAATTGGTCAAATGTGTATGTCTCAGATTTCTCGAAAAAGTCAGAGTTTTTGCCACCTATGAATATTCCCATAACGTGTCTTAATGATGTTTCGACACAATCACACCGATTATCACTACGAATTCGTTTTGATAAAATCTTGTACAGATTCGATATGGTTGATTCCATATTCTTGGCGATATTATTTTTAATCGTTTCTTGTGTTAGACTTAATGATAATTCAAGCCTAGTGTTTTGCTTTACTTCTTTCAGACGTATCGCTTCTTTTGACTGGGGTTCACCCTTTTTATTTAGAGTCTCATTACCGATATCTTCAAGATGTTTATAAGGAATTTCATCTAAACCAATACGAGAGCAAAATATAGTCAATGTGTCTTTATCATCGAGGTCTTGTTGGTCATAATTTGAAATAAACCTGGTTAAATCATTATTTAGAATCTCATCTACCCTGCGTGATGATAAGTCTAATTTTTTATTCAGTCGCAAAAATGAATTTCCTGTCAAAGACTCTATAAACTCTTCTTCTGAACTCTCTTTCATAAAAATAACGTCAGGAGTGATTGTTTCTTTAAGTTCTTTGATTACAGTCTGTATGTCACGAGCGACCACTTTTCCTTTTGCTGTTGGTGCCCAATCAATGAATATTTTTGCTAATGACATTTGGAAAAGTTCATGCGTTGTCAGCTTCTCCATACTGATATTAAATCGGGAGCTTGCGGATTTTCTAACCAGTTTTTCTTCCGCCTTGGATAATAAACCTACTTTTAGGTAAATGTTATCTAAAAAAGCATACTCCCCCCAGACTGGATGTTCAGCGTCTGGCTCTGGCTCTGGACTTATTGTAGGAAGTTGTTTGCTAATTGCTTCCATCTGCGCTTTTAGTGCATCTACTTCCTTACGAAGCGCCTCATTTTCTTGGCGAAGCTCTGTCTCAACTTTAGATGCAACGACAGGTGTTTCACTAAACATATCCAATTGCTCGCCAACTAAGGCTGCTGGCTCTTTAAGCGTACTCATTGGCACCGATTCCGTGGGCTTCAGCTCTTTTACGCTTTTTAGCTCGATACGTCCATCACGTACCCAGTTGATTCCAATCGCAATGACTGGCTTATCGTGTTGTAAGTATTTTGCATACGCGGCCAATTGCTCGCAATGGTGCTCAAATTTTTCTAGAGACATGTCCGCATCTGTTTTGTGGTCGATAATAATCAATCCATCGGGTGTTTCAATCAAGCAGTCAATAATCCCACTAAGTACCGAACCTTGCTCTGTCTTTGCCAAAAATGAAACTTCTGATTGAAAACGTACAGCGTCCATTTCAGATTCAAATTTCTGCTTAAATACGCTCACTTGCTTGACTATCTCACGACACAATTGCGTATGTTCCGCTAATTGGGGCAGTTTCTTCCATAGACGATGTTCAAAATCAGGTTTTGCCAGAAGCACCTGATAACATTGGTGAAGCCAAGTTCCCACGTGATTTGCTGCATGGGCTTGCTTGCCGACAACTAAATCAAGTTTAACCAACGCTTCTAATTCGAGTGTTGATTGATAGGTAAAATGCTCTAAGGTATCCGCAACCAATTGTGGATTACTATTGGTGATGGTTGATGGGTTGATTTCAGCCTTAATGCTCTCAGCCTGATTAACATCACTTTCAACATTTACTTTGTAAGGTTTCACCACATCCGTACTGGTATGTTGACTCTCATTCTCTGTTGGCTCATCTGCAATTACAGCTTTAGTGATTTTTGCCTCTGAATAATCAAGATCTCTAATTAACGCCATCATCGTATTGTTTTTTTCTGGCTGATCAAACCAAGGGAGAATGATTTGCTCACGGGCACGGGTCAACGCCACGTAACAAAGGTTTTTGAGATCATCTGCTTTTTCATCTGATAGTTTGTCATCAAATTTTTCAACGGTTTTAGGATGCGCAAATTGTGGGATGATTTCAATCCAGGCATCGTCAAGCATTGACTTATCTAACTGATTGTTCTCATAAGCATTATTACTATCGTATCGAATCTTAGTTTCAGGGTATCGAATCTTTTGTACTTCTTCGAGTTTCGCAACCACCACAACCGGCCATTCAAGTCCTTTTGAGCCATGCCATGTCACTAAATTCACCGCATTGAGACTATCATTATCAACACAAGGATACGCTGTGAACTCTTTTTTATTAACAGTTAACCATGACAAAAAGCTCGAAAGACTACGACCATAAAGACCTTGGGCGCTGAGCGTTTCCGTATTTAATTGTTCAAACTCTTCAGCAAGACCGACCATTTTCAACACATTAGCGTTGCGCTGCTTTTCACGCTCAGCACCTAGATTATCTGGTGCTAAGAGGGATAAATTCTCAATACATTGCGAGACTTGCTCGCTAACTGAGCATAGTGGTAACTTTTCTCGATGCCTTTCAAGCTTAGTTAAAATCTCTGATTGAAATTTATGCTTGTCTTCTTCACTCGCGACAACATCTTGCAACGCTTTTTCAAGACTAGCCTCCTTAGCGTGTATTTTAAGGCTGAGCTTTGCTTCGTTATCATTTGGGTTAGCTAAATAGCTTAAACCACTCCACAAGTAGCGAATTTCAGGCGTAGTAAACCAGTTGTCTTTATCTGTGTCTGTTTTCTCTGGGTTTTTACGCTGTACAAGCAGACCACGCTTGGTTAGCGCAGTAGAGTATTTATCTAAGTGTTTATTTGTACGCGCTAAAATCGCAATGTCATTAGGACGGATTTCCCTTTTATGCTTAGTGTGCCGGTCTGTCACTTCTACTTTACTATTTAGTAGCTTTTCAATATGTTCGGCTATCACACTAGGGGCAAGAGCATAGTAACTGTTAGCACGAGTGCCACCTTTGAATTCTGCTGTATCAAACTCAATTCGGTGAATGGCCGATAAATCAGAGGTTAAGTTAGCTCGTGGAGTCAATGATTGATAATCATCACCGTACAGGTGAGAGCCTAACTGATTGACGAACCTCATCACCTTGTCACTGCTTCGCCAGTTATTGGTTAACTCTACCGAATCATTAGGGTGTTGTTCTAAAAGTGACTGAAACAGATAGCTGTCAGAACCTTGAAAACCCATGATAGATTGCTTGATATCACCGACAACAAGCGTGTTTATCCCCGCCCTAGAAAGCTTCCATAATAAAGAGAACTGTTGCGGGTTGGTGTCTTGGAATTCATCAATGATCAAACAATCGTAGTTGGCCTTAACCTCTTTAATCCACTCTTCATCACTAAGTAAAGCATTGGGTTGACTCACCATGTCAGAATAATCAATCAAGCTGCTGTCTGATTTCAACGCTTGATATTGAGTCAGCGCTTCAACAATGCCCTGAATAAGCATTGAGGTTGTTTTAATTGCCGATTCTAGAGGGCCTTTATGGTAAACAAGTTTATCCGCTGCAGACCAAACATCCACCCCTAGTTGTCCATCGAGTTCATAGTTGGGTTCACCGGTTTCGTTGCTACAAATTTTCGGTGCTTTTATCTTTCCCAAATCTACCCACAAAGACCAATCATGAGTGACTCTTTTCTCCGTTGTTTGATACAGTGCTTCTACAAAATTTTTAGCCTCTCTATTACTCCCCCATTTCTCCAGAAGCTCCTTTTTTGTGTATTTGCTTGTGATTTTGCCTACAGCATCATACAACCCTTTATTTAGGGTCACTTCTTTAAATGACTGGGCTTCATAGATATTTTCGAGAGAACATTGAATTTTCCAGCATAAGCTATCCACACGACTTTTATCATTTAGGTTAGCCAACATCTTCAATAGTGGGACGATCTCTTTGATATGCTTTTTCAATACCTCAGCACTGTTCAGTTGCCTTTCTTCTGTGCTGCAATGGTATCCTTTGTATCCGTGAGCTTTTAACTCGCCATACATATCTTCGATTAGAGCGACATCTTTAAGGGCTAGGCTAACCAATACGTCCTGTTCTTTATCTGACAGTTGTTGAGGCTTAGCTGAAATACCCTGTTCATAACAGAAACGTTCAATTAACCCCAGACCAAAGCTATGAATGGTCGATATTTGAGATTGTTCAATACGATCAGCCTCATCAAACAAGCGTTTTGCTACCAAAGCTTGCTTGATTCGTTGTTTCATCTCTTGTGCGCCAGCCTCGGTAAATGTTACCGCTAAAATTCTGTCTGGTTGAACATGACCTTGCTCAATCCACTCAACCAGTGTTTTTTGAATGTGAAAGGTTTTACCTGCCCCTGCGCCTGCTTTAATGAGAGTCAATGGCTTGAAAGGTGTCGTTAAGTTATTTTGCATTGGTCGCCTCGTCTACTTTTGCTACAGATAAAACTTGGAATACGCGAACTAAAGGGTGGTCGTTCAACACATATTTCATGCTACCTATTCCTCTTGCATCCCACTGTTTTGTATCACCCTCTTGATTCAACATCACTTTCCCTGCACGTAACTCTGCGAGACGCTCAGCAACTACGTCTTCAGCCATTTTTGTCGGTGAATGGGTTGGATTTTTCTTTTCATTGTAATCAGGCGGAACAACCAAGACTGGACCTGGTTTACTATCAATATCTTTGTCGGAGACGATCTCAGAATTTTTCGTTGAATAATAACCACTCACATACTCAACGTTAGCCTCAACGTTAATTTGCTTTATCATTTCGGTATAAAGCTTGGTTTGCAGATCAAAGCCTAAATTGATGCGTTTTATTAGGTCTTTTGAGCTACTGGTTTTGTAATCAAGAATCAAACGCTGGTTATTCTTTTTAAACACCGCATCGACAGTGCCTTTTATTGGAATGCCAAAATACTTTCCGGTTAGCTTTTGCTCTTGCATGTCACTTGACCAACCTTCGCTATCACACCACTCCATCAAGTTATTCAATGTGATTTTAGTTTCACTTTTTAGCGCTTTTCTATCTAATCGAAAACGTGCCTGGTTCAAAAATGGCGCTTCTTGTTCAATAGCATGAGTAAAGAGCGTATCAAAATCGGCATAAGTCCCTTTAAAGTGGTGCTCAAACACACAGTGGACAACTAGCCCTTTCACTCGAGCATCTAGCGTTGCTACTTCCCACAATTGAGGGCTGATGTGCTGCTTTTTTAACAGCCAAGCAAGTGGCGATAGCATCATGTCATTTAGACTACTTGGTGATTCTGGTTTCTGATTGCCATCGTTATCGGTATGCAGAGCTAGCAGGTTCACTCCTAAATCCAACTCACTGCTTTGTTCTACCGAAGAAGACGCATCAGTACAGGCAACCCCTGGTTCATAACTAAGGAAAGGGACATTTTGTGGGCAACGCTTGATGGGTAAAACTAAATCATCAGGTTCAATGCTTCCCTCTGATTGCAGTAAAATCGCTAACTCTTGTAGGGCATGACTGGGTAACAAACGTTCACTGGTAAATGACTGCTCTGAAAGACTGATATGCACGCCGGTTTTCGTTTTATAAAATAGCCTTTTAAAGCGATTAATAAATTCGCTGTCTTTAAGTAGCGGAGATAGTGGGTCAAACATAACCGTGCCAATGTTGGCACTTTGCTGACACTCGATGAAGCTTTTTTCAATCGACTTTGCAAGCGCACGCCATTGGTCAATTTGGAATACACCAGGAATAGAAGGCGTTGCTTGATAAGATCCTTGGTTGAATCCGAGAATAAAGAGGTGTTCTACTGGCTTTAGTAATGTGTCTTGCTCTGTTAACAACAAGACGCTATCAACGAGCCAATGTTCACTAGAGTCGCTTGAAATCGTAGTTGGCTGAAGATGCTTCGCCACACTCAATAATGCTGATTCTTCACTTTCATCTGTAATGATGTCTCGAATTTCACCCAGATGTTTTGTAAATGACGTGCGACTATTTGATCCTTTCTTGCTCCTAAGTGACTTAGCGATTTGATCGAGCCATGATGTCAACGTACTGTGTTCAACCAATGGCGAGAACAACAGATTAAGCAGTGCAAGCTGTTGTTCTGTTTTATCGTCTGAAGTCTCTAAATGCTCTAGAAATTCACTCGGCTTTTTTTTGTAACGTCTAAACTTGGATTGCCCATAAGATAAAGACCAAGGCATCAAAGGATTAACAAGAACACTAGCGTATTGTAAAGGATCAACTAACTTTTCAGACTGTTTTTTGATGACATAAAGTGCGATAAGTTCTTTTAACAGTTGCAAATCCCATTGGTATTCATTTGATAGCTTATTTAGGCTAGAAAAGCGAATGCCGGCCTTTGGCAATAGATTATGCAATAACCCTAGGTGAGGACTTTGGTTAGGTAAAACAATAGCAATGTCGCCCAGTGCAACTGGAGTTGTATCTAATAGCGTTTGCAAACGACTGACCACCGTCTGGCACTCTTCCCACGCATCACGTGTGCTGATAATCGAAAGTTGGTTTTCCCAAGGCGTTGATAATGGGGTTTTATCTACACAAAACAAACCTTGAGCCAACTCGCCTAATAACAGATTGCATGGCTGTGAGTCGTAAAGTTCATCAACCATTGCTTGAAGCTCCAACAGCTCCTTATCCGAAGATGGGCACAAAGCATTAGTTTTATGCTTATTTTTGTTCCAACACTCAACAGCTTGCTGTAGCCAAACAGGCAACGACATACTTTTTGGAACAATAATTTCAAATACTTCGAGCGGTTCACAAGTATTAAGTTGCTCAAACCACTGTTTAGCAAAAGCCTGATCTGCTGGTCGCAAACCTTGCATTTCCTGACTTAATGCAACCAAATCTTGCCAATAGTTTGTTACACGTGTCGGTGCGTCTAAACAGGGAAAGTCTGCGAGATTTTTAGAAAGTGGAAGGTTTGCATAAACGTGCTTTAAGGTCGCAGATAACTCATTCAGCGTTGTCGGCTCATCGGTAACTAAGCTTTTATACCAAAATGAATCTCTCAGTTTATAAGCGGAACTTTTAAGACTGTCATCAAATTTCACTATTGCTTGGTCAGCATTGAAGTCCATTAACCAAAGTTCTGCTATTTGTTCAAACAAAGACAAGCTGGTACCGACTTTTACATTTACTTTATTTTTACTTGCCAAGAAATTACGGCACTGTCGCCCACTCAACGCATCAGGCAATAGTATAAAATACATATTTATTCCATTAAATTTTCGTTTAAATAACAATAAAAAATCAAACTGAGTAATACTCCTTAACTATCGTTAAGGAATATAATATTATTTATCTAACATCACCATTAAATAGAACAATAAACACTCAGTTATCTAGAAAATAATATAAGAGATAAATCGCAACATATCACAATAGAAAAAAACTAACAATTCAATCACTAAGAGTAAATGTAAGATATAGTAAATACTATCTTTGCTCTAATCATTCAATGTATATAACTAATTCATAGCATAGTTATTGTGTAGCCTAGCAGCGTCCTTGATATGGTAAATTATCGCCAACAGTATAAGGGGAGCAGTTAAACTGTCTGCTACCTAAGCCCTGTTTTGTGTTAATTT
Organism: Vibrio sp. 10N.286.49.B3; assembly: GCF_002873395.1. Taxonomy (GTDB): domain Bacteria; phylum Pseudomonadota; class Gammaproteobacteria; order Enterobacterales; family Vibrionaceae; genus Vibrio. The sequence continues at coordinate 90,236 of NZ_MCUV01000008.1, read as the reverse complement.
TAACTTTATTCATAACAGTTAATACCTTTTCAATTGGAACAAAACCCAATCTAGCGTCTCTTGAGTCATATGACTTATCTCGATTATCACCCATCACAAATATATGTCCATCAGGGACAACTCCCCATGAAAAGTCTTTATTTGACCACTTAGAATCATTTTTAAAATACTGTACGTAATATTCAATATTATCAAACTTTTCCTTGAAAAAAATATAATCCTCATTTTCAACGATAACTTGCTGTGATACAGGTAAACTATTGATATACAATTTTCCTTGTTTTAACTCAACCAAGTCACCGGGCCTTCCTATCACTCGTTTTCCAAGACTATCAAAACCAGAACTATTGGTAACATCTCGAAATGAAATCATTTCGCCATTGTTCGGTTGATACTCTACCGATTCTACTTTCGTTCTACCTATCAACGAGTTTGTTCGAACCGTAGGCGCCATACTTTCTCCTCGGGAAAAACCAACATTTTCAACATTAACTACGTAAAAAAAAGTAATAAATATCCACAGTGGGATCGAGGTTAAAACTGAAATAGATTTAAACAACATTTTACAATTCATCATAATCGACCTCTTCATATATGTATAAATCTGTAGATAAGTGATACAGAAAAAAATTAACAACCAAAAGCAACATATATATCAAAGAGATCCATCCGAATATATCTAAAATACTTTCCATTTGCCCAGAAAAAAAATTAGCATAAAGTCTATATGCACTATAAAATACTCCCAACAATGTAACAGTTATAGCAAGCACTGCCCCACCAATAATATCATCCAAATCTGATTCGATCATAACAACTACACCAATAACAAAAATAAAATAGGAAGAATAATAATTCTACTTAGAACTTTCAAAGGTCGAAACCAAACAAAAAGCACCTTTTTATTTGGACGTGTTGTCTCACGGTATAAATGAAATAGTTCTTTTGAAAAATAGTTCACTGCCTTTCCTCACTTGTTTGTTTTAATACAGTTATCTTAATGGAGTTCACAGACAAAATTTGTCTATTTGAAATTTTAATTGTTCCGAGCCTCATATTGCACACATAAAAATGTAGTGGCCAATAAAGTTGTAATCCCCCCCCCAACAATTAACATTATTGCCTTTCTCTTTCCTTCTTCGAGTAAGCGCTCAATACCTAAACTTTCCATTAATCCTCCTCCGACACTACCAAATAGTGAGCTGATTTCGATCGCTTGATTTTTTGCATCGACAACTTCGATCAATTTAACTCCTCCATAAGCACTGAGCATAACGCCAGAGAATAAAACAACAATGCAAGTTACTTTCTGTATTTTCATTTAACATACCGATTGATTAAACTCTTAAATAAAGCAAATTACCTTGCAATAAGAGCTATTGAACAACAAAAATTAATATTAACCCACAAGGTAGACATTTTTTGTCTAAATGAAAATATTTCACCTTTTTAAGCTATTGGAGCAACAAATCAACATATATACAGAGTAACAACGATTAAATATGGAGATCTTAAAAATAGACAAAAAATGTCTTCTCTCATCTATAGATTTAAGTAGCAGAAGTAATGCTATGCCGATCTTCAGGCCTCCACTTTATGTATTTAAGAGAATGACATGAAAAAAAAATCTATCATGCAACTTGTTATCCTAATCTCGACTGTCTATTTGATGTTAGAAACGAGTTTTTTTATTAGTCTTATGAATGCTATTCGTCATGATAAGGTTCACACTGTTGATGATATTGAATTCTATGGTCGAGCACTTTCTGGCTTTGGTTTGGCACTACTTATGTTTAAATCTTTAGTATTTAGCCCAATAAAGCACTCGCGGTTAAAAATATTTAGCTTTGTTATTGGCGTTTATTTTCTTACTTTCTATGGTCAGAAATTAATCGTAGACACTTATATAGACTCTCGTTCTGAATCTACACAAAATCGTCAATATCGGGCATATATGATACAGAAATCATATACTAATAACGTCAGTTCGATTCCTGGCACAAAAGATGAAAGCACAAGTCAATCTTCTGCCGATGTACAAATTGCATTCTTAGCACCTATTGCGCTCAGCCTTGCTTCCACATTAAATGATACAGCACGATTAAAAAAAGATTTTTGGCTACCTATTTATCAAAATGAATTTAAATCTAATACCAGCTATTACTACAATAAATACTTACTAGTTAATCAAGATATTAATTCAAATATGCAAAGATATAACGACTTTTCTGATTCCTTGAGACTACCGATTCGTATCCAAGGTCATGATGATTTTCGTGTTATTAAAAGACAGTATCGTCACAACTTACGCCGTTTCGGTCATGAAGGTATAACAAAGAGGATTGCAGATAAAATTTACAAAGAATCTGGAATTCGTATGTCTGAAAGTTGGCATCCCGACAAAGGGAGAAGAGAGTTTATTGACAAGTACATGGCTAGTTTTAGTGATGATATTAACAAAAAAAAGCAAAAAGTGATAAAATCCACTTATGGCATTGATATTGCTCTACAGCATATTGATAACCCTCTAGAAAACCCTTCTATTATTAAAAAGGTTAATGAACAGGTTGGTATTTTTTCACACGATAAACCGTTTAAATTACATCTAACTCAACACGGATTTTATCAAAGATATAAAGATACTGTTCCAAATAACCTCGTTAATAAATACTCAAGTAAAAGTAAAGAACCACAACAACTCAATAATATTGGCCGGATATTTTTCGTTCCATTCATTGCTTTGTTTGCATCGGCATTATGCATTTTATTAAATACGCATTCACTACTTGTAAATGTATTACTTGTCACGTATTTTAACTACATAAAAAGTGTAAAATACCATTACACGGTATACATACTATGGATTATCATGTTATTTATTCCATATATCGTTAGCCATGTTGGTTTTGGTGGCAATGGCTTTTTGTTAGACCAGATGAAAAGTAATAATTATCTTTCATCAGTGATTGAACACATGGTCAGTTACACAAGCAGTCTTGCTTATTTAATTAATTCAGTTGTTGGCAACATTGTATTTTTAATGTTTTAAATTAGTAGATTGTATGGATAATAGCTTAAATCTATTATCCATTGATTCACGCTCAATCGCTGCATTTACTCTACATGTTCATTTGTTCTTTAATCAGCGTAGTTATTTACAGCTCGCTTGAGATCACTAACGACCTTAGCGCGGATATGTGGTGGAGACAAAATTTCAACGCTATTAGCATTAGTGATAAGCCATTTTTGAAAATCTAAGCAATCACGTGCTTTTGCTTTTAAAATATAATGTGTCTCATCTTCTGACTGAACCTCCTGACACTCGCTTAGTTTGTACTCATCGACAAACTTATTAGAACCAGCACGGTTTTTCTTCATTTTCAAAACAACTTCGCACTCTAATCCGCCATTAAAATACTTACCGGCTTCTGAAGATAGGTATTCTTCTACAGAAAAATGGTCATTTTCATTTACACCCATAGCAAAGCTACGACTTTTATGGTTTTCAGAATCACTAATACGGTGAATAGCGTAAGTACGAACTTCTCCAGTCATCACCTTTTCTGTCTCACCCGACTTATAACCTTCACGACCAACTAAGTAGAACACCTTGCCATATACAAATAGCCCGTAAGGATCTACGTGACGTGTCGCATCTGAGTAACGAAAAGAGAGCGGTGAACGACTTTCAAGTGCTGCTTCAATATTTTCCAATACGAGGCGATCAACAACAGGAGCCACAACTTCATACCCTGTATCTTTCATAACATATAAACGCTTAAGTTTGCTTACTTTTTCTTCCGATACTAATGGGGAGATATTTTTTAGGCTCTCTCCCTTTGTAGGCGGGAGTTTACCTTGTACGTTATCAGCCACTAGCAACATAACTGGATACGAGTCTTTAAAACTTAAATTAAGCGGTAACTCTTTACCTGGCTTTACTTTATATACGCCTTTGTTGCGCGTTCCATGATATTCAATTAGATTGCTTAACTCTCCAGGTGCACTACCTCCCTCACCATGGTATTCATAAATTCTGTTAAAGATATTATTAACCCACTTCGTATCAGCTTTAATACCAGCCGATTCTCGATGATAGAATTGCTGTTCTTGTACTTCTTTAAAAAATTCAGCTTGATTCAAGCCATTTTTTCTTTTAGCTAATAGATTCAAACAGAATTGGTGGGCGTAGAAATTTGCAAGTGTTTTTTGAGACAAAGCCGTACCTTTATTGTTAGTTACTCAGTCATGTGCTGAATTTTATTCATTTGAGACAATATTCTGATTTATTTCAATCATATAACTTTTGATGTATATCATAATAAAGCCTAGAGGGACAGAAAATGTCTCCACCAGAACAAGAAGTGAACACTCACTTGTTGTATTTTCGATTCTTAGCGTCTATTAACACGAGTATAGAAGTTGCCTACTATAAAAAGGGTTACATGCTAACGAGGTTCATATCTCCACAGACTGGTTTGATCTGATAGACTAGATCCACCCGCACCCTCTTGCTTATATCAGGAATAGACAATTTGGATAATGTTTTACCACTAGAGAATTATACTCATCTTAGAAAGCCTAATAAAAACAAAAGACAGATAACAAGTGAGTATAGAAATGCAGTAATGGATCTTGTTGCCTTACGAGCATCAGGAATACCTAACTTCTATAACGAAGCAGAGCACATCATTAGATACATTAATGAGGAAATATTTATTGATGGTTTTGAGGTTCGAAATTTCAATTTAGAGAAGCGATTTATTCAAGAATTTAACTATTCTAATTCTTTGATCTAAAGGCTGTACCATCAAAAAAATACCCAAGCTCCATACAATGTTTGAAATAAGCATTCAAAAGGATAGCTTGGGCATTTGAGTTAAGAGTCATGTTTTACTTCTGTTACCTGATAATGTCATTGATAGCGAATCAATTAATAAAGCTTGGTCTATTGCCGAAGACTTAAGCGTCGATGATAGCCCAAAATATACCCCTCGTTTTTCCAGTTCCATTTATGATATTAGAGAATGTAAAGTGGAAAGAACCAGTTAGAGAATAAGCAAGACTTAAAAAATGGTTCATCGATGTGATTGAGAGCCATTTTGAACCAAGCGATAAAGATGAATAAAGCATAGAATGAGCCTCTATGCTTTATTTGTTGTGAACCAATCATTTGTTAGTCTATGAACACGCGTCTAACTAAGTCGGTATCAGCGTATTCTTTGATCGTTGTAATTTTACCTTTAGATAAAATAAACAAATAATGATAAAGGTTATTGTATTCTTTCTCATTATTAACAATGCCAAAAGATTCAACTTCAACGGCTACTCGGTCTCCATCGATAGTCCACGCCTTTGGGGTCATCTTGAATGTTCCACCAAATAACTCAGCGGCACCTTTGGTAAAATCAGCAATACCGCTTTTATCCATTTCACCAGATAAAGGTAACTTTCCCTGTTGTCCCATCATCTTCCAGACAACATCATCATTTAGTAATGAGAGTAAACCATCTACATCGGTTGCGACAAAACGAGTAAAAAAATCTACAACAAGCTGTTTATTAGTGCTCATTAGTTAATATCCTGAACGTTCATCACTAGCCCTTCCCAGTTACGTTGGTTTTCCATATCATGCTCTAAACCTTGGTCATCGGCAATTTGAAAACGCTTAACTGCTGCTGTCTTGCTTGTTGCCTGGTATAACCAGTACGCTTCTGCTTTAAGCGCTTCATCAATTGGCTTATCAATTGATTCATATACCATTTGCTTACAAGCATTAATAGATTCTGCGGGGAATTTAGAAATACGCTCTGCAAGCGCGTCAACATACGGTCCGATTTCATCTGGTTCGAATGCTTTGTTGATTGTGCCATAAGCTTCTGCTTCATCAGCGGTAAAGTCACGAGCACTTAATACGATTTCTAGTGCACGACCAAGACCCACTTGACGAGCCATGCGTGATGATCCGCCGCCACATGGAAGGATACCCATACCCACTTCCATCTGCATTAACTTGTATTTACCGCGAACAGCGAAACGCATATCTAGAGCTAGTGCTAGTTCATGGCCGCCCCCACGAGCGAAGCCTTCAAGTTTGGCAATCGTTGCTTGTGGTACTTTGCTGATTCGCTCACATACCGCTTGCAAGTCTAGAACCTGTGCTTCTTCACGCGAAACCGCCTCCGTAGACATATCTTTCAATAGCTCAGTGTCATAGTGACAAACCCAAATTTCAGGGTTTGCTGATTGGAAAACAACAACTTTAGTATTACGATCACGCTCTAGTCTCATTGCTAGACTATTTAAATCTGCGAGCATTTCTTGACCTTGAACATTTACAGTACCAAAATCAAAAGTAACGGTAAGGATGCCGTCTTGCTGCTGTGTTTTAAACGTCTGAAAACCTGCATATTTCATAATAAACTCTCCATTAAATATCTTTAAATGAGTTGCTTAGATTGTGTTGCTACCAATGATTATATGAGGTTCTCACCACTAGTGTTATTAACAATAATCACAATGAGTATTAACAAAAACCACATAATTATTATTGGGTAACTGTACTATGTATCATTTGGATGCATTTAATTGAAATTACCAAGCATGTGTTTCGATTACGTTTTTCCTCGCCATCGGCTTCAACAACACAACCAATAGAAGTATATAAATAACGTTAAGCCTTAGAAGAGTAATACCCAAGCTCCATACGAATGTTTGAAATACGCCTTCAAAAGGATAACTTGACACTCTTTCTCTCACGTGGAAAGTAAGTGAGTAGCTCGCATATTCAGACAATTTTAAGCGCAAATATCGGTTCAACTTTGAATTGGCATATAAAGAAGCACCGCTAATTAATAATTAACGGTGCTATGATTATAAATGACATGGTTTTCCAAAAAGTTACAAATGGGTAACGACCATGATTTTATCTATTGCTGCTTATACTTCTTGCAGTTGTGGTTGTTTAGCATTTACCTTTTTCTTTCTGATACGGGCACAAATGCCACCAATAATCACAATACCACACAGTGCATAAGTTACCATGAATGCGGTATCGCCAGCGACTAAACCAAGGTCAGAGAACGTAATGTAAGCACCAAGAACCATGTATAGAATAACGGCAGATGCCTCGAAGCGGAATTCCCAAGGTTTGATATCCATAGCTTCGTTCACTGGTAGTACATAGTCAGTATCACGTGGACGAACTTTACCAATAATGAGCATGATGCCACAGCAGATCACGAACAATACGGCTAACTGATGGAAGAAATGTAAATCTGCCAGTGGTTTAAGTGGACCTAAGTAGTCATGCATTGCTGCAGGAGTAAACTGTACGATACCGTAAGCTGCGACGAAAAAAGCTAGAGAAATTTTCGCTGCTACCGCGGGTACACGTTTAGTAATGTAACCCATCAATACGATAGTAAAGATTGGAACACTAAATAGACCCGCTAGACGTTGTAGCAGATCGAACAAACCGTTTGGTGCGAACATGATGAACGGTGCAATACTAACCGATAGAATGGCAATAAATAGACCGAATAAGCGACCCTTGTTGACGAGTTGCTCATCAGAAAGCTTGCTCTCTTTGTCGAATAGAGGCTTGTAAACGTTCAGCGTAAATAGCGTGGTTGATGAGTTTAGTACGCCGTTAAAGGTAGATAGGATTGCCCCAAACATCGCAGCTAAGAAGAACCCAACCAGTGGCTTAGGCAGTACTTCGTTCACTAGACGTGTGTACATCGTATCCGCTTCGTAGCTTTGACCAGCAGCATCAACGGAACCGAACATATGGTAAGCAATGATACCCGGGATAATAAGGAACAGAGGTGTAATTACTTTGATTGCACCAGCCAGGATAACCCCTTTTTGCCCTTCTTTTAGGTTCTTCGCACCAAGTGCACGCTGGATAATGGCTTGATCAGTACCCCAGTAGTAAAGGTTAACCAACAGTAGACCAGTAAACATGGTGGAAAATGGTACATTTGGATCATCTTCTGCACCTACTGCTTGTAATTTATCTGTCGCGTTAGTTGTGATGACTTCTACACCGTTCATGAAGCTGCCGTCGCCAAGCACAATCAGACCAAAGATAGGGATCATCAGGCCCCCTACAATCAGGCCAACACCGTTTAACGTATCGGCAATAACCACCGCTTTTAGTCCACCGTAAATAGCGTAAAACAAACCTAGGAAACCAATAATAGAAGCAATAAGTAAAATGGCTTGGAATCGGCTAATACCCAACATTGTCTCGATATCAAAGATACCACCAATCACCATCGCACCTGCGTAAAGCGTGTTGGGTAGCAGGTTAACTATGTAGCTCAGTAGAAATAGTACGGTTACAAACTGCTTAACAGAAAGGTCATAACGAGATTCCAAGAAATCAGGAATGGTTGTGATACCTTGCTTTAGATAACGTGGTACTAGAAATAAGGCGATGATGATCAGTGTAATACCTGATGCTACTTCGTACCCCATTACTGACATGTTGCCTTTAAAAGACAGTGCACTCATACCAACAAAACTGGTTGCTGAAAGGTTAGTTAAGATAAGTGAACTTGCGATTAGTCCACCGGTTAGACTTCGACCACCAAGGAAGAAACCTTCTTTAGAAGTATTTTTCTGATTCTTAACGCGAGACCAAGTATAAAATACTACGAACCCTGTAAAGAATAAGAATGACAGTAGGATTGTCATTGGCATATTTTTGTCCTTAAAATGTTGGATTTATTGATTTATATCTATTTTTAGGCAAAGGGGTGACGCAAGATGGGCATTACGCCTTCACCTTTTATTGTTTTAATTTTCTTAATTAAGAATAAAATCTAGATTTTTTTTAGGTGTATGATAAGTGCTGATTCTGGGTCAAGAATAGGCAGTGTTACGCCAATTTCTTCTAAGTTATCACCACTTAGGGTCAAGGTTTTACCTAACCACTGAGGGCGCTGCTTCATTAGTTGGAAGCTGGTCTGAGGCATTTCAACTAATTTAACTTGGTATTTTGCATTTACGTCTGCACAGCTAATACGTAGTGGTGATGGAAGCGCATGACCAGGCATAGCAAGCTGACAAACTGTGATCAGCATTTCATCATCGTTTTCAACACCATAAATATTCTGATTTTTATCTGCAGGGTCAATGCGGAAGCTGCGACCACTATGCAAGAGGTGACGATATTGCTTATGCAGAGCGATATAACGAGAGAATGCCTGTTTCTCTTCTGCCGACTCTTTTACAGGATCTAGTTCGACCCCCATATGACCACCAAGCGCTGTAACACCACGCATATTGATACCATGACGACGATTTGTTGAGTGACATTCGTAAGGACCAATGTGTGCGCCCATCACTTCTGGTGGGAAGAAGTAGCTCATGCCTTTTTGGATAGACTGACGCTCTAGCGCATCGTTACAATCTGATGCCCAAAAGCGTTGTGTACGTTTAAGAATTTCAAAATCAATACGACCACCACCTGAAGAACACGATTCGATTTCAACTTCAGGGTGTGCTTTATTCAGTTCATCGACTAAACGATAAAGCGCTTGCGTTTGACCGTGCACCGCAGGGCGACCTTCGTGACCTGGTTGTACCAATTCACGGTTCATGTCCCATTTAAGGTAAGTGATATTATAAGTTGCCAGTAGTGCACTTAGTCGCTCAAACAAGTAGTTAAAGCAGTCATCATTTTGTAGGTCTAGCACATATTGCCAACGACCTGATGGTTGATGGTAACCTTGTAGACCAAGAACCCAATCTGGGTAATTACGGTATAGGTTTGAATCTTGGCTGACCATTTCAGGCTCAACCCATAGACCGAATTCCATGCCTTTCTTATTCACATGGCTGATAACAGGCTCTAGACCATTGGGATATTTAACTTCGTCTAAGTACCAATCACCAAGTGCTGCACGCTCTCCATCACGACCAATAAACCAACCATCATCAATGATGAAACGCTCAACGCCCATCTCAGCGGCTTCGCTTGCCATCTGCATGATGTATTCCGGTTTATGATCAAAATAGATGCCTTCCCATGTATTTAGGTGCACAGGGCGTGGCTTGTCTACAGGGAAGTTAACAATCTCATTGCGAACAAACTGTTGGAAACGTTGTGCGATGCCATTAAGACCTGTTTTGCTATATGCACCATATAGCCAAGGTGTTGTGTAGCTTTCGCCATTAGACAGAATGACTTCACCAGCAATCAGCAACTCACCAGCTTGAACGAAACGACGACCATCACTACGTACGTCCGCACGCATTTGGTGATTACCACTCCAACCTAAATGAAAACCCCAAACAATACCTTGTTGTTCACTAAAACCTTGTGTACCCGCAAACATACCAGGAAAATTCTCGTGCGAGGTACGCCCACGACGGTTCTCTTGCATAAAACCACCGTGCTCAAACGCTTGACGTTGAGTTTGAAACTCATGACACCAACGACCGTGGTACGTCATTAACTCGTCAGCATGATTAGGCAGTGGTAGCGTTGAAGAAAGTTTACCTAGGAAGTAAGCCTCTTCACCTTTATTGACCACAGAAACACGCTTTTGTACTACGTCAGATAGGTAGTTAAGCTTTACTTCAACCGTGAGTTCAAGTTGCGATACTTCATCAAAAAGTACAAAGCTTACTTTTTGATCTTGATTCTCTTGTATCTCTGTATCGATTGATACTGTTTTGAATACTGGTGCCCAATCATAACCTTGACGATGACCTTCAATACCTGGAGCGTTAAAGTGACCGCTACCTAATTCAGGACACAGTGATAGTGGTACATCAACATCAAGACGGGCCTGAGAAATTGGCCTTTCTGTTGATAAAAGCAGGTCCTCATCAATTTGAGCGATCTTCGCACCCCAGTGTAGGATCTCTGGTACTCGATCTGTTTTGATGATCAAGCTGTGGTTTTTACTTTGTAGATGAACAAACTTAGTCATAGCAAACTCATTATTTATTTTTGTAATATTGTTTTCGTAAACAACGCTTAATACATAGTTTGCTTAAATAGGCTGTTCTTAATAGCTTACCTGCCATAAAGTGTGATCAAAACAAGCTTTAAAGAGTCAAAAATATGGCTTAGATCGACTGTTTTCGTGAACATTTTTTAATGTTTTCGCCAACAAATTTTTGAGGTTTAGCACGGTTATATCAGGAAGTTTTGGTTACTATACTTCCATACGGAGTTTCTTGATGGAGTGAAGCATGAGTGTAACCTTCAAAGATGTTGCAAAATTGGCAGGCGTCTCAACCCAAACCGTATCTCGTGTTACAAATGGCTCAGAGAGTGTGGCAGAGTCCACCCGCACGAAGGTCAATCAAGCAATCAAAAAACTTGGTTACATACCTAATAAAGGTGCACAAATGCTTAGTCGTGCTAAGTCGACCAATATTGGCTTAATCACACTTGATATGGCATTGCATGGGGCGGCGCTGATTGCCAATGGGGTAAGAAGAAAAGCCCATGAACTCAATTTTGGGACCGCATTTTCTATTGTGTCTGAACCTGGGCTAAATAGTATTCAAGTTTCAATGCGAGAACTGATTGCTCAGCAGGTAGACTGCGTAATCCTCAACGTACCATTAACAACTCATGATGCGGTGACATTAGTTGATCAGTTCCCAAGCTTACACCTGATCTTTATTGATGTTCCGGATGCCACTTCTGTTCATTACGTACATGGGGAGCATGCACAGGGAGCCGCAGATGTCATCAAGCACCTCATTGAAACCGATCGTGAGCAGTTTTTATTAATCACCGGACCTGAAGAATCGAGCGCTTCAAAAATTCGCTTAGCAAGTTGGCAGCAAGAAATCACGGCCGCTTGTAAGCAATCAATTTTTCAATATCAAGGGGATTGGCAAGCTAGCAGCGGCTACTTAGCAGTGCGAGAAGCGTTCGGCAAACAGTTAGAGTTTGATGCGGTCGTCGTCGCCAGTGATCAAATGGCACTTGGTGCGCTACGGGCGCTGGATGAATTGCAGATAAAAGTACCTGAACAAGTTGCGGTGGCTGGCTTTGATGATATTAACGACAGTGCCTATTTTAACCCGCCATTAACGACGATTAAACAAGATTTTACAGCTATTGGGGAACAGGCCGTGATTCAAGCCATTGAGCTAAAGAACCAAGATCCTAGCAATGAAGTGCCATTAAACCAGACTCGAATTCCAGTTGAATTGATCATCAGAAGAAGCAGTGCTCCAAAGCAAACAGGAAGTTACAGCAAGCAAGAAATCCAGCAACTATTAAGAAAAATAGAAGCACGACTTCCAGAATAGAGGTCGCACAATGTTACGATTCACCTGGTGACATGACACGTTGACGGGTTTAACCGCTTGTTTTAGCGATCTGTCGGATCTGCACACTGTTCAATCGTTCAACACAACTTATTGCTTCTTTCGACATAACTTGGTTCATTGCCACCGCGACCTCTCGATCTGAAATAGGGATGTAGTTACGTAACTTCCCACGCATCACTGGCTGAATAGCCCCGATAACTCGTTGTATTAGAATCTCATCGACTCGTGTATTTTCTCTTTCACCTACCAGTGGACCTGGGTGCATAAAGGTAATGTGCTCAAAACCGATCGCCTCTAGTTCCTCTTCCATTTTACCTTTGCAGCGCATGTAGTGGGAAAAGGATTTTGGGTTCGCACCTAAAGATGAGACAACAGCAAGCTTTCTAACGCCTGATTCTGCCATTTGTTTTGCTACCTTGACGACCAAATCTAAGTCTATTTTTTCAAGCGCCGCTTTAGAACCTGCTTGCTTACGAGTTGTACCTAAACAGATAAACCCTAATTTAGGCAACGTGTCATCTGGCTTAAATGGTGGGATATCTAAATTTGGATGCTCTAAAACGCTCAGTTTACTTGACGAAACGCCCAGAGGACGGCGGCTAAGTGCATAAATATGAGATATACCTTTATTGCTAATCAGCACCTGAGTCAGTGCTTTACCAATAAGGCCGGTGCTACCTGCAATGATTGCACTGTGCGATGATGTATTCATACTTACTCACTTACGTTGGAGGTAAAATAAGCTATAAATGAAATCTCTACCCTAAAAGATATCTTAGCCATTTGTGATTATTTGCCTGTTACTTTATAGCTATTTACTGGTTTTTCTTACCCCAAAACCACCAAGCTATAAACGCTATCGCTGTAAAACCCAAAATATTGACTAACATTTTATTGCTCCTCGTTGATTATAGGGGCTGAAACCGGTGTATATAAGCGCAGGCGATTAGCGTTTGTAACAACCGTAACAGAAGACAGTGACATCGCTGCTCCAGCAATAATAGGGCTCAATAGCCAACCAGTGAACGGAAACAGAAGCCCTGCTGCTACTGGGATACCTAAGCTGTTATAGATAAATGCCCCCCATAAATTCTGCTTAATGTTCTTCATTGTGGCACTACTTATCTCAATCACATCAGAGATTCCGTGGAGTGAGCTGCGCATCAAGGTAATATCGGCGCTTTCAATCGCGACATCCGTACCGCTTCCAATAGCAAAGCCAACGTCTGATTGTGCGAGTGCTGGTGCATCATTAATACCATCACCAACCATACCGACAATATGCCCTTCCGCTTGCAACTGTTTAATCCAGTGTAACTTATCCTCAGGCATCAACTCAGCGTGATATTGATCCACATTTACCAGCGATGCTACCGCCTTCGCTGTGTTGTGGTTATCACCCGTTAGCATCACTACATAAATACCTTGCTGATGGAAACGACTTATCGCACTGTGAGCATCATCTCTAACTGGGTCACTAATGCCGAACAGCGCCTGTACTTGGTCATCTATCGCAAAATACACAACAGTGTTCGCCTCTCGCTCCCACTTCGAAGCGTGTGCTATTACCAGTTCAATATTAATCTCAAACTGGCTCATCAGCTTGCAATTGCCGAGTAACACTCGTTGACCTGCATATTGAGCTTTGACACCTAGTCCAGTTAATGACTCAAAGTCTGAAACTTCAGGTAGGCTATCATCGTCACACGCTTCTTTTTGAGCAAATGTCATTAATGCTTTGGCAAGAGGGTGATTCGAGCCTTTCTCTAATGCACTCACAATAGGCAGAAGATCGGAGTCATTTGATAGCGAAACAAAATTTGTCACTTCCGGCCTGCCTTGAGTAATCGTTCCAGTCTTATCCAACACGACGACATCCAACTCACTAGCTCTTTGTAACGCTTCACCATTACGGATTAACCCACCAAACTCAGCGGCTTTGCCGACACCAATCATGGTTGAAATCGGCGTTGCGAGTCCTAGTGCACAAGGGCATGCGATGATCAACACCGACGTGCTCGCAACAATCATATAAACCAATGAGGGCTGAGGACCAAAGTTATACCAAGCCAACGCTGTGAGAATAGACAGAATCATCACGATCGGGACAAATACTGATGACACTCTATCTGCAAGATGGCTAATTGGTGGCTTTGAGTTTTGTGCTTTCGATACCATCGCTATAATCTGAGCAAGGACGGTATCACTACCTACTTTCTGCGCCTTGAAAACAAAACTACCTTGGTCATTAATCGTCCCCGCAGAAACAGAGCTTCCAACCTGTTTCACAACAGGAATCGGCTCCCCTGTGAGCATTGATTCATCAATCGTTGTCCCACCCTGAGTAATCACGCCATCTACCGGTACTTTATCACCCGCTCTAATCCTAATCAGGTCCCCTGCAATGACTTGTTCAATCGGCAAGGCGATCTCTTTGCCATGACGAATCACAATGGCGGTTTTAACTTTCAAATAAAGTAAACGCTTGATAGCCTGTGAGGTTTGACCTCGTGCCTTTAACTCAAGTGCCTGACCTAAGTTGATTAAACCAATGATCATAGCGGTTGCTTCAAAATAGAGGTGTCTTGCACTTTCCGGGAGCCACTGCGGTCCCAATACGACCACCAATGAGTATAACCATGCCGTGCCTGTTCCAAGCGCTATCAGCGTATCCATGTTCGCATTACGATTGAGAAAAGCCTTCCAAGCGCCGATAAAAAAGTGCTTACCCGCACGGACTAAAATGAAAAAGGTCACTAGCCCAACCACAAGCCATAGCAACTGCTCAGACTGTGTGTTCACGTTCATTGGTCCACCAAACAGACCATACATCATCAAAGGTACACCAAGTCCAAGGCCTATAATGCTTTGTTTTACCTTGAAGCGATATTCCTCAGCCTCTCGCTCTTCTTTTATATCGTTTGCCACCGCCTGATCAACAATCGCCTCGGCGTCATATCCTACCTCTTGGATGGCTTCAATCAATACACTGGCCGGCAGACCTGAAACCACCCTCGCGGTGCGATTTGCAAAGTTCACGTCAACAGAGTCAATACCTGACACTGATAACAGGGATTTTTCAATCGTATTAACACAACTTGCACAAGTGACACCGATTAATGACAGCTCAATACTGACTTCCAACGATTGTGTTTTATGCACCTTATTCAACTCGGTAACGTCATTAGTTTGTGGTTGTGTGTCATCAGCCTTAGCGCTATAACCTAGATCGACCAAAACACTTTCAATCTCATCCCCAGTCAAACTAGTAGTCACAGCCAGTGTATGCTTTTCTAGATCAACAGCCACTTCAGCAGCACCATCTAGTTTACCTATCGCTGTAGTGATTTTATCCACACAGTGTTGGCAAGTAACATTCGATACCGATGTACTATAATCTTGCAGCGTGCTAATTGAAGCTGAATAACCTAACTGTTGAATGACTGCTATCGCTTTCTCTGGCAACAATGTGGTAATCATCTCTGCTCTATTTTTCGTATCATTAATAGTGAACGAGACACCTGGATCGCTTTCACGCAGCCCATCTACAATTTTAGCGACACATCGACCACAGTTGATACCATTTAGTCTCAAGGAATACTGTTTTATGTTCATTTTAGTTTTCCTCGGGTAATTCTTGATGGTGCTTTTCAGACCAATCCTCAATTAAGCAACACAGTGCTTTTCCGTTGGGTACCATATCCGGTTTTTCACCCCACTCAGTGTAAGTCGCTTCCATGGTAGCTAAATGACTTGGATGCTCTTCGGTCTTTTGCTTTGTTTCTGCAATTTTATCGGTCAACATACCCAATTCCTCTCAAGATTCAGTGCATATAAAACTTTTTTAGTTTTGTGTCGCTACCCAAAATTAAAAACGATTAAAGGTATAATAACAAATAGCCCTATAAACAGTTTAAGCAACAATTTAGGAGCACTACTCCTATCGTTCGAGGTTTTGTTACAGCAACTAATAATCCCCTTCAATTCGTCATCAATGATGTGTTAGCCGTAGCTTAAAACCTATGTGTAGGAGGCAGGTCAAGCATATTGAGAACAATTGAAGATGATAGTTAACGATAAGCAACAAGCACTGCGAGCCAGCCTAATGCAATAATATAATGGGTATGTGCTCTATATACTGTAGTGGGTAACTTAGTTAGAGGTGATCAGATGAAACAAGTTTCTGGGCAGAAAGTGAGCCAGCAATTTTACTAAATTAGTAAATCATGGATAACGACAGGTATTGCAAAGTGAATAGAAGGGAGCTAGCGCGATAAGTAAAAATGTACTGTCTGGCTATCTAGGCACAACAAATACTGTTCTAATTGATGGTTATTATTGCATTTTATCCGAACTAATGAATAATTGATGGTGTCAAAAATTTGCCGGAAACTAAAATGAAACAAATAATCGTCAGTTTATTTATTTTACCCTTTCTGGATGCAAAACTTCCAACTCAGAGTCAGCACCATCAACGCCAACTGATACATCGAAATTAACTCAAACTCTCAAACAGCAACCTACCATTGATGACCAATTTAAAGTGCTGTATGACCGATTCGAACACACCCTTGACCGCAGCGATTCACTAACAGGGCCGGATGAAAATAACGACGGCATACGTGACGACATTGAAAATTTCATCAATCTTTTGGAAGTCACCGATCCGGTGCGCAATGCAATAAAGCAAAATGCTCGCCAATTCCAAATAAACTTGTATCATGACTGGAATGACGACAGTGATGAAAACGTGGTGAAAGCATGGCGGATGGGCGATGAATATGAAAAAGTCCTTGCCTGTAAAAAATTTGTTGGTATCGATATCGATGACAATATAAACACCTCAAAAACACTAAGGGCACTGACCTACAACACCAAAGCCCGTACTATGCATTTTTTGTCATACAATCGCTTACAAGATGGGGCGTACAGTGTATCCCTTCCAGCGGAGGCGTAATATTGTGAATAAATGATCTAGTGTATGGCTCATTGCTCTGCTGTGGGTAACGAATGCTCACGCCAATAGATGCAAAATTGAAGGTTACACTATTGTTTTTTAATGGCGTAGCAACATCACAAAGACAAGCTTTGCTTGGTCAACAGAAAATAAAGTCTACCCTTGGCATCACCCAATACATGGAAAGGCAAAAAGCTGATTTATATTGCCCACTCTCAAGGCAATTTATGGGTGAACAAATCATACGACTACGTCGCCTCTCAATCGGGGTATGATGCAAATAACATTCATGTTCTTCATATCGCACCGGCCTCACCAACCTTAAGCCCTGATAGTGATTACATTTTATCAACATCAGACCTAGTCATTAACGGCTTAAACTTTACCGGGACAGGAACAGTACCGCTACCGAACACGCCCATAGCCCCAAGTTCATCCGATTATATGGGACATGGATTAAGTGAGATATATTTAACTCACCCTAAATCCGTTGAAAAAATCAAAGCGTCCGTGAATCGTTTGGTGATCACACAACACATTTAGTATGGGCTCAGGATGATCTGCAACGTTGGTGGACAGGACCGACTAACACGGTTATTTATCGGATTACCTCAGATATTGCAAACTATGTGTTTAGCAGACATAAAGTTGTCCAACTTAACTTATTCACTACAGTGGCGCATATCATCTTATTAACGATATTCTGTTCTCATTTATTTGCCAAAAAAGGCCTGCGTCACAGGCCTTTTGTAAAGTTGTCTAAGTTAAATACCTGATGTCGGGTAAAGCGGAATCGTCCCACCAATCTCTTGACGGTCAATTGGATCTTTAGTGATCTCACCAGTCACTTGATCAAAAAATAGCTCAGCTGACTCACCAAAGAAGTTAGAGGCAATAATCTTCACGCCACTTACATACTGACGAATCTCAAAGGTATCAAAGTTTACGAGCTCTGGCCGCTCTAGAATGTTATCAGAAACATGCTCAAGGCTGTTAATATCGTAGTAAGAGAGAGTCATGTTACCCCCAGTACCACCTTCCAAGAATACATAGTTAGTTTCACCGACAATAGACTCGTACACCTTGCTATATTCACTGAAGGTAAACATTTGCTCCATCGGGATGAAGTTTGTACTTAAGTCTGCTTTTGAGACCTTGAAAAAGCCACCGTATACTGTGCCCTCTGCACCATAATTCACATCAAAATCACCTGAAAAATATATATTTTCAGCATCTTGATGTTGAATTTCGTGCCGATGAAGAACACTTAAACTACCAGCGACACCATTCAGGCTAAACTCAGTAAGAGAAAATGGCATCATATACTTAGTGTTAAGCACTACCGACCCTACATCACCTGAATTATCCAAGCCTTTCAGGTTAGTAATTACAAACTCTCCAGATTGTACAAATTTCTTATGCAGTCGATGAGAGTGATGGTATGGCACATAATAATCACGATCAATTCCAAGACCTCCACATGAAGAACCAGAGCAATTAATGTGGGCAGGGGAAACCCATGAGTTAGGACCATCAAAATGCTTTGTGAAGTAATGCTCGCTTCCATCATATGACCAAGCTGTATGAATAGGAGATGCTCCACCTTCAGTCGGTTGCTGATAGAGAGTTTCGACCTTGCCGTTATTATCCCAGTAAGCCAGTGTAGGTAAATAAATTAAAGGATTGTTATCAAGATCAGGTGTATGGTGGTACATAATCTGCAAGCCCTTACCATCTCCAGTTACATTAACACCATCAATGTACGATCCATAATCAGTTGGGGTATCATAGACAAGACACTCACCAAGGCCATTCGCCTCATCTAATGGTAAAGCAACAAGTAAACAGTGATGAATCTCCTTACCTGTAGCATCGGCTAATTGGTAAAAGTTTCCTCTTAAAATAAGGTGCTCTGACATTGGAACCACCTCATTAATAGAACAGTTATTGCTATCAGACTCAGAAAACACTTTTTCAGTGATGAATTCAGGGTTTTCTGAGTCTGGTGAATCAGGATCTTCAATCTCAACTTCAGTAACCTTCACTAAGTCATCACAAGAACCACTGACCGTTGTGAGCGAAGGCTCGCCGTTGCGGGTTGACATAGCATCGATAGAAACTTCATCAGAGTATGATGCACTATCTGTAACAAAGGCAAATGCAGTAGCGCCCTTTGTATTTGATTTTATCTGCTTGTAGTTTGAATCACCATCATCGCTACCAGAGCTACCACCACAACCGACAATAATTGATGTTACTGCAAGTGCAAAAATTGAGTGCTTAGCATATTGAATTTTCATTATTTTGCTCGTTATAGTTATTGAGCCAGCAACCATAAATTAAGCAAAGCGCGCATTTTGTGACATTACACTCATGAGCAAACCGATTGACTAATAATTACACATTGAAACTGTTATCATATATTAATCTAACACGCCAAATTTGTGGTACTTAGGTATCGATTCGGCTGGCCTTCTAAACGCATAATGAAAAAGTAGGACAAATATCTATCCTTAGAGTGTGACAGATAGGAGCCCTAACTTGATGAAAAGGGGCACTTCTGAGTTACGAAGTGCCGAAGCTCTCTATTTTGGGTTAGCAATCCCAACTCTTGTATTGGCAAATGTGACGAAAGTCATCTCTTTCATGAATTCCATAGATTTGGTCACTACCGGTTCACCATTAATTCCGTCAAAATGGTCAAACGTACTTCCAAGCTGAACTAGATCACTAAGCATGCCATCATCTAAAATGGACGCATATCGAACATTATTTTCACCAAGGAAATATAGTTTATTACCGTCTGTCCACAGAGACTTTAGCTCAATACCCTCAATATCTATAACGTGCCAAGTTGTGGCAAGATCTTCGCTGTAATAGATAACAGATTCGTCCTTGTCAAACAGTGCAATAAGGTCGCCTAGAGGATGCATCGTTGGTATGCCTGATACCTCAGTGTGCTCTTCCCAGTTATTACCTTTATCTGTAGTGATCCAAAAAGAGGTGGAGTCCTGGTTTGTTACAGTTCCTGCATAAACATCTTCTCCATTGAAAAATCGGTATTCAGCATCCAAAGTCATTGGCATTGTTAGCCAGGTTCGACCGAAGTCACGACTCTCATAGGTTGTTCCTGCAACGACATATTGCTCATCACCGAATGCGTTTGTGTGAAGTGGGTCTCTAAACCAACTTTGTCCCCCATCTACACTTGCACTATGGTACGCAATAATTATATCGCCACTCGTGTCTGCTAATTCAAATCGTTGTCTACCATCACAACTACCTTCAGACCCGTCGCAATCTTGGTTCACTGTATCTGAATTAAAACTAATAGCCCCTTCTGGAGTGTGGTAAGTTTCTTCTCTGTAGAGATGGCTACCAATGTTACGAGGTGTTCGTGAAATTACATACATGTAATCATTAACTACATCGTAAGTGAACTTGAACTCCGATGCATTATCTAAGCTAACTCCTCGAACTGTGTTCCAGTCCTTATATCTATGGTATGCGTTAGCATCATCTTCAGTGCACCCGACTAACATCATTACTACCGCTGTCGTTATTGCTAAATAACTATTTTTCACAAACTGCCTCAAAGGTATGACTACGGAACTATTGCTCCATTTAAAGGCAAAATAATAGTGTTTAATCAGATAATTAATAGTTTTAATTTGTAAAAAATCATTATTAAACAAATGCATAACGGCAATGAAAAGATAGCACCAAGACTCACTTCAAACTTATTTACCTAACAAACCCTTCGTTAACGACAATTGGACAATTTACTGTCAATTATTACAATCCAGTTGTCGCTGTGTGGTAAATATCTGATACAGCAGACACACGAGACATAAGTAAAAGTAAGGAAAAGTAATTGTAGCCTTCGTTACAGAGGCACTAGCCCAAACGGAATGGGGCAAAAGCTTGCTAAGCCAAATAAATTGAAACACCCCTGTAGGAGAGGAATAAAGTTTCATACTCGCTTTCCTCTGCGAGGCTATTGCTTGACTGCATTGAGCGAATAACACACACTGTAGTTGGATGTGAGTGATATACGCACATAGAGGAATATATGACACAAACTACAGAGAAAGAAGCCTTTTCAGCATACTGCCGGGATAGCGTAGGTCTTGACGCAAAAGAGGTTGCAGACTTGGCGAATGTACCCCGTCGAACTTTTTATGATTGGTGGCGAACCAGACGCACAGCCGTAGAGCTAATTATTGAAGGTATTAAACACCGACAAGAACAAAAAAAATGTGCAGTAATCGCACATTCACCCATTGACCAATGAGCGATATTCGCGCAAAATGAAGTCGTAGGTTAATCAATGAGGGTTACGAGATGACCGCAATTCCACTAGATACACATAAGGCAATCAAGCGTTTACAAAGCGCGGGTATGAATGAAAAGCAAGCCGAAGAAATGGTAAACCTTTTCGGTGAGATGTATGGCAATGAAGCCGCAACTAAAAGTGATCTTGAAGTTCTTCACAAGGACTTAAAAGCTGACTTAAGCGAAATCAAAACAGACTTGTCATGGATTAAAAAATTCATGTTCGGTGTTGGTGTGGCGGTACTTATCGCAGCCCTTAAATACATTTTCTTAGGCTAACCATAGTCGCCCTACGGGTCGGCTCTTAAAGAGGGAAAAGTCATGGCTAATCGGTCGAAAGAAGGAATGGGGCATTTTCGTTTTAGCGCTCTCACTAAATTAGCAATCTATGAATAACGACAAGTATTGGGAGTCGTGTACTTATCATCCCATATTGATGGTGTAGATCTCTTTTGATGTCGACCTCTCGTAGGCTTGAGTTGCAGTCAAGTGTACTTCCTCTCTGCGTTGCAAACTTATCCTAACCATACCTAACTGGCTATATACACTGATTATTTCAGTGTTTCATGCAGCAATTTGTAGCCTACCCCATAAACCGAACGGATAGGGTTTGCTGTTGGTGCCACAGCATGTATTTTTTTACGGATGTTCTTTATGTGGGTATCAATATTTCTGTCTGATACATCGGCAAGGTCGCTGTAAAGCGCATTGAGAATATCATCACGACTATACACTCGCCCCGGATGCTCCACTAGCAAGCGAAGTAACATGAATTCTTTGGGCGTTAAGTCGAGAAAGCAGCCACCAAATCGGGCCTCATATTCATCAGGCTTTAATACAAATTGTCCCAAAACTAACTCAGCGCTTGGTTGATAAGAGCGGTTAGACGATGGGTTTGGTTGAATTCGGCGCAGTACCGTTTTGATCCTCGCAATCACTTCTCTAGGGCTAAATGGCTTGCAGATATAATCATCAGCTCCGAACTCTAAACCAATTAATCGGTCAATCTCTTCACTTTTTGCAGTCACCATTATGATAGGTAATTGAGAAAACTGACGTACTTGTTTGCATATTTCCACACCATCTACATCTGGCAGCATTAAATCAAGTAACATTAAGTCAAACGTCTGCGATTTCACCGTCTCAACAACATTCGCACCCGACGCGAGGTGTGTCGCTTCAAAGCCGCTATTTTGGCAATACGCGATCAAGACTTCGGCAATGTATTCCTCGTCTTCCACAATCAAAATATGCGTCTTCATTCTCTCTTTCCTCAATCGAAATCTTATTGTGAGCCAGTATGGTGATGGATCGGTAGGGTTATCATCATTTTAACACCGCCCAGATCTGATTTTTTAGCACAAATAGTGCCTTGATGCGCCTCGATAATTTGCTGACACAATGCTAAACCAATACCAGAGCCACCATGCTCTCGGTTGCGAGATTGTTCTACTCGATAAAAGCGTTCAAATACTTGAGTGAAATCACCTTCAGGTATCGATGGCGATGTATCTTCAATAATCACCTCAACATTATTTTTATCTTTGCTAAGTGATAAAGCAATACTTCCCGGTGCGTCGGTATAACGACAGCTATTTTCCAATATGTTGATAAACAACTGCGTCAAACGATCTCTATCTGCGATAACGAAACACTCAGCATTCTCACTCAAATACAGCGCATCACAATGTAATGCCAACCCAAGCTCATCGGTTTTCACCTTAAAGCCAAGTAAGATATCTTTAAGGAGTTCAACGAGGTTAAATAATTTTTTTTTGTATGACAACCCACCAATGTCGGTAATGGACAATTGATAAATGTCATCCACCAAATGACTCATTCCATCTATTTGGTCAATCATCACCTGTAAACGCTTTTCATCTGCTTTAAAAATTCCGTCTTGAATTGCATTGAGTTGCCCTCGAACAACGGTTAAGGGTGTTTTCAGTTCGTGTGCAACATCTGACATCCATTTAGAACGTTCCGTTTTGTTCTTCTCCAACGTCTGAGCCAGAATATTTATATTGTCCGTTAGGACACCTAACTCATCGTTGCTATTGCTAACCACTCTTGTAGCAAGTTTACCCTGAATTAATTGAGTCGTACCTTGATTAACCCTAAATATGGGCGCAACCAAATGACGAGAGAAAAGCCAGGCCGTGACAAACGCGAGGACAATGACGGCGAGCGTAATAGAGACATAACTTTGATATTGCTCAGCCAAAAATACATTCGCAGGGCTATGATCGGCAAGTTGTGATGGCACATAACTTAACCAACCAATCACGCTACCCTCATACTCTATGGCTCGAGTTAACAGGCTTTGATCCATTTGAGAGCGGCCAACCACAACCGTTTTATTCACATCATATAAACTGAGCCTTCGCTGTGTTTGCAATAATTGGCTTATTCCTGTTGTATCTGTCGGTACAGATAACGACGTATGATCCTCACTCGCTCTTCTCGTGCCAACGAGGCGTCGCCATTGGTTGTCATCGCCTTTTAACGATTGCCACGTCCCATTTTCTTTATAAAACTCGCCTAATTTTTGGCTGACTTGTTCTACATAGCTCGATTCCGCTTCTTTAATGAAATCATGAAAACCTGTTGACAGATTTTGCATGATCAGTGCGAGCATAATGCACACAGCCAAAAAGCTTGTAATACAAAATGCTAGAAAGAACTTATGAATGATCTTCAGCTTAAAATTCACTTTCAACATCTATTTCCTTATCCTTTAGATAGCGCATCTACAGGGTTTAATCTTGCTGCATTTCTGGCCGGTAAGAAGCCAAACAGAACCCCAATCAGTGTTGAGCACGTAAAGGCGGCAATAATTGAGTTAGTCGAATAAATTAGACTCAAACCACTGCTCGTCGATGAGACAATCAAGCCCACAGCGTAAGCTAACCCTATACCCAAAGCGCCACCACACAAACACACTAAAACGGCTTCTATTAAAAACTGTCTTAGAATATCCGCTTGCCTTGCTCCAACTGCCATGCGAATGCCGATTTCTCGCGTTCGTTCAGTTACCGACACCAACATGATGTTCATAACACCGATGCCACCTACCACCAATGAAATAAAGGCAATAGCCGAAATAAGTAAGGTCATCGTTGATGACGTTTGTTCAATATTTTCTCTGACCGTATCCGTATTGACGGTAAAGAAGTCTTCCACACCATGGCGCATTTTAATTAAATTAATAATCGCTTGCTCTGCAGCGGTACTGGATACTTCATCGCTCACCCTGACCGTAATATCATTAACGTAATTTTGGCTATAAATACGAGAATTTACCGTGCTATAAGGTAGCCAAACATTCAGAGCATCGCTATTACCAAACGCCATTTCTCTTGCTTCAGTAACCGCGATAATACGCACTGGCAAGCGACCTAAAAAGATGACTTTGCCAAGTGCTTCGCCATCAGGGAAAAGGTCATTCAAGGTATTGTTGTCAATAACCGCCACTTGCTCTAGTGCATCGATACTCCCGTCATCAAATAGCTGCCCTTGTGCGACTTCAAAACCGCGAACGCGAAAGTAGTCAGGACCAACACCTTGCACTTCTGCTGTTACCGCCTCATTACCATAGCGCACCGCCACATTCACACGTACAGTCGGTGTCACACTATCAACAAAGGAGAGATTCGTTAAAGCGTTTGCATCACTTGCTGTCAAGGTTCTCACTCGCCCAGCACGTCGGTCGCCCAGCCCAGAACCAGGTTTGATTTCAATAGTATTAGTGCCCATTGAAGCCATTCGTGACAACACCTGAGCTTGAGAGCCATTACCAATCGCGACAACGGACACCACAGAGGCAATACCGATGATGATCCCCAGCATCGTCAGAAACGTTCTTAGTCGATGGCTTCCCATTGCAGATAGCGACATTTTGAACGCTTCAACAACGCTGAACCACTGTGCAGAAAATGGCTTTGATACAGGTTTATTGACACTTTGTTTCTCTTCGATTCTTGTCGACGAACCATCCGTGGCCGACCTAGCTACTTTCGAACTAACCACTGCCGAATGAACTGTCGCTGAATGTTCAGTTGAGGCGTTATCGTTACTGGCATCGCTCGTTATATCACTCACGATTTCTCCATCAGAGATCTCGATTACACGTTCCGCAGAGGCGGCGATCTTAGGATCATGAGTAACCAGAACAATAGTATGCCCTTGTTGATGCAACTCGCGAAGCAAGTCCATCATCTCTTTACTGCTATGACTATCCAGAGCCCCGGTGGGTTCATCGGCAAGGATCACCGTACCGCCATTGATCAAAGCGCGGGCGACACTGACTCGTTGTTGTTGCCCACCACTAAGTTGACTTGGCTTATGATCCATTCGCTCCGCTAGCCCCAACCTTTTTAACAGCTGCTTAGCTCGCGCTTGGCGGGACGCTTTATTTTCGGCCGAGTAAAGCGCAGGGATCTCAACATTACCGATAGCAGTAAGATCATCTAACAAATGATAACGTTGAAATATAAAACCAAAATAGTCACGGCGTAATTGCGCTAATTGGTCAGGGTTCATTACTGATGTATCTCGACCATTAACAAGATAAGTTCCTTCGCTAGGAGTATCTAAGCAACCTAAAATGTTCATTAACGTCGATTTACCCGAACCCGATGCACCCATTATCGCGATCATTTCACCGCGATGTATGGTTAGGTTAACGTTGTTCAATACCGTTAACTGATCATCACCTGCAGGAAAACGACGACTGAGTCCTGAAATTTCTAATAGAACGTCACTCATAACTAAGGTCTCCCGCCGTTACCTTGACCGCGACCTCCAGGACCTCCATTACCACGACCACCTTTCTCAGATCCTAATGTCGATGACATATCAAAACCTGATGACGATTTGGCGTTCGCTTGACCAATAACAACTTGATCTTCTAGCTCTAGCCCATTCAGAACTTGTGCATACACTTTATTATTGATGCCAATCTCAACATTTCGCATCTCTAATACGCCCTCAACTAAAACAGGGACACGATAACGATTCTTGCCAGGAAGCTTTTTAGTCAGGACTTGAGATGGAACCAATAGTGTGTCTTGTGCATCATCGAGTACGATCGAGACTTGCGCTGTCATACCAAAGCGCAGCAACCCTTCCGTATTATCGACATCAAATAACGCGTTATAATAAATAGCATCATTATCACCAATGTTTAGCTTACTATCGTCGCCAGTCAAAAGGGTTGGGCCAGGCTCAATTGATTTCAGTTCACCATAAAAATGGTGTTGTGGCGCGCCTAAAATCGAAAAGTACACTTTTTGCCCCGTCGCAATGTGAATAATATCGGCTTCAGATACTTGTGCCTTGATCGTCATAACATCGAGTTGAGCCACTTCCACAATGGAAGGGGTTGACTGGTTTGTATTAACGGTTTGCCCCTCTTCGACAGAGACATAAACAACAGTGCCATGAATGGGTGACTCAATCGTCGTGTAGCCTAAGTCCAACTGGGCATCATCAACATTGATCAGCGCTTTCTCTTTTTCAGCAACCAGTTGGTCTAATTCCGATTTATAAACAAGAAGTTCCGCTTCCGCAGCGTCATACAAAGACTGAGAGGTGAGATTTTTTTCAAGCATCACCTTCTGCCTTTCAAAAGAGAGTTCTGATTGATGAATTTGCGCGACTTTCGCTTGATATTGAGCGTTAATATTGGTCAATGATGCTTGAGCTTCTTTTAATGCGTTTTCTTGAGAAAGGTTGTCAATTTGCGCAATGAGAGCCCCCGTTTCAACCCTGTCGCCAACCGAAACGGCAATCGACGCTAACTTTCCGGATACTTGGGCCCCAACGTTCACCATTTTGGACGGGTATAACACACCGTTAGTTAGCACCACATCTTCAATATTCCCGATGCGAACAGGCTCCGTAGAATACGCCACGGTTGAGGCGTCGTTCTTCATATAAAAATAAGCGGCAACGGCACCGGTAGCGACAACAAGTAGAGTGATCGTCACTAAACGTTTGATATTTTTCATGCACAAGTTTTCCCAATTTTTTAACTGTCGTTAGGATAACTGAAAAATGTGAGGGAATTTTGAGACAATACATCATCATAAGTAACTGATAATAAGTTATTTTTGTTGGATTAGGTTGAATTGTGTGGTGATTGTGTGGTGATTGTGTGGTGATAAGAAAAGTAACTAGCCACAACCGTGGGAATTCTGACTTTTCGGATTACCCTTCAACTATTGAAACCAGACAACTAGCCTGCATGTAACTGGTCAAATCCTCTTATTCACTACAGTGCGGCGACGCTGAGATTTACTTATATTAAAATAAAGAAACAAAGCACATAGAATAATACTGGCGCTCAAGCCCGAGATCCCAGTATTAAAAAGGATGGCTAGACAGAAAATACTCGCTAATCCGGCGGCAATACGTGGAATACCACTTAATAACCGTAGCCCAGAAAGACTTGCTGCTAGATAGATAATCACAAACATGGCATTAGCGATGCTTAGGAGTACCTCAAAAGAGAGGTTCAAGCTATCGCATAAGATGAGAACGATGGCAATGCTTGTTGAAATAAGCAGCAGGGCAACAACGGCAGTTCCCGATGTACTCTTTTTTCGGAGTATATGTTGCTCACCATGGCGTTCAAATAAGCTATACAGCATACGTACAAAGCTCATCACGTACAGATTGACTGCGCAAAAACAGCCAAGAAATCCGAGAAGCGCGACAAGTTTTTTCCCCATTGACCCAAGACCAATTTCTGCCAAATAAGTGATTGAATTAAGATTACTTGCTTCGTTGCCATACGCATTGTGCACTATCACTGCGTAACTTACGCATATGTATAGGCAAGCGGCAGCACCAACGCCAACCGCAACGGCTTTAGGGAAGTCTCGTTTAGGGTTCTTAAACTCATTTGCGACATGGCAAATCGCTTCAATGCCAACGAAAGACCAAAACATAATCGCTATCGATGCGCCAAGCTTTGTAGCAGAAAAAGGATTATTGGCTGCGATATCAATGGTAGGACTAGTTTTGCCAAGACTCATCAGCGTCACCACAAGGATCGTAATAATGAGCCCCCAGGATATAAAGCTCTGAAAACGAGCTGATGTTTTCAAGTGTGCAAAGTTCATTCCAGTGATCAACAGTAAAATAATCAGTTCAAGTGATAATGAAGGAATACCTGGCAGATCGATGAGTTGGTTTAGATAGCTCGCACCAGTAATAAAAACAACAGGCGGGCCAATCGGTGCGATAGCAAGGTATAACCACGCAATAGCTTTTGACGCTGGCTGACCAAAAGCATGACTAACATAATGCGCTGTGCCTCCCTCGTGCGGGTATTCACGCCCAAGGCCTGTGAAGGTGATGACGATAGGGATCATGACTAGGATAATCAATACCCAGCCAAGCAATGAATAGATACCTGATTCCGTTGCTGCTAATGCGGGAATGATAAGGATACTCGAGCCCAATAACGCAGAAAGAAGTAAATTAGCGCCTTGGAATATACTGAGTTTAGCATTGTTGGTCATGGATCCATCCTAATGACTGTTTTGTGCGAGCTTAACAAACGCGTGCTTACAAATCGACCATCACCAGATAAAACAGTCACTTGTTCGGATTTACTTTACCGCCCTAGCATATAATCGGCTCACGAATGATTTTTATATCAACGGTTTTACTCACTAAGCTACCTCGAACCTACAGAGGCGTATTTCACTTGCCTACCAGGCTAGATATACAAAAAATCGGAAACCATAAATGGCTTCCGATTCTATATTTATACTCTAAACTCACCGACATGACATCGTCTTTGCTAATGTCATGTTCAGTAAGTGTTGGTATTACTTAGTGTAAGTATCGTGAGAAACGTCTAGCTGGTAGAACGTTGCTTGTGAGTAATCGTCTAAATCACCGCTGATATTTTGGTTATAAACACCAGCTTTGAAGTACATGTACTTACCGCCTGCATCATAGCCACTTTCGCTCATATCAACGACTTGTACAACGTCGTCTTTGCCTTCACGCATTAGTGTAACTGTCATCTCGTTACCAACGACTTGAATACGGTAGCTGAATTTCTCACCAAGAGCGATACCATCCTCGCCAACTTCAGCCGTCAAGTCGCCAACAAGAGGGTAGAAGTCCTCTTTTGTTGCATCTTGGCTTTCGTGTGCAAAGTAAACAGCACCTGTTGCTTGGTTAGGCAGTTTACGGTAGTACAGACGAATTGGCTCATCGTTTTGATCGTGGATCTGACCAATGATAAAGCGACCTACTTCGTTCGCGTTACCCGTCGTTGTTGCGTGGTCAATTTTCAACGTTGCTTCTAGAACGCCATCAATACCAGCAGCAGCTTCTAGGTCCGCTTCAGGAGCACTAGAGAATACCCAGTTATTTTTATTAACGCCTTTCGTTTTAATAGACTGGTCACCACGACGCATCATTTCACGAAGTTCGGTACGAGCGTATTTAGTGTTTTTAGATGTACGAACACCTTTAACATAAGACTTGAATACTAGACCGCCATCATCAGCAGTGTAGAAGATTTCTGGGTGTTGGTAACCGCTTGCAAGGTTCCACTCAGAAACGTCATCTGGCTTGCCATTTTTGTCGTGGTCAAATGGTTGAGATAGATACCAATGACTTAAGTCAAAGTTCTCACTAGGTGCATTACCAGCTTTAGGTGTCGCTGGTAGACCAGTCACTTGTGGAATCGCTTCACGGGTACTACATTTAACCGTTGTATCACAAGGATAAACAGCAGCTACGCCGAAGTTACCAGTACGTAGGTCTTTGCGTGCTTCTTTTTGTGCTTTCTCTGCAGCTTTCATTTCAGCTATCATAGTCGCTTCAGCTGCAACGACTTCTGGAGTGATGATGTGACTAGTAGGGCAAGCGTTAACGTTACAGTTAACCGCAGCTAGTTCCGTTAAACTGTTCCAACCACTCTTGGTGTTACCGTTACCAACGTACTTTACATAGCGAGCTTTAACTGCTGGCTCAAATTGGAAACGCTCTAGACCAAGTGCAAGACCTGAACTCATTTGATCCGCTAGTACTGTTGTCCAGTTTTCGCCATCAACACTAACTTGAATATCAAATTTAGATTGGCGCTCGTTGCCTTTACTGAATGCAGCTTGAACAGCGTCAAATTCTTGCACTGAACCATAGTCCAACATTGCCCACTCGCCTTCACCAGCAGAAGACCAGCGTGTGGTTAGATCCTGATCAAATAAGCGGTCTGGGCCATTACCATCGTGACTTGATGCTGTAAGAGCGACTGGAGTTAGGATTGCAACGCCTGTTTCTTTGTTGTTTGGAAATTCAGGTGCAGAGGTAGATGCACAGCCAACAGCGACAACAACAGAAGACGCTAGCAAAGTTTTGAGAAATGTTTTTTTCATTAGTTTATTCACCTAATCGTACTCAAATCTGAGCAAAAGTTTGTAATAATAAAATGTGTTTTCTAGGTTGGTATCATGTGAAAATACCACCAATGTTTTAATACATCGTTTGATGTTGGCGAGGACTATGCTCCCCATTTGTCTTGAAACATAATTACATATTTTAATACTACAAATAGGCTAAGCATCCATAAATGAGAATATGATCTTGTTATATTTGCCCTATCGTCCTAATAACATGACCTCCATCTTATTTTTACATTCGGTATCTAAAGTGGATACTAAGACTTAATCAAAACAAAAGCGCCACTACTTTTTTGAGTAGTGGCGCTTTTATTTATACTTCACAAATATATGCGTGATGATTCGCTACTATGGCTGTTGCTTAGTTGGTGCTAGGGCGATCTCACGGATACATACATTCTGTGGTTGCTGGTAAGCGAATGAGACAGCGCGAGCAATATCGTCCGCTGCCAATACACCACCCATGTCTTCTTTCCAAGAATCGTAACCGTCTTTAATCTCTTGAGATGTTGTGTGAGACAGAAGCTCAGTTTCTACAGCACCCGGTGCGATAGTCGTAACACGAACATTTGAAGCCGCCACTTCTTCACGAACATTCTCAGAAATAGCGTGAACCGCGAACTTAGTACCACAGTAAGCAGCATGGCTTGGGAATGTTTTCTTACCCGCGATAGAGCTGATGTTGATGATAGTACCAGTGTTACGTTCCATCATAGGAGCAAGAACAGACTGCATGCCGTTTAAAAGACCGATCACGTTCACATCGAACATTGTCTTCCACTCTTGCGCGTCTTGCGTATCGATTTGACCAAGAAGCATTGCACCAGCATTGTTGATAAGCGCATCGACAGGGCCAAACTTCGCTTCACCTTGTGCGATTGCCGCATCAAAAGACGCTTTGTCTGTTACATCTACTTTCACAGACAGTGAGTTTGGTAGCTTCAGCGCTTCAAGACGATCAACACGACGAGCTAAAAGTAGCAGAGGGTGACCTTCATCACTTAGACGACGAGCAATTGCTTCACCAATACCAGAGCTTGCACCTGTAATTACGATTAGTTTTTTCATTTTATTTCCTCTGTACTTTTATTGCATCGATTGGCTACGACGTATTGTTTAAGTGCATTCGAATCAAGTGCTTGTTGCCTTGCTTCGTTGCGATGGAGGTATATTAAGGAAAATTGCATTGTTGATATATAGCACTTTACTTGAAACACTGTTGTTGTGGTGCAACAATAAATACGTTCATTTTATAACTTTGTAAGTTTACAAGTAAGCTGGCGACTATGCTCAATCAAATTAATCTATCTGATATTCGTTCTTTCGTGCTTATTGCTCGTTTAGGTAACTTCACTAAAGCAGCGGAGGCGCTTAATGTTTCTCGTTCCCATGTGTCACGCCAAGTAAGTAGCCTAGAGAAACAGATGGGGGTGACGCTGTTTATTCGCACGACTCGAACCTTAAGGCTAACGCATGCAGGGCAAGACTTATATGCCAGATGTGAGCAAGCGCTAAATAATATAGACCAAGCTCTAATTGCTGCTGTAGATAATGTAGAAGAAGTGCGCGGCGACATCAAAGTAAACTGTGTCGGTGGTTACCTTGGAGAGGTGATCATTGCGGAACTGGTCAATGAATTCATGCAACTCTATCCAGATATCAGCATCTGCCTTGATTTCAGTAGTAATCGAGTCGATCTGATTGAAGGTGCATTCGATATCGCTTTTCGTATGGGGAGTTTAGAAGATGCGGGCTTTATCGCGAGAAAGTTATTGGATATTGAAATGGGAACACTGGCCAGCCCTGAGTATTTCGCCCGTAAAGGGAAGCCAAACCATCCTAAAGATCTCATCCATCATGATTGCTTGACGGGTTCGGTGCGTAAGTGGAGTTTTCAAGCACTGGACGACACCAAGAAAACAGTCGATGTGCATGTGACGGGGCGGATGCAATGTAAAAATGGTCGAGTATTAGTGCAAGGCGCTAAGTCGGGCAACGGAATTATTCGTGTTCCAACCATTTATTGCCTACAAGAACTGAATGACGGACAACTGCTGCAAGTGTTTGAAGAATGGGTGGTGCCTAAGGTCGACTTTTCAGCAATCTATCATCGAGACCGCTATCAACCAAGCCGAATTCGAACTTTCATTGACTTTGTGAAAGATCGCTTTGAGCAGATGTAAATATTTCCCTCGGTAGATAGTAAATGAGGTGTTTTTACTCGTTTTTAAATAAGCTACCACGTTATAAGCAATCTACCTCCCTGCCCCAATTATCAACGAAAAGTCATGTTTGAATAAAACCTAACCAGAAGTGTAAAACGTCCGTGAATACTTGATTTTATTGACACGATATCTGGTTTACTCCTGTAGTGTGCCCGTTTTTATAAAGCTGTGGGAATAAAATGAAAAGAATAATCACTCTTATGTTGGCTTTAGGCCTAGTTACACCGTTGGCCGCAAGTGCTGAAACGGGTGTAGGCCTCGTTGTTGGTGACCCATTTGGTGGGATCGATATTAAACACAACAGTTACCGATTTAACATCAGTCTTGAAGATAACTTTGGTATCGCTGCTAATAAAACTTATGCAGTACAAAACACACCGCTATACCTATTTATCGGCGGTCAGTATATTGATAGAAATAAACATAACATCGCAATTACGCCAGGGATAGGGGCAGAGTTTCGTGTTAAACCTGTAGGCTTTTATGTTGATTTAGCTCCAGCATTATACTTAGATGAGTTGGCCTTTGAGCTTGAAGCAAAAGCAGGCTTCCGCGTTTATTTTTAACCCCTTTTAAGTTTACCGGAGCAAGCTAACTCTGTTTACTCCGGTCATCCCTGCTCTTTTTAGCCACTATTTTAATTTAAATAAACTGACGTTAATCGACTGACCTTCTTGTTACATGGATTGTCGTAAACCGAACAATTCAAAGCAAACTTAATGTAGAAAACACAACAAACCCCTTTTATTGGCTGATTAATAGCAATAAAAATATGGAGCGTTATTTGCAATACCAAATAATAACGACGGCTGTCTAAGGTATTGTCAGTTAACTTCCAACGAGTTCTGATTGAGATATCTTAGTAGGTGCCAATCCAACTCTATTGCTACGCATACGACAAAAGGGACAAAGATTGATTAAAAACAGCTCAACACCACAACATGAAATGCTTTCAGGCTTGTGGCAAAGTATTTATAACCATTACTGGCGGTGTGAGACAGCGCTTCCTACAATGCTCGGCGTATCCAATGAGACTTTACAGAAACTCATCTATCGCTTTGAATTGGTAAAGCCACCATGCCATGAATTAGATATACACCGTCACCAAAACCAAACCGAATTAAGAGCAACACTCCAAGAGTTAAAACAAGATGAATGGCTGGCACTCAAGACGCTGTTTCTCGAGCATCTGAACTCAAACACTGAGCACGGTGAGCCGTTCTGTCAGGTACTTGCGAGTGCTAGCTTGGGTAATCAACACCTCTGGAAAGATCTGGGTATGAACAGTCGTGCAGACCTATCAACGATGATCAAGATTTATCTTCCTACCCTTCATGCATCGAACACCAATAATATGCGTTGGAAACGATTTTTCTACCTGCAGTTATGTCAGCGTGATGGTGATTACATCTGTCGTGCACCGAGTTGTGACCAATGCAGTTCTCATAGTGAATGCTTCGTCGTATAGAGACCATCCATAACGATATTAAACAAATATAAAAAGGGGGAACCAAGTAAACTCCCCCCTATCAACTCGCCTGACCTCACATGAAAACAGGGAATTACAACACTGCGACAGCCTTAATCTGCGCCCATATATTGTTTCCTACCTGCAAAGATAAGCGACGTAATGAAGCCGCTGTGATCTGTGCAAGCAATGCGTCACCATTGGTAAGCTCAAGGGTCAGTAATACTTCAGCAACTCCCCTACTCACCGTCTCCTGCTCTTGGGTTGTATCATTGCCATTGTTCACATCATTAATAGCAATAATTTGTGCCGGTAATAGGTTTATAATCGACGATTTTTTTGGTTTTTCCAGGGCAATACTGACATCAGTCGCTAAGATCCGGCATCGATACCTATCTTGTGATAAGCGATCAGCACGGCATGCTGGTTCTTGCGTTAGCCCTCTATCATCGACTAACCAAAGCGCCACAGTATTCTGAGGATCATCACCACACCATACCTTAGTCAAACCATCAGACAATTCTTGCGCTTGGCACACATTGAGTAGCACCCCTGCAGATTGACCAAAGATTGATTGATATTTAGCTGACATAATCAGTGTTGCTGGATCCCCCTGTGCCATGACGGAACCTTCATTTAATAGAACGAGGTGATCAGCCAGTCGAGTTAGCTCCTCTACACTGTGGGTGACATACACTATTGGGATTTGTAGGTACTGATGCAATCGCTCTAGATAAGGAAGGATCTCTTGCTTAATTCGGCTATCAAGCGCAGATAAAGGTTCATCCATCAGTAATACACGTGGAGAGGTAAGCAAGGCTCTAGCTATGGCGACACGCTGTTTTTCCCCTCCAGATAGCCCACTTGGGCGGCGATCCAGAAGGTGAGAAACATTGAGCAGCACAAGTAATTCATCGATATCGACCCTATGCTCGCTTTTAGCAATACGTTTCATACCAAAACGAAGATTATCTCTTACCGACAAATGTGCAAACAATGCAGGCTCTTGAAAAATATAACCAATATCTCTTTGGTGTACAGGAACAAAATCATCAGCATTTTGCCAAACCTCTTTACCAAAGGAAATATTCGCGCTATCAAATCGATTTAATCCCGCGAGTGCTCGTAAACAGGTCGTTTTACCACAACCAGACGCTCCAAATAATACGGTAACGCCACGCATAGGGATCTTGAGATCAACATCTAACTTAAAACCCTGATAAGACTGAACAACTTGAATACGTAGACAATCTGACCAACCCTGCTGGCTCGCGACTTGCGGAGTGATCGCCGTATTGGTAGGAAACTCATAAATAGGGAACACATCCGTATGTAAATTCATCATGCTCGCTCCTCTCGTAACTGCGAACCATAGCTTTGTATGGCATGAATCATTAATAATGCAAGCATCGAAATTAACACTAATCCACCGGCTAGTAGATGTGCCTGTCCATATTCCATTGCCTCTACATGGCTATAAATGGCTACAGATAGAACCCGAGTTTGACCAGGAATATTTCCTCCAACCATCAAAACAACACCAAACTCACCGAGGGTATGACAAAAACCCATGATTGCGGCACTTAATATGCCAGGCCATGCCAACGGTACTGCCACCTCAAAGAAGACATTAAGTGGTGGGCAGCGCAATGTCGCAGCTGCCTCTAAAGGACCCTTACCTATCGCTTTAAAACTATTTTCCAGAGGCTGAACTACAAAAGGAAGAGAGTGGACGGTGCAGGCGATGACTATTCCTATAAATGAAAAAGGGAGCCTTGGAATGCCCATCGAGTTAAAAACTGCATCAAGTGGTCCATTTGGCCCCATCAAAACCAGTAGATAAAAACCTAATACCGTTGGGGGTAACACCATTGGCATAGTGCATATTGTTGAAACAACTCCCTTCCACTTTGATGATGTCTGCGACAACCACCATGCTATCGGTGTTGCAATCAACAGCAACACCGCAGTTACCGTACATGCGAGTTTTAATGTTAATGAAACGACACTCCAATCCATACCTTCCTCTCTGATGCATGATGAGCAATGATCTACCTTGATTCAGCCTTAAGGTTTACTGCACACTGTAGCCATAGTCTGATATTAGTTTTCGTCCTTCATCTGAATATAAATAATCCATAAATGCCACCGCTTGACTATTATCTGCTGCCGTTTTGATTAACACAGCATCTTGCAAGATTGGTCGATAGTAATCCTCTGGCACTTTCCAAAATGAACCCTGATTTTGCTTAACCTTAGCAATCACCTGTGAATAGGCTAAAAAACCGAGTTGGGCATTACCACTATCAACATATTGATAAGTCGCGTTTAAACCCTTACCAACAACTTGCCTTGATGTCACCGCTTCTTGAACGCCCATATGATCCAGCGCCTCCATCGCTGCCGCACCATAAGGGGCTAACTTAGGGTCTGCAACAGCAATGTAGGTGTAGTCCTCACCGGCAAGCACATCCCCTTGACTATCGACTAAATCCGCTTGTGGAGACCACAGAACTAAGACGCCTTGAGCATAGGTTTTCGGTTCAAATGACAAACCTTCGTCGTGTAAAGCTTTTGGTCTTGCTTGATCCGCTGCGAGAAAAATATCAAACGGTGCACCATTTTTTATCTGCGCATAAAGTTGCCCTGTTGATCCTGTGCTAATTTCAACCTTTTCACCGGTCTTCTTTTCAAATGCCTCGACAAGCTTTTGAGATGGTAGGTAGAAGTTGTTTGCCACCGCAACTAGCACATTGGCATGTACAGGGAAAACACATAACGCACTTATTAATAATATTTTTTTCATATAAAACATTCACTCTGCACTGTTATAGGTAAAGATATTTTCACTTAAGAGCGTAACCACACAAAAAAAAAACCTTCAATTACACCTACCTTCGCTATCAATATTTAGAATAAGCTGCAAAGAGTGAGCCAACGCAAACTAGCAATTAAAAATACTTAAAATCAATAGCTTAAACTTAAATAGTTATATTTAGAGCGCAGTAAACGAGTGATTAACTGACATTTTGTCGTACAACGGACAATCACAGCGCCATCAATATGGGGGGGAGTAAACATAACGTAGGAAATTAGTGGCCTATAGACCAATATCTTGCAGATCATTGATGGATAAATTCAACTCGTACATGAATTAGTAATCAGAACGATAACTTTAAAATTGTTCAAAGTTGCGCCATATTAAAGTAGCGGATCAGTCAAGACTAAAGCGTATTCCGCAAAATCAGGTCATACCATCAACCTAAATGTGCTGAGGTTGCTCTATTAGAATTAAACTGTGAGTATATTATGTCCGAACAATCAGACAGTGAGACAGTAAGAGAGTTAGGCGTGTCTACCCACACCTATCGCTCAAGTATTAAAGATGAAGTGATCCATTATGCCACTCGTGAGTCCATATTTGGGCACATGGTAATGGCAACAACGAATAAGGGGGTATGCTCAGTACAATTTGCAGACACTCAAGATACTTTGCTTAGCCTTTTATCTGCAGAGTTTCCTTATGCAAAACTCATATTCACCGCTTCGCGAGATACTCCTGAACTCTATACTTGGATGATAGAACTTGATGAGCATATCACTCAAGGTGCAGCTAGACCCGATATACCACTGGATATTGTAGGGACAGAATTTCAGTTTAAGGTATGGCAGTTTTTGCTAACCATTAAAGAAGGGACTGTCATGAGCTATGGAGAAGTTGCTGCCCACATCAACAACCCCAAAGCAGTTCGAGCTGTTGGCACTGCCTGTGGTAAAAATCCGATTGGGGTTCTCATTCCTTGTCACCGAGTCATGAGAAGTGATGGTTCTTTAGGAGGCTATCGATGGGGACTGGAGCGTAAGAAAATATTACTCAATAAAGAACGACAATAGTCCCATATCTATTAGCTTACGTCTGCTGATGCCTGATAAAATAATTTGTTCAGATTCCACACATGAAACCCATCCCACCGCTCAACAATAGTGGGAAGCAGGAAATAACGCACAATAATGATTGAATTCATTATAACGCTTAATAAGCGTTGTGTTAAACAACCTAACTTTGAGATATATAGGTCGAAGAGCACAAGGTAATATACTTCATGTATGTAGTTAACAATAAGTATACGTTCTAATAATACTGTTTCTTTGTCATAGTCCCCTCTAAATAATGGAAGGAACTATGACTCAATCTGAAAAGAATAAATATTAAGTGATTAAATACTAGAAGCTTTGATGAAATGCAATGTTATTCTTAAGATTAATTATTTGTTTAAGAACAACATCTTCAGGTGCATCACGTTTATATTTAGTTGAATCTTTGTTATCCATAAAAAGGCTAAATACATCGTAGCCATGATTTTTAGATATTTGGTAAAAATAATCTAAGTCACTATTTTTAGAGAATGAATTAGTAACAACAATTTTATCAACATTTTCTTGCATTAAATTTAATACCGATTCCCTACAATATTCATCAGCATGACTCTTTAATTTTTCATCATATTTATTTTTACCATATCTTGCATAATAGTCCCAGCAAGAAACAACATTTTCACTAATCGTGTTGGCAAATTCTGTTTTACCAGTACCAAATGGGCCACGAACAATATATAGAATTTTCATTGTTATTACTCCAGATTGATAATTTACGCTTGGATAGGTTCTTGCACTTCTTCTCGCTCAACGACTTTTTTTGATGAACTTAGAGTGAATATCGCTAAAACAGTTGCAATAGCTGAAAATACGCCAAAATAGATATAACTCATTGGGAAGCCGTGCGCATCGTACATAGTCCCCATGACTGGAGCAGCAATTGCTGTCATTAGGTTATTGATAACTTGAAAACCAAACATGTAAGTGAAAGAGTTAACTTTTTTATCAAACTGCTCTGCAATATAAGCAAAGACGGATACGATAAGTAGTGGATTAACAATGCCAAATAATAGTTTAGCTACGATCGCAAGATAAAGATTCTTTTCACCTAACCCTGCAAAGCCAATCATTAGCAGGAATGATGTAATACCAACAGCAGTAAGAAGCAAACTACCTTTTGCACCAATTTTCTTAATAATGAAAGGCACACTGGCACTCACAATAAATAAGAAAATAGCAGTAATACCGTCCATATTTGAACTAAACGTTATGCCCTCTTCTTGCGTAGGGAAGAAGCTAATGAAGTAACGAGTAAACTGTGTCATTGACGTCCAGAAAACAACCGAGATGGTGCCAGCATAAGTCATAAATGCCCACATCTTCTTGTTTTTAAGTAACTTTATTACATCTTCTTTTTTTATTTTTTCAGCAGATAATACTTCGTTATCCACTTCATCCAAGTGACCCACACGCAAAGAGTAAGCAAAAAACAACATAAGTAGTGCGGCAACACTACACGCCACAAAAATCAAGTCTGGATTGATGTTATAAAGATAACCTGCAAGAATTGCTGATGCGCCCCACGCTGCAATACCAAAACCATTTACTAAGCCAAAATCATTATTGTGACAACGAGCAAATCGATCAGAATAAGATGCTATTACACCGCTACCCGCTTGAAACAGCATACCTAAATAAACAGATCCTAAAATAATACCTGCAATGAATGTGGAGTCATTACTCAATAAAGGACCATACACATAAATATAGAATGGACCGATTAACACACTGAGAAGTGAAATGAAATAAAGTAAGTTTTTCTTAAGACCTAACTTATCCATGATGTAACCCATAGCAGGCTTAAATAAAACTGCAATACCAGTTTGCAGTCCAAATAAAACACCTATTTGTGATCCGTCAATACCAACAGTGTCGTTCAACCACACTGCGAATAGTGAACCGGAACTCAAGGACCAAAAAAAATTATAAAAGAAGTACATAAGGCAGATTTTTCCCATCGCCACTTTATTCGAATCGGTTTTCATATTTACTCCGTTATATACCTAAATAGTCACTACTTTGACTAGCTTCAAAATATCTAGTCGTGATACTACAGAGTGACATATGAATATTCAGTGACAGGTGTAACACTTTGCGATATTGGATAACTAATAATTAGATTTGGTCAACCATAGGGGGTGGGATTAGACCTTGCGTTTAAGCTAAGATCTATCGTCTATAAAATATAGCTATAGCATTTGATCTACCACAAAACAGGTTCGTTCAATAAGACAGAATAAAATAAATATTAATATTACAAACAAAAAAAGGTGAGCTATGAAAATCAAAGCTCACCTTGTCGCAAATAATAACGGATTCTAGCTGGTGAGAAACTCGTATACCCCCCCTGCGACAGGAACTCCATGTTCTAAACAATCTAACTTGTAATCCATTTGAGGATCATTAGGAGCAAGTACTTTATCAAAACCAGGTGCAGGTGTTACGGCTCTTAATTCACCTATCATTGAAGCCATAGTATGAGAAAATAACGGATTACCAAAAAATTCCGGGTTTATTACGATGACCAGGCTTGCTAACTCTCGCATTTTGTCATAATCGCTGTACATTCCAACAATGTTATTACCGTAATTGGCCCCCATCAATATCCCAGTCAAGGCATCAATTGCCAATGCAATACCGGAACCTTTATGACCGCCAAAAGGTAATAAACTCTCCACTTTATGTGGGTCTGTAGTTTCGTTACCATCGACATCAATAGCCACCCCGAGCGGAATTTCACTACCCGTCTCTTTCGCGTGCAACAACTTTCCAAAAGCCGTCGCGCTGGTCGCCATATCGATAATCATTGGATGACTCCCTTCCACAGGAAAACCAAACGCTATTGGGTTCGTCCCCAAGAATCGTTCTCCCCCACCATGGGGGGCCATGCAAGCATCAGTTTGAGTCATACCAAGCCCAATCATCCCAGCATCTGTTGCCATATTCATAAAATAAGAAAGCGCACCACAGTGTGAGGCTTTTTTGATACTAACAAATCCAAGTCCAGTATCACTAGCCATCTCGATGGCGTGCTTAGTCGCAGCCGCGAGGGCAGGATGTCCTAAGCCATCATTGGCATCCAATATACCCACAGAAGGTGATATAGCTTCAAGCTGATGCTCAGCCGCCGCATTCAACCCACTAGCCATGACTCGCTGACAATAATGCTCAACCCGCATAACACCATGAGAGTGAACACCAGTTAGGTCAGCGTATATCAGAACATCGGTCACACACTTTGCATCCAGTGCAGAAAACCCTGCACCTACAAGCTTTTGAGTTGCCATGGCTCTCAACGCTTCTTCTTTTACCCTAACTGTTCTCATATTTGCCTCTTAAAACTGTGTATTAAGTCGTGTTATTCACTAACAGGCGGTATTTATCATCTTTCTAAAAACGTAAATCACCTCTTGGTTAACCAATAGCTATTATTTATAATGGATTGCTTGATATATTTCAGTGATCGCAATCACGTGGATCACCAAAAACGGCACATTGGAAAACCAATTGATCATTATTTGTCCTAAGCATTTTGATTATCATGCGTATTTATTTATCATCATGATACGAATTATTAGGCTGCATCCCCATAGCTACGCTTAATTCGGTTTTAAAAGCATTACCTTGCTAACGCATACTGCATAT
Source organism: Vibrio sp. 10N.286.49.B3 (assembly GCF_002873395.1). Taxonomy (GTDB): domain Bacteria; phylum Pseudomonadota; class Gammaproteobacteria; order Enterobacterales; family Vibrionaceae; genus Vibrio. The sequence continues at coordinate 47,930 of NZ_MCUV01000008.1, read as the reverse complement.
AGGCGTAGTTATACTCCGTTGTAAATAATTACGTGCGCCTTGTCACGCAACTTATCTCTCCTGCCGACTACTCATTGCACCAAATTCAAAACTGGTTTACCTTTGCCGAAGATTTAACATTATTCTTAGAGGTAGATATGGACAATTCAGGAAAAAAACTCAGCCTCGCGAGCCGTCGCGCTATCGAGTTAGGCTATGATAAAAAAGGGCCAGAGTGGATGGTCGAGTTCGATGTCATCGATCTTAAAGGCGACTTTGAGTTTGAAGATGGCGTCATTCGCAGAGACCCGACAGCGGTTATTAAAGTCAACAATACCTATCATTGTTGGTACACAAAGGGCGAAGGTGAAACAATCGGGTTTACTGGTGACATCAAGGACAAAGTGTTTCCTTGGGATCTAACGGAAGTATGGCATGCCAGTTCAAAGGACGGCACCACCTGGAAAGAGCACGGCCCAGCCATTCAAGCAGGTAAGCCTGGAGAATACGATGATCGTGCTGTATTTACTCCTGAAGTCCTCGCTCATGAAGGTAAGTACTATCTTGTTTACCAAACGGTCAAATCCCCTTACACCAACCGACAATATGAAGAAATCGCAATGGCATGGGCAGACAGTCCATTTGGACCTTGGACCAAAACCGATGCACCAATCTTAAGTCCTTCAAAAGATGGCGAATGGCAAGGTGATGAAGACAACCGATTTATTGTTAAATCAAAAGGCAGCTTTGATAGCCACAAAGTGCACGATCCATGTCTAATGTTCTTCGACAATAAATTTTACCTGTACTACAAAGGTGAAACGATGGGCGAAGAAATGAACATGGGTGGCCGTGAAATTAAGCACGGTGTAGCGATTGCTGATCATATCCTTGGCCCATACATCAAATCCGAGTACAACCCAATATCTAATAGTGGTCACGAAGTAGCTGTGTGGCACTACAATGGTGGTATCGCGTCATTGATCACGACTGATGGCCCTGAAAAAAATACTATTCAGTGGGCAAAAGATGGCATAAATTTCGAAATTATGTCTTACATTAAAGGCGCACCTGAAGCGTTGGGGATCTTCCGTTCAGAAGAATTCGATTCAACACTCGAACCAGGTTTAGAATGGGGCTTATGCCATAAATATGACCCATCCTGGAATTGGAACTTTATTTGCCGATACCGTATCAAGCGACAAGTTCTAGACATTGGTACCTTCCAGAATAGCAACTAGTTTACAGTCTACTAGAACTAACGGTGTATCATCTTTATTTAATTAGAAATGATACACCGCTCATTCCACATAGGTTCAGGCAAACTTCATCATTAGTCCTCAATGTGCAAACACATTTCAGGACGGGACAAATTGTTGATGTGATAAGAATAGCGACACGATATAAGGCTTTTTAATATGCCAAGAAATGATGATTTATTTAATGATGAGTGGCAGTTCCTACTAAAGGATATTCCACATTTTTTAGCGGACGATTGGCAAGCTGTTCAACTGCCTCACGATTGGAGTATTGCTTTTCCATTTTCGTCCGAATTAGACGGTGCTACTGGTTACCTTCCTGGAGGGATCGGTTGGTACAAAAAAACGTTTGCGAACCCAATCACTCGCCTGCACCAAAATGCATTTCTTATATTTGACGGTATCTATAACCACTCCCAAATATGGTTAAATGGAACTCACCTCCATACTCAGCATTACGGTTACTCTCCATTCATTATAGACATTACGCGACACCTCGAAGAAGAAAATGAATTACTGATCAAAGTCGACAGAACTCGATTCGTTGACAGCCGCTGGTACACGGGTTCTGGGATTTACCGAGATGTGCATCTTGTCATGACCGATCAATCTCATATCAGATTATGGCAAAACAAACTAAGTACACACAAGATAACTCCCAACTATGCAGAGATTCATCAAGATATTGAGATCGAGTTTTCTAAGCGGCATCAAGACAAAACCATGCGGTTAATTTCCAAAGTCATTGAGTCAAATGCAGCAGGAGCTCTTTCTAGCTCACGGTACGAAACTAAGATCGAGAGAGTAAGCGACAAATATCACTTAATTTTACCCATCAAAAACCCAAAACTTTGGGATACCGACACTCCTTTTTTTTATACCGTCGTATCCGAACTCTATATTGACAATGTTTTAGTTGATATTACCGAAGAGCGCTGCGGCGTCAGAAGTATCCACTTTGACGCCATGAAAGGCTTTTTCCTTAATAATCGACCAATGAAAATTCAAGGTGTCTGTTTACACCACGACGGAGGGATTGTCGGAGCCGCAGTACCGAGAGAAGTTTGGCAAAGGAGATTAGCCATTCTAAAGTGTGGGGGCGTTAACGCCATTCGAGTTGCTCACAATCCAGCCTCAAAAGTTCTTTTGGATCTTTGTGACGAGCTTGGGTTACTGGTCCAGGATGAATTTTTTGATGAATGGGATTACCCAAAAGATAAACGCAACAATATGGGAGAACAACACGCTGATTATTATTCTCGAGGTTCTTACGAGTACTTCCAAGAGGATGCAGAAAAAGATCTTACAAACACATTACTTTGCCATCATAATCACCCGTCTATATTCATGTGGAGTATTGGCAACGAAATTGAGTGGACCTACCCAAGAAATGTCCAAGCAACCGGCTTTTTTGACGCAAAATGGGATGGCAATTACTTTTGGAGCCTTCCACCAAACTCGCCGTCAGAAATTACACAACAACTCAAATCACTCCCAAAACAGCGATATGACATTGGAAGAACCGCTCAAAAACTTACTCAATGGGTGAAAGCACTCGACCCCCACCGTCCCGTGACAGCCAATTGTATCTTACCCTCCGTTAGTTACCTTTCTGGTTATTCCGATGCACTTGACGTCATTGGATACAGTTATCGACGAGTCATTTATGACTATGGACATCAACACTACCCTCACCTTCCCATTATCGGCAATGAGAACTTGCCGCAATGGCACGAATGGAAGGCGGTTATTGAACGTCCATTTATTGCAGGACTTTTTCTATGGACTGGGATTAATTACCTAGGAGAGTCACACAATCAATGGCCAACGAAGATCACTAACAGCGGATTATTAGATACCGCAGGGTTTAAAAAACCGAATTATTTCTTGTTTCAATCTTTGTGGACAGAAACTCCGATCACAAAAATCTACACTCACCTAGCTAGCAGCAGCGATCTAAACATCGATATGGTGAATTATTTAGCCTTTGAAAAAGACCCGCATGCGTGGGAACAGCGACTATGGTCATGGCATGACGTAGAGCAACATTGGAATTATGAAAACGATGATTGGATTATTGTTGAAGTCATTTCTAATTGTCCTAGCGTTGAATTATGGGTCAACGAGAAAACTTACGGTATTCGGCATTTAACAAATCAAAATGATCGCATAATGCGTTGGGCGGTACCTTTCACTGCAGGCTCCATTCAAGCACGAGGTCGAATAGATGACCGCTCTGAATGCATTGATGCCATTGCTACCACACAACAAGCGTATTCACTAAACATCACTGAAGAAGTTGTTTCAGACAACGATGAAGTGAAGCAATTTGTTATCTCAATACTTGACAAAAACAATGCCCCTATCACACACCAAGATACAAGTTTTATCCTCGATGACATGTGTAATCTCGATTGGATAGGCAGTGACAATGGTAATATCAACACCGCCACCTGCTTTAACCAGAAAAAATGTCACACCTATCAAGGTAAAACCTTATTACTGATGCGTATCAAAAACCAAAACGCGGACTATTCTTTCTCTATTTTGCATCCGCACCTTGGACGCTTTACTTACGATTTTTAACTCTTCAACGCAAAACTAATTACGCTAGAAATAAAGAATGGTTAGCAGTGGGAGTGTTCATTTTATTGCTAATTAAACACGTATGAAAAAACCGCCCTATGAGACTATCAAATCAAAGGGCGGTTTTATTTAGTCAATGATTAAAGCGGCTTAAACTTTAAATACGCACTTAACTCGTTAAATACGCATAGACGCCTTTCGCTACAGGGATGCCTTCCACTTCACATTTTGCTTTGTATGCCACTTGTGGATCGTTAGGTGCTTGAACTTTTTCCGTACCAGGTACTGGCGTAACAGAGCGTAATTCTGACACCATCGCCGCCATCGTAACAGCAAATAAAGCATTACCTAACTTTTCAGGGTTAATCACAATAACCAAACTAGCCAACTTACGCATCTTGTCATAGTCACCATACATACGAACAATATGGTTACTAAAGTTTGCGCCCATTAGCACACCCGTCAACGCATCAATTGCTAGCGCAATACCAGAACCTTTATGACCACCAAACGTCAACAGGTTCTCTACTTTATGAGGGTCAGTCGTGATGTTACCCTCGACATCAATAGCTAAACCTTCATCAATTGATTGGTTTGTTTCTTTTGCATGTAACAATTTTCCGAACGCTGTTGCGCTAGTCGCCATATCTAAGATCATAGGCGTATTCCCTTCAACAGGAAAGCCAAACGCAATAGGGTTCGTTCCTAAAAAGCGTTCTGCACCACCATAAGGAGCAACACAAGTATCCGTTTGCGTCATTGCAATTGCTATCATACCTTGACTTGTTGCTTGTTCCATAAAGTAAGAAAGCGCACCACAATGTGACGTATTTTTCACACTGACAAAACCAAGGCCTGTTTCTTTCGCTAGTTCAATACCATGATTCGTTGCTGCGATGAGACCTGAATGCCCCATACCGTCATCTGAATCTAGAATCGCCACAGATGGTGACACCTGCTCAATACTAAATTTCGCGTTACGGTTTAAACCACCTTTTTCTAGACGATGGCAATAGTGCTCGACGCGCATCACACCGTGCGAATGTACGCCTGTCATATCAGCATGGACTAAAACATCAGTCACTTCATTTGCTGTTTTCTCATCTAAACCTGCACCGAGTAATTTGTTTAGGGCAAGAGATTTGAGTTCTTCTGATTTAACATTAACCGTTGTCATATCGCTTCCCCTTAAAAATTGATCACACCTTTGACTAACTCTTTATTCTCAACAACATCTTGTTTGTAACTATTGCCGAAAGTATAAAAGTCATAATCTTTGTTTTTCATGATTTCTTGAGAAATTGCTCCCGAAGCCATTAACTCAATAACGCGCTCGAAATCGACACGTGTTGCATTACGACTGCTCAGTAACGTCGTTTCTTTCTTGTGGAATGTTGGATCATCTAGAACCAAATCACCGATATAAAGACCGATAAACACAATTTTCCCACCATGACGGATCAGATCAACACTGCGAGACATAGACCCTTTATTGCCCGTTGCGTCCATCAATACGCACGCTAATTCTCCGCCAAACGCTTTCTTCAAGTTTTGAACGTAATCGTCTTCAAAAGGGTTTAAAGATTGAACTCCTAGTTTAGCAACCACTTGTTCACGTCGACTATCATCTACATCGACCACTACTACATTAGCACCTTCAGCTTTTGCAATCGCTGCCGCAGCTAGACCAATAGGTCCAGCACCGACAACAACAACATTATTGCTAGCGCTAATTTCAGCACGACGAACGGCATGAGCACTGATTGCAAAACACTCAACAAGTGCGCCTTCAGAGTTGCTGACATTTTCTGGCAACTCTACCAAATTATCTTCATAGACGGCTAGGTACTCAGAAAAGCCACCATCTTGGTGAACACCATAAAGTGCGACGTTCTCACAACAGTTCGTTTTGTCTTCACGACATGCTGCACACATTCCACACGGTACACAAGGGATCACTGAATAGCGCTTACCAGAAGTCGTTGCTTGACAAGCTTCACCGATTTTTTCAGCGGTTCCACAAATCTCATGTCCGAGCACTCGTGGGTATGAAAAAAAAGGCTGTCTTCCTGCATAAGCATGGATATCTGTTCCACAAATACCGACTGAATTAACTTTAAGTAGTACTTGGTTATCTAAAATAGATGGGATTTCACGTTCAATATATTCAATGCTGTTTGGCTCATGACAAATGAGTGTTTTCATGGTTAGTTTCCTTAATTCTTAACAATAGAATCAATAACTGCATTGATTCCTTTAGATTCGATAGATGTAAACGCTGCAATCACTTTGTTGTGGAACTCTGGGTTATCTAACTTGTAAGTACCAAAAATTTTTTCAATTGAAAGTAATGCATTCGCCTTTTCCACAGAAGAGATATCGGCTAAAGCGATCTCTTTATAGATAGATTCAAGTGGGTCAAAAATTGTCTCGCCATTTATCGCTTGAGCTAGGGTGTAATGCATCCACCCTGCAATAGCAATTGGAAGACACACACTCTCAACACCTCGACGCTGTAGTGTCATAAAGGGGTCGATAGAACGCTGTGGTAGTTTTTGAGAACCATCCATAGCGATTTGACCCGTTTTGTGTTTAATATTGGTATTACTAAATCGTTGAATCAGAAGATCCGCGTAAGTTTCAAGATTGACCTCAATTCCTTCTTGTAACGATTTAGCTTGCTCTTGGGTCATTAAATGAAGTGTCGCTTTTTTCAACGATTCATCTTGCATACATTGGTAAATAAATTCATGCCCAGCCAAGCTTCCGTTATAGGCTAGGAATGAGTGGCTACCATTTAGCATTCGAAGTTTCATTTCTTCATAAGGCAGAACATCGCCTACAAACATGGCACCAACAAGATCCCAGTCAGGACGACCAGCAACAAAGTTGTCTTCAACAACCCACTGTCTGAAGTCCTCACAAACAATACCGCAAGGATCTCTATAACCCGTTTCCTGCTCAATAACATCAAATTGGTCTTCAGTCATCGCGGGAACAATTCGGTCAACCATCGTACTAGGGAAAGTGACACACTCTTCGATCCAATGAGCAAGCAATGGATCCAACGCTTTTGCAAACGATACAACCGCATCTTTTGTCAATAAGCCATTCTCTGGAATATTGTCACACGACAGGACACTAAATGGAGTTAAACCTAAATCACGACGCTGACGTAATGCTTCGGTAATACAACCAATTGCTGATTTAGGGAGCCGTGGATTAGCTAAATCATGCTGAATCAATTCGTTACTCAAATCTAGGCGACCAGATTGAGGGTCGGTACAGTACCCTTTCTCTGTGATTGTGAGAGAGACTATTTTGACCTGATCTTCAACCATTTTTGCAATAGCTAAATCAATACCATCAACAGGAGTATGAATCGACTCCGAAATAGTTCTAACCAATCGGGTATAAGTACCGCTTGCAGACTTCTCGACAACCGTAAACAGTTCATTTTGCTGTTTAAGTTGAGAAATCAGGTCTTCTGGACCAAATAAATTTATTTCACAAATTCCCCACAACTTGCCTGTAGCTTGATTTGTAAGGTCGTTATAAACCGCCTGATGACCTCGATGGAATGCACCAAAACCAAGATGTACAATATCCGTTTGTAGTGATGCTCTATCATAATCTGTTTGATATGAGTATTTAGCATCCAAAATTCTGTTTTTTGATTTCATATTCCAAGCCCGATTGATTGACCATTATATTAAAAATCGGCTTAATTCTGCCGGATTAAGCCGATTATAGCCACAAACACACAACCAATACAACACATTGGACAACCAATTTAACAAATATTAAGTGATCCCCATAACATAACTGAGAGTACCACCTGCACAACAACGAGAACAAAGCCTTATTAAATAACGAAAAAGATTAAGTTAACACTATTAACAAAAGTGTGAGCTTAATCTTTTAATTACCCGATCAATTGGTTGACCATGAAAACCTTCATCATTAATATATAATAAAGTTTAACCATTTTTAGTGGGTGTAGGTGTTTTACCTTCTACTTTCAATCTAAAATCAATTTGCGAGTACTAAGATGCAAGATAACAGTCCAATATATTCAGATGTATTAAGTTTTGGTGAACCAATGTTTGAGTTTAGCCAACTAAAGAACACCAATGATGGTGATGGTGATTTTTTAAGTGGCTTTGGTGGTGATGCCTCTAATTTCGCAATTGCAGCTGCCAGACAGGGCGCGAAAGTTGGCATGTTAACTCACCTTGGTGATGATGAGTTTGGTAAGCGGTTTCTAGATTTGTGGAAACAAGAGCATGTATGCTCACGCCAAGTGGTCTCAAATTCAGATACTCATACTGGTGTTTACTTTATTACCCACGATCAAGATGGGCATCATTTTTCTTTTATGAGAAAAAATTCTGCAGCATCGCTTATTACTCCTTCTCGCTTGCCAGTTGATGCAATCCGCCATGCTAAGTTGCTACATACCACTGCTATCACACAAGCGATCAGTGCGACAAGTTGTGATGCTGTCTTCAGTGCTATCGATATTGCCAATAGTAATAATACGTTAGTTTCTTTTGATACTAACTTGCGCCTTAAGCTTTGGTCGCTAAAACGAGCGAAAGCAATTATTGAAGAAACCATTTCAAGCGTCGACATCTGTTTTCCAAGTGTTGATGAGGCTCAACTACTTACCGGACTTGAGCAACCTGATGACATTATCGATCATTACCTAAAGCTTGGTGCTAAAGTGGTAGTACTTAAGCAAGGTGGCGACGGTGCCACCGTTGCAAATGAACATGCTCGCCATCACATCAAGCCGCATCAAGTCACGCCAGTAGATGCCACTGCAGCAGGCGACTCTTTTGCAGGCTCATTTTGTACCCATTATGTCAATGGATTGAGTTTAGAAGACTGTTTAGCTCATGCGAATGCGACCGCCTCTATCACCATTACAGGTTACGGCGCCGTAGCTCCACTACCAACACTTGCTCAAGTGAAATCTCGTATGGCCGGCAACTAATTATTAAGGAATTGTTATGCATCTATTAAATAAGCGGTTAGCCCATTATAAAGTCATTCCCGTTATTGCCATTGATCGTGCAGAAGATATTTTGCCATTGGGTGAACAGCTTGTCGCAAATGGGTTACCTGTTGCGGAAATCACCTTCCGTTCAGACGCTGCAGAAGAAGCGGTCAGACTGCTTCGCAAGGCTTATCCAGACATGTTGATTGGTGCCGGCACCATCTTGAACGAAAATCAAGTGATTGCAGCTAAAGAAGCAGGGGTTGATTTCATCGTCTCACCAGGCTTGAACCCCAATACGATCAATGCGTGCTTAAGACATGGCATTGATATCATTCCAGGAGTGAATAATCCATCTTTGGTCGAACAAGCAATTGAACTCGGTGTTACCACGTTGAAATTTTTCCCAGCAGAAGCCTCTGGGGGTTTGAATATGCTGAAGTCTTTGCTCGGCCCTTACCAACAAATTAAAATAATGCCGACCGGTGGAATCAATCCCGAAAATGTTCACGAGTACCTCTCATTACCAGCCGTTTTCGCTTGCGGTGGTACTTGGATGGTTGATAAAAAACTGGTTAACGATGGCAATTGGACTGAAATCGGTAGACTGGTTCGAGAAGTTGTCAAATCTGTAGCTTAAGCATGAACATAAAATAGAGAACAGTATGAATACTACAATTAAAAATATTGAAACCAAGTTATTTAAAATCCCTTTAGCAGAAGTGCTCTCTGATGCTAAGCATGGCGATCATGACCATTTTGAATTAATAACAACAACCGTGACGCTAGAAGATGGGAGTCAAGGGACAGGTTATACCTACACAGGTGGTAAAGGTGGTTTTTCTATCAAAGCCATGTTGGAACATGATATTCAACCGGCTATATTGGGTAAAGATGCTTCCAATATCGATGAAATCTACGACTTTATGGAGTGGCACATTCACTATGTTGGTCGTGGTGGTATTTCCAGTTTTGCAATGTCCTGCGTTGATATTGCCCTTTGGGATTTAAAAGGTAAGCGTGAAAATCTACCACTTTGGAAAATGGCTGGCGGTAAAAATAATACCTGCTCAGCTTACTGTGGCGGCATCGATCTTCAGTTCCCAATCGAAAAACTACTAAACAACATTAAAAGCTATCTCGAAAATGGCTATAATGCTGTCAAGATAAAAATCGGTCGGGAGAATATGCAAGAAGATATCGACCGTATCAAAGCCGTACGTGAATTTATCGGTCCTGATATCACGTTTATGATCGATGCAAACTACTCGTTGTCCGTTGAACAAGCAATCACGTTATCTAAGGCTGTTGAACAATATAATATAACATGGTTTGAAGAACCGACCATCCCTGATAACTATCTTGGTTATGCCGAAATTGCAGATAACACTTCTATTCCACTCGCTATGGGTGAAAACCTTCACACCATACACGAGTTCGGTTATGCCATGGAGCAGGCAAAACTTGGTTTTGTACAACCCGATGCGTCTAACTGTGGCGGTATCACTGGTTGGCTTCAAGCTGCTAATTTAGCTAAAAAACATGGAGTACCCGTATGTACTCATGGCATGCAAGAGCTTCATGTAAGTTTAGTTTCAGCGTTTGATACTGGATGGCTAGAAGTGCATAGCTTCCCTATTGACGAATATACCAAACGCCCACTTGTTGTCGATAACCACCGGGCTGTTGCCCCTGATACTCCAGGTATTGGCGTCGAATTTGATTGGGAAAAGTTCGCACAGTATCAAGTGTGATACCTTCTAAAAGAATGTTTTTTACTTACCTTAAAGCCTTTGCCCCTCACTCTCTCGAGGGGCTTTTACTTAACTATTTTTTTTATCTGCCCTCACTTATCAATTGACACTGAGTTTTCGACATATATAGCACTATGTCGTTCAACGATATCTCATGGGTCATTATCCCAGCTCACTTAGGTTCTACCAAAAAAAGTGGCGTAAACGCCACTTTATGAACAGAAGAAAAATAAGGTAATTAAAGAACTACATATTAAAACGTTCGATATTCGTCGTTAAACTATGATTCACTCCCTGAAGCTCTTCGACTTTGGTATTTACTTCCATTGCGTTTGCTAATAAAGACGAGGATAATTGATTAAGTTCATCGATATTAACCGCAATAGTCTTTGTAACTTCACTTTGCTGCTTAGTCGCAACCGCTACTTCGCTGTTCATGCTATTGATTGATTCAATGTTCATCGAAATTTTCTGTAAATTCGATGATAGCGTCATCGCTGCCACCGTTACTTTTTGAGATGACCCCAAACTTGCTTCCATAGAATCAGCCGCGCTCTTAGCATTAGATTGTAAGCTTGAGACGATAGTTTCAATTTCTGATGTTGAATTTTGTGTTTTTTGTGCAAGTGATCTCACTTCATCAGCAACAACCGCAAAGCCTCGTCCTTGGTCACCGGCTCTCGCGGCTTCAATAGCAGCATTCAAGGCCAATAAATTCGTTTGCTCTGCGATACTTAAAATCACCTCGACAACCGAACCAATATCAGAAGAAGATTGGATTAAATCGTCAATTCGTTGTGACGTTTCGTTGATCTGCTCTGAAAGGTTCGTGGCTAAAGCTCCGTTTTGTTCAACCAAACGCCCACCATCTTCGACACAATCGATGGCTTCTTGTGTTTTCGATAATGTCGCCTCAGCATTGCGATACACATCTTCAGCTGAGGCACTGATTTCCTCAAGTGACGAGACAGCTGTCTGCATTGATACTTGCTGTGCGTAAGCATCATCTTGTGATTGCCCACCTACCTTAATCAGTGAATTAGAAATATCGCTGATGTTAACGCTAATATTAGCCACCCCACCTATCATGTCCATTAGATTATCCATGAGGTGGTTGAAATTCTTTGTTAATCGCCCAATCTCATTGCTACTAGTTACGTCAATACGTTGCGATAGATCGGCATCTCCTGTCGACAGACGATACAGCGATGTCGTCACGTCATCGATGGGTTGGATAACCAATGAACGCATAAAGAAATATACACTAACAATCACCAACACCAACACCAACACAATGCCAAACATCATTAACTGTATTTCTTTTTTCATGTTGATGCTAATGATCGCTGGATCAAATTGAAACGTTATCGTACCTATCGTAGTGTCATCACGCACAACGGCACGTGCTGTATTAACCAAATCATTGAGAAGCGCTCCAGAACTAGCTATCGCTTTGCCTCGTTGATCCACGACCACGACAGAACGCAAAATCTCGGAATTAATCAATGCATCGGTGACCGCCTGAGCTTGCTCAAAATCGTACGCAAAAATTGCTTCAACCAATGCCGCATCAGCCAAACCGATTGTAGATTCAAGATCTTGCGTGTACGCCGTGTTCAGTCGGTCTTTAACCGTGAAATAGCTGGCGCCACCACCAATAGCAAGCCCAACAAGTCCGACTAAAATAAGGAAAATTGAGAGTGATTTACTTAAACTATTATTCATTTCATCGAACCTATTCTATCGATTAATATCAAGCCAAAGCTCTTTTCTATTAATTGGTGCATCTAGAGGTAAATATGGATTTTTAATGTTAATCACGTTTCTTTCTGCTATCTCACTTGACTTAAATGTCTCTTTAATAAGTGGTGAGTTATAGAAAACCTCATCGAAGGTACCGTCTGTTATCGCAGTTTCTAACCCGGAGTTCAATGAATGGTATAGCTGTTTATTTTCTTTGGACACATAGAAGTACATGGCTGATGGATAAACAAGAAGGATGTTTTCTTCGACCGCTAGATCCAGTTCATGCTGGTCTCGGACTACGCCATGAGATTCGTGGACACCAAGAGGCAAGTAATCAAAACGGTCGCCTTCAACCATATGAAAAAGACTTTCAGCCTTTACTGGTTTCACTACATCTATTTTTGCAGCTTCTAAAATCTTAGTATCTGACCAGAGCCGACCGAGACCTGCTTTTAGTTTCCGAAGATCATCAATATTTTTAACACCAAAGAACTTGTTTTGACTATTTTTTTCAATCACAAAAATTCGGTAGCCTGCAAGGCCTTTAAAAATTGGAATTTTAATAGCTTCAAGTTGATTTTGTAAGTCTTGAGAAGCACCAGCCCACATAACGTCGATATTACCATTTCGGACCTCTTCTACGAGTCTTGCATCAGATAAGTATTCGTCGGCATGGGTAATATCGTGAGATGCTACGCTTTTTTCAAGCGCTAAATCAATCAACTCGAGAATGAGTGTATCTCGCCCTGGAAATACCATCGGTGTTTTTATCTCTGCATGAGCCATGAATGGTGCACTGATGGCAACAAGCATTAAGAGTATTTTTTTACTTTGATATATCTTCATGTAACGCACCGCTTTTATACTTGTTGAAGAATACGGTTTTTAGACACCAATGACGTATAAGTCATGAATGCACGGAGGTATCGAGTCGATTGGTACTTTGAATAAAGTATTAAAAAAGGCAGCCGTGCGACTGCCTTGCTAGGTACTACTTTCTGCGACGCCAGAATGCTAATGCAGAAATAATGAATAAGCCTAAGCTACCAAAACTTCCGCCTTTACCGATAGTCTCTGGATATTCTGGATCTGGGTCTGGATTTGGGGGCGTTGTGCCACTATCCTGACCTGAAACAAGAATATTGTCGAAATAAACTGCTACATCAGAACTAGGGTCAATATCAAGCATAAACTGAATTCCACCAACTGCGCCTTTAGTAAAATTAGCACCCGCATCAGAGGAATCTAGGTCTACTTTGATCGTCTGAGGTTCTTCAGATGAAGAAAGAGTCTCTCCACCATATAGGTTATAGGTTTCGCCCCAATCTGTATTCTGAGCGATCAATTTCACCGTAATGGCAAGGTCTTCTCCAGAGTTGTTGATAACATCGAACTCAAAGGTATCGCGAGCACTCCAGTCCCACTCTCCCCACATACTAGTACCTTGATGGCTAGCATCGAAATCAATCTTCCACGACTTACCATCATTATCACTGGAATAGTCACTAGACACCATATTGCTTAACGATGCAGCGTCATTATCAACAACCGTACCAACATCCATATCACTGAAAGATTCAACCACCGTTATATCGCCAACTGGAGGCTCCGTAGTATCTTCTTTTACACCAACAACATCTTCAACCTGAACATTGATTGTATTTATTGTATCCCAAGGGCGAGCAAACATCGCAAAATACAAAATATCCGACGCATCAATTTTATCAGCACAAGTCGCCATATCTAACGTATCCATTCGCTCCGCTGATAGTGCTAGTTCTTCTAGGTAGAAATCACATGTAGCACCGATACTGTCTTCTAAACGCATCGCATATACTGCAGCATTAGTGCCTGTATTTTTTATACTGTATTTAATTGTATGGTAATCACTAAGGTCGAGTGCCATCGCTTCAGAGCCACCAAAAGACACTTTCTCATAGTCACTGCTATCGCTTGGATCGAATGTGATATCCCAGACCTTACCGCCATCTGCAGATGCAAAATCGCTAGTAACAAGTTCATGCACAGCCCCTTCATTTGCGTAATATACGACCGCATCTTCCGGACTCTCGATTGTTCCTTCAAAACCATTAATCAACACTTCTTCAGCCAGAGTTTGAGCTGAAAATGCACTCGCAACCAATATTGCTAATACTAATTTTTTCATTCTATAAATCCTTCTACTTTAAGTAGAACCCGCGACATGACAATATCGCGGGTCTTATTTTATTACTTCCCAAATCTCTTCGTATAGAGATCCGCATTGAATTGCTTAGCTGCATCGATAAGTTCTACATATGGCTCATCTGCAATCGTTACAAAACCAACGTTGTAGTTCTCACCATCCCAAGCACGACCTGTCGCTGGCGAATCCAAATATTGGAACCAATGTGCACCAACAAAATATGGATCTTTTACAATGCTATCCATGTATTGGGTATACATTTCAGCACGCTCTTTTTGATTAGAAACCGAAATAATACCACCATGGAACAAGCCGGTATCGGTTGCACCAAAGTGGAACTCACCAATAACACTTGGCTTATCTAGCTCCGGAAGTAGTTTCTTCCAATGCGCTTTTTTGCCATAGTTAAGGTCATTGGCGTACAAGTTGTAACTCATTACGTCGACATACTTCGCAGCGCCTCGAGCGATTTCAGGAGTGACACCCCAATCAGCAAAACGCGCACCTAAGTAAAGGTGGTTAGGTAGGACACGTTTCACTTCTCCACGTACTACTGAGAAGTACTTTTCGGACAGCATTTGCAGCAGTTCGGAATAGTCGGTTTTCATACCTGCTGTCAATGCTGAGCGATGATCAAAGGATTGGTTGAACTCATCCCACGATGCTACTTTACTGCCCCATGCTGAGTTAAGTTTCGCAATCGTTGCGTATTTGCCTTTTAAATAGTTAGCAAATACTTTTTTCGCTGGACTCTCTTTTGCATCATAAGCTAATGCATTCACGACCAAACCGTAGTGATTTGCTTCGTTCATGACATTGCCCCAACTGATTTCGTTATCAACAAAAACACCCACAAGCCATTGATCGTCATCTTTTACTCGTGAAGCGACTTCATTAGCCATGTCACGGGCACTGTTTTTAAATTCAGGATCAAATGGGTCATGAATCGGCCCCCAATAGTCATTACCAGTACTGATTCGTTTGTGATCGCCATAAATCCAACCATGCGCTTCATATGCAACACGGTCTGAACCAAAGAACATTGGATCAATCCAGTTTCCAAGCGTGGTAAAACCCCAATCGACCATTCTATCAAGCGTCACGTCTTTCCAGATTTGCATTGCTTCTGCTTGATCTGTATCGTATTTGCGCATTAGATTAGCACGGTAAAAACTGAATACTTCCCCCTTATCAAGAGCACCAGAGTGAATCCATCCTGCGTAATCATAATTGATTGCAAGAGGATCGTTTTCTTCTGGTAGCCACTCAAACATTGAATGTCTTAGCTCAGATGCTACAACACGCCCTTCTTTTGTATCCTTATCAGAAAAGTCGATTCCGGTAATGGTCACGGTATCATCCATTCGAATATTATCGAGTCCAGTCATGAAGAACATGCACCCTTCAGGGTCAACCATCGTCCATTTGCCATCCACTTTTTCAGTTCGGAAAAAGCCAGTTGCTTCTAGTCGTGGACCGTCTTTCCAACCACCAAACTTACAACGGTCTTCCATTGGTTTAACATCACCTAACTGAGCGAGCGCTTCTTTACCTGCCTCTCTAAGATCTTCATCTGAATGTACTTTTTCTTCCCACTCATCACCAGTGAACTGACCATATTGATCGACGATCCCCATATAACGCGACGTGTCTGCATCTAAATTAGGAACCAGTCGAATAGAATCAACAATAATCTTTGCATCCTTCGTCGGGTTTTGAAGATAAAGCTGAACATTATCGATATTAGAAACGTCTAAACCAGTTTCACCCCACCCATAACTGATAGCTTGCGCATCATATGATAGTTTTGGTGGCTCACTTCGCATTCCAGAAGTCATCTTGCCTTCGAGCTCTCGAAGCGACATATAGTAAGTCGTTTTTTTTCCTGGAAGGATAGTCATATAACTTGACATGCTGTCAGTGACACCATCTGCCGTGCCACCCCAGTTAGCATTTTCTGCTTGGTCAACTCGTACAAACATTTGAATAGGGTCATCGGTTGGGTTTTCAATATCAAACGCTAAATTAAAGTCCCCTTTATCAGACCAGTTCCACGGTGATTTAGGCATAAATGTCACGTTTGGATAAGCATTGCTTGAAGAGAATTTAACCTCCAAACCTTTTCCATCTGTCGTATCGACAATACGTGTTTGAGTCGAATTACTGCGCTCTGCGCTCACAAACGTCTCTTCACCACCTTCAAAGCTAGTAATCGCAGCCACTGTTGGTACCGGTCCAACTTCAACGACCTTTTCTTCTGCCGAAATAAAATCGCCCGTCGCATTCACTAATTCAAGGTTATCTAGCACAATGCTTTGAGCATCTGCAGGTCCTTGAACGAACACTTGCAGTTCGACTAGCTTTCTTAAATTGAGGTTATCACCATTCCAATAACCATCTAGCTTACGAGTACCACCGTTAAATAGCATTTCAATGGTTTGGGTTTCACCGGCCGCTATATTGACTGCATAGTTCAATTGATTCGTTTCAGCTCCCATTTGGCCAACATTATCAACCAACTTAAAAATGACATTAGCTGGTGTATCTAGCGGATTAGTTACATCAACTTTTAGACTGCCTTTTGAGTTCCAATTCCACTCACCTGATACAGGGAAAAACTTAACATTTGGCCAGTATTTATACTTATTCGCATCCGATACTGCATCAAAATCAATTTGCAGAGCTTTACTGCCTGCTGTAACGCCAGCATCATTGGAGATTTTCGTTTTCGCGTGTTCTGCTTTAACGGAATTAAAGAAATTATCAGACTCAAAGTCAGGGAAAGCTGCCGTGACTTCTTCACCATTATTATCCACATTAATATCGGTCGTTGGCGTTGACTTACAACCATATCCCGCGACTAAAACTGTCGATAGCAATACTGCTATTTTTGTTTTATTTGTATTCATCGTAAAAGATCCTAAAGAAAGATAGGTGATGACAACCTAAACAGGTTGCCAATCAAAAAATTACCACCAAGTTTCAAACATCAAACCAAAGGTTGTCGCATTCTTCTTACCCAGTTCGGTAATATATGGGTTATAACCGGCTTGCCAGTCACTACCGTACTCATTGTTATAACTCTGGAATGCAAGAGTATTCGTATCAAGCTGACCATAAGTCACAAATAAACGAATTGTTGGTCGATCCCAAAATCCACTGCCCAAATGGATATCTTGAGCAAGTGTCACTTTTGCTGACGAGTTGGTTCCATCCGAGCCTTTCATTGCACCCGTGCCATTAACTTCAAAATCCATTTGGTCATAAGCCATTTCTAGCTTGGTTGAGAACTTGTTATTCCACTTGTAAGTACCGCGAACAACCGCTTGGTTCCAGGTGGTTTTTTCATAAGGTAAATCCCAGTTAATTGCGAGATCTTTTACATCATCGCCATATGACGCTGTCTCATGAGAAAGTAAGTACTCTAAACGAATCGAATCCGTTACCTCCTGCATACCATCAAAGAAACCGCCAAATTGATAGCTAGGACGATGTAGCCAAGATTGCGTCATTGAAGAACTTGTTTTGTGACTGTATCTCACAAGCACTCGGTTGAAATCTGCCCACTCTCCTTGCTTAATTGACAAACCAACTTGGTATGAATCGGGATTGTCTTCACGTGCTGAACGAGAGTACTCTCCGCCTGAGGTATGAGACTTCATATCCGAATCAGAGCCGAAATAGCGGCCATAGTTAAAAAACACGTCACCTTTTACATTGTCAGTGATGGGTACACTGTGTAATTTTGCGTGGAATGAAACATTGCCGCCAGTATAACCTTTAACAGAATCATCCTTACATTCCCCTAGCGAACTTCTTTCACAGAATTCATGTGTTGTGCCACCAAATCCATCCTTCACAACACCAAGGTCCAACATGCCGAAACCAACATCAAAATTGTCGACACCACCGCCAATACCATCCTGGTTAACGTGTTGGAATGTGTTCAGTGAAGCTTCATAACGTCCGTAGTAACGTTTACCCATCCAAAGTGCTGCATTGGGGCTACTATCAAAAATACCAGTACCATGCACCCACCATTCATCAAGATACACGTAGTTTGATGGTGGATTGGATGGATCGTTGTAATCGCTCGCACCGGTAAACAAGTTGACATGTGTTACCCAGTTCATGTCATTCTGACTCACTCCATAATCTAAATGGAGTTCGGCTTGACTACCTTGATTACCAAGCTTTCCTGTTGGTTTATATGGGTTACCAGCGGTTTGAATAATGTTGACACCATTATGAGCACGTCCAGCTTCTTTACTAACAAGCTGATCTTGTGTTACTCCAACAGCAGCACGACCGTAGCCTGAATATTTGAAACCATCTAAATGAGTAGCATCCCCAGCGACTGCTGGCGCACATATACTACCTACTGCTGCTGCAACAAGAGTTAGTGAAAGAATTTTCCTTTTCATTTTATTTACCTGTTAAAGTCGTTAATTAATCGGTTTACTTATTAGAAATAACTAATGAAATCTAGTGCCAAGCAAATACCAAACCTGCCTAACCAATTCCACTCTAATGTTGACAAGTTTAAATATTGGTAACCCAATTTAACGTGATGAAAGTAACATTTCGCATTTAGATTTTTTTTTTTATGCTAAAATTTGACCACAAGCGCCTTTTAAGTGCTTTACAACACACATAACACACCATAAGTCACAAATAAAAATGGTATCATTAACTAAATTTAGTGATTTTTATGCTTAATTACGCCATAAATACTGAATTCTTCCGATATGGCTCCCATGAATTACAAATAATATGCTCAAAAACAGGTAAACTTATTGAAAGGAAAATATATGAATAAACAAAGAAGAAGAGAAAGAAATACAGGTTATAAGTAGGTTTTGTAAAAACAGTTAAAATCGCAGACTTTAGTAATCAATTAACAATCAAAGCTTATATAAAGTATTGATTTATTAGCAATATAGTAATTATTAGTTCCCTCCAAACATTCCATTATATCCACCGTTACACTTAGTTAATACCTAGTAAGAAACCTTGGTATTATATTCACCATAATAGCTAGACCACAGTAACTCGCAGTAGCTGATCACACCTCCAGTCTACGGTTGATAATTAGCTAAACTTGAATATTTTTGTCTCTGAATCTTAATTATAAATAAATAATTGGTTGAACATAAGATAGGTACCCTATTCATTAATTCTAAAAAAACATGCCATACTCTTAAAAAAAAGCCAATAAAACCACGATAACATCATTTAAAATATCAAAAATCACCAAATAGGTTGATCTATTTCATGTATTGGATAACTAAATGATAAATTCATGGAACCAAAAGATCGAGATCACAGACCTATTTAGAATAAAAAACTATCCTACACAATGGAATATCATTGACAAGTAAGGAAAAAAAATGTCATTAACCAAAATTGGATACAGCTTTTTAGCATTGGCTATAGCAACCGCTGTAGGATGCAAAAATAACTCCGACGACAATACAACCCCACCAGAGGGAGAAAATCCATCAGTTTCATTACCTGCCTCTATTGAAGTAGGCAAAGATATCAACATTGCTATAGACATCACATCACCCGAATCACTTCAAGCATTTGATTTAAAAGTCACAATAGATTCTGCCTACGCTTCTATTTCTGTGCTTCAAGGAACACATATTCTTTTAGATCAGATTGATATACCGAGTTCAGGCGATCACTCTTTGCGTTTGATTACTCAATTAAATGAGCTAGCAACTCAATCTGACGATGAAGTGGAATTTACAATAGCTGTCAGAACAGGAACCGTAAGAGTCAATTCAATGACTGCTAGCCCACTCGGTGACGTTACTTTACCTCAATTTACAGACGTATCAGCAGAGGTTGGACTCGATACTGAAGTCACGTACAAATATGGCGGTCCATCGATAGGGGATATTGCAGGTAATGGGTTCTACGATGCTATTCTTAACAACCACAACTACATCGCACCACAAGTGGTCACCAACTTCGCTGGGGCCACGGTTAATGTTGATCCTATCTTCCCATACGCTCAAGATTACCATGGTACTGCACTAGGGGATTTCACTAACGATGGCAATCTTGACTTAATGCTGGCAATGGGGGGAGCAAACGGTACTAGCCCTTCTTCTTATATTTTATTTAAAAATGAAGGCGGCAAGTTTGTTGAAGTTGAAAACAATGGTGGAATTAACACCCCTGCACGCGGACGCTCACCACGCTGGGTAGATCTCAACAATAATGGATTATTAGATCTCGTATTGGTTAATGCTACAACTCCAAATTACGATGGTCCTGTTCAGTTATTCTATCGTAATAACGGAGATGGGAGTTTCGAACAAGTTCGCATTCCAAGTATCGAGATGACACAATCTGAGCGAGTGCTTGTTCTTGATTTTGATAATGATGGTAAACAGGATCTATTGCTGTTCTCACCACTCACATTATGGAAAAACAATGGTGATTTCACGTTCACTAACGTTTCAAGTGAGTTTTTACCAGAAAGTGTTCAAAATGCAGGTCAAATTCAAGCTGCTGCAGAAGTTGATTTAAACAATGATGGATTATTTGATCTCTATCTATCCCGTGGCCTTCCTGAATATCAAATGTCACGCAAGTCTTATGATTTCAACCCGACAACAGCAAAATTCGATGTACGTGATGACGGCGAGACAGGGGTGACACTCATTGATATTACAACAGATGACGGTGCAGCACTGACGCTCAAAGAACTCGACCTGGTTTATCGTCAATATGATGATGGTTATCCGATTTACCTTGGTGACGCTAAAGAGAAAACATGGGTTTTCGCCACTGGTTTCCAGGAAAATCAGTTACACCCTGACATGAAAGATGCACCACATTCTCTAGAGATCAAACCTGAAGATGCCAATGGTTTCCCTGAGATCCGTGACCAAAATGGTATTTATATCGGTTACATTGGTAATGGTAAATGGAAAGCCGAATGGGTACGAACTCAAAATGTCTATTGGAACGTCTCGTTTTCACTTGAAAATGTTACTGGAATTGAAACAGAATGGCAACCAACAAACCGTAACGTTAATGATATATTGCTTATCAACCAAGGCGACAAATTTGTTGATGCCACTGAAGAATGGAATGTACCCTCTGGAGGCAACCACTGGGGAGTCACATTCGGTGACTTCAACAACAGTGGCTGGAATGATCTCTTCATTCATCGCTATGGTTTCTTAAAAGAGCGTATTTCAGATTTACTACTAATCAATAATGGTAAAGGGAAATTTGAAGCAACAACGATTCACGGCGCACATGATGTCAGCGATCCTGGTCACGGCGATATGGGACAAGCGTTTGACTTTAACCGTAATGGTCAAGTCGACTTACTTAACGGTAGTAATGAAGAAGGCAAATGGTACTTATACAAAAATACCACTACCGATGAAGGTAACTACCTCAATGTTGACGTTGGCTACAGCCCATTCGCAAATATTGACCCGCTAGGTGCACGCATCATCCTAGAAACCGCATCTGGTACAAAACCGTCTCACCGAGTCGGCTCACGTGGTGAAGCCTTCTCACAAGGCGTAATGAACCTAACGCATTTTGGTCTTGGGATTAATAATCAAGTTAATAAAGCAACCATCGTTTGGCGAAATGGCGAAACTGTCAGCTTTATCAAGCCTACCCTTAATGACACTCTTGAATCTGCTCACGGCATAGCTCCAGTACCAACCAATATCACATTAGACCGTACAGAGAAAAAGCTGCGTGTTAATGAAACTTATTCACTGGTTCCAAAATTTACACCATTAAATGCAAAACCAGAAGTAGTCTACACCAGTAATAACCCTTCAGTTGCTAGTGTTGACAGTACAGGGGTCATAACTGCTCTTGAAAATGGAGATACCACAATAACGGTATCATCTTCAGTGGCAGAAGGCATCAATGACACCATCCATATATCAGTCGGTGAATTTGATCCAATTTACGTAACCGATATCACGCTAGAGCACGATGGCAGTCAGTTGTATGTAGGTCAAAGCATTCTGCTCAGTACAACACTAACGTCAAGTGACCCAACAGAAAAACCAGATGATGAATCAATCACCTGGACTACGTCAAACTCAGGTATTGCCACTGTTTCAGATCACGGTGAAGTATCAGGAACTGGTGTTGGCAACGTGACGATTACCGCAACAGCAAACGGAAGTGAAGTTCTAGGGACGATCAAAGATACCATCACAATGGACACTGAGGATTATGTAGCGATAGCCATCAACTTGGACAATGATTGGAAATACAAAACACGCGCCAACCCGATCAATAAACCAATGGAAGTTACATTTGACTACAACGCAGGGTCAAATAGTATCACACCTGAAGGGGTAAAAATTTACCTACGCCGTCTTCAACAACCAAGCTGGTCATTACTATACGACTACGCCGGTAAAGGAACAGGTGTACAGTATGACATCGTAACTGACACTATTGGTGGTCAAAAAGGTACCGTCACTTACTCACTAGATCTACCGTCATTTCAGCTAGATGGATTAGTACCAACAAAAGATCTTCCTGACAATGATTTTTATTACTTATTTTTAGAGTTTAATAACGATCAAGGGGACAGAAAAGACTGGGGGACTCAACCTATTTGTATTACTCCTGCTGATGATGAAACTCCTTGCTAAACCACAATCAAACTAAAAAATTGTTCCTCTCAATTGAGATTATACAATTAGAATCAAAGTGATCGGTTAAACGATCCTTAAAAACTTTCAAAATCCAAGTGTATTAAATATGCTTGGATTTTTTATGCTCTTTTTCAAGGTCTAGACGTAATTAATAATAGGAAGATATGTATTTTCCACAAACATGAATGATCTGCTAAATAGAACTAAATAATCACCTTATCGCTGCACGTGTTTTGCTCATTAAAATACAAATAAAATGGTATTGGCTAAAAATGATAGAAACCCCCCCGAGCATAGCGTAAGCATATTCGATAACGGGTTCGATTATTGATAGTTTATTGCATGGATGGAAGGAGATGAGAGTTGATCGCCATTGGCTTACTCCACTTGAAGATTATGCTATGGCTTATCAATATCAATAATTGTTCGATTTGTGTTTCAAAAATCAAAAGGTATTGTTGCTCATTATGAACATCGTTGATGAACAAGAATTATGAGCATCTTTCTTACTTATAAATGAATACTATATTAAGTATTCTAGGGACAGAGCAATCCCTAGAACGAATACATTGAGATCTCTACGATATACAAAAATAAAAAGCCGCTCACTATTAATTAGGTGCCATTAGCTATTTTCGATATCCAAATCGAGAGCAAAGAAAAAGTCATCGAGCTCTTCATCGACCCCTTCTGATGAAGCAATTTTTAGTAACTCTACCTTACTATTCTCGATGTGCTGCCACACAGCTTGCTTGGCCTCTTCTGCAGAACGTTTTTGTAATGCCATTAAAATACGTTTATGATCGTTAATCCACTGAGTTTGTAATCGTTCTTCATGTAAATATTTGTGGTTTAATTCACGCCAAAGTGGGTTTTTAATTCGAACTGTATTCCACATCTCTGCAGCCTGTCGAATGAGTACGCGGTTTTGAGTCGATTCTGAAATTAAGTGGTGAAACTGTTCATCGAGTTGTTCAAACTTTTCACTGTCACCGTTAATTTGATTTTCTTGCTGATTTAGTACCTTTTTGAGCTCTCGTAATTCATTGAACTTAATTTGAGTTGCAGCAAACCCCGCAATACTACTTTCTATGATTTGTCTTGCTTGAAGAAGTTCAAATGGGCCAATATCACTTTTTGGAATAAACGCGCTGTTTGAAGCTTTTTCGGGAGAATCAATAAAATAAATTCCTGCACCTTGTCTAACTACAACTAAGCCTTTAAGCTCAAGCATAATAATCGCTTCGCGAATAGTTGCTCGGCTTGTTTCAAATCGGTCACTTAATTCACGCTCAGATGGTAAACGCTCACCAGCTTTAAAAACACCAGAATGAAGCAATTCTTCTATTTGTAATCCGATATCATAATACCGTCTTTTCGTACTCTTTGTTTCAATCATTTTATTTCCGGGTAGTCTGTTCAGTTCAATTCGGTTGACCTATTTTAAGCGATCATCAACTCTTTTACTACTTGTTGTATGTTTGTTTTGCATGTTGTTGTCACATAAGATTAAGAAAACTGAAAAATTATGCAGTATTTCTGATTTATATTTAAAAACCGCTATATTCAAGTAGAAGACGGAATATACCTACCAACATCACATATACATTCACCAATAACTCATTTGGTTGACCACTAATGCCACCTAGGTTATATTAGTTCCATATTATTTGTATTTACTGAGGGATCTATGTCTATTTTAATTAGCAACCTGTACATCGATGGTCAGTGGTTAAAGGCCTCTGGTTTAGAGACTATTGAAGTTATCAATCCTAGTAACGAAACTATTGTAGGTTATGCACCAAAAGCCACTAGAGATGATGCAAAAAAAGCTCTTTTATCTAGTGAAAAAGCTTCTAAGGCATGGGCTAAGCTTCCTGCTCAGACTCGTGCAAACTATGTATCTAAATTAGCAGACAAGCTGGAAAAAAATACTGAATCATTTGCGAAGCTACTGACCACTGAGCAAGGAAAAACACTATCTGATGCTCGTGGTGAAGTTGCTGGCTCCGTTGGCTTTCTTCGTTATGCAGCAGAGTCTGCTCGACGTATTGAGGGGGAAATATTTACCAGCGAAAATCAAGACGAACAAATCTGGATTCAGCGCGTACCATTTGGTGTGACCGTTGGGTTGCTGGCATGGAACTACCCTCTCGCTCTCGCAGCAAGAAAATTGGGAAATGCACTTGTCACCGGTAACACCATGGTTGTAATGCCACCGGCGGATACACCTCTTGCTGTATTGGAGTTTTCAAAGCTCATCGCGGAATGTGACTTCCCAAAAGGTGTTGTAAATATTATTTCGGGTGAGGGCGATGTCGTCGGCGATGAATTGGTCCGAAACCCAATAACCAAACTTGTGACATTAACGGGGAGCTCTGAAGTAGGCTCAATTTTATACCGTTCTGCATCAGAGAACATTACAGCACTTAACCTGGAACTCGGTGGTAAAGCACCATTTATCGTTCTTGACGATGTTGACATTGATCATGTTGTTGATATGGCAGTCAAATCTGGATTTGGTAACTGTGGACAAATTTGTACCTCAAACGAACGTATGTATATTCATGATGCTATTTATGATGAGTTTATGGCTAAATTCATAGCTAAAACTAAAGAGCTCATTGTTGGTGATCCCCTTGAAAGCAGTACTGATATTGGTCCTAAGGTCAATGCTAGAGAAATCAATAACCTCACACGCATGGTCAAGCGTGCTCAAGAGCAAGGTGCAGTGATTGAGTTAGGTGGTGGCAAACCCGAAGGATCTGCATTTGATAAAGGTTTCTGGTTCGCACCCACCATTATTACCAATGTGACCAATGATATGGACATAATGCAGCAAGAAACCTTTGGTCCAATCGTATCAGCTATGCCTATTAGTAGTTTCGAGCAAGCTCTAGAGTATGCGAATGATATAGATCTTGGCCTTTCGGGGTATGTTTACACTAACGATATGCGAAAAATAATGCAGGCCGTTAATGAGCTTGAGGTGGGTGAAATATATGTTAACCGACCTAACGGTGAATTGTTTAATGGTTTCCATACCGGGTTTAAACGTTCAGGAATCGGAGGCGAAGATGGCAAACATGGTCTCGAAGGGTACCTTCAGAAAAAAACTGTGTATGTCAATTATCAATAATTCAAAAGTTAACTGATATTGTAAATATAATAAAGATAGCATCGCGGTAGTGGTGCTATTTTGCGCAAAATAAAAAATACAAGCGGCAGTCATTTAAAGGCATGTCAACAACGAACACCGCAAAGTATTTGAATGAATTAGCTCAATCTACACCTTAATAAGAGATCAATCTTTAAAGCTTTTTCGACTACCCCATCTGACTTCACATTACCTCTACTGCTTACGGCTTATATTCTGGCTAAAAGTCAATAGCAATTGTGTTCCCCTTACATTTCTGTATGTGTTCTTTGAGCCTTCCAAATTAATTCAAGCATGCCTACAGGCAGTTAATCACTTCAACCTGCCACTAAACCATTTTCATTATGAAACTTTTACTCACTAATCAACGATTTGCTAAAAATACTCGCCACTTATTTACCAATTGTGATCAAATCGGCAGACTTTGGGTTACCTATGATGGACTATTGGTTCATCACCAATTGCTAGGGAATACATAATGAATCATCACACTAAAAATGCCATCCGATACGCGCTAATTGTAGCGCTGGGTGGATTCGTCTTCGGACTTGATGCCGCAATCATCTCAGGAACCATTCGTTATATTAGTATGGAGTTTGGTTTGTCAGATTTACAGATAGGTACAGTGGTAGGGGCGCCGAGCCTTGGCGCGATCATTGCCCTGTTTTTCGCCGGTAAAATAGCAGACACATGGGGAAGAAAAAACACCCTTATCCTTATTGCGGGTTTATATGTCTTTTCTGCAGTAGGCTCTGCGTTATCAACAAGCTACGAGATGCTAGTTGCCGCTCGTTTCATTGGTGGCCTTGCCTTTAGCTCTTTATCTCTAGCCTCTATGTACATTGGTGAAGTTGCCCCCTCTAGATTACGAGGTAAGTTGGTTTCATGTAACCAATTCAATATTGTCATTGGTTTATCCATGGCTTACTTTATTAACTATTACCTTGTCATCAATGTATCTGAAAGCATTTATTTACTTTCATCCGAAGGTATTTGGAGAACGATGCTCGCATCTGAACTTGTTCCCGCTACTTTATGGTTTGGATTGTTGTTTACCGTCCCAGAATCTCCTCGCTGGTTAATCACTAGAGGAAAAGTTAAGGAAGCAAAAAAAGTACTGAGTAAACTGTACGCCCCAGATACACTTATGGATACAGTGAAAGAAATCAACGCAACGATGCAAGAAGACAAACAGCCCGCTTTTGGTCATCAACTTAAAAGTCTGATTACATCCAAGTATCGCACTGCGCTTGTTATTGGTGTCACCATCGCCATCGTACAAGGCATCACTGGAATGAATGCCATCTTATTCTATGCACCCACGGTTTTTGAACAAGTCGGATTTGGTGGTAACGCCGCGTTTCAGCAAGCGATTTATATCGGTCTAACCAGTGTCATCTTTACCGTCATCGCGATTATGTTCATAGACAAATTGGGACGCCGTCCATTACTACTCATCGGTCTAACGTTTGCGGTATTTAGCCACCTTACATGTTGGTATGGATTCAACAGCGCCAAATTCGAGCTTACTCATGCCAACGTTGAGCAGCTATCTGAAACCATCAATGTGGTTCCGCTTGAGTCCCTCAAAGGAAAAGTATTTAACAATGATGTCGAATTTAAAGATGCTTTATCAGCGATCTATTCTCCGGTTGAACTAGTACAATATGAAGCAAATATTATCGAGAAAGCGATCACCGTTAACACCTATCTAGTGTTATTTGGCATTCTCGGTTTTATTGCCGCATTTCATATCTCGATTGGTCCTATTATGTGGGTTCTATTTTCTGAAATATTTCCCAATTCAGTTCGCAGTGCGGCCATACCTGTCTCTGCAATTGTCACCAGTATTGCAAGTTACTTGATTCAACAATTCTTCCCTTGGCAATTAGCGAATTTAGGTGCAGCTAATACCTTCTTAATGTACGCCATATTCAGTGGTCTCGGTTTGGCACTCATCGCCAAACTATTACCGGAAACTAAAGACAAATCCATTGAGCAAATTGAAGTGTTATTGTCATCCAATTCAAGTGGACAAAAAATACACAACAAGAGCTTAGAATATTAGTGTGTTAAGGTCGAATCCATTGATGCGACCTTAATTTAATCTACACAAATCATCGGACAGATCACAATATTGAGTAGAATCACAACCCATATTGGGCTGCCAGTTAAATACAATTGGTTGATCACAAAACCCATTGGTTGAAATGTGTAAGATTATCTGAAATAAGTGCCATAGATTAAAAGGAATTGGACATAATGAAACGTATTTTTTTGCTAACGACAATTGCGACAACGCTCGCCGGTTGCGGGGGCAGTTCAAGCGATGCACCTGTCTCCCCTGGCGATCAAAGTGGTGTAACGCCCCCGCATGCAGACCCTGATAGTTCAACATTATTAACGGATGTTTCAACTCTCGGTTATCGTTCAGTTTCTCAAGATCCTGCGGATGTCCATGTACTAAGTGTACCGGCCCACGCCGGGGTTAATCATAAATGGCAAGAACAAACTAATATGTCTGATGATTTTCAATACACATTTAATGCCACATCAGAGCGTACGGATTTCGGAGAAGGTCGTTGGTACAATTTTTATCATTCCAACTGGGATGGTCCTGGTTCGACCTATTGGCAGCACGATCACTTTACGGTAAACGATGGTCACGCTCAATTTCGTGTCTCTCGTAGCGATAGAACCGACAAACAAAATAAGCCCGGTGTAAATGCCGCGTGTATTTCTTCAAATGAGCAAGTAGAGTTTCCTGTTTTTGTCGAAGCAAGTGTTAGTATGTCTGACATTTCTTTGGCTGCGGCGGTTTGGTTATTAAGCCCTGACGATACTCAAGAGATCGATATTCTCGAAGCTTACGCTGGCAAAAGTAATGGTAATACCTACTTCTCAAAATATATCCACTTGAGCCACCATTCATTTATCCGTCAGCCATTCACCGACTATCAACCGCGTGATAAAAACAGTTGGTGGCAAGGTTCAACTGACGGCCATCATATGAATGGCAATGAGAGTTGGGGAGAATATACTTGGAATAATGGAGATCGCCAATTCATACAAATAGGTGTGAATTGGGTCAACCCCTATCATTTTGAGTACTACATTAATGGTGAGTTGGTTCGAGTACTTTATAACAATGCATTTGCGACGAAAATGTATTCTGGGAGTGCTCCAACGTGGTATTACAGTTATCCAAAACTTGATAGCAATAATGAATTAGAAAATGATAACACTGGGCACCAAGGTGTTGAAACTCATAGAGAAGATACTGGTGATTTTAATTTTGATTACCTCAAACAAGCCAGTGAGCTCTCTCCTGCGTCGGTTATTGACCCTTACAACTACCAAAAAGGTAAAGGTTTCTACAAACCAATGGATATCATTATAAACAATGAATTTCAGAGTTGGTGGGAACATGACCCTACCGATACCGAACTATCGGACACGTCAGGTAAAAACGTAATGCTCGTTGATTGGGTACGAGTATTCAAACCGGTTGCTCAGTAACACAAAAAAATTCACTTTGCCAAAGCTTGAGACTTAAAAAAAGCTTTGGCATTTTTCGTTTATGATTTGATATCACGGATGCAATCTCAATGAAAAATAACACCTTCATTATCACATCGATCGCTATTGCTTTAACCGGTTGTGCATCAACAGCAACGAAACCTGTATTGACAGGCTATGATCGCGTCATCTCTCCACAACCTAGTCCAAACAGCATAACCGAATTGACTGCCGCGTCCAAAAACGGCTACAAAGCGATTGGACTCGATCCAACGTCTGGTGACTACTTGTTACTCGATGTCCCTGCGTCAGCAGGCGAGCAGCAACAATGGCAAGCCCAAACGCATGTCTCAGATGATTTTAAATACACGTTTGAGAGAACCACGGAGCGTGCCGATTTTGGGGACGGTAAATGGTACAACTTTTACCATAATGCTTGGGATGGCCCTGGCGCCACTTATTGGAAACACGATCATATTGGTGTCCAAGATGGCAACCTAGAATTCTATCTATCACGAAACCCGAGCACAGAAAAGCAAGGAAAACCGGGAGTCAACGCTGGCTGTATCACGTCGAATACTCAGGTTGAATACCCTGTTTTTGTGGAAGCAAGTGTCAGTCTTGCCGATATTTCGCTCGCGACCGCTGTATGGCTACTCAGTCCTGATGACACACAAGAAATTGATATTCTTGAAGCGTACCCAGGAAAAGACAACAACAATGGTCATTTTTCACAGTACATTCACCTGAGCCATCATTCATTTATCCGTGATCCATTTACGGATTATCAACCTAGAGATGTCAACAGTTGGTGGCTTGGCGACCGAGAAGGTCACACGAGTTGGGGAGATTACACGTGGAACAATGGCGAGCGTCAATACATTCAAATTGGCGTTAACTGGGTGAACCCTTTCCACTTTGAATACTATATTAACGGCGAACTCGTTCGTGTTGTCTACAATAATGCTTTTGCAACGAAGATGTTTAATCGTGGTGAATGGACGTGGACTTACAGCTACCCAAAAGTAAACGGCAACAAGAAGTTGTCAGAAGATAGAAAGGGGTATCAAGCTGTTGATATCTATAAAAAAGAGCGAGGCGAATTTAACTTTTCCTATCTAAA
This sequence comes from Vibrio sp. 10N.286.49.B3, assembly GCF_002873395.1. Lineage (GTDB taxonomy): Bacteria > Pseudomonadota > Gammaproteobacteria > Enterobacterales > Vibrionaceae > Vibrio. The sequence goes on along the minus strand of NZ_MCUV01000008.1, from coordinate 16,957 downwards.
GGAAGCAAGTGAACGCTCACCAACATCGGTTATTGACCCTTATAATTATCAAGATGGCCAGGGTTTCAGCAAACCAATGGATATTATAATTAACAATGAATTACAGAGTTGGTGGACATCAAACCCTACCGATAAGGATCTTGCTGACACCTCTGGACGAAACACCATGCTAGTTGATTGGATTCGTGTCTTTAAGCCCGTTACAAGATAATCACTACGTCCTATCTACAGGCTCTTCATCAATACCCTGTAGATAGGATGCACGAAACGCAATCGGTGTTTCCCCATCTTTTATTACCTTAAACTGCCGATGAAAAAACGACATATTTTGATACCCGCATTGATAAGCTATCTGTTCTACTGTCAGTCGAGTCGAAATTAATAAACTGCAAGCCTGACTTATGCGGTATTCATTAAGAAACTGTGTAAATGTTTTTTGAAAGGTTCGTGTAAAAAATTTACTAAATGATACTGGGGTCATGTTGGTTAAAGATGCCATATTCTCCGCCGTTATTTTTCGAGCGTACTGCTGACTCACATAATCCAAAATAGCAATAATTCGTTTGTCCGTTACCATCGTCGGTGCAATCATGCTCCCTTGCCCTAATGGCACAACTTCTGTTTGCATGCTCAGATCATGCAATAAATCAATAAAGCCTACCATCCGTCTAAATGGGCTTTTCAATTGTAGCCCTATGATCCGCTCACCAAAAGCATCTGCACGACTAAATGACAAACCTGATTGACATCCATCAAACATCGCTTTGATACTCGTAAACTCTGGTTTTTCTAGCCAGTTATCACCTAGGAAACAATTATCCCATTGAACAAATATCGACTTCACGCCACTCTTTGCCCCTACATTACTTTTCCAACAATGAGGGATGTTTGGCGCAATCAAGGCTAATTCGTTGGCAACGAAATGGCGAATAGTATTGCCCGTATAAGCCGAGCCGGTTCCCTCAATAATATAATTAAGTTCCCATTGCGGATGGTAATGCCAAGGAAACGTAAAGCTGGTCTTTTCGTAACGATTAAAATACAGAGACTGGAGTTCCGTGTTGGGTACATGTTCAAGTATAGGTCTCATTGTATCCCTCATAGAATATGATCAAGTTCTTATTTTCCAACATTACCACCCCAAAAACACAACTCTAGGTAAAATAGTACACTATTGACCTAATTGAGTATTTAACTTATCTCATGAATTTCTCGTAATCTGATTCCAACAACTTACATTCTTATGATGGAGCAATCAAATGACATTTGATGTTTTGGTCTCAGGTCTCAATGTTATTGATCTGCTTGTGACACTGCCTGAGCAATACAATCACGGTAGTAAACACAAAGTAGACAATATTATCATTCAAGGAGGAGCACCTGCTGGCAATGGGGCATGTGGTATGGCAACGCTTGGGTTAAGTACCGCATTTATAGGTTACCTAGGTAATAACGCACAAAGCAGTATTGCACGTAATGAGTTAAATCGATGGAATGTTGATACTAGTTTAATGCTCTGTGAACCTAATATGGTACCCGCGACAGCACTAGTGCAAGTCGATGATGCATCAGGTGAAAGGACCGTTTTCTATACCACTCAAGGTTATCGAGCTCTTGCAGCGGTAGATATCCAGCCTACATGGCTAGATAACACAAAACTGTTGTATGTCGATGGCTATGACGTTGAAGGTAATATCGCCTTGCTAGAAATAGCCAAAGAAAAAGGTATACCTTCTATCATTGATATGGAAGCCGGTAACCTCACCCAACTTAAAACCATGCTCAAGTTAGGTTGCCACGTTATTTTGCCACTTGAAGCTGCACAGTATATCTCTAATAAACAAGATCCCGAAGCCTGTCTCAATACACTCAGTAAGCAAAGTGATGCACAACTGGTCATTACTGACGGAGTAAATGGGAGTTGGGCACTACACGAAGGTAAAATCATCCACCAACCATGTTTTGAGGTAGCCGTCGTGGATACCACAGGCTGTGGAGATGCCTATCATGCCGCTTATGCCTACAGTCTAATTCAAGGTGACACACTGGCCGAAAGAATGGTTTTTGCGTCGGCGTTTGCCGCTATCGTTGCAACCTATTTTGGTGGCAGGACATATTTTCCATCACCTTCAGAAGTTAAATCCTTTATCCAAAATTATCAATAGCAGGTAAACCTAATGACGACTAATTTTCCGCTTCGTGCTGGATTGCTTGAACAAGAAATGAAATCCCTAATTGCACCTAAAGCTAACTACAGCAATGTACCTGTAGGATTCATTGGCATTGGTTTCGAACTGCATTTTGATTGGGCAAAAGCCAAACAGTCTTATAAACAAGCAGTGTCTGATGTCACGGGAGTGTTTTCCCAGTATAACTCTATGCTTGCCGAAGAAGAGCCGATTCAAACTAAGGAAGAGATGCTAGCGCTCCTAGAAAGTTACTACGCTCAAGGTATGAAGGCGCTTATCATCTATCAAGCTTCTTACATACAAGGCGATTTGGCTCTCGCATTAGCACTCTGGTTAGCCGACCACAATGTGCCTATATTGAGTTGGTCCCATACAGAAACCACAGGTGGAAGTTTGACTGCAAACCGCTTGTGCGGACAAAATTTTTTGCTGAATAATCTTTCATCAATGGAAGTTCAATATTCTTGGATATTTGAAGAACCTGGTGCAGACAGCCTAAACGAATCATTAGGTCGCTTTATTCGCACCACATCCGCAAAAGCACGTCTAAAACACGCCAAATTGCTGATGGTGGGTGGGATGCGTGTTCCTGGATTCTATGATTGTGAGCTCAACGAAATGTCGATTGCCAAACATTTTGGTTTAGCGGTAGAACGCATTGATATGCATACTATTTGGCTACATGGCGAAGCCAAATACAACGATGACATATTGAACCCATTAGTCGATAAACTGGTGAATTCGCCCAAAGTATATAAGTGCGATGTAAAGCACGGTGAATTGAAGAAGTCGGTTCGACTGGCTTTGGCTATAGCCGACTATGCAAACAAAGAAGGTTACATCGGCGTAGCTTTGAAAAACTGGCCAGAGCTATTTGATAACTACGGTATATCAGGCGATGGCGCAGGCTCATTAGTACAAGATCTTGGGCTCCCTGTTGCCGATGAATCGGACATGGGTGCTTTACTTACCATGACCATATTAAATGAAATTACGGTAGGCGAAGGCTTGCCGACACTCATGGATTTTTCATTCGTCAATCATAGTGAAAATAAAATTGGCATGTGGCACTGTGGCGGTACATCAACCAAGTTAATGCGTAGCGGATGTCAGCTTGAAATACGAAATCACAGCATACTGGACAATTACGATCCAGAAACTTCCTACGGCATGTTGTTCGAATTTTTACAAGAAACAGGCCCAGTTACCATCGCTAAATATCAATATCCTCATGCATCAACCGTCTTCTCATTTGAAGGAAATCTCGTTGAATCACCAATGCGCTATAGAGGTTGCTATGGCGAGGTTGTCCCAACAGAACTTAACTCTAAATCTGTCGCCAGCTCCATCATGAATCACGGAATGGATCATCACTGGGTTGTTGCTCGAGGTCACCTTCTTGAAGACCTACGTGAATTTAACTATTGGGCTGGTATCAATGAACTGCCTGCAACAGCCGCCCAAACGACGGGGCGCGGTCTACCAAAGAAACTTGACTTTTAACGTTACAAAACACTCTGGAATTGAATTATGTCTACAAACTTAACTACGTTACTAAACCAGTACCGTGCTGAACAACGCTGTCTTGCGGGCTTTAATATTAATGATATTTATGATCTTCATGCTGTTGCATTAGCAGCGAATGAGCTAGACCTACCCTTTATGGCAATGACGTACCCACCTGTTGCCGAGCTGAATGGTACGTACTTATGTCGAAAAATGGTGGATGGTTTTGAACGTATAGCCAATCAAAAAATTTACTTACACCTCGATCACAGCACTTCTGTTGATCTATGTAAGCAAGCAATCGACGATGGTTACGATTCTGTCATGATTGACGGTTCTCATTATGACCTTAAGACCAACATCAAAATGACACGAGAAGTCGTCGATTACGCACGTAGTGCTGGTGTCTCGGTAGAAGCTGAAATTGGCAAAATTATGGGACGAGATGTCATCATAAAAAGTGAAGATGATTACCTAGCATCAGTAGCAGACGTTGTGGCGTTATGCGAAGAGGCTGGTCCAGATATCGTTGCAATTGGTATCGGTACCGCTCATGGCTTTACACCAACAACACCAAAAATTCATTTTGATCGCTTACAACAGATTGCCAATGCAGTATCTAACCCTCTGGTACTGCATGGTGGAACCGGGATTGCCGATGAAGATATTCAAAGAGCAATCACCATGGGGATTGCCAAAATTAACATTGGTACAATTGTCCATACCACTTACATGCAAGAAGCTCACGCAAAAATAACCAAAGATGTCGCTTCGGCTTATCCACCAGTCATCATGAAAGAGGTTATTCCTCAAGTTCAAGCTGTCGTCTTAGACCGTCTAAAGGCGGTGAATTCAATTCGATAAACATTGTTATTCAGTCCAGTTATACCGCCCTTAGTTCTCCACTGTAACTAAGGGTCCTAATGTCTAAATTCAGCCAACTCGACACAAATTAATTAGGTGCTCGAGCGAGAAACTGTATTCTTTTTAAATTTCATAAGGAAAATAACGATTATGTATATTCCAGAAAAGGCTAAGGTTGCTGTCCTTAAGGGCATCAAAACAATTCAATTTATTGAACATCCTCTCCCAAACATCATGGACGATGAAATCTTAGTTCGTATCGAAGGATGTGGCGTTTGTGGTACCGATGTCCATGAATACCGCAATGATCCATTTGGCATTATGCCGATAGTTCTTGGTCATGAGGGTACTGGCGAAATAGTTAAATTAGGTCGTAATATTGCATCAGATACAATAGGAAACCCTGTCGCACTTGGCAGCAAAATTATTACCAGCATCATCCCATGCGGCGAGTGTGAGCCTTGTGTAAACACCCCAGGCAGAACCAATCTTTGTGAAAACATGGGTTGCTATGGCCTGATGGGCGACCAACCTGAAAACCGTTTTAATGGTTGGTTTGGTGAATACCTTGTCCTAAAACCAGGGTCAACCTTCTTTAACGTATCAAATTTTAGCCTGAAAGAACGCATTCTTATTGAACCGATTGCGGTCGCAGTTCACGCGGTAGAGCGCGCAAAAAGCACACAGTTAATCAACTTTGCTTCTACCGTTCTTATTCAGGGGGTTGGCCCTATTGGCCTATCTGTTATCGCAGTTCTTAGAACACTTGGAGTGCAGAAGATCATTGCAATAGATGGTCAGGAATCTCGCCTGCAACTGGCAAAGGAGTTAGGGGCAACAGAGACGATTAACTTTATGGACTTTGATGATACAGCTGGCATCGTTGAACAAGTTAAATCACTGACCAACGGCCGCGGTGCGAGCTTTGCGTTCCAATGTACCGGGGTGCCTGCTGCTGCCTCTACCGCACTTAAATTAGTAGCGCGTGGTGGTGGTGTATGTGAGGTTGGCTTCTTTGTTAATAATGGCGAAGCAACCATGAATCCTCATTTGGATATCTGTAATAAAGAGATCACCTTAGTAGGCTCGTGGGCATACAGTCCAGAAGATTACCCAAATGCGATAGAATGTATGAAGGGCATTAAGCGTACTGGCCTTCCCATAGAAAAACTCGTCACTCACGAGTTTCCATTAGATGAACTGACCGAGGCAATCGAAACCAATATTCGCATGGAAGGTATAAAGGTGATCACGATTAACTAAGTTAGTCTAAATAACACGTGAGATAAGAACATCAAAAGCAATCATTAAAGCCCGACCTTGATTTTCAAGGTCGGGCTTTAATATCAAACTCCGTTTTTACTACACTAATATCTCGTTACATCACTTCCAAACTCATAAATTTAGTCAGCAACAAAGTTTAGTGGATAAATTTCATGGCTGTGCATAGTGCCATCACTGGCTGTAAATGTTGCTCGAAGTGAATAAAAGTGCCCCTCTGGCAATGTATTAGTTGGAGCAACACCTTCAAGAGGGATAGTGAAACTAAAACTACCGAACTCAGTATCAATCGCCTCAGCCTTCACTAAAACAATGTCACGTTGAGGCAACCATTTACGTTGAAAATGACGTAGCCAAATTCGCAAACCACCTTCATCAGCCGAGATGACTTTGTTCTCCGTACCGGCATGATAATCGACTTTCACCGTCATCGTACCGTTCATCACGATGGGTTGCTGAGCGTACGTATCGTGACCTGAAATGCGAACAAAACCCTCGATATTAGGCTCCACTGTTAGCTTGATCGTACTTTTGATGGTGTTGTTCACCGCAGATTGAGCCGTAATCACCACCTCACCCACGCTCAAAGCACTGACAAGACCATGAGACGTAACGGTCGCAATACCGTCATCACTACTTGACCAAGTCAATGTTGCATCATCCGGTTGAGCCGGATTAACAGCAACATTAAGCGATACCGTTTCACCGACAATAAACGAGGTCTCTTTGTCGGAGAGCACAATCGATTCTATCGGGTTAGGGTACCAATCCACCAATTCGAACGCGCGTGTCGTTGCTAGATTAGTCACCTTGCTTTTGGCTGTAATCGTCGCGGATTGACCAGCTTGCCCAACGGCAGAAACCACGCCTGACTGATTGACCGTTAACACTTTATTATTACTAGTTGACCATACTACTGAGGCATCAGAGTTCAACGGATGCGAAATGAGCCCAAGCGCCACCCCTGTATTCTCTCGAATGTGTTCAAACTCCGATTCAATCGTTAACGACTCAGGATCCAGTTTATCCGTATAGAACTGTTGATTAACCGATTTATCTTTAAATTCTACCGACTCACCATTCCTCCACGTCACCATAATGGATTCGATTTCTTCAGCATCACCCAAGCCAAAATGGACAATATTCAACAAACTTTGCGAAAAAATTTCCCCCGCAGACCCCACTCGTTTGCGCCACTTTCCATCCGCCGTTTTTACAGTGACCGTCGCGCCGATCGAGTCTATATTGTCTTTCGGTGAATAACCAACTCTAACCAAAGCATAATTACCGATACCTTCTGTTTGGTTGCTGTATAGATACCACTCACCAAATTCACTGCCACTTAAAATATCGGTTCGACCATTCATATCAAAATCAAATGCTTGTCCCATATCCCCATAGCCTGGTCCGCCGACATCAGACGCTCCATGCATGGTTACCGCCTCAAAGCGACCATTATTGTTGAGCAACATAAGATCAGAAATACGATGGTTAACATTGCCCCAACGATAAACAAGAAGGTCTTGCCTACCGTTGTTATTAAAATCACCCGTTGTCACCCCTTGTGCATTACCGCCACGAGGTATCTGCCACTCTTCCGATACATCCACAAATTTGTCACCATCATTTCGAATCAAGAAATCTCTGAGATTCCGATTTTCTGGCGTAAATTCTAAGTCGTAAGATGTTACCCCGGTAAGATTAAATTTGTATGCCCAGAATATATCCCCTTTGCGCACTAACGCCGCCTTCCATTGCCCGTTCCCTATGTGTCCAAAATAGACGCCACTCTTATTGATGTCATCCGGCCAACCTTGTGCATCTTCAGCAGAAAATTCAAATTCCCCACCGGAAGGTACTGCTGTGGCGTGCTTGTCTTTGCCTAAAAATATCGGATAGTCTTTATGACGAAATCCATTTTGACCTAGGAAATAGTAGTTATCCAGTTTCAATGTACCATCAGCGGTAAACTGCCACTGATCTTTACCAAAGTACGGCCGTGGTTTAATAGAAAACTGTTTAGTTTCTGGATCAAAATCAACGGAAGGCGCTTCTCCACGACCGTGTTCAAACTCATTACCACGAGCAAAATACAAATCCGTTCTACCGTTGTTATCAATGTCTAAATCAACCACGGCTGAAATTTGTTTTACATCACGAAGCGCTTGAGGAAACTGCGATGTGATATTAGTAAAGGTAAAGTCACCATTTCCTCGCCACACAGACATCGCATCACGGTGTCCGTAAAGAATAATGTCATCAATACCATCATTATTAAGGTCGGTAATTAATGCCCGCTCTGGCGTTTCATTTTCAATCCCATCAACCGAGCGCAATTCAAACTTCCCCTCCCCCACATTTTCATAAAAATGATGTTGTGGCGTCTCTTTATACAACCCTCTTTCATTAATCATGACAAAATCAAGCTTGCCGTCTTTATTAAAGTCTCCCCATTTAGATCCTCGACCTCGAGCACCTCGCTCGATGCCAATATCGCCTGTATAGAGTACAAATTCACCATCATTATTATGGTAAAAGTTGTTCCTTGATGGGTTTCTACCATTACCACCACCTTGCGCTAAAATCAGGTCTAGATCACCATCATTATCGTAATCTGCGAATGACGTGCCATGTAAATCATGCATATACCAACGAGAAAGGTCTTTATGGTGTTTTGTTACGGTACCGTCTCCATTATTCCAATAAAGCTTACTGCTTTCCTCATTATGATTATTAACAACAAAGTCGTAATATCCATTATTATTAATATCAGCAACTGACGGTCCGCCATACTTTAGAGAACTAATTTTATCAAGCCCCGCCTTTACCGAAATATCTTCATAATGAGGGATAATTAAATCTTCTACGGATTCTAACGTTAAACTATGAATAACCAATGAAGAGGTTAGCGATTTTACTTTTAACTCTACCTGACCTAAATCAGAAAACTTCACCAATGCAGATAAGGTTTGTTTTCCTTTTGATGGCACATTCATATTATCGACAATTAACTGTTCCCCAGCATAAACACTAAGTGTCGCATACTCTCCCTGATTATCGAGCTCTAAAACAAGTCGTTTAACTGCACTATCTATTGTTTTGTTGAACACGACTGGAGATACTGGCTTGACAATGAACGGGGTATTATTTGCTGATGATGTTACTGGCAACGTACAAAAAAAACCGAATAGAGATAGGGTTAACACACTCTTCTTATATCCTTTCATCACTCTTCCCTAATGTTAATACACACTATATCTATATGTTACCTATCCTATATTAATAAACGCCATGAGCTTATATTGACATACGCCACTATAATATAACCGATGACATATCCTTAATAATTAAAATAAACACAGCTACACGCCAATATTCAATCAAATGGGGAGCACTATATCCTTGACAGTTAACAGCATAAATACAATTTAGACACCACTACCTTCAGGCCTAATTTATTAATCAAGTAGCACAATGACAATACATTCTATCTATTAATAGATAGAATGTACGCACAAGGTATTACATCAAACAATTAATTAAATATACATTTCGCTAAATATCTTATCTAATATTGATCGTTGGTCAGCAGTACCATTAATCGTCGCTAGACCTTCAGATTTGACCCACTGCCAAGTAAACCGTCCCTGCGCCAATCCCCATAATATATCCATTTCGGTTATCAGCATCGGCACTTTACGCTCAGGGTTGTATTCAAGCAATGTCGATTTACTCGTCATATTAATGGTCGACATATGCCCATCAATAGGCTGTCGAAAATCGAACACAGTAGATTCTTGAGGCATTTTATTTAATGAATTTAAAAATAAATACATTGCCATACTATCATTACTTGGTTCTTCAATTTTCCCTTGAGTACGTCCGACTTTAATGTAATAACTGACAGTATAAGACAATTCTTCGGTTAGATTGTCTGTCGCAAGATCATGAAATGCACAGGCAAACAACGACGGAGAAAACATCGTATTCAGTAATAAAAAGGTGATCACTTTTCTAGTCCATGTCATGAACGCTCTCCGAGTAAAGGGCTAATAGATGAAATCAGCCCTTTTAGTTACCTTACACGCCCTTTATTTTTGATAGCGGCGCTTATACATTTGGCTATGCAGTCTTTGCGCAGCTTCTACCATTGGCTCATACGGAACATCCGCGGTAGACACAAAACCAACATTGTAATTCTCGCCATCAAATGAACGTCCAGCAATAGGTGAGTCGATGTATTGGAACCAATGTGCCCCAACAAAGTAAGGGTTATCAATCACGCTGTGCATGTAACTCTCATACATCTCACTACGCTCTTGCTGATTTGCCGCGCATACTAACCCAGGATGATAGAAGCCTACATCTTTGGACCCAATATGGTATTCACCAATGATACTTGGCATATCAATCTCTGGTAGAAATTTCCATGGTTCAGGGTGCAACCCTTCTTTGTAATAGTTGTAGCTAATAACATCACAGTGTTTTGCCGCTGCACGAACTACATCTGGTGTCATTCCCCAATCAGCAAATCGCACGCCAAGATACAAATGATTCGGCAGTTGTGCTTTTAACTCTTCATTCACGACACGGAAATATTCCGAAGCAAAAACTTCAAGTAACATGCCATAATCTTCGAGCTGGGCTTCATTATGCTCTAACGCTTTCACGCCAGAAGCCAATATATCCCAAGATAGAATACTGGTATCCCAACGTGCATTTAATGCTTCAATTGTGCGGTATTTTGCTTTAAGTGTATCAACGAATACCTCCTTAGTTGGGCAGTCTGCGACGTCACGACCCAAGGTATGAATCGCAATACCATGGTGCCCCTCGATCGTACCCATTCGTCCCCAACTTTTTTCGTTATCAATAAAAATACCAACACACCATGGTGTCTCTTTGATCTCTTCACGTACTTGCGTTACTGTGGCGCGAGCACGCTCTCTAAAAACTGGATCGAATGGATCAGGAAGAGCCGACCAGAAGTCATCCCCACTACTGACTGTTTTAAAGTCACCAATAATCCAACCATTCGCAAAAAAAGGTATTCTCTTATTGCGGTAGAATTCAGGATTCGTCCAATTGCCCAATGACGTAAAACCCCAATTCAACATTCTGTCAACCGTGACTTCACGCCATTTTTCCAAATAGTCCTGTCCGTATTTACGTTGTAAGTTTGCCGCATAAAAACTAAATGTTTCTCCACGCTCAACAGGCCCTTCAAACAACTCACGCATGTAAGCATAATGCTCACCTAATGGTTCTTCATAACTTGGCAACCACTGAAATATATCACGACGGGCTTTATTCGCTATATAGGCACTTTCTTTGGCTGCAAACGGAACCGTAACTTTTTCTTTAGAGTCTTCAGGTGTGACGTCATCGGATGCACGAGACTCTACTTTGTTATGGTCATAATCCACGCCAGTAATGGTGTAGGCATTCGCCAAACGAATGATATCAATACCTGTCGCAAAATATGGATAACCTTCAGGGTCAACGAGCGACCATTTACCATCAATTTTCTCTGTTCTAAAAAATCCCGTCGCTTCCAAACGTTGACCATCTATAAATCCACCAAACCTACCTCGGTCTGGCATCGCCCCTTCTTTCAACTGTTGCAATTCACGAGCGGTACGGGCAAGCAAATCGTCGTCAGAGGTTACTTTCTCAGAATAAGACGCATCGCGGTTTTGACCATACTGATCGATGACACCATCAAGAAAGGCAGGATTTGGATCTGGATTTAACATCAAACGGAAGTTATCAAAGATAATATCGTGATCAATCAAAGTGCCGTGTATACTTAATTCGATTTTGACGATGCTTGTTAAATCGACATTCATCAGCCCCCACATCCATGTTGCGTACGTAAATGGAGTATCAAAAGATGCCGGATTCGAGCGCAAACCAGAGTCAAAATTCGTTTTTCCTTTAAGAAATTCACCTTTTAATTCGATTAAGTAAGTATCACTTGTTTGCGAAGGAATCGTTGCACAGCGACTATGCATTTGCCCTTTATGATCAAATAAATTAATAAAAAGCTGAGTTGAACGTTGCCCTACATTGGTTGCATCAAAAGCAAAACTAAATGCAGGCAACAAACTCCAATCCCATACTTCGCCATCATTTGGTTCAAGAAAAACTGATGTATAAAAGTTCTCTTTACTATGAGTATGTATTTTTAGCGCATGCTCACCAGTGGTAATACCATCACCACTCGATACAATCTTTGCCTCGATATTTTCAAACGAGAATTGACTTGGAATTGTTGCTTCTGAAAAATTAAATAATGAAATTGACGTATCATGTTCAGAAAACCTAACAGCGTCCTTTGCTAACATAGACATATTAATAGTTACCTCAAACTGGCAGCATCAACACAAGCATGCTGCACCTAATAAATTTATCAACCAATATAACCCAACATAACAAACCAATCGTTGACCAATATCGCAAAAGTCATTTTATTTATAAATTAGCAATAACACCAAACCCTTAAAGGGGATTACAGCTATTAAGTCTTGATTTGCAAAATGGTAAACATGACATTTTTATGGGCAACATCAAATATCCATCGCAATTTTAATGATTTTAAGCCACGGTAGTCACAGTTTTATCGATGCTACAGGTTTACCTATAGATCTTTTGGTTGAACTTTACTTCAATGTTAAATAACCAATATCATATAGGAACAAGGAGTCCCTCTTGAAACTTCAAAGATCTGCCTTATCACTTCTAATTGCCAGTACGCTTGCTGCCAGCTTAGTGTATACACATCATGTGGGTGCACAAACATCACTGGTAAATGAGTCCACCTTAAACACCGCGGCAAAACTTGACCTTACCTCCGACGAAATCATGAATAAGATGCAATCAAGCCATGTGACCATTAAAAAGAAAGAAGGCACATTAGCCATCGAGTTCGATGCTATTAGCGAAAGCGAAGCCAATTCAAAATGGCCCGGAGTGAAGATTTTTGCGCCTGATGAAAAATGGGACTGGAACACACAGGGCGGGTTCTCTATGGAGGTTGAAAACCCAACTAATGCCCCTTTGCACTTCGAAATAAAACTTGCTGACACCATTGGTATCATGGGTGCAGCGAACCATCAACTCGATCTTCCAGTCGATCTAAAACCCAATGAAAAACGAACTATTGAATTTTATTTCAGTGGTTCAGCCATGGAAATGCCCGGTTATCGTGGGGGAGAAGCGCTCAACTTACGCCAATTGTATGAGATGACCTTGTACACCGTTGGACCAGCAGATAAACAAACGTTATTAATTCATAATGTCGATTTTCTTGAAGGGACGGGGGATTTAGTCCAATCAGAGGTTCGCGAAACAAAAATGATCGATGCGCCCATTGATATCATTGCTCCCGTAATTACATTCGATGACGGCAGTCTTGACATGATTGAACGTCATACCGGTTCAGATGTTCGTATTGTAGATAATAATGGAAAGAAAACGCTCGAAGTTCACTATGGTACGGATGAAGACTACCCAACGGTTAAAATTGCTCAAGACAAGCCCTGGGACTGGAGCCAATATGAAGACATCACTTTAGGTTTTGACCTCAAATATACTGGTGAAGCACCAATCCAACTCTATGTTCGTGTTGATGATGATGTAGATGTCAACCTCGGCGGTAAGTCAGATGGCGTAAAGCATAGCCGCACTGGTTACGTGCAGCTATCACCCAATGATGAAGGTACGTATTATTTTACTCTAAAGAACTTAGACCAAACATTTGATGCAGGTATGAGGGGGCTTCCACCAAGAAAAGCGTATCAGGCACAGCAAATGGGATTTGGCTGGGGTGCCGATGAGTTGGACACCAGTAACATTGTTAGTATCCAACTATTCCAAATGAACCCTCAGAATGAAGCCACGCTGGAAATATCAGCGGTGTCTTTGCTTCCCAATCTCGCGGCAGATTCTAAACGATTTGAGAATTTAATTGACCAATATGGCCAATATAAGGAAGATAAATGGAATGAAAAAATCACTGATGATGAGCAGCTTGTCCAGCGGGCAAAAGAAGACATTAGCCTAATAAAAAATGCCTCGTTAATGCCCGACAGATCAAAATTTGGTGGCTGGAAAGAAGGTCCAAGACTTGATGCAACAGGTTATTTCCGAACAGAAAAAGTTAAAGGTAAATGGGCACTTGTTGACCCTGAAGGCTACCTTTACTTTGCGACAGGTCTCGACAACATTAGACTAGATGATACCTTTACGACTACAGGGGTTGGCTTTACCCAAATAGAAAAGCCTGACACAACTAACTATCGCCCAAGTGAAATATCGGGTGTCCCGTACCTTGAACAAAAAGGAGAAAAAACCGAACTTTCCGATTTACGTCGCAACATGTTTAGCTGGTTACCAGATTATAATGATCCTCTGGCTCAATCTTATCAATACAGCAAAATGATTCATGATGGTCCTCTTGATCACGGTGAAGTCTTCTCGTTTTATGGTGCAAACTTACAACGCAAGTTTGCACCTGATTCCTTTAATGAAGCTTTGATAACCTGGCGAGAGGTCGTACTCTCACGAATGATGGACTGGGGCTTCACTTCATTAGGTAACTGGTCCGATACAGGCTATTACAGCAATACTAAAATTCCATACACAGCGCATGGTTGGATTGTAGGCAATCACCAAAAAATAAAAACGGGTAACGATTATTGGGGGGCCATGCATGATCCGTTTGACCCAGAATTTAGAAAATCTGTAGAAATAATGGCTAAGAGTGTTGCTCAAGATGTAATTGATTCACCTTGGTGCATTGGAATATTTGTCGATAATGAACTTACATGGGGCAACATGCAACTCGATGCCAACCACTATTCTCTCGCTATCTCAACATTGCGTCTAAATGCAAAAAATAGTTTTGCGAAAACCGCATATGTTGAGGCGCTGAAAAGTAAATATGGTGAAATTACTCTACTAAATACCGCTTGGGCTGAGAGTCTAGAGTCATGGGATGATCTATCGGATGGCTATCAATTTTCTGGAGAGTATACTGATACGCTAAAATCTGACTTCTCAATGTTCTTAACATTGCACGCTAACGAGTTCTTCAAGGTTGTGAGTGAAGAAGTGAAGCAAGAATTGCCAAATCACCTATTTCTTGGTTCGCGCTTTGCTGATTGGGGCGTAACACCAGAAGCAACGAAAGCGGCAGCACCATATGTGGATGTGATGTCCTATAATCTTTATGCTTATGATCTTCAGTCAAAAGGGGACTGGAGCCAACTAGAAGAATTGGATAAACCTAGCTTTATTGGCGAGTTTGCCTTTGGTGCGATGGATAGTGGTATGTTCCATCCAGGACCAATCAGTGGCGAATCTCAACAATGGCGTGGTGATATGTTCAAGCATTACATGCAAAGTATTGTAGATAACCCATACTTTGTCGGTGCGCATTGGTTCCAATACCTAGACTCTCCAGTGACAGGACGTGCATGGGATGGTGAAAACTACAACAACGGTTTTGTGACTGTCACCGACACACCGTACCAAGAGCTCGTTGATGCTGCAAAACAGTTTCATGCATCACTTTACGAAAGTCGTTACGGTAACCTAAATTAATTTGCTGAAGATTAATCCCAGTACTTAACTACTATGAAAACTGCGCCTAGAGATAAATTTCTCTAGGCGCTATGTCAATTAATAACAATGTCACGTGTACTCTATTTTTCGAAGCTTCGTTACCGTTCATCTATCACATTAACAGCATGTATTTATGCACACTCCACTCCTCTAGCTTATCGTTGTCTTAATCACGTAGCTGATGTGGGAGGCTCGCTCATACTCGGTGCTAGTCGATTAACAAGCCTTTCTCATTAAAGAAAGGGTATGGACCGTCACTATCACTGATGTAGCTAATGTGTGACACCACCGATTTCCCTTCAAATTTTAGGAGTTGAATCGCAGTCGGCTCTAATGAAAAAGATGGCGATGCATTTGGTGCGAGATCCAGTGTGACAGAGTGGCTGTGCGACGGGCCTACCCAAACAGGTAGTCCATTCCAAGTCGCTGTAATTGGCCGGTGTAAATGCCCTGCACAAATTCCTTGAACATTATCAAACTTATTAAGTACCGAGCTGAGTTCATCAGCGTTTTGAAGGTTTTTGAACATCCATATGGTTCAACCCCACATGCATAGGTGGGTGATGGATAAACAGTAAAGCGGGTTTATCTAGGTTCTGCTGAAGTGTCGTTTCTAACCAAGATAAAGTTTCCTCAGAGAGATAACCATAAGGCTTACCTATCACAGAGCTATCAAGGCCGATCAGTAATTGACCTTGATGATTTACAACAACATTACAAAAATCTGGATGGTTACACTCGACAATATCTTTTAGACCTTCACGCAAGTTATTGCGCTCATCATGATTACCAGGCACCGCAAGTATCGGTAACTGGACGTTGAGCAGTTCTTGTTTAATAACTTGATACTCGTCAGGTGTACCAAAGTCACCAAGATCGCCTGTGATAACAAGGTAGTCTGGTCTTGGCTTCAAGTTATTAATATGGCTTACCGCCTTACGTAAGCAGTCTAAGGTATCGACACAGCGGTAGGCCTGCTTACCGCCTTTTTTGATATGTAAGTCTGTTAAATGTGCAATCAGCATGGTTCTACTTCTTTAAAGAGATAAGACGAGAAGGGTCAAATGACAGAGTCACAACTTGCCCAGCTTGATACTCAACACGTTCAAAACAGTCGACCATTACCTGCGCATCATTGGTTACACCACGAAGCATAACGCGTGTTCGATCGCCTAAAAATACGGTGCTAGCGACGGTACCAGTTAGTACATTTTCATCGTCGGTGATCTCAGTCAACTGAATATCTTCTGGTCTTAGCATCACATTAAGCGTTGCACTGCCATTGATAATACAACTCGGTAATGATAGCGCGGGCTAGTGCTACACGTTGACGCTGACCACCCGACAATTGATTCACACCTCGGTCTGCGTACTTATCTAAGTCAAACATCGCCAGCATCTCTTTTAGCTTCCTCTCACGAGCAACGGGATAAATACCTCGAACTTTGAGTCCATAGGTGATGTTTTCGCTGACCAACGCTCTGGTTTTG
>NZ_MCUV01000007.1 GCF_002873395.1 Vibrio sp. 10N.286.49.B3 | reverse complement strand
AGATCTTATATATATATAATGAAAGAAGATCATTTTTAAAATATAGAAAAACGATTCTCTCAGTAGAGGAAAACAGGTAGAATACTGCTCCTTTTTATCTGCCCATTAAATCGTTTTTAACCTGAGGTCGGCACATGCTTTATCACGAAAAATTTGACGTCATTGTTGTTGGTGGTGGCCACGCAGGTACGGAAGCCGCGCTAGCGTCAGCTCGTACAGGTCAACGCACACTACTTTTGACTCATAACATCGATACGCTAGGACAAATGTCTTGCAACCCAGCCATTGGTGGTATCGGTAAAGGTCACTTAGTGAAAGAAGTCGATGCTATGGGTGGCTTAATGGCTCAAGCTATTGATCATGCAGGTATTCAGTTTAGAACTTTGAATGCATCAAAAGGTCCAGCCGTTCGTGCAACTCGTGCACAAGCTGACCGAGCATTGTACAAAGCGTATGTACGCAATGTTTTAGAAAACACGCCAAACCTAACGTTGTTTCAACAATCGGTTGATGATCTGATCGTTGAACAGGATCAAGTTGTCGGTGTTGTGACCCAAATGGGCCTCAAATTCCACGCCTCAGCGGTGGTATTGACCGTTGGTACCTTCCTTGGTGGCAAGATCCATATTGGTATGGAAAGTTCAGCAGGTGGCCGTGCAGGCGATCCTCCGTCGATCTCGCTCGCTCGTCGTTTACGTGAACTTCCTTTCCGTGTTGATCGTTTAAAAACCGGCACACCGCCTCGTATCGATGCGCGTAGTGTTGATTTCTCTCAATTAGAAGTGCAGCACGGTGATAATCCAACTCCTGTATTTTCATTTATGGGCAACCGCAGCCAGCAGCCTCGTCAGATCCCATGTTTTATTACTCATACCAATGAGAATACACATGATGTGATCCGAGCTAACCTTGATCGTAGCCCTATGTATGCGGGTGTGATTGAAGGTATTGGTCCACGTTACTGTCCATCGATTGAAGATAAAGTGATGCGCTTTGCTGATAAAAATAGCCATCAAATCTTCATTGAGCCTGAAGGATTAACAACGCACGAGTTATACCCTAATGGTATTTCAACCAGCTTACCTTTCGATGTTCAAGTTCAGATCGTTCGTTCGATGAAGGGATTTGAAGACGCACATATTGTTCGTCCAGGTTATGCCATTGAGTACGATTTCTTTGATCCTCGCGATTTAAAACAGACCTACGAAACCAAATTTATCTCTGGTTTGTTCTTTGCTGGTCAAATTAACGGAACAACGGGTTACGAGGAAGCTGCCGCTCAAGGTCTAATGGCAGGTATGAACGCAAGTTTATTGAGTCAAGGCAAAGAAGGTTGGAGCCCTCGTCGTGACCAAGCTTACATGGGCGTATTGATTGATGACCTATCAACCATGGGCACAAAAGAACCTTACCGTATGTTTACTTCACGTGCGGAATATCGCTTATTGCTACGTGAAGACAATGCCGATTTACGTTTGACAGAACAAGCACGTGAACTGGGCCTAATTGATGATACTCGTTGGACGCGTTTTAACGAGAAAGTGGAAAATATTGAAAAGGAACGTCAGCGTTTGAAAGAAACGTGGATGAATCCAAAGTCTGAAAATATTGAAAAGTTAAATCAATTACTTAAATCACCAATGTCACGTGAGGCAAGCGGTGAAGATCTTCTACGTCGCCCTGAAATGACTTACTCGCAGCTTACGGCACTAGAGAACTTTGCTCCTGCGATCGAAGATCAACAAGCTTCTGAGCAAGTTGAGATTCAGGTGAAATATGCTGGTTATATTCAACGTCAGCAGGATGAAATTGATAAATCACTTCGTCATGAGAATACCAAGTTACCACTGGATCTCGACTACAGCCAAGTTAAAGGCCTATCGAATGAAGTGGTATTGAAATTGACGACAGCGCAACCAGAAAGTCTAGGTATTGCGTCTCGTATTTCAGGTATTACGCCTGCTGCAATTTCTATCTTATTGGTATATCTAAAAAAACAAGGTCTTCTTAAGAAAGGCGAGGAAGCAGAATAATGACCGCACTACGTAACCGATTAGATCAACTTCTCGCTCAAACCGAGCTAGAGGTGAGCGACACTCAACGTAACCAACTTGTCGGTTATGTTGAAATGCTAAACAAATGGAACAAAGCGTACAACTTAACGTCAGTTCGCGATCCTATGGAAATGCTGATTAAGCACATTATGGACAGCATAATGGTTAGCGCTCACTTACGTGGTACTCGTTTTATTGATGTCGGTACTGGTCCAGGTTTACCAGGTGTTCCATTAGCTATCATGAACCCAGAGTGTGAGTTTTTCTTACTGGATAGCTTAGGTAAGCGCATCCGTTTTATTAAACAAGCGCTGCATGAGTTATCGATTGAAAATGTGACGACAGTGCAAAGCCGTGTTGAAGAATTTCAGCCAGAAGAGAAGTTTGATGGTGTATTAAGCCGTGCTTTTGCTTCGATGACTGACATGGTTGAGTGGTGTCACCATTTGCCAAAAGAAGACACAGGATTGTTCTTTGCACTGAAAGGTCAGGTGCAAGAAGACGAAATTGACCACCTTCCTAGCTGGTGTTCTGTGAGTGAGATCAAATCTTTGCAAGTTCCTGAGTTAGAAGGGGAGCGTCATCTTGTAGTCTTGTCTCGTAAGGAATGATTATGAGGCAGGGATGTGGGAAAGATAGTAGCAATTGCAAACCAGAAAGGTGGTGTGGGTAAAACCACCACATGCATTAATTTAGCGGCATCAATGGCGGCAACGAAACGCAAAGTTTTAGTTGTCGATCTTGATCCTCAAGGAAATGCTACTATGGCGAGTGGCGTCGACAAATACCAAGTCAACGCCTCCGCTTATGATCTTTTAGTTGAAGAGGTTCCATTTGATCAAGTCGTTTGTCGTGATACCAGTGGCCATTATGATTTAATTGCAGCCAATGGTGATGTGACGGCTGCTGAGATTAAGTTAATGGAAGTCTTTGCTCGTGAAATTCGTCTGAAAAATGCGCTTTCTACCGCGCGCGATAATTATGATTACATCTTTATCGATTGCCCCCCTTCATTGAACCTCTTAACCATCAACGCGATGGCTGCTGCTGATTCTGTACTTGTTCCTATGCAATGTGAGTACTTTGCCTTAGAAGGGCTTACAGCGCTTATGGATACCGTTAGCAAGCTCGCCGCTGTTGTCAATGCCGACCTTAAAATAGAAGGTTTGCTGCGTACGATGTACGACCCTCGAAATCGCCTCTCAAATGAAGTCTCCGATCAATTAAAGAAACACTTTGGAAAGAAAGTGTATCGCACCGTTATACCGCGCAATGTTCGTTTAGCTGAGGCTCCAAGCCACGGCAAGCCTGCGATGTATTACGATAAGTATTCATCAGGCGCGAAAGCCTACTTAGCACTAGCTGGTGAAATGCTACGCCGAGAAGAGCAGCTATAACTCATACATATTAAAGGAATTTCATTACATGTCTAAACGTGGTTTAGGTAAGGGATTAGACGCGCTACTTGCCACAAGTTCATTAGCGCGTGAGAAACAACAAACTGCTTCACAAAGCCAAACTCTCTCTGCCAATGGAACGCTAATGGACCTTCCTATCCATTCATTGCGCTCTGGCGTTTATCAGCCGCGTAAATCAATAGAGCCTGAAGCGCTAGAGGAATTGGCGGCGTCGATTCAGTCTCAAGGCATTATTCAACCGATCGTGGTGCGCCAGATCGGTGATGCGGTTTATGAAATTATTGCGGGTGAGCGTCGTTGGAGAGCGGCAAAACAAGCAGGTCTAACTCAAGTGACCTGCTTGGTTAAAAACGTCCAAGATAAAGCTGCGATGGCGATGGCACTGATTGAAAACATCCAGCGTGAAGACTTGAATGTGATTGAGGAGTCACAGGCTTTAGAGCGCCTACAGGATGAGTTTGAGTTAACCCATAAACAGATTGCTGAAGTCATAGGCAAGTCTCGCACTACAGTCAGTAATTTATTGCGCTTAAATCAGCTTGAAGAATCCGTCAAATCGTTAGTGGCAGAGCATCAATTAGATATGGGTCATGCGCGGGCACTGCTAGCCCTTAAAAATGATGAGCAAACGAAGGCTGCTGAGCAGGTTGTAGCTAAGAAGTTAACGGTCAGACAGACCGAAAATATGGTCAAAAGATGGGTTTCACCACGCATTTGTGGTGGCGAAAGCATTCATGACGTAAATGTACAGCAAATGTCATATAAGTTAAGCAAGGTGCTTGATGCGAAAGTTTCTATAGTAAATTTGGTTAATGGAAAGGCAAAAGTGACGATAAGTGTTGATACACATCACAAAATTGAACAATTAATCGCTAAATTAGAAAGCTAAAATGAGATACTGATCATTCAGTAATTGTATTACAAATGAATTGTGGTCAAAAGTGTCGGTGGGCAAACAAAAATGCAACTTCATGCTGCGTTTTTATTGCAATAAAGTAACTCGGCCGTATACTTTTGCCATCATCTAGCGCTATGCATTTTAGTGCACAAAAATAGTGAGTGTTATAGTCATTACTATTTAGAAATAGAGGATAAATACATGGTAGCTACGTTAGCAAAACCAGGGCGAGAGCTTGCAAAGCAATTGTTATTGATTGAAGTTAGCGTGGTTATTTTTCTGGCAGTAGGATTGAGCATTACCATCAATACTGATTGGGGTTTGGCTGCATTAATTGGTGGTGGCATTTTTGTTATTGCTAATGCAGTTTTTTCTGTATGTGCCTTTCTGTTTAGTGGAGCAAGAGCAACGAAGTTAGTTGCGGCTTCTTTCTATGCAGGTGAAGCACTTAAAATCTTAATCACGGTATTGCTATTTTCTCTTGTCTACATGTATATGCAGGTGGAACTTGTTCCCCTCAAACTGGCCTATTTACTGGTTCTTGGAGTTAATATCTTTGCACCAGTGTTTTTCATTAATAATAGAAAATAGGATGAGTTATGGCTGCGCAAACAGCATCCGGATATATTGAACATCACCTACAAAACCTCTCTTTAGCCAAGTTAGGTTTAGTCGCTGATGAAGCAAGCTTCTGGAACGTACATATAGATAGTCTGTTCTTTTCTGTGTTTACTGGTGTGATTTTCCTTTGGGTTTTTCGCTCTGTAGCTAAGAAAACAACAGCGGGTGTACCAGGTAAGCTACAGTGTTTTGTTGAAATGGTTGTGGAATTCGTTGCTGACAACGTTAAAGAAACTTTCCATGGACGCAATCCTCTTGTTGCTCCGCTGGCACTGACTATATTCTGCTGGATTATCTTAATGAACTTGATGGATCTAGTTCCTATCGACTTCTTACCTTATCCAGCTGAGCATTGGCTAGGTATCCCTTATCTTAAGGTGGTTCCAAGTGCTGATGTGAATATAACCATGTCAATGGCTTTAGGCGTGTTTGCTCTGATGATCTACTACAGCATCAAAGTGAAGGGTCTAGGTGGCTTTACGAAGGAATTGGCTTTACATCCATTTAATCATCCAATCATGATTCCATTTAACCTTCTCATAGAAATCGTCTCGCTCCTCGCGAAACCATTATCTTTAGGGATGCGTTTGTTTGGTAACATGTTTGCGGGTGAGGTCGTATTCATTCTTATCGCTGCAATGTTACCGTGGTATTTACAATGGGTAGGTGCACTACCTTGGGCTATTTTCCATATCTTAGTTATTTTGATTCAAGCATTCGTCTTCATGATGTTGACAATTGTTTACTTATCAATGGCTCATGAAGATAGCGACCACTAAAAATTTTTAATCTTTTATTCTAACTATTAATGTTAATCGGAGAACGTAAATGGAAACTGTACTAAGTTTTTCAGCTATTGCTGTAGCTATTATTGTTGGTCTTTGTGCGGTAGGTACAGCGATCGGTTTCGCAATTCTTGGCGGTAAATTCCTTGAAGGCGCTGCGCGTCAACCAGAAATGGCTCCTATGCTGCAAGTTAAGATGTTCATCATCGCTGGTCTATTGGATGCGGTTCCAATGATCGGTATCGTAATCGCTCTACTATTTACTTTTGCAAACCCATTTGTAGGTCAACTAGCTGGTTAATCAACCGGGCGGAGCAAATTCGATTTGCTCTGATTTGACACATTCTTTATGAATAAAGAGGGGTAGCTGTTGTGAATATGAACGCAACTCTGCTAGGTCAAGCGATTGCATTCTCTATGTTTGTTTGGTTCTGCATGAAATATGTATGGCCACCAATTATGGATGCAATCGAAGAACGTCAGAAGAAAATTGCTGACGGTCTTTCAGCCGCTGAACGCGCTGAAAAGAACTTAGATCTAGCACAAGCCAACGCTTCTAGCCAATTGAAAGAAGCGAAACGTAACGCAACTGAACTTATCGATGAAGCGAATAAGCGCAAAGCGGCGATTTTAGAAGAAGCTCGTGAAGAAGCTCAGGCAGTACGCCAGAGCATCATCGCTAAAGCCGATGCTGAAATTGAAGCAGAACGCGTTCGTCTACGTGATGAGTTACGTAAACAAGTTGCAACTCTGGCTGTAGCTGGTGCCGAGAAAATCCTAGAGCGCTCAATCGATAAAGATGCGCACAAAGATATTCTTGACAACATTACTGCAAAACTTTAAGTCTGGGGGCGCATATGTCTGATTTGACTACTATCGCACGCCCCTATGCTAAAGCAGCCTTTGACTTTGCTTTGGAAAAAGGGCAGCTAGACCAATGGGTCGAAATGCTTGCCTTTGCCGCTGAAGTTGCAAAGAACGATGAAGTTCGTGAGCTTATGGGCTCTACGTCTGCAGGTAAAATGGCAGAAATCTTTATCACTATTTGTGGTGAACAGTTTGATGAGTTTGGCCAAAACCTAATTAAGGTAATGGCACAAAATAGTCGCTTAAAAGCGATTCCTGAAGTGTTTAACGAGTTCATTGTTCTTAAACAAGAGCATGAGAAAAAAATCGATGTTGAAGTTACTTCAGCCGTTGAGCTTTCTCAAGAACAACGTGACGCTATCAGCAGCAAACTAGAACAGCGACTAGAGCGTAAAGTTCAGCTGAATTGCAGTATAGATGAGACTCTACTTGGTGGAGTTATTATTCGAGCCGGAGACTTAGTCATTGATAACTCAGCACGTGGTCGTCTTGACCGCCTGAGCGATGCATTGCAGTCTTAATGGGGATTGGAGCATGCAACTTAATTCCACGGAAATAAGCGATCTAATCAAGCAACGTATTGAATCTTTCAGCGTTGTAAGTGAAGCTCGTAATGAAGGTACTATCGTTTCGGTAAGCGACGGTATCATTCGCATCAACGGTCTAGCAGACGTGATGCAAGGTGAAATGATTGAATTACCGAATGGTCGTTATGCACTAGCACTTAACCTTGAGCGTGACTCGGTTGGTGCGGTTGTTATGGGACCATATGCTGACCTACAGGAAGGCATGAAAGTAACAGGTACTGGTCGTATTCTTGAAGTACCAGTTGGTCCTGAAATGCTTGGTCGTGTTGTAAACACACTAGGTGAGCCAATTGATGGTAAAGGTCCAATTGAAGCGAAACTAACTTCTCCAGTAGAAGTTATCGCTCCTGGTGTAATCGATCGTAAATCTGTTGATCAACCAGTACAAACTGGTTATAAGTCAGTTGACTCAATGATCCCTATCGGTCGTGGTCAACGTGAACTTATCATCGGTGACCGTCAGATTGGTAAAACGGCGATGGCGATTGACGCTATCATCAACCAACGTGATTCTGGTATTTTCTCAATCTACGTAGCGATTGGCCAAAAGGCATCAACAATTGCAAACGTAGTACGCAAATTAGAAGAGCACGGCGCGCTAGCTAACACTATCGTTGTTGTTGCATCAGCTTCTGAATCTGCAGCGCTACAATACCTAGCGCCATACGCAGGTTGTGCGATGGGTGAGTACTTCCGTGATCGCGGTGAAGATGCACTGATTGTTTATGATGATCTATCTAAGCAAGCGGTCGCTTACCGTCAGATTTCACTACTACTTAAACGTCCACCAGGTCGTGAAGCATTCCCAGGGGATGTTTTCTACCTTCACTCTCGTCTACTAGAGCGTGCTGCTCGTGTAAATGAAGCGTATGTAGAACATTTCACAAATGGTGAAGTGAAAGGTAAGACAGGTTCTTTAACTGCTCTACCTATCATTGAAACCCAAGCGGGTGACGTATCAGCATTCGTACCGACTAACGTAATCTCGATTACCGATGGTCAGATCTTCCTACAAACTGAACTGTTCAATGCCGGCGTACGTCCAGCGGTTGATCCAGGTATCTCAGTATCTCGCGTAGGTGGTTCAGCTCAGACTAAAATCATCAAGAAGCTATCTGGTGGTATCCGTACCGCACTAGCTCAGTACCGTGAACTTGCAGCTTTCGCTCAGTTCTCTTCTGATCTTGATGACGCAACTAAGAAGCAGCTAGACCATGGTCAAAAAGTAACAGAACTAATGAAGCAAAAGCAGTACGCTCCATTATCTGTATTTGACCAAGCATTAGTTATCTTCGCAGTAGAGCGTGGCTATTTAGATGACGTGGAGCTTGATAAGCTTCTCGATTTCGAAGCTGCTTTACTGTCGTATGCTCGCGGTCAATATGCCGATCTTGTTTCTGAGATCGACAAAACGGGTGCTTATAACGATGAAATCGAAGCGAAGCTTAAAAAGCTAACTGACGATTTTAAAGCAACCCAGACTTGGTAATTTAATTGGTGGGTGGCCTCACGGTCACCTTCTAACGGCAATTACCTAAACGGAGAGTAACGATGGCCGGCGCAAAAGAGATTCGTAATAAGATCGGGAGTGTTAAAAGCACTCAAAAGATCACGAAAGCAATGGAAATGGTAGCAGCTTCAAAAATGCGTCGCTCGCAAGATGCGATGGAAGCTTCCCGTCCCTATGCTGAAACAATGCGTAAAGTGATCGGTCATTTGGCAAACGGTAGCCTTGAGTATCGTCATCCGTATCTCGAGGAACGTGAAGCCAAACGTGTTGGTTACATCATAGTTTCAACTGACCGTGGATTGTGTGGCGGCTTGAACATTAACTTGTTCAAAAAAGTCGTAAATAACATGCAGTCTTGGTCTGAAAAAGGTGCTGAAATTGAATTGGCCGTTATCGGTTCTAAAGCAACAACCTTTTTCAGTCACACTGGCGCAAAAGTAGCTGCTCAAGTTTCTGGTCTTGGCGATAGCCCAAGCCTTGAAGACCTGATTGGTTCTGTTGGTGTGATGTTGACAAAGTATGATGAAGGCGAATTAGATCGCCTGTACGTAGTGTTCAATCGATTTGAAAACACTATGATTCAAGATCCAACGATCGATCAAATACTACCTTTGCCTAAATCGGATAGCGAAGAGATGCAGCGCACTCATGCTTGGGATTACATTTATGAGCCTGAGCCAAAACCACTATTAGATGCCTTATTGATTCGCTTTGTTGAATCTCAGGTTTATCAAGCAGTGGTCGAGAACCTAGCCTGTGAAATGGCTGCTCGAATGATTGCAATGAAAGCTGCAACTGACAACGCTAATGCACTGATTGATGATCTACAGCTCGTGTATAACAAAGCCCGTCAAACGGCAATTACACAAGAACTGTCTGAAATCGTATCAGGTGCAGCAGCGGTTTAAGCATTAGGTAAAACTAAATAGTTAGAGGATTAACGATGGCTACAGGTAAGATCGTACAGATCATCGGTGCGGTAGTCGACGTAGAGTTCCCACAGGGTGAAGTACCTCGTGTATACGATGCTCTGAATGTTACTGAAGCGAAAGAACGTCTTGTTCTTGAAGTTCAGCAGCAATTAGGCGGTGGCGTTATTCGCGCAATCGTAATGGGTAGCTCTGATGGTTTACGTCGTGGTTTGACAGTTGAAAATACTGGCGCTCCAATCACCGTTCCAGTGGGTGTGAAAACTCTTGGCCGTATCATGAATGTTCTTGGTGATGCGATTGATGAGTGTGGTGATGTTGGTGCTGAAGAGCACTACGCAATTCACCGTGAAGCACCAAGTTATGAAGAGCAGTCAAATGAGACGGCACTTCTAGAAACAGGTGTTAAAGTAATTGACTTGATTTGTCCATTCGCTAAGGGTGGTAAAATCGGTCTATTCGGTGGTGCTGGTGTAGGTAAGACTGTCAACATGATGGAACTTATCAACAACATCGCATTAAAACACTCAGGTCTATCCGTATTTGCGGGTGTAGGTGAGCGAACTCGTGAAGGTAACGATTTCTACCATGAGATGCAGGAAGCTGGCGTTGTAAACGTTGCTGAACCTGAAAAATCTAAGGTAGCGATGGTTTACGGTCAAATGAACGAGCCACCAGGTAACCGTCTACGTGTTGCACTGACTGGTTTAACAATTGCAGAGCGCTTCCGTGATGAAGGCCGTGATGTTCTACTGTTCATTGATAACATCTACCGTTACACACTTGCGGGAACAGAAGTATCGGCTCTACTAGGTCGTATGCCATCTGCGGTAGGTTACCAACCAACACTTGCAGAAGAAATGGGCGTACTTCAGGAACGTATTACTTCAACTAAACAGGGGTCTATCACTTCTGTTCAGGCGGTATACGTACCTGCGGATGACTTAACGGATCCATCTCCAGCAACAACCTTTGCTCACTTAGACGCAACAGTTGTACTTAACCGTAACATCGCAGCTATGGGTCTATACCCTGCGATTGACCCACTAGATTCAACATCTCGTATGCTTGATCCTCTAGTTGTTGGTCAAGAGCACTACGATGTAGCGCAAGGTGTACAAACAACACTGCAACGTTATAAAGAGCTAAAAGATATCATCGCTATCCTAGGTATGGACGAGCTATCTGAAGAAGATAAGCAAGTTGTATCTCGTGCGCGTAAGATTGAGCGTTTCCTAACTCAGCCTTATCACGTAGCGGAAGTATTTACTGGTGACCCAGGTGTTTACGTATCTCTTAAAGAGACTCTACGTGGCTTCAAAGGTCTACTTGCTGGTGAGTATGATGACATTCCGGAGCAATCTTTCATGTACTGCGGTACGATCGAAGATGCTATCGAGAAGGCCAAGAAGCTATAACGGCTAAATAGGAGGCGATATGGCAGCAATAACCTTTCACCTAGACGTAGTCAGCGCAGAGAAGAAACTATTCTCTGGCCGTGTTGAAACGTTTCAGGTGACCGGTAGCGATGGTGAGCTTGGTATTTTCCATGGTCACGCACCGTTGCTGACCGCTATCACGCCAGGTATGGTGCGTATTGTTAAGCAGCACGGTCACGAGGAATTCATTTATGTTTCTGGTGGCATTGTAGAGATTCAACCGGGTACTGCTACAGTACTGGCTGATACTGCAATCCGTGGTGACGAGATTGACGCAGCAAAAGCTGAAGAAGCCAAACGCAAAGCTGAAGAGAATATTTCAACTCAGCATGGCGATATGGACTTCGCGCAAGCGGCCAGTGAACTCGCTAAAGCCATGGCTCAGTTACGAGTAGTTGAGCTAACAAATAAACGTCGTTAATCTGCTTAGGTAGATTAAAGCGTGTGAAAAAGGCGGCCTATTAGGTCGCCTTTTTGTTTTCTGAAGAGTGACTCAATTTAACATCCTTCCAAAATGCGGTTAGAATGTAGCCCTAATTATATAATGTCAGTAGGTTTTCTATGAAATTCAGCGCAGTGATCCTTGCCGCGGGTAAAGGCACCCGTATGTACTCTAATATGCCTAAAGTTCTGCATACCTTAGCGGGTAAGTCGATGGTTAAACATGTGATTGATACGTGTAATAGTATTGGTGCACAGAATATCCATTTGGTGTACGGCCATGGTGGCGATCAAATGAAACAGACACTTGCTAATGAGTCAGTTAATTGGGCGCTACAAGCAGAACAACTTGGTACAGGGCATGCTGTGGATCAGGCATCGGCACACTTTGAAGATGATGAAAAAGTATTAGTTCTTTATGGTGATGTTCCACTTATCTCAGAGCAAACATTAGAAAACCTATTAGAAGCACAGCCAACGGGCGGTATTGCGCTATTAACAGTTAGACTTGATAACCCTATGGGTTACGGACGTATTATTCGTAAAAACGGTCCAGTTGTTGCTATCGTTGAGCAAAAAGATGCGACGGAAGAGCAAAAGCTAATCCAAGAAGTTAACACGGGTGTTTTAGTCGCAACAGGCGGTGATCTTAAGCGTTGGTTATCAAGCTTAAATAACAACAATGCTCAAGGTGAATATTACCTAACTGACGTGATTGCAGCAGCGCATAACGAAGGTCGCGCTGTTGAAGCCGTGCACCCTGAAAGCCCAATTGAAGTGGAAGGGGTGAATGACCGCGCTCAATTGGCACGTCTAGAGCGCGCTTTCCAATCTATGCAAGCACAGCGTCTATTAGAGCAAGGTGTTATGCTACGCGATCCAGCACGCTTTGATTTACGTGGTACGCTGCAGTGCGGTATGGACATTGAAATTGATGTGAATGTGATCATTGAAGGTAATGTAACCATTGGTGATAACGTTGTGATTGGTGCTGGATGTGTACTAAAAGATTGTGAGATTGATGATAACAGTGTTATTCGTCCTTACAGTGTTATTGAAGGTGCAACGGTCGGTGAAGAGTGTAGTGTGGGTCCATTTGCACGCTTGCGTCCAGGTGCTGAACTTCGCAACGATGCTCACGTTGGCAACTTTGTTGAAGTTAAAAATGCTTGTCTTGGTGAAGGTACTAAAGCGGGTCACTTAACGTATTTAGGTGATGCGGAAATTGGTCAGCGTGTCAATATTGGCGCAGGTACCATCACATGTAACTACGATGGTGCAAATAAGTTTAAGACCATTATTGGTAATGATGTGTTCGTTGGCTCTGATAGCCAATTGATTGCCCCTGTGACTATTGCTGATGGTGTAACGGTTGGCGCAGGCACAACATTAACTAAGAATGTTGAGCAAGATGCACTGGTTATTAGCCGTGCTAAAGAGCGAAAAATTGCTAACTGGCAGCGCCCGGTAAAGATTAAAAAATAGCACCGGCGAGAGACTGGGTAATACCTAGCCTAGTCACTACCTAGACGGTTCTAAATAAGCAAAAAGCCCGATGAAATCGAATTCATCGGGCTTTTTATTGGCTGATACTAATCAAAATAAGTGATTACCCATTTTGAGAGGTATTTATCGATTGGGTTTAAATTTGCTCATCATTGACAGATGTATCAATGGATGAGGTCACCTTATCGTTAGCAAAGGTATAGCCAAGCCATAGACCCGCTAAGCTCAACATGATCGCGACACCCGTTGCTTCTAGTGCTTGGCTAGCAAATAGAGCCACTACAGCACTAGCGATACCACTGATGCAAATTTGTAAGCTATTTTGCAGACCAGCAGCGGTCGCCGGACTTTGCTTAGCACTTGATAACGCGCGGTTTACAACGATTGGGTATAAAGCCCCGTTTGCTACAGCGATTAAGCAAAATGGCGCTAGGATTGGCCAAATTGAGGTTATCGCCATTTGTGAAGCAATAAAGATTAATACTGAAGCGACACTAAATAGAATCACGATCTGGTGTAATACTTTGCTATCACCATATTTTTGCACGCCTTTTTTACCAGCATAACCACCCACCATAAAGGCGATAGTTTGCGGTATAAAGCTCATACCAATATCTTTTGCGTCGTAACCGAGTTGAGCCATAATTTCTGGCATGCCAGTTAGGTAAGCAAAGAAAGCCGCGGAAGCCATCGCGAACATCATCACATTACCCACATAGATTTTAGAGCTAAGTAATGACTTAATATCACTTTTGATGGAGCTTTCTTGCGGAGTGACAACTTCTTTTGGTTGTCCTAATGTGCTGGCAATGAGTAGCAGACCAATGACAGTGAGTGCGATGAAAATGCTGTGCCAGCCGAAGTTATCAGCCAGTAGAACGCCCAATTGCGGCGCTAAGGCAGGAGAGAGTGCCACCAGCGGCATAATGGTGGCGAAAATTTGTTGGCTGGCTTGTTGTGGATAGCGTTTGATAACCATAGCTTGCCAGATAACAGCAGGCGCACACACACCAATCGCTTGAATGAAGCGCAGAGTGAGGAGTTGCCATACTTCTTGGCTAAAGGCTAAACCGAAAGAAGCTAGGGTAAAAATGACCAGCCCAACAGCTAATGTATTGCGATGACCAAACTTATCAGAAGCCAGTCCCCATAGCAGTTGACCCATTGCCATCCCAGCTAAAAATACCGTCAGTGATAATGCGATCTGCTCAGGACCCGTTGCAAAGTCAATCTCCATGCTTTTAAAGGCAGGTAGATACATATCGGTTGCAATAAAGCCAAGCATCGATAGAGCTGACAGGTAAAAAAGTTGTAATTTGGAGATATTCATACGCTATCCATTCAAAAATTTTGTTGGTTATTTACACAAGGTATTGCGCTGCTAACCTTGATTTATCAATGCTCACATTCTATTTTCCTTATCAGTAGAAATAAAACGTTATAATTAGTGGTTATCAATCAAAAAATTTGAAGGCTTATGTTCTCGAAAAGTAGTTTAGAGATGCTCGATACCGTGGCACGCCTTGGTAGTTTTACTGCGGCGGCGGAAGAGCTGCATAAAGTTCCTTCAGCAATTAGCTATGGTGTGCGCCAAGTTGAGCAAGATTTGGATGTGGTGCTGTTTCATCGTCTACCACGTAAGGTGGAGTTAACGCCTGCGGGTGAGTTGTTTATTGCTGAAGCGCGATCCTTACTCCGCCAGATGGAAGAGGTGAAAGCGCAAACTCGACGAGCCGCACAAGGCTGGGGGAAAACCTTAAAAATCACGCTGGATAATGTAGTCAAGTTGGAGAAACTGAAGCCTTTAATTGAAGACTTCTATCAAACGTTTGAATTTGCTGAACTGCAGATCAACATGGAAGTTTTTAATGGATCATGGGAAGCGATCGCTCAAGGGCGGGCTGATATTGTTATTGGCGCGACGACGGCTGTTCCTGTCGGTGGCGATTTTGAAATGAAAGAAATGGGGCGTTTGGATTGGGCATTTGTCATGGCTCCCGATCACCCATGTAGCCAAGAATCTCACCTTAGCGAGGCGTTTGTCAGTCAGTTTCCTGCCATCTGCTTGGATGATACATCGAATGTACTGCCTAAGCGCCATTCTGGTCACTACTCACAGCAGCGACGTTTGTTATTACCCAATTGGCACAGCGCGATTACTTGCCTTAAAAATGGTGTTGGTGTGGGTTATGTTCCTCGCCATATGGCACAGTCATTGATTGATCAAAACTTGCTGGTGGAAAGAGATCTTATCGATGAAAAGCCATTAAGTTATTGCTGTTTGGTGTGGCGTAAAGATGAGGATCATAAGCTGATAGAGTGGATGATCAATTACTTGGGCGATAGTGATCAGCTGCATAGCGATTGGTTAGGCAGTCAATAGGCAGGGGATAAAAAAAGAGCATTAAGTCGTGAACTTAATGCTCTAGAGTGTTTCTATGTTAACTGAGCGGTATCTAAGATAAAAAGAAACGATAAGCAGGGTTATCGGTTTCATCTTTGCATTGATAACCTAGCTGGCGTAGATGCGCAGAGAAGTTAGCAAGGTCTTGCTCTTCAACTTCAAAACCACACAGTACTCGACCGTAATCTGCACCATGGTTTCTATAGTTAAATAGACTGATGTTCCAGTTGGTGAGTGTGCTTAAAAACGTCAATAGCGCCCCTGGGTATTCAGGGAACTCAAAGCTGTATAGGCGCTCTTTTAGTGGTTTGAATGGCTTGCCACCAATCATATAGCGAACGTGCAGCTTCGCCATCTCATCATCAGACAAATCTTCCACTGGATAGCCAGCTTCACGCAGGTCGGCAATGATATTATTCAGCTCGTCTTGACCACCGTTTATGCGTACACCAACAAAGATATTCGCTAGGCTGTCATCATTGTAGCGATAGTTAAACTCAGTGACCGCACGACCGCCAATGATGTTGCAGAACTCAAAGAAAGCCCCTTGACGCTCAGGGATAGTCACCGCTAATAAACCTTCGCGTTTTTCACCTAGTTCACAACGCTCTGAGACATAACGTAAGCCGTGGAAGTTGGTATTGGCACCAGATAACACCGTGCCTAATTGCATTCCTGTTAACTGCTTTTGCTCTGCGAATTTCTTCAAGCCAGCCAGTGCTAATGCGCCAGAAGGTTCGGCAATTGCACGTGTGTCTTCAAAAATATCTTTAACGGCTGCACAAATCTCATCACTTGAAACCGTAACGTGACCATCAATGTATTGCTGACAAACCCGGAAAGTCTCTTCACCAATGCGCTTAACGGCTACGCCATCGGCAAACATGCTGACCTGATCTAGGGCAACTGGCTCGCCTGCATCCAATGCCGCTTTTAGGCAGGCAGAGTCTTCAGGCTCAACCGCAATCACTTGGATTTCAGGCATTAGCTGTTTAATTAACACAGCCACACCAGCGGCTAAACCACCGCCGCCAACAGGAACAAAGATATAATCGAGATGACCATTTTGCTGCAGCATCTCCATACCGATAGTGCCTTGACCGGCAATAACTAATGGGTGATCAAAGGGCGGTACAAAGGTGTAGCCATGCAAATCGGCTAGGCGCTCAGCTTCCGCTTTTGCTTCATCAAAGTTATTACCATGCAATACCACTTTGCCACCAAACCCACGCACCGCTTCGACTTTGATATCAGGCGTTGTTTTTGGCATAACGATGGTTGTTTCAATGCCTAGCTTAGTGCCTGACAGTGCCATTCCTTGCGCGTGGTTACCCGCAGAAGCCGCAATAACGCCGGCTTCTTTTTGCTCATTGGAAAGGCTAGAAACCATATTATAAGCGCCACGTAACTTAAACGAGTGAACCGGCTGGCGGTCTTCTCGCTTTAGCTGTACGGCATTATTAATACGTGCTGATAGCCTTGGCATCGACTGCAAAGGGGTAACCATTGCGACGTCATACACAGGCGCACGTAAGATCTGGCGTAGATAGTCAGATCCTGTCGGTTGGCTAGCGTTTGACGATGGACTATGTTCATCACTCATGGGCTTAACCTTCTAGCTTGGATTTGTCACGCACAGCGCCTTTATCAGCACTGGTCGCCATACTTGCATACGCTTTTAGTGCCCAAGAAACTTCACGTTGACGACCAACAGGTTTCCAGCCAATGCTATCTTGCTCTGTTTGACGTGCTGCTAATTCATCGTCAGCCACATCCAATTGAATTGAACGGTTAGGAATATCAATGGTAATAATATCGCCAGTTTTAACTAATCCAATTAAACCACCGCTGGCTGCCTCAGGAGAGACGTGACCAATCGATAGCCCTGATGTACCACCAGAGAAACGACCATCGGTTAGCAAGGCACAGGCTTTGCCAAGCCCCATAGATTTAAGGTAAGTCGTTGGGTAAAGCATCTCTTGCATGCCAGGTCCACCTTTTGGTCCTTCGTAACGAATAACCACGACTTCGCCCGCTTTCACCTTGCCACCTAAAATGCCATCAACAGCGCTATCTTGGCTTTCAAAGACAATCGCAGGTCCTTGGAAAGTTAGGTTATCTTCATCGACACCTGCCGTTTTTACGATACAACCATCAACGGCAATGTTACCGGATAGAACCGCCAGTCCACCTTCTTGGCTAAAGGCATTTTCTTTGGTGCGAATACAGCCGTCTTTACGATCATCATCAAGACGATCCCAGCGGCAATCTTGCGAGAAAGCTTTAGTGGTACGAATACCAGCAGGACCTGCGCGGAAGAAGGTGAGGACATCTTCGTCTTCGGTTTGCATAATGTCGTATTGAGCCAGTTGCTCTTGCATGCTTAAACCCAGCACAGTGCGCGTTTGATTGTTCAGTAAGCCTGCACGATCAAGCTCACCTAAGATCGCCATTACGCCACCCGCACGGTGGACATCTTCCATGTGGTATTTCGCCGTTGAAGGAGCCACTTTGCAGAGATGCGGTACTCGGCGTGACATTTCATCGATATCCGACATGTCAAAATCAATCTCACCTTCTTGAGCAGAGGCAAGTAAGTGCAGTACGGTGTTACTTGAACCGCCCATAGCAATATCGAGCGCCATGGCATTTTCAAACGCAGGGCGATCAGCAATGTTGCGTGGTAGAGCAGTATCATCACCTTGCTCGTAGTAACGCTTGGTGAGTTCAACAATACGCTTACCGGCATTGATAAATAGCTGTTCACGATCGGCATGAGTTGCCAGCATTGAGCCGTTACCTGGTTGAGATAACCCCAGCGCTTCTGTTAAACAGTTCATCGAGTTAGCAGTAAACATACCAGAGCACGAACCACATGTTGGGCAGGCAGAGCGTTCAACTTGTTCACTTTGCGCATCACTAATGGTTGGATCAGCGCCTTGTACCATGGCATCGACCAGATCTAACTTAATAATTTGATCAGAAAGCTTAGTTTTACCCGCTTCCATTGGTCCGCCTGAAACGAAAATTACGGGGATATTAAGACGCATCGCCGCCATCATCATCCCTGGGGTAATCTTGTCACAGTTAGATATACATACCATGGCATCAGCACAGTGAGCGTTGACCATGTATTCCACAGAGTCCGCAATTAATTCACGAGAAGGCAGTGAGTACAGCATGCCACCGTGACCCATTGCGATACCATCATCGACAGCGATAGTATTAAATTCTTTCGCGATCCCGCCGGCTTTTTCAATCTCACCAGCAACCAATTGACCCATGTCTTTAAGGTGTACGTGACCTGGAACAAACTGAGTAAATGAGTTTACGACGGCAATAATCGGCTTACCAAAATCGTCTTCCTTTACGCCTGTCGCACGCCATAGAGCACGCGCACCTGCCATGTTACGACCATGGGTGGTGGTCGCACTGCGGTATGGGTATTTATTTGACATGTTAAACTTCCTTATTGGTTACTTAGCCGTCGGTGCTGTTTCAGGGTATACGTAATCTAACCAACCCCATTTATCTTCCGTTGTGCCGTTAAATAGACCGAAGTAGGCTGCTTGAACCTTTTTAGTGATAGGACCACGTTTACCTTCACCCACTTCAATTTTATCGACAGTGCGTACTGGAACAATTTCCGCTGCAGTACCTGTCATGAATACTTCATCAGCAAGATAAAGCGCTTCACGGGCAATGTTTTCTTCACGTACTTCATAACCAAGCTCTTTAGCGAGAACCATGATCGTGTCGCGAGTGATACCCGGTAAAATTGCGCTGGTTGCTGGTGGTGTAAATAGAATGCCGTCACGCACCACAAAGATGTTTTCACCTGCACCTTCAGATAGGTAACCATCAACACTAAGTGCAATACCTTCATCGTAACCATTACGGCGAGCTTCACCACCAACTAATAGAGAGGATAGGTAGTTACCACCAGCTTTAGCAGCGGTTGGAATGGTATTTGGCGCTGCGCGATTCCAGCTTGAAATCATGGCATCAACGCCTTGCTCTAGGG
The DNA here is from genome assembly GCF_002873395.1 of Vibrio sp. 10N.286.49.B3. GTDB lineage: Bacteria > Pseudomonadota > Gammaproteobacteria > Enterobacterales > Vibrionaceae > Vibrio. Next base: position 25,161 of record NZ_MCUV01000007.1, on the reverse strand, counting down.
CTTCTTCACCTAAGTAAGAGCCCCATGGGAATGCAGCAATGATCGTCTCCATCACCGTATCTTCTGGTGGGCAAACCCCTAAACCTACGTTACCCACAAAGCCAAGTGGACGAATATAAGCAGACTCAAGTTTGTTTTGACGTACTGTTTCACGAGTTGCTTCCATGATTTCTTCTTCCGTGTATGGAATCGGGAAGCGGTAAATTTTCGCCGAATTCTTCAGGCGCTTAGCGTGCTCTTCATGACGGAAAATAATCGGACCATTTGGTGTGTTGTAGCAGCGTACGCCTTCAAAGACCGAAGTGCCGTAGTGCATCGCGTGAGTTAGGACGTGAACATTCGCTTCAGCCCAAGGAACCATCTCACCGTTAAACCAAATGTAGTCTGCTGTTTTTGTTGTCATGTCTGTATATCCTTATGCACTAATCTTTTGTTGTTGTAAGTTATTGTTTGGCAATTCATCTTGACTGATTTCGTGAACGTCCACGGTCTGAACGTCCCATAATTTTTCAATTTGATTGACTAAAAATGAAATAGGTCGGTCACTGTCTACAATGATCTCGACGCTGGCAATTTTGCTGGCATGGTTTTGTGTTCCAGCCACTTGTTTGACGATAAAACCACGATGGCGAATAACTCGTAGAACGCGCTCTAATAGCACGGGCTTATCATCAGCTTTGATATCAAGGAAGTATCGTTTCATTAGGTATTCTCCAACATGTCACTGTTTGACGCGCCTGGTGGAACCAGTGGCCATACGTTTTCTTCTTCATCGATCAACACGTGTAAAAGATAAGCGGTTTTGCTGGCTAACATCTCTTTTAGTGCTGGCTCTACTTCTTCTTTCTTAGTGATGGTTTTTCCTGGTATATCAAAGGCTTTTGCCAGCATGATAAAGTCAGGGTTATCATCAAGAATTGTCTCACTATGGCGACCATCAAAAAACAGTGACTGCCATTGACGTACCATGCCTAGACGGTGGTTATTGAGTAGCACCATTTTCACGGGGATCTGGCGACGTTTGATTGTGCCAAGCTCTTGAACATTCATCATGAAAGAGCCATCACCTGAGATCAGAATCGATTGATCATCTGGGCGAGCAACCGCAGCGCCCATCGCCGCTGGAAGGCCAAAGCCCATGGTGCCAAGACCCGCTGAAGTGATGAAGTTTTGTGGCTGACGAGGTTGGATATGTTGCGCTGCCCACATTTGATGCTGACCAACGTCTGTCGAAACGATGGAGTTATCCGGCATCATTTCAGAGAGTTGTTTGAGCAATAGTGGAGCAAAGATCAATTCACCTGGGTGGTCATAGCGCCATTTGAAGCCCGAACGAAGGCTTTCGCTATGGTGTGCCCAAGGCGTAATATCTTGTGTTAATTTCAGTTGTGGAAGGATGTCACGGATTTCACCACATAGTGGCACATTCGCGGTGCGTAACTTGCTAAGCTCTGCCGCATCAATGTCGATATGGATAACTTTTGCATGAGGCGCAAAGGTATCAAGCTTTCCTGTTACGCGATCATCAAAGCGCGCACCGACAACAATTAATAGATCGGATTCTTGTACGACTAAGTTGGCTGCCTTGGTGCCGTGCATGCCCAGCATACCTAGGTAGTGTGGGTCATGACGCTCAACACTGCCTAATCCTTTTAAGGTGCTAACCGATGGCATTGGATTGGCGTGTAAAAACTCGCGAACGGATTCCGTTGCATGACCAATTTGTACTCCACCACCCACATAAAGAACAGGTCGGTGACTTGCAGAGAGTAATTGCTGCGCTTGCTCGATGAGTGACTCACTCACTGCGGGAGTGCTAGGTGGGGTAAATTCTGGTAGCGATGTAACCGGCGCTTCTGCCAATTGAACGTCTTTCGCGATATCAACAATAACAGGTCCTGGGCGCCCAGTTTTTGCTACTTCAAACGCTTCAGCAAGTGTTGGGGCTAAGTCGGCAATATCGGTAACTAGGTAGCTGTGTTTAGTACATGACAGCGACATGCCGATAACATCCATTTCTTGGAATGCATCGGTACCAATGTGCGTACTGGCAACTTGGCCGGTAATCGCGACCAGTGGTACTGAATCGAGGAAGGCATCGGCAAGGCCTGTCACTAGGTTAGTTGCGCCAGGACCAGACGTTGCTATGCACACGGCAACATCTTGCGTGGCACGTGCCATTCCGATCGCAGCCATTGCTGCCCCTTGTTCATGTCGGCATAGAATGTGCTCTACACCACCATCATATAAAGCATCGTAGATAGGCATGATGGCTCCACCAGGGTAACCAAAAATAGTTTCAATACCTTGCTGCTTTAATGCGGATACGACTAACTCTGCACCTTTCATCGTAACGCTCCCTTGCGACCCGTTAATGGGGGATAACCCCTAGTTTGACTGCACATCTTGTGCTCCCTAATTTCCTATTGCATGACCTGTCTTACAAACACTTCCAATTCTGTTGTACTAAAAAATCAGCTATAAAAAACCCCCGAACTTTTCAGCGCGGGGGTTTATGTATTCTTTTCGCTTATCTTCCGCTTACTCGCCCCCGTGCGGTCTTTTGAATGACCACCAGAATCAGGATAATTAGTGTGTTGAAGCGAGTGTTAAATATCATCGTTCTCTATTTATGCTAGCGTACTATTTGAACCGAAATGTTTATATCTCTAGTGTTATCATACAAAACTGTTACCTGACAAGCAAAACCTCATTCTTTTTTCATCTTTTTGGTACATATAACTGCGCTATATAACAAGTGTGTAATTTAATTGTTTACTAAATACTCACGAAAATAGGTCGTTTTAGGGATGAAAATAAGGGTTCAAACGTATGGCATTAGCAATTATTCATAGCCGAGCAAGTGTTGGTGTTGAAGCGCCAAAAGTTACTGTGGAAGTCCATATCAGCAATGGAATGCCAGGGTTTGTCTTGGTCGGTTTACCAGAAACAACCGTCAAAGAATCGCGAGATCGTGTGCGCAGTGCGATTATCAATTCAGAGTATGAGTTTCCATCAAAGCGTATTACTGTCAACTTAGCGCCTGCCGATTTGCCTAAGGAAGGTGGGCGGTTTGATCTCCCTATCGCCTTAGGAATTTTAGCCGCTTCTGATCAAATCGCTTTAGAGCCATTAGCCCAGTGTGAATTTATTGGTGAGCTTGCTTTATCGGGAGAATTACGATCGGTCAAAGGTGTATTACCTGCCGCGCTGGCTGCGACTCGAGCACGGCGCTGTTTGATTGTACCTGACAGTAATGGTGATCAAGCGGCGTTAGTGGATGCCAAGCAACACAAATCCGCCCATAGCCTCATTGATGTTTGTCAGTCCATTGCAGGGCAAAAAAAATTGAATCTGACCCAATCCCCTTCTTGTGGTGAGGTGAAAGCAATAGAGCGTGATTTACAAGATATTATTGGTCAGCAGCAGGGCAAACGGGCGTTAGAAATTGCCGCCGCTGGTGGACATAATTTGCTGTTTCTCGGTCCGCCTGGGACAGGAAAAACCATGCTCGCATCACGATTGTGCGACTTATTGCCTGAGATGAGTATTGATGAGGCAATGGAAACCGCAGCGGTGACGTCATTAACTCAACAAGATATTAATCAACATAACTGGAAGCTGCGTCCCTTTCGTTCTCCGCATCACTCTAGCTCGATGGCGGCCTTAGTTGGTGGTGGGTCTATTCCTCGCCCTGGTGAAATATCCTTAGCACACAACGGCTTACTGTTCCTAGATGAGATGCCGGAATTTGAGCGAAAAGTACTTGATTCACTTAGAGAGCCGCTAGAATCTGGTGAGATCATTATTTCACGCGCACAAGGTAAAACGCGCTTTCCGGCTCGCTTTCAGTTAGTTGGCGCATTAAATCCGAGCCCTACGGGGTATTATGAAGGCGAGCAGTCACGAACTAATCCGCAACTTATCCTACGCTACCTTAGCCGCTTATCGGGACCTTTACTCGATCGCTTTGATATGTCACTCGAGATCCCTTTATTGCCTAAGGGAATGCTGACAGAAGGTGGAGAGCGAGGCGAAGCAACATCAGTCGTTAAGCAGCGAGTGGCTGTGGCAAAAGAGAAAATGGTTCAACGAGGAGGCAAATCCAATGCTCTGCTAACGAGCCGAGAGATAGAACAACACTGCCCACTTGAAAAGGTGGATGCAGAGTTTTTAGAAAACGCTCTGCATCGTTTAGGGTTATCGATTCGTGCTTATCATCGCATCATTAAGGTGGCGCGAACTATTGCCGATTTGGATAATTCAGAAGCTATTCACCGCCAACATTTGGCTGAGGCATTAGGCTATCGAGCGATGGATAGGCTGCTCAAGCAACTCACTGCGCAGGCGGTGTAATACCAATTGTTGCCAATAATGGGTCACCCTAGCTTGTTAAAACAGCAGCCACAGTCAATAGCTTCAGTTATGCAGCTAAAATGTATAGTTCATACCGATGGCAGTGATCAGCTGTTTTTTATCATAAAAGGTAATGTTGCTATCGCTCTGAGTGTAACCCGCAAAGGCGACCAATGACCAATCTTGCCAGTCCATAAACTGACGGTATTCGTAAGCGGCAAAGAGGTTGAGGTCTTTGTCTTCACGGGTGCGATTAAACTCAGGATTGAGCGCATCATAATCACGTTGAGCGTAACCGGCAGTAACAGCAAGGCTATGACGTCCCATGAGTTTGATGAGTGTCAGTTCGCCTTTCCACTGCTCATGTGCCATCGCAGCACCATCCGCTGAATGGTTGATGTAAGTTACCGAAGGCATTAAAAACATCGTGCGTGATAAAAACTGTCGATAGCCAAGCTTGGCATAAATAGAGTCGCCATTTCGATCGAGAAGTGGGTCACCAGATTGTTCATTATCGAGCTTCTTATCCCCATACGCTAAATCTAAGCTAAACAGTGAGCCCATGATGCTTTTGACCTGCAATCGGTAGGCGTTACCACTTTCATCGGTCTTTGAGCGCTTGGTGTCGAGGTCGTAAGGGTTCGCCCAAGTCTCTGACTCCATAATGGTTGGCAGCCAGGAGAGATCAACCACCATTCTTGAAGCGAACTGATAGCGATACCCAGTTTCAAGCGCCACAGTACCGACAGCAATATCTTGGCGAGAAGTTCCCACATAGACCTGTTGATTGAGATCGTGACTAAAGGTGTAGGCAACACTGCCTAAAGGGAAGAATAAGCCGCCCTGATCCGTCTCTGCCTTATCTGAATGAGCGGAGCGAATAGCCGAGTTATCAGTATTAAAATTAGATTGTGAAGAGGTATAGCCTGCGTTGAATGATATTTCACCACTGAACCCTTCCTGTTCAGCCAATTTAGCGAAGCTTGAGCTCGATACTAAAATGGATATCATCAATGATAAGTGACGTATTTTCATTTTTTGCTCTTTATTTACAACTGGTTAATCTTATTGTAGAGCGTTTTTGAGTTTAGGATCAAAAAAAGGAGAGCATTGGGCTCTCCTTTTTTTAATTGTTGTGATTGGTTACTTCTTTAAAAGGAAGTTCACTAATTCAAAGTACTCGTCGATAGATTGAACATTGGATGCATCAACTAAGTAGCGGTTGTTAACGATAACAGCAGGAACGCCTGTGAGTCCGCTATCTTTAAACTGTTTATCGAAACGGCGTACCATTGAGTCGACAGCAAAACCATTAAAGGCAGCATCGAATTTCTTTGCATCAACGCCTTCATCGAGGAATATTTGGCGTAGCTCTGCGTCGTTTCTTGGTGCTTTATTCATGTCGTGGATACGAGAGAATATAATCGGAGCCATTTTATCTTCGATCTTTAATGCAATCATTGTCGCATAGGCTTTGCTCATTGATGGACCCATGTTACCGCCCATAAATGACACGTGATTTTTTTGCAGTTTTACATTGTCAGGTAGTTGTTCTTTTAACTGCTTAATAATCGGTTCAAAGCTATGACAGTGTGGGCAGTAAAAAGAGAAATACTCATTCACAATAGGTTTTTTAGCCGCTTCTAGATCAAGTACTTTGTAGTCTTTGCCTTCGGTAAACTGTGCTGCATGAGCAGAAAGGCTCAACATTGCGAGTGAGAAGAACGCGAAAATCTTTTTCATTGTGGTGATACTCCGTAAAAATAAAAGTGAGCTAACTTTACCATTGTGGCATTAAAGAGAGCGGCGCCTCTTGTAATGCCGATATTTGTTCTTTGAAAGCCAAGATCTGACCTTCCCAATATTTTGAATCATTAAACCATGGGAAAGCGAGAGGAAAGGCAGGATCATGCCACCTTTTTGCTAACCATGCCATGTAGTACACCATTCGTAGACCGCGCAATGGCTCAATAAGTTTCAGCTCTGCGGGGTTAAAATCGCAAAACTCTTGATAACCTTCTAAAAGGATGTCGAGCTGCATCAGTTTCTCATGACGTTCGCCATTGAGTAACATCCATAAATCTTGAATCGCAGGACCGTTTCTTGCGTCATCGAGATCGACAAACATCGGTCCATCACGCCATAAAATATTGCCAGGGTGACAATCGCCATGTAAGCGGATGATGGATGTGTCGTTGCTCCAGTTCTGTTCAATACTCTTAATAAGAACATCCAGATCACCAAAGAACGCTTTTTCAAGATGCATTGGAATGAAGTTCGAGTTTTCAAGTAAAGCTTTTGGTTGATGGAGGTACTCTTGCAGTCCAATCGTTGGTCTGTGTTGGAATACCTTGCTAGCACCCACTTTATGAATGCGTCCAAGGCAGCGACCCACACCTTCTAACTGATCCATGTTATCGACTTCAAACTGGCGACCACCCACACTATCAAAGAGCGTAAAAAGGTAACCTTCGTAGTGATGAATCGTCGCGCCATTAATACGCAGCGGTGGGGCAACGGAGACTTCTTGTTCAACTAACTCAAGGGCAAAGTCATGCTCTTCTTGAATTTGGTCTTGGTTCCAGCGATCAGGGCGATAAAATTTAACAACGTAGCGTTTTTTATCTTCGTCACTGAACTGGTAAACGCGGTTTTCATAGCTATTTAGCGCCAGTAATCCAGATTCAGCGCGGATCCCGATGCTCGCTAAGGCATACCACATAAAATCAGGAGTTAGCGCATCAAAGTTAAAGGTTGGGTTATTCATATATTAAAAAAGGCGCATTACTGAGCCTTTTTCCATTCATAGATGGCGATTAGGTGCCACTTTAGCATCTCGTCATTTTAAAGTTGATTAATAAAACGACTTTCGACAGTGATGGTAAATTGGTTGCTGTCAGTGAGTATAAACTGAATTGTTGTCACAGGTGAATTCAGTTGTTGTGCTGCAATGCCTAAACTCATCGGTAAGTTGACCACTTCACCTGGTAGCGCGCTAATGGTTTTTTTACCATACCAAGTGACATCGTTAAGCCCTGATACATCAAGTGTATAGCTTTGCTCTTGTTGGGTTTTATTGATCACTTTTAGGTTATAAGTGTTTTCAACGAGACCAGAGCTATTGATTTTAAACAACTGGCTGCGGTCGCGTATAACACTTAATCCAACTGGTTCAACACTGGCTATTTGACTGAAGAACAGACCCGTCATGATGATAAGTATCAAGCCATAACCCAGCAACTTAGGGCGCAAAATAGTGGTGCTGTGACCGGCGAGGCGGTGTTCGGTGGTATAGCTAATTAGCCCGCGTGGGTATTTCATTTTATCCATGGTGTTGTTACAGGCGTCGATGCATGCTCCGCAGTTGATACACTCATATTGCAAGCCATCACGAATATCAATACCTGTTGGACAAACCTGAACACAGAGGTCGCAGTCAATACAGTCACCAAGCCCTAATGCTTTAGGATCGGCTTTACGTGAGCGAGGTCCGCGGTTTTCTCCACGCTTCGTATTGTAACCGACAATAAAGGTATCTTTATCAAACATGGCTGACTGAAAGCGAGCATAAGGGCACATGTGTAAGCAAACAATGGAGCGCATCCAACCTGCATTACCATAGGTACACCCAGCAAAAAAGAGCACCCAAAAGGCCGGCCAAAAGGAGGCTTGTAGAGTGAAAAAGTCGATCACTAAGCTCTGCACTGGAACGAAGTAGCCAACGAAGGTAAGTCCAGTGGCAACAGCAATGGCTATCCAAGCTAAGTGCTTGAGGGTTTTGCGCCACAGTAGGGATTTATTGATCTTCTGCGTATCTTGTTTACGACGCTTATTGGCTGAGCCTTCTAGCTTTTCTTCAAACCAAATGTACATAAAGGTCCAGACGGTTTGGGGGCATAGGTAACCACACCACACACGGCCTAAAAAGGTGGTAAGAAAGAACAACCCAAAGGCTGCAATCATAAACAGCAGTGCGAGTAGGGTGAGATCTTGTGGGTAGAGGGTCGTCCCAAAGAAGTTGAATTGCTGATTACCGATGTCGAGTAAAATGGCTTGGCGATCGCCAAAGGGGATCCATGGCGTCAGGATGAACAGCAGTAACAAGAACCAACCACCATAGCGACGTAAGGTTTGAAAGGTGCCTTTGCTTTCACGAACGTAAATACGATTGCTTGGATTAAACCTATCTCCATTGCCTTTATGAGTTTTGGGGTTGAATGTTTTTGGGGTGACATCCTTTACGTCGATCTTATCCTGACTCATCAAGCTCGTCCTTATTCTTTGAGATGCGCATGTTATTTTGAACATGAGCAATAGAATTAAACCACTAGTATAAGTGCAATAACATTTTTGTTTCTTTATGGCTGTCAAAATTTAACAAATGAGCGAAAGGGATCAAAAAAGCGGCCAGAAAAGCCGCTTGATAGGAATAAGGTGTCTTTATTTTAGGATGCCACGTGCTTTTAAAATGGCAGTTTTAAAGTCGTCTTCCTGATCTTTAGCCAGTCCTGGGATCATTTCATCTTTTTCGCTATTGCGCATTTTAAGATGATAAATGAGAACATCGTCGGTTAAGTCTTCCAGTTTTTCTTGATAACCCGCTTCTTGAGCGAGCTTTAAGATGAATTGCATTAGATTGTCGTTTGAATCTTTTTGCCATTCAGGTTCAAGTAATTCGAGCAGTTCTTCTATACGGTGACACTTCATTGAGCTTTCTCCATTATATTTTTATTATTTTAACTTAATGTTAATTGCTTTAAAGGTATCAAATTGCAGTGCAGAAGATAAGAAAAAGCGCAGAATTAACCTGCGCTTTTGAATTATGCCGCTTGTACTTCTTTGTTCGGCGTCGTCGTGAGACGCAGTTCTTTCTCGGTCTTTGTCATCACAGGCGTCGCATTTTTCGCCACTGGAGCAGCAACAAAGCTACTACGGCGACGAGACGCACCACGGTTAGAGTACGAGAACCTGACGGTAGTTGGGCGCATGTATTTACCTAACAGTCAGGCATTTCCTTTGCCAATCTAATGGCCTGATTATTTATGAGGTAGGCAATCGGGTGTATTTAACCTTTACTGCTTTGCTCTTTTGGCGTAGCCAATCCAATAAATAATTCAGGATTGATCGATATACAACGTATATCACTATTAAGACTATCACTGGTTTATTTGTAGGTCGATAGCTGGATAAAAAATACTCAAAAAGATACAGTGTAGAGAGTGAAAAATACGATATTAGGTGTGGTCTCGTTTCGTGCGCTATCAAAGGGACTGCTAAGAGAAAAGGAACTCAAAATGTCATTTTTTAAGAAAACCCTGGCAAGTTTTGGTATTGGTTCTGCGAAGGTTGACTCTGTATTGCAGCAGGAAGTTTTATATCCCGGTCAGAAGGTGAAAGTGGTTATTCATGTTTATGGCGGGGCGAGCGATCAGGTTATTGATAATATTGATTTAAAATTATATTGCCAGTATATCGATGAGGTCGATATGCGCGGTAATAGCCAAGGTGGGCGTAAAGAAAGAGTGAAGCAAAATTACGTCCTCGATCATTGGTCATTGCCTTATTCATTTACTATAGGCTCTGGTGAGCAGCGTGATTTTGATATTGAGTTAGACATTCCTTGGAACACGCCAGTAACGATCGGTGATGCGAAGGTGTGGCTTGAGACTGGCCTTGATATTGCGCTAGCTGTCGATCCGACCGATAAAGACATTCTAACCGTTAGACCAGATCCTCTGATGGATGGTGTATTAACAGCATTAGAGTCACAAGGATTACGTATACGTCAGGTTGAGTGTGAAGCGGTAAAAGGGTTCACAGCGCCTTTTGTTCAAGAGTATGAATTTGTGCCAACAACGGGTCCTTATCATGGCGTGTGGCGTGAATTAGAAATGGTGGCGTATCGCGAGCAAGAGGCACTACAACTTTGGTTTGAGATCGATCGTACTCAAAAAGGTTTAGGCGGTCTGCTAGCGAGTCTACTGGGTAGCGGGCAATTAAAGCGTCATTTGACGTTACCAACAACATTGAGCGCTGAGCAAGTTGGTGATGAGGTCTTGGCTTATTTAGATAAAACGACATAGTAGTAACGCTATCAATTATTCGGTTATCTTAATATGTACGTGACGCTAATGTATATTGAGCTTACACGTGTACGCTAAGTGTGTCATACTAAACCTAGAATAATCACTCTATAGTGGATGAGATGACAGAAAGTAAAGCGATGCCTTATAGCCAAAATGAAGAGAGCGCCAATAGTATTAGCCATGGGTTAGGGGTGCTATTTGGCATTATAGCCTTGTGGTTGCTGTTAGATAAGGCGATGTTAGAGCAGGTTGATTTACTGACGTGGTTTAGTATGGCGAGCTATGGTCTCAGTATTATTATTCTCTTTTTAGCTTCAACCTTGTACCACTCTGTCACCAGTACGACGTTAAAGCGTCAATTTAAAACCTTTGATCATTGCGCGATTTATCTCCTTATTGCTGGCACTTACACGCCCTTTCTACTCGTCGCTTTGCGCACGCCATTAGCTATCGGTCTAATGATCGTGATTTGGGCCATTGCTCTTTTTGGTATTGTGATGAAGGTTGCTTTCATGCAGAAATTTGAACGTATGTCCTTGTTCACTTATCTCGCTATGGGGTGGCTATCGCTTATCGTGATCTATCAGCTCTATATGTATGTTGATCTCAATAGCCTTATTTTATTGGCTATTGGTGGTGTGGTGTATTCCTTAGGGGTAATTTTCTATGTTGTCGATAGGATCCCTTACAACCATGCGATTTGGCATCTTTTTGTATTAGCTGGAGCAGTGATACATTTCTTTGCTATCTACTGGTACGTATAAGTAAGCATTTATTCATGTTCGCAGTCTCTGCTATTTTGCCCAAATAGCAGAAACTCTGTTCCCCTTAGCGACGCCAGAAGGCCGGAAAAAAAAGGACTAACAAAGTCAGTATTTCCAGTCGCCCCATCAGCATGCCTAAACTTAATAGCCACTTAGCCGCATCAGGCAGTGGGGCAAAGTTCCCCGTTGGGCCTATGACATTGCCCATGCCTGGACCAACATTGGCTACAGCAGTAATTGCGCCGGATAGGCTGGTTATAGCATCAAGTCCTAGACTTGCCAGTGCGCCAGCTAAAAGAAGAATCGTGACAAAAAACATCAACCCAAAGGCAACGACAGAGCGAATAATATCATCATTTACTGGGCGGTGATTATAGCGTTGGATAAAGACACCAGAAGGATGAATAAGCTTAAGCATTTGCTTGTTAAGTAGGGTTAGTGCGATTTGAAAACGAAAGACTTTAATTCCTCCCGATGTTGAACCAGAGCAAGCGCCCATCATCATCAAGAAAGCAAAAGCAACCGTTGGTAAAGCGCCCCAAGCGGTAAAATCCTCTAATCCAAACCCGGTCGTGGTTAATACTGAGACAATATTAAACATCGATACGCGCAGTGCATCCATAATGGAATAATCATCCTTAGTCACCAGCCAAAGTGCGATAAGTACGCTGGTCGTAAGAAATAAGCAGGTGAACCCTTTTACTTGCGCATCGTTAATAAGACTGGCTAAGTGACGTTTACGCAGTGCAGTGACAAAGAGTAAGAAAGGCAAGCCACCGAGATACATGAATATTGTCGCAACCCAATGCGCACCATGAGAAAAGTGGTTCATTGATCCGTCGGAAGTTGAGTAGCCTCCCGTAGAAAGCGTTGTAAAAGCATGATTGATGGCTTCAAAGACGCTCATTCCCGTGAAGATAAAGCTGATAAAGCAGAGCAAGGTTAAAACGAGATACACCAGCACGATATTCTTCGCGACGGTTTTTGCACGTGGGCTACTTTTATCTGACCAATCAGACGATTCGGTTTGGAACAGTCGCATTCCGCCGACATTGAGCATTGGTAGGACCGCAACGGCCATGACAATAAATCCAATGCCGCCTAACCATTGCAATATTGAACGCCACAGTAAAATACTGGGTGCCATCTCATCAAGACCACTGAGTACGGTAGAGCCTGTTGTCGTGATGCCTGACATGGTTTCAAAGTAGGCGTCAGTAAAGCTGATATGGTTAATAAAAACAAAGGGCAAAGCAGCAAAGATACTGGCTATCATCCACACCAGCGATGTGATTAAAAACATGTCACGAACGCTGAGTTTAAATTGAGCACTGCGCCCTAAGGTTAAGCAAATAAAGGCGGCGGTATGAGTGATGGCAAGGGCTTTAGCAAAATCAAAAAAGCCAGTTGTCGTGGTAACAAAAGCAACAATGGTTGGGATATACATAAACAGGGCTAGCTTAGAAAGCACTAACCCGATAACAAATAATATTGGTCGTAGGTTAACCATTGCTGATCCAACTTAAAGGAAGAACGGGCTAGGCTGAAAGAGGGTTTCTACGTCAGGGATGTACTTCTTATCGACCAAAAACATCACCACATGGTCATCTTGTTCTATCATTGTTCGGTCATGAGCAATCAGTACTTCTTCACCACGAACAATAGCACCAATGGTGGTTCCTGGTGGCAGTTTTATCTCTCCGATGGCACGACCAACGACTTTTGAAGTGCTTTCATCACCGTGAGCAATTGCCTCAATGGCTTCTGCAGCACCACGGCGCAATGACGATACGTTAACAATATCAGCTCGTCGTACGTGAGTAAGTAGTGCCGATATTGTTGCTTGTTGAGGAGAGATTGCCACATCAATGACCCCACCTTGCACGAGGTCGACATAGGCGCTGCGTTGGATTAATACCATGGCTTTTTTCGCCCCCATGCGTTTAGCGAGCATGGCCGACATAATATTGGTTTCATCTTCATTGGTGAGTGCAATAAAGACATCAACTTGGTCGATATTTTCTTCAGCAAGCAGCTCTTGATCGGCAGCATCGCCACAAAATACGATGGTGTTTTCTAGTTGCTCTGAAAGCTTTTCAGCACGAGGGTAGTTACGTTCAATCAGTTTGACGCTGTAGTGCTGTTCTAAGCGTTTAGCTAGGCTGGAACCGATATTACCACCACCAACAATCATAATGCGTCGGTATGGTTTTTCTAGCCGCTGTAACTCACTCATGACAGAGCGAATATGGTTACTTGCCGCGACGAAGAAGACTTCATCATCGGCTTCAATAATGGTTGAACCTTGCGGGCGAATCGCTCGACCTTGACGAAATATAGCAGCAACACGTGTATCAATATGCGGCATGTGTTCGCGCAGTGCTGAGAGAGCATTGCCCACCAGTGGACCGCCGTAATAGGCTTTTACTGCCACAAGGCTGACTCTTTGCTCGGCAAAACTAACAACTTGTAGTGCGCCTGGATATTGAATTAAGCGCTGAATATAACTGGTAACCAGCTCTTCTGGGGCGATAAGGTGATCGACAGGAATGGCACCAGATTTAAATAGCGCTTCTTTTTCAGCGAGGTACTCTGGGGAACGAATTCGAGCAATACGATTGGGCGTGTTAAATAAAGAGAAAGCAACCTGACAGGCGGCCATGTTCGTTTCGTCCATATTGGTCACGGCAACGAGCATATCGGCATCCTGAGCACCAGCTTCACGTAAGGTATCAGGGTGACAGGCGTAACCATTGACCACTCGTAGGTCGTACTTGTCCTGCATTTCACGTAAGCGATCAGCATCATGGTCGACAATAGTGATATCGTTATTTTCACCAACAAGGTTTTCAGCTAATGTGCCTCCAACCTGACCAGCTCCAAGAATGATGATCTTCATAGTTTCTTTCTCTTTTAAATACCGCTGATATTCATTGTTCTATACAGTTTAATGAGTGACATTGGTATAAATATTAGTCCATTAAGTGCGGTGGTTAATGATTAAGATTAACCACCTGATCTTGTCGTACTGCTCGATATTACGATTGGTAAAGTGGTGTGACTAAGCGTTTTTTTGTAAAACCGCGTAGTAGAAACCATCCATATCGTTTTCACCTGGCAGAATTTGACGTCCAGGCTTCTCAACATCAGAACACATAAGTTGTGCTGATTCAGTACGAGCTAAGAAAGATTTAACTTGTAGGTAGTTCTCTTTTGGATCGATAGAACATGTTGCGTAGACTAAGGTTCCGCCTACTTTTAGTTGACGCCACATTGCATCCAAAATCTCACTTTGTAGCTCAGCAAGTGCATCAATATCGCTAGCTCGACGTAGCCATTTGATGTCTGGGTGACGACGAATAACGCCCGTTGCTGAACAAGGAGCATCAAGTAAGATACGGTCAAATTGACCACCTTGCCACCACTCTTCAGGGTAGCGCGCATCACCACAAATCACATCAGCACGTAATTGTAGACGATCTAAGTTATCGTAAACGCGCTCAAGACGACGTTCATCACAATCAATTGCCACGACTTCAGTATCGTTAGTTCGTTCTAGAATATGAGCCGTTTTACCACCAGGTGCAGCACAGCAATCTAAAATAAGTTCGCCATCTTTTGGTTGTAGGTAGTTAACCGATAGTTGTGCCGCAGCGTCTTGTACTGATACCCAACCGCGATCAAAACCTGGTAATAGAGTCACATCACATGGTGACGCTAATTTTAATGCATCATCAGCTTCAGGGTGTGGTGTGCATTCTATGTTTTCACTTTCTAACAGTGCTAGATACTCATCACGAGTATGGTGCTCGCTGTTTACGCGCAACCACATTGGCGCTTTGCTGTTGTTTGCTTCTACAATCGATTCCCACTCTTGAGGATAGCTCTCTTGTAGCATTTTTAGAATCCAGCTTGGGTGGCTGTATTTGCCAGCATTGTGGCTGATTGCTTGCTCATCAAGTTCTTCTTGATTACGTAGGTAGTTACGTAAAACAGCATTGATAAGACCACGTAGGCTTGGACCACGTAATGTTACGGTTGCTTCTACCGTTTCACCAACAGCAGCGTGCGCAGGAATACGCATAAAACCAAGTTGGTAAATACCAACTAAGATCAGGTGGTGGAATACACGTTTTTTGCCTTTTAGTGGCGCGTCCATTAACTGGTTTGCTGTTGATTCTAAACGCGGTAAGTAGCGTAAAGCACCGTAACAAATTTCTTGTAATAGGGCATGGTCACGAGGACGAATTGTTTTCTGAGCCGCAGGTAATGCGTGAGAAAGAGAGTGACCTTTATCGACCACTTGAAACAGTACATTGGCAGCAGCAGCGCGTACATTCATGATGTAAATCCGATTGTTGTATCAAAAAAGAGAGGCCAGTTAACCTGACCTTCATTATGGGGTTAATTGAGCTGACTGCCCACTTCAAACCAACTAGCGCGAGCGTTGAGAATATCTTGAACAGACATCGCTTTTTTACCCGGCACTTGCAGTTGTTCTAACACAAGAACGCCATTGCCTGTTGCGACATAAATACCACTTTTATCCACTTGGATAATCGTACCCGCAGGTTGTTCGGTTTTCTGTGCATCAACACGGCTTTGCCATACTTTGATGTTATTGTCAGCGGCTGAGAAGTAGCTCATTGGCCAAGGGTTAAAGGCACGCACACAACGTTCTATTGCGACGGCATCCATTGTCCAATCAATCTTTGCTTCTTCTTTGCTTAGCTTTTTAGCGTAATTAGCAAGCTCATCATCTTGTTTTACTGGTTGAGCAGTACCTTGTGCAATATCACTTAAGCAAGCAATCAGTGCATCAGGACCAAGGTCCGCCAGTTTTTCGTACATTGATGCACTGGTGTCTGTCGCTTCAATCGGCAGCGTTGCGATGCTGAGCATGTCGCCAGTATCTAAGCCGATATCCATCTGCATGATGGTAACGCCCGTTTCTTGATCGCCCGCCCAAATAGAACGTTGAATTGGCGCAGCACCTCGCCAGCGAGGCAAGATAGAACCGTGAACGTTAATACAACCTAAGCGTGGTGTATCCAAAACAGCTTGTGGTAATAATAGCCCATAAGCGACAACCACCATTAGGTCAGCTTTCAAATCAACAAGTTGCTGTTTTGCTTCATCAGACTTAAAGTTTTCTGGTTGGTACACAGGAATATCATGCTCAAGAGCAATATTTTTCACTGGGCTTGCTGTCAGTTTTTTACCACGACCGGCTGGGCGATCTGGCTGGGTGTAAACTGCAATAATTTCATGCTCCGAAGACAACAACGCCGCCAAGTGACGGGCGGCGAAATCCGGAGTACCTGCAAAGACAATACGTAATGACTGGCTCAAGGTAACCTCGCTTAAATTAGTTTTGTTTTTCGTTAAAACGCTTAATTTTTTCTAGTTTATCTTTAATGCGCTTACGTTTTAGCGGCGATAAATAATCAACAAACAATTTACCGTCTAAGTGATCCAGTTCGTGCTGAACGCAGATAGCTAGCAGGTCATCAGCATCAAAAGTGAACGCTTTTCCGTCACGATCTTGTGCTTTAACAGTCACTTCAGCTGCGCGAGAAACTAGTGCTCTAGCGCCAGGAACGGATAGGCAACCTTCTTCGATGCCATCTTCCCCACGTTTTTCTAAAATCTCAGGGTTAATCAGAACCATAGGTTGATCACGTTCATCTGATACATCAATCACAACCACACGTTGGTGGAAATCGACCTGAGTTGCAGCAAGACCAATACCTTCTTCGTCGTACATGGTTTCAATCATGTTGTCGATAACGGTGTGCAGTTCAGGCGTGATGCTTTCTACCGGCTTTGCGACCGTGCGTAGACGATCATCCGGGAATGTTAATACTTGTAATACAGACATAGGGACTCAAAAAAGTTGAACGCTGCTAAAACAGCAATAAATCGTATTGGCTCAATTCTAGTCATTTTATGAGCTAAATAACAGTCTAGTGATAGGAATAATCTATTTTGTCTAAGGTTTATAAAAGGAGGTCAGCTTTAGGCTGATAGGGTTTTAGGATACACATAAAGTGATGTAGGTAGGCTTATCGAGTATTTCATCAAGAAAAATTACGTATCCATTCATTTTTTGACTATGTTGGATTATTCCGATGTTTTTGTTTTTGATATTAATGGAGGATGAAAATAGATGAGTGAAACAGAGTTAGCAGCATGGTTGATGCTGAGCTTTGCCCCCAATATTGGCAGTAAAAAGCTATCGAAATTGCTCGCTATTGATGCTCCTCATCATTTAATGGCTTACTCTCATACCGATCTTCAAGCCATCGGGTTAACAGCCGCACAAATTCATTACTTCAAATCATCTGCCGCTAAAGAGGTGGAGTCGTGTTTACAGTGGCGAGCTAAAAACCCTAGTCAGAACCATATTATTACTTCAATTTGTCCTGATTACCCGCCGCTATTAAAACAAATTGCTTCTTATCCGCCCGTGCTTTTTGTTAAAGGTAATTTGGCTACGCTGTCGAAGCCACAAATTGCAATGGTCGGCAGTCGGCATGCCAGCTCTGATGCCTTACAGTGTGCCGTAACATTTGCACGGTCGTTTGTTGAGCAAGATCTTGTTGTGACCAGTGGTTTAGCATTAGGGGTTGACGGACATGCCCATGATGGTGCATTACAAGCAGAAGGCGAAACACTTGCTGTCTTAGGTTCTGGGGTTGAGCATATTTACCCTGCTCGCCATCGGGGCCTGGCCAAGAGAATTGTTGAGCAGGGTGCGTTAGTTTCTGAATTTCGACCTGACGCCAAGCCACGCGCTGAACACTTTCCTCGCCGTAATCGGATCATTAGTGGTTTATCTGTTGGTGTCTTGGTTGTTGAGGCGGCGGAGCGAAGTGGTTCGTTAATTACCGCTCGTTATGCCATGGAGCAAGGAAGGGATGTTTTTGCGTTGCCAGGCTCGATTCATCAAGTAAATAGTCGCGGAGGGAATCGCTTGATCCAATCAGGAGCGTACTTAGTACAAAGTGGACAAGAGGTGATTGATGAAATAGAACAGTTGAAAAATTGGTCTATTCAACATCAACCTAGCTTATTTGAAGAGGAACCTGCTTATGTTGAGGTGCAAGCATCGCCTTTTCCTGAGTTGTTCGCTAACATAAAGGAAGCGCCGATATCAGTTGATATTCTCGCGCAAAAGACCCATATTCCAGTAAATGAAGTTATGATGCAATTATTAGAACTTGAACTTCTAGGCCACGTGACTGCCATTAATGGTGGTTATATTCGAAATGGAAGGGGGTAATAACTATGATGGACATATTGATGTACTTGTTCGAAACCTATATCCATAGCGATGTAGACTTAGAGGTCGAACAAGATGAGATTGCAGAAGAGTTGCTACGAGCCGGCTTTCTAGAAGCCGATATTTATCAAGCGCTAGAATGGCTGGAAGGGTTAGCTTCTTTACAGCAGACGGATACTCACGCTGCGATTTCGAAAGGCTCAAACCAATCAATTCGTATTTATACCGAAAAAGAGTTAGCGCGTATTAATATACAATGCCGTGGATTTATTCTCTTTTTAGAGCAGGTTAAAGTATTGAGCACTGAAGTGCGTGAAATGGTCATTGATCGCCTCATGGAGTTAGATACTTATGAGCTAAGCCTTGATGATCTTAAATGGATTGTTTTAATGGTGCTATTTAATGTGCCAGGTAATGAAAGTGCTTATAGTCAGATGGAAAATCTACTGCATAGCTCTGAATCAGGCTTGCTGCATTAATCGATGATAGTTAAGAGAGAACATGAGCAGTAAAATTGATTCTTCACTTTTTTCCACCCAAGCGCATGCATTAGAGCATGAGCCATGCCCACAATGTGGCGAAGCACTTCAACTTCGCCATGGTAAGCATGGTCCTTTTCTAGGGTGTACTCAGTATCCAAAATGTGACTTTATTAAATCGTTACATCACAACGATGGTCATATAGTTAAAGAGTTAGGAATTGCTTGTCCACAGTGCCACAATGAATTGGTATTAAGGCAGGGGCGTTATGGCATGTTTATTGGTTGTTCTAATTACCCACAATGCCAACATATTGAATCGTTAGATGGACCAAAAGAGCCAGAACAAGAGCAAAAACCACTGCATGCTTGCCCTGAATGTGGGCGCGGTCATTTAGCTGAAAGGCTTTCTCGTTATGGAAAAACTTTCTATGCCTGTGATTGTTACCCGAAATGCAAATTTGCCATTAACCAGCCACCAGTAAAAGGACGCTGTGAAGCGTGTCATTTTCCTTTGTTAATGGAGAAAAAGCTGGCAAGTGGTACGAAAATTCAATGTGCTGACCGTAAGTGTCACCATATTCAAACGACTTAGCACTGTTCAGTCTATTTTTTCGATGCTGTGCAGATCGTGATAGGTACTAATAGGCATCTCTGCCCATTGGTACCTAATTTTTAGTTTAGCAATCAAGTTAAACGACGATGTCTAAAATGAGATAAGTTACTGTTCAACGCTTTGACGCAGTGAAGGGTAGGCGCTTGGATCTAGGATATCAGCAAGTGTTTGCAAAGCCGTTTGCAACGCTTGATTTGAAGCCGCACAAACATTGATGTGACCCATCTTACGTCCTGCACGTTTTTCTTTTCCATACCAATGAACATGACATTCAGGCATCGCGAGCACCGCTTCAGGAACCGAATCTTCCCCTAAAATATTCACCATCGACGTTGGTCGAATCGCTTGAGTTCCACCGAGTGGTAGTCCACATACTGCACGAATATGGTTTTCAAACTGGCAGGTTTCTGCACCTTGTTGTGTCCAGTGACCTGAGTTGTGTACGCGTGGTGCAATCTCATTAACGAGCAGCTGACCATCAACATCAAAAAACTCAAGAGCAAGAACGCCGACATAATCCAGTTTAGTCGCAACGGCAGTAAACATCTGCTCAGCCTGTGCTTGTAAAGCGGGATCATCAATGGCTGTCGAGAGAGTTAACACACCATCAGTGTGAACATTTTCAGCGAGAGGATAAATGGCAACTTGACCATCCTTACCACGAACGCCTACTAAAGAAACTTCACGTTGGAAAGGGATAAACTCCTCAGCCACAATAGCTTGCGTGTTCGTTGCTTCGATACAAGCCTGCATTTCTGTCCAGATAGCATCAACATCATCGGTTGATTTTAAGCGCCACTGCCCTTTGCCGTCATAGCCACCAAGTGCGCTTTTTAAGACCATTGGTAAACCGACATAAGCAATCGCAGCATCAAAATCTGCACGATCATTAATAATCGCATAACGGGCATTATTCACACCTGCATCATCGAGTAGCGCTTTCTCAATTCGGCGATCACCACCCGTTTTTATTGCCTGTGCGCTTGGAAGAAATTTGCCACTCTTTTCACAGACCGCCAAAATATCATGTGGAATATGCTCAAACTCAGCGGTGATGATATCTGCTTGAGCAATGGCGTTCTCTAAACCATGACCAAGTTGTGCTTGCGTCAATGGGTGAACAATACGCTCACTACCTACATCAAAAGCGGATATTTGGATATTCAGTGGCGCTGCTTCTAGTGACATCATTCGAGCCAGTTGCCCTGCACCTAAAACAAGAACATGCATGCTGATTAATCCTCTGCTGGATTTGGGTTATCAAGAACGGTTTCTGTTTGCTGAGCTCGGAACGCTTCAACTTTTGCCATAACCGCTTCATCATGTGTGCCAAGGATTTGCGCTGCTAAAATACCTGCATTAGCGGCACCGGCTTCACCAATAGCTAATGTACCAACAGCAATTCCTTTTGGCATTTGAACGATAGACAATAGAGAATCCATGCCTTTTAGTGCGCGCGACTGAACAGGTACACCAAGAACAGGCAAGCTAGTAAAAGCCGCCGCCATACCGGGTAAGTGTGCAGCCCCGCCAGCACCAGCAATAATGACTTTTAAACCACGATCTTTAGCGCTATTAGCATAATCGGCAAGCAATTGAGGAGTACGGTGTGCTGATACTACTTTTGTTTCGTAAGCGACACCAAATTGGTCAAGCATATCTGCAGCTAGCTTCATGGTTGGCCAATCAGACTTAGAACCCATAATAATTCCAACTTTCATCTCAAACTCCTGTAAGCGCTTTTATGTAGAAAAGGATATTTTATGCGCATTATACGAGGAAAAAACACGAAGGAAAACGTTTGCGTAAGGATAATTTCGAATAGATACATTTAATTAACAAATAGCTTTAGTCATAATGAAAGATAATTTGTACACTGAGGGTATAGATAATATTAAATAATGGTGGCTCTGAATGAGTATGAGTAATATTGAGAATGCACTCCAAGCACTGCAGCAAGGAGAAGTTATCGCTTATCCGACAGAGGGTGTTTTTGGTGTGGGTTGTGATCCTGATAATGTCGCGGCAATTCAACAATTACTTCAGCTAAAGCAACGCCCAGTAGAAAAGGGTCTTATTCTTGTCGCAGCAAACTATCAACAGGTGCTGCCTTATATCGATGAATCCCAGCTAACGTCAGATCAACTGGCGATGGTCCAATCCACATGGCCAGGACCGGTCACATGGATTATGCCAGCAAGTAAACATGTATCGCATTGGCTTAGTGGTCAGTTTGATTCTATTGCAGTCCGAGTTTCCGCTCATCCTTTAGTACAAGAACTATGTCTGTCTTTTGGTAAACCGATAACCTCAACCAGTGCGAATTTAACAGGGCTTGAACCTTGTCGAACGGTCGAAGAGGTGACTCAGCAGTTGGGCGATCACTTAGGCACGATTGTTATAGGGGAAACGGGCGGGCGAGATAAGCCAAGTGAAATACGTGATGCGAGAAGTGATCAAGTATTACGCCAAGGTTAGATCGTTATCGTCTCTTTATATACCCGTTGAATAAGGATATCTATTTTCATGCCACACGTTGATAAGCAAGCTGTAAAAGAATTTTTGCTCAACCTTCAAGATTCTATTTGTCGTCAGTTAGAGCAGGTCGATGGTAAGCACCGATTTGTTGAAGATGCTTGGCAGCGCGAGAAAGGTGAGAAACTAGGCGGCGGTGGTCGTAGTCGCGTGCTAACGGATGGTGACGTTTTTGAACAGGGTGGTGTTAATTTCTCCCATGTTTTCGGTGATAAAATGCCAAGCTCTGCGACTGCTCATCGTCCTGAATTAGCCGGACGTCATTTTGAAGCTATGGGGGTTTCTTTAGTCGTTCATCCTAAAAATCCTTACGTTCCTACTTCTCATGCCAATGTACGCTTCTTTATTGCCGAAAAAGAGGGGCAGGATCCTATTTGGTGGTTTGGTGGTGGCTTTGATTTAACGCCTTTTTACCCTTTTGAAGAGGATGGTCAGTTTTGGCATGATCAGGCCAAACATATCTGTGCTCCTTTTGGTGATGGTGTATATAAAGAGCATAAAGCGTGGTGTGATCGTTATTTTTATTTACCACATCGCGATGAGACACGTGGTATTGGAGGTTTGTTTTTTGATGATCTCAATCAGTGGGGCTTTGAAAAGAGCTTTGCTTATATGCGTGCTGTCGGAGAGGGCTATGCGCTAGCGTATTTACCGATTGTCGAGCGCCGAGCTTCTCTGCCTTATTCTGAACGGGAGCGTAACTTCCAACTATATAGAAGAGGGCGCTATGTTGAATTTAATCTTGTTTATGATCGCGGTACCTTGTTTGGATTACAAAGTGGTGGTCGAACAGAGTCGATCTTAATGTCAATGCCACCATTGGCTCGCTGGGAATATGGCTATACCCCAGAGCCAGGCAGTCCAGAGGCGTTGCTTTATGATCAATATTTAGTAGCACGTGATTGGTAAACTTGGCGAATAAGTAGGGAAGTGATAGGGTCGTATAAGGTGACCCTTTTTTTGATTTTAAAATAGCAGGCAAGGACATGGTAAATAGCGCTGATCAATATTTAGTTTTTGGTAACCCGATATCACAAAGCAAATCTCCTTTTATTCATACCCTATTTGCTCGTCAAACGATGCAGAATTTAGAGTATCGTAGCCAACAGCCCGAGGTGAATGGATTTCTTCCTCAAGTAGAAGCTTTTTTTAGCCAAGGTGGAAAGGGATGTAATGTCACTGCTCCCTTTAAAGAGCAAGCCTTTCAATTTGCCGATCGTTTAACGGAGCGCGCGCAACTCGCTGGTGCTGTGAATACGCTAAAACGGCTTGATGATGGTGAAATACTAGGTGATAACACAGATGGTGAAGGCTTAGTCCAAGATTTGCTGCAATATCAAGTATCGCTTAAAGAGGCAAACATCTTATTGATTGGTGCTGGTGGAGCGGCGCGAGGTGTATTGAAGTCATTATTAGATCAACAACCGCACTCTATTACGATTGCTAACCGTACTTTTGATAAAGCGCTGCAGTTAGAGCAGCTATTTCATTCTCATGGCTCGATTCAGGCGCAAGAGATAGCAGACGTTGCTGGTCCTTTCGATATTGTCATTAATTCCACTTCAGCAAGTTTATATCAGCAAGTGCCAGAGATTAGTGCAAGCATATTTTCAGCGCAGACCGTTAGCTACGATATGTCTTATGGATCAGGATTAACGACATTTAATAAGTGGGCAACCGAACAAGGTGTTCAGTATGCTTATGATGGTTTAGGTATGTTAGTTGGGCAGGCAGCGGAAAGCTTTGCTGTTTGGCGAGGTCTAAGGCCTGGTGCTCGACAAGTATTACGTGAGTTACGAAAAAATTTAGAAGGCCAATCATGAACCAATCAATACTTTTTCCTGACGCTCAAGAGTGGGACGCTGAAACTCAACAGGTTATCTTCCCAGCTCAGCAAGCCGGTGCTCTTATTCAGTGTGCCGTTTCTATTCAATATTTAGCAAGAGTGGTTGGTCTAGAGGTTGAAACTCGTCAGCAAGCGCTTAGTGCATTTGAAGTGTTGCGCTTTGACTTAGAAGAACTTGCTGAAGAGCTAATAGAAGATGAAGCTTTTGCACCAGATGGTAAAATCATCATCGATTAAGTTTTTAATCAATCAACATCTTCGACTTCATTGATAAAGTCATTTTTGTTTTGAACATAGTTTGCCGATGATGTTAATAAGAAGGTGCGTTCACTCTCTTTTAGGGCGCGCGCTTTCTTAACGGGACTCCCTATATAGAGGAAACCACTTTC
Organism: Vibrio sp. 10N.286.49.B3; assembly: GCF_002873395.1. Taxonomy (GTDB): domain Bacteria; phylum Pseudomonadota; class Gammaproteobacteria; order Enterobacterales; family Vibrionaceae; genus Vibrio. The sequence goes on along the minus strand of NZ_MCUV01000007.1, from coordinate 805 downwards.
TAGCCTTTTTTTGGGCGGAACTAAACTTCCAGCACCTATCATTACATCTTCTTCTATTATAGCGCCATCAAGAATGATGCTACCCATGCCGACTAAAACCCGATCGTGTATCTCGCAACCATGCAGCATGACTTTGTGACCGACAGTGACATCATTACCTATTAGTAGAGGATAGCCTGTTGGGTTTTGTTTATTCTTATGGGTTACATGCAATACGCTACCATCTTGAATATTCGTTCGTTCACCGATGCGGATATGATTGACATCTCCACGGGCAGCAACAAAAGGCCAAATGCTCGAATCATCCCCTAAAACGATATCGCCAACTAAAACAGAAGCACTATCTATATAGACATTCGCTCCTATTGTAGGTTGAACACCTTTATAACGACGAAGTGAACTCATTAATTTTCCTTAATTGGGCTTGAATAAAGTGATAATGGTGATTATTTCTACGATAAACAAGTGCTATTGTATGTAAAGTATCCAAGCAGTTAAAAAACGATAAAAAAAGCAAAAAAAGCACTTGCCAACGTGAACGATATCTCTATAATGCCCCCTCGCTGACACGGGAAAGCTTCGAAAGAAACCTTCTAGTCAGTAGGCAGTTTAGCAAATCGAAAGATTAAGAAATAAGTTAAAAAAAGTGGTTGACACAATAACTTAAATCGCTAAAATAGCCGTCCACTTTGAGCGAAAGCTTAAAGTAAGCTCTTTAACAATTTAAACCTATCAATCTGTGTGGGCACTCGTTGATGATAATCAAAAAGATTACTTAGGTAATCATTGATTCTTAGGAATCAAA
>NZ_MCUV01000006.1 GCF_002873395.1 Vibrio sp. 10N.286.49.B3 | reverse complement strand
GGACATCGCCAGGCTCAAATTTATTTTCACTTTTATAAAGTGAGAACAAAACTAGATAAAGCACTTAAATAAGACTTTATTTAGGAAAAACTGTGGAGGGATGGCTGAGTGGTCGAAAGCACCGGTCTTGAAAACCGGCAACCGTTAATAGCGGTTCTAGGGTTCAAATCCCTATCCCTCCACCACATCGATACGAAAGGGGGAACTGAGAAATCAGTTCCCCCTTTTGTTTTTGTTACTAACTGTACTACCCCAAGTATAGGTGCGCTCATCTGGAGCTTTTTTTCTTCGCTATACACCACTACTTTATCTATTGTGGCTAATAGAAGTTGCTTGACTACTTCTCTATCACCTGTGTTGATGAGCTCTTTTAATCTATCGACGAATCTATCGATTGTATTGTCGCTAAATTTCAACACAGGAATTTCCTGATATTTTCTCAGTTTTGTTATTTGTGATTTAATACTCTCTATTTCAGACTGCTTTTCATTTATATAGTTATTTAAAATTCCAGAATTAGATAAATCCCCATCCATTATCTTGTCTAAGAACTCTTTAACACCTACCTCTAACTGATGTTTCTTTTTATTTAACGAAGACATTGAATGACCATTATCTTCGATTCTTTTTCTTGATATTTTATTTAGCTTATCTTTACACGTTAAGATAGATTTCTTTGTTAGTATTTTACTTGATAATATATCAATAACCTTACTTTCAAGGTTATCTTTTGGAATATAACTTGAACGACACAAGCTAGTGCTCTTGTTTATCTTATTATGACAAGCATAATATTTATATTTACCGCTCTTACCGGAAATAATAACCAAGTTTGAATTGCAACATCCACATTTTAATATACCTGTTAAAAGGCTTTTAGATTGGTAAGATTTAGATGTTCGATTGCTTAACTCTCTTGTTTGCAACCCTTTCTTTACCAAATCAAATAACTCCTTATTAATTATTTCAGGAATTCTGACGATGATTTCTTGGATCTCACCTAACTTACCAGACTTAGAGTTGAATATGAACTCTCCATAATATGCTCGGTTGTTTAACATTTTACTAATAGCTTGAGTTGTCCATTTCCTTCCCCGCTTTGAGATACACTTTTCATTTAAATGAGATGCGATATTTTTAACTCCATATGGTTTTCCATTTACCCCTTTAAGAGATAAATTAAAAATATCTTCTACAATCTTCGCTTCATCAGGTTCAATAGCTAGCTTTTTCTTTTTTGTAGTCGTGGAACCTTCGACACTTATTGACTTGTAACCAAAAGGGACAGGTCCGCCAGTAAAGAAACCTTTCCTTGCAGTATCAGCTAAGCGATGACGGACAGTTCTAGCTGTTTGTCGACTATTCTGTTCATCGATCAAACCAACAAATGCTAGCATGAGTGCATTTGAATCAGGGTCATCTGGTAATGCTTCAGAAGTAGATAATAAGCTGATATTTTTGTCTTTCAGTTGTTTTACTCCTTGCTGCTGCCCAAGAAGTGTTCTACTGAATCTGGATAGTGAATATACTACTACTGCACCTATCGTTATCTGTTCGTTTTTTATATCCTGAAGAAGATTTGTGAATTGTTTGCGAACGACACCGCTATAAGCACTTACTCCTTCATCAACATACCATTTGACGACTTCATGCCCTTTATCTTTAGCCCATGACTTAATAGATAAGCGTTGGCCATCAAGTGAATCACCGTCTGTTACTTGGGATTGACTAGAAACTCTAATATAAGCTGCAACCTTCATGTTAAGTCCTTATTATTTTTCTTCTTTACGTTATTAATATTAAGCTCTTCAAATAGTTTGTATACAGCCTCTGTAGGTATGACTTTTATTTTCGATGTGAACACTTCGAAATATATTTTTCCTACCTTATCTTTAATTACCATAATTTCACCATATCAACACGAAACATAGAACTAATTAAATTAATACACTAACACCTTATCTTGTCAATTAATAATCGTGTACCTTAAACACTATGAGCACATAAGTTCCCATGTATTGATAATGCCACGAGTAAAATATAATAAATACTAATTCAATAGCTTAGGTTTTTTATTTAAATAACGTTGTGGCATTATCACTAAATAATTTAAAAAAAGACAAGAATATTTGAATAAAAAAACATGATGCATATATCAATAGGATCTAAACCTGAGTCTTTTATAGGTATTTATTCTAATAAGAGTAAGCGTGCCATGAACACCGAATTCTAATCCTTCAGCACGAAGAATAAGATCAACTCTCCAACCCAAAGGAGAGTTGAAATGGCAAAACGACGTACCAACCTAGAATGGCAATCACTGTTTGAGCAATATGAAAGCAGCAGTGTTACCCAACGCGCTTTTTGTGAAGAGCATGGGCTGAGTTTATCCACGTTCTTTGCCAAACGGCGTCAACTCCAAACAGCAAGCCAATCGGAATCTGTCGGATTTGTTAAAGCCGAAATCGTTGAAAAGACAACCAAGTATCAGGCCCAGATAGCTACGGCGAACATGACACTTCTCATCAATGATGTGGAGCTGAGCATTCCTCAAGGCACGCCAGCCACCTATCTTGCTGAACTCATTGGAGCGTTGTCATGAAAGGTATGCTCAGCGCTTCAGACATTTACCTTTATCGTGAAAGCGTCGATTTTAGAAAGTCCATCAACGGCCTTGCAGCGATTATCGAAAATGATACTGACTTGCCTCTTGGCAGCGGTGCGCTGTTCCTGTTTACCAATAAACAGCGCGATAAGATTAAAGTGTTGTACTGGGATAAAACAGGCTTCGCCCTCTGGTATAAACGCCTTGAAAAAGCCAAGTATAAGTGGCCTTCAAAAGAGAAAAATCAGGTGTTTACCCTCACTCAATTTGAGCTTGACAGACTGCTTTCAGGCTTCACAATTATCGGCCACGAACCCATCAAAATAAACGATTTTACAATGAGTTAATCGAGAATAAAGCCTTATTCTCCAAGCGTTAACGGCACGATTTTAGTATAATCAATGCTATGAAAAAGACGCCAAATATCGACCCAGAAAGCCAAGATGTTGCCGAGCTACAAGCGATGGTAGCTGCTCTGATGTCGGAGAAAAATGAGTGGAAACAAGAGCGCCAATCGCTGCTTGAACAACTCAAACTCGCCTTCGACCGTCAGTTCGCGAAACGCTCGGAGGCATTAAAGCCTTACGATGAATCACAAGGTGACCTCTTCAACGAAGCGGAATGTGAAGCCGTTAAAGAAGACGAGGTTGAGGTGACAACCACGACCACAACGAAAAAGCGCGGTAAACGTAAACCTCTGCCTAAGACCTTGCCTCGTGAGGTTATCGAACTTGATGTAGACGACCATGAAAAGCAGTGCGCTTGCTGCAATCATAGCCTGCATAAAATCGGGGAAGACCGCAGCGAGAAGCTAGAGTTCACGCCAGCGGTACTCAAAGTGTTGGAATATGTTCGTCCTAAGTACGCTTGCCGCCAGTGCGAGAAAACAGGCGACAGCAGCCGAATCGTTCAGAAGCCATCCCCTCAGAGCCTCATCCCTAAAAGCTTCGCCACAGAAAGTTTGCTGACCAACATCATTCTTGGAAAATACCAATACGCGATGCCACTTTATCGTCAAGAATCGCTGTTTAACCAGTCGGGTATCGAGCTATCACGTACCACCATGGCTAGGTGGGTCATCCAAGTCAGTGAGAAGTTCGCCCCGCTGTATGCCGCCTTGAAAGAGCACCTACTTCAACAAGTGGTGGTTCAAGCGGATGAAACGCCGCTCAATGTGCTCAAAGAAGAGAAGAAGTGTTATATGTGGCTCTACTGCTCAGGCGCTGACTCACCCGAATCGGCACTGCCGAATGTGAAAAATATTGCCTTGTACAACTATCAAAACAGTCGCGCGAGGGCGTGTCCCGTGGACTTTTTAGGTGACTACAACGGTTATCTACAAACCGATGGCTACGCGGCTTATGATGGTCTGCATCACGTCACCAAGGTAGGGTGCTTAGCGCATGCTCGTCGCAAGTTCATGGATGCGAAGAAGCTTCAAGGGAAAGGTAAATCAGGCAAGGCTGATAAGGCGCTGGCTAAAATCCAAAAACTCTACGGGATAGAATCACGCTTAAAAGGTGCGCCTGCCGAAGAGCGAAAAGCAGAGCGTCAAGCGTATGCCAAGCCGATACTGGATGAGCTTTACCAATGGATGACAACCCAGAAGGTGATAGGCTCTAGCCCACTAGGTAAAGCGATAAAGTACACGCTCGGGCAATGGCCAAAGCTCATTCGTTATATCGACGATGGTCACTTATCTATCGATAATAATCGCGCTGAACGCGCAATTAAACCACTGGTCATTGGCAGAAAAAATTGGCTGTTCTCTAACACACCAAATGTTGCTGAGGCGAGCGCGATGCTTTACAGCATCATCGAGACCGCGAAAGCCAACGGTCTTATCCTCTACGACTATATGGTCAAGTGCATGAAAGAGCTCGCGAAAGCAGAGCCTGATATCGACGCACTCCTACCTTGGAACTTCAAACACTGACAAGTCGCCCCGTGGGTTCATGGGGCGGATACGCTTTAAATCTGCTGACGGAAGAAATCAGCTTCAAAGCAGGGATCAAAAGAAAGCAGAAAAAAGCGAACCGCAATAACGCTTACCTTTCGCAAGTCCTTGCAGGGCAAGGGGCTTCGTAATCTTGCCCTGAGTTCTGCTGTAGTTCGTTACATCCAAAATAATTTACTTGCTTCATCCCTTGTATAACTCATTGGCATAGGTGCTTAGTGTGGTGAGAGTTACCATTAGCTATTACGATTGCGTGGTACTGATAACCAACTACATTTTTGTAGTTATTAAGAATTGGCATTAATTTTTTACAGTTACTACTAAATTTTTCCTTTAATTGCTTATAATCGTAATAAGAAAATTGGTCTCCTTCTTTTAAGTACATAGTGGTTGTTTCTTTGATAATACCCTTTTCAAAAGTTACCATCACTGTAGCTGCTGCACCTATTTGTTTAATAATCATTTGCTCAAACTGCTGGGTTGTTTCTTGTGTCCATACTTCAGCTTTAGCAGCAACTCCGAAGGTCATTAGAGATAGAAATAAAGTGGATATTGCAATTTTTAACGGTCTCACCTTTAACATTCCTTTACTTACTTTTAATTAAGCCAATAAAACGTATCGCCAACATGTTATCTGCTAAATTACGACGAAATAAAAAGATCAGGCATTTTTCAAGCACGACTGAAAACTTCTGCTCTGCCGACCATTTCATTGTGTAAAACGTGGATTCCATATATGACACGGGGGATCGTTTGATTTTAGAGAAGGTCGTGCTTCGAAGTTGAATTCGGCAATTATTCATATAGTTAGGCTCATGATAGCTAAGAATAGTAGCCAAAATATCATTGGGTACTTGACCTTATTGTAAAATGCCGACATTCCAGCAGAAGACATGCCAACAAGATCATCAATTGATGCTTTAGCTAAATCTTTAGCTTGTTCCTTAGCATTTTTTATCCAATTGAACAGGATCTCATCATTGAATGTATAAGTGCTTTCAGCAGTAGAACTAGAGTGAGATTTGAATGCTTGGTAACGCTCGTACTCTTTGTCATACCTAGCTCTAGCATCACTATCTGTAAGTATCAAACGAGCTTCATTGATTATGCGCATTTTCTCATGCGCTTCACTAGATCGGTTCTTATCAGGATGCCACTTGAAAGCTTCTTTTTTGTATGCCTTTTTGAGCTCTTTTATAGATGCATCATGCTTAACACCGAGTACCTCGTAATAATTATGCATTAGCTTTCTTTATTAAGAGCTAGCTCAGTCGATTCTTTGTCAGACTTACCTTTGTACTTATAGATAGCAAAGATAGCAGCACCAACACCTGCATACATGATCGTGGAAGGTAAAGCACCTAAAGCCCCTGCTTTGACAAAAATATTAACCATTCCACCAACCATCATGCAACACCAAATTAAAATAGCCTTAATGGCAATTCGAACAACTTTTCTCATATTATAGCCCTACTAAAATTGGCAGTATTCTCTATAGGTACTTTTATGTCAAATCAATTAATCAGTTACAGGTTCAAGATTTACAGTCTTATTGAGACAGGCACTATTGTCCACTTTCTTCTTATAGCTTCCTGTAAGCTTGCATGAGTATGCAAGCATGGTTCTGGGTTCGATATGTTAAAGAATGGAAGAGAATGGGAGTTTCCGTGCAGCGCCGTTCTGGTGTCTGCCATAACTTCACGTATTGCAAACCCAGCAGCGTAACCCGTTGCTGATTAATCTTACTAACTGGAAATGGGGCACTTTTGTGTTATGAAGTGCCGACCATGAAGGTTCTGGACAGAAGTGCGTTGCAGTTATTAAATGGGGAAGTGCTTTTCCTCATACTCTTCAACCATTGCCGCTAGCCTTTCTAGCTCTTCACCTTCAGGAGTGCTAGGTTCGGCCACATCAAACAGTGATTCAATTCGCTTCAACGCGGCCTTGTAATCACTTTCAGAGATTTCAAGGCCTAACTCATCCAATGTTACCTCGGCTAGATCATCACTATGCGCAGTATGGGGTGTCATCCCCTCCAGCAGTTCTTTTTCAGACAACCGTTTTTTGCTCATAGTACGCCTTTCCATTCAAAATGAGATTAGATTATTTATAGCATACTGAGTTATTCGTTATAGCGTAAGGGGGTTGTCCTGAAATGAAATGGGGCAAAGGCTAGTTACAACAGTAGCTGAAACGTCTCTGGACAAAAACGTTTTAGGTGTACTGCTCTAAACCGTTTCGTTCAGATTAGAAAAAGTCCTTGAAACCTTAAACGCTTGTTATGCGATTGGACACTTTTTCAGAGATCTAGCAAAGTAAAACTCTTTTGCACTTTCGATACTTTGCTTATTTACTGCTGCAACATCAGAGTAATTAAGGAAACTGTCTGGAGTATTAGCTGCAAACGTAAACTTAGGAGAGATAGGCATTAAAAAAAGATCATGATAGCTGTCCGCACATAAGAATTGACCTTTGCTTGCTTGGAGCAAGCCCCACTTTACATCTTTAAAGTCGAGCATGTGTTGGTCGATTCCAGATTGGATTAGATGCCCCGTCAATTGTCTCGCTGGAATTTCACCCTCTGAATTCACAAATCCTGCACGCTTAACCTCAATGATTTCCTGTTGCTCCTTAGTTAAACGAAGGCCGGGCACACCACTAAGTTTTGCGTTTGACAAACGATTTAGATGAGCCTGATGACGTAAACGCCATAAGACAAAATATTTAGATATTGCATGGTGGTTTCTTTCTTTTGAAATACCAAGGTTATCGATTTGCTCATGATAACCATGCTCAATATCTACCATGTAACCACGCTCAGCACGCTCATCCCAATTGCGCTTAGTACAAAATATTTTCGCTCGCTTGTTCCGAGGGAAGGTTAGAGAAGTTGACTTCTCAAATACTTCAACATTGTCGGTATGGTTATAAAATTTACCTATTGAATGCGCTGTATGAAAATGCTGTTCAATTGTAATTCCTAGTGGATTTCTCTTTCTAGGTCTTTCGTATTCCATGGTTCCCCCTTGAATCGCATAACGCTTTATAGACGGACTTTTTCCGTCTATGTTGCTGCTATTTGTTATGAAACTCAAATGTTATCAATCTGTTGTGTGAACTTGTGTATATTTACAGGGGTGAATTACGGAAAAACTCCGTATATGAGACTAAAGTACGGATTAGATTAACTTGGTCTTTTGATGTAATGGCTAGATCGTCCACTCATTTGGTCTGAGAAGCTTTGGGGCAAAGACGTGTTTGCCGAGATCGGCGTCAGCACGTCTTTGGACAGAACCAAGTTGGGCTTGCCCGACAGAATCTACCCTTCGAATAACTTTTGATATCACAAAACGCACTCAGCCACCGCATTCTGTTGTGACTGACGTTAACGGAATTGGACAAAACCTTTCATCTGCACCCTATCGGCCATTGTGACTTTTTGCGGTAGTTTTTATAAATCATGCCATCCCCCTACTACCCCTTACCCACAAACATGCTAGCAACTTATAACCCCATGTATCAAAGACTCCCGATCTGACTGTTATGTTCCTAGGTTTTTGTTGGGGTATGAAGTACGAATGAAAAATTTGATATGCGCAAATGAAATATGCATGATGCTGATATACAATATACACCTTATAAATTCCACTGCTTGGAGCTGGACACGTACAATGGCCGAAACCTCAAACATCGCAAAGATGGCTGAAAAGATATCAGAAGACATATTTAAATGGTTCAAGTGGGAGCATGTGCCGATCAAAGATTTGAACTTCACTTGTCACAAAGGAAAGGAGCATTCAAGCAGCTCCAAAGACAAGAAAACTCACCCTGTAGATACAATTTTTAAATATAAAGATCCTTACAAAGGACGTGAGGTGATTTTTAACACTGACCTTAAAAGCTATAAAAAAGGGTCAATAACCTCTTCAGCTCTGCGAGATGCTATTTGGTCAATGGCTCGAACTATAGATTGTGCTGATGGTAGTGAAGAATGGCGAAAACGTTACGCCTTGAGTTCTAAAAACTACGAAATTCGTGGGCTTCTTTTCGTTTATAACCATGATGGTGAGTACCAAAATAATTTTCTTGACCTTTTTAAACCTAAAATAGGAAAAGAAGGAAAGTTAACTGGTGGAATAAATATTGGTAATGTTCCTCTAAGAGAAGGGCAGCAGTTACATGTAATAGAGCCTTTGCTGATTCAGTACATGAGAACCATAATTTCAGATATGGATAAGCTACATAGAGAAGGATCGTTTCCAGAAAAAAGCTATTCTTTTTATTATCCAGATCTTCTACTGCATAAGCTAAAAGGGGATACACAAAACCACCCAGCTACAATTGAACTCATCTCAGGGCCTTATATGATCATTAAGCATGATGATATTGTTAAATGGTGTGAGAGAACTAGTGCTCCCATTGTTCGATATGGTAAAGGCTATGTTATTTATTACAATCAGACAGGGAGTACATATTTAGAATTTATTTACCTATTTGATATGTTATCTAACCTTCAGATTCTAAGAACGAAGGAAAATAAAATTAGAATTCGAGTTGCTCATAAACAACCTTTTAGTGATATAAGAAGTAGCTTTCAGACAGCAGTTGAAATATATTCCCATAGTCTCGGCGGTGATGAGTTTAAAGCTGAGGTTTTGAAATCAATCGAGTTAGAAATCGTGGAACAAACTAAAGATATCTTTAGTACAAATGATATTGGGTGGGATCGATAATGGTTCAATCATCGCTGCATGCAGCAACAGATAAAGCTGTATTTGATGCTATTAATCAGCATAAAATAACAAAAGAAGAAATACTGAATATGTTCTTTTCTAGGGGCGTTATTGTTTCAAAGAAAACTGATAAAGATGAGTTGGCAAAAGAGTTTTCTTCGTTCTTTCATAGTTACCATGACTACGACAGCTTATCTTCAATTTTAGGCGTTAACAATAGAAAAGAAAAGTTAACCTCATATACGTTAGATACGTCCTTAAAAGTATCTGATGTTGAAAGCTCTATAAAAAAAATCAAAGAGAACATCGTAGAACAAGGAGCAACTGTAGAGCATAAGGTTAAAAAAGAAGGAAAGAAAATTGAGCTGGCTATAACTTATCAAGTTCTAAATTTGTCGAAGAATGACTTTCAACAAGTCAGTGTTAGAGATGCTGTCTTAACAATTGAAGAAACTGATAGTGGCTTAGATATTCAACATCCACAAAATAAAAAATTATCTGACATTAGTGATGAATTAATTGACGTACTGGAAAGTAAAGATAAGTTATTACAAAAAGATGAAATAGAATTGTCTGCTTTTGAAAAACCCGAAGATAGATGTCAATTTTTTGATTATCTAACAAAAGGAGTTGAAGGTTTTACTTGTAAAGATGTAACGGATACTTACGTATTTAACCCTAGTAAAAAGATTACCTCAGGACAAAAAAATGAGGTTCATATTACGAGTGCATCTTTGAAAGGCACTGGTGTTAACTTATCAGACGAACTGAAAAACTTGCATGAGCAAGGCTTCTATACTTGGAGGGTTATCTGGAAAGCAGTGAAGGAAAATAAAGATTCATCTGATTTGTATGTCTTCGAGGCTCAGTTTAGCGATGCTGAGGAATGTAAAGACTTCTCCTTCATTGTAAAAGGCTCATATAAGAGAAAGGATGAGGGTATAGTTGGGGACGTTTCAGGTCATAATGTTAATAGGACACCTATATCACTGATTGAAGAAGAGCAGCTAAATAAACTCATTAACAAATCAGCATGGAGTGCTATTGAGAAGCTATGTGCTACTGAAGGTGATGAAAATGACAATACAGCGAAGCAAGTGGTATCAGTTAAGAACTAAGCTCTCTATTTCGGACATTTCGGATAAGATCAGAGCTTACACATATGAACAATCAGACTCTTTTGGATTTGACTTGGTTAGCATTCGTGAATCAAGTATCTCAGTTAGATATTCTGAAAAGTTCATACATATAGATAGCTTTCTAAATGCTTATGGTGAAGATGTTACATCTGAGACAGTTAGATATAAGATTATAAACCTCTCTGTATCAATAATTGATGATGGTAAGTATCTAATACATCTTGAAAACTCACCACGATCTACTTTGGATTTATTTTATAATTTAGAGAAGGTTATTCAGTCTGATTTATCACTGAGTTTAATCTCTATTAATATTTTAGATTTTCTGGAATCCATTAAATATAGAGATGAATTTAAACAATTTAAAATTAAGAAGGCTGTTTTTTCAGGAATAACTATTACGCCAAAGTCTAGAGCAAAGATTGAAATCACCTCAAGCCAAAATGCATTGTTAGACTTTAAGAAAAAATATAACAATAGTAGTTTTATTATCGATAAAATAAATTGCCATTTTAGGTTTAATGGTGAGGAGGTAAGTTTAGAGTTGAGAAAAACAGGAACCATTTCTCACTCTAAAAAACTCCTTAGTGTTTTGAATGATGAGCTGTTAAAAATAGCTATAAACATGTAAATTTTTATGTAGGCTCTCGTCTCCCATTTCGGAGACGAGAACTATCGTTTGTAGTCTAACGCTTTCTCTACGGCGAGTGATAAAAGTCAGCGCAAATGAGAGTGGATTAGATTGCTCTATGTGCATAGCTTGGAGGTTTGTGAGTTCAGATAATTTTTGGTAGGGAAAGCGCAAGCTCCTTGAACTGTGTAGAGTAATTAATCTAACGCATTTAGGGGCAGAAATGTTTTAGACCAATAGCACTAAGGCGCTCTTGTCCCATATAGAGCCGAACTATTACAGATAGTGCTTTGCATTCAGAAATACTGGTACCCATAATACTTTGGAAAAGTCATTTGGATACCAGAGCCTTGTTTTTTGAGCGACTATCTTTGCAGTAATAATCCGTAAATCTGAGCGCAATATAAGGCGGTTCGCCCCGATCAGTTCAGATAAATGGCCGACGGTATATATGCCCCATTTTTCGCCAATTCAGCTTTGATAGCAGAGTTCTCTATGCTCCATCTCGGACGCAAAACTTCAAAGATACTCTCAAGCTCGCCAAACAAGTTTCTACGATCTTGGATTTTGATTAAAAGGGTTCTATCTCCACTATCAGGTGATGATTCTGTGAGTAGAAACACTTTTAAGTAGTAGTCATGCTTTTCGGTATAAATAATCGAAAAGTGGAAATAATTGAGGTTTTCCTGCGTTAGCTTTAAGCGACCGACTTTACGGGGGGACGCTCTTCCTGATGGGAAACAAAGGTTTTCATGTTGCATCAGAGGCTCAAACAAATTTTTAACGTCAATTAGTCCGTCATAATCAACAGTGCCGGAGTGCCAAACGACTCTCCCATTGATGACATATTCAGCAACAGGGCTATTCGGTACTAATGACGCTATGGACTTACCAAAAACAATCGTATCACCAAGCCCTGAAGCGTCATTTGTAGCTAGTTGTTGAATTAGTTTGTAGGTTCCTACTATGAAATGGATTCTGGGAAGCATCTCATCCTGATTTATGAAAAAACCCTCCTCAATACCGTGGGTGATATCAGACAACTTACGACTTTCTTCTCTATCCAACGGCTTTTCATTTTTAGAACATGGAGTTCTAGATTGTAGAATATCTTCGTACCATCCATGAAATTTTGAATTTGTCATAAGCTGATTAATCAATTCGAGCTTCTTTTCTTTCTCCATTCGTTTATTCTTCTGCTCACGGCCTTTTCGCTCATCGTTCGAATATTGGAAAAGATCGTGCTCGTACCCTTCAATAATTCGACAATCTATATAAAAGCTGTCCAACAAAAAAACCATGAACTCAGAAGAATTCGCGTACTGTGAAATATTACGACATAGAATTGTTTCTCCATTTTTCAAAAAGATCTCTTTCCAATCATTTCCGAGCAGCTCAGCTTCCACATAAATACCTTCACTTGTTTCAGGCAACCCGAACTCGGCTTGGATGATTTCACCTTCTGCGATGCTCAGTCTACGACGTCCACTTTTCATCTCCGAGACGCGCGGAGGATCCACACTTAAGAGTTCTGCTAACTGATTGGTCGATATAAAGTTACAGGCGTGCTCAACATAGAGCTTTGTGACCACTTTAGTATGTTTCTCGTCTTGCACTTGCATTAGACTCTCCATTTTTCCGGTTGGGATTGCCTAATCACTATACGGTCAAGACCATTACACTAAAAGCGTAAATGATGCGTAATAATTACAAAATTAGTATGGGTTGGTTAGGTTTATTGGATTGATAAAGTAGGGCCAGATAGGAGTTAACTCATCTAAAATAAAGTCAATTCAGGGGACTACTCCAAGGCGCTTTTGTCCCTGAGTGAACCGAAATTGGATAATGTAGAAAAGCAAACAGAACTGCATTGGCACTGCACGTACTGTTTGCATTAATTTCTGATTATTTCGCTAACTTAAGTTTACTCACCCGAGTCATACCTTCTGACTCGCTAACTTCTTCTAATGCCGCTCCGCCCACAAAAACTCCAATTTTGATATAGTTTTCAACAAAATAGTTTTTTTTCGGTTCCGTCTTGATTATAAGATCATTTGGGCTAAATTCTGATTCAGTAGATATTACATGCTTACCAGCATCAAGAATCTTGTAAAAATATACGTCTGGAGCTGATTCACCAATAACTTGCTCATCGACACGAATCGTCTTTTTAAGCGCTTTACCTACAAATGAGTCTCTGAATATATATAAACCAGATTTGCCATCTGGTGGTGTTACAAACTCTTTAGCTTTTGCATCGTCTTCATTAGAAGCCATTGGCACTGTTGCACAGCCGCCTAGAGTCATTAAAATTAAACCAACTGCTAATATTTTTCTCATTATTATTCTCTGTTGCATATGTAAAAATACAGGATATTTTAAATATGATTACTTATCAATATGATATGAGGAAAATTTAGAGCCTAAAACACCCCCCCTGAACATAATGCTGGAGGCAGGAATAGAGAATTACATTAAGGCGCTTTTGTCCCGAAGCGAAAGACGAACCAACACTATTTCAACGAAAAAAGAAATCCACTGCTAATTCTTCAACATCAGGTGTGAATGAAATTGAGTAATTAACCTCTAAAATGATCGCTTACAGGGCAAAAAACTTTGTCCTTACATTGAAAACTATGACTGTATGGGCATAGCATAGGCAAGTTCATGAACTAATTGTCTAAACAACGATTCTTTGCCCTCTGGGATAATTAACTGGTCTTTTCCTACGCGTTGGCACAATTTCTGTAATTTAGGTGCTGACGCTATGTTCTTTGCTATCGACTCGGTGTCGCATTTCAAAAGTAAAAAACGCCCCTCTAATCGTACTGCATTCTTATTGCTCTCCAACGTTTTGAAGAGGTGCTCAATTTGAGTCGGGAAATAAGGTTGTTCATCTCTTTCTGATAGGAAAGATTGTATTTCTTCTAAGTCACCACCATTTTCGAGGTGTGAGAGTATCTTGCTTGTGCATAGCTGCCAGACTTGGTCGGTAACTTCATCCGCATAATTAGTAAGAAATACTCGCTCACTTGTAGTGGGTGGCTGCATAAACTGAACACGATTCCTCGGCAATAATGCGATCGATGTTTTCGTTGATTCGGATACATCGATGTAGGTATCAACCACTCCAAGTACATAGGCTCCGAGCTTTGTAAGCCTGATATATTTTAAACCATCATAAATGGATAAATAATCTAGGTCATATTGCCCCCAACGGTCATAGTAATGATCTTGAGCGCTCTCCGGCGTTACGTAAGCTATGTCGACGATCCCTAGAGTCGCGAAATACTCCATAATTAAACAGCGAGAGTAAGCATTAGTAAGAAAAGTACCGTCATGAATGCGGCCATACGTCGAATCACCAATATACAAGCTATAGGGCTCAAACGTAATATTAAAGAATTGCCCCTCAACCGCCATTAATCTCATATAGTCATCAAAAGAGACCCATTCTTCAGGTGGGCAAGATCGCAATGTTTCTATACAAGCATCCCTGCGGCTCAGAACATTGGTAAAATATTTCTGACCTTTTCCTTTTTGCCCTTTAATCTGATTGATACGTGAGAACTCGTCAAATTTGCTTCGATCTTTCCAGTCCAAGAAAAGCTGCTTAATGACGTCACAATGTCGTTGTTGAAGAGCGGCTTTTTTTAGGTTGATTTGCAATTCGCCATTTGTCTCTTTGAACCATAGAGCGGCCCTTAGAATTTGAATCCAACCAAAAGCCTTTATACTTTTCGCTGATTCGTCATCAAGTGATGTTGCCTTTTGGTATGGTTCATTGAGTTTGTTGCACAGTTGGTTGAGCAATGCTTTAGAAGGCAGCCCAGTTTTCGGACTGACTTTTAACTTCTTAACCTTAATAGTGTTAAGAAGAACGTTAAGCTCGGCTTCCGTGTATTGTGGTGTTTCTGACGTTTCAACTTCGTCACCATCGACAATTGCCGTTGGCACAGAGAAATGTGGTGGCAATGGAACATGAGGTTTCAAAAAAGCTAATAGGTCATTAGGTATTCTGCGTGAAGATCCGTAACGGCGATCAGGATAAAAGAACGGAGATAAAGCTTTGTCACCGTTCTCTTTATCTCGACTTCGATACAACGACCAGTCTTCTGTACTAGGTGGTTCTTTTTGATATTTTGACCAGAATACGAAACCGTCCATATAACCTGCTTGATTATGAACGGCCTCTTGCAAAGCAAGCTTCTGAACCTCTGAGAGGTGGTTCCAAATTGACTGTAGGTTGTCTGGGGTCATCAATGCATTAAAGAGTACACTTGCAACTTCTGCTTTGCGACTGGGGATAGCACAAGAAAAGGGTAATGACTTGATACGAAATTTCAGGTCATCGACGGTGCTGTAATCAATAAGGTTTTGAAAATTATCCATGCTGTTCCTAGCTCTCTTTATATCTTCAGGAGATTTTATACCATCCCCCTTGGCTCTTTTCCCTTATTTTCGAAAAGGCGTACTTTGTATGGTTTGAATAAATGCAAATTCAATGGAAAATGTAATTTTCCTAAGGCGCTTTTGTCCCAATGAGTGCTATCACCGGAGAGGTCAAGCACGTCTCTGGACAAAAGTGTGTCAACGGTTTTGCTAAATTAGCAAATTACGGATTAGTCTACGTACTGCAAATTGCTTTTCTAGCTCTATGCGTTTATAGTCTTCACCAGTTTGAGGGAGTAGCTATTTTGCTTTGCTAGCATTGCAAAAGGTTGTGTCAACATATTTGACTAGACGTCATGGTGCAACCAGTAGTTTTTAGTACCTACCCAGCGAGACTCGAACAACTTACACACTTTATGCGAGGGCTAAGTGTGGGGTTGTTCGTGTTTGTTATAAGCCCTCTGAATACTTATTCTATGACTGTTTTTTTACTCCCATCGTTAGCGTTATCAATCGGCTTAGTTTTAGTGGCATTCAGTGCAGATCGGCTTATTTCTGCATCTGCAACCTATGCCAAGCATTGCAACATATCATTGATTTTTATAGGTATGACTGTTGTTGCGTTTGGAACATCGGCCCCCGAATTACTCGTATCTGCCGTTGCTGCTTTAAATAATGCAGGAGAGTTGGCTGTAGGCAATGGTATTGGTTCTAATATTATTAATATTGGTCTTGTGCTTTCCATTGCTGTGTTAATGGCTCCCATCCAAGCTAACAAGCGCTTTATCAAAAAAGAGTTTCCGATATTGGCAGGATCAATGCTGATCTGTAGCGCACTGATGTCCACAGGAAAGCTAAATATTACAGACGGTCTATTATTGGTGATTTTTCTAGCCGTATACTGTTTCTATTTAGCTAAGTCCGTAAGACAAGGTGAGGTTTCTGAAGATGATCTCGAGTTCTTGCCATTAACTAAAAAACGAGCCGGGTGGGAAAGTTTAGTGATGTTGTTACTGCTGTTAACCTCATCGCGGTTAATGGTCTGGGGAGCGGTTAACTTGGCTCAACTAGCTGGTTTGAGCGAGCTTACCATTGGATTGACTATAATTGCATTTGGGACAAGCTTACCCGAACTGGCGGCTGCGATTGCTGGAGTGCGCAGAGGAATGTACGACATTGTATTTGCCACTGTAATAGGCTCGAATATTTTCAATTTATTGGGAGTAATCGCTATACCTTCGATAGTAGGTCAAGAGTTGATCATTCCAGAGCAAGTCGTAAGCCGAGATATTCCTTACATGATTATTTTAACAGGGGTATTAGGTGTAATGCTTGCTGTTCCCTTGCTTAAATCACAATCATCGAGTAACAAACAAGCCACTTACACTCTTCATCGTTGGGGAGGTACTTTGCCATTAATGATATTTATAGCTTACCTAACAAAAGTAGCTAATTCGGCATTTTAGGACCTCGAAGAACATAGTTTCGAATTCTGTTAACTAACATCCGAAAGACAACATTCACCTTTATATCCTCCCCAACAGTTAATGCTGTTGGGAGATAATCTTACTATTTCTGCCAACATGTTTAGGTTCAATACCCAGAGTGTTTATCCGTTTCTAACATTAGAAAATTTTGGATAATCTCAGCAGACTCGCTTAACGAAGAGCAATTACTCTAAGTGAGAATGGGGCATTTCTGAGTCAGTGATTTTGCTAAATTAGAAAGTAATGAATAACTACAAGTATGGAAAGACGCTTAACTTGGTGTCCAGTCTATCTGGTGCAGATCATGTAGGTTTAGGAGATTTAATTAAGACAATTAGACAACAATACCCTGTAGAAGTGAAAATCTAAAAACTGTTTGAGGTGGATTCGCAACATGTGACATTTGTACTATGCGTTGGTTTAAATGATTGCGTTGTTCACGCCTACATGGATTCCCCTATTTATCAAGCATCAACTTGACTAGTGATGATGGTTCTTGGCTTGCTTATCGACGAATCGCATATGTAGTGGCCTAGTTTATTCAGTGTTCTTGTACCACCACACACTTCAGCTCTTATACATATGAAAGGTATACTTGCTTTTTGAATAAGTAGGTTACAGCGAGTAACCTACTTATGATGTATAACCTTACTATTTTTGTCTAAAGCATAAAGCATAAAGACAGGAGTGTTTTTTTGACTAGGTCGATACCGAAGAAATAAGAATCATCAAAGATGATGCCTCCGTTGCAATTAATTACCATATAAGTTTAGATAGCTCCTTGGGAGGGGGAGATGACTTATCCTTGAAAAACTTCCAGCCACCTTTTTTAAGACTTCAACTCATTTTTCACAGCAAGTCCAGCACGTTTCATTAAATATTTTTAAATATGAATCCCTTGTTACCGTGATGAGCTAGGTATGTTTGTCTTATCTGTGATAATTACAAATCAAGGGACACCTTACATCCCAACAAATGGAAAATATTTAACCCCCTTTGACGCTACCAATAATATGATGCGCCAAATTCAGGACATATTGTGCTGTAGTTTTCGTTACAGTAATCGAAAGTAAGTATCGAATCTTGGAACTTAGCTAACTATTTAAAACCTTCCGCGTCAGTTGTAGATTGTCCCCTTAACTTGATTCACTTGATAATTATTTTTCCTGAAATAACTAAATATCGGAAAGACGAATAGTCATGGGAATAGATGTAATAAAGATGTGGAGCCGTTTTACCTCTCATAAATTCATTCAGGGCAAGCTGCGTTTTTGGGAGTAAGCTAATGGGATCAACCACCTTGAAAGGGGTACTATCATTAAGTATGAACTCTTTCAATTCAGGCACTAACAAGTTTACATTAACCAATTTCTACTTATCCCAATTTTGTACGTTCGCTTGTTTCAATATTCGCTTTGGTACAGGTCCTTTTTCAATACACGGAATAGTAAACGCCTCATTGATATTCCCAGCGGACGGCATTGGGATTTTATTTCCATCCCCATCTCTTCGATATGTAGCAACCCGACGCACACTCACCTTGTTACCTGAAACTGGGATATTTAGATGCATATTCCAACCTTTAAAAATTGCTGAAAGTTTGCAAAGTAATGAGTAACTTGTTGACTCATGGACTAAAGACTGTAGGTAATTACGCACTTGATATTCAATATCATCTTCAGACGCTAGCCCTATTGAAGAAATGATTCGAGTGAGATATGTCTCTGGAGATAAGGGGAGTTCCTCATTCAGTGAGAAGTCTTTTAGTTTTTGTTTAATCAAGTAATGTGCGAAAGCATAAATCGCTTCAGAAACTTGGCTCTCTAGTTTGTGTCGCTTCACTATCTGAGATACAAAATCGACAGACAAGGCAAGTTCTTCATTCTCCTCTACATAAGACAGTATTTCAGAGGGTTGAAATGAGGTACCTTGAGTACCACGGAATGCAAATGGGTTAGTGGTCATGCCAAACGCTTTTGATAACATAGCTACACGAGATAGTACCTGAGCATTCACCTTAACCCCCGCCATTTCCAAAACTTGAGACCGAGAACGCAAATTACCTACATCGATATTTGCAAATGATAAATCGTCAGTTACATCATAAATAACTGCTGTAATAAAACCCACATTCGATGCGACGGAGGCTTCTAGGCGATGATGCCCATTGAGGATCTCGCCTTCAAATGAGATTAGAATGGGTTCTCCAGTAAGGCACCATTTACCCTTCCTCAAGGAGTCTGCATACATATTTATTCTACTTCTGCTTAGCTTTCTATTGGTGTTATTTGAGTTAACCACACCACGACGAGAATACTTCAACATATCACGTGCGAGCTGAGGGCTTATATAAATGACCAAACACTTCAACGTCGTTTGAACAGCTCTTAACCCTGCATAGTATCGAGCTCTTGATTTAAAAATACCTTCAACCTGTTGAGTTGATAGAATCTTTGCAGTTTTTAGCAGTTCTTTTGAACTGCCTAAATAGCTATTTTTCTTTTTTTCGTCGTATCGGTTAAACAAGCCGTCAACGATAGATGTTTCTAAATTTTCATCCAAAATGTCATTGCTATTATTAATTTTTTTATCTTTCATGTTACAACCTCTCAATTGTGGCATTATTACTATCAGAAGAGCTCGCGACTCTGCACTTACACTATTAGTATTGATCCGACATGCTTGTCGGATCAAGTTTAATTTTCAACATTTGAGTTGGTTTGTTAAGTTATTGGATGTAAAGAATTGAAACTTTTAGAAAAAAAAATTAGTGGTATGTTAGTTACGTCTCAAGGGCGATCACAGCAAACTTTGATAGCTACTATGCCAATGGTAGAAGTCGGTACATACTTCACAACGGATAGATTGTTACCAGAATTGAGGTGGATTGTTGATGCCGCTGTTAATCCTAAAAATGCTCAGCGGGTTGAGAAAATACGGACTGAACTGCAAAAGGTAGTGATAGACCGAACAATCAGCGCACCGTTGTCCCTTACGTTTGTTGTTGTCGGTAAGCCAGTCCTTTCTGAGTCTTCTCATCAGGTATCAGCTTTAAGTTACGATGCCTCCAATACATACGTTGTTGGTAATGTTTTGGGTTTGGTAGCTATCTGCAAAATATTAGGGCTAAAAACATTTCTGTTTAGTTCAAGGCTGAGCGTTAAAGAGGCTAATCAAAAGAGTGAATTGAGACAGCGTTTAGCTATGGAGGATGTTGAAATTCGTATTGTGTTTGATGCTAAGCAAGGCCTAAATCCCACGGATGCCGTCGAGTTATTCAAACAAAGTAACCTTTTTGATTCATCACTTAATCTCCCACACCTGAGTGATGGAAAAGATTTGTTACCAGAAGAGCCTTTCCCATTAAAACTTTTTATAGATCAACTGATACAAGAAACAGCCATTGAATCATATGGCGGTGCTAATTTTGACTCTAAGCATGTAAAAGTTTCGGAACATTACATCACCACTCAATACGTTCTGTTTAAGTTGATCGTTGGTGCGGTCGCAGGTTTAGGTACACAAGAGTACAGCAAGATGTCGAAAGACATTACGTTGCCAGATTCGAGAAGTCTCACGTCTGTATTATCTGATGGCTATTTAGGTAAGATAGTTGCCTTTTTGAAAGCGTGGCTCGAGTCCTTAAACGAAGTGTTTATCACTAGTCGTTCAGGGTATCACCTATCGCCTCAAGTCTGGCAAGCACTAGGATTAACTATCCATCAGTTGGTAAATGAAGGTGCTTCGTTGAGCGATCTGAAAGCAGCTGGAAAAGCATTGGGCTCTCTTGACTACAAAAAAAACGCCACCCATTGGGATGATTGCGCAGTGATGGAATTGGATTCTAAGGGACTAATTTATAAGAATGCGGCAAGTTCAACTAGGCTATTTCGAGTTGGATTATTTGAATATTTTGTTCAGGTTATTAAAGATATGGATAAGTAAAGGGAAGGTTATTAATAGTTGAATGTAATTTATTATTAACATTTGTCATTATTGTTTCGTAGTTTAGGTTAACGATATTTATTAGAAAATTGGGCCTTGTGAAAAGCTTGAGTACAACTTCCATTGTACTAGTCTAAATCTTCCACAGAGGCACTATTTTAGGTTAAGGCTGATGATAACAACAATTTCAAATGTTAAAAATCAAATGTAATCAATAACTTCTAAGTTCCCACATTCGTCCCAATCTCCCCACCACCATTTAAAGAAACCGCTAAGCAATTAGCGGTTTTTTTTCGTCTGTCGTTTATGCTAAGTATGCGAATTCTAATGGCTAGCATCCCCTCCTTTTCTTTCACTTCCTCATCAAGATACAGATCACATCTATACTGTCTCTATCTCTATGTTTCATCGTAAACAAACGATAACCTTTAATGACAATGACTCCCTTTGTTGCTCGCGCAGAGATCTCCAAGAATCGATTTATGCAGGGTGAAACTATTGCTTGTGCTGACTTTTATAAACACCAGATAAAAAAAAGCAGGATTAGTAAAATGCTAATCCTGCTTTATTCATTTCTGGCTTAATTTACTCGTAGTCAGAAGAGTAAGTCTCTTCATAAGTGTGCGAGTAAAGCTCAAATAGGTTACCAAACGGGTCTTCCATGTAGATCATTTGTGCAAGCTTGCTATCGTCTTCTGGGTGGTAACGCATGATATCCATGCGCGCTTTACCGCCAAACTTTTCAACGTTTGCAATTGTTGCTTCAAAATCATCAGTTTGTAGACAGAAGTGGAAGATGCCAATGCGAGAGAAATCGACTTCGTGGCGCTCTTGACGCTCTTTCATTTCAAACAGCTCAAATCCAATGCCATCTTTAGTCAACAAGTGAGCAATGTTAAAGCCTTTAAAGCCTTCACCGAATACGGCAATACACATACGACCAATGGCAGTTTCGCGCTCTTCAGTGACCTTGGTGTTGCCCATAACAATGTCAAGCCCTAGAGCTTTAGTGTAAAATTCAACGGCTTTGTCCATATCGCCAACCATGATGCCTACGTGATTCATTTTCATAATCTGCTCCAAATAATCTATGTAATTAGTGTCGTCTTTCGTTTCGATGTGGAGAAGTATAGGTGAATGATGACCGTATAAAAAATTATCAATAGTTATTACATTGATAATATTATTTTATCTAGGCATAAAAAAACCGGTGACAATGCACCGGTTCTTTATACGAATAGTCGTAAATATATAACTATTCAAATGTTTAACTTAGTAATTTTAGATCGCTTACTTACTTTCAACCAGAGCTAATGCTTTACGCGATACATCATGAGCGGCTTGAGTTAAGTTTTGCTGCTCTAATGTATTGGCTAAATGTGCATAGTCAGAGACACTTGAACGAACCCCTAATGAAGCCTCGAAGTGTTGCTGTGCTTCTTGCCACTTCTCATCACGCATATAAAGTTGGGCTAAGGCACTATGCGCTTCGGCATTATCTGCATTTTTAGCAACCGCATCTTTTAATAGGGTAACCGCTGGGTGGTAATCGGCTAAGTTTAGGCTTGGTAGAAGCGCATAAAGATCATCGGAAGGTGATTTCTTTAAGCTTTCTTTGATCATGGTATACGCTTCATTATCGGCTTTACGAACAATTAACTGTTTAATGAAGCAGTGCTTAAGATGTGTATCTTGCTTAACTTTACGTGGTAGACCATCCCAATGGCTAATTAAACCGCTGCTACCTTGCTGCTCAGCAACATCATTTAATATCCCACACTGTGCTTGTTGCGATAAAGCATCAAATTCAGCCTGATCAATTTGTTTATGCTTTTGTAGGCTAGGGAGCAAATCAAGCAATGGCTGCCACAACTTTAATTGCAAATAGGTTGTTCTGAGCAGATTGATAATCAGGGTATTATTTGGATAGCTCTTTCTTAGATCTTTTAATGTATCTAAAGCTAAAGAGTAAGACTCCTCACGAATAAGCTGCTTGGCACGGGTTAACTCAACAGCAAGGTGTGAGTTTTCTTGTTCGCTGGCAAGAGCAAGATAGCGATCACGGCTAGCCATATTACCAGAGCCTTGTGCTGCTTCAGAAGCAATTAAGTAGCACAGTAAAGGCATATCATGGTGGTTAGCCCAGCGAGTCACTTTTTTCTCTGCGCCTTTCCAATCCCCTTCGATTAACTTGATGACCCCTTCATTCGTTAGGCGTCGTGAACGTTTTAGTTTACGCAGGCTAAACCAGTTCCAAGTGCTTGAGCTAGCGTATAATGCTTTTTTAATTAAATACTCGAGACCAAAGAGAGCGGCGAGTAATACCCCGATCAATAAGACTAATGTTGTGACGCTCATTTCTATCGTTTTATCAGCGATCGAGATAAGAGCATAACCTTGCTGTCCAGAGAATTGGCTACCAGCGAATAAGCCAGCACCTAAGACAATAAAAAGAAAAATCAGACGAATCATTACTCTTCCTCCGAATTAATCGTTGTTACTGAGCGACGTAAACGCTCTGATATTACATCCTCAAGTGAATGCTGTGATTCTAGTTTTACTGGATAAGAGACTTCAATTTTCTGTTGAGCGAGTTGTGTTAGTGCTTTATTGAACTCTTTTACAGCATTATCGTCTTGGTTTAGGAATGATTCAGACCATTCACGCGCAACATTGAGAGCGGTTGTGTAGACTTCGCCTTGTTCGCTGTAGGTTGCGCGGATCGCCGTTTCAATTTTTCCTTTAATGTTTTCTTTTAAATAGAAATCTTGTTCAGGCGAAAGCAGTGGGATCACGTTGCCATCACGACTTCTGAAAGTAATAAATTGCTCTGAAAAGCTTTGTAAGGAAGCCTTGAGGTTATCTTGCCAATCATTAATGTCTTGCGAAACCACCTTTTTCTCTTCTTTGACAGCATCAGGCAAAATCGCGTTAGCTAACGGTAGCCTATCAACCTGTTGTTGTAGGCTCGTAAGGCGTAAAACCAGTCCATCACGATCAATTAAAGGTACCGTTCTGAGTTTTGTTATATCGTTGGCCATTAATTGACGCAATGAAACCAAGCTTGGATCGTTAAGTGATGCAATTCTTTGATCTGCACCTTCCATTAGCTTGGTTGCTGAAACGACGTCTTGCTCTAAGAACAATTTACGACCGGCTAATTTCACTAGGTAGTCTGCTTCTGCTAGTAGCCAATCGTTAGGACGGCGACCTTTTAGATCAGTAATGGCATTTTGTAAACTGGTAATGCTTTCTTGCTGCTGTTGTATTTCAACTTGAGCTCTTTCGCTGGCTGTATTCGCTTTACTGATTGTCTCCGCTTGAGTGCTTTTTAGTTCACTTGAGAGATTAGTTTGAGTCTGTTGGAGTTGCTGTTGCAGAGCACTGATTTGTTCTTTGTATTCTGCTCTATCTTTTTCCATTTTGTAGCTGAGGCCACCACCAAATAAAATCGCTAAAATGATAGCCACGGTGCCTAGCTTCACGCCACGCTTACCCTGTTTTTCCTCAAGTGCTGGAGTAGGTTCTTGCGCTGTTTTTGCCGTTGTTTTTTTATCAGATAGTTTTTCTTTATTACGCTCTGGTTTACGACTTTCTGGCTTGGTTGCCGTCGATTCCTTTTCTACCTCTGTTGGTGACGCCTTTGTATCGGCGACTGAGGTCGATTCTTTTTTATCTTCAGGTTCAATATGATCGTTATTCTTTTTACTTGTCATGCTTAAGTCCTGTTTTAGCTATGGCTGGAGAGCAGCCAGTAAATCGATGTTAGAAGCGCTACCCACATTCGTTACATGGATAAAACCTATCAGTGTAGCGTCTTGTAAAATACGTTGGCTTGGAACCAATAAGTGTCGTTGCAACAACCAAGTGAGATGACACTTAGGCGTTTGGCTTATTAAATGATTCAATTGCTCACTGCTTGTTACTACTATTTTCTCAATATTTTGCTCTTGCCAGAAGAGGAAAATATCGCCATCAGGCAAAGGAATCAGCTCACGTTGGTAAACTTCACTGTATTCAACGTAGGCACCTCGCTGGGTTAATGTTTCTTTAAGTAATTCACGACCACCATTCCCTCTTAAGATTAGGATATGTT
This sequence comes from Vibrio sp. 10N.286.49.B3, assembly GCF_002873395.1. Taxonomy (GTDB): domain Bacteria; phylum Pseudomonadota; class Gammaproteobacteria; order Enterobacterales; family Vibrionaceae; genus Vibrio. The sequence continues at coordinate 44,711 of NZ_MCUV01000006.1, read as the reverse complement.
TGTCGGTAATGTTTGATAATTCAGCGAGTTTTAGTAGATGCTCACTATCACTAATTAAAGGATAGTTTACGTTTAGTTGACAGTATTTGCTCAAAGAGTGCGCAGTTTTTTGACCGACGGCAAGGTAAATGATCCCTTTGGGCCATTTACTATGTTTTTCTTTCCGTTTTTTTTCGGCAAAGGAAACGGCGTGCTGACTGACTGCGATAACAATATCAGCATCGTGAAGTTGCTTGAAAAGGTGGCTTACTGCGGGGTTTTCGACAATACGAATCAGCGGACAGTGCAGGGCTGAAACCCCGATATCCGCTAATTGCTGGCAAAGTGTTAGCCCCTGCTGATCAGGTCGCGTTACTAACACTGCCATTGTTAATCGTGTTCGCTATAAAGCTTAGTTAAGATTTCACGAGCACCATCATTAAGCAATTGCTGACCAAGTTGCACACCGAGTTGTTCTGCATCTTGACGGTGTCCACGAATTTCACCGCGAATAATTTGTGACCCATCAGGCTCGCCAACCAATGCTCGTAGCCAAATGTTGTCACTTTCTAACAGGGAGTAACTGCCAATTGGAACCTGACAACCACCTTCAAGTGTTAGGTTCATTGCACGCTCACAAGTGACTCGATCAGCGGTATCGGTGTGGTTAAGAGGCTCTAAAAGCTTAATTAAGCGTTCGTCATCGAGACGGCATTCGATTCCAACGGCGCCTTGACCTACCGCTGGCAGTGATTCTTCTGGCTCAATAAAGCTAGCAATTCTATCTTCTAGCTCCAAGCGTTTTAACCCTGCCGCAGCAAGAACAATGGCATCGTAGTTCCCGGCATCAAGTTTACCGAGTCGAGTACCAACATTGCCGCGCAGGTCTTTAATAATAAGATCTGGGCGCTGCTCTTTTAATTGGCATTGACGGCGTAAACTGCAAGTGCCAACAACGGCGCCTTGAGGTAGTTCAGCGATCGTTTTGTAAGTGTTGGAGACGAAAGCGTCACGAGGATCTTCACGTTGGCAAATAGTGACTAAGCCAAGACCTTCTGGGAAATCAACAGGCACATCTTTCATAGAGTGAACCGCTAAATCAGCTCGCCCTTCAAGCATGGCAACTTCAAGCTCTTTGACAAAAAGCCCTTTACCACCCACTTTGGCAAGAGGCGTATCCAGAATGATGTCACCTTTGGTAACCATCGTTACTAATTCGACTTCTAAGCCAGGATGAGCAGCTTGTAAAGCATCTCTTACATAATAGGCTTGCCAGAGAGCGAGTGGACTTTTACGTGTTGCAATTCTGATTGGTGATGAGTGTGCCATAGGAACCCTAATATTTATCTATGATGCTTTCATCCTATCACTCTGAGAATAAAAATCTTACTGTTAGTTCCGCTCGTTTGATTTTTTTTAAGTATTAAGTTTATTAGTGGTTTAAAATTATGTGATTAACATCTCATTTGAACTTGTGATGGTTGTTAGATTTACCTATTCAAGCGACACTACTCTCGGCAAATTTTTGGGTGACCGATCTCATTTATCAACCTTTCGTTAGCGGGGGCTAATTCTTTACCAATCCTAAGAAAAATGTTAAATTGATCACGTTTTACACGTCCAAAAGAACGAAATGTAGACAACACGCGTCCCCATACATAATCCAAGGAAACGCTCTTGCAGGTTTATACTCAGACTTTAATTCAGCGACTAGATAGCCTTAACCAGCAGCGCATCGATCGCGCACTAGCGCTAATGGATGTTCAAAGTCAGAGGGTTTTTCATCTTATTCCTGTATTATTGCATTTCGACCATCCTCTGATTCCTGGTTTTTACGATAAAACAGTTCCTTATGGAATCAAAGATATTGAGTTTAATAGCGTACAATCTCGATTCTTAAGTGATATCCAAAAAATTGCAGGGCATAAATTAAGCTCGCTTGAAACTCCGAATATTTTAGGTCTTTATACCATGGGAAGTACATCTTCTATTGGTCAAAGTACTTCCAGTGATTTGGATATTTGGGTGTGCGTACCAACAAGTATGCCGCTCGATGAGCGTGCAAATTTGAGCAATAAGTGCCTTCTTATTACCGACTGGGCGAAAACTCAGGGGGTAGAAGCCAACTTTTTCTTAATGGATTCCGAGCGCTTTAGAACCAATCACTCCGAAGAGATGACCGGTGATAATTGTGGCTCTTCTCAACACCTTTTATTGTTGGATGAGTTTTATCGCTCAGCAGTAAGAATGGCAGGTCAGCGTCTATTGTGGCAACTCGTACCACCAGAAATGGAAGAGTGCTATGACGATTATGTCGATGAGTTATGCCAAAGAGAGTGCCTACAGCGAGAAGATTGGATCGATTTTGGTAAATTGCACAGTATTCCTGCAGAAGAGTATTTTGGTTCTAATCTGTGGCAGCTGTATAAAAGCATCGATTCACCTTACAAGTCGGTATTAAAAGCTATCTTGTTGGAAGCTTATTCGTGGGAGTACCCACATACACAACTACTGAGTTTAGACACTAAGCGTCGCTTTTTTTCTCAGCAAGGTGATATGTATGGGATGGACGCTTACTACCTGATGCTTGAAAAGGTAACCCGTTATTTAAAGCGTATTAATGATCATACTCGTCTTGATTTAGTGCGCCGCTGTTTCTATCTCAAAACTCATGAAAAACTCTCTCGTACACCAGGAGCAGGATCAGTTGCTTGGCGACGTGAAGCGTTAACCGAGATGATTAAAGAGTGGGATTGGCAACCTGAAGTGATTGAAGAGTTAGATAATCGACGTCACTGGAAGGTTGAACAAGTACAAGAGGTGCATCATGCTTTGTTGGATGCATTGATGTTGAGTTATCGTAACCTAATTCAATTTGCTCGTCGTAACGATATTACCTCCGCTATTAGCCCACAAGATATTAGCATTTTAGCTCGTAAGCTCTATGCCGCGTTTGAGGTATTGCCGGGTAAAGTGACTTTACTTAATCCGCAGATTTCACCTGATCTTCATGAGTCCGATTTAACGTTTATAGAAGTACCGGAAGGGCGAGTAAATAAGTCGGGTTGGTATCTGTATAAGCAGCCTTTAGTTGCGAGTGAAATCATTGGGCGCTCGCCACTAGAGCATAATGAATATCTCAGTAAATTGGTCGCATGGTCGTTTTTTAATGGCTTAATTACTGAGTCGACGCGTTTACAGTCCGTGGTACGTAGCGCACATATTGATATTGATAAGTTTTACCAGATGGTGAGTGACTTACGTAATACTTTCTCGCTCAACAAGCGTCGTCCGACAATGCAGGCACTGGCGAGTCCTTGTGAAATAAGCCAACTGGCAATGTTTATTAACTTTGAAAGCGATCCAACCCGTGACTTGGTGGGTAAGTCATTAAAAGTTGATATGAAAAACTTAGATATTTTTAGCTATGGACCCGAAGGTCGTAGTTTGATTGGTAGTGTTGATTTAGTGTATCGAAACTCTTGGCATGAAGTGCGCACGTTGCATTTTAAAGGCGAGACAGCAATGCTCGATGCATTAAAAACGGTACTTGGTAAGATGCATCAAGATGCGTTGCCACCTGAATCGGTTGATGTTTTCTGTTACAGCAAAAACTTCCGTGGTGTGATGCGTAATATTGTCTATCAACTACTAGCAGAATGCATCGATTTGCGTTTAAAGCCGATTGAACAAGAGAAACGTCGTCGCTTTAAAGCTATTCGTCTGGCAAACCAAATGTATGGCTTGTTCTTTGAGCGTCGTGGTGTGTCAGTGCAGAAGTTAGAAAACTCGGTCGACTTCTATCGCAGTATCTCAACCAGTAAGTTACATGGTTCACCACTACTGATGCTTGATCGCGATAAGGAATATCAACTGCCTGATGTAGTGGATAGTTTCGCGAGTGAAGGTTTGATTCAATTCTTTTTTGAAGATACGGCAGACGGTTTCAATATCTATGTACTTGACGAGTCGAATCAGGTCGAGGTGTACCATAAATACAGTGGTACAAAAGATGAAATGATCGCGAGTGTGAATTCGTTCTACACATCGGTGATTGATAAGAGCCAAGTGACTTCAAAAATTATCAACTTTAATCTGCCACAATATTATCAAGTGGTGACGCCTGAAGAGGGTGGCGTTTATGTTATTCCTTATCGTAATGATTCAAGTCTCTACTCAAAACGACCTGGTGTAGTTGGCGCTTAAAAGGAAAAAAGAGTTAGGAGAGGTTATCCGCACCTTGCTCTTTTATCCTTGCAGTCGATAAGCGAGTTATACCCACTCAATCTTTTCATCAGCTTGCTTTTCACATTCCTGTTTGACCATCGCAAAAAGCTCAATCCCTGTTTTTGAACAGATCCATTGCTCATCAATCAATTTAAAGTGAAAGCCGCCAGATTTAGACGCTAGCCAGATCTCATGCATTGGCTCTTGGCGGTTAATAATAATCTGAGTTCGGTTCTCAAACTCAAGCGTCATAACATTGCCCATCACTTCATAATCAATATCTGCACCTGAATCATCAATCGCTTCTTCGATGATTTGCATCTGAGTATCAACTAGTTGATGAAATTCAGTATCGTTCATCCTTCTATCCTATTGCTTTTCTTGAGTGTGGTGCGATTATAGAGGGCATTGACTCAATAATCACGATATGCAAAATGAAAAAATCATTCGTAGCACTTATTATAGTATCAGTATTGTTTCTATCTGGCTGTGGTCAGACTGGAGATCTCTATCTGCCAGATAAACCACAACCAAGTGAACAAGCACAATAATTCGCATCGTATTTTATAAGGGATAAAAATTTGGATTACTTCAACTATCAGGACGATGGCCAGCTTTGGGCTGAAAATGTCGCAATGTCAGAGCTTGCTCAGCAGCACGGAACGCCACTTTATGTCTATTCACGTGCCACTCTTGAACGCCATTGGAACGCGTTTGATCAATCGGTTGGAGATCATCCGCATCTAGTCTGCTATGCCGTAAAAGCAAACTCTAATTTAGGGGTTTTAAATGTTTTAGCTCGATTAGGTTCTGGCTTTGATATTGTTTCGGTTGGTGAGCTTGAGCGTGTTGTTGCTGCCGGTGGTAACCCAGCTAAAGTGGTTTTCTCTGGCGTAGGCAAAACAGAAGCAGAGATGAAGCGTGCGCTTGAACTGAATATTAAGTGCTTTAATGTTGAATCAGAGCCAGAGCTTGAGCGATTAAATAAAGTGGCAGGCGAGATGGGTGTTAAAGCGCCAATTTCACTACGAATTAATCCAGATGTCGATGCTAACACTCACCCTTATATCTCAACAGGCTTGCGTGATAATAAATTTGGTATCGCATTCGACCGCGCACCCGATGTTTATCGATTCGCTAACAGCCTACCGAACTTAGATATTCAAGGGATTGATTGCCACATTGGTTCTCAACTCACAGACTTAGCGCCATTTATTGATGCGACAGATCGCTTACTAGCATTGATTGATCAACTTGTTGCCGATGGGATTACCATTAAGCACCTTGATGTTGGTGGTGGTTTAGGGGTTGTTTACCGTGATGAATTACCGCCTCAGCCATCTGAATATGCGAAAGCGCTGATGTCGCGTTTAAGTAATCATTGCGAGTTAGAGCTGATTTTTGAACCTGGTCGAGCAATTGCTGCGAATGCCGGTATGCTTTTAACGAAAGTTGAGTTCTTAAAGCCAACAGAGCATAAAAATTTTGCGATCATTGACGCTGCAATGAATGACTTAATGCGCCCAGCACTCTACCAAGCTTGGCAGGATATTGTTCCTGTTAAACCTCGTGAGGGTGAGGCAGTGACATACGACTTGGTTGGACCAATCTGTGAAACGGGTGATTTCCTTGGTAAAGATCGCGCTTTGGTTCTAGAAGAGGGTGATTTATTGGCGGTTCGTTCTGCTGGTGCGTACGGCTTTACGATGTCATCAAATTACAACTCAAGAACACGTGTTGCTGAAGTGATGGTTGATGGCGATCAGATGCACCTTGTCCGTCAGCGTGAAGAGCTCACCAGTTTATGGGCGCTTGAAAATATACTACCGGAGTAATTGAGGCATTATGCATTTCCACTTTTCTAAAATGCATGGATTGGGTAATGATTTTATGGTCGTTGACTGTATTACTCAAAACATCTTTTTTTCACCCGATTTAATTCGTCGTTTGGCAAATCGTCATACAGGTGTTGGTTTCGATCAGTTGCTGGTTGTTGAAGCCCCTTATGATCCAGAAACAGACTTTCATTACCGCATTTTTAATGCCGATGGTAGTGAGGTTGAGCAGTGTGGTAATGGTGCTCGTTGTTTTGCTCGCTTTGTACGCATGAAAGGTTTAACCAATAAATACAGTATTAGTGTTAGCACCAAGAAAGGTAAAATGATCCTTAAAATAGAAGAGGATGACCAGATTACCGTTAACATGGGTGTGCCAGAGTTTGAGCCAAATAAGATCCCATTTAAAGCTAAGCAGACGGAAAAAACCTACATCTTACGCACGGAAGATCACACCCTGTTTTGTGGAGCAGTGAGCATGGGTAACCCTCATGTTGTCACCGTGGTTGATGATGTTGATAACACTGATGTCGATAAAATAGGTCCAGCACTGGAGTCACACGAACGTTTCCCAGAGCGTGTTAATGCCGGCTTCATGCAGGTAGTGAGCCGTGATGAAATTAAACTGCGCGTTTATGAGCGTGGTGCTGGTGAAACGAATGCATGTGGCAGTGGCGCGTGCGGTGCGGTTGCGGTTGGCATCGTGCAGGGCTTATTGGCTGAAAATGTAACAGTTCACTTACCTGGTGGTAACTTACAAATTAGCTGGCAAGGTCCGGGTAAACCTCTGTTTATGGCAGGACCAGCGACGCATGTTTTTGATGGGCAACTTTCTTGTTAACAAAACGAGAGTGCCTATTTTCACCGTATTAGCGCATTAATACGGTGAACCCATTATATTATTTATAGTAAAGGATTGATTTTGTCTCTTATTGAAGCTGACAGCATGACAGCTGAAGTGGTTGCTGGATACCTACGCGACCACCCCGATTTTTTCTTATCTCGTCGAGATCTTGTTGATAGACTCGCTTTGCCTAACCATCAGCAAGGTGCCGTTTCTTTAGTTGAAGTTCAATTGCGCAGGCAGCGCCAAAGAATCGAAGAGTTAGAAGAAGAAATAACCACATTAATGTCACTTGCGGCGAATAACGATAAAACGTTCTACGAGTTCATGGATCTGCAAGAGCAGGTGTTAAAGTGCAGCAGCTTTTCGGCTGTAGTGATGGCAATAGAGTCTATGGCAAGTGAGTTAGGGCTGTGTGCTTATATTCGCTTACTTGATCATGATGATGACGCAATAGCTTTACCAGGTGATGGATGGAAGCGCTTCTCTACCAATCACTTAAATGGTAAATCTGCTTATTTAGGTCGCTTACGTAAAGTGGATCGTGAATCTCTGATGGGTGAGCAGTATGCACCTGAAATGGGATCTTATGTCGTGATGCCTTTGATGCAACAAACGCTGCTAGGCTTTTTAGCTTTTTCTAGTGAAGATGGGGGGCATTTCCAACCGAATATGGATACCTTATTTTTACGTCATCTGGCGCTGGTGGTTGCTCACCTGGCAGAAACCTTACCTTGGCAATCGAGTGTGACTCATGACTGTATCCAATCCACCTCTGCCTAAGGCATTACAAAAATCACTCGATCGCTTTTATGAGTACTTACGCAGTGAGAAAGGTTTGAGCCTACACACACAGCGTAATTATCGTCAGCAGCTTGATACTATGGCAGGTCACCTTGCGAGTATGGGAGTGAATAGCTGGCAGCAGGTTGATGCTGGTTGGGTGAGACAATTGGCAAGTAAGGGAATGCGTGAAGGAATGAAGGCGAGCAGTTTATCGACTCGGTTATCTTCTTTACGTAGCTTCTTTGACTTTCTAATTTTACGTGGTGAGCTGAGTGCCAACCCTGCTCGTGGTGTCAGTGCGCCGCGTAAGCAGCGACCGTTGCCAAAGAATATCGATGTGGATGAAATGGATCAGCTGCTGGATATGGATGATGATGATCCGCTAGCAGTACGCGACCGTGCCATGATGGAAGTGATGTATGGTGCTGGGTTACGTTTGGCGGAAATGGTTGATATTAATGTCAAAGATGTCAAAGGCAGCCAAGGTGAAATCCGAGTCATTGGTAAAGGTGATAAGGAACGTAAAGCGCCTTTTTCTGGTCAAGCGAAAGAGTGGGTAGGTAAGTGGCTTAAAGTACGTAGTCAGTTTGCCAACAGTGGTGAGACCGCGTTATTTGTGTCTAAACTTGGTACGCGTATTTCGCATCGCAGTGTGCAAAAAAGAATGGCGGAGTGGGGACAAAAACAAGCGGTAGCCAGTCATATTAGCCCGCATAAATTACGTCACTCATTTGCGACTCATGTTCTAGAATCAAGTAATAACTTACGTGCTGTACAAGAGTTATTAGGTCATGAAAATATTTCGACCACGCAAATCTATACACATTTGGATTTTCAACATTTAGCTCAAGCATACGATCAAGCGCATCCGAGAGCGCGTAAAAAGAAAAGCGATTAGTAGGGAGTCACCATGCAACGATACCGCCGTACTCAAGCCATTTATGCCATGACCTTTGATCTTGATGATACACTTTATGATAATCATCCTGTCATTGAGCGTGTCGAGCAAAAGATGGTGGTATGGCTGCATACTCATCACCCTGACTCGCAAAAGCTGACTCTTGAGCAATGGCACCAGATAAAGTGCGATGTAGCGAAGGAAGATCCGCGCTTATATCATGATGTTTCTCGCTGGCGTCATACGCAAATTGTGCACGGTTTATTTTTGTTAGGTTATACGCAAACAGCAGCGATACAGGCAGCGAATGATGGGATGGCACATGCGCTTTGGTGGCGCAATCAAGTTGAAGTGCCAGAATTAACTCATCAGGTTTTATCGCAATTAGCCCAGAAATTTCCATTAGTGGCGATTACCAATGGCAATGTTGATGTACAGGCGATAGGACTTGAGTCGTACTTTACGCGTGTCTTACGTGCTGGTCCAGATGGTAAAGCGAAACCTCATGGCGATCTTTTTCACCAAGCACAGAAGATATTACAGCAACCTGCACAGCATATTTTGCATGTTGGCGATCATGTTATTTCTGATGTGCAAGGTGCGGTAGCGAGTGGTTTTCAAAGCTGTTGGTTTAACGATGGTCCACTCTCTTTATCTTCGCATCCTCAGGTTCGCTCTTTACCGGATATTGAAATTAATCAGCTCGATGAGTTACTGACTTTGTTGTAGTGGGGGCAACGTTGTCGTGGGAGCTACATGACCACAACGATCCGCTTGATACACCGCTAGGTAATGCTCAAAGTAAGCCATGAGTTTATCCGCTTCTTGGTCACTTCCTGTCTGTTTTAATAATTCTGCGCCCACCTCACAAGTGCATAAATGACCTTGATGTTGATTGCGGCGCAATGAGTAGCGCGAAGTTTGCTCTGTTTCAAAATGCACGTGAGGTAATGCTTGTAGCCACGCACTGCGTCGAATCATCTTTTTCGCTTCTTGCCACGTCGCATCCAAAATAATAAATAAAGGAATTGGCTTATCCACTGTCTCTGATGTGCTGACGGTGGAGATTAGCTGACTCTCTTCGCTAGGAAAAAGGATCATCGCATGGTAATCCGGGCTATTGATCAACTTGATCAGTTCGCTCGGTGGTGTCTTGCGTTGCCAAATATGTTGGGTGCAGTTGGTTAAAGTTTGTTGCAGTAGTTTGCCGGTATTGGTTTCACGTGAAACTTCATTTTCATGCATCAATAGTGCAAGGTGTATCGGACTGGTTAAGATCGGTACACTCGCACAAATACATTGATGTACAAATCCGCAGTTTGGACAAGGTGCAGGCATAGTAATTACTCTGTCGCTTCTATGTTATCTGTTGTGGTAGGGAACAAGGTTAACCCTCCATTTGCAATAGGGTAAACCACATTACCGACTTTTTCCTTATCTGCGTTCAGTTGGTTACCTTCACGAGTAAAGATGCGCTCTGCAACTAAGTATTGCTGCTGGTGGCGGGTCATCACAACTTGTACTTGGTCATGATTGAGCGCTTGCCAATAGCCTCTTTCTACGGTGTTTTCCGCTGGGTTCGCGTAATGGTATTCAGTGACGGCACTATGATCAGGATTGAGCGTCAGATTAATGCTAAATCCAAATGATTGTGTTGATTGAGCTTGATACTCTCCAGTCCATGCTTGATTGAACGCTTGGCTCGGTACTGTAGTGCAGTGCTTGGACTCATCAGCGCTTAATGTATTGATACTCTCGACGACAAATTTAGCGCGATAATCGGCATCATACCCAGTTTGGCTTGGTGTCGATAAGTAACCACTCACTTCTGTGTAAAGTGTTTGATTAGGACGTTGAGAGAGGGTCATTGCGTGTTGGATTTGCTCTGGGGTTAACTCCAAGAAGAAAGCTTGATTACTGCCACATGGGGTTAACGTGCGAGCTTGTGTTCCAATTACGGAAGTACCGCGCATGATGAAAGTCGGAGCTTTAATGTGGCTCGATGGCTCTAGGCTCACCACACTTTCAGCTTCATACGTGGTGGTTGAAGTCGTAGAGCAAGCTTGTAACCCGAGTAAAGTCACCATTGCTATGGGTAGAGTAAAGCGTTTCATATTATAGGATATGCTCCATTAAGTAGTGCGCGACAGCATCATCAGCATTTGATCCTATCACTTCATGATTTGGTAAAGCTGCCATGACCTTAGGGTGAGAGGTCGCCATGACTAGCCCTTTTCCTGCCATTGATAATAGTTCAACATCATTCATCCCATCACCAAAAGCAATGCAATTATCGAGCGTTAACTGTAAAGATTCAGCAACCGCTTGGAGTGCGTTTCCTTTTGATACATCCGCTGCCATCACCTCTAAACACCAAGGCGTCGAAAAAGCGATATTTAAGGTGTCACCAAACGTTGCTTTTAGCTTATCTTCAAAGGTGACCAAGTATTCATGGTTCTTACTTGGGTGTGAAAAGAAAATCTTCGCAATGCCTGTGGTGGGTGGATTTTGCGTATCAAAAACTTGATAAGTAAAGCCACTTTCAGCATGGAATTTCTTAAGGTTCATATCTTGTTGATTAAGTAGCCATAGATCATCTTGGTAGATATGAATATAAATATCAGGATCTTGAGCCCCAATTTCTACAATGGATTGAATCAGATGAGGAGGAATATTTTCGCTAAACATCAACTGGTTATTTGTGTCATGCACTCGAGCACCATTGGAGGTGATCATGTAGGCAGGAATTCCCACGGTGTCTCGGATACCACTGACATCAATATGGTGTCTGCCAGTGGCAAAGATGAAGGTAAAGCCTTTATCGTGTAATGCTTTTAGTGTCTGCTTACTAAAATCACTCAACAAATGGTTAGGTGATAGCAAAGTACCATCAAGGTCGGATGCGACGATAGAAAAGGGATGGTTCTTAGTTGATGAAGTCATACAGCGTTCTCCAGTGTGAGTCCGTGATCAGCGTGAAAGTACACCTATTGTTCCTCTCATATTAAGAGAAATCGCGTGAGAAAAAGAGGGTAAACATCATCCTTTGGTTTTTCCTCTATTTCTCCGAGCTTAAAAATAAGTGTAATTCCTGTTTTATCCATTTACATGACAGTGGTTTTTATTTCGATGAGCAAGCGGCAAAAAAATCATTGACGGTTTTGAGTGCTAAATTGCGCGCGTTATCTTGCTCAAAAAAGATCTCATGCCTTGCTGCGGGAATAGAAACCTTATGAGAATCAGGGTTGGTTTTGGCAAGTTGAGCAAAAAACGTATTTTGATCATCATTGCTGACAATGACATCTTCAGCAGCCTGCATTAATAGTAGAGGAATTTTTATTTGGTGAGTTTGCTGTAAGCACTGTTTGATGGCTAACGTACTCTGCCATACCCAGCGGCAACTTGGACCACCAATTTTAAATTCAGGGTGTTGTTCATACAGATCACGAAACCATTGATAGCGCACATGACTGTGGGTTAGGGGGTTATTTTCAAACGGTTTGATGTAATAGGCTTTTGAGGTTGGGGCATAGGTCGGTTTACGGTGCAACTTAGTTAAGAAGTGACAAACCGATCCAACGATAGGACGTAAATACCAATCGAGTTGAATGCCATACATAGGGGCAGACACAGCGATAGCATCGAAGTTATGTGGCTGAGTTTGAACGTAGCGAGTTGCCGTAGCTCCTCCCATTGAATGACCGATAATAAAGCGCTGCTGATAATGGCTTAGGTCGAAATGTTCAATGAGTGTCGTCAGATCTTGTACATAATCATCAAATTCCTCGACATGACCCATATCAGTATCGATCCTGTCTGATCTTCCTTGTCCACGATGATCATATGAATAAATATCAAAGCCTTGCTGGAAAAGATCATAAAACAGTTCTTGGTATTTCCAGCTGGTTTCCACGCGACCATTGACGATAACAATCGCTTTATTGTGCTGTTCAGAGGTTAATTTGCACCAATATAGCTTCTTTTTGTCCACTCCAGTGATGAACCCATCATGACGACGCTGCCATAGTTCGTTGATCTCATTTTCCATACAACCAATGAATTGAGGTTCACGTTGCTGATCTACACTTTGATTTGAAGTCATTACTGCTGCCTTACTGCCATCGATAAGCAGATAGAGTAAATCAGACGAACAAGATTGCCAATTAGAATGCTAACACTAAAAACAATAACGGCTTAAGCGGTTAACTCATGGACACTATATGAAGTTTTTATGACATTGTAGTGCGCCTGCTTGACGTTTTTTATCTTATAGCTAAGATATACGCATATGCATATATAAGGTGTTTGGTATGTTACCCCATCAATTTTTTAAGCTACTTTCCGATGAAACACGATTGCGCTGTTTATTACTTTTAGCACGTGAAGGAGATTTATGTGTTTGTGAGTTGACTGAAGCTATGGAAGAGAGTCAGCCTAAAATTTCTCGTCATCTTGCTCAATTACGCCAATCAGGAGTATTAGTAGATGAAAGGCGTGGTCAGTGGGTTTATTACCAAATAGCGAGTGATTTACCTGGCTGGATGACAAAGATTATCAGCGGATTAAAAGATTCAAACTGTTTAAAGAAACAATATCAAAAAGATACCAATAGATTAAGCAATGCGTGCCAAAGTGGCTGCTAAATTTTAAACAATTCAATGAAAGAGAAAAAGACATGACAATTAAAGTTGGAATTAACGGATTTGGCCGTATTGGTCGTCTTGCATTAAGAGCGTCATTTGATTGGCCTGAAGTTGAATTTGTACAAATTAATGATGCTGCAGGCAATGCCGCTACATTAGCTCACCTGCTGGAGTTTGATTCAGTGCAGGGCCGTTGGCACCATGCGGTAACCGCAGAAGGTAATACCATTATTGTTGATGGTAAAAAAATTCAGGCTACTCAAGAGCGCGATATCGATGCGGTTGATTGGTCTGGCTGTGATGTCGTGATTGAAGCAACGGGCGTTCACCGTAAAGTTGCTCTACTTAATAAATATTTAGACCAAGGCGTGAAGCGTGTTGTGGTTTCAGCACCAGTAAAAGAAGCCGGTGTGGCGAATATTGTTGTGGGTGTTAATGATGAACTGTTTAACCCAAGTGAACACCGCATTGTGACAGCAGCATCATGTACGACTAACTGTCTAGCCCCTATCGTGAAAGTTATCCATGAAAAATTGGGCATCGACAATGCTGCCTTTACGACGATTCATGATTTAACCAATACTCAAACGATTTTAGATGCACCCCATAAAGATTTACGTCGTGCTCGTGCTTGTGGAATGAGCTTAATTCCAACGACAACGGGCAGCGCAACGGCGATTGTAGAAATTTTCCCAGAGTTGAAAGATAAAATTAATGGTCACGCGGTTCGTGTACCCCTAGCTAATGCCTCGCTGACGGATATTATTTTTAATGTTAAGCGTGATACCAGCGTAGAAGAAGTGAATGCATTATTAAAAGAAGCGTCTGAAGGCGAACTAAAGGGTATTTTAGGCTTTGAAGCGCGTCCATTAGTGTCGATTGATTACCGTGGCGATCAGCGTTCAACGATTGTTGATGCTCTATCAACCATGCTTGTTGGTCCACGTATGGTAAAAATCTACGCTTGGTATGATAACGAAATGGGTTACGCAACACGTACGGCTGAATTGGTTCGTCGCGTTGGCTTAGAAAAATAATTATAGGAATAAATAATGACACATCCAACTTGGCAATTAGATTTAAATAATGAAACGCAATCGGCACTTATTTTCACTCCTTGCCCTGGCACAAAAGGTCTCGACTTATTAGCTTCACTGCAGCAATTAAAAGCGCAAGGTGTTGAAGCCGTAGTGACAGCGATTAGCCACGAAGAGATGCAAGAGAAATCAGTAACGACTTTAGGCGATGACATTCAAGCGCTGGGCATGCAGTGGCACCATTTAGTGATTGAAGATGATCAAGCGCCAGATGCAAACTTTGCTGAGCTTTGGCAAAAAACGAGTCCACAACTGCATGCTGTTTTAGAGCAAGGTGGCAAAGTTGCGATGCACTGTATGGGTGGCTCTGGTCGTACAGGTTTGCTTGCTGCTCATCTTCTTCTTGAGTGTGATTGGGAAACTTCGCGCATTATTGAAGAGGTAAAAGCATTACGTCCAGGTGCTTTTACTAAGCCAGTCCAGGTTGAGTATTTAAATAAAATCGCACAGAAATAATAGCGATTTTAGCTTTTGGAACATCATGATCTAAAAGCTTTTTTACTACGATGTACCTAAAGCATTTAGTTCATGATGTTCTAAATGCTTTTTTGTATCTATCTTCATGTTTTTAATTGGTTTTAATTGTTGTTTTGTTGGGGTTTAGCTATGTTTTCTACATTGAGTTCCAGTGTTAAGCAGTACATGTTAGTGACATTTAACTATTGGAATTTTACGCTTACGGATGGAGCATTAAGAATGCTGGTGGTACTGTATTTCCACCAACTTGGTTATGGAACATTAGCCATCGCATCGTTGTTTTTATTCTATGAGTTTTTTGGTGTGGTAACGAATCTCATCGGTGGTTGGCTGGGGGCTCGGCTAGGTTTAAACCGAACCATGAACATTGGTTTATCGATGCAGATCATTGCGCTATTGATGCTTGCTTTTCCTGGTGCTTGGTTAACGATTCCATGGGTCATGGCTGCTCAGGCTCTCTCTGGTATCGCCAAAGATTTGAATAAAATGAGTGCTAAGAGTGCGATTAAAACGTTAGTACCCGATGAGCAGCAAGGTGCTTTATATCAATGGATTGCCATACTGACCGGGTCAAAAAATGCGTTGAAAGGGGCGGGCTTCTTCCTTGGTGGCTTGTTACTTACTTTGATCGGCTTCCAATATTCTGTTTTATTGATGGCTGCAGTGTTGAGTCTAGTACTAATTGGTAGCCTTACTTGGCTCGATAACGACATGGGCAAAGCGAAATCTAAGCCTAAATTCTCACAAATATTTTCTAAATCTGGTCCGATTAATATTCTTTCTGCGGCGAGATTATTTTTATTTGGTGCTCGTGATGTATGGTTCGTTGTTGCACTACCGATTTATTTAGGCAGTGTATTTGGTTGGGATCATATTTGGGTTGGTAGCTTTTTAGCTTGTTGGATCGTTGCGTATGGCGTTGTGCAAGGGTTCGCTCCTAAAATTACCGGCAAGGCTCAAGGTCGTTTGCCAGATGGCCATGCCGCTTTTGTTTGGTCGGCATTACTGACACTAGTGACAGGTGGTATTGCTTACGGTGTACAAATAGAGTGGCACCCTCAGTGGTTAATTGTCATTGGTTTGATGATCTTTGGCGCAGTGTTTGCGGTTAATTCCTCGTTACACTCATACCTGATTGTCAGTTACGCTAAAGGTGATGGCGTTTCTATGGATGTTGGCTTTTATTATATGGCGAATGCGATGGGACGCTTAATTGGTACTATTTTATCTGGTTGGGTATTTCAGGTGGCTGGTTTAGCCGCTTGTTTGTGGGTTTCATTTGCTTTTCTTTTATTAACCACACTCATTTCATTAAAACTGCCGAAGTTAACCGCTGAATAATATCATCGATGTCTATTTTTAAACCAATAGGTATACCTTAGCGGTTTATCAACGTGTTGAGTTTGCTTATGACATAAAGCTGACCTTGTTTACGCATGGTCGGCTTTTTTATTGCCTGTATATTGTTATAGTCTTTTGATTGCTCGACTTAAGGAAAAGAATGTATGAGGCAACGAGTTTTATTTTTTGATTTATTGCGCTGTGTCGCTGCGATTGCTGTGATCATTATTCACGTGTTAGCGCCATATCGGCATGAGTTAGGTACTATTCCTTTTGGGGAGTGGTTAACTGCGATTAGCTTTAATGGTGTTAGTCGCTGGGCGGTGCCTGTTTTTATTTTGATTTCTGGCGCGTTAATGCTCAGTGATACTCGTCCTTTTGATGCGAAATATTATTTACAGCGTCGTTTAGGCAAAGTGCTTGTCCCTTTTATTATTTGGTCTCTCTTTTATGCTTACCTATCGGGTTGGTCGGTATCGGATGGCAGAGTGCTGTTTGATTCTCTGCAAGCTTGGTCTGTGCTAGCGGAGAGTTACCACCATAGTACCTATTATCACCTTGGCTTTTTTTACTACTTTATCCCGCTGTATTTTGTGATCCCTTTCTTTCAAATAATGGTGAGGAAAAGTGATGATATCGCAGTGTATGCCTTTACGGCTCTTTGGTTATTCACGACAGGACTGTTTTTATTTCATATTGATGGTCCGTGGAGTCATCAATTATGGCTTTATAGTGGTTATTTACCTTTGGGTTACCTGTTGTACAAAAAGGTGCCGCTGAACAAAATAACGTTAGCGATAATCACTTCATTAGGCGCGTTGGCATTATTATTGACCGTTGTGATGGTGGTGCAAATCAGTCTTGAAGCGGATAAATATTCGGTAGGTCGTTGGTTATCTTATAAAACGTTAAATACCGTTATTGCTGCTAGTATGGTGTTTATGTTGTGTCGTTATGTGGGGGAAGGGCTATCTGCATCCACCAATAAGATCGTTGGCTTTATTAGTCAGCACAGCTTAGGTATTTATATCTTACACCCTATTTTTTTATGGCCGATGAAAGAGTGGGGATGGTACGAGGGACATCCGCTTTGGGTTATCCCTACTTGGGTTGTTCTTAGTGGGGCAGGTGCACTTGGTTTGAGTTGGTTGTTTTCTCGCTCGGCTAAAACACGTTGGCTATTGCCTTAATGGAAGGTGTTACTCTCGTAGCAGTGCAAAATGGAGGAACTTATTGCCTTGATAGGTGAGGGTTCCTTTATCTCCAGGGTTCAAAGCGTGAAAATAGTGGATACCAATCTGAAATTCTCGCTTTGGACCGAATCGTCCCTTTTGTACATAAATCCAATATTCTTCCTCTTCTTCGCCAACTTTAGCCTCTTCAATCGCAATGGATTGTTTATCTAAAATTGTTACTTTAACATCCTGCTTTGGCGCATCTTCTCCTTGCATATGCTTGCGATAAAAGCGCTGAAAAGTCCAACCAGAAAGGATCACGAGTATCAATAAAGACAAGATAAGTGAAATAGGCATAACAAGCTCCAAATAAAAGATTGTGTACTATATAAATAACTTACCCTGTCGTTGTCTGAATTATTAATGTGAAACGTGATCAGTATAATATGATGAGTGTGAATTCTTGCTTATGCTCACAAAAATTAAGAGTAAATTCGGATACATAGAGTTATATAGAGAGTCAAACCACGCCTAAATCTGTTTGTAGAATAGCGATAAAAGGTACATACTCATTTCATAGGCTAAGGGAGATTAGATATGTCCGATATTGATAAAGTTGTGACTCGAACACGTAGGTTAGAGGCGCTGCTTAAAAACCAATATCATGCAGAAGGAAAAGGCTTACATCAATTGATCACGAGTTGTGAGGGAAGATTGCCTCACGATGTCGTGGGTAAGTTGCGCTTTATTGCTACAGTAAGAAATAAATTGCTGCATGAAGATGGCTATAAATTAGAGAATCGCCGTGATTTTTTAGCGACTTGTGATTTGTGTGAAACGGCATTAACACCAAGAAGCTCTCAGTTTATTTGGCGAATTGCTATTTTATTAATGATGTTATTTACATTGGCAGCAATGGGGTTTCATTACATACATTTAGATGAGTATTGGGATGTTTGGGGCATGATAAGTTCTAAATTTAAATAGTACGGTATTAGCAGCGTACTTAGTCGGCTTTGATATTCTTTAAGTCGCTTAATTAAAAAAACAGATAAAAAAAAGGGACGCAATCAGCGTCCCTTTTTTTTATCTATCTGATTTTAGTACTCATTAGTACATGATCGGCAGTGTCATTAACCCTGCAACAACTGCAATCATGATAAGACCTTGCTTTTGTGAAGAAGATAACATAACACTGCTCCTATATTTGGTGGATGTTCTCTATAATTAAAATAATAGCACCATTTTAGTGGTTTGATCAAGTTTTTAGCTTAAGGTCTATTAAAATTGTAGTTTTGTTGCTGATATTTTTGCTCTAATGACGAGTTAAAGGTGCTTTTTACGTTTGGTTTATAAGTGTTCGTATTGATGTTTTATTCTTCTTATCTGTATTTATGTTTCTGTTTTTGTTTGTGTTTATTTTTGTTGCACTTGTGTTTTAATAGGTAAAATTGCATAAGTTTGATGTTTTTTAACTTAATTGATTCTGAGTGCCATTAGTGCGGTTATTTTTTATTATTTTGGCTTGTAAATGAGTGACGGTAATAACGAGGATATAAAAATCACTTAATTACCAAAGATAAAGTCATCTTTTATATCATAGGATTATTTTATCTATATAACTGTCATTTATGAGGTTTTTTGTTTTAAGTTTATGTTATTGTTGGTTTTTGTGTGTCTTTTTAAGTGTGTATCTTCTGGATTTATGTTTTATATGATTAAATTAGAGGATGTTTATATTAGGTAGGGGGAGATGTGACAGCCAAATGCCAAGCCAGCTCACTTTAATCTTATGAGTGAAAGTATATGTATTTCTTATACTTGGCATCCTTTCTATCCGTAAGCTAGATCGACATTTCATAACTAGTTGCTTTACATAAAAGCTGACAAGATTAGACTAACTGGCAGTATTATTTTTCGAGGTTAGTCTATGTGGAGCTGGTTAGCAGTGGGTTTATCGAGTTTTGTCTCCATTACAGCGGCCAATGAAAATAAACCGAAGCGTGGAGCACTGTTTGCATTTCTCACCTTATTTTTATTATTGTGGATAATTATTACTTATCACGGTGAGCGAGAATTGACTCATTACTGGGTGATGGTCGCATTATTTTTTTCGACAAGTTCACACATGTTAAAAAAAATGGCACTGAAAAAGTATTGGTATGGATATTTTATAGGGTCTTTACTCGCCCAGATCTGTTATAGCAAAGCCTTCTGGATGCAACTTCCCATTGGTATCGTGGCTTGGTGGATTCCAGCGCTATTATTTGCTGCAGCTGTCATGGTTTTTTTATTGTTATTGCCTCAGTTAGAGCGGTTGTTTTTCCCCTCTTTTATTATGGGAATGATGCTGACTCAACTTAGCTGGTCAGCTACTCGATTGTGGTTAAATATGCCAACATTCTTGCATGCACTGGGCATATTAGGTTGTTTGCTACTGATCATCTCGGTGATCACCGGTGCAATTCATAACTATCGCCGACCAATTAAGCACCCTTTTTATATTATCCAAGGCAGTTTTTTTGCATCCCAAGCTTTATTGGTAGCCTCTGTTTTATAAAATAAAAGTGATAAGAATAGCGAGTAGATGGGGAAGAGCGTATGAGATTACTCAATACAAGCGAGTGAAAAGTCTTTATTCTACTCCCTCTATTTTTATCGATAAAACGCAGGAACATTATCATGGCACAAGATATCCACGCTCATAACCTCCTTAATTTACTGGTTGAGACACCGATGTCTCATAGTGAGTTAGCAGCAACTATCGCTTCTGAATATGGTTCAGAAGCGCGTTTCTGTACGTGTAAACAGCAAGGATTGGCTTTAGATGATTTGCTAGAGTTTTTATTAGCAAGACAGAAAGTTGTGATTGAAAATGAAAAACTGACCGTGAACACATCTCGCGTGTGCAACCACTAAATCATCGATAACTACTCTGTAAGACGGATAAATCTGCATAGCTATCTTTCAGCGACTAGAATAAGGGCATGAATAGTTTAATTCACTAAGAAGCACGTGCATCTTGGTGTTTTAAGTATATATTGTGCCCTTTCTTGTTTGTGGAACATAATGATGGAAATTTTATCCGCCGCGACCATGCTTTTTTTAATCATGGATCCACTTGGCAACTTACCTATCGTCCTGTCGATTCTTAAGCACCTTGACCCTAAACGACGCCGAATGGTGTTGATACGTGAACTCTTTTTTGCCCTATTGATCTTAATGCTGTTCTTGTTCGCAGGTGAAAGCATTTTATCCTTCTTACATATTCAACCTGAAACACTCAGTATTTCAGGTGGTATTATTTTATTTATCATAGCGATAAAGCTAATTTTCCCACAAGCAGGAAGCATTACTGGTTTAGCCGCTGGTGAAGAGCCATTTATTGTGCCAATAGCGATCCCGATGATCGCTGGACCTTCAGTTATTGCTTCCTTGTTATTATTGTCAAATCGAGAGCCTGACCGTTTATTAGATTGGACGATTGCTGTCTTAATCGCTTGGGGAGCCACTTTCTTTATTTTAATGTTCTATAACTTCTTCAATCGAATTTTAGGTGAAAAAGGCTTGAAAGCGATTGAGCGATTGATGGGCTTGTTATTGATAATGATTGCCACCCAAATGCTACTCGATGGTGTCAAAAGCTATATGGGTTAGTGGGTACTCGCTAATTATGTATTTTAATGTCGATTAGTGATATTTTTAGTTAAATATCATATGTATAGATGGTTTCATGAGTTGAAATAAAAAGCGCACTTCTCTTTGTTTGAGAAGTGCGCTTTTATTTTTTAAGCGATTAAGTAAGGCTTACATCATATGCTTACGACGAATATCGAGCAGAGAGAAGATGCCAAAAATCAAAATAGACCACTTTTCCCAGCGATTTAGTGTCAATTTATCACCAAAAGCACCTAAAAAAATCAGCATCTGTAATCCATGCATCATGAATAAGAATGCGGTCATAATATAAAGAGCAATCGCGGCATTACCTGGGAATGGGTGGACAATATTAACCAACAAAACAAACCAGACAAAAGCGATAGCAGCCTTAGCTAATATCAGTAGGTACTTCATTAACACTCCTTTCAAATAGTCGGTAGCGAACTTGACCGGTTTTTTTCTCACGGTGCACATGCCAGTTACTTGGAATGCCTTCAAGCGCTAACTCTTTTTCGGTTTCAATATAGATAATCGCGTTATCTGCTAACCAGCCATTTTCTTCTAGTAAAGCGACCGCTTGAGCAAGAAGGCCTTTATGAAAGGGTGGATCGAGAAAAACCAAATCATAAGGAGTACCAGGCTTGCGCAGATAGGCAAGTGCATCAGTATGCACGATATTCATATTGGTTGCTTTAAGCTCGATCGCATTATCTTGCAGTTGCTTAAAGGCTGTTTTATCCATTTCAAGTAAGGTAACTTCAGCCGCTTGTCGAGAAGCGGCTTCGAACCCTAAACCACCGGAGCCTGAAAAGACATCCAAACATTTAGAGTGCGCAATATCAAAAGCTAACCAGTTGAAAAGTGTTTCTTTTACACGATCCGTCGTTGGCCTTAGTCCTTCAGTGTCATGAACAGGCAACCGACGGCCTCCCCATAAGCCACTAATAATACGAATAGCCCCAACAGAAGGCTTTTTTTGTGATGAGTTTTGCTGGCGACGTCTTACCATAGATTTTTTGACCGCTAATAAAGTGATACTATACCCAGTCTCATACACGATGAGTGAGCATTAGACAAATTTGTGATGACAAAGTGTAGCAAGCTAAACGAAAAGTGTTCACTGCTTTGTTATTTTTCTTTCTTTTGGCGTTATGCTCAAGGAAAGAGTGGTAATTATTTTACTAGATCTAGGAAATCCCTCAGATGACGGAAAAGAAAAAACGCGGATTATTATCTTGGCTTGGTTTTGGCGATGAAGAAAAGGGCAATACACCTTCAGTTGAAACTCAAGAAGATAACCAACAAGCGACAGAGTTAAACCAAGACACCCAACCTCAAGCGATTAATGATGTTGATGACGCTACTGATGTGTTGTCAGTTGAACAAGCGGAATCGATCTCTGAAGTAAGTGAAGGCTTACCAACTAATGATAGTTCATTATCAGAAGACGTGGTTGCCGATGAACCTGTAGAGGACGTTGAACCTGTAGAGAAAGCTGAGCCTGTCGAGGTTGAGCGAATTCAAGAGCAAGAAAAACCAACCGAAAGTTTCTTTGCCCGCCTAAAGCGCAGTTTAAGTCGTACGAAAGCAAATATTGGTGCTGGCTTTTTTGGTTTGTTCAAAGGTAAGAAAATTGATGACGATCTTTTCGAAGAGTTAGAAGAGCAGTTGTTGATTGCCGATGTTGGTATGAACACGACCGTTAAAATTATCGAAAACTTAACGGAAAAAGCCTCTCGTCAAGATATGAAGGATGGCGAAGCGCTATACGGACTATTAAAAGAAGAGATGGCTGAGATTTTAAACCAAGTTGAGCAACCTCTTGAAATTGACACAACCAAAACACCGTATGTTATTTTAATGGTTGGTGTGAATGGTGTCGGAAAAACGACTACTATTGGTAAGTTAGCGAAACAATTCCAAAGCCAAGGTAAGAAAGTTATTTTGGCGGCAGGTGATACTTTCCGTGCTGCTGCGGTTGAGCAACTGCAAGTATGGGGCGATCGTAATGATGTTCCCGTTATTGCTCAACATACCGGCGCTGATAGTGCGTCAGTAATTTACGATGCCATTGAAGCGGCTAAAGCTCGTGGCGTTGATGTCGTGATTGCTGATACTGCTGGTCGTTTGCAAAATAAAAGTAACTTAATGGAAGAGTTACGCAAAATCGTTCGCGTGATGAAAAAAATTGATGACTCAGCACCACATGAAATTATGCTGACGTTGGATGCGGGTACCGGACAAAATGCGATTAGCCAAGCAAAACTGTTTAGTGATGTTGCACCAGTGACGGGTATTACCTTAACTAAGCTTGATGGCACGGCAAAAGGTGGGGTTATCTTCTCAATTGCCGATCAGTTCCAAATTCCAATTCGCTTTATTGGTGTTGGTGAAGGCATTGATGATTTGCGTCCATTTGAAGCGCATGATTTTATCGAAGCTTTATTTAGTCGCGAAGAGTAACACCAGCTTGATGCATTAATCACTCAGAGAAAATGTACTCGGCATAACGCGAAGTAAGGAGTGCCATAGATGTGGCACTCTATTCAATTAGGGAAGGGGTAAAGCTCGTGATTAAATTTCAACAGGTGAGTAAAGCTTATCGCGGAGGGCGACAAGCCTTACAAAAAGTTGATTTTCACCTTCGAAGAGGCGAAATGGCTTTTTTAGGAGGGCATTCAGGTGCTGGTAAAAGTACCTTGCTAAAATTAATCTGTGCGATTGAAAGACCAACCGATGGTCGTATCAGTTTTAACGATCATGATATTACTCGCTTACCTGCTAAAGAGATCCCCTTTTTACGTCGTAATATCGGCATTGTTTTCCAAGATCATCGCTTATTAATGGACCGCAGTGTTTTTGATAATGTTGCGCTGCCTATGCGAATCGAATCGATCGCTGAGAATGACATTAAAAACCGAGTGAATGCCGCGCTAGATAAAACAGGGCTATTAGATAAGGCTCGTTGCTTACCGAGTCAATTGTCTGGTGGTGAACAGCAGCGTGTTGGTATTGCTCGTGCTGTGGTGAATCGACCAACGGTTTTATTGGCCGATGAACCAACGGGTAACTTAGATCCTGAGTTATCAACTCGAGTGCTCGCTTTACTGGAAGAGTTTAACCGTGCGGGTGTGACGATTATTTTAGCGACCCACGATGTAGGACTGATGAAAAGCCGCCCTCAGTATCGCCATTTGGAACTAAACCAAGGCTTTTTGAGCGAGGTAGAAGATTATGGCCGCTAATCCACGTAGAAAGCAGGGTAATCAAGTCAGTCAACCGACAACCGAGAGCTTCTTACATCTCAATATCAAACAAGCGAAGCGTTCATTGGCGGAGTTTTGGCAGCGTCCTGTCGGAAACCTATTAACGTTAGCGGTTATCTCAATGGCTTTAGCAATGCCAGCTTGCTTGTATTTATTAGGTAAAAATATCGCAGAAGCATCGCAAGAAGTAACAAGCCCAGCTCAAGTGAGTGCTTACTTACAAGAAGGAACACCAGATGCTCGAGCTATTATCCTAAAAGACAACCTCGAAGGGTGGGATTTGGTCGCGCAGGTGGAATACATATCACCTCAGCAGGGGCTTGAAGAGTTAAGTAGCTACTCTGGCTTTGATGAAGCGATTAGCCTACTTGATAATGATGTTCTGCCTGGTGTGCTTGTTATTGATCCTAATGTGGAAACCGATGCGCAAATCAAGCAATTGGCACAACAGTTACGTGAGCAGAGCAATGTGACGGATGTTCGTCTTGATGAAGATTGGCTAACGCGTTTAGATGCGATTAAAACATTGGCCACTTGGACAGTGATCACTTTAAGTACTCTGATGCTTGGTGCTGTTTTTCTTATTGTCGGTAATACACTGCGATTTAATGTATTAGCGAATAAGCATGAAATTCAAACCATGAAGTTAATAGGGGCAACGGATAGTTATATTCTGCGTCCTTACTTGTTCTCTGGCATGTGGTTCGGCTTTTTAGGTTCAGCGATGGCTTGGTTATTAACCATGGTGATCACTTTGATCTTAAATGCTGGTGTTGATAATTTAGCGCGCCTTTATGATAGCCACTTCCGCCTTATTGGTTTGGCATGGGATGAATCTTTACTGCTATTAATGCTTGGCACTTTACTTGGATCGTTGGCTGCTCGTTTATCAGCTCAGCGTCATTTAAAAGAAATAGAGCCAGTTTAAAGTATAAATTGTCATACTTGTGTCACGAATATGTTTTCAAATAGGGTTTTCGCTTGTATAGGCACTCTGTTTATGCATAATTATTTACCCTGCTTGAAAACTGTTCATTTTAGGTTCAGTATATCAAGGTAGAATGAAATACACTTACTCCAGATCAGCGATTGATGAGGAATTGAATGGCAAACCCAACGTATCCAATGGCTCTAGTTACTCAAGATAGTCTAGATAGTTATATCCGCTCTGCACATGGTTATCCAATGCTTAGTGCCGATGAAGAGCGCGATCTAGCGGAGCGATTACATTACAAAGGTGAAATAGAGGCTGCGAAAGGTCTAATACTTTCACATCTTCGATTTGTTGTTCATGTTGCTCGTGGTTACTCTGGCTATGGTCTACCGATGGCTGACTTAGTGCAGGAAGGTAACATTGGTCTAATGAAGGCGGTAAAACGCTTTAACCCTGAAGTGGGTGTACGTTTGGTCTCTTTTGCTGTTCACTGGATCAAAGCGGAAATTCATGAGTATGTATTACGTAACTGGCGCATTGTTAAAGTTGCAACGACTAAAGCTCAACGCAAACTCTTTTTCAACCTACGTAAGTCTAAAAAACGCTTAGGTTGGTTTAATAGTAGTGAAGTTGAGACTGTCGCTCGTGAGTTGGGTGTTTCTCCTTCCGAAGTTCGTGAAATGGAGTCTCGTTTAGCGGCCCAGGACTCGACTTTTGAGCTGCCTTCTGATGATGATGACTCTAGCTCAGCTTATACTGCTCCTGTGCTTTACCTTGAAGATAAAGCTTCAGATGTTGCAGAGACCATTGAGGCTGATAACTGGGAGTCTCACACTAATAACCGTTTAGGCTTAGCATTGGCAAGTTTAGATGAGCGTAGCCAAGATATTGTTCGCTCACGTTGGTTAGATGATCAAAAATCGACGCTACAAGAGTTGGCAGAAACTTATGGCGTATCGGCTGAGCGCATTCGTCAGCTTGAAAAGAACGCGATGAAAAAACTGAAACAAGCGGTGGGTGAGTTTTAATCCCCAGCGATAAAGCTTGATAGCAGAGACGTAAATTTTAAAAAACCGAGATCACTTGATCTCGGTTTTTTTATGCCTGATCGAAAGTAAGTTGGGATTTGATCGCATATTAAGCGCCTCCCTGTGAATAACTCTGTGTAGTATTTTCACGGGTGCAGGGGTAAAGCAGGGTATAGCAAGGGGAGAGAGGGGGTTTACTGGTGGGGATAATTTTCACATTACACACAATTAAATAAGGATCATCACTATATGTTGTGGATCTATTTTGTTCAAACCACTTTATCAACGCAATCCACAGACTTATCCACAAATGGTGGTTTATTGAGCATATTCTATTAACCCTACTGAGTAGAGGTAAATGTTTTACTTGGGATAGGTTACACTATGAATTACTTATAAATTAAATGAGAGAGTCGTCATGGACCAGTTTCAACATATTGATGTACATAGTGCATACGCTTTACTTGACCAGGAAGGGACTCGTTTAGTTGATATTCGCGATCCTCAATCCTTTGCTTTAGCACGAGCTACTTCTGCCTTTCATTTAACCAACGATACCATGACTCAGTTTATGGATGATATTGAGTTTGATCAGCCTATTCTCGTGATGTGTTACCACGGAATTAGCAGCCAAGGTGCGGCGCAATACTTGATGAATCAAGGTTTTGAGCAAGTGTATAGTGTTGATGGTGGATTTGAAGCTTGGCACCGAGCTCAACTGCCCGTAGAGCAGAGCTGCTAGTGATGTGAACTGGTGGCAGTCGTTTTTTTAAGAGGTTCAAAAATGATTAGATTGATAGCCTTAAATAATCCTCGTATGGCGCAGGCGTTTATTGATTATTTAGCATCAAGAAAAATAGAAGTAAAGATGATGCCAGAAGGCGAGGGACAATTTGCATTGTGGCTGGTTAATGCTGAGCATCAAGTGGAAGCTGAAGCGGAATTGCAGCGATTTTTAACTAATCCACAGGACGGACGCTATCAAGCTGCATCATGGGATGTGGCAGAAACACGAAAAAGCCAGTTTCATTATGATATGCCGAGTATGTTAACAATGATCAAAGCGAAGGCTGGACCATTTACTTTGATCATTATGGTGGCTTGTGTCGTTATCTTTGCCTTGCAACAACTTGGTTTTA
Source organism: Vibrio sp. 10N.286.49.B3 (assembly GCF_002873395.1). Lineage (GTDB taxonomy): Bacteria > Pseudomonadota > Gammaproteobacteria > Enterobacterales > Vibrionaceae > Vibrio. The sequence goes on along the minus strand of NZ_MCUV01000006.1, from coordinate 17,382 downwards.
ATCGCGCGATCTTTATGTCTTTGCACTTTCCCGCAATGGATGGGCAGCAGTGGCAAGTTTGGCGTTGGATTAGCCATGCCGTATTGCACTTTTCATTGATGCACATTGCATTTAATGTTTTGTGGTGGTGGCAGTTTGGTGGTGATATTGAGCAGAAGCTCGGTTCGAAGAAATTAATTCAGCTATTTTTAGTGTCAGCAGCACTTTCTGGCGCAGGTCAGTATTGGATTGAAGGCGCTAACTTTGGTGGCTTATCCGGTGTCGTTTACGCTTTGATGGGTTACGGCTGGATACTGGGTGAACGGGCACCACAAAAAGGGGTTTCAGTTCCCCGACCTATTGTTGGTTTTATGCTTGCTTGGCTTGTGCTTGGATTTGTTCAGCCCTTTATGGCGATTGCCAATACAGCGCACTTGGTTGGCTTATTAGCTGGTGGCGGTCTGGGGCTTTTTGATGCACATCGATCTTCATCAAATAGGCATTCGACTTATTAATGGCATGACCCGTCCCTTACTATGATGGGTATTATCCACATAGCTAGCCTATTTATAGCTATAAAAAAAGCGACGTTAACGTCGCTTTTTTTCGTTCAACTAAAGAGTGTCATGTTGCTGCTAGAGAAGTCGGTTATTGATATAAATACTTAGTAAACAGTAAATCAGTAATGATCATTTTGCCTGTTTCGGGAAGTAGCGCTTCATTTAATTGCTCAACCAAAGTATTGCGAATATCTTCTCGTCCCGCTAAAGATTTAATACTTGCCTCAGATTGTGTCCCAAGCAGCTCAATAATAGCATTACGAATGAGTGGCTGGTGATGCTCAACCAATGCAAGATTTTCAGAATCATTCACCATAATATCGATGCGAACTTGAATGTAACCGAGCTTTTTACCTATGGTAGTAAAATTGGTTGTAATGTCTGGTTCTAAGGTGAAATAGTTCAGTGTTGATTGAGCTTGAGCGCTAGAAAGTGCTGCAAACATCATGCTTAATATTAAAATTATTGGTGCGATATAACGTTTGTACATATAAATAACTTTTCTTTAGTTGGATGGCGATATTCGAAATGCATTTGTCTTGTTACAATAGCCATAACATGTAATGAAAATATTACATTACGAATGGTTAATGCCGAGTTAAATAGCCGTCTTATTGTACGATAGAATGTTATCAATTGAATACAAGTATGAATCAACCAATAGAGTTTTATCTGTCTTCCTTGATGAATATCGAGTGGGAAAGTCCTGAACATTTTTATTTTCCTAGTGAGTTAGCAAAACAGTGGCTAATTGAACCCAGTTCACTTTCTCTGCGCTTAGCAAAGCACTGCAGAAACCTTTCAGTTAAACTACAATATAATCAAATTGTTGAGAAAAAAATGCTACGTGCTGATGAGTGTGAATTATTTCCAGATCAGGTCTGCTTACTGCGCGAAGTTGTTTTACAAGGCGATGAGCAACATTGGGTGGTTGCTCGAACATTGATCCCAAGTGAGACATTAAATGATGGTCAATATGATTTGTCTCAGCAGGGAGAGGTCCCACTAGGTCTTACCGTCTTTCGGGCAGATAATGTTGAACGAGATCAATTACAGGTCGGTAGCATAAAGACAAATCATGGCGTACTACTTGCTCGCCGCTCAAGGTTATGGATGAATAATAAACCTATGCTGGTGGCTGAATTATTTTTACCTCATGCCCCTATTTATTCAATGGAGAAGAATTAAATGACGGCAGTAAAGGCGCAAGCTTATTGGCGACTGATGCGCATGGATAGACCAATTGGCACGTTGCTACTATTGTGGCCAACGTTATGGGCTTTAATTATCTCCGCGCAAGGTATTCCTGACCTTAAAGTTTTGGCTGTTTTTATCCTTGGTGTCTTTTTGATGCGCTCAGCGGGTTGTGTGATTAATGATTTTGCTGATCGTAAAGTGGATGGGCATGTAAAGCGCACCAAACTTAGGCCGCTACCTTCTGGGCTTGTGACGGCAAAAGAAGCCATCGTATTATTTATTGTTTTAGCCGTGCTCTCTTTTTTATTAGTGCTCACCATGAACCCTCTAACGATTCAACTCTCGTTTGGCGGCATTGTTCTCGCGTTTATCTATCCATTTATGAAGCGCTACACCCATCTACCACAACTTTTCTTAGCCTTAGCATTTAGTTGGGCAATCCCAATGGCATGGGCAGCGGAATCTAATGCACTGCCACCAATGGTTTGGTTTGTTTTTGCTATTAATGCTTTATGGACCATAGCCTATGACACTCAATATGCCATGGTGGATCGGGATGATGATTTAAAAATTGGTATAAAATCGACCGCCATTTTATTTGGTCGTGCGGATAAGCTTATTGTTGGCTTATTGCAGTTTATGACTTTGAGCATGTTGATGGGGTTAGGTAGTTTGTATCAATTAGGCGCCAGTTTTTATTGGTGTTTATTGATAGTTGGTGCGCTGTTTGTCTATCAGCAGAGATTAATGCGACACCGCGAAAGAGAGCTTTGTTTTGAGGCTTTTTTAAATAATAACTATGTGGGTATGACGATTACGGTTGGGCTGTTGATTGCTTTTTGGTAGCGACATTAACACCATGGCTGAATAAGATAATAAAAAGGCACCGCGAAGGTGCCTTTTTTTGTTGTTCTTGTTTACTGAACGGTTAAGCGTTTTCTTCCACTTCAGGCATTTGCACTTGGTGGATGCTTTCTTGAATCGTTAAACGAACTTCAGGATGCAGGATTGAAAAGAGCAATTTAGCCAGTCGCTGGGTACTTTCAGTATGACAGTTGCCATCGACATCTAAATAAGCCTGCTGTTTCAGTGTGCTAAACATGGCAGAGAATACGCCTTTATCAAAGAACTCTGGGGCATTGATGCCATGCAGTTGACCTAAACGTTGAGCAATATCTTGACTCTTTTTCTCTAAGTCCGACTTACCTAACTCTGGGTTTACGACCAATAAATTTAATGCGATCGCATAACGTTGCAGTGTTTCTGAAATCGTACGACCTAATAGCATCAGTGGTTGGCTATTTGATTGATTGGTTTCAATATTATTACCGTCTATCGTAAGAATATTTTGTTGAGCTAACTCGGCTAAAATCTTTTCAACGACACCGTTAAGCTGATCTTCTTCATAGCTTAAAAATAGTTCAGCTTTTAAGAATGGGTAGATAAGCGCAATATTGGTTTGGATTTCTTCAATCGTCATGCTGCGATTACGGATCAGCATTTGAGCAATCAATGAAGGCAAAGCAAACAGGTGAATGATGTTGTTACGGTAATAGGTCATTAAGATCGATTGATTGCGATCAAGCGAAATAATGTCACCCATTTTATCTGACTCAATGACAAACTTATCGAGAGACTCAGCATGCTTAACCAACTCTTCAGCAGTGCCATTTGGAACGGTGCTGGTGGTTGAGTAAGGTACATTTTTTAGTAGCGATAAGTAGCAATTGATTTGAGCAATGAGTGAATCACGAGATAGCGCACGTTGGCGAGAGGCAAGTAAAGCCGTCGCACACAAAGTAAGAGCGTTCGTTGCAGCCGCATCATTAATATGCGTCATCATCTTATTAGCAAGTTGATTGACGACAGGGTTCATCCATTGTGGTTTCGTCGTACCCATAGGATCGATATCTTTTGTCCAACCCGGTGCGTTTTCATTAAGGTAATGATTTAGCGGGATTGGCTCACCAAAGTTAACATGGCCTTGACCAAAGTTACGTAGCTTGCGAATAGTACGTAAGATTAAGCCTGCATTTTCTTTCTCTTTATTCTTGCCGCGTAGTTCTTTAGCGTAAGTACTTACTTCCATTACATGCTCATAGCCAATGTAAACCGGTACTAATGTGACGGGACGATTTAAGCCACGTAACATTGCTTGAACTGTCATCGCCAACATACCTGTTTTCGCTTGTAATAAGCGACCAGTACGAGAGCGACCACCTTCACTAAAGTATTCAACCGAGTAGCCTTTCGCAAATAGCTCTGCTAAATATTCACGGAAAATCGTGGAGTACAGTTTATTGCCTTTAAAGCTACGACGAATAAAGAAAGCACCGCCGTGACGGAAGATAGGTCCTGCAGGGAAAAAGTTAAGGTTCACCCCTGCAGCAATATGCGGTGGAACCATGCCTTCATGATAAAGGACATAAGAAAGTAATAAGTAATCCATGTGGCTACGGTGGCAAGGAACATAAACGATTTCATGACCTTCTTGCGCTAAGCGACGCACAGTCGCCGCGTTGCTCACATTGATACCTTGATATAGTTTATTCCAAAGCCAGCCAAGTACTTTTTTACCATGCTTAATAAGCGAGTAAGAAAAGTCAGCAGCAATCTCATCCATAATTGCTTTTGCTTCTTTATTGGCTTTCTCTATCGATATGTTTTTCTCTTTCGCTTCCGCTTCGATAGCTTGTTTGATTATTTCTGATTTCAATAGACGATTAAATAACGCTTGGCGCTGAGGTAGATTTGGACCTGAAGCGGCGAGTTTTTGGCGAGAAAAGTGAATTCGAGCCACGCGAGCAAGCTTATGTGCAATCGCTTCATCGGTACCGTGGTTATCGGCCATGTGACGCAGTGAAACAACAGGGCTAAAGCGCACTAAGCAGTCACGACCAGACATAATAACCGTTTGTGCTTTTTGTAAGCCATTCATCGCTTGTAGGTGTGGCGTTGCTTTTTCTTCTTTACCTGGCTTACGTCCCCATAAAACCGTTATTGGGACCATTTGAATATCAAGTTCAGAATCTAAATTATGTTCAGCCAGGAATTCAGAAAATAAAGCGATAGAATCAGTAGGAACCGATTGATCACTTTGCATTAATGTTGGACGAGCGGCGATGAAAACATAACGCTGCAACTGTTGGCCATTAATTTCAAGAGGCGCTAAAGGATCTGGCAGGCCTAGTTTCACAGCTTGTTTTTGTAAGGCTAGCAAGTCCACATTAGAGCGAAATGGCAGGGCGTACACCACTGGCTTATTCGTATCAATATTGTGGTCTTCAATGGGGTTTGAAGGAATTGCTGTTCCTTTTACTAGCACTGACATAGGCAGTTTTAGTAATGAACGTGAAAAAGATTGTCCAGAAGACATAAAGGGTCATCGCCTCTAAAGTTAGCTAGTATTGCTCAAATAAAGTGACGTGGCTTATGGTCAAAGCTCATAGCCATTATCATCTTATGCAAGCGCGTTAAAATTTAAACGATGGCAAGAATACCAGAAACTGGTCAAACCTTTTAATGGAATTACTGCCTTGGTTCACCTTATCAAGAAAATGCGAGTTGATGATGATAAATATAGGCAGATACCGATATTTAATCCTTCCTCTGAGAGTAGTAATTAATTAAAAAATAACCAATTGCCTTTCTATTTCTTCCCTTACTGGATATACTCACAGTCAACTGTATAAAAAGACAGGTGAACCGATGAAGCCGTTAACGCCAAGACAACAACAAGTTTTTGACCTTATAAAAAATCATATTGAAGATTCAGGTATGCCACCAACTCGAGCTGAAATTGCCCGAGAACTTGGCTTCCGTTCGGCAAATGCTGCTGAAGAGCATTTAAAAGCATTAGCACGTAAACAAGTGATTGAAATTATCCCGGGAGCTTCTCGTGGTATTCGTATCTTGCTTGCTGAAGAAGAAAAAGGCTTACCGCTTATCGGTCAAGTCGCTGCTGGAGAGCCAATTTTAGCTCAAGAGCATGTTGAGACTCACTATGAAGTCGACCCAGGTATGTTTAAACCTAATGCGGATTTCTTATTGCGCGTTAATGGTGAGAGCATGAAAAACATCGGTATTATGGATGGCGACTTATTAGCTGTACATAAAACACAAGATGTTCGCGATGGACAAGTTGTCGTTGCGCGAGTTGATGATGATGTGACAGTAAAACGATTAGAGCGTAATGGCGCTGAAGTTTTATTGCATGCTGAAAATGAAGAGTTCGCGCCTATTAAGGTCGACCTGACATCTCAGCAACTGACAATTGAAGGGCTTGCTGTTGGTATTATTCGTAATACTGACTGGATGTAAGCGCATTTTGTGAGTCGTTGTCGGCTTTAATCTAATGACCATCTTTTACTGTGATTGGTGGGTGGTCATAATCTTCTTTCTTCTTTCTTCTTTCTCTTTAATTTCCCTCTATTTATTTCTTGCCCCTGCGCACTAAGTTACACTCATTACTCTACTTGGAGGTGTGTGTGATTAATCAGTTATTCAAAATCTTATCAAATCGAGCAATGCATAAATCAGTGCTTATTCTTGCTATCCCGATGGTGTTATCCAATATTACCGTACCATTGTTGGGTTTGGTTGATGCTGCCGTTATCGGGCACTTAGATCAAGCATGGTATTTAGGTGGTGTTGCTTTAGGTAGTACGATGATCAGCGTAACCTTTTGGTTATTAGGTTTTTTACGCATGTCGACCACTGGGTTAACGGCGCAATCTTATGGTGCCAAAGAGAATGCCCAGCTGGGTTTAGTGTTTGTGCAAGGGACGGTGATGGCCTTAGGGTTTGCCATGATCTTTTTGCTTTTTCATGGCATGGCAGCAGACGCTATTTTTTCTTTTAGTGATGCCAGCGAGCAAGTTAAACACTATGGGCAGCAATACTTTTCGATTCGAGCATGGAGTGCACCAGCGGCACTAATGAATTATGTCATTCTTGGTTGGTTACTCGGGACGCAAAACGCCAAAGCACCGATGTGGATGGTGATCATTACGAATGTGATGAATATTATTTTAGATTTGGTGTTTGTATTAGGTTTTGAATGGAAAGTGGAAGGGGCGGCTTTAGCATCCGTGATTGCTGATTATTGTGGACTAGCCTTTGGATTATTGTGCGTTTCACGTTTTTGGATTGCAAAACGCCTTCCATCACCATTCGCTCTTTTACAGCAAACTCAACAAGGACTTGGACGCTTTGTTAAATTAAACCGTGATATTTTCCTACGTTCATTATGCTTGCAAGCCACATTTAGCTTTATGACTTTTCAAGGTGCCAGTCTTGGTGACAGTGTTGTCGCGGCAAATGCAGTATTGATGAGTTTCTTGATGATGATTTCTTACGGTATGGATGGTTTTGCTTATGCGATGGAGGCGATGGTTGGTAAAGCCATTGGCGCGAAGAGCCGTGATCAACTGGTGCAATCGTTAGTGGGAACCTTCTTCTGGAGCCTCGTGACTTGCTTAGTGTTGACGGCGAGTTTTATTCTTTTTGGATCGTCTTTGATCGCGATGATCACCTCTATTGATGCGGTTCAACTGCAAGCAGAGAAGTATTTACCCTGGTTAATGGCAATGCCTTTGGCTTCTATGTGGTGCTTTTTATTGGACGGGATCTTTGTTGGTGCAACGAAAGGTAAAGAGATGCGCAATAGTATGTTTGTCGCAACGTGCAGTTTCTTTGTGCTTTTTTATCTATTCTCTGCATTAGGCAATCACGCATTATGGTTGGCAATGCTGAGCTTTATGCTTATGCGTGGGATTGGGCTAGGGGTTATCTTTATACATCAATGGCGCAAGGGTGAGTTTCTCGTTTAATGTTATGCCAAGCTATGTTGGTATGGTATCAACATAGCTTGGTTGTCATAACAAATCGAATTGACGCTTATTTTTAATTAAAACAGGCGGTTCAATCCATTCAAAGCAGCAACACGGTAAGCTTCTGCCATGGTTGGGTAGTTAAAGGTGGTATTAACGAAATACTCGATAGTATTCGCTTCCCCTTTTTGTTCCATGATAGCTTGACCGATGTGAATGATTTCAGCAGCACGCTCACCAAAACAGTGGATACCTAAAATCTCTTTGGTATCACGATGGAAAAGAATCTTTAAGCTACCGATATCCTTGCCAGCAATTTGTGCACGAGCTAAGTGTTTGAAAGAAGAACGTCCCACTTCGTAAGGTACTTTTGCCGCTGTCAGTTCTTGCTCGGTTTTACCCACTGAACTGATCTCTGGGATGGTATAAATACCAGTAGGAATATCATCAATCAGTTGGCGACTCGCTTCACCATCGGCAATGGCTTGAGCAACAAAACGACCTTGATCGTAGGCTGCACTTGCTAAGCTTGGGTAACCGATAACATCACCAACGGCATAGATATGCTCAACACTTGTTTGGTAGTTACTATTAATAGCAATTTGACCACGAGAGTCTGCGCTAAGACCAGTCGCTTCTAAGTTAAGCTTATCAGTGTTACCGGTTCGACCATTAGCATACAGTAAGCAGTCAGCTTTCATCTTTTTGCCAGAAGCAAGGTGAACAATGACGCCATCATCGGTTGCTTCTACTTTCTCAAATGTCTCGCCATTACGAATAATCGCGCCACTGTTCCAGAAGTGATAAGACAGTGCATCAGATGTTTCGTTATCTAGGAAGGAAAGCAGTCTGTCACGAGTATTGATTAAGTCAGTTTTAACATCTAAACCTCTAAAGATTGACGCATACTCACAACCGATAACGCCAGCACCGTAAATGATGATGTGCTGAGGATCGTGCTTAAGAGATAAAATAGTGTCACTGTCGTAAACGCGGTCATGGGTAAAATCAATATTATCAGGCTGATAAGGGCGAGAACCCGTAGCAATAATAAAGCGATCAGCACTGTATTGCTCTAACGTTCCGTCGGCTCTAGTGACCGAAACGGTGTGAGCATCAATAAATTGAGCCGTACCAAAAACAAGCGTACATTGGTTGCGATCGTAAAAACCTTGTCGTAATCGAGTTTGTTTATCGATCACAGACTTAGCGTGATCAAGAATCGATGAAAACGTCGCATGAATGCTGGTATTGTTTTGGCAAAAAAGAGGGTTAGTATTAAACTCTATAATTCGACTTACCGCATGACGCAGTGCTTTTGATGGAATGGTTCCCCAGTGAGTACACCCACCACCAACGCTACTTTCTCTTTCTATAATAGCAACGTTTAATCCCGCTTTGGTAAGCCCCATGGCAGCCCCTTCGCCTCCTGGGCCGCTGCCAATTACGATGGCGTCAAAGTGGTTGGAATGCGTCATATTTCTATCCTTGTTGTGTTTAATTAACATGGGTGTCAATGTATTGGACTTGTTGAGACTGCGTACCCTCACGACACTAGAGAGTGGTGAGGATTACGCATAAATACCAGTGTACAATTTTTTCGCCAGTTGATGTCGCTATTTTTACTTTCTAGGATTGCAATCTTACCTTGGTAGGTATTAACTTTAAAAGACAACTAAAGAGTGATCTTCTATCTTATATCCCATTACTAATCGCGCTATATTAGAGGGATTAGTATGGCTCAGTGAAGAGTTGTTCAAAAAAGAATAGAATTAAATATGAAATCCATGGGTATCCGCGCACAACAAAAAGAAAAAACACGTCGTTCATTGATTGATGCAGCATTTAGTCAACTCAGTGCTGATCGTAGTTTTTCTAATTTAAGTTTACGAGAAGTGGCAAGAGAGGCGGGGATAGCTCCAACGTCTTTTTATCGTCATTTTAAAGACATGGATGAACTCGGTTTGACTCTGGTTGATGAGGGTGGTTTATTACTACGTCAACTAATGCGTCAAGCGCGACAAAGAATCGCCAAAGAAGGCAGTGTGATCAGAACCTCTGTAGAAACCTTTATGGAGTTTGTTGAAAGTAATCCAAACGTATTTCGTCTGCTATTACGTGAACGCTCTGGCACTTCTTTTGAGTTTCGAACCGCTGTCGCCCGTGAAATTCAGCACTTTTCAGCAGAGTTAACAGAATTTTTGATTAGTACCGGGATGAGTCGTGATGAAGCACAAACTCAAGCGGTTGCTTCCGTTATTCTTGTTTTCAACTCTGGCGCTGAAGTTTTAGATTTAGTCGATCGACGTGAACGAGATGAACTCGCAGAGCGTTTGATCATGCAGTTGCGAATGGTAGCCAAAGGGGCTTATTGGTATCGCAAAGAACGAGAACGTAACCGATTAAAAGGCAGGATTGAATAATGTCAAATGAGAACAACAATTTAAATAGTGGCTCAGGAAGAAAAACGCTTCTTTTGGCTGTAGTTGCTGGTGTGTGTGGTGATGCTTTCTTATCTTGGATGACGATGGACGAAGTAACGTTCTCTATTTTCCCAATTATTGCATTAGTGTTAGCTGTACAAGCCTTATATCAAGAGTATTTACGTAGCCCAGTGGCAGAGGATATTCCATTGGTTGGCTTAGCGTGCTTTTTCGTTGGAGCTTTTGGTCACTCGGCCTTTGTAAAAGCGCAGTACCCTGAAGCCGGTTCGAATTTCTTTGCGATTATTGTCGGAATGCTATTATTAGGATGGGTCGGTAATAAGCTAGGTTTCTTAGGTAAACCTGCATCGGCATAATCGATTTACAGTATTCAAAAAAACGAGCCTTCATCGGCTCGTTTTTTTATGCGTGTGGAGTTTGAAAAGATTTTCTTGTCCTTACAAGAGTCATAAGCGCTAGATATTTAGGTTTAGAGCATAGAAAGGAGCTAGGAATAGCAGAGTTTGATAAAAAAAGAAGGGTTAGGTGAGATGGAGCTAGGCTGGTTAGATAGGTTATTTATTAAAACGCTCAAGAATGCCTTAGAAGCACCTAAAATGAACCCAATTTCTAGAACTAGTGAAGACGGGAAGTCTGTTGATTATTTCTCGGTTTATGTCTCGGATGAGGCTGGCACTTATCTGGCAGAGCGTGTTGATGGGAGTAGATTAATTGCGAACCAATGGAACGAACAAGAAAGAACACATGATATAGAGCGAGAGTTAGATTTAAATCAATTAAAGAAGCTGTCTTTTGTTATTTACCACCACCACGGTCTGGTTACGCATACATACAATTCAAAGAGTAAGTTCTTACGGAGCGAAGTAACTAGGCTCTATAAGGTTGTATCGCTTTACGTATTGTCGAAAGAGGCAATACCAAAATTCATTGACAGTAATAAGCCTCTTAAGAAACCAGATAGGATTAAAATTCTTGAAACTATAGACAAGATGACAGAGAACTCCCCACTAAAAGAGCTAACGTCCAGTTCTGTCAGCGATGAGTTGTATGGTATGTGGTCTACCTTGAATAGTAAAAGAGCAGTAAGAAAGAATAGAGTGAAAAGAATTCTTGAATCACTAGTGGAATCAGGAGAGTTGAGTGCCAAAGATAGCTTTACGTTTTTAGCTAAAGGTAAGTTGCTTGTTACCTTAGAGCATTTAAAAGAAGAAAAGGCTAGACAAGATAGAGCAGAAAGTAATGCTATCTGGATGAGAAGACTTACGGTGATACTTGTCATTACGGCGTTATTTCAGTCAGGGCTTGTAAGGACGACTCACTTTTCGAGCATTGATTGGCTGATGCAGTACCTACTAGAGTTGGTTAATTTAGTAAAGGTGTGGGTAAAATCCATTGATTAAGGTCATGATGAGGTGTGGTGCTCATACCAAAGCAGCGTCATCCCAAAAGGTGATAACCTATTGAAATGACGCTGTTGCTGGGCTGGTGGGAGTTGGGTGCTTGTCAGCTTTCTATCAATAGATAACTATTCTACTCCCCGTACCCCAAGCCGTACCCATGTTTTATTTTCAGGGTGGTAGCTTTATGTAACTACTTGTTTTTAATCTCTAAAAATACACCTGCTTCCATGTGATGCGTGTATGGGAACTGATCAAATAAAGCAAAGCGAGTGATATTGTGTGTCTGCGATAAAATATCTAAGTTATCTTGCAGCGTTTCAGGGTTACATGAGATATACATAATACGCTCATAGCCTTGAACCATTTTACATGTGTCGATATCCATACCTGAGCGCGGTGGATCAACAAAAATGGTGTTGCAGTTGTAGCTCTTCAAGTCCACATTTTGCTGCTTTAGACGGCGGAACTCACGCTTCCCTTCCATTGCATCAGTAAAGTCTTCAGCAGACATACGGATGATTTGTACATTATCAATATCATTCGCTGCGATATTGTATTGTGCTGACTCAACCGATGGCTTCGCTAATTCTGTTGCTAGTACACGATCAAAGTTTTGTGCAAGCGCTAATGAGAAGTTACCATTACCACAGTACAGCTCTAATAAATCACCTTGGCTATCTTGAGTGCAATCAACCGCCCACTCCAGCATTTTAGTTGCTACTACGCCATTTGGTTGAGTGAAGCTGTTTTCAACTTGCTGGTAGATGTAAGGCTTACCGTTCACATCTAGCTTCTCAATCACATAATCACGATCTAATACGATTTTCATCTTACGAGCTCGACCGATAAGGTTAAGATTGAAGCCTTCATCGTTTAAGCGTTGTTTCAGTGCTTTGGCATTTTCGATCCAAGCTTCATCAAGTTGGCGGTGGTAAAGCAGTGATACTAAGATCTCGCCACTTAATGTCGAAAGAAAATCTACTTGGAATAATTTATGACGCAACGCCATGTTGTCTTTCATCGCTTCAACTAATAGCGGCATTAAGTCATTAATTAAACGACTTGCGGCAGGAAATTGGTCAACGCGGTATTTTTCTTTGGTTTCTTGGTTAAACATGACGTAATACATGTCGTCACCTTCGTGCCATACACGAAACTCAGCGCGCATACGATAATGCTGCTGTGGAGATTCATACACTTCCAATTCTGGCACGTTGTATTTAGCAAACATATCAGTCAGACGTTCAGTCTTCTCTGCCAGTTGTTCTTGGTAGCGTTGTGGATTTACGTCTAAAGTTGCCATTTACATGCCTTTTATTGGGTAGATTCAAATGCAGAGCGCAGATTTTATTCAATCCTAAGCCTTTGTCCAGTCGATTTCTTAAGACGTTCCCTCGCTAGGGTAAATTATAGCTTATTAAAACAATTAGTAGACAAGTTGGGCTGAGGTGAATATGATCGCCTTGCTGGTGGTTGTTATCTATATATATTAACAATTTAAAAGGGAATCTGGTGTGAATCCAGAACTGACGCGCAGCGGTATAAGAGAACGAAGCATTTATTAGACACTGCACAATATTGGATGCGTGTGGGAAGTCAAATGTTAGGTAATCGCAAGATTGTGCTCTTAAGTCCGAATACCTGCCAGCACCTGAGTTGAATCGGTCAGCTTAGGTGGATTTTCGCGATTTAGGATGAAATATGAATAACCCCCTTTTAGTGAGCATTACTGCCTCACTGCTTTGCCCTACCTTTTATTTAGCTGCACAAGAAAATACTCAAGAAGAGATCATGGTTGTTACGGCAAGTCGATTTGAGCAATCGGTGAAAGATGTGATTGCCCCAATGACAGTTGTAACCAAAGAAGAAATCATTCAGATTCAAGCTAAAAACATGACGGATATTCTTCGCTTGCAGCCAGGCATTGAGGTGGCGAGTAATGGTGGTCTTGGGCAAAATGCTTCTATTTTTATGCGTGGTACCAATTCTGATCATGTGTTGGTGTTGATTGATGGCTTTCGAATGAACAGTTCGATAAAGAGCGCAGTCAATATTAACCAAATTCCTGTTAGCCAAATTGAACGAATTGAAATCATCAGAGGATCTGGTGCCGTAATGTACGGGTCTGATGCTGTAGGTGGCGTGATTAATATCATCACACGCACTTCTTTTGATAATACTTCTAAGTCGATAACGGTTGGTGCGGGTAGTGATCAATATAAAGAAGGTAACTTTTCAGCCAATACAGTCGTTGGGGATAACGGTCACTTAAAAGTATCGGCAGGGTTTGTGCAAACAGACGGGTATAATGTCTATCCACAGCCAGGGTTTAACGATGGGGATGAGCATGGTTTTGAAAATAATCAACTGATGCTTAATTACCAACATCAATTTATGCCAAGTTTAAACCTTTTCACTGGGGTTAGGTGGCATAACAGTACAGCAGAATATAATCATTACACTAATACCAAGTCGCACTCAGATTCTGAGTCACTTACTTATTCGGCTAAATTATCATATTTAGGGGATAAGCTTGATTCAAGCATTAGTGCCAGCTTTCAAGATGATCAGAATATCGAATACCTTGAAAATGGTAGCATGGATTCAGAACAGCACATTGATCAGTTAAATGTTCAATGGGCAAACCAATATCAGGTTGTCGATTCTTGGTTACTTAGTGCAGGTGTTGACTGGAAAGAAGAAAAAGTGAAGGCCGATATAACCGATTGGCTTGGTGATGTAATCATCGAAGAAGGTGAAAGTCGCTCATCAACTGGCGTGTATCTAGGAACTAAGCATCAATTACAGCAGCTGTTACTTGAAGCTAATGGTCGTTTTGATAAACATGATAAATACGATGAGTACTTTACTTGGGGAGTGGGGGCAAGTTACCAGATCAACCATCACTACCGAGTTAATGGTGGCTATAATACCGCTTTTAAAGCGCCATCGTTTTATGATTTATCAACAGCACCTGATCTAGAGCCAGAGACATCCGATAATTTTGATTTAGGCTTTGCCGCGGAATACGATCGATTCACCGCGAACTTATCTTTGTATAAAAATAGCGTTGATAACTTAATCATTTATTATGATGCACCTAATTGGGCTGGCTACAGTGCGAATGTCGATGCCGAAATTAAAGGGGCTGAAATAGAGCTACTCTTTGATACTGGTATTATCTCACACTCTCTTATTGCTGAGTTTAAAGATCATAAGGATACGAAAGGTCAGCAACTTGCCCGTCGAGCAAAGGAAAATTATAAATGGACAGGGTATATCAGCCATGGCGATTTCGATTTGAATCTTTCTTATATCTACACTGGCAAGCGTTCTGATTTACCATCGGCACCAGGTGAGACTACTGCATACTTAGACCCATACTCATTATGGAGTTTATCAGGTGCTTATTGGTTTACATCTGAATTAGCTGTTCGTGGACGAGTTGAGAACTTACTCGATGAAGAGTACCAAACCGCTGGTGGTTATGAACCAGCTGAACGCTCTTTCTATGTTAGCTTAGATTACCAATTTTAATCTTGTATTAAGCCGCCTAATTGGGCGGCTTTTTTTATAGGGAGCAATAATGAAAAAGAACGTCATCATAAGTTGGTCATCAGGCAAAGATTCAACTTTAGCCCTAGAGCGTTTAAGAGAAAGTCATGACTATGAAGTGATAGCGCTTTATACCACTTATGTAGGTAGTGAAGTGCCATTTCAAGCGACACCACTGAATGTCGTCGCGATGCAAGCTGGGCTTATTGGCTTACCACTGATCACTATTGAACTACCAGAAACCTTCCCACCTAATCATATCTATAAAGAAACCATTACTTCAGCACTAAAGAGTACTGGACTGGTGATTGATGCCATTGCCTTTGGTGATATGCATTGTAATGGTATTGCTGAGTATCGCCAAAGCTACATTGAACCAGCAGGATGGGAGTGTCTGTTTCCATTGATGGGAGAAAGCAGTCACGATCTTGCCCAAGAGATAATAGATAGAGGGATTGAAACATTTTTAGTGACAGTGGATACCGATGCGCTTAACTCAAGCTACTGTGGGAAAAAATACGATAGCGCTTTAATTCGTAGCTTGCCTATTAATGTTGATCCATGTGGAGAGAATGGTGAGTTTCATACATTAGTGACAAAAGCACCCTGTTTCGATGGTGAGTTAGAACTTGAGTTAACACATATAGATAGTGAAGAGCGTTTTATCTCGCAACGTTACCAAGCTAAGATAAAAATGGGCTAGCGTTGGCGAATAATAATAGAAGGGGTATTATTGCTCGGTATTTTATCATAGGTCGTTCTCGTGTCTGCTAATCAACAAAAAAACATACTGATCTTTGATTCTGGTGTCGGAGGTTTATCTGTTTATAAAGAAATAAGCCAATTACTGCCAAATCATAACTATATTTATGTCTTTGATAACGAAGCTTACCCTTATGGAGAGCTGGATAAACACGTTCTGATTAATCGAGTTGATGTGATCACCGCGAGTTTTATCGCAAGTCATACGATTGATCTTGTGGTTATCGCCTGCAACACAGCAAGTACCGTCGTATTACCAAGGTTGCGTTCATTACATACTATTCCGATTGTTGGTGTTGTCCCTGCGATTAAGCCGGCTTCTCTTTTATCCAATAAAGCAGTTGGTCTTATCGCGACGCCAGCAACGATTACTCGAGAATATACTCATGAATTAATTAATACCTTTTCGAGTGATAAGAAAGTGGAGCTTCTTGGTTCGACTCAGCTGGTGGATATGGCTGAAGATAAGTTAAGAGGTGAAGTTATCGATTTAGGGTTGCTTAACCAAATTCTCAAACCTTTGATTAATACTATCGATGTTGCTGTTTTAGGTTGTACGCACTTCCCATTAATTAAACCAGAGATACAGCATGTACTAGGCAGCCATGTCGAGTTGGTTGATTCAGGTAGAGCAATTGCAAAGAGAGTGCAGGGTTTACTTAACTTGGAAGTAGAGGGAAGGAATAGAAGAGTGGGTAAGCGAGAGGTTTTTTGTAGTGCACCTCCTAAAAAAGAAAGTGCACTAAATGCGACGCTAAAGGAATTAGGCTTTAGTTTAGTTCAGCTTCATCCACTTCAGGGTGCTTAGGGTCGTTAGCAACACGAACCTTTAAAGTGCGCTGCATGTAATCTTTGTCGTTCAGAGCTGAGATCACATCGTCTACATCGCTACTTGCAACGACAACAAATCCAAATCCACGTCTTTTACCTGTGCGTTTATCTTTCATTAAGCGTACAGCAAATACTTCACCGTATTCTGAGAACAGTTCACGCACGTGAGATTCATTAGCTTTATAAGGTAAGTTACCTACATAAAGAGTTTTGGTTGAAGGAGCTAGTTCTGTTTCAGCAGTAGATGGGGTGTTTGAAAATTTTTGGATGATGAAAGCAGAAGCCAATACACCAAGAATAAAGGCAACAGCAGCAGGAATAGGTAATAACCAAGAAAGTAAACCACCAACAATCGCTGTGGCAGCTAATAACGAAATACATTTATTTGAGTTCATATGAAATACTACATTTTAAGTAATGGGAAAGTCTCATCTATCTTTAACAAAATAGATACATGAATCTTACGTATAACTGAATGGTTTTTCCAATCTATTGCTGTGATACGGCTCAAATGTTGATATTTTATTCGAAAAAAGACCGCAAAGGTCGCTTTTTGAGCGAACGAAATATTAATTGAAGAAAGTACTTGTCATGTAAGCAAACCTCTCTATAATGCCGCCTCACTGACACGGAATGAGGCGCAAGTCACATTTTATGTTCAGGTTGAGATAAATAAGAAGTTTAAATAAAACACTTGACTATCTCATTGGGAAGCGTATTATCCGCACCCCAACGCAATGACTTATTTGTGTTGCGAAAAGCTCTTTAACAATTTAAACCTATCAATCTGTGTGGGCACTCGTTGATGATAATCAAAAGATTA
>NZ_MCUV01000005.1 GCF_002873395.1 Vibrio sp. 10N.286.49.B3 | reverse complement strand
TTCTCCTCTCCAGGTACAACTCCCAACCCTTTGAAAATTAAACGCTTAGCTGCGTGTTTTTGTGTATCTGTCGTTTAGGAATTAAACGACAGAATTTCCCTGATTTTCGTTTGAGACCAAATTGAGACTGTCGTTCAGACAAGTATGAGTATTACCCCAGAGGTAAACTCCGCTTTATCCTCGAAGCAGAGTTTCTGATTTGATCAAATGTGACCTATGTCACGAATTTCTTTTTAAACTGAGTGTGTGGTAGACTGCGCGCACAATAAGTCGATTAGATAGCTAAAAGGTATTTTTTCGGACTGATTTAATTATATTTCATATCGTTATATCGTTAAGTAACCCAAAGAGCAAAAAACATTATGGTGTGCTGAATTCAGCGTGCTAGGAATGGTTTTTGCTTTTTTTAGTTTTTAGCCTTTTTAAATTTCTTTCTAATTGAAAGTGTATAAGAGGTGGTTAATGAGGAGTTTATATGACCACAGCGGATACTCGCCCTGTGCAGCAAGCCATACCAGAGAAAGAGGTGAATCATCCTTTTTTATCGTTAGTTATCATGGTAATAATTGCAGCGATTGCAACCTATTTTATTCCAGCAGGTGAATTTGAGCGCGTCATGATTGATGGTCGCGCCGTGATTGACCCTGATAGTTACACTCTAATTGAAAGTAATCCTACAACATTATCTTCATTTTTTGAGTCCTTTTTTAAAGGGTTCACTTCCGCTTCGGGTGTCATGGGCGTTGTTGCTTTTGTTGGTGGTGCGTTTGGTGTTATCAAGCGTATGGGTATTTTAGATACTTCAGTTGTAGCACTGACCACGAAGCTTAATAAGCAAGGTCTTTACGTTATTGCACCTGTGATCATGATTGCGATCTTTTTCAATGTGACCTTTACTGGTATGCGTGAGTTGGATGTTATCTTTATCGCGCTAATGATCCCTATCTGTATCAAGCTTGGTTATGATGCAATGACGGCGCTTGGTGTTGTTTTACTATCAAGTTGTGCTGGTTTTGCTGCGGCATTAGCAAATCCATTCTTTACAGGTATTGCACATTCTATTGCTGAGCTTCCTATGTACTCAGGTATGTGGTATCGCTTCCTTGTAGGTATGTTCATGCTATTGACGGGTATTGCTTATGTGCTTACTTATGCTCGTAAAGTGAAAGCGGATCCAACGAGAAGTCTGTTGTATGGTACGGGCTATAGTTATGACGCTAAGATTGAAGCAAAAGTTTTAACAACTCGTGAAAAAGCAGCGGGTATAACCTTTTTAGCAATTTTTGGTTATATGATTTTCGGTACGCTAAAAATGAGTTTTGGCTTTACTGAGATCGCTGGGTGCTTTGTGGCGATGGCGATTATTCCTGGTTTAGTAGGGGGGCTTTCACCTAACCGTATTTGTGATTACTGGACGAAAGGTGTCAGTGATGTGATGGTTGCCGTGCTTATTATTTTCTTTGCACGATCGGTACTAACCATCATGGAAGATGCGATGATCGTCGATTCGGTGATTTACTACCTAGCACAAATTATTTCAGGTTCTTCACAATTGGCAGCGGCAGCAGGGATCTATTTCTCTCAAGCGTTAATTAACTTATTTATTCCATCAGGTAGTGGTCAGGCGGTGATTACCATGCCAATTATTATTCCGCTGGCTGATATTGGTGATGTGACTCGCCAGGTTGCTGTTCTAGCTTCGCAGTTAGGTGATGGTATCTCAAACTATATTTACCCAACCAATGGTGGCTTGTTAGCAGTTCTTGCTATTGCACAAGTGCCTTACGGTAAGTGGGTGAAGTTCTTCCTACCATTATTTATATTCTGGTCTGCAACTGCACTGATTGCTGTTGTTATTGCTCAAGCGATTGAGTTAGGTCCATTTTAAATAGAGGTTAATCAGATGCCTAGCCTTTCTCGTTAGGCATCGTTTTTACTTTTCTCATTTTTATTAGACTTTTTTGTTTTATTGCCTAATGTTAAAACTTAAAGCCTAGACTCACCATCAATGGGAAATCAATACCGTTATTTGGCTTTTTGAAGTTAGCATTACTGAAGTGACGATACTGTAAGCGCAATTGATATTTATGTTGCGGATCGAGGTAGATACCACCTCCGATTTGGGCTTGGAAAGCGAAATGCATCGCTTGTTCGCGTGAACCAAATGTTTTAGTGCTGATATAGCTAGGTCCTAATGCACGTACATGAAAAAATACATCACTGGTGCCCAAAGTCGTGGATAGTTTTAACTCAGGGAAGATAGAAATCGCAGTAAAGGTATCATCGCCGTTATGACTATTTGTTGTTGCATGGGTAATACTACTGCCAATACTCATAGTTTGTGTTTGGCTGCGAGCATAATCGAATAATATCATGTCAACAAATAGGGATTTATTGCGATCATCACTACCGAATTGAGGTCCACCCCCTAAACCAAATGAAAGTTCATTAGCATAGATTTCAGTACTCATCACAGAGCAAGCAAGGAGCGCAAGATATTGAGTTTTGGATATGAACACCTAATACGCTCCAAGTTTTAAGTTAAGCTTTACGACAATGAATCAATGAGTGACCTAAACCAATGTTATCTTTGACAGAAACTATTTCAAGCCCTGACTTTTCAATCAATGGTAAGAAATCATAGCTCATATAAAAGCGACTGTTTCCATTTGCTATTGCGGTAAAATATAAACTAGTACCGTTTAGTGTATAACTTGCTGATTCATACTCTTGGCGATCGGGAAATAACTCTAAAATATAGACATCAGAATCATCATTCATTGCATCAACAACACGAGTCAAAATACTAACGATTTCAGCTTGGCTAAAGCAGTCTAAAAATTGGCTCATCCAATAAATATTACGCCCTTTTGGCAACTGAGCATCGATATTAAGTAAGTTACAAGGTGACGTTGTGACACGTGAAGTGAAGCCTTTTTCAGCTACATTTTGTTCAGCGATGGCTAGTTGCTGAGGTAAATCAACCATAGTAACAGTGATATCTGGGTTGAACTCACAGCACTTTAAAGTCCATTTACCTGTGTTAGCTCCAATATCACAAATCGATTTACCTTGTCCACTGAATACCGTATCAAGAATAGTAGGGAAGCTACGATCAGAGTAATAGTGGTCAAAGTTAAACCAGCTATCTTTTTCTTTATCTGTTAATTTAGAAAGCCCTTCATAAACTGTTGGCCAATCACCGAGTGCCTCTAAACCAGCTGGTCGATTTTCTAGAATAGACTCTGTAAGGCGGGCCATTCCCTGATAACAAATATCAGATACAAAATCCATATTTACTTTGGTCATTTCGTCATGATTAACAAAGTGACCTAGCTTAGTTATTTTGTAGCGTTTTTCATCCCAAGTAACTAAACCTGCTGAAAGCCCCATATCCAATAAAACTTGAATACCATAGCTATCAATGCTGCTAAGTTGTTGGGTCAACTCTTCAACTGACGCCCCTTGAGACTTAAATTTAGAAAGACAATTTAGGATGCCAAGATCGCGGAGTGATTTCGATGCGTGAAAGGCAATAGGCGCAAAAGCGAGTCTTTGAGCTTCTTCTTTTGCCTGTATAGCTGTCAGGCTATCGTTATTATAAAAATCCATTTAATATATTTCTGTTAAAAAAATTATCCTAAAGATTATTTTAAATTACATTGAAGTGCAAGCTTCAAATCAATATCATAATATGATCTATATCTTCTTTAT
>NZ_MCUV01000004.1 GCF_002873395.1 Vibrio sp. 10N.286.49.B3 | reverse complement strand
GTCCACTCCGCCACTTATTTTGCAAACCTCGCTTAACGCGAGGTTTTTGCAAATGTAAAATACCGAAAGGTAGATAGGGGTGTAGCTCCAACTGGCAGAGCAGCGGATTCCAAATCCGCGTGTTGGGAGTTCGAATCTCTCCACCCCTGCCATATTAAAGAAGGCTCAACAGCAATGTTGAGCCTTTTTGCCGTCTGGCGTATAGATATATCAGCCATAAATGATTTATGGGGTGATGAATTTCCCTTCAGCGACACGCCACAATGCTTTAACGAGCGAGTTATCCAACTGCGAACGCTTACAACAGATCCCCAATTTAAATGGCTTAAGAGAAGCGACCTTTAAACGCTGGATCTTTTCGCGTACCGGGCTGTTATTAATCACTACATCAGGGGCAATACCCACACCACAACCGAGCGCCACCATACTCACGATTGCCTCATGACCAGAGACTTGAGCATAAATCGTTGGTGTTATCTTCATTTTCTTAAACCAAGCATTTGCCCTTTCTCGTGCCGTTCCAGCTTCAGGGACAATAAAAGGAATCTTTTTCCAATCAATCACATCATTACTGAGCTCTTGAGCAAAGCTACTGACGCCAATCGGAGCAATAACAGAAAGTGGAATCTCACTAACGGTTTCAAACTCAATTCGAGCTGGCAAAATATCCGGTTTAGCTGAAATGGCAATATCCGCTTCATCATTAAGTATTTTATCAATCGCTTGAGCAGGATCGCCCGTAGATACCTTTAACTCAATATAAGGGTATTGGACTCGGAACTCCGACAATAATTCAGGTAAGTGGCTATAACTGGCTGTTACCGAACAAAATAGGCGGATTTCACCTTTTAATTCTTGCTCACTACCACTCATTTGCGCCTGAAAGTGCTGCCACTCTGCGACAATATTTAATGCTACGGGCAATAATTTTTTCCCTGCTGGCGTGATTTCGACACTGCGGTTATCACGAATAAATAGCGCCTGACCAATACTCTCTTCTAGCTTCTGTATTTGACGACTAAGCGCAGAAGGGCTGATGTGCATACCTTCAGCGGTACGGCTAAAGTTTTTGCTTTCACTAAGATGTATAAATAGCTGGAGATATTTGATGTTCATTTTGAGATCAATCCCATGTTGCATTTATCGCAATGATTAATTGTGAATATATCACTTTAAGCAATGGTCTGTCTGTTTTAGTATGAAGTTATTCGATACTAAGATATCGACCTAATGGACTGTTTTATAACGGAGATAATTCTCATGGCTAACTATTTCAATACCCTAAACCTACGCGAGCAACTCGATCAACTTGGTCGTTGTCGTTTCATGGACCGCTCTGAATTTGCTAACGAAGCCGATTTTCTAAAAGGCAAAAAAGTGGTCATCGTAGGTTGTGGTGCTCAAGGTCTTAACCAAGGTCTTAACATGCGCGACTCTGGTCTTAATGTTGCTTATGCATTACGCCAAGCTGCGATCGATGAGCAACGCCAATCTTTCAAAAATGCGAAAGAAAATGGTTTTGAAGTAGCTAGCTACGAAACACTTATCCCTGAAGCGGATCTTGTTATCAACCTAACACCTGATAAGCAGCACACCAATGTTGTTGAAACGGTAATGCCACTAATGAAGCAAGGTGCTGCACTTGGTTACTCGCATGGTTTCAACGTGGTTGAAGAAGGCATGCAAATCCGTAAAGACTTAACGGTTGTTATGGTTGCTCCTAAGTGTCCAGGTACAGAAGTTCGTGAAGAATACAAACGTGGCTTTGGTGTTCCAACATTGATCGCTGTTCACCCAGAAAACGATCCACAAGGTGAAGGCTGGGATATCGCAAAAGCTTGGGCTGCTGGTACTGGTGGTCACCGCGCTGGTTGTCTAGAGTCTTCTTTTGTTGCTGAAGTAAAATCGGACCTAATGGGTGAGCAAACGATCCTATGTGGCATGCTGCAAGCTGGCTCTATTGTTTGTTATGAAAAAATGATCGCAGACGGTATTGAACCAGGTTACGCAGGTAAACTTCTTCAGTTTGGTTGGGAAACAGTAACAGAAGCATTGAAGTTTGGTGGTGTGACTCACATGATGGATCGCCTATCTAACCCTGCAAAAGTAAAAGCCTTCGATTTATCAGAAGAGCTAAAAGATCTAATGCGTCCACTGTACAACAAGCACATGGATGACATCATTTCAGGTCACTTCTCTAGCACAATGATGGCAGACTGGGCGAACGATGATGTGAACCTACTGGGCTGGCGTGAAGAGACAGGCGAAACGGCTTTTGAAAACTACCCTGCATCAGATGTAGAAATTGCTGAGCAAGAGTACTTTGATAACGGCATCCTAATGGTTGCTATGGTTCGCGCTGGGGTTGAACTGGCATTTGAAGCAATGACAGCATCTGGTATTGTTGATGAGTCGGCTTACTACGAATCTTTGCACGAACTACCACTGATTGCTAACACCGTTGCTCGTAAGCGTTTATACGAAATGAACGTCGTAATTTCAGATACTGCTGAATACGGTAACTACCTATTTGCTAACGTTGCTACACCACTATTGCGTGAGAAGTTCATGCCAAGTGTTGCGACAGACGTGATTGGTCGCGGTCTAGGTGAGACATCAAACCAAGTTGATAACGCAAAACTTATCGCAGTCAATGAAGCACTACGTAACCATCCAGTAGAGTACATTGGTGAAGAGCTACGTGGCTACATGACAGACATGAAAACAATCGCTGTTGGTGGTTAATCCATCGTAAAATAGTGACTGAATAAAAAAAGGCTTGGTCGTATGACTAAGCCTTTTTGTTTGCGATAAAAACATGACTAACTGCGATTACTTATCTGCAATCTTCGCTTCTAATGCTGCTAGTTTTTCTTCCATTTCCGTCAGCTTTTGACGAGTACGTAATAGTACTTGGGTCTGTACATCAAACTCTTCACGGCTAACCACGTCCAGTTTATTTAATTGACCTTGAATAACTTGGCGAACCTTTTGATCGACATCGTTGCCAAGCTCTTTCACTGGCTGTGGCATTGAATCGTGGATCTGCTTAGCGATTTGTTCTAACTTCTTTGGATCAAACATAGTGGCGTAAACTCCTATTACTTTGTTGCTATTTTATGCAATTAAAAATGGAAAGTCGCTAGCTGTAGCAATAAAAAAGGCTACCTAAGTAGCCTTTTTAGTACACAGTAATCGTTTTTAGTTATGCATTTGCTGAGTGTTCACGACACGCTGCTTTTGCTTCATCTGCGCGAGCTAATTTTTCTAGATCTTTATCTTCTAGGAAAATAGGCAGAGGTTTATGTTTCTCGGCCAAATAGCTATAAATAACCGGGAGAACAAACAGAGTAAACAGGGTACCAATCGCAAGACCTGCCACGATAACAATACCAATACTAAAGCGCTGAGCAGCACCTGCACCAGTGGCATACATCAGTGGAATAAGACCAGCAATCATCGCCGCAGTTGTCATCAAGATAGGGCGAAGACGTACTCGCGCTGCCTCCATAACCGCCTCGGTACGCGATAGCTTATTATGCAGTTGCTCTTCTTTTGCCACTTCACAGATCAAGATACCGTGCTTCGTAATAAGCCCCACTAAGGTAATTAATCCAACTTGCGAGTAGATGTTCATGGTTGCCGCTCCCCAAGCCAGCGCAATCAATGCCCCACAAATTGCCAGAGGTACCGAGACCATAATCACCAATGGATCTTTCAGCGACTCAAATTGAATCGCCAGTACCAAGAAGATGATTGCCAGTGCTAAACCAAACGTCACATACAGTGCACTGCCTTCAGTCACAAACTGGCGAGACTCACCCATATAGTCATGGTTATAGCCTGCCGGTAGTTTGGTTTGAGCAATGTTCTCAAACCAGTTCACCGCATCACCTATTGCTGCGCCAGGCATAGGTACCGCGCCAACCGTTGCAGAGTTTAATTGGTTAAAGTGAGGAAGAGAGCGAGGCTCAGCGACCACATCAATCGAGATTAAGCTACCAAGTGGAATCGCATCACCATTGCTTGCACGCACGTAATAATTATTCATCGACTCTGGGTTTAAGCGATACTTACGCTCAACTTGAGGGATCACTTCATACGAACGACCATTGAGATCAATACGGTTAACGTAGCCATCAGACATCATCGTACTTAGCGTAATACCGATATCTTGCATGGTGACGCCATAAGCCCCTGCCATATCTTTATCAATTTGAATCTTCATCGTTGCCGAGTCGTAGTTCAAATCCAAATCAGAGTAGACAAAAAGAGGGCTCGCTTTCACATCGGTTAAGATTTCTGTTGCGATAGTAAATAAGCTCTCAAAGCTGCTTGGCGTGGTAATAACAAATTGAATCGGCAGACCAGAACCCGCACCAGGAAGTTCTGGCATTTGGAAGGCTGTAACCGACATTCCTGGGATATCTTGCAATAGACCACTGATACGGTTGGTGACATCGGATTGACTCGCCGTTCGCTCACTCCATGGCACCATAGAAGCAATACCAAATGATTGGTTTGAGTTTGGTACACCAGTAAAGGATTGAGCGTATTGGATTTCAGGTTGAGTAATCAAAATACCACTTACATCATCCATCGTATTGCTAAGGTAATCGAGGTTAGCATTGGATGGACCAGTACCTATCATCATCACCACCCCTTTATCTTCTGAAGGGGCAAGCTCACTTGGAATGAACTTAAACAGCATCGGCAAACTTAAAAATACAATCAGAGCAAAGCCAATGATCACCGGGCGATGATCCATGATGGCATGCAGCATTTTAGAGTAACGACCCGTCATGCGATCAAGTACACTGTGAACCTTTTGCTCAAATTTACTTGGCTGAGCATTTTCCTTTAGTAGCTTTGAACACATCATTGGCGACAAGGTTAAGGCGATAATCCCAGAAACAAATACCGCTCCAGCTAGGGTTAACGCAAACTCCTTAAAGAGCGAACCTGTTATGCCACCCATCATTGCGATTGGCGCATAAACCGCCCCTAACGTTAGTGTCATCGCAATAACCGGTACAGCAATCTCTCGCGTACCAATAATCGCTGCGCGGAAAGGGGATTCGCCCAATTTGACATGTCGATCAACGTTTTCAAGGACAACAATCGCATCATCAACCACCAGACCGATAGCCAGTACCATCGCCAGTAAGGTCATCAAGTTCCATGAGAACCCCATCACCTGCATCACCATCGCAACGCCAATCAATGATAGAGGAATGGTCACAATCGGAATGATAACCGCACGTAAAGAGCCTAAGAAGAGCGTGATCACCACCAATACAATCAGTGCCGCTTCTACGATGGTATGTATAACCTCTTGGATCGATTCATTAATCGCAACCGTAGAGTCATACATAATGTTCATATTGATATTGCTTGGTAAATTACGTTCAAGATCAGGGTAAAGAAGCAGAATATCAGCCGCAATATTGATTGGGTTAGCACTTGGCGCGGCATTGATCGCCGTAACGACCGTTTGCTTACCATTGGCACTAGCGCGAACCACATCATGACTTTTCTCCAGTGAAACCTTAGCAATATCGCCAAGGCGCACAATCGAGCCGCCATTTTGACTGGTTCTCACCACCAACTTTTCTAGCTCATCAGTATTGGTCACCTGCGTGTTCGCACTACCGTTATAGAGCACGAACTCACCGATCGATTGACCCGTTGCCGATTGGTAGTTGTTGGCATTAAGAACCGTCATAACATCGGTTGCTGTTAGGTTTAACGCCGCCATTTTGGCAGGATCAAGCCATACACGTAAGGCGTATTTTATCCCGCCATACAGATCAACTTTTGATACCCCATTGACCGTAAACAGTTGCGGATTCACGACTCGTTCAAGGTAATCGGTAATTTGGCTAGCCGATAACTCATCACTGGTGAAACCGATATACATAACGGCAGTACTTGAGCCTGTCGACATCGTTACGGTTGGATCTTCAGCTTCTTTCGGTAACTGAGATCGCACAGAGTTGGTCTTGGCTAATATATCCGATAGTGCCGCATTGGGGTCAGTATTGAGTTTCATGTTGACCGTAATGGTCGAACTACCCAGTACTGACTGTGAGGTCATATAATCAATATTATCCGCTTGAGCAACGGCTTGTTCCAATGGCTGCGTGATGAAACCTTGGACGAGATCGGCACTAGCACCATAATAGCTGGTGGTAACGGTGACGATCGTATTTGTCATTTCTGGATATTCACGAACCTGCATTTTGAAGATTGCTTGAAAGCCAAGCAACGCGATCAAAAAGCTGATTGAAATCGCCAGAACTGGACGTTTAATAAAAACATCAGTAAAGCGCATGATTCCTCCAATTACAGCATTGGTGTTTCAGTTGGTGGTGTCGTTGCATTACTTTCGACAACACGAACCTTAGACTGATTACTTAAACGAACTTGACCTGATGTCACGACAACATCGCCAGGCTCAACACCTTCTAGTATGTGAGCAATACTCTCAGTACGTTCACCCACTTTAACCACTTGCTGTATTACGCGCTGCACACCATCCTCTTCACGTAAAATATACACATTGTCACCGTAGAGAGTGAATGTGATCGCAGTTTGAGGCAGGGTTACTTGGTTGGTAATGGTTGGCAGGATGATATTGGCACGCGCAAACATACCACTGCGCAATAACCCGGTGTTGTTGGGAATATCCGCTTGAACTTGGATCAAACCACTTTGCACATTAACCGCTGGTTCAATGGCACTGATCGAGCCTTTAAATGGTTGATCAGGATAAGCATCAACAAAAATATCAATTTGCTGATCTTCATGAATGCGGGATATTTCATTTTGCGGCACCGTAAAGCGCAGGCGCATAATGCTGGTGTCTTCTAGGCGAACAATGTCGGTGCCTGGTTGTAGATATTGCCCAAGGAAGACATTACGAATACCAGTAATACCAGAAAATGGCGCTTTAATTTCTCGGCGATCAATCGTGGCTTCTAGGCTATCGATATCAGCAGAGAGGGAGTAGTAATTGGCTTGTGCTTCATCAAAGGCTTCTTTTGAAACTGAGCCTTTTTTATAAAGACCTTGATAGCGTAAGAATTTTGCTTTGGCGGCAGGTAAGCGAGCCTCAGAGCTTTTTAAATTGGCTTTCTCTACATCAGAATCAAGAGCAACAAGCGCTTGCCCTTCTTTTACTGTGCTGCCGGATTCAAATGAAATTTTATCAATGACCCCATTTGCTTCTGTGGTCAGTGTTACCCCTTGATTAGGTTCAATAAAACCAATCGCTTCAATAACCGGAACCCAGTCGACAGGTTGTGCTTCTATAATGGTGACTGGAAACTCAGGTTCTGGGCGATTTGCCATGTATTCAGCAATTTTCTGCTGCTTAAAAAGGTTAAAACCTATCACGCTACCAAAAAGTACCAGCGCAATAAGTAACATAAAAAAAGTCCACTTCTTCATTTGTTACTAGCTCCAAATTAGTGTTGTATGATCGCATCCCAACTGGCTTCAATCGCCGTGTCGACAGCCTTTTCATCCAATTGATAACAATATAAGGTGCGCTTTCTCGCTAAGGAGATGCTCACCTCTAAACTCAGCCCTGATAAAATAAAATTATCTAACGGCTTAAATAATCCCTGTTCTTTGCCTTCCTTAAAAAATTCATCGACAAGGTAAAACATCTCTCGTTCTACTTCTTGAGCGGCTTTATTATCTTTCACTGCTAATAGTTCATACTGAATACGATTTTTAAGCGCACTGCTGTCTGACTTGGCAAGTTGCCAAATATTCAGCCACATTGTGCGATAGCGAACCTTAAGTGGCATATCAGGTGAAACGTTAGCTTGAATAGCATCAGCCATACGCTGTGTAACAAATAACCTGAGTTCACTAATAAGATCGTCTTTATCCTTAAAATAACGATAGATAGTTCCTGCAGCGACATCTGCTTCTTTCGCAATTTTTTGCATAGAGAGCCCTTGAAATCCATGTTCAGCAATCAGCATCTCAGTCGCAGATAATATCTTTAGACGTTTATCGGATACTGTATGTTCGGGCACATGACCTCCTGTCGATCAATGAATGAATGTTCATTCATCGAGTATAGATCGAAAAGCACACAAAAATGAAACAAAATATGTCAAAGTGTTGTACAAAATGTATTTCTATCAACGTAGCAATCCATTTACAGCACGATTATCATAGAGAGATAAATGACACTTTCTTATTGAGATCACGATGAAGCTGAACCCAAGACAAGATGAAGCGGTAAAATATGTATCAGGTCCATGCCTTGTGCTTGCAGGGGCAGGCTCAGGTAAGACGCGCGTAATCACCAACAAAATTGCCTATCTCGTTCAGCAGTGTGGCTATAAAGCGCGTAACATTGCTGCCGTGACATTTACCAATAAAGCGGCGCGTGAGATGAAAGAGCGTGTCGGACAAACCTTGGGTAAACAAGAGTCAAAAGGGCTGATTGTTTCTACCTTTCACACCATGGGACTGACCATCATTCGAAGAGAATACAAAGCCTTGGGACTCAAAGCTGGCTTTTCACTTTTCGATGATCAAGACCAACTGGCGCTATTGAAAGAGCTCACCGAGCAGCAACTTGATGGTGATAAAGACCTTTTACGTCAGTTGATGAGCACGATTTCCAATTGGAAAAATGACATGCTCACCCCCGATCAAGCCAAAGCAAGAGCAACATCAGAGCAAGAGCAGTTGTTTGCCTTTTGTTTTGAGATGTACCAAAAGCAGATGAAAGCCTACAACGCCTTGGATTTTGATGATTTGATCGCCATGCCAGTGCTGCTGCTAAAAACGCAAGCTGATGTGCGTGAGCGTTGGC
Organism: Vibrio sp. 10N.286.49.B3; assembly: GCF_002873395.1. GTDB lineage: Bacteria > Pseudomonadota > Gammaproteobacteria > Enterobacterales > Vibrionaceae > Vibrio. The sequence continues at coordinate 208,983 of NZ_MCUV01000004.1, read as the reverse complement.
AGGCTCGTATCCGTTACTTGCTGGTGGATGAATATCAAGATACCAACACCAGTCAATATGAGTTAGTGCGTCTACTGGTTGGTGAGCGTGGGCGTTTAACTGTGGTCGGTGATGATGACCAATCTATCTATTCTTGGCGTGGTGCGAAGCCACAAAACTTAGTCTTACTGGGGCAAGATTACCCGAACCTGCGTTTGATTAAGCTAGAGCAAAACTACCGCTCAACCAGTCGAATTTTGCGTGCAGCTAATATTCTGATTGCCAATAACCCCCACGTGTATGAGAAAAGACTGTTCTCAGAAATTCCGGATGGTGAAAAGCTTAAGGTTTTAAATGCGAAGAATGAAGAGCATGAAGCTGAGCGAATCACAGGTGAAATCATTGCGCATAAGTTTATGAATCGCACCCATTATAAAGATTACGCTGTGCTATACCGTGGTAATCACCAGTCGCGTCTGATTGAAAAATCGTTAATGCAAAACCGTATCCCTTATAAAATATCAGGGGGCACCTCTTTCTTTGCTCGCGCTGAAATCAAAGACATCATGGCGTATCTGCGAGTCTTTGTTAACCCAGTTGATGATAATGCTTTCCTGCGTATCGTGAATACACCACGTCGTGAGATCGGTCCAGTAACGCTAGAGAAATTGGGCACTTACGCTAACATGCGCGGCAAGAGTCTATTTGAAGCGAGCTTTGAAATGGGCTTAGAACAATCTTTAACGGGGCGAGGGCTTGAGAACTTGCGCCGCTTCACTCAGTGGATTGTTCGCCTGTCTGATAACGCAGAGCGCGGTAATACTGTGGAAGCCGTTCGAGCGTTGGTGCGTGATATTCATTATGAAGATTGGCTTTACGAAACCTCACCAAGTCCGAAAGCGGCAGAAATGCGCATGAAGAACGTATCGGATCTTTATAGTTGGATTGTCGCGGATTTAGAAGGCGATAATTACGATAAAGAAGAGAAGAGTTTAAAAGAGGTGGTTCAGCGTTTGACTCTGCGTGACATGATGGAGCGAGGCGAGGATAACGATGATGCAGACCAGGTTCAATTGATGACCTTACACGCATCGAAGGGGCTGGAGTTTCCTTATGTGTACCTTATGGGCGCAGAAGAGGGCATCTTGCCGCATCAAACCAGTATTGATGAGCGTAATGTTGAGGAAGAGCGTCGTCTTATGTATGTGGGTATTACTCGTGCGCAAAAGGAGCTGACTTTTACGAAGTGTAAAGAGCGCCGTCAGTATGGTGAGCTTATTAAGCCAACTCAAAGTCGTTTCTTAGATGAGCTGCCGCATGATGATGTCAATTGGGATATGGTTAAAAAGCCTCAAAGCGCTGAAGAAAGAATGGAAAAGGGGCAAGCACACATCGCTAACCTAAGAGCCATGTTTAAAAAGTAACCTTGGCTCTCGGCGAATAATGTAACCGAAATGAGTTCGACTCTGCGCAGCGTTCAGATATTCCTGTTCGCTTAAAATAGGCATCGGTGTCTATTTATATTTGCTATATCGAATTCATTTCGTTTCGATCTGCTGATTTACCTAAAGGTCTTTAATCATATGATCGATAGCAGCAATGACTTCATCATCTGAACAATCCATACACGTACCACGAGCTGGCATCGCATTGAAACCGTTAATCGCATGGTTGTTGAGGATTTCACGCCCTTGAGCTATTCGTGGTGCCCAATCGGCAGCATTGCCCGTTATTGGTGAGCCACTGACCCCAGATGAGTGACACGCAATACAGAAAGTGCCATAAACAGCAGCACCATCACGAGGGCCACTTGCTACTTCAACTACGGGTTCACTACCGGCTAAATAGACCTGACCAACTGGTTTGATGCGTTTTTCTATTGCATCATGGTTGGCATCGGCGGCGAATACACCCGTAGAAAAAGTGAACGCTGCCAGCAATACGCTAATAATTCGTCGAGATATTTCCATAAAACCCACTTTTTGTTCCCTAGGTAAACGACAGTTGACCTAATCCATAGAATAAAATTATCTTTTTACTTAAATGAGAATATCCTTCAGTTAAGTAAATGTAAATGAACTGTAAGTATACTCTGGTGTTTTGTTACGATAAACTGTAACTTATCAGCTTCAAGGGGTTTGTCACATCCTAAAAAAGCTTTTATAGTAGCCGATGTGGTGAAAAAGAGAGCAAACGATAAAAAAAGTTAAAAAAGTACTAGACGGCATAGGGGGATATCCGTATTATTCCACTCCGCCGATAGGGTATACGCCCGTAGCTCAGCTGGATAGAGCGTTGGCCTCCGGAGCCAAAGGTCGAAGGTTCGAATCCTTTCGGGCGTGCCAAACCGGATTAAAAAATTGGTAGCAACAAAGTAGTGGTGGCTATAGCTCAGTTGGTAGAGCCCTGGATTGTGATTCCGGTGGTCGCGAGTTCGAATCTCGTTAGCCACCCCATTATTTAAGGGAATTTAATTTCCTGTTTTGATTTAGGTCGAAACGAAACGTTCAATACTGTATAGTAGCGAACATTGTCGGTGAATAGCGCAGCTTGGTAGCGCATCTGGTTTGGGACCAGAGGGTCGGGGGTTCGAATCCCTCTTCACCGACCACTATTTCAATAATCGTGTTAACGGTTATATAAAAAGTTAGTGGTGGCTATAGCTCAGTTGGTAGAGCCCTGGATTGTGATTCCGGTGGTCGCGAGTTCGAATCTCGTTAGCCACCCCATTTAACTTGGTAACTTCGGTTTCCGTTTTGATTAGAGCAACATCCCAGTAATCAAATAAAACGTCTCGGTGAATAGCGCAGCTTGGTAGCGCATCTGGTTTGGGACCAGAGGGTCGGGGGTTCGAATCCCTCTTCACCGACCACATTAAAGAAAGCCTCAACAGAAATGTTGAGGCTTTTTTGCATTTAGAGCGTTCTAAAAATAAGAAGAAGAATCAAAGGAATGAGAGAGCTGAAGATCCGTAAGGGTCGGGGGTTCCCAAATGTTCAAGAAATGGCTCTTCACCGACCACATTAAAGAAAGCCTCAACAGAAATGTTGAGGCTTTTTTGCATTTGAAGCGTTCTAAAAGCGTTGTTAGGCGAATTATCTTTGTATCGTGAAATGAATTCGATTCCGCGAACCGCTCAAGACATCCCTGTGCGCTTAGAAATAGGCATCCTTGCCTATTTATGTTCGCTACATCGAACACGTTTCACTTAGCGTGTGAATGAGATCTTTGTCTATTTGAAAGCCTCAGCAGAAATGTTGAGGCTTTTTTGTATTCCACTTAAGGCATCCTTGCCTATTTATGTTCGCTACATCGAACACGTTTCACTTCGTGTGTGAATGAATAAGGTCGCTGTTGTTGAGTAGGAATATTTGGGGATCTTTGTTGGCTGAAAGTGACAGGAAATGGGCTGGTTGAGAAGGCGAAAAGTCGGTGAATAGTGGTCATTTTCGGATATAGCAATATTTTAAGCTCATAAAGAATAAAGCCCTATAAAATTAAAGGTTATTGGTTGTAACTATGGTATAGCAATAAAAATGCAGTGTTTGTTTGTTATTTGTTAATATTCAAGTGGTGTAAAGCTCTGTTGCATGTTCTAGGTCTTAATTTCATTGTTTACTGAGACGGCTGTTCCATAAATGAATGGTTTTAAAGTTGTTTTTAATAATAACCATTTGTATTTTGATTGGTCGGATCATTGTTTTATGCAGGTTTTTAGAATAAAAATACAACAATTGTGCTTTGTTTTTCAATATTCTCAATTTTTTACACTCTATTTGTTGCTTTCCTGTGAATTATTTGCCAAATTGGTCGGCTTATAATATCCAGAAGACTATTTCTGTGTATTGAATGGATTCAGTTTTTGCAGACAGGGCAGAAAACTGCCACAGCAGTAGAGGTCTGGTTAATGTCACTTTTAGAAGTAAAAAATCTGTGCATCGAATACCCGTCACGTCATGGGGTTCATGCTGCAGTAAAGTCGCTTTCGTTTAATATAGAGCGCGGAGAAATTGTCGGTGTGGTTGGAGAATCAGGTGCCGGTAAATCGACAGTAGGTAATGCGGTTATCGATCTTTTAAGCCCTCCGGGTGTGATCGCTGGTGGCGATGTTTTTCTTGATGGCGAAAAGATTTCTGGTTTAACGCCAGAACAGATGCGTAAAGTTCGTGGATCAAAAATTGGTTTTATTTTCCAAGATCCAATGACGTCACTGAATCCTCTTTTCACTGTGGAACACCAACTAAAAGAGACGATTCACGCTAACCTTGATATGACCGATGCTCAAGCTTACGATCGTGCATTGTCACTGATGAATCAGGTTGGCATCCCGCAGCCTGAAAACCGTTTGAAGCAGTACCCACACCAATTCTCTGGTGGTATGCGTCAACGTGTCGTGATTGCCATTGCTCTGGCTGGTGAACCTGACCTTATCATTGCCGATGAGCCAACGACGGCTTTAGATGTATCAATCCAAGACCAAATCCTTAGCCTTATCCGCGAGTTGTGTGTAAAGAATAACGTCGGCTGTATGCTGGTGACTCACGACATGGGTGTGGTTTCAAATGTGACCGATAAAGTAGCCGTGATGTATCGTGGTGATTTGGTAGAGTTTGGACCAACCAAGCAGGTTCTTGGTACGCCAAGCCACTCTTATACGCATAGCCTAATTTCTGCGGTTCCTCGTTCTGATGTAAAACTCGATCGCTTTCCACTGGTGAGCTATATCGAAGAAGCGCAAGAGATGGCTCCGCTGGATATAAAGAATCACTGGTTAGGTCAAAGCCAAGATCAACGAGAATACACAGGCTCGCTATTAAGTGTTGATAGCGTGAATCTGCGTTTTACCACCAAGAACTCTTTTTTTGAAAGTCGTCGTGAGTACGTTCAAGCTTCTAATAATGTTAGCTTTGATGTCAAAGAAGGTGAGACGTTCGGTTTGGTTGGTGAGTCGGGTTCTGGTAAATCAACCATCGCTCGTATTATTGCCGGTCTTTATGCACCCAACTCAGGTACGGTGACGTTTGAAGGTATCGATCTCACCGCGATAAAATCAGAGAAAGAGCGTCGTCCTATTCGTCGTCAGATGCAAATGGTGTTTCAAAACCCATACACATCAATGAACCCACGCATGAAAATTTTCGACATCATTGCCGAGCCAATTCGTTTTCATAAATTAACGCGCAATGAAGCAGAAACGCGTAGCATCGTGTTTGATCTATTAGACCATGTTGGCTTAGGGAAAATGGCAGGGGTTAAATACCCGCATGAATTCTCAGGTGGTCAGCGTCAACGTATTTCGATTGCTCGTGCGTTAGCAACACGCCCTCGCTTACTTATTTGTGATGAACCAACTTCTGCTTTGGATGTATCGGTGCAAGCGCAAATTCTTAACTTGCTGAAAGATCTCCAAGATGAACTGAACCTCACCATGCTATTTATCAGTCACGATTTACCGGTTATTCGCCAGATGTGCGATAGAGTCGGTGTGATGAAGATGGGACAGTTATTGGAAGTTGCCCCGACAGAGCAGTTGTTTACTCGTCCTGAGCATGAATACAGCCAGCAGTTAATTTCGTTAATGCCGGAATTTACAGGGCTACGAGAAGATATAAAAACGGCATAAGTTATCGACTATCCACGATCACTTGAAGTCGCGAATTAAAAACAAAAAGCAAACACAACACAACTAGGGATTCGGATTCCCGCATAAGGAGCTATGCAATGAACACCATGAAAAGCAAACTCGTCGTCGCTTTGATGGCTGCAGGTCTAAGTTTTAATGCCGCTGCTGCTGATATCAAAATCGGTTACGCATCAGACCCAGTATCACTTGATCCACATGAGCAACTATCAGGTGGTACATTACAGTTATCACACATGGTTTTTGATCCACTAGTACGCTTCACTCAAGACATGGAATTTGAGTCTCGTTTAGCAGAAAGCTGGAAACGTATCGATGATACAACTTTTGAATTTAGCCTACGTAAAGGGGTTAAATTCCACTCTGGCAACGATATGACCGCTGACGATGTTCTATGGACATTCGACCGTCTAAAAGATTCTCCAGACTTTAAAGCTATCTTTGCACCATACGAAAAAATGGTAAAAGTGGACGATTACACGGTTCAACTTGTATCACTTCAGCCATACCCGCTAGTACTGCAAACAGCAACGTACATCTTCCCTATGGATAGCAAGTTCTACGCTGGCAAAACAGAAGATGGTAAAGACAAAGGCGAAATCGTTAAGCACGGTAACTCTTTTGCTTCAACTAACCTATCTGGTACAGGTCCATTTATCGTAACGGCTCGTGAGCAAGGCGTTAAAATGGACTTTGAACGTTTCGCTGGTTACTGGGATACCAACTCTCCAGGTAACGTAGATAACATTTCTCTAGTGCCAATCAAAGAAGACGCAACACGTGTTGCAGCACTGCTTTCTGGTGGTGTTGACCTTATCCACCCTGTAGCACCAAACGATCACCAGCGTGTAGAAAAATCAAATGGTATTGATCTAGTAACACTGCCTGGTACACGTTTAATCTCATTCCAAATGAACCAAAACAGCAACGAAGCATTGAAAGATGTACGTGTTCGTCAAGCTATTGTTCACGCAATTAACAACGACGGTATCGTAAAACGCATCATGAAAGGCTTCGCAACAACGGCTGGTCAACAGAGCCCAACGGGTTACGCAGGTCATGATGAGACACTAGTTCCTCGTTACGATGTGAAAAAAGCGAAAGCTCTAATGAAAGAAGCTGGCTATGAGAATGGCTTCACATTAAGCATGATGGCACCAAACAACCGTTACGTGAACGATGCAAAAGTAGCGCAAGCAGCTGCAGCAATGCTATCTAAGATTGGCATTAAAGTTGACCTTAAAACGCTACCAAAAGCACAATACTGGCCAGAGTTTGATGTTTGTGCTGCAGACATGATGATGATCGGTTGGCACTCAGATACTGAAGATTCAGCGAACTTCTCTGAATTCTTAACAATGACGCGTAATACTGAAACTGGCGTTGGTCAATACAACTGTGGTTACTACTCAAACCCAGAAGTAGACCAAGCAGTAGAAGCTGCAAACGTAGAAACGGATCCAGCTAAACGTGCCGCTCTACTAAAAGGCGTTGAAGCAACACTATACAACGATGCAGCATTTGTTCCGCTACATTGGCAAAGTGAAGCATGGGGCGTTAAATCAAACGTGAAAGCGATTGATGTCGTTAACCCTATGGTTATGCCTTACTTTGGCGACCTAGTTGTAGAATAAGTGTTTTAAATGTCATCAAACTAATGGTCTTCTAAGTAAGGCCATTAGTGACACTTTTGGTGTTTAGTCTTGTTTCAGTCGGATTAGGCACCTTTTTTAAGGCTGAATATCTTCTATAGAATCAATCGATTCTAGTTGTAATATTTCATGGATAGTTAAGGGGCAAGGGATGTTTACGTTTCTGGTCAAGCGCCTGTTTCAGGCACTGGTAGTGATGTTTGTGATCAGTTTGGTGGCGTTTGCCATTCAGGATAACCTGGGTGACCCGTTACGTGAATTAGTTGGACAATCGGTTTCCGATGCAGAGCGACAAGCCTTGCGTGACGAGCTGGGTCTTAATGATCCATTTATTGCAAAGTACACACGTTTTATTGGGGCTGCTGTTCAAGGCGACCTTGGTACTTCTTATTTTTTCAAGCGTCCAGCGGTTGATGTGATTTTAGATAAACTGGTTGCCACACTAGAGTTAGTGCTTGGCGCAACCCTTATTATTATCTGTTTATCGATCCCTCTGGGTGTCTACTCAGCCATTAATCCTAAGAGTTTCTTTACCAAATTCATCATGGCAGTGAGTAGTGTTGGTATCTCTGTACCCGTCTTCTTAACGGCGATTATGCTGATGTATGTCTTCTCGGTCGAGTTAGGTTGGCTGCCTTCTTATGGGCGAGGCGAAACCGCCAATGTATTCGGTTGGGAATCGGGCTTCTTTACTCGCGATGGATTAGCGCACTTAGTCCTACCATGTGTTTCACTCGCATCGATTATGCTGCCACTCTTTATTCGTTTAGTACGTTCAGAGATGCTGGAAGTATTAAGCTCGGAATACATTAAATTCGGTAAAGCGAAAGGGCTAAACTTGAATAAAGTGTATTACCAACATGCGCTTAAAAATACCATGCTACCAGTACTGACCGTTGGTGGTGTTCAGATTGGTACGATGGTGGCTTATACAATTTTAACGGAAACGGTTTTCCAGTGGCCAGGGACAGGCTTTCTTTTCCTTGAAGCGATTAACCGCGTTGATACGCCACTTATTACGGCGTATGTCATCTTTGTTGGCTTAATCTTCGTGGTAACCAACACCATCGTTGATTTGATGTACGGGCTAATTAACCCAACGGTTAACTTAACTGGCAAAGGAGCATAGTCATGACAGAACTTACCACAGCCGCTCCCTCTCGCTGGGAACAATTTAAACAATCGGATTTTCTTTACTACTTCTTACGCGACAAAGTGGCCATGGTCAGCTTTGCGGTCTTTACGGTCTTTTTGGTTTTAGCACTTGCTGCGCCAATTATCTCGCCAACGGATCCGTATGACTTATCTTCGATTGATATTATGGACTCAGAGCTGCCGCCTTCTTGGATGGACGGTGGTGATGAAAACTTTATCTTAGGTACCGATGAGCAGGGGCGTGATATTTTATCGACCATGCTTTATGGCTCACGTTTGTCACTTACGATTGGTTTCTTAGCCGTTGGCCTGCAACTGTTCTTAGGCATCATTATTGGTCTATCAGCGGGTTACTTTGGTGGTCGCATTGATAGCTTCTTAATGCGTTTTGCTGATGTTCAGTTGTCATTCTCTACCATGATGGTGGCGATCATTGTCTCTGCTATCTTTAAAGCCAGCTTTGGTAGTGATTTCTATAGTCAGTACGCGGTGGTGATGTTGGTGGTGATTATTGGTATTGCAGAATGGCCACAATACGCACGTACTATTCGCGCATCGGTATTGGCAGAGAAAGAGAAAGAGTACATTGAAGCGGCACGTGTTATGGGCTTTAAAGCGCCACGCATCATGTTCCGTCATATCCTGCCAAACTGTCTATCACCAATCTTGGTTATCTCAACGGTACAAATTGCCAATGCGATTATGTCAGAAGCCGCACTGTCTTTCTTAGGCTTAGGTCTGCCTGTTGATCAACCATCATTAGGTGCTTTGATCAGTACCGGTTTTAACTACATCTTCTCTGGTGCATGGTGGATTACCGCTTTCCCTGGTGTGCTGCTTGTGACCTTGGTGTTAGTGATTAACCTACTGGGCGACTGGTTACGCGATGTCTTTAACCCGAAAATATACAAAGGTTAATGAGTGATCCCATAATTGTATTTTGACAATTGATTTATCACTTAAATGCTATTTAAATGAAGGACCGTAAATGATTTGCGGTCCTTTTTTTGATCAAAGGAGTTGGTCAGTATATATGATATTAATCGCAACAAAGCAGGCGATGAGCAAAATAGGAATTCGGCTCTCGCTAAGTGCTGTTGTCATCTCGTGCTTATTACCAATCTCAGCAAGTGGCTCAGATGACTTTCTGTGTGATGCGGTTTTGAGTGATGACAGCCAGTTGCCCGTGTTGGCAGAGACCTGTCCGATTGGTGATGGGGTATGGGGTAAAAACCCTAGAGCCACCGAGCCACCTTCACTGTTTTGGATTCAGTGTGGCTTGTTGAAGCAGCCGCTGAGTAAGGCTAAGGCTCAACCTCTTCGCCAAGCTATCTCAACGAATGTGTGGCTGAAGTCTGATCCGCTAGGTTATCGCTGCTTAATCGGTCCATATGATGATTTTGCTCAGGCGAAGCAAGAACTGCAGCAAGTGAAAAAGCAGCGTGCTTATCGTGAATCTTTTTTGCGTCAGGTTCAACCCAGTACTCCATTGACGGCTAATGCGAATCCATTGCCATCAAATCCCATCTCAACAGAACCATTAACCTCACCCCTATCTTTACAATCAAAAGCTGAACAATCAAAAGCTCAGCAATCACAGGCAACCACGCAGCATCACTTGGTGGTTCAAGAGGATATTATTGTACGCTTTGAGGCTCAGGTGGATGGGCATACCTATCGTATTCCTTACCTCTTAGATGGTCGCTATCAGTTTTATATGGAAGAGGATAAAGCGTGGACGCGGCTCAATTATCAGCATGTCACTATGCTGTGTGAGCAGATGGGGTTTCAGTTAGTCGATGTCCACCAGTGGCATGCGTTGCTTGATTCTGGTGTGATGAAGAAAGAGCAGTGGCCGATGCAATTACCTTATTGGGGCGAGGATAAAATAGGTCTGTTTACTGATGGTAAAGTTACCCAACTGAAAGGCACATCACTGCTCAATGTTGTTTGTGTTCAATAATGGGGTACCTCGTTACGTGCAAGATCTGAAGGATTAGGTACCCGTATTGATTATTATCAGCGCCATCGCATCCACATTAATAAGCCGTTGATGCGATGAAGCCCTGGCTAACCTCTCACTATTTAGCGAGCGTTAAAGGCTAATTGATAACGATAATGTTGCTTGGTTAACTGATGCTCTTTATGCACGCTTGGACTCCAAGAATCATCGCCACCCACACCCATGTGCTGGTGGTCAATATGCACATAAATCTGTGACTCTTTAACCAGTTCATTGGTATGTTTGGCAGCGCTTAACTGTTGTTGACCATATTGACTCACGCTAAATTGAAAATCACCACGTACCTCTAATGTACCGAGCTCTAGTTGCTGTGTCGCGCAGCGTAGACCATTATCGGTTGGGAAAATATAGGGTGTATGCATCTCATCTAACGTTTGACGATAATGACCAAAACGAGCCGCAGCTAAGCGGTCAGGGTAGTTTTCAAATGGCCCTAAACCTTGCCAAGTTACGTAACTATTTTCAGCGGTGAGTGGCAGAGCTAACATCAAACCAATACGTGGCATTGGCGGTAGGTGATCAGCAAGCTTAACCTCAACATCAAGAGACATTTCACCAGATGAATGAACTTTATAGTGCCACTGTGTGATGGCTTGAATTTGTCCGTGAAAGTGATAAGCAAACTGAGTGCTAACCATAATCGAATCAGATAATGGTTGAGTTTCACAACTTAAGCACTCTCTTTCCCAGCGCCCAATACCAGCGATAGCCCAACGGCAACTCCAAGCATTCGGGTCAATGTTATCTATTTCACTAATCCCAATATCATTATCTAACGGAGCACGGAAGAAGTTATCTTCTAAGCCATTCACCAGTTGAGGCTGACCATTAGCAAGCCACGAAGTGAGTAAGCCACTCTTGCTATCCCATTGCCACTGTTGGCTTGCATCATGATTGGTCACGCTGATCGTGTCATTATCATACTGCACTTGTGGGGTAGGCAAAGTACAAGGGGTTGGTAAGCTTAGTCCCGCATGGTTACTTAACGTGAACTGTTCGCTGGTGATCACATGACCGGCCTTTGCCCATGGTGTTGAGTTAATAAGGCGTATATCGATATTAATATGATATTTTGCTTGGCTATTTTCTGGGAGCAATAACGGTATCTCAATCGCTTCCTTACTTTGCGCGGCAATATCAAGAGTCAAGCTGTCCGATTCGATCACTACGCCATCTTGCAAAATGGTCCAAGCGAGTTCTTCATTGTCGGTTGAGCGGAACAAGTTATCATTATAAACCTGCAGCACACCGTGATTAGCGAGTTCTTCTTCTAACTCTGCACGGATCATTCGTTGGCAGTACTTCGCTTCTTCTAGCGTTGGGTGCGGAGTACGATCAGGGAAAATAAGCCCATTAATACAGAACTGACGGTCATTAATTTCATCACCAAAGTCACCACCATAGGCCCAGAAATGGTTACCTTGCTCATCATGCTGGCTCAAACCTTGATCAACCCAATCCCAAATAAAGCCACCTTGCAGGCGAGGGTATTCTCTAAAGGCTTGCCAGTAATCATCAAAGCTACCTAAGCTATTTCCCATCGCATGAGCGTATTCGCACAAGATCAAAGGACGTTGCTCATTCGGCAGAGATATCCACTTTTTGATTGCCCATTTTGGTACCGCATCATCTTCAATGGTTGAATCAACACGCGCGTACATCGGGCAAATAATATCGGTTGCCGTGGTATTTGCACCGCCACCTTCATATTGCACTGGGCGTGATGGATCAAAGGATTTTGACCACGCATACATTGCATCGTGAGTGCTGCCGTGACCAGATTCATTCCCCAATGACCATAAGATGATACAAGGGTGGTTTTTATCGCGCAGCACCATTTGGGTGTAGCGGTTCATGTAGGCATTTGTCCATTGCGGATCGCTGGATAAACGATTCATTGGTTGCATGCCGTGGGTTTCAATATTGGCTTCATCACACACATACAGGCCGTATTGATCGCACAGTTCATACCAACGCGGGTGGTTTGGATAGTGCGCAGTACGAACCGCATTGAAGTTGTACTGTTTGAGTAGGCAAATATCTTCAATCATGCCTGCTTCTGTCATGACATGGCCCAATTCAGGGTGATGCTCATGACGGTTTACGCCGCGAATTAGTAGCGGTTGTCCATTAAGGCACAGCTGACCATCGAGCGTTTCAATCTTTCTAAAACCAACCGGGTATGCTTCACTGTCCAGGTGCGTGCCTTGCTCGTCGAGTAGTGATACCACAATGCGATAAAGGTGCGGCGTTTCAGCGCTCCACTTTAGCGGTTCACGAATGGCGAGGGTTTGGAATACCACATCATCATAAGTACCACGCTCATCAATACGGCGATTATGTGGGCTAGCCGTTTGCACGTCACTGACGGCTACGCCATCTTTAAACAGTTGCACCTGAACTTGGCAGGTGTCTGGTCCACGAAGATGCGTAGTAATGCTCAAGCTACCATCACGGTAACAGGCATCTAAATCTGGCGTGATAAAGACATCTTCAATGCAGGCTTTTGGTTTTGCTAGTAATGTGACATCGCGGAAAATACCACTTAGCCACCACATGTCTTGGTCTTCTAAGTAGCTACCATCACTCCAGCGGATCACCATGACCGATAGGGTATTGTCTCCTTCAATCAGAGTGTTGGATAAATCAAATTCGCTTGGCAAGCGGCTATCTTGGCTGTATCCAATCCAAGTGCCATTACACCAAAGATGGAATGCAGAATTGACCCCATCAAAAATAATACGCTGTGTTTGCTCTAAATCTTCAGCGGTTAGCGTTAAGGTTGTGCGGTAACAGCCCGTTGGGTTATCAGCTGGCACATGCGGCGGATTCACCGGAAATGGGTATTTTACATTGGCATAAATCGGCTTATCGTAACCTTGCAATTGCCAGTTAGACGGAACAGTAATCGTGTCCCAATCTTGGTCATCAAACTCAACGTGAGTAAAGAGACCATCCACCGCTTCAGGCGCAGAAAAAAGTTGGAACTTCCATTCACCATTGAGTGAGCGGCGCTGAGAATGAACACCATCACGGGCATGAGAAATTTCACGATAACTGGCTAGTGGGCTGTGGGCTTTTAGGCAGTGAATATTGACCGATTGAGGGTTTTCCCAGTCGCGTCGTAGAAGAATGTCTGAAAATGCTGTCATGATGTCCTACTCTGTTTTCATCTTGCGGTTTATACCGTTCTGGATTCATTATGTGGCTAAAATGAATTCGATTCCGTGAAACCGAACTCATTTAAATTCAACGGCTAATTACTGAATTGTTTTTACCACCAGGTTTCCACGTTAAAGCCGAAAGTGACTTCATCGGTGGTTTGGCTGTTCATGCTGGTTGCTGATCCGTAAGCACCGTCACGATCCCACTCATTGGTCGATTCTGAGTAAGTAGCAAAAATACGCACGGCTGGACGAGCCCATACGCCTTTGCCTGCTTGGAAGATCTGCGCAATGGTGGCTTTGTACATGTCATTGGTGCCAGCGCCATTTTGTGCTTCGACCGTTTCGTAGCCCACTTCAACAGCGGTAGCCATGTATTCATTCCAGCTAAATTGTGGACGAGCACCGACACTGAACCATTTTTCACCATCGTTGTTATCTAGGTTTTTATCTTGGTAAGCAATGGAGTACATCACTTGGAACTCGTCATTAACGTTCAGATCGCCCGAGTTAAAGATACGCCAGCTGCTACCATCGTGGTCAACGCCAGTGCTGTATTTACGATTTGAGGCACCTTCTGCACTCATCAAACCGCCAGCCAGAGCATCGGTACCGTATTGGAAAGCAAAGGTGTTAGAACCGTACTGCCATCCTTGTTGATAAAGTGCAGAAAGCATAACGCCCGACGTGGTGATGTTACTGTCGTCGTAGCTTGAGTTTTGTGCGGTCACATAGTTAAGACCAAAGGTGAGGGCAGCGCTGTCACTGATCGAAATATCACTAACACGCATATCAATATTATGTAGGCTGCGACCATCGTCAGAGCTTGAGTTTGGTGCCATCCAAGCGATGTGACCATTACCAAACCCGAGATCCCAGTCTTCAATACCAATACCTGTGCTCGAAGTATCCCAGTATTTAACATCAATCATGTGGACTTCATGACGGCGATAGAAACGCTCACCAGCCCAGATCTTAGCATTGCTTTGACCTTCAATAAGACCGTGACCAGCTGACCATAACTGAATGGTGCTCACATCACCCCAAGCATCACCACTACCTAAATAAATCGTTGTATCGAAATACATATCATTTTGACGCCACACATCCGCTTTAACCCCGGCCTCCCACCAGTTGAGTTCATTACCTAAGCGATAGTTACCGTAACCTTCACCAGCGCGGATCACGTCATTGCGCTCCCCTTTGCCATCATTGTGTTGGTCATTGTCAGTATAGATATTTCCCCATTTGGCATAGCCGAAGTAGGTAACATTTTCGACCGCAGCAATACTCACCATAGGGGCTAGACCGAGGGCAAGGCCTAATGCTTTAACAAGCAGCGTCTTTTTCATGAAGTATCTCCATATTTATTTTTTATGATTATTTTTGTTTGAGTCCTAACTCGACGCTGAGTGTAAAGAAAAGATGGAAACGTTTACATGATGGGCTTAGCATTTTTGCTTTAAAAGCTATTTTTTATACTGCTTATTGTGATGGTGATCGTTATATTTCACTGCTATCAGCACTTAATATCCGATTAATACTTGCTATTGATCGAGTTTGCTGGTGAAAAGGGCTCATTATCGGGGTGGCATCATTCACGATCGTGTTATGGCATTGAAGATGGAATAAAGTGGCAGTGAGGGAAAGAAAAAGCCCAGTAGAAAGCTACCGGGCATAGGAGAACAAGTAAGCGGATAGCCAAATTGAAAGGAAAGATTAACAATTCGTCTATTATCAATTGAGTTATGTAAAGTTAGGACTCAATGGAGGCGCTTCATCTATCCTCGAAGTAGTTAGAATACGAGGGCAAGGGATGGACTTCAAGGTTATTTTATCGTTTGAATTATTACTCAAATGTAAACGTTTTCATTCTTATGCTGTGGCTCACAGAAATCGTCGCAATTTTGCTTATGATAGATAGCCATATATATATTGGTTGATTGAAAGGGCAATAACGATGACAGATAAAACGCTACATAGGCTGGTGGGTAAAGAGACACAGCTATTGGTTGAGTTGGGTGACTTTGCTGAAATTCTTCACTGGGGTTTACCGGTTAATGGTGATTTATCCGCTTCTAGAGCCGCCCTGCATCGCCCTGTCCCTTATGGTCGTTTAGATACTGATGTAGCAATGACATTAAGCCCTGAACTTGGACGTGGAGTGTTCAGTAGCCCAGGTATTGAGGGGCATCGTGATCGCCTTGATTGGGCTCCTGTTTTTACGATTACTCAAATTGATCAAGTCGAGACAGGTTTGGTGATCACCAGCCAAGATCAGCAGGCAGGGTTAGAACTCATCACCGAACTGCACTTAGATCGCCATGATGTGGTGAAAAGTCGTCATACCTTAACCAATACAAAAGCCGGCATTTATCATGTCAATCGCTTTGCCAATACCTTACCTTTACCAGCGCGAGCCAATGAACTGTTAACTTATTATGGACGTTGGGTGCATGAGTTTCAGACTAGCCGCCAGCACTTACCTCAAGGTGGCTACCAGCAAGAGAACCGTCGTGGGCGCACTTCCCATGAGCACTATCCCGCTTTAGTGGTGGGCAGTCAGAACTTTAATGAAATCAATGGAGATGTGTGGGGCTTTCATTTTGCTTGGAGTGGTAACCACCGTTTGCGTGTTGATGTTAAAGCGGATGGTCGCCGTTTGATGCAAGCTGAAGTGATTTACCTACCCGGTGAAGTGGCACTAGATCAAGGTGAAAGCATTACCACACCATGGTTATACGCCAGTTACAGTGCCCAAGGCTTAAATGGCATGAGCGATCACTTCCATTCTCATGTGCGAGAAACCATTTTACCGCCAGAATTTACCGCTAAGCCAAGACCTATCCACCTTAATACTTGGGAAGGCATCTATTTCGACCACGATCCCGACTACATCATGTCAATGGCCACACAATCGGCACAAATGGGTGTTGAACGTTTTATCATTGATGACGGGTGGTTCAAAGGTCGTGATGGCGATAAAGCCGCTTTAGGCGATTGGTTTTTAGATGAAGATAAATACCCGAACGGTTTAGCGCCGATCGTCGATCATGTTAACCAGCTCGGAATGGAGTTTGGTTTGTGGTTTGAGCCAGAGATGATCAATAAAGATTCCGATCTATACCGTCAGCATCCAGAGTGGTTACTGGCAGTAGATGGTTACGAGCAGCCAACAGGTCGCAACCAATATGTGATTGATTTACAAAATGAACAGGCGTTTAACTTCCTATTTGAACGTCTCGATCACTTCTTATCACGCTATAATATCAGCTACATTAAGTGGGATATGAACCGTGAAGTTGTTCAGCCTGGTCACCGAGGGCAAGCCGCTGCTCATGAGCAAGTGAACCGTTACTATGATCTTGTTGATAAGGTGAGAGCCCATCATCCAAAGGTTGAAATTGAGTCGTGTGCTGCTGGTGGTGGTCGCATTGATTTTGAGGTGCTGAAGCGAACTCATCGTTTTTGGGCATCGGACAACAATGATGCGCTAGAGCGACAAAGTATTCAGCGTGGCATGAGCTACTTCTTCCCGCCTGAAGTGATGGGGAGCCACATTGGTGCCAGTTACTGTCATAGTACTCGTCGCCGTCATAGCATTGAATTTAGAGGGATTACCGCACTCTTTGGTCACATGGGAATTGAGCTTGATCCAGTGAAAGAGAGTGTAGAAGAAAAGGCAGGCTTTGAGCGTTATATCAAGCTGCACAAAACTCTGCGACCACTGCTGCATAGTGGGCGCACTTGGCGCATTCCAGCCGATGATAACGCACATCAAATTCATGCGGTGGTATCGCAAGATCAGACGCATGCGGTGGTGATGCTGGCACAATTAGCGATGCCAACTCACTCATTAAGTGGTCATCTACGTATTCCGGGTCTAGATCCGCAAGCAACCTATCGTATTAGCGTGCTTGATAAGCCAACAAACTACGATGATATTGTTAATTATCAACCGCCTTGGACTAAAGATGGCTGCGAGTTATCTGGTGCATGGTGCGAGGAGGTTGGATTGACTATGCCAATCTTAGATGCTGAATCGGCACTGTTAATTCAGTTAGAGCGCATCGAAACTCATACTAGCCGTTAACGAACACTGACGCCTAAATTGAACGGTATAACCTATGTTATGCCGTTTTTTTATGTCTGCCATGCGTTGTTTTTACACCTAAATATTCTAATTTTTATTAATAGTGTGATGTTTTTATCGTCAAATAACGTATTTTTCCAGCAAAAATTGCTTTATGTCTCACTTTTGAAACCGCAGTTGTAAACGTTTCCATAAAATCGTATTTGATCACAGTAAGCCCCCCTCCAGATCGGTAGCATTGCCCCCAGAATTACATACATATAATTAAATAAAAAAAGTAAGCGCTGGTCATTCTAGTTAGGAGAGTGGACATCTTACTAATAAGGAAATGTTACTATGTCTAATAACATCACGTTAAAAACCAAAGCATCTTATGGCCTTGGAGCTCTAGGAAAAGACTTTGCCTGTGCACCGATTTATATTTTTTTAATGTTCTACTTTACCGATGTTGCTGGCTTATCTGCCGCATTTGTCGGTACCATTTTTCTTGCAGCACGTATCTTAGATGCGGTTACCGATCCTATGATGGGGGTGATTGTTGATAATACACGTTCACGCTTTGGTAAATTCCGCCCTTGGATTGTGATAGGTACTTTGCTTAATGCTATCGTGCTGGTGGGTCTTTTCAGTACGCACATGTTTGAAGGTACAGCGCTCTACATTTATGCCGCTGCTGCTTACATCCTATGGGGTCTAACTTACACCATCATGGACATTCCATACTGGTCAATGATTCCTGCTCTATCAAGTTCGCGTCAAGAGCGTGAAAAGCTGGTGGTATGGCCGCGTTTGTTTGCTAGCCTAGCATGGTTTATTACGGGTACTTACGGTCTACACATTGTTGGTCGTTTAGGTAATGGCGATCAAGGTGAAGGCTTCTTTAATATGGCGATGCTCATTGCTGTATTGTTTGTTATGAGCGCTTTCTTAATTGCGCGTAACGTAAAAGAGAAAACCACACCAGAAATGGCAACAGCGGATCGTTTCAGCTTTAAAGATGTACTGATCATCATTGGTAAAAACGACCAACTTAAAGCGCTAATCGGTACGGTTCTTTCTTTCCAAATTGCTAACCTACTTGTGGGTGGCTTTGCTATTTACTACTTCTCTTACGCACTAGGTCAACCAGAGCTATTCCCTGTATACATGATGGTTGCAGGTGCTGCTGAAGTGGCTGGTGTGTTCTTATTCCCACGTATTGCTGCGGCTCTGCCACGTAAAAATCTATGGGTAATGGCATGTGGTTTCCCAATTCTATCGTGTGTATTACTGCTTATCATGAGCGTGTTCTTACCAGGTAGCGCACTGCTGATTGGTTTTGCTGGTGCGGCTATTAAGTTTGGTGTTGGTATTGCTAATGCACTGCAAACAGTAATGCTTGCTGACGTTGTTGATTACGGTGAGTACAAAACAGGTCGTCGCAGTGAGAGTGTTATCTTCTCTGTTCAAACGATGCTAGTGAAGTTCGCGGGTGCGGCTGGTGGTTTCATCGTGGGTATGGGTCTAACGTTTGTTGGCTATGTACCTAATGTTGAGCAGTCGGATACAACGATTATGGGTCTACAATTTATGATGGTTGGTGTTCCAGCTATCCTAATGGCGGTAAGTGCAATGGTTTACAAGCGTTACTACCATCTGCATGACGGCTTTAATAAGGATGACATTGAGCAAGACGTTCAACTGACTCCGGCAAAAGCATAATATATTAATGGTATAACTGATTAACCCCCAGTTCTCAATTTAGTCACTAAAACAAAACCGCCCCTTATAAAAGAGGCGGTTTTTTTATGTTGATAATTTAAATAGCCTTATTTGTACTTTTATTGATCTTTGGGAGTAAAAAACGAACGATATCTTTGAAACTGCATATTTATAAATGATATTATCAATATCCCGCTGGTTTCATTTGATAATAATGCAATATATGAAATGTAGTATTGTTGGTTAAATTAATGAAAGCAAACAACAAGTCGTTAGTAAGGTTACCCATGTTTAACCCGTTCAAAACAATATCGATACGAAATACCATTTTATGTGTGTTTATTATCCCAACCTCTTTCTTACTCTTTTTTATTGCTCTGCAAGTTCAGACGGCAAAAGAGCAATTAGCCCATGCCCAAATTTCGAGCGAAACGGTTGAGCTATTTCGTCTTTATGATGAGGTTGCACACCAGTTTGCTGTCGAGCGTGGTTTAACCGCTGGCGTTATTGCGGCTAAAAACCAAGGATCACAAGTCAATCAGTTACGAAGTCAGCGTAATCTCTCCGATCAGGCTTATCGCAATTTAGTCGCGTTTAAGCCGCAATATCTGCATTCCAATGTATCAAGTCAGCTACTTCAAGCGGTTAAAGTCGAGCTTGATAAGCGCCAAAACATTCGCTCTCAAGTGGATAACCTGGCAATCACGGACTCTCCGTTTGCTTATTACTCGAATATTAACCACCTAGCATTAGATAACCTGTCAATGTTGCTATCACAAGTCGCTCAACCAGAACTAAAGCAGAAGCTGCAAGGGTTGTTGGCAGTATTAGTGATGAAAGAGGAAGCGGGTAAAGCGCGTGGGGCACTGAATGGAGCATTTGCTGGTCAACGTTCTTCATTAGAGCAATACGCTCAGGTTAGTCACTACATTGAAATGGAGCATTACGCCTTACGCCAAGCGGAAATGTTATTGGTTGGCGATGACCTACGTCGTATTCAATCGATTAAACAAAACAGCAATTGGCAGCAAGTGATGACCATTCAGCAGCAGTATTTAGCGCAAAAATCGCAGCTATCTTCGCTTTCTGGTCCAACAGCAGGGACATGGTTTGAGTTAGCGAGTCATCGTATTGGTCAGATAAAAGCAAATAGCGATCAACTGGCATCAGAAATCATTCAGCAGGCGGAAGCGAGCCGTGAGCATGCTCATTCTGTGCGCTTACTGATTATGGGCTTTAGCTTTGCGATTATCTTACCACTGATTCTTTTAACGATAATGGCGGTTATTAAGCTGCGTCATCGCGTTGAAGGCTTTACCGATAAGCTAAGTCGTATGGCAAGAAATAAAGATCTTACCGTGCGTCTTGCCGATGGTCGTTCCGATGAGTTGGGTAAAATTGCTCATCAGTTTGATAACTTAGCCTTAAGCTTAAATAGCACATTATCTAAATCATTGAGTGTTGCCGAAGAGACGCAGCAAGAGATGGTTAAAATGGTACAGCTTGTTGATGAAGCGCAGCAGGTGAGTGAGCAGACACATCAACGTTGTGACAGTATTGCCGCTGCGATGACGGAAATGGCACAAACCAGCATTCAAGTGGCGAGCATTACGGGTGAAGCGCAAACCAGTACGGATGTCGTCAAAACCAATGCGATTGCGTGTTATGACCATGGTGAGCAATCTTTCTCTACCACCACTCGTCTATTAGATAGCGTCAATCAAACCTATGTGTGCATTGAAAGTCTAGAAAAGCAGATGCTTAATGTATCGCAAATCCTAGATACGATTAATGCTATTTCTGAGCAGACGAACTTATTGGCTCTGAATGCGGCGATTGAAGCGGCACGTGCTGGTGAGCAAGGTCGTGGCTTTGCCGTTGTTGCCGATGAAGTGCGTACTTTGGCTCAGCGTAGTAAAACCTCGACAGAAGATATTCGTCATTTATTGGATGATATTGGTGACAATGCTAAAGCGTCATTTGTGAATATGCAGCAAAGCCGTGAAGCCAGTTATGAGACGCAAAGTGCAGTGTCGGAAACGAAAACACTGATGGAAACCTTGATTGGCACAGTGAACGATATTGCCGAGTTTAATACCAGTATTGCCACTGCCGCAGAGCAGCAATCACAAACGACCAATGAAGTGGATAGTGACATCGATAACTTATTAACGATGGCGCAAGGCACGAATCAGACTATTACTAACTTACACTCTGAGATGGGTCGAGTTCAGCAGCGTATGACGGATCTGATGGGTGAAGTGAGCGCATTTGAACTTGATGTTCACCGTGACGAGAACATGATGCGTTAAGCTCTTTTATAGCGATAACAACAGATACAAAAA
The DNA here is from genome assembly GCF_002873395.1 of Vibrio sp. 10N.286.49.B3. Lineage (GTDB taxonomy): Bacteria > Pseudomonadota > Gammaproteobacteria > Enterobacterales > Vibrionaceae > Vibrio. The sequence goes on along the minus strand of NZ_MCUV01000004.1, from coordinate 187,230 downwards.
AGGTCAGCGCTTGCTGACCTTTTCATTTAATATCAGTTACCTACCTCATAGTAACGAATTCTTCGCTGCCGGTAGGGTGAATAGCCACAACCGCATCGAAATCGGCTTTGGTTGCGCCCATCTTCATTGCCACAGCAAAGCCTTGGATCATCTCATCAACCGTGAAACCAATGCCGTGTAGACCAACCACTTTCTCATCATCACCAGCACAAATTAGCTTCATTTTGCATGGTTGACGGTGCTTAGTCACAGCCGTGTACATCGCCGTAAAGCCAGAGGTGTAAACTTTCACATTCTCTTTGCCGTATTGCGCGTCAGCTTCTTGCTCAGTTAAACCAATAGTCCCAATTGGTGGGTGGCTAAATACAACGGTTGGGATCAGGTCATAATCCATTTTCGCTGTTGTTTTACCATTGAACAAACGCTCAGATAATTGACGACCTGCTTTAACCGCGACAGGCGTTAGTTCAACGCCACCTTCCATGATATCACCCACACAGTAGATGCCTGGAACGTTGGTTTCTTGGTACTCATCAACCTTAATGTAGCCGCGATCATTGGTTGCTACGCCCGTTGCTGGTAGGTTAATCGCATCCGTTGCTGGATGACGACCAATTGCCCAAATCAAAGTATCAACATTCTGCGTGTTACCATTTTCCAAGTGCAGTGTCAGGCTACCATCCGCCTCTTTAACCACTTCTTTTGGCACTGATTGAGTGTGTAGCGTTGGACCTTCAGCCGCCATCACTTCCACTAACGTTTCAACAATCATCGGGTCAAAACTACGTAGCGGAGACTCTTTACGGCAGAAAAGGTGTGTCTCTGTACCTAACGCACTCAATACACCAGCAATCTCAACAGCAATGTAACCCGCGCCAATCACAGCTACACGTTTTGGTTGCTCCGTTAGCTCAAAGAAGCCATTAGAATCAATACCGTACTCAGCACCAGGCACGTTTGGAATGCTTGGACGACCACCGACAGCAATCAAAATATGATCAGCGGTGTAGCGCACGCCATCCACTTCAACGGTTTTAACATCAACGCCTTCTTCCGATACAAAGCGAGCAAAACCTTTGATAACGTGAACTTTGTTGTTGCCTAAAACGCGGTCATAAGACTGGTGGATACGACCGATGTACGCTTGACGGTTCTCGATGATCTTGCCCCAGTTGAAGCTCTTCACATCCACATCAAAGCCATAATCTTCTGCGTATAAGTTGATCGCTTCAGCCACTTGAGCGCCATGCCACATCACTTTCTTTGGCACACAACCAACGTTAACGCAGGTGCCGCCTAAATCTTTTGCTTCGATAAGCGCGACTTTTGCGCCATGCATCGCAGCACGGTTCGCTGATGCAATACCACCACTACCACCACCGATACAGATATAATCAAAATGCGTTGTCATTATTTACTCTCTCCCTAAATTTATAATTATTTCTTTTTACTATTTTTTTGATTTACTACAGCACCACCACGTTGAGCGTGCGATGGTGCATTATATTCATGTCGAGCCGTTTACTTATTGAGACATCGCTCGTTACTCAGGCACAATCCATTCAACTTTATGATGACCCGTTACTGGTGCAATCGCCTCTTTCAAGAAAGGCAGAATCGCTTGCATCTGGCTTTCCAGTTTCCACGGCGGGTTAATCACGATCATGCCTGATGCTGTCATACCGCGCTCATTAGTATCAGGAGAAACCCCTAGCTCGATCTGTAAGATTTTCTTGATGCCTAAACCTTCTAGACCTTCAATCATATCTTCAATATCACAACGGTTGACCACTGGATACCAAATAGCGTAGATACCCGTTGCCCAGCGCTTATGACTTTGACCAATCGCACGAACCACATCGCTGTATTCACGAGCCAGCTCATAAGGAGGGTCAATCAATACTAAACCACGACGCTCTTTTGGAGGCAAGCTGCCCTTCAAGCGTTGGAAGCCATCTTCTTTGTAGATCTTCACTTGGCGATCGCGATGGAACTCTTGTTCTAATAGCGGATGATCGCTTGGGTGCAGCTCGGTTAATACCATGCGGTCGCCTTCACGTAGGTGAGCACGAGCAACACGTGGAGAACCTGGGTAGTAACGTAATTCATCGCTATTATTTAGCTCACGAATCGCTTCTAAATAGCTATGAATATCAGCAGGAAGATCCTCTTGAGCCCAAAGACGCGCGATCCCTTGTTTGAATTCACCGGTCTTTTCCGACCACTCATGCGTCAAATCATAACGACCAACACCTGAGTGTGTATCGTGATAAACAAATGGCTTATCTTTTTGTTTTAACGCATCAAGAATCAAACTTTGTACGATATGTTTTACCACATCGGCATGGTTGCCAGCATGAAAACTGTGACGATAACTTAGCAAAATACGGTCTCACTTAGTGAATACTGAATGTTGATCTCAATAATTCATGACGAATTTGCCACGAAGTAAAGAAAAACGAATAGACTGATTATACGCCACTATTGAAATTTCTATAAGACGCCTACATTTACTATTTTATAAATGATAGATAAAAACGAAATTAAAGGATGCCCTATGTCAAATCCGCTTCTCACTTTTACCGATTTACCCCCGTTTTCTGTAATTAAGCCCGAGCATGTGAAGCCAGCTGTTGAGCAGGTTATCGAGCAGTGCCGCGCGAAAATCGAACAAGTATTGGCAGATAACGATGCGCCAAGTTGGACTAACGTTATTGCACCGATTGAAGAAGTGGATGATCACCTAAGCCGTCTTTGGTCGCCTATCGGTCACTTAAACTCGGTGATGAACAGTGAAGAATTGCGTGAAGCGTATGAAAGTTGTCTTCCTATCCTGTCTGAATACGGCACGTGGGTAGGTCAACACAAAGGGCTATTTGAAGCGTATAAAGCGATCAAAGCCAGCGATGAGTTTGCAACGCTAAGCCAAGCCGAAAAGAAAACCATTACCGATGCGCTACGTGATTTTGAATTGTCAGGTATTGGTCTACCTGCTGATCAGCAAACGCGCTATGGTGATATCAGCAAGCGTATGTCAGAGCTAAGTTCAACCTTTTCTAATAACGTGCTAGATGCCACGATGGGTTGGAGCAAGCTAGTGAGTGATGAAGCGGAATTGGCGGGTATGCCAGAGTCTGCCATTCTCGCAGCGAAAGCAAATGCAGAAGCGAAAGAGCTAGAAGGTTACTTGCTGACACTGGAAATGCCGTCTTACCTGCCTGTGATGATGTACTGTGATAGCCAAGCACTGCGCGCTGAAATGTATGAAGCGTTTGTGACTCGTGCTTCAGATCGCGGTCCTAAAGCGGGTGAGTGGGATAATACAGAAATCATTGCCGAGCAACTAAAACTGCGTCATGAATTGGCACGCATGTTGGGCTTTAATACTTTCAGTGAAAAATCACTCGCGACGAAAATGGCAGAGAACACTGGTCAAGTCTTAAGCTTTTTAAATGACTTAGCAGCAAAAGCCAAGCCACAAGGTGAGCGTGAAGTTGAAGAGCTACGCCAGTTTGCCGAGCAAGAGTTTGGTGTGAGTGAATTAAAGCTGTGGGACATTGCTTACTACAGTGAAAAACAAAAACAGAAGCTATTTGATATTTCAGATGAAGAGCTGCGTCCATACTTCCCAGAAGATAAAGTGATTAGCGGTCTATTTGAAGTGCTCAATCGCGTCTTTGGTATGACAGTGACCGAGCGCACCGATGTTGATACATGGCATGACTCAGTACGCTTCTTTGATATTACCGATGCCAATCAAGTGCTGCGTGGTAGCTTCTATCTTGATCTTTATGCGCGTGAACACAAACGTGGCGGCGCATGGATGGATGATTGTCGTGTACGTCGAGTGACCAGTGAAGGTGAACTGCAAACCCCAGTGGCTTACTTAACGTGTAACTTCAATAAGCCAGTGGGTGATAAGCCTGCGCTCTTTACTCATGATGAAGTGGTTACCTTGTTCCATGAAACGGGTCACGGTATTCACCACATGCTAACTCAAATTGATTCAGGCGCGGTATCGGGCATCAACGGTGTTCCTTGGGATGCGGTTGAATTACCAAGCCAATTTTTAGAAAACTGGTGTTGGGAAGAAGAGGCGCTGGCGTTTATTTCTGGTCATTACGAAACAGGTGAGCCATTACCGAAAGCGATGCTAGATAAAATGTTGGCAGCGAAGAACTTCCAATCAGCGATGTTTATTTTACGTCAGCTTGAGTTTGGTCTGTTCGATTTCACACTGCACACTGAATACGAACCAGAAGTGGGCGCAAAAGTACTTGAGACATTAGCGGGCGTGAAAGCGAAAGTTGCGGTATTGCCAAGTCTTGAGTGGAACCGTTTCTCACACAGCTTTGGGCATATTTTTGCTGGTGGTTATAGCGCAGGTTACTACAGCTACCTATGGGCTGAAGTGTTATCGGCAGATGCTTTCTCTCGTTTTGAAGAGGAAGGCATTTTTAACCCTGAAACCGGTCAAAGCTTCCTAAATAATATTTTAGAAATGGGCGGCAGCGAAGAGCCAATGGAGCTGTTCAAACGCTTCCGTGGTCGTGAGCCACAAATCGATGCCATGCTGCGTCATGCGGGTATTGAAGCGTAATTCACTCAGTATCAACATTACTAATCAGTCGCTAATGGGCTTAATTAGATAATAAAAAAGCACTCTTAACTTTAGTATGAAAGTGGGGTGCTTTTTTATGTCTGCTTGTTGAACGACGACTAAGTTGCTTAAGGGCTAAGGATTCACATTACGGTTGATCGGGTTTTGCAAAGAGATCAACGTCTCGGTGGATTGCACTTCATCAATCGCTTGCAGTTTATCGATCAAAACAAACTGTAACTCTTCAATCGACTTGCACATCAACTTGGCAAAAATATTGTAAGCGCCCGTGGTGTAGTAAGCTTCAACCACCTCATCAAGTGCACGTAACTTATCAATCGCGGAATGGTAATCTCGCGCCGCTTTTAAGTTAATACCAATAAAACAGCACACGTCATAACCCAGTTTTTTACTGTTAACGACCACCTCTGTACCCTGAATGATATCGGCGTTTTTCATCTTTTCAATGCGCACGTGAATCGTCGCTGGGCTGACCGCAAACTGCTTTGCCATTTCAGCATAAGGCGTACGAGCATCATTCATCAAGGTTTTTAAAATGGCACGATCCAAATCATCTAATCGAGGGGCGGTGGTTGGCATCAGCAATCCTTATCAAGCGAGTTCATCATAAGCGGTGCGAGCTATTCTAGCGTAATAAGAATGGATTGAATTGGGTATTTTGTGCTTAATCTCAACATAAACTAAGGTACACTTGCGCATCATGCCAACATAACTTAACCACAGTGGAGCCTACTTTGCAGTTACAACTCATTTGCGAAGCATCAACCCTTAATCAACGTTTAGAGCAACTTGCCCAGCGTTGGAACCTTGTGCATTGCGATCAAAGTCCGTTTGCTTTGGTGCTTACAGAGGAGCGATTAGAGCTGCGCAAATTGGATGAACCAAAACTGGGTGCCATCTATGTGGATTTAATTGGCGGCGCGGTGGGTCATCGTCGTAAATTTGGTGGTGGTAAAGGTCAATCTATTGCTAAAGCGGCAGGTCTCAATAAAGGCGTTACCCCGACAGTATTAGATGGTACGGCAGGCTTAGGTCGTGATGCTTTTGTATTGGCGTCTTTAGGTTGTAAAGTGCAGATGGTTGAGCGTCATCCTGTGGTGGCAGCACTGCTGGATGATGGGTTAGAGCGAGCAAAGCAGGACAGTGAAATCGGTGGTTGGATCAGCGAAAGGATGAGTTTGATTCACGCTTCAAGTCACGATGCGTTAGATAAATTGGCGCAAGATCCTAACTTTGAGCAGCCAGATGTGGTGTACCTCGATCCTATGTATCCGCACCCTGAAAATAAAAAGAAAAGCGCATTAGTGAAAAAAGAGATGCGCGTTTTTCAATCTTTAGTCGGTGCCGATTTAGATGCAGATGGACTATTAGCACCAGCGCTTGCACTTGCCACTAAGCGTGTTGTGGTGAAAAGACCCGATTACGCTGAATGGCTAGCAGAGCAAAAACCGAGTATGGCAATTGAAACGAAGAAGAACCGTTTTGATGTTTATGTAAAAGCTTCAATGAGCTAACTTTCTTTTTGATGGAGCAAATAGAATATGAATTACCTTTATGGCGTCACCTTATTGTGGGCGTTCTCATTCAGTTTAATTGGCGAGTATCTGGCAGGGCATGTGGATGCATGGTTTTCGGTATGGATGCGTGTCGCGCTGGCTAGTCTCGCCTTTTTGCCATTTTTAACATTCCGGAATATTCCGAAGTCTTTGATTGCAAAGCTTATGGCGATAGGTGGCGTGCAACTTGGTTTAATGTATTGTTTTTACTATCAATCATTCTTGCTGCTTTCTGTACCTGAAGTTTTACTCTTCACCGTCTTTACGCCGTTGTACGTCACTTTGTTTTACGATCTACTTAAAGGGCGTTTTTCACCTTGGTATCTTGTGACCGCTATCGTTGCTGTATTGGGCGCGGTGGTGATTAAGTTCTCGCATATTAATGAAGATTTCATCATCGGATTTTTTGTCGTTCAAGGTGCGAACCTCTGCTTTGCCATGGGACAAGTGGGCTATAAATATGTGATGGAAAAAAGCCCTGTCGAACTTCCTCAGCATACGATTTTTGGTTACTTCTACCTTGGCGCTCTCTGCGTAGCCAGTGTTGCCTGTGCGCTATTAGGGGATATGAGTAAACTGCCAACGACAGCGTTCCAGTGGGGCATTTTAGTCTACCTTGGCGTTATTGCTTCGGGGTTAGGTTATTTCTTATGGAATAAAGGGGCGTGTGTGGTAAATGCCGGCGCATTGGCAGTGATGAATAACTTACTGGTTCCGGCTGGCTTATTGATTAATATCTTGATTTGGAATCGTGATGTGGATTTCCCACGCTTAATGTTGGGCGGCGGCATCATCGTTTTATCACTGTGGATTAATGAAAAAATAGTCAAAACTAAAATTGGTTAATTGGTTAATCGGTTAATAGCGATCGGAAGAAGTTTCAAATGGCATAAGTTAAGTTCATTGAAAGCTAAGCCGAGTCATGAACACAATATGGCAATGATTCTGCAGACCGCTCAAGACATCCCTGTTCGCTTAGTAATGGGCATCCATGCCCATTAATGTCTGCGCCATCACACCCATATCGCTAATCAGGCTACTGGTCAGATAAATAAACAAACAAAGGGCACATCGCTAGAGTGATGTGCCCTTTGTGTTTATTCGCTTTAATAAGACCGATGCTTTTTCTTATCAGCTTATTTCTTATCGGCTTACTTCTTAAATGGCACGACAAGCATATCGACCGGTGAGCATCCCATTAGCGTACGAGTCGATGATAGCAGTTTGCTCCAGAAATCTTGATGGTGACCGCATACCACTAAATCAACATTAAACTCCTTAATCGTGTCACACATCTCCGTGCTCAAATCACCGCTGCCCACCAAAGTATGATGAATCGGATAGCTAGCGTAATCGGCTAATTCCTTGAGTTGCTCATTGGAGTTCTGCATCGTAATGTTTTGCGTTTCAGCGAGATTAATCTCAATCAGACCTGTGTATAGCTCAGCATAGCTAACATCGATATGAACAAAAGAGACTTTCGCATCCAATGCTTTAGCTAAAGATGTCGCTTTATCGACGAGAATTTTGCTCTCTTCCGATAAATCGATAGCGACAAGAATATGTTGGTAACTCATAGCGGCTCTCCTTTTTAACTCACTACAATTAGATTAGCAGCTTATGATTCTTTTTGCTGTTGTCGTGATCTCATATCGGTTTAGAGTGCGAAAGTTAAATAAATGAGTATTATAGTAAGGGTAATGTAGATAAACCTGATAGGGAGCGTTAAATGTTATCTGAGAATATGATTGAAAAATTGAATGAGCAAATTAATCTGGAATTTTTCTCATCCAATCTATACTTACAAATGAGTGCTTGGTGTGAAGACAAAGGTTTTGAGGGTGCTGCGGAGTTTTTACGCGCCCATGCGACCGAAGAAATGCAGCATATGCAGCGCCTATTTACCTACGTAAGTGAAACGGGTGCATTGCCAATTATTGGCGCAATTGAATCCCCACGATATGACTTTGCCAGCTTAGGCGATGTATTTCGAGAAACTTACCAGCATGAGCAGATGATTACCCAGCAAATCAATAAACTTGCTCATGTTGCTTTCACTAGCCAAGACTACTCAACCTTTAATTTTCTACAGTGGTACGTTGCAGAGCAACATGAGGAAGAGAAGTTGTTTAAAGGAATTCTCGACAAACTAGACTTAGTTGGTGAAGACGGTAAAGCCCTATTCTTCATCGATAAAGACCTAGCTGTTATGGCAAAAGAAGGTTCATCTTCTGTTATGGATGCCTCTGCGGTTTAATCGCGAGAAAAGACGTACTCATTGTCTTTTCTCTTAGGCATCAAAGAAGATGTAGGGAGGAAAGATGATCAGTGCAGACACCATGCTATTCACTTTGATGTTAATAACCTGCGTTAATTTAGCTCGTTATCTATCAGCATTGCGTGCTCTAATTTATATCATGCGTGAAGCGCACCCACTACTATATCAACAAGTCGATGGGGGCGGTTTTTTTACCACGCACGGTAATGTAAGTAAGCAGGTACGTTTATTTCATTACTTAAAAAGTCGAGAGTACCACCACCATCATGACGATGTATTTACCAGCAAATGCGATCGTGTTCGCGGGTTATTTATTCTGTCGATGATGCTACTTGGTGTCACACTGTTAACAGCATTTATGCTTTAGTGTTCGCTTATATTGTGGGTTAAAAAGACAGAGATTGGTTAAAAGCCAGACCGGTGGTAAAATAGCCATCAAATTAGCAAGGATGTGCGTTTATGCACATCCTTTTTTTATTGGTAAATAGGGTAGTTATGAGCGATAAATTTGACGTCATTATCATCGGTGCGGGCGCAGCAGGATTAATGTGTGCAGCAGAGGCAGGCAAGCGTGGACGCCGTGTTTTGGTGATCGACAATGCAAAAAAACCGGGACGTAAAATTTTAATCTCTGGAGGCGGTCGTTGTAACTTCACTAACTACGATGTCAGTGCCAATAACTACTTATGTGAAAACCCACACTTTGTTAAATCGGCATTATCTCAATACACCAATTGGGATTTTATCTCGCTAGTTAGCAAGTATGGCATTGAGTTTGAAGAGCGCGATCATGGTCAACTGTTCTGTGTCGATTCAGCAAAAGAAATCGTGGCGATGCTACTTAAAGAGTGTCACTTTGGTAATGTTGATTTTAAATACCAATGTGAAACATCAGCGATAGAGCGCACGGAATCAGGCTATACGCTGCAAACGAGTCAAGGTGCTTTAAGCTGTGATTCTTTGGTTGTCGCGACGGGTGGTTTATCCATGCCTAAGCTGGGTGCAACGCCATTTGGTTATAAAATTGCCGAGCAGTTTGCATTGCCCGTTATCCAAACAACCGCAGGTTTAGTGCCATTTACGCTGCATAAACAAGATAAAGAAGACTTTGCCGAGCTTTCGGGTATTGCCATTCCAGCTGAAATTACCGCGCAAGATGGCACTCTATTTAAAGAAGCATTACTGTTTACCCACCGTGGTTTATCGGGTCCTGCTGTCTTGCAAATTTCTTCATTCTGGCAGCCAGGTCAGAAGGTAACCATTAACCTTGTTCCTGATTGTGATGTCGCGGAGCTGCTAACTAGCGCACGTGAATCAAACCCAAATCAAAGTTTAAAAAATACATTAGCCAAAGCTCTACCAAAGCGTTTAGTGGAAGTATTAATTAAGCGTAAAGAGATCGAAGACAAGCCGCTAAAACAGTTCAATGAAAAGCAATTGACCGCGATTGTTGAGCATTTAGAAAACTGGCAGATCGCACCCAATGGCACGGAAGGCTATCGCACCGCCGAAGTGACGTTAGGTGGTTTGGATACTGATATGATTTCATCAAAAACTATGGAGTGTAAGCAGCACAAAGGCTTATTCTTTATCGGTGAAGTGATGGACGTAACGGGTTGGTTAGGCGGTTATAATTTCCAATGGTGCTGGAGTTCTGGCTTCGTAGCAGGTCAGTGGGTTTAAGTTAATTGCGACCATTTAGTTGGGGTAAGTGAGTTGGAATAACAACTTAACCCAATGAGATGAGCCAAAACAAAAAAAGCCGAACGATGATGCGTTCGGCTTTTTAATGAGGTTATATTTGTCGACTTAGTGTTTCACTGCGACCTAGCTTTTATCCATCACCTAGCTACTTCTCTATCACCTAGCTATTTGACAGTCACATAGCGATTCATGCTGGTGGTTAAACCAAATGAGTCGGTGACTTGATAAATCAGATGCGCTTGGTTCGCAAAAGAAGTATCGACTTCACCAGTAATGATCACCTTAGAGGTTAAGTCACCGTCACCAGCGTTGTAGGCAATCACGCCGTGCATCGGATCAAACGTCTCGTCAATGGCAACCGTTGTATTCGCAACCCCTTTAAGGAGTGGGTATTGCGTTCTTTCCCCTTCAAGTTGCGCAGCGTAAATAGAGCGAGGGTAGACATTCGGGTTATTGATCCCCTCGATATAGCGCCACTCATCGATCATGTCATCACTCTTTTTATTGATCGTCACATCGGTATCAGGCAAAACGTGGGTCAGTCCAACATAAAGCATACGCGGGTGACGACGATAGCAGTAGTTGTGAGGACCTTCAGGATCGTATCTAAACTCTCCATAGTAAGCCATGCTGGTGTACCAACAGTATTGGAATAACCCATCGGCATTTTTCGGGTTGTTATTACGCTTTTTGGTCGCATTCCACAACAGGTTGTATTGACCTGAAGAGGAGTTGTTACTTTTAGCACCAGAGCTAGCAATCGAGGTATTTTGAATATTTTCCATCAAGTTAAACTTCGAATAACCACTGTGAAAATCAATTGCGCCACCGTCTTCAGTATGGTTGATGACATTACGCACCACATTAAATGACGCATTGGCATTAAAGGTGATCATATGGTTTCTGCTGCCATAATAATTAAAATTATTCACGTAAGAATTCGATGTCCCATAGAAACCAATACCATGATGACCAAATTCACCATGAATATCGACATCCTCTAGAGTGACATACAGAGAACTGTGAATGCTGATATCCATAATCGTATTGTTGATGGCAATATTCTTTACCCAGCAGTTGGTAACATGATGAAAACTCACACCGCCAGTATCATAATAGCCCTCGGTATAAGAGCCATCATGAATGCTCTCAATGTTTAAGTTCTCGACACCACATTCGCTTGTGCCATTTTCCTTAACGGCTATCGAGTAAAACTTGGGGAAGAACTCGAGTTTAATCGCTTGAGGCACTGGGCGATCAAGTTCAGCAATACCATCGGCATGCATGGCAATGACTTTTGCATGAAAACGGAAAGGGGCATAAGGGAAGCCGACGTTATAAGAGTCATATTCATCTTCACCGTCCTTATAAAGAGGGTAAAGCACTTCCAACATCAAATTTGGATTATCAGGGTTGTTTGCATCGTAAGGTGGAGCCCAACTTAGCATCGTAATATGGACGTCATCACCCACATTGATTGGGTCTTTAACATTGAAATGCACCAAGGTCTCACCGGGTGCGATGGCTTGAGTGATATCGTTCGCACGGCTTGAAGACATATTATCGGTTGAGCCAAAGTTGATGGTGTGATCGGTGCGAACCGCTTGGTCTGCCTCACTGCCTTTATCGACTTTTTTCCACTGCTTAATCGTGGTTGCTGCTGCGTTATCAATCCCAGAGCCAGCGCCGCGAATGACAATGCCAGGACCTGTCGCCCACAATGCATCACTGTGTTGAAATGAACGGTCATCGTGATCGATATTTAACTCATAAAGACCAGAAGCCAGTTGCACCACGCCACCGCCAGCTGCCATCGCCGCATTAATGGTCGCTTGAATACCCTCAAGGTCATCGATGCCATCATCCGGAAAAGCGCCATAGTCAGCGACATGAAATACAGGTCCAGTAACCGTGGGGATTTTATTGTCGGTTCCGTACCCCACCTTCGACCAGTCATTAAGTAAAAAATCGCCCTCGAGCGCTTCACCCTCTAAATAGCGTTGATAAAGCGGTGTGTATTGAGTGCTATAAATCGGAGTATCATCGACAGGCGCAGGAATTTCATGAGAGTTGTCACTGTGTTTACAGGAAGTAAGCAGCAAAGGGGATAATAGAGCAAAGCTGATGGCAGCACGAATATTCATAAGTAAAATGGGCTTTCTTTAGATGATATTTATCGCATTAATATAAAGAAAGCCTAAATAAAAAGACAGTTATACGGTTAATTATTACGCTTTAATTTTAACTGCTATTAGGTAAAGCATCATGAGTAGATTAGCGGTTTAATTGCTTAATCTACTTATGTATTTAACCCTTAAGTGGGATTAGTTTTTTAGCGTTGCTCTTTGGGCTGCAGCTTGAACCTTTGCCTTTAAGAGCGCCATTGGTACTTCAATAGTGCTAGTAGAACGTGATTCAGTTGAAGCGAGTGGCGTGTAGCTAATTTCATTTTCATTGATGAATCCACTCCCTTGGCAGCGAACACCAGTGGAAATACTAGGACCAGAGTTGCTATAGTAGTTCGCATATTGACCATAGTATCGTGAACGTATTGTCGACACACAATTGGAGAAAGTATTACCTAGGTTATTGGTGTACTCATCAACGTGATTGAAGTATTCCGACTTTTCAGAAAATAAATAGCTATCGCCGATTTCATCTTCCCAGCTAGAGTTGATGATCTCAAAACGCAGCATTTTACTCGCCCCGTTACCTAAACTGACATACTCAGGGTACGGGCTAATCACGGTTACTTTTTCAGTGGACGACCCAGAGAAGCTGTCAGTAATGGTTTTACCGTCAACAGTTTGCCAGTTACTGAACTCATAGCTGAAATGCGTAAGGTCACCTTCATAGGTTGATGTGCCGAAGTAGCTTGATCCCATGACAGTCATAAAAGTACCACTAACATAAGTGCCATCTTCATCCCAGTAACCATACACCTCAAACTCATCAGAAGTACATTCAGAGTCATATTTCGAACTGTTAGTCTCAATGGTATCTACGTTATTACAGGTAGTTGAGACATTGATGTAATTGTTTGGATCACTTTGCTCTATGCTTCCCTTTGATTGGTAAGTGTAGATACCATTTGCTGCACTATAATCACTTAGCTTGATCGTATCAGTATCACTGGCAAGTACATTACCATTGTGATCAATTACGGTTTTTCCATTGATTTGAATCTCGCCTTCAACATTAAGAACAGCATGATCGGCAGCCGTTGTAGAAGCGCTTAATAAGAAAAGTAGTGAGGCAATAGGTGTCATCTTCATGGTGCTAAATCCTTTTATTTTGTAATCGTAAGCTGTCCGCTAACGACAAGCTTCATTGAGTCTTCAGTATCTGTTGATTGAGTGAGTACGAAATCTTCGGTCGTTACCAACTCTAATTCTGCTTCAGGTTTAATTTCAATTATTGAGTAGCCATCTTTAGATATGGCTGAGTCAACTAAATCGACAGGGGTAACTAGCCCCTCTTCTGGCAACTCGGTAGTTGGGGGAGTAGAACTATCCTCACCACAACCAAAGAGCCCCAGCATTAATAAAAGAGCGACTGATTGCTTCAACGTTTCCTCCTTGAAAGCGCAATAGACAAAAATAATAACCATGGGCATGAGTATTCATACCGCATGAAGTATGTTTACTTTTGAGTGACTGGCTTGTCGAGCGTTTTATGTACTAATGTTTATTATTGTGATCAATGTAACTGTTGGTCGTTTATTTCGTTATCTTTCATAGTGTTGTTTGTTTAGTGTTCTCGTTTTCTAATTTTAACTGCTGAATAGCCAGTCCAATCATAATCAACACTAAGCCCACCAAGGTCGAAGGATGGATGGTTTCACCGATCACATAGGCGAGTAGTAACAGCGAAATAAACGGAGAAGCGAAAATTAAATTGCTGATACGCGCCGTATTTTCCGTCAGCTTTAACGCGCTAATCCACACCACAAAAGTGATGCCCATTTCAAACAAGCCCACATAAGTCACCGCAGCCCAACCTTGTAGAGAAATGTGCTGCCAACTTGCGCCTTCATAGAAACTCAAAGCAAAGGCAAAAGGAATCGCGACTAAGAAACCAAGCAGAACGCCCACCACAGGATCTGCCTTATTTTTGGCATTTAAAATCCAATAGCCTGCCCAAAGTAAAGTAGACAGCAGCGCCAATCCCACCCCTAATGGACTATCAAACTCCAACGCCAGCACATCACCCTTGGTCGCAATGACAATCACGCCAAAGTAGCCCAATACGCACGCTGCCCAATCTTGCTTGCGGATCTTCTGCCCTAAAAATACCGCCGCCATTAAAGTTAACGTGATCGCCCAGCTGTAATTGATCGGTTGAGCTTGCGAGGCGGGCAGCAGTTCATAAGCCTTAAAGAGCAGTAAGTAATACGCCAGTGGGTTAACCAAGCCAAGCAACAGGTAGTAAAAAGGATTAGCAGTAAACGTCTGGCTAATTAAACCGATTTTACCTTGCAGCGTACAAATCGTGAGAAGAGCAATCGCAGAAACGACACTCGCCATGGTCAGCATTTGTATCGGGGTAAACTCTGCCAAAGTCAGCTTAAAAGCGGTCGCGACGGTTGACCACAATAGCACAGCCGTTAAGCCAAGAATGAGCGCTCGACGTTCATTTATCATTTGATTATCAACTTATTATCAAGAGGTGAGAAAGAAAAAAGCAGGTCAGTTTATCGCCTCTTATTGACGTCACAAACTGGACATTTATCCAGTATGTAAATACCATGAGTCAGCATTCTCGAAAAAGGCACGCACACTCTATGCAATGGATTATCGAACATCAATCAACTCTCATCGCACTGCTTTCTGGTGCCGCGTTTGGCGGTTTAGCAGCCGGTTGGTTGGTGAAACAAAAACTGGCGACAGAGGTACAGCTTCTTACGCAGAAAATCGAATCAGATCAGCAGTTATACAGCGCACAAAAATCTCAGCTTGAGCACGCCTACCAGCAATCACAGCAGGCAGTAGAAGAAGCGAAGCAAGAGCTAGAAGAGTTAGATAACGAGCGTGATAAAGATGCCCTAGAAGCCAAGCAGTTGCATGGTAAGTTGATGGCTGCGGTGGAAAAGTTACGCTATTTCGAAGCGGTAAAACAAGAGCGCCAGCAGTACGCGCATGAAATCAATCAACTGAAAGAGTATAAAGCGGCACTGGAAGGAAAACTGCGCGAACAAGAAGCGCGTCACGAGCAAGAAAACATCGCCAACTATGAAAAGCTGCAACTTCTCGAGCAGGGTGAGGAGCGTTTAAAGCAGCAGTTTGAGCAACTCGCCAATCAAGTCTTTGAGCATAAGACTGCGACGGTCGATCAGCAAAACAAACAGAGTCTAAATGGCTTACTATCACCACTGAAAGAGCAGCTTGAAGGGTTCAAAAGACAAGTGAATGATAGCTTTAGCCAAGAAGCCAAAGAGCGTCACACCTTAGTCCATGAGCTGAAAAACCTACAACGCTTAAACGAGCAGATGACCCAAGAAGCGGTCAACCTAACCCAAGCACTAAAAGGCGATAACAAGCAGCAAGGTAACTGGGGTGAGGTAGTTTTAGCACGCGTACTCGCCGAATCCGGTCTACGAGAAGGGCATGAATACGAAACCCAAGTTAACCTACAAAATGAAGCCGGCAAACGCTATCAGCCAGATGTCATCGTTCATTTACCGCAAGATAAACAAGTGGTGGTCGATTCGAAAATGACCCTAGTGGCTTACGAGCGCTACTTCAATGCCGACAATGATCAGCAACGAGCGCAAGCCTTAAATGAACATCTCATCTCTGTTCGCTCGCACATCAAAGGCTTAAGTCAAAAGGACTATCACCAACTGAAAGGGATAGAGAGTCTCGATTACGTGTTGATGTTTATCCCCGTTGAGCCAGCATTCCAAGTGGCGATTCAAGCCGATCCAAGTTTGGTCAATGATGCGATGGAGCAAAACATATTATTAGTCAGCCCAACCACTTTGCTGGTGGCACTGCGCACCATTGATAACCTATGGCGTAATGACAAACAGAACCAAAACGCCAAAACCATCGCCGATCGAGCCAGTAAGCTATACGATAAATTACGTCTGTTTGTGGATGATATGGAAGGTTTAGGTGGTGCATTAGATAAAGCCAACCAGAACTACCAAGGGGCGATGAATAAACTGGCTTCCGGGCGCGGAAATGTCATTCGCCAAGCGGAAAGTTTTAAGCACTTAGGCGTGGAAGTGAAGAAGCCCATTTCACCTAATTTAGCAGAAATCGCACAAAATGATCATCGCTTGGAAAGACATCAAGCAGAGGATAAAGTAAACTAATTGACCGCAGCGGCTCCGATTTCGTTATGCCGTTGAAGAGGACTTAACCATGGTAGAGGACAGCATGACGGACACTAGCGTGCAAGCAAATACAGCAGAAGAAACGACCCATTTCGGTTTTGAAACGGTGGCGAAAGAAGAGAAAGTGGCAAAAGTAGCGGAAGTCTTCCACTCTGTTGCGGCTAAATACGACATCATGAACGATCTCATGTCTGGTGGTGTACACCGTTTATGGAAGCGTTTCACTATCGATTGCAGTGGGGTACGTCCTGGTCAGCGCATTCTTGACCTTGGTGGTGGCACTGGTGATCTAACCGCTAAATTTTCTCGTATTGTTGGTGAGAAAGGTCATGTGATCTTAGCCGACATCAACAACTCAATGCTCAATGTTGGTCGCGATAAACTGCGTGATAGCGGCATTGTCGGCAACGTACATTATGTACAAGCCAATGCTGAAGAACTGCCTTTCCCAGATAACTATTTTGACTGCATCACCATCAGTTTTTGTCTGCGTAACGTGACGGACAAAGATAAAGCACTACGCTCTATGTATCGTGTCTTGAAACCGGGTGGTCGCTTGTTGGTATTAGAGTTTTCTAAGCCAATCCTTGAGCCATTATCTAAAGTTTACGATGCTTACTCGTTCCACCTGCTACCAAAGATGGGTGAGTTAATTGCCAATGACGCCGACAGCTACCGTTACTTAGCAGAGTCCATTCGCATGCATCCAGACCAAGATACACTAGAAGGCATGATGCAGGGTGCAGGTTTTGAAGGCACCAACTACTACAACCTAACGGGCGGCATTGTTGCTTTGCACCGTGGGTATAAATTTTAAGCCATTTGTTAGGGATAGCGCATGCCATTTGATCCACTCGTTACGGCAGCAATAGAGACGACCCTGAACACGCTAATTAACGACGACCCAGAATTAGGGCGTCGCTTAGTACGTTTAAAAGGTCAAGTGATTCAAGTTCATATCAAAGAGCTGAATAAAAAACTCACGTTCATCTTTAGCCAACAGATCGACGTTCTCGCTGATTACGAAGGCGAGCCCGACTGCTACCTATCGCTCAACCTATCGATCCTTCCCCAACTGCGTGAACAAGCCAGTATCACCCAACTCATCAAGCAAGATAAGTTAACGGTGGAAGGCGATGTGCAGTTGGTACAAACCTTTGCGCAATTGATGACAGATTGCAAACCGGATCTTGAAGAGTGGTTATCGCGAGTCACCGGTGATGTGGTGGCGCATAGCATGGTGCAAGGCGTCAAAAATGTCGGTGGATTTTTTCTCTCACAAGTGACTAAGCAGCAAGACCATTTTGCTCAGGTACTAACCGAAGAGTGGAAAGTCGTTCCCGGACCATTAGAAGTGGCTTATTTTTGCGACCAAGTGGAAGAGGTTGCCCAAGGTGTATCGCATCTTGAGCAAAGACTGAACCGCCTACTGGAGACTGCATGACCCCAACTGAGCTACGCCGTTTATACCGTATCATCAAAGTCCAGCTAGAGTATGGGCTGGATGAACTTTTGCCCGAGCATCAACTAACAAAAACCCCTATCTTGCTGCGTAAAGCGTTGTTTTGGATTAAGAATCAACATAGCGATAAAGAGTTAGGTATGCGCTTGCGTTTAGCCCTGCAAGAGCTTGGTCCGGTGTGGATTAAGTTTGGTCAGATGATGTCGACGCGGCGTGATTTATTTCCCCCTTTTATTGCTGACCAATTAGCTCTGCTGCAAGATCAAGTCGCTCCCTTTGATGGTCAATTGGCAAAAGCGCAGATGGAAACCTCATTAGGTGGACCGCTAGAAAACTGGTTTACCGACTTTGATATTGAGCCACTTGCCTCAGCCTCCATCGCTCAAGTTCACACGGCAAAACTGAAAGACTCAGGGCGTGAAATAGTCCTAAAAGTGATTCGTCCTGATATACGCCCTGTGATTGATGCTGATATTAAGCTGATGTATCGCATGGCACGAATTGTCGCTAAAGCCCTGCCAGAAGCGCGTCGTTTAAAGCCCGTCGAAGTGGTTAGAGAGTACGAGAAAACGCTATTAGATGAGTTGGACTTACGTCGTGAGGCAGCCAATGCCATCCAGCTTCGCCGCAACTTTGAAGGCAGTGAAGAGCTGTATGTCCCTGAAGTTATTAGCGACTTAACCAGTGAACACTTAATGGTTTCAGAGCGTATCTACGGTATTCAAGTTTCCGATATTGCTGCGCTACAAGCCAACGGCACCAACATGAAGCTATTGGCAGAACGTGGTGTGAGCGTTTTCTTCACGCAAGTTTTCCGCGATAGCTTCTTCCATGCCGACATGCATCCGGGCAATGTTTTTGTCAATCCAGAGCATCCTGATAATCCACAATGGATAGGGCTAGATTGCGGCATTGTGGGCACACTCAACAGTGAAGATAAACGTTATTTAGCCGAGAACTTTTTAGCTTTCTTTAATCGAGATTATCGCCGCGTTGCCGAGTTGCATGTTGACTCAGGTTGGGTACCCGCCGACACCAATATCGATGAGTTTGAGTTTGCTATCCGTATCGTCTGCGAGCCCATTTTTGCCAAACCATTATGTGAGATCTCTTTTGGTCATGTACTGCTAAACTTATTTAACACAGCACGTCGTTTTAATATGGAAGTGCAGCCGCAGTTGGTCTTATTGCAAAAAACATTGCTCTATGTCGAAGGTTTAGGTCGCCAACTCTATCCGCAGTTGGATTTATGGCAAACAGCCAAGCCGTTTCTAGAAAAATGGATGATGAATCAAGTAGGACCTCAAGCTCTGCTGAATGCATTAAAAGATCGTGCTCCTTTTTGGGTAGAAAAGCTGCCAGAGTTGCCAGAATTGCTTTATGATAGCTTGCGCCAAGGCAAAGATATGAATCAAAAAATTGATCAGCTTTACCAAGGTTATCGCAGCAGTAAGCGTCAGCAAGCAACAGGGAAGTTCTTATTTGGTATTGGTGCGACATCGAACGTATGTGGTGCTATCTTAATTTCGAGTGCTCATCAATCATTAGCGCTGAGTTGTGGCATTATAGGCGTCACATTTTGGTTGCTCAGTTGGCGAGCTTATCGCCGTTAGACGCTAAACTTTAGCTAATATTTTATTTTTTTAAATTGACCCCGAGGTAAAGAATAATGGGTGGTATCAGTATTTGGCAACTTCTCATCGTTGCAGTTATCGTTGTATTGCTTTTTGGCACGAAAAAGCTTCGTGGTATCGGCGGAGACTTAGGCTCAGCAGTGAAAGGCTTTAAAAAAGCGATGAGCGAAGATGAGCAAACAGCAGCAAAGAAAGAGATCGATGCTGACTTCGAACCAAAAAATCTTGATCAGCAAAAGACAGAAGCAGCCGCTGAAACCAAGAAAGAAAAAGAGCAGGCATAATTCGTGTTTGATATCGGTTTTTGGGAACTGGTATTAATATCTATTGTGGGTCTATTAATATTAGGTCCAGAACGTTTGCCGGTTGCCATTCGTAGCGTGTCAAAATTTATTGGCTCAGCAAAGGGAATGGCAAATAGCGTAAAAGACGAGTTATCTCATGAGCTTAAAATTCATGAGTTACAAGAGAATTTACGTAAAGCTGAGAAAATGGGGATGGAGGATCTTGCTCCTGACCTAAAGGCATCAGTTGACGAACTTAAACAAGCGGCGGAATCAGTCCAGCGCCCTTTTGCTAAAGATGCGAACAGTGGGGAAGAACCTCAATCGAGCACACCAGCACAAGAGAGCGAGCAGTCGCCGACAGTAGATAAAAAAGCCGAATAGTTTCACTCTAAAGGAGCCCAATCGCCGGCTCCTTTTCGATTTCTATCCGCAATCGCACTAGCCATTGCCTTAGTATAAGTACAACCAAGAGGTTCTCCATGTCTTCTGCTGAGCAGACGCTGCCTTTGATGAGTCACTTATTGGAATTACGTAACCGTTTATTGCGCTCGCTGGGTGCCGTATTGGTGGTTTTTCTGTGTTTGATTTATTTTTCTGGGCATATTTACGAATTTGTTTCAGCGCCTTTAGTCGAGCGACTACCTGAAGGCGCCACCATGATTGCAACGGATGTGGCATCGCCATTCTTTACGCCGTTGAAGTTAACACTCATGGCTTCGATTTTTATTGCCGTTCCTTTTATTTTGTATCAGGTTTGGGCTTTTGTTGCACCGGGGCTTTATAAGCATGAACGTCGTTTAGTGATGCCGTTGATGTTCTCAAGTTCATTACTTTTTTATGCTGGAGTGGCGTTTGCGTATTTCGTCGTCTTCCCATTAGTGTTTAGCTTCTTTACGGCTATCTCTTTGGGTGGGGTGGAGTTTGCAACGGATATCTCAAGCTACTTGGATTTTGTTTCAGCACTGTTCTTAGCATTTGGTATTGCGTTTGAAGTACCTGTTGCGATTATTCTATTGTGCTGGACAGGGGCAACAACGCCAAAAGAGTTGTCAGAGAAGCGTCCGTACATCGTCGTCGCGGCGTTTATTGTTGGTATGATGCTGACACCACCAGATATGATCTCTCAAACGCTATTGGCGATTCCGATGTGTTTGTTGTTTGAAGTTGGTCTGTTCTGCGCCCGTTTCTATACTAAGCGTGATGAAGACGAGCAAGAACAAGAAGAAGCGTAATTGGATTGATTCTAATTAAGAGACACAAAAAGCGGCTAAGATAGCCGCTTTTTTTATAGGTGCTTTTTATTGGAGCAGGCGCATGAAATCAATTCACTGTTAAAGAGTAAACAGAGTTTTGGCGTTGTGATCTGTGGTGGTGATGATCTCTTTTAATGCCACTTCACGCAGGTCAGCAATACGTCGAGCAATTAATGCTGTATAAGCCGGCTCATTACGTTTGCCACGGTGAGGTGCTGGCGTTAGGTAAGGACAATCCGTTTCGAGCACGACAAAGTCCATATCAAGATGTGGGATCACTTGATCCATGCCACCATTTTTAAACGTGGTTACTCCGCCCAGACCTAAGTGAAAGCCCACATCATTAATCTCTTTCGCTTGCTGAACCGTGCCGCCAAAGCAATGGAAAATACCACGCAGTGAGCCATCTTGCTCTTGTTTAAGTAGCGCCATGGTTTCATCAATCGAGTCACGAGTATGGATCACCACAGGTAAATCTCTCTCTTTCGCCCAATTTAATTGAGTCACAAACGCCATTTCTTGCTCGGCTTTAAAGGTTTTATCCCAATATAAATCGATGCCAATCTCACCCACGGCAATAAAGTTATGGCGATCAAACCACGCATGAATGGTCGCGAGAGTTTGCTTTACATCACCATTTACATAGCAAGGATGCAAACCCATCATCGAGCGACACACTTCAGGATAAGCCGCTTCCGTTTGTAGCATTGGCTCAATCGAATTCAAATCAATGTTCGGCAATAGGATGTGGCTGATGCCTTGCTCGACAGCGCGTTGCACAACAGCATCACGGTCATTATCAAATTCTTGCGCGTAAATATGGGCGTGGGTATCAATCATTGTTTATCTCTGTGCAATTAAAAGGGCGACTAGAGAAGTATAATATCAAACACCGCCACATCCATATTGCTAAAGTCTCGATTTATTACTTATCAGCGATTCAGTGTGAGGAATAGACAATTTTTTACGATTAGTTGGCAATAGCGCTAGCGTATGCGATCAACAGTGATATGCTTTTGTGAGTACTTTCATCAGACAAGGAGAATAGAGTGTCTGTTTCAATTCAAGGTCAATTTCCAGGTCGTCGTATGCGCCGTATGCGTAAGCACGACTTTAGCCGCCGCCTCATGGCAGAACACCAATTATCAGTTAACGATCTAATCTACCCAATGTTCATCCTCATGGGTAAAGATCGTCGCGAGCGCGTGGAATCAATGCCTGGCGTTGAGCGTTTGTCGATTGATCTTATGATCGAAGAAGCTCGCTATTTAGCAAAACTCGGCGTCCCAGCCATTGCTCTATTTCCTGTCGTTAACCAAGATGCGAAGAGCCTATGTGCAGCAGAAGCGCATAACCCAGAAGGCTTGGTGCAACGTGCGGTGCGTGAACTAAAAGAGCATGTGCCAACCATGGGTGTGATCACCGATGTCGCACTGGATCCATTCACCACACATGGTCAAGATGGCATTATTGACGCCGATGGTTATGTGCAAAATGATGTGACCACTGAAGTGTTGATCAAGCAGGCACTCTCTCATGCTAAAGCGGGAGCGGATGTGGTTGCGCCTTCAGACATGATGGATGGACGCATTGGTAAGATCCGTGAAGCACTGGAAGAAGCCGGTTATATCCACACTCAAATCATGGCTTACTCAGCCAAATACGCCTCTTGCTACTATGGACCCTTTCGTGATGCCGTTGGTTCAGCATCGAATCTAAAAGGTGGTGATAAGAAGAACTACCAGATGGATCCTGCCAATAGCGATGAAGCGATCCATGAAGTGGCAATGGATATCAACGAAGGCGCTGACATGGTGATGGTGAAACCGGGGATGCCTTATCTTGATATCGTGCGCCGTGTGAAATCAGAGCTGCAAGTGCCGACGTTTGCTTATCAAGTATCGGGTGAATATGCGATGCACAAAGCGGCGATTCAAAATGGTTGGCTAAAAGAGCGTGAAACCGTTTTAGAATCACTATTATGCTTCAAACGTGCAGGTGCTGATGGCATTTTAACCTACTTTGCGAAAGATGTAGCGCAGTGGTTAGCTGAAGATAATGGTTAAGCGGTCAACAGAATAAAAAGCAAACAAGTCTAAATAGCTTTCTTTTTAAGCGACATCATTTGGTGTCGCTTTTTTATCGCTATCTGTTTAATTTGACAGTGAATAAAAGGTCACCAATAATCTTTTCCACAACGCATGATCATTTTGGGATCGAATTTCAATTGTTGGATCTAAGATATTATCCATATAAAACAGCACCTTAAATGTTTTCTGTGGATGGTTTAGCACCTCTGTATAACCAGTGGATAAATAATATAAACAGAGTTATCCACAGTTGTAGCCAGCTTGTGTAAAAAAGCCCAACAGAAATATATCCAATAAGATTACGGCGTTAACGTAGATTCACTAAGGCACTCGTGGCATTCTTAGCAGATCATTTTTGCATTTTCTTTGGACACAAAAGACTATGGCTCGTATTCCAGATAATCCACTTATCCTCATTGATGGTTCTTCTTACCTTTATCGTGCATTTCATGCTTACCCAGGCACGATGAGTAACGGAGAAATCCCGACCAATGCTATTTTTGGCGTCGTTAATATGCTGCGCAGTATGATGAGGCAGTTTGCTTCTGATCGTATCGCGGTTATTTTTGATGCGAAAGGCAAAACCTTCCGTGATGATATCTATCCGGAATACAAAGCAAACCGTCCTTCGATGCCTGATGACCTACGTTGTCAGATCGAACCTTTGCACAATGTTATTCGTGCTATGGGCTTACCACTTATCTCAATCACCGGCGTAGAAGCGGATGATGTGATTGGCACTTTAGCGTCGCAAGCTTCACAGGCGGGCATGCCAGTTCTGATCAGTACGGGCGATAAAGATATGGCTCAGCTGGTGGATGAAAACGTTACTTTGATCAACACCATGACCAATGTGGTGATGGATCGTGAAGGCGTAATTGAAAAGTTTGGTATCCCACCAGAGCTTATCATCGACTATCTTGCACTGATGGGCGATAAGGTCGATAACATCCCTGGCATTCCAGGTGTTGGCGATAAAACCGCTACGGCACTACTGCAAGGTATCGGCGGCATTGAAACGCTTTACCAACGCTTAGACGATATTGCCCCTCTGGGCTTTCGTGGTTCAAAAACCATGGCGAAGAAGCTGGTCGATAATGAAGACAACGCAAAACTGTCTTATGAGCTCGCGACCATTAAGCTAGACGTTGAGCTAGAAGAGACACCAGAATCGTTAGTGAAAACTCAGCCGAAAGTGGATGAGCTTATCAAGCTATACGGTCAACTGACGTTCAAATCTTGGCTAAATGAACTGCTTGAAGGTGGTGATGGCGTTGTCCTTGCCGATGGCGAAACGCGCGCAGCATCAAGCGACGGCAAAGCAGCATCAGGCGCGAGCGAGATTGCACTGAACAATGCAGCGGCAAACATCGATCGTAGCCAATACGAAACCATTTTAGATCAAGAGACTTTCCAGCAATGGATGGAGAAGCTTAAGGCGAGTGACGTTTTTGCTTTTGATACTGAAACTGACAGCCTTGATTACATGGTGGCTAACTTAGTTGGTCTCTCTTTTGCGACCGCAGAAGGTGTGGCAGCTTACGTTCCGGTTGCGCATGACTACTTAGATGCGCCAGAGCAACTGGATCGTGATTGGGTGCTTGCTCAACTTAAGCCGATTTTAGAAGATGCTGAACAAGCGAAAGTCGGTCAAAACCTTAAGTACGACGCAAGCGTATTAGCGCGTTATGATATCGAACTGCAAGGCATCGAGCACGACACCATGTTAGCGTCATACGTCTACAACAGCGTAGGCGGCAAACATGACATGGATAGCTTGGCACTGCGTTTCCTACAACATAGCTGCATCTCATTTGAGCAGATCGCAGGCAAAGGTAAAAAACAGCTTACCTTTAACCAAATCGACCTTGAGCAAGCTTCCCCATACGCAGCAGAAGACGCCGATGTCACACTACGTTTGCACAACCGCCTGATGGAACACATCGAGCAAGATGACAAGCTACAAACCATCTACCGTGATTTAGAGATGCCATTAGTACCGGTGATCTCACGCATTGAACGTACCGGTGTTTTTGTGGATGACATGCTGCTTAACTCCCAATCTCAAGAGCTAGCACAGCGCTTAGATGAGCTTGAGCAACAGGCATTTGCCGTGGCAGGGCAGGAGTTCAACTTAAGCTCTCCAAAGCAGCTACAAGTGATCTTATTTGAAAAAATGGGCTTACCAGTGGTGAAGAAAACCCCTTCAGGTGCACCATCAACCAACGAAGAAGTGCTGCAAGAGCTTGCGTTAGAATATGAACTACCAAAACTGCTGATCGAGTACCGTGGCTTAGCAAAACTAAAAACCACCTACACCGATAAACTACCAAAAATGATTAACGCTGAAACAGGGCGAGTGCATACCTCGTACCACCAAGCGGTCACAGCAACAGGACGCCTCTCTTCGACCGATCCAAACTTACAGAACATTCCGATCCGTAACCAAGAAGGTCGTCGTATTCGTCAGGCATTTGTTGCGCCACACGGTCATAAAATTCTTGCAGTCGATTACTCGCAAATTGAATTACGTATCATGGCACATCTATCGGGTGACAAAGCGTTACTAACGGCTTTCCAAGAAGGCAAAGATATCCACGCAGCAACGGCAGCAGAGATTATCGGTGTGGGGATTGATGAAGTCTCTAGCGAGCAACGTCGTCGTGCTAAAGCGGTGAACTTTGGCCTGATTTATGGCATGAGTGCGTTTGGCTTAGCGAAGCAGCTTGGCATTGCTCGTGGCGAAGCTCAGCACTACATGGACACTTACTTTGAGCGTTACCCTGGCGTGATGCAATACATGGAAGACACGCGTGCTCAAGCATCTGAACAAGGCTTTGTTGAGACTCTATGGGGACGCCGCTTACATCTGCCAGAAATTAAATCGCGTAATGGCATGCGTCGTAAAGCCGCAGAACGTGCAGCGATTAACGCACCAATGCAAGGCACAGCGGCTGATATCATCAAAAAAGCGATGCTATTAGTCGATGAGTGGATTCAAGCGGAAGGTGACGGTCGCGTGAAACTGTTAATGCAAGTGCACGATGAACTGGTATTTGAAGTAGAAGAGTCGGCATTAACCGAAATTGAAAGTAAAGTACAAGAATTAATGGAAGCGGCTGCAGAGCTTAATGTGCCATTAGTTGCCGAAGCTGGGCATGGTGACAATTGGGATGAAGCCCACTAAACACTTTTAGACCCGAATAGCGTAGAAATGATGAGCCAGTGCACAAACACTGGCTTTTTTCGATTAGAAATAAAGTTATCACTAAGTTACGCCTTGTGTCATTAAAGTAAAATAACGTGAAAATTAATTACAAAAAAAGGTTGAATTTCTGACCGGTTGTTGTACATTAATACTCGTAGGGTACAGAGGTAAGATGTTCTATCTTTCAGACCTTTTGTTTCACGTTATTGGATTAGGCTTATTCAGCCGCCCCAGTCAGTTTTTGACTGGGGCATTTTTTATGGGGCAAAGAAAACTTTATATCACACGCTATCTTGTTGATTGTAAAGAGTTTGACTGCCTTTGTTGATATGGCGTATTTTTTCGTACTATTTTTCTTTATTCACTTATCTTCTCTGCAATATCAGATCACCACGGGTCACTAGCGTTGATCGTCTGCTGTTTTTTCTGCTTATTTTATCTTCATTTTTTGTAACTTCTTTTCTGTCACACTTTTGTTATTTTCGATCGAGAATTAACGGCTTTGTTTTGAGAGGAATTTAACAATTAAATTATTTATATTCAATGGGTTACCTATCGTTTTTGGTGGGATTTCAACCAATTGGGGAGGGTTGCAAATTATCGTTTTGTGGCGGATGCTAGGGGCAGAATAAGAAATATAACTTACTTAACATATAATACTTCTCTCCCCTTGCCTCACTAAAATTAGTGGGGCTTTCTTTTTTATTCCCTTTTCCTTTCTTTTTTGCTGGTCTTTGTCTTTTACTGACTTTTTTCCTTCCCTTTTGCTGAAGCGTCGCTTGGTATTTTCTTATGCCGTGAAGTACTGAAAAATAGATTCGATTTCATCCCCCAACGAGCAAATGACAGGCAAAAAAAAGCCCCACTCATCAACTCTTACTAAAAAGAAGAGTGAAGCAGGGCTGATATCGGCAGTGAGGCTAAGGGTGAATCTTAGTCGTTATCTGCGTTATTTTGCTCTTCTTCTTGCAAATGAGCAAAGGCAGGCGCGAACCATGTGTCTAACTTGTTGCGAAGTTGATCAACACCGATGCCGTTTTGCGACGAGAACATATCAACGACAACCGTGCCACCGAAGCTTTCAGCGTCTTTACGGATCTTCAGTAGTTGTGCTTTACGTGCGCCACTTTTCAGTTTGTCTGCTTTGGTCAACAGAACTTGAACTGGAATACGGCTATCAACCGCCCAGTAGATCATCTGTTGGTCAAGGTCTTTCATTGGGTGACGGATATCCATCAGAACAACTAACCCTTTGAGGCAGCTACGTTTCTGTAGGTATTCACCCAGTGATTTTTGCCATTTCTTCTTCATTTCAAGAGGAACTTGAGCAAAACCGTAACCTGGTAAATCGACAATATGACAGCCTTCCGTCACCTTAAATAGGTTAATAAGCTGCGTACGTCCTGGCGTTTTACTGGTTTTTGCTAAACTTCTTTGATTGGTTAAGCGGTTTAATGCGCTTGATTTACCAGCGTTGGAGCGTCCTGCGAACGCAATTTCGATACCCTCGTCTTCTGGTAGATGACGAATATCAGGCGCACTGGTAATGAAATGCGTGTTTTGATAATGAATTTTTACGCTCACTGTTAACTCCATCCCGACTTTTGTAGTCGATTGATTACTTTTTTGTGAAATTGTGTAAAATATATGTGTTTTATATAAGATCGCCTATTGTACCATGACTGACAACATAGAGTGGTACTGGAAGCTTGATAATTATAATGGAATATCATGAAGAAATTAGCGCTAATTTTGACTCTTCTGGCTAGCTGCTCGGTATGGGCTGAAGGCAATATCGAAGCAGGGAAAGCCAAATCACAAACTTGCGTTGCCTGTCACGGAGCTGATGGCAATAGCTTAATTACTAGCTACCCGAAATTAGCGGGTCAGCATGGTAAATACCTTAACAAGCAATTACAAGAGCTTAAGTTAGGAATGAGCAGTGCTGGCAAGCAGGGACGTTATGATCCTGTGATGAGTGCAATGGCAATGCCGCTGTCAGATCAAGACATGCTCGACCTTGCTGCCTACTACGCCTCACTGCCTATTTCCGCCAACAGTACCCCAGAAAATGTCGTAGAACAGGGTAAAAACTTATATTCTGCTGGTGATGCCGAGCGAGGAATTGCCGCTTGTATCGCTTGTCATGGTCCTCGAGGGAATGGTACTGAACTATCAGGCTTTCCAAAAATCTCAGGTCAGCAAGCCGATTACATTAAATTGCAGCTTGAGAAGTTTCGCGATGGCACACGCAATAATGATATGAATGGCATGATGCGTGATGTGGCCATTAAGCTAACCGATGGCGACATTGATACCTTGTCGAAATACGTTGGTGGCTTGCACTAGTCGCATTGGTCGATGAGCGAAAGCGTGATGAATTGCCCTACAGTGATTGTGAAAACAATGATGCTGCGGGGCATTTTTGCTTCTCAGGTACTTTTTTTATTAATTTGATGAAAAAATGTGCAATAGCGCTCCACTCTATACGCACTTTCTGGTATGTTTCGCATCCCTTTTGATAAGTATTGCGCGCGTCGCAGTTGATGACTTATTAAAGTTTAAATTTGGATGTGGTTTCAGCCATAACTTATCGTAGATTATGCATCTTACGGTAAGTTTTATCGATCTCGCTATAATTAGAGAGGCCGACACCACGTTAAGTTGTACTTAGTGAATGAGCACCTGACTATTGCAGTGTTTTCATCCAGAGTATGACTTATTGGTAATGATGTAAGTTTTACTGAGGAAGACCCAGCAATGAGTCGTAGCAAAAAATCGAGAAAACCTGGTGCGTTAATGGCGGAAGCGGTTAGCCCTAATGTTACACGTAACCGTAGCGAATCAGATGTAGAAGGTCGTGAGCGCAAACGCATTAAAAAGCGTAAAGGCTTAAAATCAGGTAGCCGTCACTCTGATGGTAGTGATTCTCAAAAGTCACACCAGAAGCAAGCACGCGATCCACGTCTTGGTAGTAAGAAGAAAATCCCACTTATTATTGAGCCAGTGAAGAAGCAAACTAAGCAAGAGCGCAAACTATCTGCCGCTCAAGAGCTTGAAATGCTAGAAAATGATGCACAACTAAACGTATTGCTAGACCGCATTGAAATGGGTGAAAACCTAGGTGCAGGTCTACAGAAGTTTGTTGATGAAAAACTGGATCGCATTGAGCACCTAATGAACCGTCTTGGTCTATTAGAGCCAGAAGAAGATGAGATTGAGTCTGAAGAGCAACCGGTTATCATGCCAAAATCAACATCAAACAAAGCACTGTCTGATGATGATCTACTTGCTCAGTTTGAAGACTTTGATCTGAATGACTTTAAAGGATAAGTAAAGCAATGAATGTAACCATACTCGCAATCTTAGGTGGAATTATTCTGCTCAGCGTGGCGTGTTATGCTGGTTACCTTCTGCTACAACTAAAGAAGCAAAAGGAATTGCAGCTACGTCATCAATCTTTTGCGATAGATAAGCGTAATGCCAATATTTACGACAACGTGAATATATTATGTTTAGCGGGTATTCAGGGTCAGTGTGATTTATCTGAAGCGAGTATCCGCATATATAGCATGATGGATTATCTTCAAGGGGAAAAGCGTATCGACTTTGATAGCACTTACCCAGCAACGGCGGAACTGTTTCACATTGTGAAATCCATGCCGCGTGGCGAAGAACGTCAAGCGATGAACAAGCCAGAGCGCATGAAGCATAACCTTGAGCGTCATAAAGCCGAAGCCAGGCTTAGTGACGCTATCATTGATGAATTAAAGCAGTTACAAGAACAAGTAAAGCCTTTAAATAATCAGATCAACATTCAAATGGTCTAATCAAGTGCGCACTCTTCATATTGAGAGTGCACTCGTGATCTAGCTATCACTTCTGAATATTAGTCGGTAAAAAGTATTTTGTTGCTCTGTGAGTTTTTACTGACTGTGGCAGAATAGCCAGTCAAAGTTTTAAATGGGACGTATCCTCATGTCGAGTCAGCACACTGCATCTAACGAGCAGATCGTTTGGGATCAAGCGATCTTAGATAAGTACAACTATTCAGGCCCGCGTTACACCTCGTACCCAACGGCATTAGAGTTTCATGAAGCGTTTACGATTGCTGATTATGATATGGCCTGCACGCAGTATCTAGAGCGTCCATTATCCCTATATATCCATATCCCATTTTGTCATAAGCTTTGCTACTACTGTGGTTGTAATAAAGTCGTGACACGCCATTCGCACAAAGCGGATGAGTATTTAGATATTCTTGAACATGAAATTCGTCAACGAGCGGGTTTATTAGGTGATCGCCAAGTGACTCAATTACACTTTGGCGGTGGTACACCTACGTATCTAAATAAAAGACAAATTACCCGTTTAATGACAATTTTACGTGACGAATTTAGCTTTGATTCTGAGGCGGAAATTAGCATTGAAGTGGACCCACGTGAGATTGAACTGGATGTATTGGATCACTTACGTGCCGAAGGTTTTAACCGTTTAAGCATCGGTGTTCAAGACTTCAATAAAGAAGTGCAAGTCTTGGTTAACCGCGAGCAAGACGAAGATTTTATTATCGAGATGGTGAAACGTGCCAAGTTATTGGACTTCCGTTCGACCAACTTAGATTTGATTTACGGCCTACCAAAGCAGACAGAAGCATCATTTGCAGAGACACTAAAGCAAGTGCTAGCCATGCAACCGGGTCGTCTATCGGTCTTTAACTACGCGCACATGCCGCAACTTTTCGCTGCACAACGCAAAATTAAAGATGAAGATTTACCCGCTGCAGAAGTGAAAATGTCGATTCTGCAAGATACCATCAGCACCTTAACGGGAGCAGGGTATCAGTTCATTGGTATGGATCACTTTGCCTTACCTGAAGATGAATTGGCTATCGCTCAGCGCCAAGGTATTTTGCACCGCAACTTCCAAGGCTACACCACACAAGGTGATAGCGACTTAGTTGGCTTTGGTGTTTCGGCAATTTCGATGATTGGTGATGCCTACGCGCAAAACCAAAAAGAGTTGAAAAAGTACTACGAGCAAGTGAACAACTTACGTCATGCCCTATGGCGTGGTGTGGTACTCGACAATGATGACTTGATCCGCCGTGAAGTGATTAAGCAGTTGATCTGTAACTTCAAGCTGGATAAGAAAGCGATTGAATCAGAGTTTAACTTAAACTTTAATCATTACTTTGCTGAAGATTTAAAGCTACTACAAACCTTCATTGATGATGAGTTAGTGGAAGTCGATGAGCAAGCGATTCGCGTGACACTTCGTGGTCGTTTACTGATCCGCAACATCTGCATGTGCTTTGATAAATACCTACGCAGCCGAGCAAGACAGCAACAGTTCTCGCGCGTGATTTAATCTCAGTTTGGTGATAAAAAAAGGTCAGCGTGAGAAATCACTCTGACCTTTTTTGATCGAACTTGAAGATTAACGTTGGCTCGCTTTTGTGCGTAGCTCCGCTTTATCATTGTCCGATAAGAACGCTAGATCCAGACCATTAATTTGAGCTTGGCGAATTTGCGCTGGTGTTAAACCGGCTTGTGGCGCAGCAACTTCATACTCATACGGCAACTCAATCCCCTCAACAGCAGGATCATCAGTGTTAATACACGCCATCACACCATGCTCTAAGAAGGTTTTTAATGGGTGTACAGCCAGTGACTCAATCGAACTCGTTTGAATGTTCGACGTTAAGCACGACTCAATACCAATGCGGTGCTTAGCAAGGTAATCCATCAGTTTAGGATCGTGAATCGCCTTCACACCATGACCAATACGCGTCGCGCCTAATTGCTCAATGGCTTGCCACATACTTTCCGGACCTGCCGCTTCACCAGCATGAACCGAGACCTGTAAACCAGCATCGCGCACTTGATTGAAGTGACTGACAAAGCGATCGCCAGGTTGACCCAGCTCATCACCGGCTAAATCGACAGCAACAATCTTATCTTTGTGTGCCAAAATACCATCCAATTCTTTTTGACACGCATCGGTACCAAAAGTGCGACTCATGATACCGATCAGGTTCGTTTTTACGCCAAAATCACGAACGCCAGCTTCCACACCATCAATGACAGCTTCAACCACACCTGCGATTGGCAGTTTATGTTTCATTGCCATGTAGTAAGGCGAGAAACGTAACTCGGCATAATCAATTTGTGCATTTAACGCATCTTCAACGTTTTCATAAGCCACACGACGACAAGCGTCAAGGTCACCAAGCACCGCAACGCCCCAATCCAGTTTTGATAGGAATGCAACCAGAGTCGGCTCTGCTTCAACAATCTGAACGTGTGGTGTTAATGCTTCAACGGAGTAAGCCGGTAGAGCAACCCCAAACTGTTGTCCAAGTTCTAAAATCGTTTGAGTGCGGATATTACCGTCTAGATGTCGGTGTAAATCAGTAAGAGGTAAGTTTTTTGTGATCATTGATATAAGTCCATTCCGCTGTGTAGTTACCTACCAGTATAAAACTTTAATCGCCATTATCACACTACCTAATTCAATGCTGATTAATACAACTCTTTTAGCTTGCGAGTGAGGGTATTTCGTCCCCAACCTAGCACCTTAGCGGCATCTTGCTTATGACCATTACTGTGCTTAAGTGCCACCTCAAGTAAGATACGTTCAAACTCAGGTTGAGCAAAAGAGAGAAGTTCTGTTTCACCCGATCGCAAGGCTTGCTCTGCCCACTCAGCCAGTTGAACCTGCCAAGTTCCTAGATCCCCTGTCACCGTGGTTTTGCGCTCTTCTAATAACTCATGAGGCAGATCGCTTGGCAACACTTCACTACCACTAGCCATCACAGTTAACCAGCGACAGATATTCTCCAACTGACGAACATTACCTGGCCAAGGAAGATTGGTTAACGTCTCCACCGCGCTTTGGTGCAGCGTTTTAACTTCCACGCCCATCTCTTCAGCAGCCAGTGACAAAAAGTGATAAGTCAGCTTTTCAATATCTTGGCGTCTTTCCCTTAACGCAGGGATTTGAATACGAATAACATTCAGGCGGTGGAAAAGGTCT
Organism: Vibrio sp. 10N.286.49.B3; assembly: GCF_002873395.1. Lineage (GTDB taxonomy): Bacteria > Pseudomonadota > Gammaproteobacteria > Enterobacterales > Vibrionaceae > Vibrio. Next base: position 153,759 of record NZ_MCUV01000004.1, on the reverse strand, counting down.
TCACGAAAATCGCCTTCATGAACGAGCTTTTCTAAATTTTGGTGAGTTGCCGCGACAATGCGCACATCCACTTTGATGCCCGTATGACCACCGACACGATAAAACTGACCATCGGATAACACACGTAATAAACGCGTTTGAATATCCAATGGCATATCACCAATTTCATCTAAAAATAAAGTCCCGCCATTGGCCTGCTCAAAACGGCCCTGACGCACACTGTTTGCACCGGTAAACGCCCCTTTTTCATGACCAAATAACTCCGACTCAATCAGGTCCTTGGGAATGGCTGCCATATTTAGGGCAATAAAAGGATCTTTAGCGCGTGGGCTATGACGGTGCAGCGCGTGAGCAACTAACTCTTTACCTGTGCCAGATTCGCCATTGATAAGCACAGAGATAGAAGAGCGAGAAAGACGACCGATGGCACGAAACACCTCTTGCATGGCTGGTGCTTCACCAATGATTTCAGGTGCTTCAGTGTAGGCAGGAGCACTACTCGCTTGCTCACGTTTCTGCTCATTACTGTGGGCAATCGCACGCTCAACTAAGGTTAAGGTTTCATCAATATCAAACGGCTTAGGTAAGTACTCAAACGCGCCTTTTTGATAAGCATTAACCGCAGCATCCAAATCCGAGTGTGCGGTCATAATGATGACAGGCAAATCAGGAGAACGTACATGAACCTGCTTGAGTAACTCCATACCATCAATGCCGGGCATGCGAATATCAGAGACCAATACATCGGGTGTCTCACGTTCTAGCGCCATTAATACACTTTCAGCATCCGCGAAAGTTTCACATTTGATATTGGCAGAAGAGAGGGTCTTTTCCATTACCCAACGTATCGAGCTATCGTCATCGACGACCCAAACATATCCTTTACTCATAATTCTTTATCCATAGCAAATAAGGTTAGAGAAACAACACAGTGAAATAGCGCGTTTTGTGTTGGTGCGATTAAATTGGCAAATAAATAGTGAATGTTGTGCGGCCAGGCCAGCTCTCAACATCAATTTTACCGCCATGTTGGTCTATCAGGTTTTGTGAGATAGATAAACCAAGCCCGGTTCCGCCTTCACGGCCACTGACCATAGGGTAGAAGAGGGTGTCTTGTAGCTCGGGTTGAATACCTGGACCATCATCAATAATTTCAATTCGGGCTGCGAGCTTATGTCGCTGGCCATGAATATTCGCTTGGTGCACAGTGCGAGTACGAATGGTGATCGTGCCATGCTCTTGCTTTGATAAAATTTGTGCGGCGTTGCTGACAATGTTAAGCATCGCTTGCTCAACTTGATAAGCATCCATCACAATGTCAGGCAAACTTGGATCGTAATCTCGTTCCATCACCAAGTTATGATCGGACTCCAGTTCAATCAATTGACGAACTTTCTCCAGGATTTGGTGTAAGTTTTCCGACGTCTTCTTACCCGGTTTTTGTGGGCCAAGCAGACGGTCGACTAAAGCACGCAGGCGGTCTGCTTGCTCAATAATAATTTGGGTATATTCATTCAAGCTTGGATCGGGCAGCATTTTCGATAACAACTGCGCCGCACCACGTAATCCGCCCAATGGGTTTTTAATTTCATGGGCTAAACCGCGCACCAGTAGCTTGGCGGCTTGCTGCTGAGCATGTTGATTTAACTCTTGGCTGAGGCGACGTTGTTGATCAATCTTGCGCATTTCAACCAACAGCATTAACTGCTTGTTCCATGACATCGGACTTACCGTCACTTCAAGCATCAAAGGTTTGCTATCAACAACAAAAGTCACATCACTATCGGTAATGCTTTGACCACTTTGTAGAGGTTGAGTGAGAAGTGCTAAATCAAGCGATGCATGCTGAATTAATTGTGAGAGTGGTTGAGCAACAATGCGCTTCGAGCTTTGAGAAAAGAGTTGCTCAGCCGCTGGGTTAGCAAACTGAATCACTAAGTGCTCATCGAGCATAAGGGTCGCCGTTACCATATTATCGAGAACGGCAGTGCTCAATTCTGTATTCATACACACCTCCTTGTGGTGGCTAGTCTATCGTTATAAGGCCAAATAAGTGCACTGCACCATATTGGTGCGAAGTAGTGAGAAGTATGGCTGATCATAACGATAAGAAAAAGCGGTTATAGCGCTAATTTCCTATTATCTTATAAAGATTTAGCGGTTTAACGTTCACTTCACTGTGATCTTGAATAAATGCACCATTCTAGACATAAACAATGCAATAACCTTGCCGTGTCCCCAAATGATAGGAAATAAAAAAGCCCACCATGTGGTGAGCTTTTCTGTTGGGTAGCGCGTACGTTACCGACTAGGGAGACGTCTTATACAGAGTAGTATAGGTCGAATTCTAGTGGGTGTACTGCCATGTTGATTTTCTCAACATCTTGAGACTTAAGACCGATGTAAGAATCGATGAAGTCATCAGAGAATACGCCGCCAGCCGTTAGGAACTCACGATCTTCGTCTAGTGCTTTAAGAGCAACTTCTAGAGATTCAGCAACTGTTGGGATTTCAGCTGCTTCTTCTGCTGGAAGGTCGTAAAGATCTTTATCCATTGCTTCGCCTGGGTGGATCTTGTTCTTGATACCGTCAAGACCAGCCATAAGCATTGCAGAGTAACATAGGTACGGGTTCGCCGCTGGGTCACCAAAACGTAGCTCGATACGACGTGCTTTAGGGCTTGGTACCACTGGGATACGGATAGAAGCAGAACGGTTACGAGCTGAGTAAGCTAGCATAACTGGCGCTTCAAACCCTGGTACAAGACGCTTGTACGAGTTAGTTGATGGGTTAGCAAAAGCATTGATAGCACGTGCGTGCTTGATGATGCCGCCAATGTAGTAGATAGCAAGGTCAGATAGACCGCCGTACTTGTCACCAGCAAATAGGTTAACGCCATCTTTAGCTAGAGATTGGTGAACGTGCATGCCGCTACCGTTATCGCCAGCAAGTGGTTTAGGCATGAATGTTGCCGTCTTACCAAAAGCGTGTGCTACGTTGTGAACAACGTACTTGTAGATTTGAGTCTCATCCGCTTTCGCTGTTAGCGTGTTAAAGCGAGTTGCGATTTCGTTTTGACCAGCAGTTGCAACTTCATGGTGGTGAGCTTCAACAACTAGGCCCATCTCTTCCATAACAAGACACATTGCAGAACGGATATCTTGAGAAGAATCAACAGGAGCAACTGGGAAGTAACCGCCTTTAACGCCAGGACGGTGACCTTTGTTACCACCTTCAAAATCAGAACCTGTGTTCCATACCGCTTCAATGTCATCAATCTTGAAGAAAGAACCAGACATATCAGTGCTGAATTTCACGTCATCAAATAGGAAGAACTCTGGTTCTGGACCAACAAGAACAGTATCAGCGATACCTGTTGCGCGTAGGTACTCTTCAGAACGTTTTGCGATAGAACGTGGATCGCGGTCGTAACCTTGCATAGTTGAAGGTTCAAGGATGTCACAACGGATGTTTAGCGTTGAATCTTCTGTGAACGGGTCAAGTACAGCGCTTGATGCGTCTGGCATCATTACCATATCTGATTCATTAATGCCTTTCCAACCAGCCACTGAAGAGCCATCGAACATTTTGCCTTCTTCAAAGAAGTCTGCATCGATTTGGTGAGAAGGAATAGAGATATGCTGCTCTTTACCTTTAGTATCGGTAAAGCGTAGATCGATAAACTTAACTTCGTTTTCTTGGATCAGAGATAGAACGTTTTCTACTGACATCTTGGATAACCTCCAGTGTTATTTAAAGTGGCTTGAGCGCGATTCTTGTTACTGCGGCTATCTATAGATAGGGAAAACAATAACTAAAAATGGCAATCAACATTGATTAGCTTTTATGCTGTTAACTAAGCAATGCAAACTGTAGCTCGTTATACCTTCATCATTGAGCGCTGATTGGCTCTCAGTGATGATTTATATAAAGCTAAAATCGTGCCAAAAAATTAATCCTTTAATTTTCAGTAATTTGAGTTAGTAGGGGGCTTTTTTGGTGCTTTCTATGCACCACGATGATCCCCTTCTGCACCAGTATGGTGCATAAGTTTATCTTTGCACCATTGTGAATCAAATTACTCATCTCATTCAGCCTGCTTTTTAAACAGCTGTCAATTTTCTTTTGATATTTACGTGATGAAGTTTGTCTCAAAATTGAATGACGCCTAAACTAAAAGGGACGAAAATGAACTTATTGTCGAAAAAGGTATGTATTGGATCACATATTTCTGGGGTTTTCCCTAAAATCTGATATATTATTGACCGTTTTTTTAATCAAGCTAGCGGCGCTACCAACAGGTTGGCAATGTGCGGCTACTTTACTGAGTGAATCGAAAATCCATGTCTACTCCACTAGATAAGTTAAGAAATATCGCGATCATCGCGCACGTTGACCACGGCAAAACGACTTTGGTTGATAAACTGCTACAACAATCAGGCACGCTTGAATCTCGTGGTGAGGCTGAAGAGCGCGTCATGGATTCAAATGACATCGAAAAAGAACGTGGTATCACGATTCTTGCGAAGAACACTGCAATCAACTGGAACGACTACCGTATCAACATCGTAGATACTCCAGGACACGCGGACTTCGGTGGTGAAGTTGAGCGTATCATGTCTATGGTTGACTCTGTGCTTCTTATCGTTGATGCCGTTGACGGCCCTATGCCTCAAACGCGTTTCGTAACACAAAAAGCATTCGCACACGGCCTTAAGCCAATCGTTGTTATCAACAAGATTGACCGTCCAGGTGCTCGTCCTGATTGGGTTATGGATCAAATCTTCGATCTATTCGACAACCTAGGCGCTACTGATGAGCAACTAGACTTCACAACAGTTTACGCTTCTGCACTAAACGGTTGGGCTACAATGGAAGAAGGCGTTGTAGGCGAAGACATGGAACCACTATTCCAAGCGGTTGTTGACAACGTAGAAGCGCCAGCAGTTGACCTAGACGGTTCACTACAGATGCAAGTTTCTCAACTAGATTACAGCTCTTACGTAGGTGTTATCGGTGTTTGTCGTGTAACTCGTGGTTCTGTTAAGCCAAACCAACAAGTTTCTATCGTTAGTTCTGACGGTAAGAAACGTAACGGTAAAGTGGGCACAGTTCTAGGTTACCTAGGTCTTGAGCGTCACGAAGTTGAAGAAGCGAAAGCAGGTGACATCATTGCTATCACTGGTCTTGGTGAGCTGAAAATTTCAGACACTATCTGTGACCAAAACAACGTTGAAGCAATGCCACCACTATCTGTTGACGAACCAACAGTAACAATGACGTTCCAAGTAAACACTTCTCCGTTCGCGGGTAAAGAAGGTAAGTTCGTTACTTCACGTAACATTCTTGAGCGTCTAGAAAAAGAACTAGTACACAACGTTGCACTACGTGTTGAAGAAACAGATAGCCCAGATCGTTTCCGCGTTTCTGGTCGTGGTGAACTTCACCTATCTATCCTGATCGAAAACATGCGTCGTGAAGGTTTCGAGCTAGCAGTATCTCGTCCAGAAGTAATCATCAAAGAAGAAGATGGTCAACTAATGGAACCGTTTGAAACGGTAACAATTGATGTTCTAGAAGAGCACCAAGGCGCGATCATGGAAAGCATCGGTGTTCGTAAAGGCGAACTAACTGATATGGCACCAGATGGTAAAGGCCGTGTACGCATGGACTTCATGATGCCTTCTCGTGGTCTTATTGGTTTCCAAACTGAATTCCTAACAATGACGTCTGGTTCTGGTCTTATCTACCACTCATTCGATCACTACGGTCCTCACAAAGGCGGCGTAATCGGTCAACGTGCTAACGGCGTATTAATCTCGAACGGTATGGGTAAAGCAGTAACTTACTCTCTATTCAACCTTCAAGATCGTGGTCGTTTATTTGCAGAGCACGGTGACGAAGTATACGAAGGTCAAATCATCGGTATTCATAACCGTGCAAACGACCTGACTATCAACTGTCTACGTGGTAAGCAACTAACTAACGTACGTGCATCTGGTACTGATGAAGCACAAACGCTTTCTCCTGCAATCAAGTACACACTTGAGCAAGCTCTAGAATTCATCGATGATGATGAGCTAGTAGAAGTAACACCAGAAAGCATCCGTATCCGTAAGCGTCTTCTTACTGAGAACGAACGTAAACGCGCTAGCCGTCCAGCAAAATAATTGCTTGATGCAGCAAAGTTAAGTCTGACTTAACTGGCGAGATGCGAAATAAGGGCCCCATGTTTATTCGATTTAGGTCGTAATAACATGGGGCTTTTTTGTTGCGATCAATCTGTGCCTAGCCCTATCTATATCGATAATTACTTGTTAATCTTTTGTAACAGGTTCGGCATGGAAAGGGAGAGTGCAAATGGTACCCAAAACGATAGCTTATGATGGCGTGTGTTTTATCCGTTATCTACTGACACGAATGCAGCATGATAGAGTCAATGTGAATGCTGGGTATCTGACCTACATTACCTTACTCTCCATCGTGCCACTGCTGACCGTATTGCTGTCGATCCTTTCATCATTCCCTATTTTTGAAAACGTAGGCTTGATGCTGCAAGAGTTTGTGATTAAAAATTTTGTCCCAGCGGCGGGGGATGCGGTGCATAATGCCCTGCTTGAGTTTGTTGCCAATACCGGAAAAATGACCGCAGTAGGTGCTGTTTTTCTTTTTATAGCGGCTTTGATGTTGATGTCCAATATCGATAAAAACCTCAACTATATCTGGCGAGTTACTGAAAAGCGTCGCCTGGTTTTCTCGTTTTCAATGTACTGGATGATCCTCACTCTAGGTCCGATTTTAGCGGGCGGAAGTATTGCCGCGACCTCTTATATCACCTCACTGCACTTATCCGATCATGAAGCCATCTCGGGCGCTTATAACTTGATGCTGCGTTGGTTGCCTTTAATACTTTCCGTGCTCGGTTTTACCGGTTTATATCTGCTCGTACCAAATAAGAAAATCTATTTTACTCATGCGATCACGGGGGCGGTGCTTGCTGCGGTACTGTTTGAATTGAGTAAAAAAGGCTTTGCGATGTACATTACTCAATTTCCTTCCTATCAACTTATCTATGGGGCATTGGCGGCGATTCCAATCTTATTTGTCTGGGTTTATCTATGTTGGATGATTGTCTTGTTGGGCGCAGAAGTCACAGCGGCGTTAGGTGAAAGCGATCAATGGCAGAAAATTCGCCAAGATGAAAACCCGAAACGATTAACAACGAACAATATTCAAGATAATCAAACAGAAGTGGTACACTCGACAGATAAAAGCCAATCTCATACCACAGTGATGGGTGAGAGTGATGTCGTAGAAAAGTTAAAGAAGGAAGTCGTTAGTGATAGCTTTGATCCAAAGAGTCAGTGAAGCCGCCGTTAAAGTCGATGGCAAAGTTATAGGGGAAATCGAACAAGGCTTGCTCGTGCTGCTTGGGGTTGAAAAGGAAGATGATGAAGCCAAAGCCAAGCGTCTGATGGAGCGTGTCACAACCTACCGCGTGTTTGAAGATCAAGATGGCAAGATGAACCTAAACGTAAAACAAGTGAACGGAAGTGTGTTAGTGGTGTCTCAATTTACACTGCCTGCTGACACGAAGAAGGGCACAAGAGCGGGATTCTCTCGTGGTGCACACCCTGTTGATGCTGAGCGTTTATATGATTACTTTGCTGATCAATGCGAACTGACACTGCCAACCGAGCGTGGTCAATTTGCTGCCGATATGAAGGTGTCATTGGTGAACGATGGTCCCGTGACATTCTGGCTACAGGTTTAATATCCCACGCCAATTCTAAACATTCCACAGAAGCACAGAATCAATTCCAAATAACAAATAGCAAATAACAATAATAATGATCGCCACCGTTTTTGGCTGACAAGGAACGTTAACACGCATGTTTAAACTCATTACCCCAACGACTGAAAATCAATTACAGAAGTACTATTTCTTCCGCTGGCAGATGCTGCGAGAGCCGTGGCATTTGCCGCTCGGTTCTGAGCGTGATGAGTATGATCCCATGAGTCATCACCGCATGATTGTTGATGGTCGAGGTCGTCCTGTGGCGATCGGGCGTTTATACATTACCCCGGACTGCGAAGGGCAGATACGCTTTATGGCGGTGAAAAATAATCGCCGTACTAAAGGGGTCGGCTCGTTGGTCTTGATTGCTCTAGAATCGCTTGCTCGTCAAGAAGGGGCGAAGCGTTTGGTGTGTAATGCACGTGAAGATGCGATTGAGTTTTATCAGAAGAATGGTTTTGAAAGCCAAGGTGATCTGAATGAGCAGCGTGGTCCTGTACGTCACCAACAGATGATTAAAGCGTTAAACCCGATGGCTGATGTATTGCGTAACCCAGAGTGGTGTCGAGACCTGCAGGAGCGCTGGGAGCAACAGATCCCGATCAGCGATAAGATGGGTATCAAGATTAATCAATATACCGGTTATCAATTTGAGTGTAGTGCACAGTTAAACCCTAATTTGAACCCTCATAATATGATGTTTTCAGGGTCGGCGTTTACGTTGGCGACGCTGACGGGTTGGGGCATGGCGTGGCTGTTAATGAAAGAGCGCGGCTTGTCTGGTGATATTGTCTTGGCGGATAGTAAGATCCGTTATAGTCATCCGGTGGAGAAAAACCCGGTGGCTTCGACCTCGTTAGATGGCATCAGTGGTGATTTGGATAGGTTAGCGTCTGGGCGTAAGGCGCGCATTGTGATTCACGTGACGATTTTTAGTGGTGATGTCGCTGCTGTGGAGTTTGTTGGTACTTATATGCTGTTGCCGAATTATCAGGCTCAATTGAATAGCTAACGGGTAGGAAGTCATCCAAAATAGCCAGTTTGTTTAGCAATGGGCGTCCATGCCCATTTCAGCCATATTAAACGGCTGAAATGGTTTGATGCTATAAACGGCTAGCAAGTGAGCGAAGCCTACTGCCAGCTGAATGTATTAATCAGCAAGGAGATCGGCGTTGAAGTGCTGATCTTGCCAATGTAACTCAAGGGGCAGGGATGGCTTATTTTGATTAGCCGTTTGCTCACTTGATGAACTTGAAACCAGATCCCATTCGCCTTGCAGTGTGCCGGCTAATTGCGCGCGTTGGTGCTCTTTAGCTTTGATCGAGACTAAAGGTAAGCGAGCGCGTCCTCGGTCTACCGTTAAATGAATATCGGCAATTGTGGCAGCGATGGGTGCTGGTTTTTCTAAGATAGCGTCACTTTCTGTGGCTTGATCTGAGCTTCTTGCTTGATCTAAGTTTGCTTCATCGCGATGAGGCGTTAAATAAACGTCACGTAGCCAAGCGGAAAATTGCCCTGATAAGCCATGATTAAACATCGCCTCATCACCCATTAAACCTGATGCTTGCAAGGTAAACTCACTCACTCCCTCAATATCAAACGGCACGGGTGGTCGATCTTGCTCTCGGCGTGACTGATTAAAAGTTTTCAGCAAAGGAGTCAGCGGCATGCCATCTCCTTGTGCGCTTAACGACCAAGGTTGCGATAGCTGGCTAAAGTTTATCTCGGCTTGGGCATTAATGTAGCCTTGCTCTAAAGGCACAAACAGGCGCTTGAGTTGCCATAGCCCATCACGACTGGTCATATCGATAATCGGTTGCATGGAAATTACCTGATCGTAACTGGCATTATTGGCACTGATCTCTAAATCGCCAGCCCATAATCCCCAGCGTCCATCACGTATTAATTCGACCTCTTTACCACGCGCATAAGTACCAGAGCTTTGCCAGTAAGGTGTGCGAGCCAGTTGAATAAATTGGCTGTTGTTCACCGTAAGCGTATCCATTGTCAGAGCTTCTAACTGTGAAAACCACGTGTCCGAAAGCAGAGATAAATCTAACCAATGCACATACAGAGGCGGTATAACGGTTGGGTCACTTTTCTCTGCGACCCACTTCATGTTCTCCAGCGTGATGTTGTCAAAGTGCGCACTGGTTGGCGTAAATAAGGCGTCGAGTAGCAACCTTCCTTGATATAGCTCGGTGCTGAGTTGAGTGACTTCAATCTGATTTGGCGTTAGCGATAACTGTGCACTCGGGCTGATGAACATGGTGTCATTTTCACGAATACTTTCAGCGCTAAATGAGATGCTCGCTTGCTCTTGCTGCCAAGGGTTAAACGGCAGTAAATGGATATTCTCGAGCGTGGCATCAATATCATTAAATGCCAATTTGCCATCATCAAAATTACTATCAATGATGTCGAGGCTATTAATGTGGTTAATGACAAATGGCAGCTTCTCAAGTAGACCGCGCTCGCGCCACAATGCTTGCTTCGTCGGGGTGATGGTTAGCTTATTGAAGGTGGCATTAATCACCGACCAAGCTTCACCAAACTGCTCAGCCTGAGTCGAAATACGACTGCCTTGCCAGTTAAAAGAGAGCCCATAAACCGTACTGTCATCGACTCTATAATCCATATCCATTAAGACATTATCAATCGCTTCAGCTTGCCAATAGAGCTGATCGGCTGACAGTTGTAGGTTGCCATAAGGCAGGATAGGCGAGGGTGTTGAAGGATCGTCGCTATCGTATGAGTGTCCCTGTGGCCAATGTGGTGCACGGATCTGTAGGCTCACACCACGCGCTGAAAATTGCTCATCGGCATAATCTAAATTTTGAATGGCCAGTTGATGTAAGCCGATAGAGCGACCGAACAAGGTTGGGGTGACTAAGTTTTTTGGTACCCCTTGCTGCAGGCTTAATCCATCAATGAGCAGACTTTCAATCGCAAAAGGTTTGCCGGTTAGCATGGCGAACATATTGCTCGATTTTAGCCAGATTTCGACTTTATCGATCGAAGGAATCGCTGGATCTTGAGTATCAATGCGATGCAAGACAAGATGATTAGGAAATTGATAATCGATGCGCTCGACCTGAATATCAGGATCAAAGTAGCGAGCTAATAACGTATTACTTAGCGGTGTGGCAAGTGAGGTTTGTAATACAATCAATAAACTGGCGAGGGATAATAGCGACAAAGCCACAAGTGCGATAAAAAACCAGAGTACTTTTTTCATTCCAGATCAGTTCCTAATTGATAGGTCTCTACCATGATCTAAAACGTTGAAATCTGCAACAAAAAAGCCCTACATTTGGCTAGATACTAGCATTAGCAGGGCTTTTTTCGGTATGACTAACGTTTCAATGCAGCAATAAGCACTGCGTTGGCGGCTTTAGTCGATTTGTGGACCAGCAGCAACCAGTGCTTCACCTTCCGCATTATCTGTGTATTGTGCGAAGTTTTTGATAAAGCGCTGTGCAAGATCTTCCGCTTTGCTTTCCCATTGTAGTGGGTCAACATAGGTATCTCTTGGGTCTAAAATGCTCTTATCAACCCCTGGTAGTGCCATTGGGATTTCGAGGTTAAAGGTTGGGATGATGCTTGTTTTCGCTTCATCAATTGAACCATCTAGAATCGCATCAATGATGGCACGTGTATCTTGAATTGAGATACGTTTGCCAGTGCCATTCCAGCCCGTGTTGACTAGGTAAGCTTCTGCGCCAGCCGCTTCCATACGTTTCACTAACACTTCAGCGTATTGCGTTGGATGCAGCGTTAAGAATGCCGCGCCAAAGGCTGCCGAGAAGGTTGGTGTTGGCTCAGTAATGCCACGCTCTGTACCTGCCAATTTAGCCGTAAAGCCGGATAGGAAGTGGTACTTAGTTTGCTCTGGCGTTAACTTAGCAACCGGTGGTAGAACACCGAAAGCATCTGCAGTTAAGAAGATAACTTTATTTGCATGACCGGCTTTAGAAATCGGTTTAACGATATTATCAATGTGGTGAATTGGGTAAGAAACACGAGTATTTTCCGTTTTTCTGCCGTCATCAAAATCAATGGAACCATCATTACGAACGGTCACGTTTTCTAGCAATGCATCACGACGAATCGCATTGTAGATATCAGGTTCAGCGTCTTTAGATAGGCGGATCGTTTTCGCGTAACAGCCTCCTTCAAAGTTGAAGATACCGTCATCATCCCAGCCGTGCTCATCATCACCGATCAGCTCACGTTTAGGGTCAGTCGATAGGGTTGTTTTCCCTGTGCCTGATAGACCAAAGAATACCGCGACATCACCTTCCGTGCCGACGTTGGCAGAACAGTGCATAGAAGCAATCCCTTGCAGAGGAAGCAGGTAGTTCATCATCGCGAACATGCCTTTCTTCATCTCGCCGCCATACCAAGTACCACCAATAATTTGCAGGCGCTCAGTAAGGTTAAAGGCAACAAAGTTTTCCGAATTGAGTCCGTGCTCTTGCCATTTAGGGTTGGTTGTCTTCGCGCCATTCATTACTACAAAGTCAGGGTTGAACGTTGCCAACTCTTCTTCTGTTGGGCGGATAAACATGTTTTTCACGAAGTGCGCTTGCCATGCCACTTCCGTCACAATACGTACGCTTAAACGGGTATCTGGGTTAGCGCCACAGTAGCCATCAATCACAAACAGTCGTTTGCCAGACAGTTCAGCGGTAACCAGCTCTTTTAGATCATTCCATACGTCAGTCGTGATCGCTTTATTATCGTTTTTGCCTTGATCGGACCACCATAATGTATCGCGCGTCGTATCATCTTTTACGATGTACTTATCTTTTGGTGAACGACCAGTAAAGATGCCGGTATCAACAGCAACAGCACCAAGCTCGGTAACTACGCCTTTTTCGTAGCCAGATAAGCTTTCTTGTGTTTCTTCAGCGAATAATTGCTCGTAGCTAGGGTTACGTAGAACTTCAGTAACGCCAGTAAGCCCATAGGTTGTTAGATCGATTGAGGTGGCCTTTGTATGTTCCATAACGGTCATAGGTGGTCCTTATAAGTTTTTTTGTGTAGGGATTTTTCTAAGTTTGTTTTTATTATCTGTCTTTCATGCTAGCAACGGTTCGGAGATAAAACAGCGAGGGAGCTCAAAATTTAACCATATAAATCGCGTGGTTTTAAGTGTCTCGTCACATATTAGCTGAGGTGGTTTGATTTGATGGGGGTAGGGGGGAGATTGAATAATAGTGATTTTGGGATAAAAAGTTTTTTTCCACTAAGTGCTTATTATTGCAAGATTAATCAAAATTAGAGTGGCAGAGATAAATAAAATTAATGCTTTGAACGAATAAATTATAAGATGGCTTTTTCATCTAGACTGGGTTTATCTCATTGTTTTCTGTGACTTGTTAGTCTTTTTTTAATCTTAAGCTCAACTTATGCAGGGTTTCGTCCTTCAAGTTGGATTGTTCATTAATGACTCTTGGCAATAATATAGCCCTACTTCCTAAGGGAGTTCAGATTTTTTATTTAATTGGTAAAGCCAAGCTTAAGTCGTAGATAGTTTCGCTTTGTTAATTAAATATGACTTAACAATATATAAGTGATAACGCTATGAATACTATTGAGCAACTATTTAATTTATCACCCTTTATTGCACTATTTATTACTCTATCGCTAGGTTATCTAGTTGGTAAAATTACCATTGGACGTTTCGTTCTTGGTGGTGTTGCCGGTACCTTGTTGATGGGTGTGATTATCGGGCAGTTTGGGGTTCATCTCGACCCAGGTGTAAAAAGCATTTTCTTTGCACTGTTTATTTACGCGGTAGGTTATCAAGGGGGTGCGCAGTTCTTTAAAGCACTTAACTTTAAAACCATCAATATCTTATTGTCTGCGGTAGTGATGACCGTTTCCGGTTTGTTATGTGTCCTATTCGCCGCATGGTTCTTTGATTTAGACCGTGGTACAGCAGCAGGTTTAGCCGCTGGTGGACTGACTCAATCAGCGATTATTGGTACCGCTGGTGATGCCATTGGTCGCCTTGCTGGGTTAAGTGATGAAGCGAAACACCTGATGCAAACCAATGTCGCCGTTGGTTATGCCGTGACCTATATCTTTGGTTCATTAGGTCCAATCTTGATGGTGACCTGGGTTATTCCAACCTTCATGAAATGGGATATTCGCTCAGAAGCATTAAAAGAAGCAGAAAGAACATCCGATGGTAAAGCGGTATTAAATGATGGTGAATTTAATGCAGTAACGCCTTTAGTGACACGTGCTTTTCAAGTTGATGCTAACAGTACGATTAAAGGCAAAACCTTTGCAGAATTAGATAACCCATTAATTGACGCTTGCATTGAATTAGTTGAAAGAAATAATCAGCCAATTGAAGTTTCACCGACAGAGGTGGTTCAAGAAGGTGATGTCTTAATTATTACTGGTCGTCGTCAGGCGCTGTATCAATTACAAAACAATGTATTAGGTCAGGAAATAGAAATCCCAACCACACTTGAAGTGATTGAAGAAAGCCGTCAACTGATTGCAAATAATAAACAGTTAATTGGTCGCACTTTATTAGAAGTAAAAGAAGCATCAAATAAAGGCAGCTATCGCGGTGTCTATGTGACTAATTACACCCGTGCTGGCAGCGAAATAGAGATTAATCCAGAAACCGTCATTCAAAAAAATGATGTGATTGAATTAACCGGTACGCCAAAAGATATTAATCGAGTTGAAAAAAATATCGGTAAACGTATGGGCTCAGCAACCGCAACCGACTTTATTGTCTTCGGTATGGGCATGGTACTTGGGTTATTAATTGGTTTGATCAGCTTTAAAATTGCCGGTATCCCAGTCACGATTGGCTCAGGTGCAGGTTGTTTGATTTCAGGTCTGATTGTGGGGTGGGTACGTAGCCGTAATCCGAATATTGCCGCACTGCCTGTTGGAGCATCAAACTTCATTCGTGACTTTGGTTTGGCTGTTTTTGTCGGTATTGTTGGCTTAGAAGCAGGACCTCAAGCGGTTGATACAATTAAAGAACATGGTTTATCTCTCCTGTTCTTAGGTGCTGGCGTAACGCTAATACCACAAGTGATTTCGTTTTTCTTTTCTTACTATGTATTGAAAATTAAAAACCCAATTGAAGCACTAGGTTGTGTAACCGGTGGACGAAGCGCTAACCCAGCCTTTGCGGCCTTAATGGAAAAAGCGGGTAACGCGACACCAGTATTTTCTTTTACAGTGACTTACGCAGTAGCGAATGTATTACTTACCCTTTGGGGTCCTATCATTGTCGGTATCATTACCGTTAATGCAGGTATGTAATCGGTCAATAGAATGAACAGAGGGTGAAATACTCACCCTCGCTTTATCCAAATATTATTTAAATTTATCTTGTTGCTCTTCATTTAATGGAGCGACCGGATCTGTTTAACCTGATTTTAGGTTAAACATATAAAAAGGTACTTATTATGACTACTCAAAATACAACTATCGACTTCTCTCAATACGCAGATTTAAGCCCATTTGAATTAAAAGATAAACTTATCGAAGTGGCACAAACGGTTCCTGACCGCGTACTACTTGATGCAGGTCGTGGTAACCCAAACTTCCTAGCAACGCTACCACGTAAAGCATTTTTACGCTTAGGTGACTTTGCCGTTGAAGAAGCAGAGCGTAGTTACGCTTACCTAAATGGTGGTTTTGGTGGTATTCCTGACGGTGTTGGTGTGGTTGAGCGTTTTGACTCATTTGCTAAAGACAACAAAGGCCGTGAAGGTGTGGAATTCATGCAACGTGCATTGAGCTACGCAAAAGATCGTCTAGGTATCGACAAACAAGCATTTCTGCACGAATTAGTGAATGCTTACCTTGCATGTAACTACCCAGTGCCATCACGCATGCTAACCAACATTGAAAAAGTAGTGAAACAGTACATTGGCGAAGAAATGTATGGTCCATTACCAATGACAACAGACTTTGACCTGTTTGCAACAGAGGGCGGTACGGCATCAATGACCTACACGTTCGCAACTATGTTCAACAATGGTCTATTGAAAAAAGGTGACAAAGTTGCGCTTATCACGCCAATCTTTACTCCTTACCTAGAGATCCCAGAGCTCGCTGAATACGAACTAGAAATTGTTGAGTTGCGTCTAGACGAAACAACATGGCAGCTACCAATGTCTGAAATTGAAAAATTAGCAGACACCGATATTAAACTGTTATGTGTGGTTAACCCAGCTAACCCAGCGTCAGTGAAATTCTCAACAGAAACGTTAGACAACCTAACACAGTTTGTTGAAACTCAACGTTCTGATCTGTTTATCATTACTGATGATGTTTACAGCACATTTGCTGATGACTTTGTCTCACTATTTGCAAAACTACCGTACAACACATTATGTGTGTACTCATTCTCTAAATACTTCGGTGCAACAGGCTGGCGTTTAGGTACCATCGGTATCCAACACCACAATGTATTTGATGATGCAATGCGTCGTCTACCAGAAGCGCATCAAGAAAAATTGGATGATCGCTACAAAACATTAACCGTAACACCACGTGATATTAAATTCATTGACCGCATTGTTGCTGATAGCCGTTCTGTGGCACTTAACCACACAGCAGGTCTATCACTACCACAACAAGTACAAATGGCACTGTTCTCTTTGAACTGTCTAATGGACTCTGAAGGTGAATACAAAGCAGCATGTAAACGCATCATTCGTGAACGTTACATCACGCTATACAAAAACATTGGTCTTGAAGTTGAAGATAATACTGACCGTGTTGATTACTACACATTGCTAGAGCTTGATACGCTAGGTGGTAAATTATACGGTGAAGAGTTTGTTGAATGGTTCAAAGCGCAGGGTAAAGGGAAAGATTTCTTATTCCGCCTAGCGCATGATACAGGTGTTATCTTACTACCAGGTCGTGGCTTTGATACGGTAAATGCTTCAGTACGTGTATCACTAGCGAACCTAACACACCACGAATATGAGCTAATTGGTCGTTCAACTCGTCAAGTGTTAAACGAATACTACGTTGAATTTAAAGGTTAATTTCCTTTATTAGCAACCTAGCAATAAGGCGTATGTCATGCCTTATTTGCTATCGAAACCCTGCCATTTGGTGGGGTTTTTTCGTTTAAATCAATATTTACCCGTGGTCATTATAGAGAGTCTCATCCTTCAAACGCGATTACGGAAACAGGACCACTGAATTTATACTTATTTTATCAGTTAACTTGTGAATGAAAAGGATCTGTCGCTTGATAATGGTAGTTTACTTCTTGCTACATTCTCTAATGTACAAGACCTAATTGTATAATATTTAAAGAGAAAAATTATGAGCGGTATTATATCGATACAAAGTCATGTGGTATTTGGGCATGCTGGCAATAGTTCAGCCGTTTTTCCAATGCAAAGAATGGGTCTTGAAGTTTGGCCGATTCATACCGTTCAATACTCAAATCACACTCAATATGACCAAGGTTGGAAAGGTCAGCGTTTTAATGCGGATGATATTCGTACTTTAGTCGATGGTTTAGACAACATTGGCCAATTAAGTCAATGCAACGCTATTATCTCTGGTTATCAAGGCAGTTCAGATCAGTGCCAAGCAGTAGCGGATACCGTATTGCGCGTAAAAGAAAAAAATCATAAAGCGATTTACGTATGCGATCCTGTGATGGGTGATCCTGAAAAAGGCTGCATTGTACCGTCTGAAGTGACGGAGAGTTTAGTCAATACGCTAATGCCAATAGCCGATGTTATCGTACCAAATCAATATGAACTATCGCAGTTCACCGGTGTTGATATTAATTCGTTTTACGACGCTGTGACAGCCTGTAAACAAGCATTAAAGATGGGTCCTAATTTGGTATTAGTGAAAAACCTTCATTCGATATCAAAAGGTGTCTTTAGCATGATCTTAGCCACCCCAAAAGCGTGTTATCTGGTTCAGCGTCCCGAGCTTGAATTTGATAAGGCCCCAGTTGGTGTAGGCGATCTTATTACCGCTGTTTTTACCGCTTGTTTGATGAAGAAGATGTCACCGTTTAGTGCTTTTTGTCACACCAATAATGCCGTTTATGGCGTATTGGAACTCACTCAAGAGTGTGGCAGTTGGGAGCTAGAAACCATTGCCGGTCAATATGAATTTGTTGAACCAACGCATGAGTTTGAACCAACCAAAATTGGCTAAATGGTCGCTTTATACATGATGAATATCGTGATTGTATCGTGATAAAAAGAAACCCCAGCCGGTCTTTTTCTAGTTAATACTATAAGAGACTGATTGGGGTTTTTATCCTCTCGCTATTTGCAGCTTCCAGTATAGATCAGCTGAAGCCATAGCTTGAACGGAAGAATAGGTTTAGTGAACCGTATCGTTACCTGATGTTGCATTGAGGTAAAGTGCATCAACATCGGCTTTATCAAATGAGTACTCAGTACCACAGTAATCACAGTGCAGGCCGATAGCCCCTTCTGTTGCTAGGATATCGTACACTTCTTCTTTTGCTAGCGTAACGATAGCACCACCACTGCGCTCACGAGAACAACCACAGAAGAAAGTCACATCTTGTGGGGTAAACACCTGAACTTTCTCTTGGTTGTATAGGCGGTAAAGTAGGTCATTCGCTTCTAGTGAGAATAACTCTTCATTTTTAACCGTGTTAGTTAGCTGCTCTAGATGCTCGAAGTCATCTGGCGTGCCAGTACCATCAGGCATCGTTTGCAGTAGCATACCTGCCGCGTGTGGTTTGCCTTCAAGTTCACCTAAACGGATCCAAAGACGCGTTTTTAGTTGCTCAGAACGCTCAAAGTAGATCTCTAAAATTTCTGCTAGCGTATCACCTTCAAGACCAACAATACCTTGGTAACGCTCACCTTTGTCTGGTGTAATCGTGATCACAAGGTGACCTTTACCAATCAGTTCGTGCAGAGTCGCGCCGTCAGCAATGTCACCGTCAAAGCGAGCAACACCACGCATTTTTTGGTCATTGTCACCATTAATAACCACAAGAGAAACAGGACCGTCGCCTTGTAGTTGTAGTGTGATAGAGCCTTCGAATTTAATCGTTGCCGTTAGTAGAGACGTTGCAACCAGTAGCTCACCCAGCAGGTTTTGCACAGCCTTTGGGTAGTCCTTGCTTGAAATAATTTGTTGGTAAGTATCATCCAATTGTACCAACTCGCCACGTACTGAAAGGTCATCAAATAGGTAGCGGTTTAAAACATTGTTTGTCATCAAGGTGACTCCAGCTTATTGGTTCTTAAATGTGATCGATGTTGGTTGTAAAACTCAATACAATTTGTTTTTACTATTCGTTTTTACTATTGACTCTTAAAGCGAATAATACTGCGACGCTGCTTTTTATCTGGGCGACGCTCAGGGCTTGGATTATGCGCATGCAAGCGGCGTTGTTCAAGGAACGCTTCACGTTTTGCGATACTTTCTGCCGTTTCCGTGTACAAGGTCTGCGCTTCTGGTGCGCCGCGACGATGACCGGAAATCTTCTCGATAGTGATCGTCTTCTCTTCATTGCCTTGGCGCAGGGTAATAACCGCACCGAGTTCAACGGCTTTACTTGGCTTACTACGCTGACCATTATAGTGGACTTTGCCACCATCAACCATGTTACGAGCGATAGTACGAGTCTTGTAAAAACGAGCCGCCCACAGCCATTTATCCAATCTTACGGATTCAGTGGTGGAATTCATCGTGACAAAATACCTCTATTTAATAAAAATCAAGCGCTATGCCTCTATAAATGGTGATGTGCTGCCAATTTTTCAAGGTCGGTGGCAAAATCAAACATACGTTCGATGTTCTGTAATATTGGTATGATATAATCGCGCACTACTTTAGCTCCATCTCTCAAATTTTAGTGTTGTAGGTGTAGGTTTATTGCCATTAGGTAAAAGGAATATTATTAGTGAAATTGAATGAGTTAGGCGCTCAGCTAAATCGCTTTCCACGTTTGGCGCGATTAATTCAAAATGGCCCCGTCCTTCAGCAACAGTCCAGTTTTATCATCACCGCTATCTTAATTGCCTCATCAGCATGGGTGTTTGGTCAAGTCACTTGGTTGAACCAAAGTAGCCAACAAAGTGTCTCTACTTGGCAACCTGCGAAAGATGGAACGGCAGTCGTTAATCAAGCCGGAATCGATTTAAGCGCAGTAAAATCGATGAACATGTTTGGCGTTTATAAAGCAAAAGCCGAAGCGCCAAAAGTGGAGAAAAAGCCCGTGGTTACCGATGCGCCAAAAACGCGTCTTAATTTGGTGCTAGTCGGTGCGGTGGCAAGTTCGAATGATAAACGCAGCTTGGCCGTGATTGCTAACCGAGGTAAACAAAATACCTACGGCATTGGTGAAGAAATTGATGGTACACGTGCAAAACTGACTTCAGTACTGGTTGATCGCATCATCATTGATAACCAAGGTCGCCATGAAACGTTAATGTTGGAAGGGGTTGATTACAATCAGCGCTCGCAAAGCCAGCCAGCCGCGAAAGCAAGTCGCACCAGCAGAACGCAAAGCAACAACTCTGCCCAAAGTGGTGACAACCTAGCCAGCATCAAACAGGCGATTACTGAAGATCCACAACAAATCTTCCAATACGTTCGTCTTTCTCAAGTAAAGAAAGAGGGCAGCGTGGTTGGTTATCGTGTTAGCCCAGGTAAAGAAGCGGACCTTTTCAATTCGGTTGGTCTGCAGTCGGGTGATATTGCGGTGGGGCTTAATGGCACCGATTTAACCGATCCAAGTGCAATGGGCAGCATTCTTAAAGAAATGAACAATTTGACTGAACTGAACCTCACGGTAGAGCGTAACGGTCAGCAACATGATATTTATATTGAATTTTAATACTGACGTATCCAACGTGAGTGAGGGAGAAAGACGTGAAACATTGGTTTAACAAGAGCACATGGTTATTGGCGGGTAGTTTGCTATGTGTGCCGAGTGTCGGGCTAGCAAATGATTTTAGCGCTAGCTTTAAAGGGACGGATATTCAAGAGTTCATCAATATCGTTGGACGTAATCTTGAAAAAACGATCATCGTTGATCCGTCAGTACGCGGCAAAATTGATGTTCGCAGTTATGACGTATTAAATGAAGAGCAATACTACAGCTTCTTCTTAAACGTATTAGAAGTGTATGGTTTTGCCGTTGTTGAGATGGATTCAGGTGTACTGAAAATCATCAAAGCAAAAGACGCAAAAACATCAGCGATCCCAGTGGTTGGCGACGATGACCACATCAAAGGCGACAGCGTGATCACTCGCGTTGTGACGGTACATAACGTATCAGTACGTGAATTGTCACCGCTACTGCGTCAACTGAATGATAACGCTGGCGCCGGTAACGTGGTTCACTACGACCCAGCCAATATCATCTTGATCACTGGTCGTGCAGCGGTGGTAAATCGTCTGGCTGAGATCATCCAACGTGTTGATAGAGCCGGTAACAAAGACATTGAGCTGGTTGAGCTAGAGAATGCTTCAGCAGCCGAAATGGTACGTATCGTTGAAGCGCTCAATAAAAGCACCGATGCGAAAAACACCCCTGAGTTCCTACAGCCTAAATTGGTCGCCGATGAGCGCACCAACTCCATTTTAATCTCAGGTGATCCTCAAGTACGTGACCGTTTGAAAAAGCTTATCCGCCAGTTAGATGTGGAAATGGCAACCAAAGGCAACAACCGCGTTATTTACCTAAAGTATGCTAAAGCCGATGAAATTGTTGATGTGCTAAAAGGGGTGTCAGACAACCTGCAAGCAGAGAAAAGCAGCAGCAAAGGTAGCAAAAATACTCAGCGTGACTCTGTGGTTATCAGCGCGCACACTGCGACTAACTCACTGATCATCACGGCGCCACAGGACATCATGAACGCGATTCAAGATGTGATTGCTCAGCTTGATATTCGTCGTGCACAAGTGTTGATTGAAGCGTTAATCATTGAAATGGCGGAAGGCGATGGCATCAACTTAGGCGTTCAATGGGGTAACCTAGAAACCGGTGCGATGATCCAATACGGCAATACTGGCGCATCGATTGGTCAAGTGATGGTCGGCTTGGAAGAAGCGAAAGATAGCACAACAACCGATTACACTTTCGATAGTAACGGCGACCCAGTTGCGATTGAGAAAACAACCCCAGGTGATTACTCAAGCTTAGCGTCAGCATTAGGCGGCGTAAATGGTGCAGCAGTGAGCCTAGCGATGGGTGATTGGACAGCATTAATCAGCGCAGTATCGACCGATTCAAACTCGAACATCCTATCGTCGCCAAGCATCACCGTGATGGACAATGGCGAAGCGTCATTCATCGTGGGTGAAGAAGTGCCGGTACTGACAGGTTCAACGTCAGGCTCAAACAACGACAACCCATTCCAAACGGTTGACCGTAAAGAAGTAGGTATCAAGCTTAAAGTCGTACCACAAATTAACGAAGGTAACTCAGTTCAACTGGATATCGAACAAGAAGTATCGAACGTATTAGGGGCTAACGGTGCGGTCGATGTACGTTTTGCTAAGCGTCAACTGAATACCTCTGTGATTATTGAAGACGGTCAAATGCTGGTCTTAGGTGGTCTAATCGATGAGCGTGCGCTAGAAAGTGAATCTAAAGTGCCAATCTTGGGTGATATTCCTTTCCTAGGACACCTATTCAAATCAACCAGCACACAAGTTGAGAAGAAGAACCTGATGGTATTTATCAAGCCAACCATTATTCGTGATGGTATGACCGCCGATGGTATCACTCAGCGTAAGTACAACTTTATCCGCGCAGAGCAACTGTACAAGCAGAGCGAAGGTCTGAAATTAATGGATGATTCGGGCATTCCAGTTTTGCCAGAATTTGGTGAAGAGATCCGTCACCCAGCTGAAATTCAAGCCTTTATCGACCAAATGAACGCGATGGAAAGTAAGTAATGAGTGAAATGTTAGATATGGCAGCGGCGTATCGTCGTTTGCCATTTAGCTTTGCCAATCGTTACAAGCTAGTGCTGGAGTTCCCTCATCCGGAGCGCCCAGCCGAGCTTTACTACGTTGAACCTATTTCAGCACAAGCTTTGGTTGAAGTGCGCCGTGTCTTAAAAGCGCCGTTCACACCGATCGCGATTGATATTGATGCGTTTGATAAAAAGCTCACCGATGCTTATCAACGAGATTCATCGGAAGCGCGTCAGTTAATGGAAGATATTGGCGCGGATAACGATGACTTCTTCTCATTAGCTGAAGAGTTACCGCAAGATGAAGATTTATTAGAATCTGAAGATGATGCGCCGATCATTAAACTGATCAACGCCATGCTCAGTGAAGCGATCAAAGAAGGGGCATCGGATATCCATATCGAAACCTTCGAGAAGACCTTATCGATTCGTTTCCGTGTGGATGGTGTATTGCGTGACATCCTAGCACCAAGTCGTAAGCTTGCTCCGCTATTGGTATCGCGTGTGAAAGTCATGTCGAAAATGGATATCGCCGAGAAACGTGTTCCACAAGATGGTCGTATCTCTTTGCGTATCGGTGGTCGTGCGGTGGACGTTCGTGTTTCTACCATGCCATCGTCGCACGGTGAACGTGTGGTAATGCGTCTACTGGATAAGAATGCCACTCGTCTTGATCTGCACAGCTTAGGTATGACGGCTGAAAACCATGAAAACTTCCGTCAGCTAATCAAAAGACCGCACGGGATCATCTTGGTCACCGGTCCAACGGGTTCAGGTAAATCCACCACGCTTTATGCAGGTCTACAAGAGCTAAACAGCAACGAACGTAACATCCTCACCGTTGAAGATCCGATTGAATTCGATATCGATGGCATTGGTCAAACCCAAGTAAACTCGAAAGTGGATATGACCTTTGCGCGTGGTCTGCGTGCTATTTTGCGTCAAGATCCCGATGTCGTGATGGTGGGTGAAATTCGTGACTTAGAGACAGCGTCCATTGCGGTGCAAGCCTCATTGACTGGTCACTTAGTAATGTCGACGCTGCACACCAACACGGCGATTGGTGCTATCACTCGTATGCGCGACATGGGTATCGAACCTTTCCTTATCTCCTCCTCTTTACTGGGCGTACTTGCTCAGCGTCTGGTACGTACTTTATGTAAGCAATGTAAAGTGCCATACCAAGCGGACAAAGAGCAGAAGAAACTGTTTAACCTTACCGAGCAAGATGACCTAGTGCTGTACAAGCCGCATGGTTGTGAGCACTGTAATAACAAAGGCTATCGTGGTCGTACGGGTATTCATGAACTGCTGATGGTTGATGAAGAAGTCCAAGAGTTGATCCACAGCGAAGTGGGTGAGCAAGCGATTGATAAAGCGGTACGTGCCAAAACCCCAAGTATTCGTGACGATGGTTTAGCGAAAGTGAAACGTGGCATTACTTCCCTTGAAGAAGTTATGCGTGTAACAAAGGAAGGCTAAACTATGGCGGCATTTGAATACAAAGCATTAGATGCAAAAGGCAAACAGAAGAAAGGCAATATCGATGGTGATAATGCTCGTCAGGTGCGCCAGCGTTTAAAAGAGCAAGGGTTAATTCCCGTTGAGGTGACAGAAACCAAAGCCAAATCTGCGGCAAGCAAACCCGGTTCAGGTCAACCTGCCGCGGTCAACTTCAAGCGTGGTATTAGTACCCCAGACTTAGCTTTGATCACCCGTCAACTCTCAACACTTGTTCAATCAGGTATGCCATTAGAAGAGTGTTTAAAAGCCGTTTCTGAGCAATCTGAAAAGCCACGTATTCGCACTATGCTTGCTGCGGTTCGTTCAAAAGTGACGGAAGGTTATAGCTTGGCTGATAGCTTGGCAGACTACCCACACATCTTTGATGAACTGTTTCGTTCTATGGTGGCAGCGGGCGAGAAGTCTGGTCACTTAGATGCGATCTTAGAGCGTTTAGCGGACTATGCAGAGAACCGTCAAAAGATGCGTTCGAAGCTAATGCAGGCGCTTATTTACCCAGTGGTATTGGTGGTCTTTGCGGTGGCAATCGTCTCGTTTCTGTTGGCAGCGGTGGTACCAAAAATCATCGAGCCTATTATTCAGATGGGACAAACGCTACCAGAATCGACTCAGTTCCTATTGGCAGCCAGTGAATTTATTCAAGAGTGGGGCGTGGTATTAGTGGTGACGTTTACCGTCCTATTTTACCTCAGCCGCGTGGCACTCAGTAAGCCAAAAATTCGCATGAGTTGGGATAAAAAAATCATTAGCATGCCGCTGATTGGCAAGATAGCGAAAGGGTTAAACACTGCCCGTTTTGCACGCACATTATCGATTTGTACTTCCAGTGCGATTCCGATTCTCGATGGCATGAAAGTGGCAGTCGATGTTATGTCGAATCAATACGTGAAAGCGCAGGTGTTACTGGCGGCTGATAACGTACGTGAAGGGGCAAGTTTGCGTCGCTCATTAGATCAAACCAAGCTCTTCCCACCGATGATGCTGCACATGATTGCCAGTGGTGAGCAGAGTGGTCAATTAGAGCACATGCTAACTCGAGCGGCAGACACGCAAGATCAAAACTTTGAATCGAGTGTCAATATTGCGTTAGGAGTCTTCACTCCAGCCCTGATCGCCTTGATGGCGGGTTTAGTTCTGTTTATCGTGATGGCAACATTGATGCCGATGTTAGAAATGAATAACTTAATGAGTGGTAAGTAATAGGCGAGCCCTACTATTTACGATATCACACAACCTTTGGAGAAAACGATGAAACGTAACATGAAAAAACAATCGGGCTTTACACTGTTAGAAGTAATGGTTGTAGTGGTAATTCTAGGTATTTTAGCCAGTTTTGTTGTACCAAACCTATTAGGTAACAAAGAAAAAGCGGACCAACAAAAAGCTATCACTGATATCGTAGCATTAGAAAATGCGCTGGATATGTACAAGCTAGACAACAGTGTTTACCCAACCACCGATCAAGGTCTAGATGCACTAGTGACTAAGCCTGGTAACCCAGAGCCACGCAACTACCGTGACGGTGGCTACATTCGTCGTCTACCTAATGATCCATGGGGCAACGAGTACCAGTACCTAAGCCCAGGCGACAACGGTGACATCGATATCTTCACGCTAGGCGCAGATGGCCAAGAAGGCGGTGAAGGTGCAGCACAAGATATTGGTAACTGGAACATCCAAGACTTCCAATAAGATCTATCAAGAAAATCACCGATCAGCAATATGGATGTGGTTGAGCAGACAGCAATGGGCACGGACGCGCATTGCTAAGCGAACAGGGAAGGCGTCAGTCGTTTGCATCATCACTTCCATATTGCTCATAAATTAATGAGTCACATGAAAAAACACCAAGGCTTCACCCTAATCGAAATTCTACTGGTTTTAGTGCTGTTATCCATAACGGCGGTGGCGGTTATCGGTTCGATCCCAACCAATAGTAAAGATGAAGCGAAGCATTACGGCCAGAGCTTATATCAGCGTTTGCGTCTATTAAACGAAGAAGCGCTGCTCAGTGGTAAAGATTTTGGTATTCGTGTCGACGACAGAAAAGACAGCTACACCCTATTGATACTCACCGCCGACGGTTGGGTTGAATCAAACGTGGGTAAAATTCCACAAACAACAGAATTAGACGGCTCAGGCGTGGCACTGGATTTAACCTTAGGTGGCGGCGCATGGGCTGACGATGGGCGCTTATTTGAGTCGGGCAGTCTGTTTGATGATGACCGTTTCGCTGATGAAGATCGCTTTGCCGATAGCGATGAAAAGCCACAAGCCAAACCGCCACAACTGTTTATTTTTTCCAGCGGTGAAATGACGCCTTTCACCTTATCCTTTTACCCACAACAAGAAGATGCCGAGCAAGATGGTTGGCGAGTGGTGGTGAAAGATACCGGCGTTATCCGTTTATTAGAGCCGGGAGAGCAAGACGATGAGAACTAAATCCTATCGCACTCGCGGGTTTACATTATTAGAAGTGCTGGTGGCGTTGGCGATTTTTGCCACGGCTGCCGTGAGTATTATCCGTTCGGTGAGCCAGCACATTACTACGCTCAACTATTTAGAAGAGAAGACCTTTGCCGCCTTAGTGGTCGATAACCAAATGGCGAAGGTCATGCTAAGTAAAGAGAAGCTAAAAGCACAAAAAGGCGAAGAAGAGATGGTAGGCAGAACCTGGTATTGGCAAGTCATTCCGGTGAGCACCAGTGACAATATCCTTAAAGCCTTTGATGTCAGTGTTGCCGCCAATAAAGACAGCAGCCCACTTATCACGGTGAGAAGTTATGTCGCCAACTAACCGCCGTCATTTTAAACGATCCGCTGTGCGTAAAGTGGCAGGTTTCACCCTGATTGAAGTCTTGGTCGCCATTGCTATTTTTGCCGCAATGAGCGTGGCAGCCTATCAAGTGGTTAACCAAGTTCAGCGCAGTAACGTTGCATCTCAAGAGCGTAGCCATCGCCTAAGTGAACTGCAACGCGCTTTAGTGTATCTCGATAGTGATTTTCGTCAGATGGCACTGCGTCAATTTCGCACCAATGGTGAAGCGCCAGCCGGTCAACTGATCTATTGGCAAGATTACCTATTGGAATCGGATACCAAAGGCGTGCTCTTTACCCGTTTAGGTTGGCACAACCCACAGCAACAATTCCCTCGTGGAGAAGTGACCAAGGTTGGCTATCGCATTCAAGATGAAACCTTACAACGTGTGTGGTGGCGCTACCCAGATACCCCCGTTGGGCAAGAGGGCATTGTGACTCCCCTGCTTAGCCAAGTGACCGATTTTAATCTTGAGTTTTATGATGGCAGTAACTGGTTAAAAGAGTGGGAACAAACGCTGACATTGCCCCAAGCGGTTTCAGTGAATATTGAATTAGAAGATTATGGTTTGATCAAGCGTATCTACCTCACTTCAGGCGGTAAGCTAAATGGCAGCATAGCAGGAGAGAACGATGACAACTAAATCGCACGCTCCTCGTCATACCTTTGGCAAAGGAAAAATCCGAGCGAAAGGTCGTCAACAAGGTGTGGCACTGATCATCATCTTAATGCTACTGGCGGTAATGGCGACCATCGCAGCCAGCATGTCAGAGCGACTGTTTTTGCAGTTTCAACGCGCCACGCATCAGGTTAATTATCAACAAGCTTACTGGTACAGCGTTGGAGTTGAAGCGTTAGCTAAAGTCGGGATTGAAGAGAGTTACCGTGATAGCGATACGATTAACTTAAACCAAGCGTGGGCATTAGAAGAGCAAGTTTATCCGCTTGATTATGGCTTAGCCTCTGGTCGAATTATCGATAGGCAGGCGTGTTTTAATCTTAATGTCCTTGCGCAAGTTGAACCGGGTGATATACAAACCGAGCGTCCTTTTTTGGTTGCTGTGTTGGTTAATCTGCTTAATGAGCTAGAAATAGAGCCGTATAAAACCGAAGTGATTGCGGATTCAACTTGGGAATTTGTCCATAGCAGCCAAGCGGTTCGTTCCGTTTCTGGTGTTGGCGATAGTACCTATGAAGGCATGTCCCCGGCTTACATGACTGCCAGCGGATTTATAGCGGATAGCAGTGAGTTACGTGCGATCAGTGAAGTCGATGCCGTGGTGATGGAAAAGGTTTCGCCGATGGTGTGTGCTTTACCAAGTGATGACTGGCGCTTAAACGTCAATACATTAC
The DNA here is from genome assembly GCF_002873395.1 of Vibrio sp. 10N.286.49.B3. Lineage (GTDB taxonomy): Bacteria > Pseudomonadota > Gammaproteobacteria > Enterobacterales > Vibrionaceae > Vibrio. The sequence continues at coordinate 125,315 of NZ_MCUV01000004.1, read as the reverse complement.
AGCCAGAGCAAGCGCCGTTATTGGTGGCATTATTTAGCCCAAACCTTAGTGAGTCCGATGCCCAGCAGGTGATCACCGATCGTCCTTATGATGGCTGGGACAGTATTGATGACTTTATGTCGGAAAGTGCATTAGCCAACATTAGCACCGAAGTGAGCGGTAAGGCGAAAGCGTATTTAGGCGTTGATAGCCAATATTTTGAATTAGATGCACAAGTATTAGTGGACGAATCTCGAGTGAGGATCCGAAGCCTTTTTTATAGTGATAATCGAGAGTCTGTGACGGTAGTACGCCGTCGTTTTGGAGGGATCAGTGAGCGAGTTTCTGACCGTTCGGCTGAGTAGCGAACAACAAGCAAAAATACAATGGTTGGTGTGGTCTACAAGCCAACAAGAAGTGATAGCAAGTGGCGAAATTGACCGTTGGCAACAGCTGGGTGAATTGACGTCTTATGCACAACAAAGAACCACTATCGCCCTCGTTTCAGCCAGTGATGTGCTGTTAACGAGTGTTGATATTCCACCGGGCGGGGCGCGCCAATTTGACAACATGTTACCTTATCTTATTGAAGATGAAGTCGCCCAAGATGTGGAAGAACTGCACTTTAGCGTGTTGCGTAAAGCAGCAGGCAAAGCAGATATTTGTGCGATTGACCGTCAATGGTTACAGCACATTATTAGCCAGTTTAAGCAGGTCAATATCGATATTAAAAAGGTATTGCCAGATGTGCTTGCTCTACCTTTACCGCAAGAGAATCAAGTCTCGGCAGTGGAGTGTGATGGTCAATGGCTATTACGTAAAGGGGCGCATCAAGGGGCGTCAGTGGATGCAGCATGGCTTGATATTTTCTGTCAATCCGATTGGCTAGCACCGGTTAAAAAAGTGCAGAAGGCAGAGGATGAGCAAGCGGATACCGCATCATCGTCGGCTGATACGTCGAGCGATGATAAAGAGACCGCTCATAGCCTGTCATCTGATAAACCAGCATTGGCTAATCATCAGCAAGCTTGGCAGGTGAACTGTTACTCGAATTACCCACAAGCGTGCGAGTTAACATCGAGCCAGATCACGTGGAAAAAGCAGCCGCCAGAAATGGCGATGATCTTGCTTTCTCAACAAGCGCACATTAACCCAATTAACCTTTTAACCGGTGAGTTCAAAGCCAAGTCATCGTTTTTAAAGCATTGGAAAGTTTGGCAAAAAGTGGCAGTGGCTGGCGTGATGCTGGTGGCTGCGATCATGGTTAAGCAAGTCATGGTGGTCAATCAATACGAAACACAAGCCAGCGCTTATCGTGATGAGAGTGAACGTATTTTTAGGCAGGTTTTCCCTAATAAAAAACGTATTCCAACCGTGAGTTACCTTAAGCGTCAAATGAACGATGAAGCGAATGCCTTATCGGGCGGTGGTGACGAACAAGCGCTACTAACTTGGCTAACCCTATTACCGCCAACCTTGGGTGAAGTGAAGGGCATGGAGCTATTGAGCTTTAAGTACGATGGCAACCGTGATGAAGTTCGTCTGCAAGCAAAGAGCCCAGAGTTCCAACACTTTGAGCAAGCTCGAGTTAAGTTCTCAGAGCACTTTATTGTAGAGCAAGGTCAATTGAACAGAAACGATGATGCTGTGTTAGGCAGTTTCACACTAAAGCGTAAGTAGGGTAAGACAATGAAAGCATTATTGGTGAACTTGCAAACGTGGTGGAGCAGCATTTCTCAGCGAGAGCAGCGTTTAGTGATGGGTGGCGGTATCTTGTTGCTGATTGGTAGTGTGTATTGGGGGGTATTACAACCGCTTCAACAGCGTGCCGATTTAGCGCAGCAGCGTATTCAAAGCGAGAAGCAGTTGGTGAATTGGGTGACCAATAAAGCCGATGATATCGTTGCGCTGCGCCAAGCAGGTGGTGTGCAAGGTTCGATTCAGCCAATGAACCAAGTGATTGATTCTTCGAGTCGTCGTTTTAACATTGAGCTGATCCGAGTCCAGCCACGCGGTGAGATGCTGCAAGTGTGGATTAAGCCAACGTCGTTTGATCAACTGATTAATTGGCTGGCGTATTTGAAAGAGACTCAGCGTGTTGATGTTGAGTTTTTAGATGTTGATAAAGGCAAAGCGCCGGGTGTGGTTGAAGTGAACCGTCTGCAGTTTAAGCGAGGAAGCTAACGTGAAAAAAGGCATTTTATACGGCGTTATTTTTACGCTATTTTTCTCGGCAAGTTTTCTACTGCATACGCCGGCGGCATTTGTTCTTCAACATACCCCTCAGGTTCGTGGTTTATCGATTGAAGGTGTGCAAGGCACGATTTGGCAAGGCAGTGCGCAGCAAGTGGGTTGGCAGCAACCGCGTATGCAAGCGTTAAACTTTGGTCAGGTGCATTGGGACTTTCAGTGGAAGAAACTATTAAGTGGTAAAGCTGAAGTGGCGGTGCGTTTTGGTCGTGGTAGCAGCATGGATGTGCGTGGTAAGGGTTTGGTCGGCTATTCGCTGGCTGGTCCTTATGCGGAAAATGTCATGGCATCATTACCAGCGCAGGAAGTGATGGCGTTTGTTCCGCTGCCGTTACCGCTTAATGTTGAAGGTAAGTTGGATTTAACGATTAACGCTTTGCACTACGCTCAACCTTGGTGTGAAACCGCTCAAGGCAGCCTAGCTTGGACGCAATCGGCAGTGGGTACGCCACTAGGGGATCTGGAATTTGGTCCAGTGATTGCCGATTTAGCCTGCCAAGATAGCCGTTTAACAGCCGTTGGTCAGCAAGAGAGCCCACAGGTGAGCAGTGCATTTGATGCGGCGTTATCACCGGACATGCGCTACACCAGCACGGCATGGTTTAAGCCAGGTGCTGAATTTCCAAGTCAATTGGGTTCGCAGTTGAAGTGGTTAGGCGAGCCGGATAATGAAGGCAAGTATTCGTTTACTCAGCAGGGTCGTTTGTAGTTGAGAGCTGGGAAGAGCGAGTTAGAAAGTTTTGAGTTAAGAGCAGAGAAAAGCTAGAAAGTAATCTTGCGATAAAATGGGTGCGATGGAGCAAATATCAATGGGCATGGATGCCCATTGTTAAGCGCACAGGGATGTCTTGAGCGGTTTGCGGAGTCGCATCCATTTTTATGCACGACATAATCTTTACTCAAGTCGCTTATTTTACTCAAGCGACTCAAGAGATACTGTTTAGCTCTTCATTGTATAGCAACGTAGAGTCAGCCGTTTAAGCCGTTTCTTTTTGCTTTAAAATCTCATGCCATGGCAGTTCTTTATCGCCAATAACAATAAAGTTAGGGTTCTCTAGCGTCTCGCGCTGATTATAAGAGAGCGGGTTAAGCTGCAGGTTTGCAATGCGTCCACCGGCTTCTTCAATAATGCACTGGGTCGCAGCAGTATCCCACTCACCCGTTGGTCCTAGACGTAGATAGCAATCAGCAGCACCTTCTGCCACTAAACACGCCTTCAATGCCGCAGAGCCAAGCGGCACTAAATCATAATCCCACTCTGCGCTCATACGATTAGTGACATCATTAATATTTTGACGACGACTGATCGCAATGTTGATCGCTTGACGTGCGCCTTGCTGATCGTGTTGATGAGCATGAATACGTACGCTGTCGTTTAGCTCCGGAATCTTCCACGCGCCTTTGCCTTGATAAGCATAATAAGTGACACCAGAAACCGGCGCATACACCACCCCCATTACCGGTTGATTATGTTCAACGAGGGCAATGATAGTGGCAAAGTCACCGCTGCGTGCGATAAATTCTTGTGTGCCATCTAAAGGATCAACCAGCCAATAGCGGTCCCATTGACCTCGCTCAGCTAAATCAATCTCTGCATCTTCTTCGGATAAAATTGGGATCTCTGGTGTGAGGTCGGCAAGTTTTTCCATGATCAATTTATGCGCGGCTAAATCGGCACTGGTGACAGGGGTTGAGTCACTTTTGGTAAAGGACTGGTAGTTTTTCTTCTCGTAGATGTCGAGCGTCAATTGCCCAGCAGTGCGAGCAATCTCAATCACCGCGGGAATAAGGTGGGATAAATCTTTACTGGTTGCCATAAAAAACGGTCCTTGTTATTCCGATACCTTTAAATAGCGTAGCGTTAAAAGAAGCGCAGTGATACAGCGAGCCTCACAAAAGTCTAGGTGAGTGAGCAGATCTTCTGCTTGAGCGAGTGGCCAGCGGACAACTTGCAGTGGCTCAGGTTCATCGCCTTCCAATTGCTCAGGGTAGAGACCTTGGGCAACAAATAGCGTCATCTTGCTAGAAAAATAGGACGGAGCAAGCACCACTTCTTTTAACGGTGTCAGTTGCTGTGCGCCAAAACCAATCTCTTCTTTTAATTCACGGTTAGCGGCATCAATTGCGCTTTCACCTATATCAATTAGCCCTTTAGGAAAGCCCAGTTCATAGCGGTCGGTTCCCGCAGCGTACTCACGAACCAACAGTAGATCGCCTTGTGGGGTAATCGGCACCATCATCACGGCATTACGATTACTCGGTTTCATACGTTCATAAGTGCGTTCAACGCCATTAGAAAAACGTAAATCAAGCGATTCAATAGCAAAGAGTTTTGATTGGGCGATAACAGCACAGGTCAAAATTTCAGGCTTATTTTGTTTGCTCATCAGAGACTGAACCCTATTTTAGATGCAAAAGAACAGGTGATAAAACCATCGCACTTATTGGATAATATGCCCCAATTAATGCGATGGTATAGCTAGCTTAGCTAAGATCTATTAATAGAATATGACGTTATCTATCATAGTGCCTAGTTCGTTGCTTAGTAGTAAGAGTGTTCGCCACGGTCATGTTCAGTTGCATCGCGAACCGCAGTAAGTTCACCTTCAAACTGTTGTAGAAGCTCTTTTTCGATGCCTTCTTTAAGTGTTACGTCAACCATAGAACAACCGTTACAACCACCACCAAAGGCAACAATCGCTGCGCCTTCTTCTGTGATTTCAACTAGGCTAACGTGACCGCCGTGACCCGCTAGTTGTGGGTTAACTTGAGTTTGGATAGCGTACTCAACACGTTCAACAAGAGAAGCATCATCTGCCACTTTACGCATTTTTGCATTAGGGGCTTTTAGCGTGAGTTGAGAACCCATTTTATCGGTAACAAAATCGATTTCAGCTTCATCAAGAAACGGTAGGCTTAGTTCATCGACATACGCCGAGAAGAACTCAAAACTTAGTTCAGTATCCGTCGCCTCAACTGCTTCCGGTGGGCAGTAAGATACGCCACATTCTGCATTTTGAGTCCCTGGGTTTACCACGAATACGCGGATATTAGTCCCTTCAGGTTGTTGACCTAGAAGGTTTGCGAAGTGAGTTTGAGCATTTTCTGTAATAGTAATATTTGACACAACGAATACCTGAGTAGTTTTGTAGGTTATTAATCCATTCTACTCCTGTGTGTATTGGAATCCAGCCTTTTTCAAGCAAAATCCAATCCTTATAAAGCTAAATAATAAGCAAATCATCTAACTCGAAGGCTCAGGAGTACGACATACACAGTAAATATCGATTCTTTTGACGCCTACTTCAAGTAGTAATTTACATAAATGTCGTACCGTTGTGCCCGTTGTGACCACATCATCAACAATTGCGACATGTTTTACCTTGGGTTTGTGGCGTAAGGTGAAGACATTATTGAGGTTATTGATGCGCTGCTGCTGGCTTAATCCCTGTTGTGAGCGCGTGGCAACCGTGCGACGAAAGAGGCTAGGTTGATGGGTGGTATTAAGCTGTTTAGCAAGGTGAGCGGCGAGCAATTCACTTTGATTAAAGCCTCGTTTGAGATAGCGCTGCCAATGCATAGGGACGCCAGTGAGGATCGGAGCGGGTTGGTTGATATAAGGGCTGAGCAGTAACGCTAAATTCTGCGCATACCAAAACTGACGTTCGTATTTGAGCTGGTGGACATAGTTGGCAACTGGAAATTGATAATCACCAATGCACACTAAACGTTGCCAAGGTGGAGGGTCATCGAGGCATTGTTGACACTGCTCAACACGATAGGAACTTTTCGCTCCGCAGCGCTGGCAACGTGGTGTGGGCTGAAAATAGCCATAGCAGTGCGCGCACCATAAGTCGGTGAGCCAAGGTTGCTCTATGGGTAAACGACACAGATGGCACAGTGACAGGTGCGGGCTAGGCATGGTTTTTTTAAGCCAATCGGATAACATGGAATCCTCAAGTGATGTGTCGATAGCACAAGCCTAGCGAAGATCGGCAAGCAAAAAGAATGGAATAGGTAGGAGATAGTGAGATCATGAGCACAATATTAACCGCGCAGCAGGCAAGCCCACTCAAGCCACAACCGACGCGCTCATCAAGCCGAGACTTATACTGGCAAGTCACAGGGCATGGACCAAACCTGGTGTTACTGCATGGCTGGGGAATGAATGGCGCAGTTTGGCAGCAAACGGTCGCCAGTTTAGCGAAACATTATTGTGTGCATGTGGTCGATTTACCTGGTTATGGACACAGCGCGCAGGCTCATGATGAAACGCTGCACTCAGAATCAGACAGTGAGCAGGTACTATTGACCTTGGCAGATCAGGTGTTAGAGCACGCACCCGAGCAGGCGATTTGGGTCGGTTGGTCACTGGGAGGTTTGGTGGCAACGCACATCGCCCTGCATCATCCGCAGCGAGTGAGCCAATTAGTCACAGTTGCCAGTTCGCCCTGTTTTGCAGCGCAGAAAGGCTGGCGCGGTATCCAACCTCAAGTATTGAGCGCTTTTACAGAGCAATTAATGGATAATTTTCAACTCACGGTCGAGCGTTTTATGGCACTGCAAGCGATGGGTAGCCCGTCGGCTCGCCAAGATGTGAAGCAGTTAAAAGAGGCGGTGTTATCGCGTCCACTGCCGAATCAAAACGCGCTATTACAAGGTTTAGGTCTATTAGCGAATATTGATTTAAGAGCGCAGTTGAACCAATTATCCATGCCGTTATTGCGCTGTTATGGGCGTTTAGATGGGCTTGTTCCAGTTAAGGTGGCAACGACGTTATCGCAATGGCATGAGAGCAGTGATACGCATATTTTCCATGACTCATCGCATGCACCGTTTATGACACAAGCGGATGATTTTTGTCAGCTTCTATGTAACTTATAGCGATTGGATAAATGCATTTTCTCGTACGATTATTGTGAATAGTGTCATGATCAAATCACATACATTGAGTACTATTTAGTCTAAGATGGACAATTGGCTTTATCGTGTTGCCGCTTTGCATACAGTGAGCACTTAGGAGGGAGTAAGCGAATGATCGTATCACCATCAGCAGTGAATATCCCTTTGATCGCCACGTCTGTGAATGTGCCGACCGAACAAGTGGCGCGTGATAATAAGGTGCGTGAACCTGTCGCTGCGCCCACATCGCTTGATCGCACCAATGCCGAGCGTCAGATTAATGAAGATGATAAGCGTCGTAAGCAATCGGCGTGGGACCCTTCAGAGCATCCTGATTATGAGCATGAAGAGGCGGAAGAAGAGCAAGTTTGGTATGACGATGACTCGCTTGATGGTATGGAGCGTCTATTTCGCTTGTTGTCGTTAGACAGTTATAGTCAATCACAGGGTAAAGGCTACATTGTGCGTTTTCGTTTGCCACAACATATCCTTGATGCAGCGCTGAAAGAGGGACAAATGGTGCAACGCCGTCATGTGATCAAGTACCACTATGATGAAGCCGTCGCCCCAAATATCCCATCAGGAGTGCTCGCCGTTTTATAGCTTCAAGCCATGATAGAAAAAGATTACGCCGCACACATTTTGCTGATCTATTCATTGGCAATATGGATGCGATGGAGCAGACATCAATGGGCATGGATGCCCATTGCTAAGCGAACAGGGATGTCTAGAGCGGTCTGCGTAATCACCTCCATATTGATAACACTTACCCCGCTCTAATCTCTTTCTTTTAACTTTCCACTTTTCTCTTTCCGCTCTTAACTTTCTTTACTTCTTCGCTTTCGCAAAGGCATCAGCAAATGCACCGCCCATCGCACCGCCAAATCCACCACCTTGCTGTGATTGATTGCGAGAACCTGTGTTGCTGCGGTTCGTACTGCGACTGTTATTGCTGTTTTGGTTACGATTATTAGCATTCGAGCTAGGACGAGCATTCGCATTGCCACGCGACTCTGAACCACCACGTTGACTGCGATTGTCTTGACCCGGTTCATCGTTCAAACGCATAGTGAGCGCAATACGTTTACGTTGCACTTCCACTTCCATCACCTTAACTTTCACAATATCACCGGCTTTAACCACTTCACGCGGATCAGAAACAAAGCGATCGGTAAGCGCAGAAATATGCACCAAACCATCTTGGTGAACACCGATATCGACAAAAGCACCAAAGTTAGCAACGTTAGAAACCACGCCTTCGAGCACCATGCCCACTTCCAGATCCGACATGGTATTCACGCCTTCAGCAAAGGTCGCGGTTTTAAACTCAGGACGAGGATCGCGACCCGGCTTATCAAGCTCTTTAATGATGTCGGTAATGGTTGGAATACCAAAGTGCTCATCGGTGTAATCCACGGCACGTAACTTGGCTAAAAACGCACTGTTACCAATTAAGTCTTTTAGTTTAGTGCCATTTTTCTCAGCGATGGTTTTTACTAGAGGATAGGCTTCTGGGTGAACCGACGAGGCATCTAACGGGTTCTTACCATCCATGATACGTAGGAATCCAGCACACTGTTCAAAGGCTTTTGGACCTAAACGTGCCACTTTCTTCAGTGCGGTACGTGCTTCAAAACGACCATTCTCATCACGGTAATCAACAATGTTTTTTGCCATGGTGGTACTTAACCCTGCCACGCGATTAAGCAGAGCAGCAGAAGCCGTATTCACATCAACACCCACAGCGTTTACACAATCTTCAACAATTGCATCGAGACGTTTTGCCAGCAGTGTTTGGCTAACATCGTGCTGGTATTGACCCACACCGATCGACTTAGGATCAATCTTCACTAGCTCTGCCAATGGATCTTGCAAACGACGAGCAATCGACACCGCACCACGCAGTGATACGTCCATATCTGGGAATTCATTCGCCGCTAATTCCGATGCAGAGTAAACCGACGCGCCCGCTTCACTCACAATGATTTTTTGCACTTTCAGGTTGCTGCGCTTAATCATATCGGCGACAAAACTATCGGTTTCACGTGAAGCTGTACCGTTACCAATAGCAATTAAATCAACGTTATATTTACGTACTAACTGCTCAACCACATGCATCGACTTATCGTACTGCTTTTGCGGTGGGTGTGGGTAAATGGTATCTGTTGTCAGTACTTTACCGGTTGGATCGACGATGGCAATTTTAGAACCGGTACGTAAACCTGGATCTAAACCTAACGTAGCACGAGGACCTGCCGGTGCTGCCATTAATAGATCTTTTAGGTTAGTGGCAAACACTTCAATCGCTTCAATCTCAGCACGCTCTTTCATGCTGCCCATCAGTTCGGTTTCCATGTGCATCGACACTTTAATGCGCCATGCCCAACTGATCACTTGCTTGCGCCATGTATCAGCCGGTGCATCGCTTAGCGTAATGCCGTAATGGTCAGCGATAATGGTTTCACAGTAAGAACTACGAATGGTCTCATCTTGGCTTGGATCGGCATTCATCGATAGCTGCAAGAAGCCTTCATTACGACCACGAAGCATCGCTAATGCACGGTGTGAAGGTGCTTTGCTGATGGGCTCTTGGTGGGCAAAGTAATCTTTAAACTTCTCACCCGCTTGCTCTTTACCTGCGACCACTTTTGCCGAGAGCTCAGCTTGGCGTGTCAGGTGATGACGAACCTTATTCAGCAAGTCTGCATCTTCAGCAATACGTTCCATGATGATAACGCGTGCGCCATCGAGAGCGGCTTTATTGTCTGCCACGCCTTTATCTGCGCTGATGTACTTCGCCGCTTCTGTTTCAGGGTTAGTTTGCGGACGATGCCACAGTTGGTCAGCTAATGGCTCAAGACCTGCTTCAATGGCGATTTGACCCTTAGTGCGACGCTTGGGTTTATAAGGCAGGTAGAGATCTTCTAAACGCGTTTTGCTATCGGCACTGATGATCGCTTTTTCAAGATCTGCGGTTAACTTACCTTGGTCTTGAATCGACTTTAAAATGGTTTGGCGGCGGTCATCGAGTTCACGTAAATAGGACAGGCGACTATCGAGCGTACGTAACTCAGTATCATCCAGCCCTCCAGTCACTTCTTTACGGTAACGGGCAATAAAAGGAACCGTATTACCATCATCAATGAGGGTAACTGCGGCAGTGATTTGCTCAGGGCGAACATTCAGTTCTTGAGCGATCTGGAGGCAGATAGCTTGGCTCATCCGTGCTTCTCTTATGTTGTTAGCGCTCTGGAAGGTGATCGCATGATCAGAATCGCGCAGAGGACTAATAATGAATGGTGGTATTTTTGCACTGTTATAACATCAGCAGAAAAAATTACCGTTAAGCTACTTGATAGATGGGGATGAAGATGAGAGATTTCTAGTGCTAATAGTTCGACTCATGGACATCAAGCGGCACAGTAAACAAACGCAGCAGGGAAAGCTATCTTCAGCTATTATAGAAATAAATGACGTTTGTCTGATAAATCATATAATTAAAATATAGTCATCAAACAGAAGGTGGGGTAGGAATGAACAAAGGCTTTTCTTTGCTGGGGTTAACGCTGTCAGCACTTCTTGGTTTAACGGCGCAAGCAACCGCACAATCTACTATATACTCGACGCAAAATTCAGCATACCCAACGCAAAATTCAGCATACTCGACGCAAAATCCAGCTTACGAACTCGAAGATAAAGTGGTGCTGGGTCGGCTAGAAAATGTCTATCTTGGTCAAATCAAAGCGCTCAACAACCTGCCATTTATGGGTAAAATTGATACCGGCGCCGACACCACTTCAATGCATGCGAACAACATTTATGTCAGCAGTGATAACCCGAAATATCAAAATTTAACGGGCGTGCCTTTGATGGCGAAGATCATCGATGAACATGGTGGACCGGCATCAAACTGGTGGCATCATGAATTTGATAATGAAGACCGTCAATTTAAATTAAAAGTGAACTTTACCCTTACGCATCCTTATAGCGGTAAAGTGATCCCAGTCGAGTTGCCATTAAACCGCATCAGTGTGGTACGCAGTCGCACCAGTGAAGTGCCGCTGTACCGACCGGTGATCAACATCCCGATGACCATTGCTGGCACGACAGTGAATACCGATGTGAGCCTTACCGATCGCAGCAATTTTTCCGCGCCTATTTTGATTGGTAAAACCTTCTTAAAAGACAATGCATGGGTAATGGCAGGTTACGATTATCTGCAAGAGCAAAAAGAAGCGTTGGTGATTGGTCGTCATGATAGCTTTCATATCGACGGGCTTCAGTTTGATACCAGCTTTTCATTTACCAACAAGCATTCGATTTTGCATGCGACCAATATTAAGCAAGAGGGCAATAAAGTCGCTTTCACCACTCGAGACGCTGAAGGCAAAACCAAGCGTATGAGCCTGCCGTTAGCGGGGGTGATTAACTTTGGTAACGTGGAACGCTTACAAGTTTATGTGCCGGTGCAATTTCATGATGAGCCAGTGCGTCAAATGCTGGTGTACTTAAAAGACCGTTCCGATCGCACGACTCAACTGCGTCTAGGGCTGAATAATCTTAATCGCTATTTCATGGTCAGCACCAATGATAAGTATGGTATGAGTGATAAGGTGGTGCGTTATAGCCAGCTTGATAAGCGTGATAGCCTGGTTATTTCACCGCAAGAAACACTGAACATTGAAGGGGTGAATATTCCTGCGGTTGCGTCATTTACCGTGCAAACCTCAGTACTTAAAGTGCGTGATTTTGCCATTTCGAAGGGGCACGGCACTCAAGCTAAGCAAGTGACCTACTACCTAGATAACGACAAAGGCGAAGAGCAGAGGTTCGTTAAGCCGCTGGTGAAAAACATTCGTGTCGGCGAGGAAGTTAGACCGATAGTGACGCTTAATTTCGCGTTGCCCGATGGTGTGGTGAGCTACGATGTGGCGCTGAGTTTATTAAATGATGATGAAACGCAAAGTGAACTGCTTATCGGTAAACTGGCAGCAGAAAATGGGGTGTTTATTAATACGCGTACCACGGATTTGCTAAAAGAGTACCCAATCACCAAAGCGGGTTACATTGAGACGGCAAGCGTTGAAGGGCTCGATTTCCCCGTTAAGCTCGATACTGGCGCTGATGTTTCGTCAATGAACGCACTGAATATTAAGCACTTCACACGCGATAATAAGCCGATGGTGAGTTTTGATTATCAGAATGATTCTGGGCTAAAACAGCACTTTGAAAGAGAAGTGGTTGATACCATGACCATTCGTGCAAAGGCAGGTGAACAGGCGAACCATCGTCCTGTGGTGATGATGCGCGTTAAGCTCGGTGATATTGAAGATACCATTCGAGTCAACTTACAAGACCGCTCGCGTTTTCACTACAGCATGATTTTAGGTAAGAACTTTTTACGTGAAGGCTTAGTGGTGAGCAGTGATGAGCAGTATCGTTTAACAACGCCATTAGAAGGTGAGTTAGAGCAAGTTCAATAGCCGATTTACCAGATAAAAAGCACATAAGCCAATCAGTCAGTGGCAGAGTTGAGACCAAAGCAACAAACGCTAACAATTCTTTAGGTGCTTTTGAGCTAAACAGTGTTACATTTTATCCACCATATGTTTTATTTATAAGCATACGGTGGATGAATAATACATAGGTGGAATAATAATAATGCAAGAAAACCATAAAATTTTAGTTGTCGATGATGATGCGCGCCTACGTGCATTATTAGAGCGTTACTTAGCGGAACAGGGCTTCCAAGTACGCAGCGTCGCTAACAGTGAGCAAATGGACCGCCTGTTAACTCGCGAAACCTTCCACCTGATGGTGTTAGATTTAATGTTGCCGGGTGAAGATGGCTTATCAATTTGTCGTCGTCTACGCAGCAACAACAACATGCTACCGATTTTGATGTTGACCGCCAAGGGTGATGAAGTTGATCGCATTGTCGGCTTAGAAGTTGGCGCTGATGATTACCTACCAAAACCATTTAACCCACGTGAACTGCTGGCTCGAATTAAAGCGGTATTACGTCGTCAAGTGACAGAAGCACCGGGCGCACCAAGCTCTGAAGAATCTGTGGTTGAATTTGGTGAATTTAGCCTAAATCTAGGCACGCGTGAGATGTTCCGCAATGAAGAGCCGATGCCACTTACATCAGGCGAGTTTGCAGTACTGAAATCATTAGTGAGCAACCCACGTGAGCCAATGTCGCGTGATAAGTTGATGAATATGGCGCGTGGTCGTGAATACTCAGCGATGGAGCGTTCTATCGATGTTCAGATCTCTCGTCTGCGTCGCATGTTAGAAGAAGATCCAAGTAAGCCTCGTTATATCCAAACGGTATGGGGCTTAGGTTACGTTTTTGTTCCAGATGGTCGCGACGTATAAAAACCTCATTCACTGATGGTGTTAGCATAGGTTCTGGGTGGCACTTCGCCTAGAACCTGATATTTTCCTTTTGCCTGTGAGACCGTTATGCGTACTCGTAGTTCCTTCTCTCAATCCCTCATTGTTTTCCTTACTCTCCTTATTGCCAGTCAGGCGTTCTCTTATTATGCGGTGTTCAATTACGCGCTGTTGCCCGGTTTGCAGCAGTTTAATCGTATATTGGCGCATGAGTTACGCTTTGCACTAAAAAATGAACCTGAAAAAATTAATCAGGTGGTGGATGAATTACCGCAAATGTATCGCGAGTCGCCCAATCGTTATCGAGTTTTAGAAGAGCTTGGTGTGACGATTCATCACTCGCAAAGTTTGCTGGCAGAAGAGTTTAATCAAGGTATGTCGATCGCCTTGATGAGTGAGGAGATGAGTGAAGAACTGGGTTTAGAGACCGAGGTGCGACTGGTTTCTGGCAAAGAGAGTTATATCCTGTGGCTGAATGTAAAAAGTTTACCCAATAAGCTGATCCGTATTCCGCTCACTGAATTACAGCAAGACGATTTTGCGCCGCTATTTTATAACAGTCTATTGATGGCGTTGCTGATTTTAGCGGGTGGTTGGCTATTCATTCGTTTGCAAAACCGTCCATTGATGCGTCTGGAAACCGCAGCAAAAAAAGTGGGGCGTGGTGAGATCCCTAAGATCCTCAAAGAGCGTGGTCCAACGGAGATTCGTTCGGTGACGCGTGCCTTTAATCAGATGTCGAAGGGGATTCAAGAGCTAGAAAATGATCGTGCTTTGCTGATGGCGGGGATCAGTCATGATTTGCGTACGCCATTAACACGCATTCGTTTGGCGACCGAGATGATGTCACCGCAAGACAGTTATTTAGCGGAAGGGATCATCAGCGATACCGAAGAGTGTAATGAGATCATCAGCCAGTTTATGGACTACCTAAAGCCGGTGGATGTGAATCTCTTTGAAGCGGTTAACATCAATGATATTACGCGTGATATTGCGGTCTCTGAAGGTGGTTATGAGATCAAGATTGAGACAGAGATAGCTAAAGGCGTGAATTTAGCGCTGGGTAATCCTATTGCGATTAAGCGTTCGATCACCAATCTTGTAGTGAATGCCGTTCGTTATGGCGATGGCTGGATCAAGGTGACGACGTCGATGACCGCAGATCGTAAGTTGGTGTCGGTGACGGTGGAAGATAATGGTCCGGGCATTGAGCCAAGCCAGGTGTCTAAGTTGTTTGAACCTTTCACTCGGGGTGATACTGCGCGAGGAAGTGAGGGAACAGGGCTTGGTCTGGCGATAGTGAAACGTATTATGAATCAGCATCGCGGTTCAGTGGCAGTGAGCAACCGTAGTGAGGGTGGGTTGAAGGTTCAGTTGAGTTTTCCTACCCGGCACTAGGGCTGATTCGTTAAGCTTTGGCGTAGATGTCTTTTTCACCCAACCAGCGGTCGATGATAGGTTTTGCTCGCTCGGGATGCTGGTCGTGGATAAAGCGTGCCATGCGTTGCACTTCTGGGATCAAACGTTGGTCGCGCACTAGATCAGCAATTTTAAAATCAGCCAGCCCGGTTTGTTTGGTGCCAAGCAGCTCACCGGGACCACGAATTTCTAAATCTTTTTGAGCAATCACGAAGCCATCATTACTTTCTCTTAATACCCCTAAGCGCTTTTTCGCCGTTTTTGATAGTGGAGCATGGTAGAGCAATACACAGTGACTGGCGACCGAACCACGTCCCACACGACCACGTAATTGGTGCAACTGTGCTAGACCAAGGCGCTCTGGGTTCTCGATGATCATTAAGCTCGAGTTAGGGACATCAACGCCCACTTCAATCACGGTTGTAGCCACCAACAAATGCAGTTCATTGTCTTTAAACTGCTTCATCACAGCCTGTTTCTCTGCCGACTTCATTCGACCATGCACTAAGCCAATGTTCACATCGGGTAAAATGCGCTGCAACTCTTCAGCCGTCTCTGCCGCGGCTTGCGCTTCCAGAGCTTCGGATTCATCAATGAGAGTACAAACCCAATAGGCTTGTTTGCCTTCGTTTAAGCAGGCATGGCGCACGCGAGCAATAATATCATCACGTTTAGTATCGGGTAGGGCAACGGTTTGAATCGGGGTACGACCCGGTGGTAGTTCATCGATAACGGACGTTTCTAAATCGGCATAAGCGGTCATGGCTAAAGTGCGCGGAATCGGGGTTGCCGTCATGATTAATTGATGAGGATAAGCGCCCTGTTTTGCGCCTTTTTCTCGCAACTCTAAACGCTGGTGGACACCAAAACGGTGCTGCTCATCGATGATCACCAGCGCCAATTGGTCAAACTCAACATGTTGCTGAAAGAGGGCATGCGTTCCCACCACCATTTTCGCGCTGCCTGATGCGATTTTCTCTAACTGGGCTTGTTTCGCTTTGCCAGTCAACTTACCTGCCAGCCACGCCACTTCAATGCCCATCGGAGCAAGCCAAGCGGCAAAGTTGATCGCATGTTGCTCGGCAAGTAATTCCGTCGGTGCCATTAGTGCCACTTGATGACCGTGTTCAATCGCTCGCACCGCTGCCATCGCTGCCACTAAGGTTTTGCCTGAACCCACATCCCCTTGCACCAAGCGCATCATCGGGTGTGACTTCACTAAATCGGTCTCAATTTCTTGCACCACACGCTTTTGGGCACCAGTAGGCTCAAAAGGTAATTGGGCAAGTAACTGCTGCTTTAAGCTCTTATCACCAAGGTTTAAATCGGCTAATGGAAAGCCGACATCTTGCTGTCCTTCACTGCGCACCGCGAGCATGGATAGGTTTTGTGCCAGTAACTCTTCAATGATCAGGCGCAGTTGAGCGGGATGTTTTCCTTCATCAAAGGCGTGCAAATCAATGGTCGATGGCGGGCGATGAATGGTGTGCAGCGCTTGCGTTAGGGTAGTTTGATCGGGATATAAGCCAGCAGGTAGCAACTCCGTCACCGCCGTTTTATCGAGTAAATCGAGCGCTTGGTCGGTTAAATTACGCAGTGTGGTTTGGCGTAATCCATCCGTTGTTGGGTAAACCGGCGTTAATGAAGCTTGCCCTTCTTCTGGCTCGTCATGGTCGGAGTGGCTCGGGAATTTATAATCAGGATGAACGATTTCTAAGCCCAGTCCTCCACGCTTAATCTCCCCATAGGCATGCACTTTTTTTCCTTCCGCAAAGGCATTTTTCATCCCAGCGGTAAAATTGAAAAAGCGCAGAGTCAGCGTACCATGGGCATCTTTTATCTTCACCGCTAACATCTTACGTTTACCAAAGACGGTATCAACACTGACCACACGACCTTGCACTGCTGCCCATAAGCCAGGGTGTAATTTGACGATAGGATAAACGCGGCTGCGGTCTTCATAACGAGAAGGCAGATGAAAGAGCAAGTCTTGAGCGTTATTCAAGCCGACTTTACTCAGTTTCTCGGCGACTTTTGCCCCTACGCCAGAGAGGGAAGTTAACGGGATAGCGGAAAGAAGTTGCGACATAAAACGCTCAAAAATTAAAAACCTAGATAAATGAATTCAAGCACTTTACTGTCTTTTTGTACAGACTTTTTCTATTGGTGTTGTGTTCACCATGTGTTATCTAGGCCGTTATATAACTGAAACTCACCGGTGATATCATCCCAATGTTGTATTTGTTTCAGGTGCTCTGCTTTCGTTAATTTAAACTTAAAGTGTGCTTCATAAGGCACTTCAATTTCACTTTCAAGCTTGATTGGTCCTGCTGAAAACTCAAAAAACCAATAAAGGCGACTATCGGTGCTTGTCTTGCCTGTGAACGTTTCATCAATGCTGTGTCTTGGCATCAATTTAACATTTCGTACATGGTAAAGGTATTGACCAACCTGCATATTACCGTCATCTTGGCTGCGAACGGTGACGATGAAATAACGCACTTCACGAATGATATTACGATGAATGTTTTGACGGTTAGTGGCCAACAATTGAGTGTGGTAACCCTTTAACTTGCCTTCTCTTGCTTGTTGAATATAGTGCGAATGACGGTTTAGTTCATTTAACGGTGCAACCATCGTCAAACCAGTATGTCGTACTACATTCTGTCCATAAGGTGCAATTCGTGCAGCCTCTTCTACAAAATAGTAATCCTGACTGCGCTGCTGGTAGGGATTGGTATTCATTCCCAATTTTAGTTTTAGATAATCTTGCAGCCATACACGATGGCTTTGCTGATTAGTGTCACTTGGTAATAAGGCAAACGCTCCGATGCCAATTTGGTCAATCGCCTCTTGATATGGATTACTGATGGTCGTTTGATCGCAAAAACCAGGATACAAGGCAAAAGCACCCATTACCGGACGACTTTTTATCGGGGCTTCATTGGTGAGTTTTTGCTGGTGAATAATGGCATCACGATAACGGTGCATTTGATTTATCGCATCTTCTGGCACGGCATCCTTACCGGCTATCTGTTCATTATCAATCCGATATTTTGCATCAAATATAATGAAGAATGATTCCTGATTTGCCAAGATAACTTGCAGTACAATATCTGGTCGTTGCTTTGCCAGCCAGGTACGATTATCCGCCTTATGATTAGGTGCAAAAGTTGGTTCATGTGCTAGTTTGATTTTCATACCATCACTTCGATGATATTCAAAGGCCGCTGCCATGCCATTTTTACTAAACTGTTTTTCAAATTGAACTTGTTTGAGTTTAAATAGCTCTCTTTTTTGCTCTTCAAATCCTAGGCTTTTAATTACCTCCATCACCTCAACAAAACACCAGATTTCATATAAATCAGCCACTGATTTAACGGCTATATCTGCACCCTTTCCGGTTTTATTTAGGTAGTGCTTTAATTGCTGCCAAACCTTATACACTTTCGCATAACCATTACCTTGCTGAAGCACTTTAGAATCACTGTTTAGTCCATTAAAGTGACCCACCTCTCGCCAAAACTGTTGATTTTTCATCTTATTGAATGTGTTGTGCCATGTGTTTAACTTATCAATAAAAGAGTGAGAGGCTTTGGTTTTATCATTGCTATTAATAGCGATAATGATATTTTTTAAGTTATCCGTAATGTGATTAATCACCATTTTGATAAAACGGTTTTCTGGCGTATCGATATGGAGCTTTTTGTAGTTAACGCTCATTCGCGGGTTCGCCACACCACTGGCTAGCAATTGTTGGGCTTTTTCTGTTTGCTTTGGCTTTTGTTGCTTATTAATTCGGTCGAGCTTTTGCTGTTTGGTGAATGACTGTAAACGATGGTGAGGAGCGTTGATTATTTGCTTAACTCCTCGCGCGAATTCAGTCACTAATCTTTCAAATTGCGCCAACCAAAACAGTTCAAATTTATCAGTGCTGCGGTTTGATTTACTCACCTGCTGACTGGTTTTACTGATTAAACTGTAACGCCATAAAGGATAAATACTATCAATAGCTTGGTTGATCAGAGTGAGGTCTTGCTCCATGACCATTTTGGTTGCAAAAATATTGAAACGAATATCAACAGAACAAGATTTACCTGCGACAAGATACTCAACTGCAAAATGGCAGTGACCAATATCATTACCAAAGTTCAGCGCGCCTTGCAGTGCGTTGCCTTTGCGGTTTAAATGAAATGCTTTTTCAATTAATCGATGCTTATGGTGCACAGCCGCTGAGTTATTCTGAACATGATGGTTAAATTCAATTTCAAACCAATATTGGCGGTTTTCAAAAAAGAATGGTGTTTCTAAAGGCTCACCATTATCAAAGCTTGCGGGTTCTTGATCGATTAAAACAGCAATGATGTCCCCACTAGGTAAGGCAACACTACGCTGTAAATAGGTATGCTTCATTTTTTTAAGCGGCTTTACGATATCATCACAACAGATATAAAGCGTAAAGTCTGGATGCTTAAACTTGATGGTGGCGCGCTTATCCTTAATCGTCACTGTTCATTCTTCCTAGCGCCTCTATGGCCAAAATGATGTAAAGCCGTTGTCTAATTTGATCTGCATGGCTGTCAGTTTTATCTTAGAGCGGCATTGTACCGTTACGATTTTATTCGCAGCCTCTTTACCTTCACGTAGCAAATCGATTCGCTCACTGTCCCAAATACTGCTCAGTGTTTGGCTTATCTCTTTTTGTAATGTTTCCAGCAATGGCTCGCCTTCTTGTGTGGTGAGTTTATCTTCATCACCTTCAATGCGGGGTAGTACTTTACACATCAAAAAGTCATCAAAAACGGCGGCTAAATGCTCTTCATTTTCTGGTGCAAAGCTAATAACGGACAGACATAACTCATTAAACGCGCGAAAGGCAAGTTCAAATGGTGTTCCTTTTAGCACCGTATTAATCACCTTAAAGAAGGTGGTAGTTTTGCTTGCATCAGGGTCAGCAGTAACCGTTTCGAATTTTTCAAGTTTGGCTTGGCTGTAAATAGGAAAGCTGAGGGTTTTTGGGGATGATTTTGCTTCAAAAAATTCGTCGATGTCATTTGGGAAAAACTCACCGAAATCGAAGCTTAATGCACGATCAATCACTTTGCGTGAGAAACCATGCGTGGTTTCATCCATATTGACGGTGCCAGCAACAATTAAATTAAAGGGAATGCTGATGCCATATGTACAAAATAACTGCCATAATTCATCATATTGCTCATCTTTAAAGCCCAGTTGCTTGCGAAGCTGTTCAGTGTAGTCTTGATGGTTGATAACAGAGGCACTCAATAGTGCATCACAGCCATAAGTAAACTCATCACTGTTCGCCCAATCCCACTCTCTGGTTTCAATAATGGATAGGTAGTCTGCAAAGTATTGTTCTACAGGTGCCAGATTCATTTCATCGAGACAGAGCCAGTAAGGGATTGCACGGTTCAATGCTTCACTGTTGCCTTGCACGACTAATTTTGACTCACCGCAGTCATCCACTTTTGAGCTGACGGTAAAGCCACCGTGAAAGATACTACGCCACGCTTTTGCGATAAACTCAATAACGTCGGTACTCACATATTCTGACTGACCTTTTAGACGGGATACGTAACCCAGTAAGTCACTCGGCTCGTGCCAATCGGGACGCACTGAGGTCAGACAATAGCTTTCACTTAACGACCCCAATGCTTCAACTTGTTTACGAATAAAGCGTGTTTTACCCGTCCCGGAGATACCCGCCAAAAGCAGGAAAGGCTTAGGTAAAGGGGTTGTCGGTATATTTTTTATTGGTGGTGCACTAGAAGTGAAGTTTGATGAATTAATAGGAGGAGTATATTTAGCTATTAACTTTGTTACGCGTTTAATTGATTCATCTAATGCATGTACTGATAAATCAATAGTACTATCATCAAACTTCGCTTCATCCTCTTGATTTGCCCAACTAATAAGCTTAGATAATGTAGTAAAGCATGGTTTGGTTTGTACTGTAATCATTGATTTAAGAGCTAGATCTTGAAAATGTTTTGAACCAGCATCACGCCATTCTTTTTCAACATAACTCGTCAGCTTAGAAAAGTGCTGTAGATTAGCCTTAATATCCTCTAAACCTTGCAAGAGAGAAGATAAAGAAACAGTGAACTCCTTAACTCCTCCTCTGGCTCCGCTATTTCTAAAATTAACAAAGCCACCACTGATTCCAAGTTCACACAAAAACTTCGATTGTAATTCTGCCGACTTTAAGTATGTATTAAGATCTTTCAATTAACTACTCCATATATTTATTTACTTCAAATGCTAGTGCCTCGATTACAGGTACTGAGACACTATTTCCAAACTGTTTATATGCTTGAGTATTGGAAACACTAGGCATAAAACTATCAGGAAATCCTTGCAATCTAGCGGCTTCTCTAGGGCTGATTTTTCTTGGGTTCTTACCGTCTTGAGCTAACAAAATTTCACTACCATCTTTGTAGTAACGAGCTGAAATTGTGTTTGTATATTCACTATCGGGTGTAACTAAGCCATATCCAAAGCCTTTACCTTTAGCTTTATTTTCAATTTTTCTACGCTGATGTCCCGCCCATAAACGATCTGAAATAGTTAGCTTTTCGGAAGGTTTATCTTCTAAAATATCAGCAACTTTAGTTATTATATCCAGTGGCTTAGGGTATTCAAATTTCTCAATTAAGCCATCTCTCCATAATACAATATAGATACGCTGCCTATTTTGTGGAACACCAAAATCAACAGATTTCATTATCATTTTTTTAGCTTCAATTTGAATCTGTTTAGCAGTTCCATTTTCAATCAGTTCTTTAGGAATATTGCAGCTGTAACCAATATCAGTGAGTGTTTTAAGAATAACTTTTAACGTATGCCCTTTATCGTGGCTCACTAGACCTTTTACATTTTCTAATAGTGCAAACTTTGGCTGTTTCTCTTCAATGATACGCGCGATATTATGAAATAATGTACCTCGAGTATCATCAATACCTAACTTCAAACCTGCGTGTGAAAATGGCTGACAAGGAAACCCAGCTAAAAGTACATCATGATCAGGGATGTGAGTAGGCTCAACAGAAGTAATATCCCCAAATGGAAATTCACCATGATTATTACGATATGTCGCTTGAGCAAATTTATCAAACTCTGATGAAAACACACAGGTTCCACCATTGTTTTGAAAACCCAAACGTACTCCGCCTATGCCCGCAAATAAATCAATGAATTTAAAATTACTACTCTTACTTGGTTTTAGCTCCAAGCTATTAAATACAATATCAAAAAAGGTAGCACGATCAGTGAACAGACCTTCCGACTGTAAGCGAGTCATCACATTATTTTTTAATTCATCAGCTGAGATTAAATCCTTTTTACAGAAAAATTGACTATCCGTAGCAATCGCATGTATCCATTGATCGACAACAGCTTTGGTTTCCGTACCTTCCGGTTTATGAGGTTCTGCTAACGGAGATAATAAATTTTCTATACTTTCTAAAGAGTTAATGCTCATAAATCCCAACTGATATTCCAAAATACTATACTTAACACAATTAACTCACCATTATACCGCAACTTTCATAATTCTAATTGCTTTATATAATTATCCAGATATTTATAACACCAAACCCAAAACACCCCTAAATTAGAACGCTCTTCTCGTTAAACGTATCGTTTGTTAGGATATCAAGATATGGTCTTGAATAAGCCGAGTTGCGAGCTGCCTATCTCAACTCGCTTTCACAACGCTGAAGCTGGTGGGCTTCATCCAGTAGAAATCATGATCTGTAATGAAGGCGATAAATGGCGACTCTGTTACATCACCGACTTTACTTTTTATGGCTAATGCGGACCTATGATGTGACGAGAGCAGTTCAGAGACAAAAAAGCCAGAAGGAAGGATGAACTTCTTTCTGGCTTTCTGCATATAGACTCGTGCTTAGTAAGATTAGTTACGGCGACGACGAACTTTAAGCGTTCCTGGCATCACACGAATATGCTTCATGATTTTCGCTAAGTGAATACGGTCTTTAGTGGTTAGCAATACAGAAACCGTATAAAGACGACCATCTCGCTCTTCGGTTGATAGACCATGAATATTCGAGCCAGTTTGTGAGATAACATTGGTGAGTTCTGCCAACGCACCTTGCTGATTATGGACATCAACACGTAACTCAGTAATGAACTCTTGATCAAACTCAGTCGACCATTCAACAGCCATGTACTTATCCGATTCACGTTGATAACCACGAATATTCGGACAGTTCTCACGGTGCACAACCAGACCACGACCCGGTGATACGTGAGCAATAATGTCATCGCCAGGAATCGGGTGACAACAGTTAGCAAAGGTCAGCAAAATACCTTCAGCACCACGAATTGGTAGCTTACGTTTTGGCGTACCATCGCTATTGATCACTTCCGTCAGTTCATCGGCATCACCTAATAGACGGCGAGCAACAACGATACTCATCAGTTCACCTAACCCGATTGCAGCGAGTAGATCATCTTCATCTTCAAGACGCTGCTCTGATAGCACTTGTTTAAGGTTATCAGGGTTAATATCACTAATGGAGTGTTGACCAAGGGCGTGATTAAGTAGGCGACGACCAAGCGTAACCGAATCGGCACGACGCATGGTTTTCAGTACTTGGCGGATCTTAGTACGTGCACGCGATGTCACGACATAGTTAAGCCAAGCGGCATTCGGACGAGCGCCCGGAGCACTAATAATTTCAATCGTTTGACCATTACGCAGTGATTTGCTCAGTGGGTATGGGTTCATGTCCACACGCGCACCAACACACATGTTACCGACATCGGTATGCACAGCGTAAGCAAAATCAACCGGAGTCGCATCGGCAGGAAGCTCAACAATGCGTCCTTTCGGCGTGAAAACAAAAATCTCATCCGGGAAAAGATCAGATTTTACGTTCTCGATAAATTCAAACGAGTTACCCGCACTCTGTTGCAGCTCTAATAAGCTTTGCATCCAGCGTTGGGCTTTCACTTGCGCGGTGGTGCCAGTGCGATCGCCATTGCCTTTATAAGACCAGTGCGCCGCGACCCCTTTATCCGCCATTTGATCCATATCTTCAGTACGGATCTGCACTTCAACCGGTACGCCATGAGGACCTACCATTGAAGTATGAATCGATTGATAGCCGTTGGCTTTTGGCACAGCAATGTAATCTTTTACTCGACCAGGACGTGGCTTGTATAAGTTGTGTGCTTGACCCAATGCGCGATAACACGTATCAGCAGAGTCAACGACAATACGGAATGCGTAGATATCCATAATGGTGTGGAAACGCTGCTCTTTACTTTTCATCTTGTTATAGATGGAGAACAGGTTCTTCTCACGACCAAAGACGCGTGCCGATAGACCGACATCATGCAGTCGACCTTCGATTTCGCTATGGATACGTTGGATCATCTCTTTACGATTACCACGCGCCGCTTTCACCACATTTTTTAAAACGCGATAACGATTAGGGTAGAGCGCTTCAAAGCCTAACTCTTCCAATTCGGTTTTAATATTGTGGATACCCAGACGGTGGGCAAGAGGTGAATAAATTTCTAGAGTTTCACGAGCAATACGACGCTTTTTGTCAGGACGAAGTGCCCCAAGTGTACGCATGTTGTGAGTTCGGTCTGCCAGTTTGATTAAGATGACACGAATGTCTTGTACCATCGCCAGCACCATTTTACGGAAGTTTTCCGCTTGGGCTTCTTTGCGATCTCGAAACTTAAGTTTATCGAGTTTAGATACCCCATCCACTAACTCAGCAACGGTAGTGCCAAATTGAGCTTCAAGTTCTTCTTTACTGACTTCGGTATCTTCGATGACATCATGAAGAAGTGCTGCTTGAAGTGTCTCTGTATCAAGGCGCATTTCCGCCAAGATCCGAGCAACAGCAACCGGGTGAATGATATAAGGCTCGCCACTAGAGCGACTTTGCCCCTCATGCGCGTCCCGCGCTACCACAAAAGATTGACGCAGAGCCTCTACCTGAGGCTCTGTTAGATATTCTTGGGCAACGTCTTTGAGGCTATCGAATAGATACAAATTATAGACCCGAAAAGTTACTTGATACGAATAACCGAATTAACGGGTATGTGTAATGCTACTTACCGCAGCCAGCTCAGCCGCTTCTTGCTCTTGCTGTTCTTGGCGCTCACGTGCGTCCAATACATCTTTCGTGATAAGACCTTCTTCGATTTCGCGTAGAGCGATAACCGTAGGCTTATCATTTTCTTCTGGCACTAGTGAATCTTTACCGCCAGTTTGCATTTGACGAGCGCGACGAGCAGAGATTAGAACTAGGTCGAAACGGTTGCCAACTTTTTCAACAGCGTCTTGAACAGTTACGCGTGCCATGAGAACTCCAAATAGTTAACTAATTAATTTTTAATGACGAGAAAGTATACAAGTTTCGTCCAGCTTTAGCTAGATCGAGGCAGACTTATCTCACTGATAAATACTGCTCGCCAACGATAATAGACCTGAACGCCATATAAATAGACAGAGAAGCCGTTAAATCGCCAAGCCAGCAGTAAAGATTTGTATGTATGCTGGTGTCTGATTACTCAGATAATAGTGCGGTCAGCATACCTTGATACTTAGCGCTTTGCTTGTCTTGTTTCAGACGCTCGGCACGGATAATAGCTTTAAAGTCAATTAAAGCGT
The DNA here is from genome assembly GCF_002873395.1 of Vibrio sp. 10N.286.49.B3. GTDB lineage: Bacteria > Pseudomonadota > Gammaproteobacteria > Enterobacterales > Vibrionaceae > Vibrio. The sequence continues at coordinate 99,688 of NZ_MCUV01000004.1, read as the reverse complement.
TATCAAAGTCATCATTAATGATCATGTAATCATATTCATTGTAGTGAGAAATCTCTGATTTTGCCTCACTCATTCGTTTTGCAATGACTTCAGGAGCATCTTGACCACGAGTATTTAGACGACGTTCTAGTTCACCATTTGACGGTGGCAGAATGAAGATGCTTTTCGCTTGTGGCATTTGCTCACGAATTTGACGTGCACCTTGCCAGTCGATATCGAGGAAGACATCGATACCTTTATTTAGGTTATCTTCAATCCAAACACGAGAGGTACCGTAGTAGTTACCAAATACTTCTGCGTACTCAAGGAATAAGCCTTGTTCAATTAAAGACTTAAATTCTTCTTTCGCAATGTAGTGGTAATGGGTGCCATCGATCTCACCTGGGCGAGCATCACGAGTCGTATGAGACACAGAGACTTTCATCGCATAGGTAGGGTTCGTTTCCAGCATCGCTGAGATTAAGCTCGATTTACCGGCGCCGCTAGGAGCAGATACGATATAGAGAGTGCCTTTGCCCATCTTTATATTTCCACGGTTGGTTGGATTGAATGCTAAGTGTAGTGCTTAGCCTATTAAAATGCGTGTTCTGAGTGAAAAGCACCCAGAAAAATGGAGGCGAAGAGTAGCATAAACGGCGAGTTAGGTGAATATGTAAATGATGACATTTTTTTGTCCTTATCAAGAGTGATAAGCACACGGTTGTATGGAGGGTTGAGTCCTGCAAATGAGATTAAATAGATCATATTTGTATGGGTAATATAACCATCAGTAGCCAACAACTCGGGACTCTCTATTATGAAAAAAACACTTTTACTTGCTGCACTTATTTCTGCTGCTTTTAATGTTTCAGCTCAAACAGCAACCACACAAGACATTCAAGAAGTTAACCAAGTGATGCGAGAACTCGTTTCAGTGTCAGGCCAAGAAGATATCTTTGCTAGCGTACATAATGAAGGGACGCAGTTTGAATATGTTGACTACCAAGTTGTGGTACATGAAAGTTTAAGTAAAGCTTTAGTTTCGGCAACTTACGCTAAGCATATCAACTTGGAAAAACAAGATCAGTTCTTTGTTTATGGTCACGATAGCCTAGATAAGCTCAATCAAGAGATCATCAAAAAAATTGAGCAAGATTCACCAAACTTTTTCTCCGTAGATGTCTATCGCAATAAACTTGGTAAGTCGGATAAATTTGAGTACGTAGCAAAAGTTATCGAATACAAATAAATCATCACTTTAAAGAACCCAAAATCACTCTATATGGTTGTATTGTCGGTAGATGAGGTAACGTCTCTACTCGCTAGAATAAAATAGCCCTATAGATGTTATTTTTGTGACATTACTTCAAAAAAACAGAGTGGAAGTCTAAAATCGTGATATATCACGCATAACGATTGGTTGTGTATATTATTACTAACATAATTATTATCAGCGTGTAATGCTAAAGGGGTAGTTTCGATTTTGGGGTAAGCAACGGCATGACCTGCATTTTCGATACTACTTCGAACAGCGCATAAGATTATCACTAAGATGACAACGCGTTTGCTAGGGATATTATACCAATCTACTCGCAGTGATTAGTATCCGGTTTAAAAACAAAAGGGCGCTTCTATCTAATAGAAGCGCCCTTTTTGCTGTCTATCTAACAGTGACGATATGACCACAGTTAGAGCAGCGGAGTATTTCTTTAATACCAATGAGCCTTTGCCAGAAGCTCCTTCGTTGACGTTGCAAGTATTGAGAATGGTTGCACATATTAAGCCTATTATTTCTTTGAATTATTTTATGAATCTTATTTATAGTTTTATTATAAAAGATCTTTAGCTGAAAAAATGGAACTAATATCACACAAGTTGAATGGGTTTATTGTACTTTTGTGATAAATGTTGCGTATTGTGTGTGGTAAGCTTGCTGCGGTGAATATGAACAGGTTTTTCATTTATAAGCTTAATCACAGTGTCAAATTGTAAGATGTGTGCCTGGACAAAATATGTCTATTTTCGAGATTATTTAGAATAGAATGCAAAATAAACAAAAGGGCGCTTCTTAATGAAGCGCCCTTTTTGCTGTCTATCTAACCGTGATGATATGACCACAGTTAGAGCAGCGGAGTATTTCTTTAATACCAATGAACCGCTGCCAGAAATTTCTATGTTGACGTTGTAAATGTTGTGAGTGGTCACATTGATCCATAATATTCCCTTATATCTAATTAACGACAACTTAAATGAAGGTGGTAATTTTTATTGTTATCGACACTTCAATCAAGTATGACCATGGTAGCGTACAAGGTGTTTTTTTCAACAGCATTTGATTAAAAAGTGTTCGAATCCTATTTTTGAGATTTATGTCAGGATGGTTGGTTTTATCGAATATAAGCTTCTAATTTAATTGAGTTTTATAAGTAAGTGGTGCGCTAAGCCAAAGTATAGCAATGACCAAATTGTCATCCATTGACACAATTATTATAATGCAACTACATGAGTATTGTAGAAAACAGCCACATAAAGGGAATGTCATGCAGCATATTCAAAACCGAACCCTATTATCATTTATGGATGTCAGCGCACCATCTCAACTGGCAGTGACGAACCCTGCAACCGGTGAGCAAATAGGGCATGTTCCCATTAGCTGTGTCAAAAGTGTTAATCAAGGTATTGAACGAGCTCATGATGCGCAAAAAGAGTGGGCTAAACAGACAGCAAAGCAACGGGCAGTAATATTAAAAGCGTGGTATGAATTGCTGATGGAAAACCAAGCCGATCTCGCGCGGCTGATGACGCTAGAGCAAGGTAAACCGCTGGCAGAGTCCATGGGAGAGGTGAGCTATGGTGCAAGCTTTGTTGAATGGTTTGCAGAAGAAGCCAAGCGTGCCTACGGTGATTCCATTCCTGCGCCAGCTGCGGGTAAAAACTTAGTCACCATCAAGCAACCAATTGGCGTTGCCTGCGCGATTACCCCATGGAACTTTCCCATCGCCATGATCACCCGTAAAGCCGCCCCAGCCCTTGCTGCCGGTTGTAGCTTTATCATCAAACCAGCAGAGCTGACACCACTTTCAGCTTTTGCGGTTGCCGAGTTAGCTTATCAAGCCGGGATTCCACGTGACCTATTACAAGTCGTGATTGGTGAAGATGCGCCGCAAATTGGTGACGCTTTTACCTCACACCCATTGATCCGCAAACTCTCTTTTACCGGGTCGACACGGGTGGGCAGTTTACTCATGGCGCAGTGTGCACAAAGTGTTAAGCGCACCTCGATGGAGTTGGGAGGCAATGCCCCATTTATCGTCTTTGATGATGCGGATATCGACGCCGCAGTTCAAGGAGCCATGCTATCGAAATTTCGCAATGCTGGACAAACCTGCGTCTGTGCCAATCGCTTTTACGTCCACAGCAAGGTGTACGATGAGTTCGTCAGCAAATTCGATGCGGCAGTAAAAACCTTGAAAGTCGGTAATGGGTTAGAGGAAGGCACTACCGTTGGTCCTGTTATTAGCCAAGCTGCGAAACAAAATATCCAAGCGATGGTAGAGCGTGCTATTGAGCAAGGCGCGAACCCGACCTCTCCGATTAAGCAGTTGGATGGCTTGTTTGTTCAGCCAGTGATCTTAACCGATGTCAGCCATGGTATGGATATTATCCAACAAGAGATCTTTGGTCCTGTTGCTCCTGTGGTCTGTTTTGATAGCGATGAATCCTTAATCGAGATGGCAAACGACACCATTTATGGATTAGCCGCGTACTTTTATAGCCAGAATATTCACCGTATTTGGCAGATTTCAGAAGCATTGGAATATGGCATGATCGGCATTAATGACGGCATTATCTCCACAGAGGTCGCCCCATTTGGCGGAGTTAAGCAATCGGGTATTGGTCGGGAAGGGGCTAAGCAAGGTTTAGATGAGTACCTAGATATCAAATACCTTTGCTTTGGTGGCCGTTAATTTTCAAGATTAATAAACACAGCCTTTTTCTTGCTCTCATAACTTTATGTTTGATGAAAATCAAGTGCAAAAGTCAGAGGAATGTGTGCAAACGGCAATAAATATTAAGAGTGTGATTTTCTCCCACAGAATGGTGTTCTGTTAGTGGTTTTTCATTTATATCAGGTCTAATAACTCGGCAGCTTTCAATCCGATGACTGCCTTTCAATTGACTTGAACATTAATTGTGAAAAATAAATAACAGGATAGCTTAACGTGAAAAAAACAGTACTAGCACTTTTAATCGGGGGCATGTCATTCAATACGATGGCAGCCGCGCCGGGCGTTCCAACCATTAATGAATGGGGCGATCTCAACTACTCATTTGTTGAAGTAGACGATACCAAACAGTCATACCGTGATTTAATTACGCTACACGATGAAGTGGTGGTTGATATCTCATGGTCTGTTTGGACTGGCGATCCCGCTACCCAATCAGCGATCTTACTCAATGGCGAAGTCGTTTGGCAAGCCGATGGTAACCCAGGTAAAGCCAGTTTTAATATCGAAAAATCCGGTCGCTATGAGCTTGTTGTGGAGCTATCAAATGATGATGGCGCCAGCGTAAGTACGCCAAAAAATGTTGTGGTTGCCGATACAGATGGCGCACACATGGAGCCGCTGGAAGCTCAATACCTAGAAAACAACAAGCCATACACCAATACATCGGGCAGTGTGGTGAGTACCTATTTCGTAGAGTGGTCAGGCTATGAGCGTGACTACCTAGCAGCAAAAATCCCACATGAAAACTTAACGCACCTTATCTACGCGTTCGTACCAATTTGTGGTGCAGACATGAATGACAGCGTGAAAGAAATTGATGGCAGTTACCAACAGTTACTGCGTGCTTGTGAAGGCGTTGATGACTTTGAACTGGCTCTACATGACCCGTGGGCAACCGTGCAAAATACCTTTAATGGTCATTTCACATGGGCCGACAACTTTAAAGGTAACTTTGGTCAGCTAATGCAGATCAAACAAGCCAACCCGGATCTAAAAATCGTTCCTTCTCTTGGTGGCTGGACACTTTCAGACCCATTCTATTTCATGCACGATGAAGAAGGTCGTAAAACATTTATCAACTCAGTACGTCAATTCCTACTGACATGGAAATTCTTCGACGGCATTGATATCGATTGGGAATACCCAGGCGGTGGCGGTGCGAATCCAAACCTTGGCGACCCTGAAAAAGATGGCGAGCTATACGTAACGCTGATGAAAGAGTTACGTGAAATGATGGACGAACTAGAAGCAGAAACCGGTCGTACTTTCGAGCTCTCTTCAGCAGTACACACTTCATCAACAAAACTTGGCGTTGTCGATTTCAATCAAGCGCAGCAGTACATGGATTACATCTACGTGATGAGCTACGACATGTACGGTGCCTTTGATACTGAAAACCTTGGTCACCAATCTGGTATTTACCAACCAGAACATGACGTCCCATACGACTTTAACTTGAATGAAGGCGTACAGCACCTAATCGAAGCCGGTGTGGATAGAAAACGTATCATTCCTGGCGTACCAAAATACGGGCGTGGTTGGACTGGCGTACATGATTATGTTAACGACAACCCATTCTCAGGTCGTGCAACAGGCGCAATCAAAGGTACATGGGAAAACGGCGTTGTTGATTACCGTGATATCCGAGCTAACCGCAGCGGTGGTGATTGGGAAGAGCGTTATGATGAGCAAGCAGAAGCGTCATACATGTGGAACCCAACAACCAAAGAGCTGATCACATTTGATAATGAACGTGCTGTACTTGCGAAAGGTCAATACGTACGTGAACACGGTCTTGGCGGCTTAATGTCGTGGGAAATTGATGGCGATAACGGTGATGTGCTTAACGCTATGCATGAGTCTCTCGGTCATGGCGATGATAATGGCGAACTGCCACCCGTCAACAAGCCACCGGTTGCCAACGCAGGTCAAGATCATGAAGTTAGTGGTCCAGTAGAAGTGACGCTAGATGGCAGCGCTTCTTACGATCCAGAAGGTGAAGCACTGACCTACACATGGACACAAATTGGTGGCGAGCAGGTTGAGCTAATCAATGCTGACCGTGCACAAGCGACCGTGTTTGTACCAGCGGTTGATGAAGACCAAACCTACAGCTTCTCACTAACGGTAACCGACCCTGAAAACCTAACGGGCACCGATTCAGTGGCGATTGCTAACCTAGCTGAAGAGCCAGAAAACCAGCCGCCAACGGTTGAGCTTCCAGCGACACTAACCGTGAAATCAGGTCAACAATTTAGCCTGACAGCACAAGCAAACGATCCTGAAAACGATCCATTAACGTTTGACTGGTCAGTGCCAAGTAACTTTGAGGTGATCAGCGGCTACGGCTCAAAGACACTTGTGGTAAAAGCGCCAACCACCACAGAAGATATCGTCACTGATATTAGCGTCTTGGTTTCCGATGGTCAGCTTGACGCTAAAGCAAGCACGACGATTATCGTAGAAAAAATGATAGTGATTGATCCAGGAACCGGTACGCCAATTGAAGCGCCTGAAGAAGGTGAAAGCGGTAAGCCAGCAGAACCAGGTACACCAGATGAGCCACTTATCCCTGGCGAACCGGGTGAGCTTCCAGGTGAATGTTCAGTGGAAGATCCAAACCTAGGTGATTTCCCTGCATACCAAGCCGGTCAAGTGTACAACGGTGGTGACACAGTGAGTCATGATGATCTCGTTTGGAAAGCGAAGTGGTGGACACAAAATACCGCGCCTTCTCTAGCCGCTGACGTATGGGAACTGCACAGCACCGTTGCGATGGGTTGGAATGCTGACACCGTTTACAATGGCGGTGATGAAGTTGACCACGGCGAGCGTCGCTACCAAGCAAAATGGTGGACTCAAGGTGAGAACCCAACAACAAGCAGTGTTTGGGAAGACATCGGTGAGGCGGTTTGCCCAGAGTAAGCTCAATGAGTTCTAGCTAGCATCACACTTAGTGACTCGTTAGCATCACACTGAGTTAAAGACACAAAACCTTGGCTTTTCATTAGGCCAAGGTTTTTTTGTTGTTTAAGCTTGGACGCGTTAATGAAAACCGAATAAGCATTAAAAAAACTAATTTCTATATTGACAGTTAAAACTGGGAAGCATATATTAAATACATGAGCTGCCTTATGGAGTTCATTGATGACCAAGTTCGCCGACTTAATCGGGTTCAACAGTCATCAAACGGTAGAGTGTCGCATGACCGATTCGGCTTGCCACCTGCTTTCATTATTTAATACATACGTCCAAAGTGGTTATAAAGATAACACTCGGAGTATGTGGTTAGTCTCATGCTATTGGTCGTGCTTATATAAGCCAATCCTGGTCTGAGAACTATTGCTTATTTATGAGGATAGTATTATGCGTCAAGTAGATTTTTCTCCCCTATACCGCCAATCAATTGGTTTCGACCGCCTGTTAGATCTTGTAGAAAACAGCGCGAAGAAGCAGTCTAGTAATGGATACCCTCCATACAACATCGAACAGAAAGATGACAATAACTATCGTATTACGATGGCCGTTGCTGGTTTTTCAGAAGATGACATTACCCTAACGCAAAACGAAAACATGCTGTTGGTCTCAGGCAAAGCGAAAACGACTGAAGACAAACCAAACTACGTATATCAAGGTATTGCAGAGCGCGACTTTGAGCGCAAATTCCAATTAGCCGATTACGTAATGGTCACTACAGCCAGCATGGAAAATGGCTTACTTCACGTTGATTTAGTCCGTGAAGTCCCTGAAGCCATGAAGCCGCGTAATATCTCAATTGGCTAATACCGACCACTAAATCGCTCGGTAATCATTCAGTTTCATCATATAGCTGAATAAAAAATTGAAGTTTAGCGCAGTGAATCAATCGCTGCGCTAGGGGAACTGCACACTAAATTTAGATATTTGCATTATAAAAACTAATGCAAGTATCGAGGGTATAATTATGAGTAAAATAATTGGTATTGACTTAGGAACAACAAATTCTTGTGTTTCAGTATTAGACGGCGACGTTCCACGCGTACTTGAAAATGCGGAAGGTGAGCGCACAACGGCATCGGTTATTGCTTATACCGATGGCGAAACACTGGTTGGTCAACCTGCAAAACGTCAAGCAGTAACCAACCCACAAAACACACTATTCGCGATCAAGCGTCTTATCGGTCGTCGTTTTGAAGACGAAGAAGTTCAGCGTGATATCGAAATCATGCCTTTCAATATTGTTAAAGCGGACAATGGTGATGCTTGGGTTGAAGCGCAAGGCCAAAAAATGGCGGCTCCTCAAGTATCGGCTGAAATTCTGAAAAAAATGAAGAAAACAGCGGAAGATTTCTTAGGCGAAGAAGTCACTGGTGCGGTTATTACCGTTCCTGCTTACTTTAACGATGCACAACGTCAAGCGACGAAAGATGCGGGTCGTATCGCTGGTCTTGAAGTCAAACGTATCATCAACGAACCAACCGCTGCCGCACTGGCTTACGGTCTTGATAAGAAAGAGGGTGAGCGCACTATCGCAGTCTATGACCTGGGTGGTGGTACATTTGATATCTCTATCATCGAAATCGACAAAGTTGATGGTGACCAAACCTTCGAAGTACTGGCAACGAACGGTGATACCCATCTTGGTGGTGAAGACTTCGATAATCGCATGATCAACTACCTCGTTGATGAGTTTAAAAAAGAGCAGGGTATTGATTTAAAAACCGATCCTCTTGCTATGCAACGTGTTAAAGAAGCGGCAGAGAAAGCGAAAATCGAACTCTCTTCAGCGCAGCAAACCGACGTAAACCTTCCTTACGTCACGGCTGATGCAACCGGTCCTAAACACATGAACGTTAAAGTCACACGTTCAAAGCTAGAGTCTTTAGTTGAAGATTTAGTGCAACGCTCACTAGAGCCATTAAAAGTTGCCCTTGCCGATGCGGAGCTGACTATTGATGACATTACGGATGTGATTTTAGTGGGTGGTCAAACCCGTATGCCAATGGTTCAAGCGAAAGTGGCTGAATTCTTTGGTAAAGAAGCTCGCCGTGATGTCAATCCAGATGAAGCGGTTGCAATGGGTGCTGCAGTGCAAGGTGGTGTACTGGCTGGCGACGTTAAAGACGTTCTACTACTCGACGTTACTCCTCTGTCTTTTGGTATCGAAACCATGGGTGGCGTGATGACAAAATTGGTTGAGAAGAACACCACCATCCCAACCAAAGCGCATCAAACGTTCTCGACAGCAGAAGATAACCAAAATGCCGTGACGATTCATGTTCTGCAAGGTGAGCGTAAACAAGCAACTTACAACAAATCGCTAGGTCAATTTAACCTAGAAGGTATTCAGCCTGCTCCACGTGGCATGCCGCAAATTGAAGTGACGTTTGATCTGGATGCTGATGGTATCTTGAATGTATCAGCACAAGATAAAGCGACAGGCAAAGAGCAGAAGATCACAATCCAAGCTTCTGGTGGTTTATCTGAAGCGGAAATCGAAGCCATGGTTCAAGAAGCGGAAGCCAATAAAGAAGACGATAAAAAGTTTGAAGAATTGGTGAACGTGCGCAACCAAGCTGACCAAGTGATCCACGGCACCAAGAAGCAAATGGATGAAGCGGGTGAAGCACTTCCAGCGGAAGAGAAAGCGAAAATCGAAGCGGCTATTGCAGCACTAGAAGAAGTTAAGCCTGGTGATGACAAAGAAGCGATCGAGGCTAAAGTTCAAGAGTTGATGCAAGCGGCTCAAAAGCTGATGGAAATCGCTCAACAACAAGCACAAACTCAAACCAATGGTGCTGAAACACAGTCGAAATCAAAATCAGATGACGATGTAATGGAAGCCGATTTTGAGGAAGTAAAATAACGTATTAGCTCAATGCTGAATTAAATGTAATAAATCGTTGAGTTATGGCTATAAATAGTTAGGCTAACGGTTATTCAGGGCGAATGAGGTAACTCTCTCGCCCCTTTTTTATTTAAGCTAGACATTGAAAGAGGTTTTAGCATGTCGAAACGAGATTATTACAGCGTGCTAGGTGTCTCTAAGGGAGCCTCAGAAAAGGACATCAAAAAAGCCTATAAACGGCTAGCGATGAAATACCATCCAGATAAAAATCCAGGTGATGCCGCAGCAGAAGCCAGTTTCAAAGAAGTCAAAGAAGCGTACGAACTGCTGAATGATGCCGATAAACGTCGTCAATATGATCAGTTTGGTCATGCTGCCTTTGAAAACGGTGGACAAGGACGCGGCGGATTTGGCGGTCACGGTGGCTTCGGTGGTCATGGCGGCGGATTTGAAGATATGTTCGGCGGCGGTGGATTTGGTGGCTTTAATGACATCTTTTCTCAAGGTCGCGGTCGTCCTCGTCCACAAAAAGGTCAAGATCGTGAATTCACCTTTACCATCGATTTTGTTGATGCTATTCAAGGGATTGAAAAAGTCGTTGAGCTACCAATTAATGGTGAGCATAAAAAAATCAACGTTAAGATCCCTGCAGGCATTAAAGATGGCGAGAAAATCCGCTTCTCTGGCAAAGGCGGCGCAGGCATCAATGGCGGTCCTTCTGGTGACTTACTGCTTAACATCACCACGCGTGCCCATGCGTTTTTAGAGCGTGAAGAGAACGACCTTATCTGCAACGTGACGATTGATATGGCGACAGCCGCATTAGGTGGTGAAGCCGAAGTGAACGTGATTGATAGTCGCTTTAAACTGAAAGTGCCAGCGGGTACTCAGACCGGACGTAAGTTCAAAATTACCGGCAAAGGCGTAACGAACCGTAAAGGCGAAGTGGGCGATTTGTTTGTGAAGATGAAAGTGCAGACGCCAACCAATCTAACTGATGAGCAACGTTCACTACTCGAACAACTGCAAGCGACACTATCGTAGGTTTTGCTATAACTTTTGTCATCGTCGCATCATTAGTGCGCTAGATGATGTAAGTAGCAAGCTGTAAAAACGCCACCCTCTTTAGATTAACTCGTTGTAGTTAAATCAGAAGAGGGTGGCGTTTTTTATGGCATCAATCCTCACTTATCTATGAATAAACAAGTGAGAACGGAAAGCCAAATTTAGAACATGTAGCCGAAGCCAAAGCTAACGGTTGATTCATCAACGTGTGTTAGGTTAGCACCCGCATAGAAACCACTATTTGCTAAGTACTCAATACCAAAGCCTATGATAGCGCTGTTATCTGTGTAGCTATAGCCGTATTTAGAATCTTCAGAGTACATGCTCATACCAAAGATACCGTGACCATATAGATTATCAGCCAGTTGGAATTGAGTGCCAACCACTAGGTTATTCACTACGAATTCAAGATGACCTCGCAAATTACTATCAACATAGTTCCACTCAAGCGCACTACGCGCCCACATCACGTAAAGGTTAGGGTTAAACTCATAACCTAAGTGAAAGCCTAGTTTTGGATCGAGAGATTCAGAATAATAAGAGTTACGATAAGAGTAGTGAAAATCAGAATCGATATCGTAGTTTAGGCCACCAAAAAAGCCGTCAGCATTAAACTTAAGACCAAGGTTTAGGGTAGTGAAATCTTCAATGTCAGAGTAGTTAAAAGTACCCGCAACGATACCGTTACCCACTTGAATCCCTGCATTATGGCTATCTAAATGCTTAGCACTTGAAGCACTAAAGCCCACTTTGCTACCTGCGTATGCTGGGCTGAATTTGGTTAAACCTTCAGAAGCTGAAGCGAAAGTAGAAGCAGCAGCAAGCGCTACAGCAAGAATGGTTTTTTTCATAATTTGTAATTCTTTTTATCGTTAATTTTTGAGCAAAGAATTGTGCGGATATTGGTAATCGCTGCTAGGTCATTTCATGCCAGAATTGTTCCCTTTCTTATTTAAGGTGCTCTTTAATGCTGATTGCTAGAGCTTTAGCAAAGGGTACAGCGACAGCATTACCGATCATTTTATAGCCAGCAGCAACATTCTTATATATAAATTCAAAGTCATTAGGGAAGCCTTGAATACGAGCACACTCTCGAACACTAAGTCTTCTATACTCATGTCCTTCAATAAATTTAAACTTATCTTTCTCTACTTTTTCCATTTTTGGAGCGCTAGGGTGAATAGGTGCATGTCGTCCACCGGCTTGAATGGTAAAAGATGGCTCATCCCAAGTTCTAACTCTATTACGAGACATAAACATAGTAGAGAAGCCTCCAATCATAAACTCATGATTAAGAATCTTCACATCCGGGTTTGGCTTTTGTTTATCAAGGGCTGGCATTGCTGAGCCATCTAGGTCTAAGATAATGTCTTTCAGAGCTAGGCGTTCATCTTTTGCGATTGGCTCAGGAAAGGTGTACTTAACGTTTAAATCACTTCTAAAGCCGATAAAGATGACACGTTTTCTATCTTGAGCTGCGCCATAGTCCACGGCATTCATCATTTTTATATTAAGATCATAGCCAGCTTCTTTAAACATTACCTTAATATTATCAAGAGCTTCTTTGTGTCTAGCATGCTGCATACCACTTACGTTTTCAGCAAGGAAGAACTTTGGTTTCTTTGCCTCAAGAATACGAATAAAATCAAAAAATAGCTGACCTCTTTGATCTTTAATTCCGCGTTGAGCACCGGCTTCGCTCCAGCTTTGACATGGTGGACCCCCAATGATGCCATCGCATTCAGGAACCTCATCTGCATTAATATCTGTGATACTTCGCTGATCTAATTGAGTATTTGGGTGATTTTTTTTATAAGTAGCCCAGATATCCTTATCATATTCATTTGCCCAAGTGACATTAAATCCTGCATTTTCAAAACCAAGATCTAAGCCGCCAGCACCTGCAAAAAATGAAACAATATTCTTAGACATGTCTTTTACCTATTTATTAAATATGAGGTAGATTATAACGATGAACTGTATATAAGGCCAGTTTTTTTTGCTTAGTGTTGAGGTAACTAATGTTAATATTCAAGAGATGTTTACTTATGGTGAAGGCTATCGATGTTTAAAAAATTACAAGAAATTGCAACGGTTAAAGCTCAGAGAGATCTACAAGGTGACTGGTATAAAGGTGCTGAAACATATCTGAATGGTTTAGTTGAAGAAGTCGAAGAAGTGAAAGAAGAAATTCACTCTAATCGTCAATGTTATCTTGAAGATGAACTCGGGGATCTATTGTGGGATATTGCTTGTACATTAGAGCATTTAGATTTATCGGGTCATATAGATAAAAGTAGAGTTATGGAGCGAGCGGTAAAAAAATACAAAGAGAGAGTAACAGAAAGGGAAGAGGGTGAAACTTGGGGAACGGTAAAGGATAGGCAGAAAAAAGAGTTAGAGATAGAGCATAAAAAACAGCAATAAAATTATTCGATGTTTTGGATCTGAATGTGGGTTGCAATAGTTAACCTGTTTTAAATCATGTGGTTGAGGTTGCTATTTTCTTTAATTTACATTTTTAACCACCGATTTGACCACCATTGATTATCCAGCTATCCATTTTGGTTACGCCTTGGCGTTCACATATTGTGAACTAAGCTTGGTTTAGGTATAGTGTTCCCATATAGTGAACAAACTGGATAGTACATGCACGTTATAAGTAAGCAACCTTTTGAAAATGCGAAAAAACTCTATCCAAACGATTCCGATGCACTAGATGCAACGTACAAGGTGTTAAAAGAGAGTAAAGCAAAAAGCCCAGATGAGCTACGAAAAGTCTTTCCGTCACTAGACAATTTTAAATACGTTGATAAGTGGTGGGTGATCGGCATTGGCGGTAACAACTTAAGGCTTATTGCATTTATCGAATTTGTAGGAGGTCGATGCTTCATTAAGAACATTGTCAGCCATGCCGAGTACGACCGTATTACAAAGCAATACCGTGAAAAGAAACTGAAGAGGTAACAATATGTTAGATATCGCTGTGTTAGACAAAGCCGCTAATCAACTGAACCAAGTTATGCCTTGGGTGAGTGGTATCTCTTCGCCTGAGCAATATCAAGAGCTGATTGCCACGATGGAAGTACTTATCGAAGATTATGATGCTCATCAGCCAGTGATCGACTTGATGTTTCCGGTGATTGAAAGATACGAAGAAGAAGCGGAGCAGTTTAGTGAATTTAATCAAGCTATCGAAAAACTAGAGCCAGGCATCGCCATGCTAAGGGTTATTATCGATCAGCATCAATTGACGTTAAGTGACTTCAAAGAAGAGATTGGTGCAAAATCGACAGTATCAATGATCTTGAGTGGAAAGCGCTCCCTAACGCTCAACCACATTAAGGCACTATCAGCGCGTTTTGGTGTACCAGCTTCACTGTTTATCGGTGCATAAAAAAAGCCTCTAAAATAGAGGCTTAGTATTCTTCTGTTATAAAACAACCTCTCAGAAGATCGCGTTCGCCTTTTGGCGCTCCATATTTTTGTGCCAGGCTCTCCCATCCGGAAACAACGTTAAGAATTTTTTGATAAATCTCATTCGCTGTTCGTGCATCAACTTGAAAGTAATCTGCAACTTCAAATGCAAGATCGACATCAAGAGCGTTACTTGTGTCGTCTATATTTAGATGTAAGCCAGTCGCATTCATTGTAGGGTTAATATCATAGGCTGGGGATAGTCGCCATCCAGTTGTATCAAGAATAAAGCCATGATTTCTCAAATGGTCATCACTATTTGATACCATGATATTGAATAGCATACGCTTCCAAAGTTGCTCTAAATCCACTTTGGTATTAGAACCGTACTGTATTAAGAACTCAGCGAGCTCTAGATAGCTTGCACTGTCATCATGACCATCAAAATACTCCAGTTGAGTCATTGCTGAGCTGAAGTGTAGTCTCTTACCATCTTCGGTTCTATCGAACCGTTTGGTCAAGAAGATGTGATGATGCCCGATAGCTTCAATTTTTGAATCTGCCATATTGATACCAACATCTAAAGCCATCTGATACACAATAAACTCCCATAATCCGATATCATACTCGTCATAACGACTTGGGAATTTAGCTAACCATAAGCTTTGATCTATATCTCTAATTGAGGCTTTAGGGCGAGCTCCACCTAATGATGAGCCCGGAGATATCAGCATGTTTAACCATTTAAGGTAGTCAGGATTATCGAAATCGGGAGTATTTTCAATACCATTTGCAGCCAGTTGTAGCTCTGGTAGACAAGTGATTGCAGGTGCTGCTAAATCATCACTATTATCTAGGAAAATGCCATTTTTGGATGTACGGAAGCGTAGAGCTCCCATGCGGAATGAATCATGTACTCCTAAGAGATAATCGGTTTCAAACAATTTACGGGCTCGACGCTTTTCATTTCGAGCTATTACTGCTTCTCTACGCTGCATCAGAAGACGCCCCCAACGATCGGGGCATGAGTCTAGAAATACTTTGAAATTTCGGTCATCTTCGGCATGTTGCTCTCCAATATATAATTGTAAAGAGGGATCTATTTGACGAGCATATTCGGAGGTTAACCATTCTTTATCGTAGTTGAAGCTGAAGTGTTCTTTTCCTCTGATTACAGAGGAGCGCAATGTACCAATGAACATGGAATCAATTGGGTCAACCCAATCAGCATAAACGTAGATTTCCATATGTGGCTCTCTTATCTTTTTTTCTTCATTAATTCAATATCTTGAAGTTTTCTTCCAAACTCATCATCAAATGCTACTTTAGCGAGGTCATCCAATAAACCGAGAACTGAAAGTACATTAACATAGTGCCCAAGAGATACGGAGGGATCACCTTTTGATATTTTTCGTAAAGTTGGTTTAGATATGCCAGTTCTGTTGTGCATCATATCCTGGGTTATACCGCGTCGCTTCATTGCTAGCGTTATATTCTCCCCTAATGTATTCAGAATTTGCTTATTTTTAGGAAAGATAATAGCAGTGCGTTTAGCTTTAGCATCTTGATTCATCATAATGTAATTATAGTTTCCTTAATCTATCATTTGTGAAATTATAGTTACATATTAGTTGCAAGGTCAATAGGGGGGACTATTTATTGATACACATGAAGAGAAGCTATATTTCTTTATTTTCCTTGTTTGTGAAATTATAGTTTCACTTGCCCTTCATCATCTAAAGGTGACTTTTAGGGAGGAGGGTTATAAGAAACCCGACTTTATGTCACCATATATGTCACCATATATGTCACCATATATGTCACCACTTTAGCATGAACTAGGGGAAACAAGTCAATACCAATAAAAACAGAAAAGCCCCATTAATCTGGGGCTTACGTGTATATATTGACGCCTGTGAATAGCTAGAAACTTTATTCGATATTCTGGATCTGCTCGCGCATTTGTTCGATTAACACTTTTAGCTCAACGCCTGAAGCGGTGATGTCTGTGCTGATTGACTTAGAAGCTAGCGTGTTTGATTCACGGTTAAATTCTTGCATCATGAAGTCAAGTTTACGGCCACAAGCTCCGCCTTTCTTCAAGATAACATTTGCTTCTTTCACGTGAGAATCAAGACGATCTAGCTCTTCTGCTACGTCAGATTTTTGCGCAAGAAGAATCAACTCTTGCTCAACGCGAGAACCTTCAAGCTCTACCTTCGCATCTGCAAATTTAGTCAGCAGACGCTCACGTTGCCACACCAAAATCTCAGGCATACGCGCACGTACTTTCACCACTTCTTCCGTGATCGCATCTAAACGCTGAACAATCAACGCCTTCATGTTTTCGCCTTCACGACCACGTGCGTCAATGAACTCAGCAATCGCAGCATCAAAGCCAACCAGTAAATCTTTATTGATCGCATCCATATCTTGCTCAGGCGTTTCCATCACACCAGGCCAGTTCATCACTTGGAATGGGTTAACGCGGCTCGTTTCGCCAGTCATCGCCATCACTTGGTTCGCGGCATTAATCACTTGCTGCGCCAGACCTTCATTGATGCTTAGCTCACCTTTAGCAGCAGGGTTAGCTTCAAAACGTAGGTTACATTCTACTTTACCGCGAGCTAGACGCTTACGAAAACGCTCGCGCAAAATAGGTTCTAAACCTCGAAATTGCTCTGGCATACGGAAGTAAGTTTCAAGGTAACGTTGGTTAACAGAACGGATTTCCCAAACTGCTGAACCCCAATCGCCTTTAACTTCTTTACGTGCATAAGCGGTCATGCTGTAGATCATGAATGTATCCTTTATAGGAAGATGAAAATATAAGTATAAGCTAAGTGTAACCCAAAAGTAGAAACGAGGTAAGAGTCGAAAAAAGTGTCTAGTGTCTATTACCTATGACGTTTTTTCGCTATAATCTCGCCCCAACCAAGTTCACCCCATTCACATAGGTAGTCTCATGCGTCCAAATGACCGTGCTGTAGATCAAGTTCGTCCAATTAAAATTACTCGTAACTACACCGCTTATGCTGAAGGGTCAGTATTAGTTGAGTTTGGCAACACCAAAGTACTATGTAACGCTAGCGTAGAAGAAAACGTACCACGCTGGTTAAAAGGCCAAGGTAAAGGTTGGGTAACAGCGGAATACGGCATGCTGCCACGCGCAACCCACACTCGTAACCGTCGTGAAGCGGCAAGTGGCAAACAAGGCGGCCGTACGATGGAAATCCAACGTCTTATCGCTCGTAGCCTACGTGCTGTTGTTGACCTAAAGCAACTGGGCGAAATCATGATCACTGTCGATTGTGACGTAATCCAAGCTGACGGTGGTACACGTACCGCTTCTATCTCTGGCGCAAGTGTCGCAATGGCGGATGCAATCCAAAGCCTATTAGACAGCGGTAAACTGAAAAAGAACCCAATGAAAGGCCACGTTGCTGCCGTTTCAGTGGGCATCGTAAAACAACAAGCGCTATGTGACCTAGAGTACACAGAAGACTCTGCTGCTGACACCGACATGAATGTTGTGATGACAGAAGATGGCAAGATGATCGAAATTCAAGGCACAGCAGAAGGCGAACCATTTAGCCACGAAGAGCTAATGGAATTACTGGCATTGGCGAACAAAGGCATTGCCGATATCGTCACCGCTCAGAAAGCGGCACTAGCCGATTAATTTGATTTTTTAATAGCTCCTGATTCAGGGGCTATTTTTTTGACTGAAGATCCACAGACACCCCCCTTATTTATAAATAGAAAGCTTATAAATAGAAACTTTATACACAGACACTTTACACATAGACCCTTTATACATTGACGAGAGAGAAAACATGAAAGCGTATCAGCGTGAATTTATTGAGTTTGCCCTAGAGAAAGAAGTACTAAAATTTGGTGAGTTCACCTTAAAGTCAGGTCGTAAGAGTCCATACTTCTTCAATGCTGGATTGTTTAACACAGGTCGTGACCTAGCGCGTTTAGGTCGTTTCTACGCAGCAGCACTTGCTGATTCTGGTATTGAATTTGACGTGCTATTTGGCCCTGCATACAAAGGTATCCCAATCGCAACGACAACCGCAGTAGCACTTGCCGATCACCACGACATCGACACGCCTTACTGCTTTAACCGTAAAGAAGCAAAGAATCACGGTGAAGGTGGCAACCTAGTCGGTAGCGAACTAGAAGGTCGTATCATGCTGGTTGATGACGTGATCACAGCAGGAACAGCGATTCGTGAATCAATGGAAATCATCCAAGCAAATGGCGCCGATCTAGCTGGCGTATTAGTCGCTATTGACCGTCAAGAAAAAGGCAAAGGCGAGCTATCTGCGATTCAAGAAGTGGAGCGTGACTTTGGTTGTGCAATCATCTCAATCGTAAGCCTAACTGACCTGGTGACTTTCCTAGAAGAGAAGGGCACAGATGAGCAACACCTAGAGTCAGTAAAAGCCTACCGCGCACAATACGGCATCTAAGATCGTTTAATAACGAGCACTTGATAAAAAAAGGGCTAGGTAGAATCTCTACCTAGCCCTTATCTTTTTGTAACTTGTAACTTGTAACTTGTAACTTGCTACTGCTGTTACTTATAACGAATGCCTTTGTTCTTTCCGTCAGGCATGGTCTTATAACGCTTATGGAGCCACATCCACTGCTCAGGGGCGCGTAAAATCACCTCTTCTAAATAGTGGTTTAAGTAGGCAGCGGCTGCGGTGCTATCATCTTGTGGGTAGTCAGCCTCAATGCGCTTATTGGCAATTAAATCGTATTGATTATTATCGTTACGAAAGCCAGAGCCTGGGACAATTGCACACTTGCTGGTGTAAGCCAAAATGCTTGAACCCGTTGTAGTACAGGCATCTTTAACCGCAAAGAAAGGCACAAATACCGACTTATTCATGCCATAATCATGATCGGCTAAATAGAACAAACGACCACCATTGCGCAGCACGCGGATCATCTGCTTTAAATCCTTACGGTCAATCAGACGGTTGCCATTTTGCGTGCGACCATTGTACTGAATGTAATCATAAGCAGGGTTATTGTGCGGACGATATGCACCATAGCCAGGAAAACCAACCACAGCATAAGCACGCGCGGTGATCTCAAGGTTAAGCGCATGCACACAAGCCAGCAATACCCCTTTACCTTCCGCGTCGCTCTCTGCTAACCCGCTAATATCTTTTATATCAATCAAGCGCTTAAAACGCCACGTAGGCCAAAACCAAGTAATACCCGTTTCAATTAATGCCAAGCCCGTGTTTTTAAAGTTCTCAGCCACCAAGGCATCGACTTCATCTGCCGACTTATCAGGAAAAGCGAGCTCAATATTACGCTTAGCCACATGAACGCGCTTCTTACCGTAACGCATGCCCAGTTGACCCATGGCGTGACCTAGCTTTAATAGCAGTGCATAAGGCAGCAGGTTAACCAGTAAAGCCAACAAACCAAACCCAGCCCATACGCCCCAGTTTCTTGGGTGCAATAAAGAGAGAGTAAATTTAGGCGCAGGGTATCTATCTAAACTATCTTTCATCAAACGCTCGCTTAATCTAAACGGTGTATATCAATCAACGACTTGAACTATTTATAGCCCATCACTAGCGGTAACTTATAATCGCTACTTAATTTGCGCACTTAATAGCGACCAGTAAGCATCAAAGTTCGCCGTCGGTTGATATTTAAAATCAGAACGTACAAAACGATTCAAACTGCCTTCCACTTGACCCAGCAGTTGCGCGGCCAGGATCTTTTCTTCAACAGGGAATGACTTACCTTCACGCAATTTACGCTCACGCAATACCTGACGAAGTTGAGTCTCAATGCGTTCGAACAGCTGATTAATACGCTCACGTAAACGCTCATTTTCAAACATCAAGGCATGACCAGAAAGAATACGGGTAAGACCAGGGTTACGCTCAGAGAAGACTAAAATAAGCTGCATAATCAGACGAATACGTTCAAGAGTATCTTTCTCATCATCTAAGATAAGGTTGATACGCGACATCAGCGACTCTTCAATGAACTCAATCAAACCTTCAAACATGCGGGCTTTGCTGGGAAAGTGACGGTAAAGCGCAGCTTCAGAAACGCCCACTTGTTTTGCCAGTTTTGCAGTGGTGATTCGAGATGCACCTTCTGGAGACTCAAGCATGTGTGCTAGGGCTTGAAGGATCTCGTCGCGGCGATTTGTTTTTCTAGTGCCAGCCATCTATTTTTTTCCTTTAACAACAATTTTTACTCATAGAGTGGTTCGGGCAGTATATACCCAAACCAAACGATATGCAGGATTACGATGCGATTCAGTGAGCTATAACAATCCGAGTAAACAATGGATTAGTCACTGTGATAGGGACTACAGCAGGGTAGTAATATGCGAGATGATAGCCTGACCAAGCACGTCTTTATCTTCGGTTGGTAGCGCTTTGTCTCCGCCTTGCCAATAAAGGTGCAGCGCGTTTTGCTGACTATTAAAGCCTAAACCTTCAATTGATACGTCATTAGCGCAGATCATATCCAGCTTCTTATTGATAAGTTTACCGCGAGCGTATTTCTCAACGTCTTGTGTTTCTGCCGCAAAGCCAACCGTAAATGGACGTTGCTCAGTCATCGCCGCCACAGAAGCGACGATATCTGGATTTTTCACCATACGCAGCGTCATTTCATCATCGTTATGACCGGTTTTCTTGATCTTGTGCTCGGCAATACACTCTGGGCGATAATCGGCAACGGCAGCACAGCTAATGAAAATATCATGGTTTGGCGCTTGCTCGGTCACCGCTTCAAACATCGACATGGCACTTTCGACATCAATACGCGTCACGTTCTCTGGGGTCGCTAAACGAACTGGACCGCTAATTAAGGTCACGCGTGCGCCTTGCGCTTTGGCTGCTTTGGCTAAGGCATACCCCATTTTTCCTGAACTATGATTGGAGATATAACGTACAGGATCGATCGCTTCACGAGTTGGACCTGCCGTAATTAGCACAGACTTACCTTGCAGCGGAAACTCGATGGAATCACCCAGACGAGGTTGGTCGCCTAAACGTGGTTGGTCATTTAAGCATAGCGTCTCTTCGCTGGCAGTGTCGGTTGCTGTTGCTTGATCTAATAGCAGCTTGTCGCGAGAAGAGAAGAAGGCTTCACAGCAATGTACCAGTTGCATCGGCTCTAACATACGCCCCATGCCCACATCACCACAGGCTTGTTCGCCGGCAGCGGGTCCCCACAAGTTAAAACCACGACGGGTTAATGTCGCAATATTTTCCTGCGTAGCCACATTAGAGTACATCTGCTGGTTCATCGCTGGCGCAACGGCAACAGGAGAATCGGTCGCAAGGACTAAAGTCGCAAGAAGATCGTTACCCATGCCAGCACTCATACGAGCAATCAAATCGGCAGTGGCAGGTGCGAGTAATACCAGATCAGCCCATTTCGCTAATTCGATATGACCCATTGACGCTTCCGCCGCTGGATCGAATAAGCTATCGGAAACCGGATGACCCGAGACCGCTTGCATAGTTAAAGGCGTAATGAACTCTTGCGCGGCTTTGGTCATGACAACGCGAACTTGAGCGCCACGTTCAATTAAACGACGTGTTAACTCAGCACATTTATACGCGGCAATTCCGCCACTGATGCCAAGTAGAATTTTCTTACCAGCGAGTGTTTGCATGATGTTATTCCTTAAAAATACTCAGGATAAGATATCAAAATGGATGGCAAGGAGCTAGAACAAGGCATAAGAAGTGGTGTTAAGTCCGTTTGTTACGCCTTTCTTATCATTGCCGTTACATTAAATTTAGCTGTTGGTTTGAAAATAGAAAAATTCTGTTCGTGATAAAGAGCAAAGCAGACCAAGGTGAAGGATTATTGATCAAACGAGAAAAAGACGATGAGTGTGAAACTAAAGCAGCTCCCCTATGAATCCATGCCACGTGAAAAGCTCATTAGTCACGGTTCGAGTTCATTAACCGATGCGGAGTTGTTAGCGATTTTCTTACGCACTGGCACCAAGGGGATGAATGTGATCACGTTGGCCGATACGCTGCTAAAACAGTTTGGCTCATTAAGACAGCTATTTAGTGCCAGTAAAAGTGAGTTTTGTCAGCATAAGGGGCTGGGCGAGGCGAAGTACGTGCAGTTGCAAGCGGTGATTGAGATGACCCAGCGTTACTTGGCAGAAACGATTGAACGTGGTGATGGGTTAACGAGTCCGGAACATACTAAGCGTTATTTATCGAGTGTCTTGCGCGATCGGCAGCGTGAAGCCTTCTATATACTCTTTTTAGATAACCAACATCGGATTATTAGTGATGAGGTGATGTTTGAGGGTACGATTGATGCGGCGAGTGTTTATCCGCGTGAAGTGGTTAAGCGTGCGTTGCATCATAATAGTGCTGCGCTTATCTTGGCGCACAATCATCCATCGGGTGTGGCAGAGCCGAGTCAGGCCGATCGAAGGATCACTAGACACCTTGTTGATGCGTTATCGCTGGTGGATATTCGTATTTTGGATCATTTTGTGGTCGGTGATGGTGAGGTGATTTCGTTTGCAGAGCGTGGTTGGATGTAAAAATAGGGTCTTTTGGTTGGTGAAGTTGGGCTGATTAGAAAATAAACCGTAAGCAATTGGCTATTTTATTGAAGAATTAATAATAAAACCATCGATTTGACAAGAACAATTGCGATAAGGCTCACTTTTAGGTTGTTACTTGCTCTAGATCTGCTATGATTCGCGCACTAATTTTTGAACCTAAATCAGCTCAATTACTCATTAAAAGCAGCCTGTTCATAAAAAGATCACGAAATTCTGTAAAAAGGATCTGTTCGGGTCTTGAGCAATGCATGTCAAGTTAGTATAATGCGCGACCTTTGATAGCCTTGAATGGATTTTCCATAATGGTTTTTACCTCTATTTTCAGAATTTGATAGAAGAGGTTCGGCCAGCAAGGTTGATATCGAGCTGAAACGATTTGGAGAGACTTCAATGTCCCGAGTATGCCAAGTAACTGGTAAGCGTCCTGTAACGGGTAACAACCGTTCACACGCACGAAATGCTACTAAGCGTCGTTTTCTGCCGAACCTACAAACTCATCGTTTCTGGGTAGAGAGCGAAAAACGTTTTGTTAAACTACGTCTAACTGCTAAAGGCATGCGTATCATTGATAAGAAAGGCATCGATGCTGTTCTTGTTGATATCCGTGCACGTGGCGAAAACGTTTAAGAGGAATTAAGCAATGGCTAAAGGCATTCGTGAGAAAATCCGTCTAGTATCTTCTGCTGGAACTGGTCACTTCTACACAACTGACAAAAACAAGCGTAACATGCCAGGCAAATTTGAGATCAAGAAATTTGATCCAGTTGCACGTAAGCACGTTATGTACAAAGAAGCTAAAATCAAGTAATTGATTGCTCTTTTTTGTGAGATAGCTAAAAACCCAGCTCTTGTAGTTGGGTTTTTTTATGCCGGTAAGAAAACCCTTCAAATCTTCTAAATTACAAACCAATCTAGTATGTAGCTCAAAATATATTCAACTCCGCGAATCGCTCAAGACATCCCTGTGCGCTCAAGAATAGGCATCCATGCCTATTGATGTTCGCTCCGCCGAACACATTTTATCTAGCCGTTGATGCGCGGGTTAAGTATTTAGACCAAAATGAATTCAACTCCACGAACCGCTCAAGACATCCCTGTGCGCTCAAGAATAGGCATCCATGCCTATTGATGTTCGCTCCGCCGAACACATTTTATCTAGCCGTTGGTGCGTGGGTTAAGTATCTAGCTCAAATAAGTGCAACTCGATATAGCTCATACACTTATTCTGATATATTAAATAGATATGATTGAATTAGGAGGTGAGAATGGCTCGTCGAACACGTCGGTGGAATCATTGGATGATAGTGGGTGTCGTCGCCTTTATGGTGATCCTCTATTCACCCGTTTGGATCAAACATTACCTTATTAAGCCCGAGCAACCAGAGTTTCCTTTCTTGCTCGCACCACAGCACGCCCTGCAAGCACTACACTTTTCAGATTGGTCACTAGAGAAAAACCAAGGTCGCTGGCGATCAAGTGAGTCTGTGGCTGTTGCACCAAAAGAATTGGCTTCTCGCTGGAAAAGCATCGTCGGAACACCGATAGATCAACCGACCTACCAAAAACTGCGCACCCAACTTGGTAGCCCACAGACGATCGAAGTTTGGTATCAAGATCAAGAAGAGCCACAAAGGATCACCTATTACATCACCGATAGCTTTTGGCTGCTGAAAAACTGGCAAGGTGAGTGGATAGCCGTTAATGTTGATAAAGCGTATCTATATCCATAGGCCTAACTTATTAGAGTAGCAATAAGGATATGATGGATCAGACATTAATGGGCATTGTTATGCCTATTCAGATTTTGTCGATAGATTGAATTTTTCACCAGTAAAGGAGAGTGAGAATGCCAGAGTTACCCGAAGTTGAAGTGAGTCGCATGGGCATCACTCCCCACTTACTCGGTGAAAGCATCGACACCATCATTATTCGTCAGCCAAAACTACGCTGGCCGATTCCCGATGAATTACAAAAACTGCATGGACAAGTGATCCGCTCCATTCGCCGCCGCGCCAAATACTTACTTATCGATACCGACCAAGGCAGCGCCATTATCCACTTAGGCATGTCAGGTTCATTACGTGTATTAGATGCCGATTTCGAAGCCGGTAAACACGATCATGTCGATCTCAAGCTCACCAGCGGTAAAATCCTACGCTATAACGACCCGCGCCGCTTTGGGGCATGGTTGTACAGCGCGCCTGGTGAATCACACAAGGTTTTAAATAACTGCGGACCTGAGCCTTTAACCGACGAGTTTAATGCCGATGACATAGCGCACAAGGCGAAAAACAAGCGTGTAGCAGTTAAGTCTTTCATTATGGACAACAAAGTTGTGGTTGGTGTGGGGAATATCTACGCCAATGAGTCACTCTTTAGTGCGCATATTCATCCATTACGTCCGGCAGGTGAAGTGACAGAAAAAGAGTGGGCGAGTTTAGTGGGAGAGATAAAGCAGGTCCTTGCCACCGCAATCAAACGTGGCGGTACGACCTTAAAAGATTTTGCGCAAGCCGATGGTAAGCCGGGCTATTTTGCTCAGGAGCTGCAAGTATATGGCAAAGCTGGCCAACCTTGCCCGCAATGCAGTGAACCACTACACGAGCAAAAGATTGGTCAACGTAACACTTTCTTTTGTGAGCAGTGCCAGAAGTAAACACAGCCCTATGAATACTTGAAAAGCAGAACGGTGAGTGGTGAGATAAAAATGCATCCGATTCCGCGAACCGCTCAAGACATCCCTGTTCGCTTCAAAATAGGCATCCATGCCTATTTACATTCGCTACATCGAACACATTTTATCTAGGTCGTGACGGCGCTGAGTCGAGTGTTAATCCTTGGCTCAGGGTCATATGCTGGGTAACCACTGATAAGCAATAACTTAAATAGTCGCTTGATTTGAAAGCTTAAAATATCGATTCGCCACATGCTGAGCAATCAACACCTCACGATCGGCATCTTTAAACTGCTCAACCCACTGATTAGCATTACGCACAATAGCTAATGCTTCTTCTTCATTTGCTAGGTAGTAATCCATCTTCTCTAGCAAGTCAGAAAAGTCATCCTTCACTTCAATATAATGCACGCCAGCTTCCAAACGACCTTCCATAAACCATGTCTCATACTCCGGTTTTGGCATAATACAAACCGAATTCGATGACATAATCCACTTCAAGTTGGTCGCCACATCCTTGCCTTCTAAGCTCAGAACAAACTTATACTTAAGCTGATCTTCAATCGACATTTTCGGAGCAAAGTGACTTGGATTATCATCTGGTGTTTGCTTGCGAAAATCACTACGCGTTATATCGCACAATGGGTGACCACTGTATTTATTCAGCAGTACACGTCGATTAGCCCAGAATCCAGCGCCCTTCCAAACCACCATATCCTTCTTGTCTTGATAGCGAAGAGTATCGTTTACAAAGAGATAGTGACGAATTGCATTGAGCTTTAGTAAAACCGAATTTTGATTATCCCCAGCAATCGGGCGACTTTTCAAAAAGCTTGGTGAGTCAGGTACATGAATCACATCACCATTAATATAGGTAAATTGATTACTCACATCGAACCCAGAGATCACTTTATAAAGATCAAGAAAGTAAGTATTCCCACCGGTTTTGTGAAAGCCTTTAACGCTCGTTTTAGAGTCCCCAGTTACCTCAAAGGAATCTGCCACTTTGCAGTAATAGTTCACCCGATCTTCAATATACGCATTGCTTTTCTGGCGTTGTAAATTACGTCGAGTACGCAGGTGTAATAAAAATTTTGGAACAAGAACATACAGGTAATGAGTAACGTAATAACTAAACTTATGCACAATGCTTCCTTACTGCTTATCTTGAATTTTATTGTAAATAGCCTGCGCCACTTCCTCTGGCACAAACTGATTAATATCACCGCCATGAATCGCCACTTCACGCACTATGGTCGATGATAAAAAAGCAAACTCTTCCGATGGGGTTAAAAAGACACTCTCTAGTCCCGGCATCAACTTACGATACATGCTGGTTAAGCCAAACTCATACTCAAAATCGACAGTGGTACGTAAACCACGGATTAAAATATTCGCTTGCTGTTGCTTGGCAAAATCGACCATCAAGCCAGAGAAACCTTTCACAGACACATTCGGTAAATGCTGCGTCACGCTCTCAACTAACGCCACACGCTCATCTAAAGTAAACAAGGTCTTTTTGCTTGGACTCGCGGCAACGGCAATCGTCACATCATCAAACATATTGGCAATGCGGTTAATCAGATCAAGGTGACCATTCGTAATGGGATCAAAGGTACCTGGGTAAATGACTTTTTTGCTCATTATGCTTCCTCAGTGACGGATTGATAAACTGAGCGATACAAAGCAGAAGTCTGTTCAATATCAAATTCAGTGAGCTTCTCTTTTGCGCCTGTTAACAGTCGATGACGCAGAGGTTTATCGGTCGCCATTAATTGGATAGCTTGAGCCAACTCATCACTATTACCAGCCGGAACTAATAAGCCGGATTGATTATGATCGATAATATCTGGAATACCGCCAGCATCAGTACCAATAACCGGTAATCCACCTTGAATCGCCTCTAGAATCACCGAGCCAAGACCTTCAGTATAAGAAGGGTGGATAAGCAGATCTGCCGAGGCAAACCAATCGCCCATATTATGCTGCTTGCCGACAAAAGTGACATTGGTTAGCTGATGCTCTTGTGCGTACTGCTCTAAAGCTTCCCGCTGAGGACCATCACCAAGTAGGGCAATATGAATATTAGGGTTGAGTTCCTGCAGCTGTTTTGCCGCCGCTAACGTCACGTCATGACCTTTATGTTTGAGCAAATTCGCCGCTTGGATAACCAAAAATTTATTGGCAAATTGACGCCAAATCGTATCCACTTGATTTTGCTCGACAGGATAAGCCACCGGTGAGCTTGGAATTTTAAATAACGTTGCATTCGGGTGGCGATCTTTTACTCGCGCGACAATTTCATTACTTAAACCAATCACCGCACTGGCTTTGTCATAAGCTTTGGTGGATAGCCATTTATTTTTTAAAGGGTTATCAATACGGCGCGTGACAATATAAGGAATCGAAAACAGCGTTGACTGAATCAGCGCCCAGTAAATCGCACGCCCTTCATGAACGTGAATTAATTGGCACTCTTGTGTAATGGATTTCTTATGCTGGCGAGTAAAGTGCGTCGCTAAAACAAGCTTGCAGCCTAATTCACGAATCGCATCAGCAAAAGGGCTTTTCGGATTAGCGACAACGGTAAGCTGATAGCCTTCACGCAACTGCTGCTTAATTAACTGTAAGGTCTGACGCTCGCCACCACTAAACCCAGAAGCTAAGTTAACATGACAAATCTTCATGACTATTTCTTCTCATCCTGTTGCTGTTCATTCTGCTGTTTTACGTTTTGTTGCTTTACACTTTGCTGCTTTACATAGTCACGCAACCACAGGTCAGCATAACGAGTAAAAGTCGTGTTGGCGCTTAAGATAGCCAGCACCAAGCCATGACGACCATCGAGGAAGCCACGTTTGATAAAGTACATTTTAAAGAAACGGAAAAAGCCATGCAGGATTGCGCTGGTTAATCCAACCTTCTTTTTGCCTTCACGCTGATCGGCCCACGACTTCATATACAGAGCCGTTTTACGCGTGTATTGGTGTAGCGCATCAAAGGTAAGATGAAGTAAGCGACCTTTTAATGGCTCGACCGTTAGTTCAGCAGGAGTTAAAACACTTTCATGCACCAGCGCGTCGTTATAAGCCAACTCTTTGGTACGACCTAAACGAACCACCCAATCTGGAGACCAACCAGAGTGATTAATCTGCTTACCAAAAGCGGTACTTAAGCGGTTAATTTTATACACAACATTGGCTTTATCAGCACTGACCGCCGCGAGAATATCTTGCTTTAATTCAGGGGTAACACGTTCATCAGCATCAAGCCAAAGAATGTAATCGGACTCAACATGAGTTTGCGCGATCTGACGCTGCTTACCAAATCCAGGCCATTGCGTATTAGTAAAAAACTTATCCGTAAACTGGTGAGCAATCTCTTGGGTTTGATCGCTGCTGCCTGAATCTAAGATAACGATTTCATCAACCCAGCCAGAGACCGTATCTAAACATGCCTTCAGGTGCTGCTGTTCATTTTTAACAATCAATGCGACTGCGAGAGTTGGCTTACTCATATTAAATCCTTATCTAAAACAACCTTATCAAACATCTCAATTACTTGTGAGGCGCTAATACGTTGCATTGCATTTTCATCTTTAACTCGCGTACGCCAGCTAAGTTCGGTTTTGTCTTTGCCGGTTTCGGCTTTAAGTGCTTGGTCATAAACCGAGA
This sequence comes from Vibrio sp. 10N.286.49.B3, assembly GCF_002873395.1. Lineage (GTDB taxonomy): Bacteria > Pseudomonadota > Gammaproteobacteria > Enterobacterales > Vibrionaceae > Vibrio. The sequence continues at coordinate 70,440 of NZ_MCUV01000004.1, read as the reverse complement.
CAATATAGTCACGATATAAATACGGTCCGGTGCGCTCAGGGTTATGGTGGGCATACAAACCAATCACAGGGGTTTGCATTGCGTTGGCCATGTGAGTTGGACCGGTATCAGGCGCTATCACCAAGTCGGCTTTATCCAGTAGGGCTAACATCTGTTTTAAGCTGCTTTTACCCACCAAGTTGGTCATGTTTTCTGCTTGAGAGTCCATAACCCTAGAGATAAGAACCTCTTCAATATCAGCAGATAAATCGACCTCAACCTGTGCAGGGCTACCAGCTAAAATCACCTGCCAGCCTTGCTTTTGAGCATGAAGGATAACCTCGGCATAGCCTTGTGCTGTCCAGTTTTTGTAAGCTTTACTCGCGCCCGGAACAATCACGACATTGCGCAGGTTCGGATTTAGCTGCTCGCTTGCCCATTGACCTTCTTGCTCGGTATAAGAGAGTGACCATGTTGGCTCTGCAGCTGTGACACCTAAGGTATGGGTAAAGGCAAGCAGACCATCTAAAACATGCGGCTCGCTAGGCGAAGGTACTTTGACATTGGTAAACAGAGTTTGAAAATCTTGGCTACGTTGAGCATCAAAACCCAGCTTATAACGCGCTTTAATACCTAACGTTGCCACACTCGCACGCAGGGCATATTGCATGTGTAGCAGGGCATCAAAGTGTTGACCTTTGAGTTGTGCCCACAGCTTTTTATAGCCGCTCCAGCCGTCCTTTTTATCAAAGACAATCACATCAATATTAGGCAGATCAGCAATCAATTGGGCTTCCAATTTACCGGTAATCCAAGTGATTGAAGTGCTAGGCCATTGACGTTGAATCGCTTGAACCGCTGCTATGGTATTGCATACATCACCGATGGCAGAGAGGCGAAGAATGCAAATAGAGTTAGGGGCCGACTGAAAAAGCGCCATGATGATAAGTTCCCTAAAGAAAAAGCGACAAATAAGAGTCAGAATTATGTATTGCAGGGCAAAGAATGTAAAATATTGATGGGATATATTCGTGTGATTGTGTGATAAACCTTAACCCGATAGCTCAGGGAGAGAGAAATGACAGGAAAACCAGGCAATACCGGATTTAAGCGCGTGATTAAAGCGACCGGATATTCAATGCAAGGACTCAAAGCGGCCTTTAAATATGAAGCGGCGGTTCGACAAGAATTAGGCTTGCTGGTGGTCGCACTGATTTTAACTATCGTGCTCTATTTTGCTTTAGGCCTATCGGTGGTCGAAAGCATTTTAATGGTGGGTAGTGTGGTTTTAGTGTTAATTGTTGAGCTACTAAACTCAGCGATTGAGGCGATTGTTGACCGAGTGAGTACCGAGCATCATGAGCTCAGCGGTCGTGCCAAAGATATTGGTTCTTCTGCAGTTTTTATTGCATTAGCTCTCGCGGGCTTTACTTGGCTACTTATCTTGCTGCAATATTTATAATCGGCTCACGTTTACTCAATGGAAAATAAAAGGAAACCATGTGATCAAAACCCTTCAGCAACCTAAACAGCATATCTGGTTTGATGATGCGCTTTTAAGTGAAAATCCTGGGCAAGTCTTCGATGCAAGTTACTGGCAGCAACAAGGTTTAGTGATTGGTAGTGCGAAGGGGCGAGGAACCACATGGTTTGTGCAGACCGAGAAATTGGCCGCAGCGTTAAGGCACTATCAACGTGGTGGTTTATTTGGCAAGTTGGTGAAAGACCACTACTGGTTCACTGGTTGGGATAAAACCCGCAGCGCCCAAGAATTTACGTTATTAAACACGTTAATCGCAGCGGGCGTTCATGTACCAAAGCCAATAGCAGCACGCGCAGTAAAGCGAACCTTCTGTTATCAAGCCGATCTTCTGAGTGAAAAAATACCCAATGCACGCGATCTCGTATCTATTTTGCAAGAAAAGCCGCTAACAGCAGAGATATATCAAAAAATTGGGCAGGAGATTGCGAAAATGCATCGAGCTCAAGTCAACCATACTGATTTAAATATCCACAATATTTTGCTCGATGATCAAGATAAGGTATGGATTATTGATTTTGATAAGTGCTACCAGCAACCTGGTGATGAATGGAAAGCTGGTAACCTAGCGAGATTAAAGCGCTCTTTTATAAAAGAACAAAAGAAGCGCAATATTCAATGGAGTGAAAAAGAAATGGAAAAAATTCACTCTGGTTATGTAATGGTGAGTTCGTAGATATACCATTCACCATGGATAATACATTTAATTAATTTACATCTTGTTAGGTGAAAAAATGCTAAATAATAAAACAGTACTTATTACCAGTGGCACAGGATCATTCGGTAAACAGTTCATTAAAACAATTCTTGAACGCTATCAAGATGTTAAAAAGATCATTATCTATTGAGATGAACTCAAGCAGTTTGAGATTCGTCAAAACTACCCGCTGAAAGACTATCCATAGTTGCGATTTTTTATCGGTGATGTACGTGATCAAAATCGTATGATCCAAGCGTATGAAGGTGTGGATGTGATTATTCATGCAGCAGCAATCAAGCAAGTCGATACAGCAGAGTACAACCCAACAGAGTGTATTCGCACCAATATCGACGGCGCTGAGAACGTGATTCAAGCTGCGCTGAAATGTGGCGTTCATGATGTGGTAGCACTATCAACCGATAAAGCGTGTGCACAGATTAACTTATACGGCGCAACTAAGCTTGCATCAGACAAACTATTTGCTGCAGCGAATAACATCAAAGGCTCTAAAGATATTCGTTTTAGTGTTGTGCGTTACGGTAACGTGATGGGTTCACGTGGCTCAGTTATTCCATTCTCCATGAAGAAAAAAGAAGAAGGTCTATTGCCAATTACTCACGAAGAGATGACTCGCTTTAATATTTCACTGCAAGACGGTGTCAATATGGTGATGTACGCGCTTGAAAATCACTTAGGTGGTGAAATCTTCGTACCTAAAATCCCATCGTACAAGATCATGGATATCGCAGAAGCTATCGCGCCAGAGTGTGAAACGAAAGTGGTTGGCATTCGCCCAGGTGAAAAACTGCATGAAGAGATGATCACCGCCATTGTAATTTTATCTTTCACTAAAAGTCATTTACTACCTGAGAATAGGTTATCTAGTCAATTATAAATGTCTTTTAATAGGCTAAACTTATATTCAAATCGTTCCTCTATCTGCTTGCGATTTATATCGAGGTCTATATTTCCATTAGCAATGTTTTTTGCTACATCTCTCATTGATGAGTAGCCGGCCACTTTGATAGATTCAGCTTTAGAAAGCTCAATGTAGTTCGGAGAATCTACCTCTACGTGAACGACACCTCGACCTAAACTCAAATAACTTCTCGTTGTCGACATACTTCCTCGTCGTTGTAGTAACAAATGAGAGCATGACATAACAAGAGCGTTATAAGTAATAGAATTGGTTGCTGTAGGGTAGGAAATATCAACATTGCACCTGCGAATTTTACGCAAGTAACCAAGATATATATCAATTAATACTCTAAATGATTTCTTTTTCTTATATGTAAATACAAGTAATTTATACTTTGGTAATAAATTTTCTTTCTTAAGGTTTTGAATTAATGCAATAACTTCAAAAAGAGAGAAAACACCTCTTTTAGCGCCAATCATGATTCTATTTTCTGGTGCAGTTTGAGTTTCATCAATGGTGTAAACATCAGAAAATTTATCCCATAATAGAGTAGGAAGAGACTTGAAAGCATCACGGGCATCAATAAAATTTAGATCGTCACGCCCTGTCAAATATTGAAGGCTAGGTTCGAAGTAATCCCTGGGAGCAATGAGATTTTTAACGTGATTCAATACGTGTTTGCAATCATCATCAAAACTATTAGATTTTGTTGGTATTAACTCACCGTGTTTATCTTTAGTTTTAAGCCATCTATCCACTTCATCATCCGTTAAGTGGATATAAAGCTTATCTCGAACATCACCGATATCGATGATCTTGGACAAGTAACTTGAGTTATGAGTTGATAGAGATATAGCGGTTATTGTTTTGCACTCAATGAAATCTTCATTAGATACAGACTCAAAAGGAATAACCATAACACCATCTAACTCACTAATAGTAAGTGAATTATCTGTAGCAATAATACAAATATCATCCTTTGAACAGTCACACTTATGGATAAGCATGTCAATGTATAGTTTTAGGAAAGTATGACTTGTTCTACCAATTATTGCATTTTTATTCTTAATACACATTTAAGTAATACCTAGAAAAATATAAAGTAAATAGAATCATACCCGAAAATTTAAAAAACAACTAAAAACAGTAGCATTCCAGAGGGATAAATATAAGTGTCCACAGACAATAAATGCATAAACCTTTGATTTTTTTTACCAAAAAACATCATGGATTCTTTTCTCACGTACCGTCATTTTATGTGTTGCATTAACTTGTGGCTTATATAAATTATAAATAGGCATACCTGGATATAATATCGATGCTGTGTATTGCGCTGTTGAAAAAATGCCAACAAGCGTAGATAGTTCAATTTTCTCAACTTCAGCTCTTACTTCAGGCGATTCATTTCGGTGAGGGAAGTAAATAACAGACTTTCCGAGTGATTGAGTGAAGTGCTGAATCTCTGCTACATATTCCTGTACTGTTTTTCTTCTTTTATGACCAATGAACCCAGCAGGGGCGTCAGCGTTATAGAGAGTTTCACATTGATAGTGTGCTTTTAATTGCTCAAAAGTATTTTTTACAATTTTATGTTGCGGTTCAGGGATATCAAAGACAGTAAAGACCTCTAAATTCTTTGACTGCTCTAGCTTCCTTACAGGCTTGCAACCAAAATGCTCTTTTCAGCGTGAACCAAACTTTGGCTTATTCAGCTTTGACTTATACAGCCCAAGCAGCAAAGGCGCAGTTAGGGCTAATGTGAAGGCATAACAGGTGCGAATTAACATATTAAAATGCACTCAATAATGGTGTTGTTCAGTTTATTTCTCATATTGATTACTGTAAGGAATAATATCAAAAGGAAGCTTTGAAATCGGTGAGCAATTGACAATATCTATACCATTAGCTTGAGCAACCTTTGCCGCTTCCATCATGAATGGCAGGATTTTATTTTCGTAATCTTTTTGTAAGCCACACTTCTGCTTATTTTTATCATTCTCATAAAATCGAGGTTGAGTCGCGTTGGAAATATCTAACCCTAACAAATAAATCATGGGTGCTTGCATACGGTAGGCAATCTGTACTGCGATAGACATAACGCTCCCACCATCGACAATGAAAGAATCAATATCCGTTGATAATAGATTGCTTGCCGATATCTTTTCAGTCTTAAATACAAAGATATTACAGCTTAATAATAAATCCATATCCCGTTCAGCAATAGCACATAACGCCCCTAAACTAAGGATTAAGTTCGTGCCTTTTTTGGTGTTTTTGATGATATCAAATCGGTTATATACGAAGTTAAAATCCATAATAACGTGAGCAAAGACAGGTAAATTTTTATCATGAGCAATAGAGATAGCGCCATTGAGATAAATGTTAGCGCTATTTTTTATCTCAGCTAAATCTAACTTATTAATGCTAGGACCAGAACCTATGATGTTGACGTTGTCATGCTCGGTTTGCAAAGTAGAGAGCTTTTGAGTCGGGATTAAATTCTTTTGAAAGTAATACTCATCCTCAATATTTTTTATATCTGGCCAATAGTCAGCTTTATACCAGTCGGCTTTGTCATGAGTTAGTTTGATGTACTTTTTAATCAACTTTCTTCTGATCTTAATTGCTAACGTTGAACTCATTACTTATCACCTTCAATATGCTTGATAGTTTGATATGTGGCACTCGTATCGTTATTTTTCCTAACTTGAACATTACGCTTTGTGGTCATGTTTTTTAGCAATACTATGATGTCTTGCGCTAGAGAGTGAGAGTCGCGTGTGATGACTAACAGCTCTTCAGCATGCAATGTATTCACTATTTCTTCAAAATTAAAATAGCTAGGTCCAGTAATGACTGGCAGCCCTAAAGCAACGGGCTCTAATACATTGTGTCCGCCGACTTTATCACCGATTAAACTACCGCCCATAAAGCAGAGATCAGCCGCGCCCATTAAGGTGAGCATTTCGCCCATGGTATCCGCGAGGTAGACTTGATCATTGCCAGTCACGCTTTGGTTAGAAGTACGTCTAACGCAGTTAAAGCCAGAGGTTTGGCATAAGCTAAAGACATCATCAAAACGCTCAGGATGACGTGGAACTAAGATAAGTAGTGCATTCGGTTGCTCGGCAAGTACAGCTTGATGGGCGGCAAGTACTTGCTCATCTTCGCCTTTGTGCGTGCTGGCAGCAATCCAAATAGGGCGCTCACTGTCAGTTTTGTTCGCTGTTGTATTATCTTGTTCACCATTTAGCTCATTACGCAGATTTTTAGCCGCTAACTTCGTCTCATCCGAGATATGAATATCAAACTTAATCGAGCCCGTGACCGCGAGTTTATCTTGCGCGATACCTAAGGCAGCAAAGCGCTCAGCATCGGCTTGCGACTGACATAACACTTGGCTTAAGTTCTGGCTAAGCAGATTAAATAATGGCTGCACTTTGGCGTAATTGCGACGAGATTTTTCGGATAAACGGGCATTGACCACAGTGATCGGTATGCCTGCTTTTGCCACTTCCGCTAAGGTATTTGGCCATAGCTCCGTTTCAATGATCAGCATCTTCTGCGGCTTAATCGCGTTTAAAAAGCCACGCACGGCAAACGAAAAATCAATCGGCATATAACGATGCTCAACCAAATCACCCAGCTTAGCTATTTGCTCTGCGCCGGTGCTGGTGGTCGTGGTGACAACAATCGTTTGAGTCGGATTACGTTTTTTTAGCGCATGAATAAGCGGAACAGCAGCAATACTTTCACCCACCGATACAGCATGAATCCACAGCGGTGCTTGTGACGTGTTTTTCGCCGAAGGTAGCGACGGTGTGTAACCAAAATGCTCTTTCCAACGCGAACCAAACTTTGGCTTATTCGGCTTTGACTTATACAGCCCAAGCAGCAGCAAAGGCGCGGCTAGGGCTAGGGCGAACGTATAAAAGACGCGAATTAACATGCCGAAACCTTGATGGCGTGCAGACGTTGAATACTGTCGAGTACCTGCTTAGGAGCCAGTTCGCTTAAACATTTCAAGTGATCAAATTGACACTCACGCTTAAAGCAAGGGCGACACTCAATCTCGGTATGGACGATCTCTACGTTGTCAGCCAAAGGTGGCGTATAACGAGGTGAGGTTGAGCCATATACCGCAACCACATTACAGCCAACAGCGGCGGCTAAGTGCATGATACCGGAATCATTACTCACTACGGTTTTACAGTAAGCGAGTAAATCTAGGGCTTCAATTAGGCTTGTGTGACCAGCGAGGACGTGAATTTGGTCGTGGTACTGGCTATCAACTCGCGCTTTAATGGAATCGCAGGTTTCGACATCTTTCGCCGAACCAAACAGCCACACTTGATTGCCTTGCTGACACATCGCCTCGGCAACAGCAGCGTAGTGTGCTTCTGGCCATTTTTTCGCAGGACCAAATTCTGCCCCAGGACCTAAGCCAATCACTGGGCTATCGGTTGCTAAGCCATACTTTACTAACGCTGCTTTTTGTACTTCAGCATCAATGGTTAAGTGCGGTCTTGGCAGGTTATCTAATCCACCCAAAGAGCTTGAATCAATCATCGAAGATTTCGGATGAGCCAGCGCTACATAACGCTCAACCATGTATTGGAACGACTTTTTGTTTGGACGTAGATCGTTTAATAGACCATAACGCATTTCGCCTTTCCAGCCAGTACGTTTAGGGATATTCGCAAACCAAGGAATTAACGCCGATTTTGCCGAATTTGGGCAGATATAAGCGTGATCATATCCTTCGTTACGTAACGTCACACCAATTTCACGGCGACCTAAAATGTTCACATCACCGTGGCCCATTGGCATATCAATTGCACGGTTTACTTCAGGCATGCGCTCTACAATCGGTTTACACCATCCCGGTGCCATCACATCAATCAGCGCATTCGGGTGCTGCTGTTTTAATGTCATATACAGAGTTTGCGACATCACCATATCACCGACCCAAGACGGGCCAATAATTAAAATCTTCTTTGCGTCATCCATCTCTATAAGCTCAATGTCGTTGTTTTATTAATTAAAAATGAAAGCGTTGCTGCTTTGTTTATTTAGAACTCTGTTTATCTAGAATCTTTGTTTATCTAGAATCTGCGTTTACTTCGATCTTAGTTTATTCAGAACTCCGTCTATTTAGAGGCCTTATATTTCGGATCTTTATAAGGATTATAAATTGAATCCGGATCTTCTTGCGTACGCAGCAGTTTTAAAATCCACATATATTGCTCAGGGTGTTGTATCACTTCCTGCTCAATCATGGCATTCATCATGCGAGCATCTTCCGCTTCGGTCTCGTTCGGGTAGTTTTCCCATGCAGGATGAATATTGATTTCATACTTGCCCGTGTCGGTATTCAACATGGCAAAAACAGGCACAATTTTCGAACGGCTCACTTTCGCCAGTTTACCTAAGCCTGGCAGCGTTGCTTTGCGATTGCCCATGAAATCGATAAATAGGCTGTGTTCACGACCATGATCTTGATCGGGAAGGTAGTAACCAAGGTAGCCATCGCGAATCGACTTAATGAAAGGTTTAATACCACCACTGCGCTCATAAACGCGACCGCCATATTGCACGCGTTGACGGTGCATCAGCCAGTCGGTTACAGGATTTTTCTGACGCTTGGCCATTGCTGAAACCGGCAGATCTTGCGAAGCCAGCAGCACGGCAGGAATATCGATGCCCCACGTATGCGGAACTAATAGAATCGCTTTATGACCCTCATCAAGCACCGTTTGTAGATTCTCCATGCCATTGACCACAGTATTATCACGTAGCCACTGTTTACTGCGCAGGGTCAAATTGGCAAAACGCAGCATAAATGTGCCAGCCGTGACCAGCGTCTTATGCAAAATCGCTTCACGTTCTTGGTCAGATTTTTCTGGAAAACAGAGCGCTAAATTAACCCAGGCATTATGTATTGTGCCTTTGCGCTTGGTGATAAGTTTGCGAGCAATTTTGTCGGCAATCCAAACATGGCAGCGGTTTGGTAAAAGTGCCAAAGGAAGTGAAGCAATTAAGCCTAACCACGTACCCCAATGCTTAGGGGCGAGAAAATCCCATTGGAAGGTTGGGTTATAAGCTTTTGGATCAAAATCATTACGTTTAGTCATTTGAATCTACTTAATTTAATATCAGTACGTTACTGCGCATTTATAGGGGTGATGATGTACGTTATTGCGCGCTATTATATCAATGAAATTACTGCACAGTTTATCAAAGAAACAGATTGTTGGGAATTAGGGTCAATATGGGCTTCACTTCTTCTTTACATGATTATTTGATAAACTCAATCAATACTTAAAATCTTGGTGGAAGAGTTATGATTATCGTTACTGGTGGCGCTGGCATGATTGGCAGCAACATTGTTAAAGCATTAAACAAAGCAGGAATTAACGACATTCTTGTGGTTGATGATCTTAAGAATGGTAAAAAATTCAAAAACCTCGTTGATCTTGATATCACCGACTACATGGACCGTGATGATTTCCTAGTTCAATTAATGTCTGGCGAAAACTTCGGGCCAATTGAAGCGGTATTCCACGAAGGTGCTTGCTCAGCGACTACTGAGTGGGACGGAAAATACATGATGCTCAACAACTACGAGTACTCAAAAGAATTGCTTCACTACTGTCTTGAGCGTGCGATCCCATTCCTATACGCCTCATCAGCTGCAACTTACGGCGACACAGAAAAGTTCATCGAAGAGCGTGAATTTGAAGGTGCGCTGAACGTTTACGGTTACTCAAAACAGCAGTTCGATAACTATGTACGCCGCCTATGGGCAGACGCTGAAGCACACGGCGAAACGCTATCGCAAATCACCGGTTTCCGTTACTTCAACGTTTACGGCCCACGTGAAGATCACAAAGCCAGCATGGCATCGGTGGCTTTCCACTTAAACAACCAAATCCTAGCTGGCGACAATCCAAAACTGTTCGAAGGCAGCTCTGAATTTAAGCGTGATTTCGTTTATGTGGGTGATGTGTGTAGCGTGAACTTATGGTTCCTAGAGCACGGCGTTTCAGGTATCTACAACTGTGGTACTGGCCGCGCAGAACCTTTCCAAGCGGTAGCCGAAGCGGTGGTAAAACATCACGGTAAAGACGCCAATAGCATTGAAACTATTCCATTCCCAGCGCATCTAAAAGGCGCTTACCAGGAATTTACTCAAGCCGATTTGACCAAACTTCGCGCAACAGGCTGCGATGTTGAATTTAAAACGGTTGCTGAAGGTGTTGCTGAATATCTTGCGATTCAAAACGCATAAATTTGCTCAGAGCCTTGGCTTCACAACTGTAGTTTGAGAAGCAAGGTTCAATAATATAGAGATAGCCTGACAGGTATTATGTCCGTCAGCCTATCTCTTATTCATGTTAGGCATAAAGCTAGCAATAGGCTTAATTATTAAACGGGATAGCATAGTCCATGAACGTTTTTATCATCACCTCTCCATTTCAATATATTTGTGCCAATGAGGCCCGAGAGTCTTATCAGGCAAAAGATAATCTTTTAGTTATTATTGAACAAAATAGCCAAATTGGTAAAAAGCAGATGAGTGCCTTAGTCGATGAAAGCGACTGGGATTACATTCTGAGATTTGATCGTAAAAAAAGAACGACGAACACACCAAAAATAATTAAAAAGGTACTCGAACTATCGAAAGGTAATTTGGATACCTTTTTTTATAGTGAGTATCGCAGTTGGAGAAATAAGCTTCTTATTCGTAACTTAGACTTTAAAAAGCATATCTTTTTTGATGATGGAACGATGATGTTTGTTGATTATTATGACCATCTTGAGCCGAAGAAAGCATATTATCGACCAAGATTAATCCAAGATTTTCAGCTGAAATTACAAGGTATCAAACCAATAGGTAGACTCCCTTTCTTTGAAAATACTGAAATATTCTCAGTTTTTGATCTTCCAGGTTGTGTTACAAAATTTAGAAGCAATAACCTGAAAACATTAAGCGATAAGTTTAGCCAGGTTGAGAGTGAAAATACACATTATGATATTTTCATTGGACAAGGGCGTGTGGATGAGAAAAGTCACAATATAAGCCTATCTGAATACTTAGTGCTTTTAGAAGAAGCGCAACAATGCTCGGATAGCCCGTTACTTTATATCCCTCATAGAACTGAAATGGCCCATGTCACAGAAGCGATTAAGAGGTTGGATAACCTGATCTATCATATGCCTTCTTTCCCAATAGAAATTGAACTGTATAAAGAGAAAGTTCAACCAGTGAATATTATTGGTTTATCTTCAACTGCTTTATATACTTTGTCGAAGTTATACCCTAGCTGCCCAGTTAAAGTACTTGTGCAAAAAGGAAGTGCCAGTATTCAAAAGATCAATCGAATACAAAATTACTTAAACGATCACTTTGCCAATAAGTCATAATCGTTAAGGTGATAAATTAAAGTTAGGTAGTCAAATGCTATGACTACCTAACTGTTAGTATAACTAGTCTTCTAAGTTAGCGAAGTAGGAGGCATAAAACTGAATAGTAGCCTCTTTTAGCATATTTAATTTTTTGTGGTTAATGCTAATAGTATCTAAATTTGTAATGAGGTGATTTACCTTGTTTGCGACATTTTTTTCAATATAGAAACTAGAGCCGTTCTCGCTACTTACCAGTTGTTGATGAATATACTCAATTCTATGTAATGGCGACAAACCAATCGTTTTCACACCAAACTTTAAAGAGCAGACGTTGGAGTGGTAGCGAGAAGCAATAACGACGTCAGCATTTTTATAAAGATTAAATATAAAATCAGTCGCAGCATCGCCTTGGAAGCAAGGTGCAACCATCGTAGAACTGCGCACTGTGCTGCTTGGTAGATAATCTAAGAATTGAGATATAGCTGTGATATCTTGATGAATATGAGGAACAAAAACAGCTTTCAATCCTTTATTAATAACAGTATCAACAATACTTTTCAGTTCAGCATGATACCAAGAAGGATCGTCGGATATAACATCCTTCATTTCTAACTGGTCATTAGTAATATTGATAACAGCGTAGCTTTCATCGAGTGGTAATGTCACCGCATTGCTAGGAGTATAAAAGAAGCCATGATCTAAAATCTCATGGATGTCACTTAAATACTCTTGACCAAAATCATGAGCAATAGAGTTAACAGAGCCATCATTTCGCAAAGCAATGGTAATGTTAGGGTTAGTTTGTACATAATCTAAAAATGCTTTAAATTTTGCATGATTTCCTTCGGGTACTTTTCGGTGTGGATTGCAACCAATACTTGTAATAAGGATTGGGCATCGAATCGTATCTAAAAGATCATTTGTGATATTGATGGTGGTACCGTTAACGGAGTTATCAACCCAGTAGTCTAAAAAACCACCTCCACCAAAAATGACTAAATCATAGGTATTGGCTAGAGCGACAAAATCTTCATTAAAAATGATTTTATCTTCACCAATGTAGTTATTGTAAGCTTTTCGAATTTCTAAACGATCGACATCACTATTGACCTGGATCTGATTCAATATTTCTTGAAAACCAAGGTGGCTGGCATTATCACCGATATTGCCTTCAAAAGCCGCTATATGCAGTATTTTCATTTCTTTAAATCCATAAATATTTTTTGGCTTGATGTCGCCCATATATCATCGTTATTTAGCATTTCAACAAAAAGTTCGTCACTATTGCCATTACCAAACTCGACCTCTGGTTCAAATTGGCTCAATAATGCTTGGTTGATAAGCTCTAGAATCAATTCTGATTTCTCATCTGCATGGAAAATAGATTTTGCATTTGAGCGATTATCTTGACGAGACCCAAGGTTGATGGATGGAATACCATAGAAAGGAACTTCACGAACACCCGCACTCGAGTTACCGATCATAAACTGTGAGTATTTGAGTAATGTTAAAAAACACTCAAATCGCACGCTTGGAAAAATTCTAAAGTTAGGGTTTTCTTTTAAGCGGTTGAGCTCATTAATGATAATTTCTGAGCCATGGTCATTATTAGGATAAATCACGACAAACTTCTGATCACTAGCAATAATCGCATCAACCGTTTGTTTGATATTTTGCGGTAAATTATCAATATCAGTCGTTACTGGGTGGTACATAAAGACAGCATAATCGTCAAACTGAATATTGTAGCGCTGTTTAACTTGCTCTAACGAAGGTAAGTTTGGTGATGTCATAATATCGAGATCGGGAGAGCCTATCACATGAATGCTGTTTTTATTTTCACCAAGCTGTAATAGTCGTTCTTTTGCGCGATCATTAGAAACAAAATGAAGGTGGGACATTTTAGATACTGAGTGACGAATTAACTCATCAATCGTTCCGGATACTTCACCACCTTCAATGTGAGCGACTAAGATATTATTCAAGGCACCAACAATTGCACCAGCCATTGCTTCGACACGGTCACCGTGCACAACAATCATATCTGGTTGTAACTCTTTGACATAGTCCGATAAACCAAGTGTTGTCTTGGCTAAAATAACATCCATAGAGTCCATATTATTTTGGTTTATGTACTTAAAAATCGACTTAAAGCCCGATTTTTCAACTTCATTTGCTGTCATGCCATATTTAGAAATCATATGCATGCCAGTAACAAATAAGTGAGCTTCAAGTTTTTCTGATTCTTCAACTTTTAAGATCAAACTTTTTAGCTTACCGAAATCAGCTCTAGTACCGGTTAGGAATAATATCTTTTTGCTCATACTATTTTATAAACTCTTTCTTTAATTGCACATCGAAAGGGATAGCTTGAGATGCTTTTTTACCAAGTAGACTTTCATAATCTTCTGCTAAAAAATCACCCGTACCTGGGCGTTTTACCCATAAGTTATCTTTGGTAAATACTTCACCTTCTTCAATTTTAGCAATAGTAACAACGCTTGCATAAGCAAAGTCGATAGTCACTTGCTCTTCTTTCGCTGCTTCTTTCTTGCCGCCACGCATTTTTGCCATTCTTGCTGATTGAGTGATTAACTCGTGGCACTCTTTTACATCCATTGAACAACAAATATCAGGACCTGGACGATCTTTGCTGTCGGTAAAGTGGCGTTCTAAAACAGAAGCACCAGTGGCTACAGCGCCAAGGCAAGCTAAGTTATCAATACTATGGTCAGATAAACCGACAACCGCATCAGGGAAAGCTTGTTGTAGTTGTTCCATTGCACCAATACGAATAAGGTGATCAGGCGTTGGGTACAGGTTGGTCGTATGAAGTAGGCAGAAAGGGGTTTGATGCTTTCTAAATATTTTAACCGCTTTCTCAATTGAAGGGATATCGTTCATACCAGTACTTAAAACAACAGGCTTGCCGTAGCTTGCAATTAAATCAAGTAGAGGGTAGTTATTACACTCACCAGAACCAATTTTATAAGCACTTACCCCCATGCGTTCTAATCGCTCAGCAGCCGCTCGAGAGAAAGGAGTACTGATAAAAATAGCCCCTTTTGATTCTACATATTCTTTTAGCTTTGTTTCATCTTCTTCATTTAATGAGCAGCGTGCCATGATCTCATAGATGGAGACATCGGCATTACCTGGAATAACTTTTTTCGCTTCACCACTCATTTCATCTTCAACGACATGAGTTTGGTGCTTAATAATTTCAGCGCCACCTTCTATAGCGGCATCGACCATTTCAAAGGCAACTTTCAAAGAGCCTTCATGGTTAATTCCAATTTCAGCAATAACTAAGGGCGCATAATCTAGCCCAACTTTACGTCCTGAAATTTCAAATACTGGGTTTGTCATTATTTTCTACTCTTTAATAGTTGTTCAACATAAGTAAAGTCATCAATGGTATCGATATCAGCAGATTCGAGTTCAGACATTACATAAGGGAATACATTATCTCTAGGAATTAGGTTGTGAAGCTTGAATTTCGTAACAGAAAAAATATAGATAGCGCCATTTGGTTGATAGCTTTTAGGTAAGTCTTGTCGCCTTGTATATGGGGCATCAGGACTGAAAAGGCCGCTAATCATCCCATTTTCTTGTTCGATATAAGCTTTAATCGGTGTATGAGATGGTTCAAATACACTCAATACACAATCAGCTTTTTTCTCATGATAAATAGTTAAAGCATGGTCAATATGATGAGAGGTTCTTAATGGTGACGTTGGCTGCAGTAGAACAATCGTATCGAAATTAATGGTTTTATTTAAATATTGGATGGCGTGTTCAATGGCTTCTGCACTTGTTGAGGTATCAGAGGCAAGCTCAAGAGGCCTATCGATGATCTCCGCCCCAAATTGAGCACTTATTTTTTTTATTTCATCATCTTCGGTAGTGACATAAACGCGGTCAATATTCTTACTTGCTAGAGCTGCCTGTATCGTTATGCCGATTAATGGCGTGCCGTTCAATGGTAAAACATTTTTTCTTGGCAAGCCTTTTGAGCCACCTCGAGCGGTAATTAATGCGATATTCATTAGGGTTGGACTCGTATGTTTTATTTGAGTTTATCAAAAATTGAGGGAAAGATAAAAGTTAAGAGCAGGAGCAGTGAGAGAAAGTGGGAAGTGAAGAGCAGTAAGAGCGAAGAGCAGGGGAAAGATAAAAGGGGAAAGATAAAAGGGGAAAGTAAGAGCAAAGGCAAGCGGCAAATCGTTCAAGGTGTGTGGGCTTGAACGATCTGCGTAGTGACCTCTATATTGCGATCCCCTATGGTGTTGCTACATTCTTGCGCTGGTACCATGGGGAGCGGGCGTCGGTGACGTCGAACAGTTGGTACTTGCGGTTAAGGATTTGACCGCCGTCGCGGGTGATCGGTTGCCAGCCAAATTGACCACGGCTAGTGCTCGGTTTCACTGTCAAAATATCAAATGGAATCGATACATAGATACCTTTATTATAGCTACCCTCACCATATTCAACAGTGCTTAGTTCAGTCCTTGTAACATAACCACCGACAATCATTCCTGATTTAAATTGCTTAGATATATCTAGTCGAGCACCAATATCACCTCCTAAGAATTGTCCTGCGCTGACCTTAAGTAGTGAGTTTTCTAACCAATCCCATTGCGGCATATAATAAGCGGTGATAAAACCAGTAACGCCTTTATCCAGTACATAATTTTGACAAGAGGCCGAGCCATCACAGTTGCTGCTATCATAACCATCAAAGTAGTAATAGGCTTCATCAAACACGCCAAACCAACTATCAGGATCACGCTGACTGACTAAGTTAAGATCCAAACCTAATGCCCAGTTCTCTGCCATCGGGCGATATAACACCTCACCACCGATACCTGCAAACATCATCTCCAAATAACCCGCGTAGGCTTGGGTGTAGACTTCCTCTGCCGCTTGATCAAACCACGTCAGTTGTAAGTGATTTAAGCGGATTGGGTTATCGTGAACATAAGAGCGGAACATCGTACGCACTCGTGGCACAGCATGATTAGATATATGAGGAGAGCTATCGACATAGTTAAACTTGTCATAGTTATCAGCAATATTGAAATAGATAGAGCCACTTGCCTCAACCTTATCGGTTAACCAAAGACTTGCCCCTGCATTAACGCCTAAGTGGAAAAAATAGAAAGATTCAGGACCGCCCACCGACTGAGCTAAGATAGGAGACAAACCCGCATCCCAACGCGTTTTATTCTCTGCCAATGTCTGATCACTTAAACGAGTTTGTTGATCGCCTTGTTTATCATCTTGATTCGCACCTTCTTGCGTCACTTCTCCGTGATAGATAATCGCATCGTCTAACTTAGCACCGATATAACCATTGCTTGCCACCTTATAATAGAGGTCAGCATCAATATCGGTTAGCGTCATTGGTACACCATTTCTTTGCTCAATGATGCGATAGGTGTCAGCATCAGACGCATTGGCTAAAATCGCTGCCGCACGATCCAACGCTTCATCACGGTCACGGTATTTCTTTTGTTCACCGACTAAAACTAAAGTATCACGACCGCCACTGTCACCATTAACCAATGAAGCATCATGAACCAGCGAGAGACTGTTTTGCTTATAACCGGCATTATCTTCTAGCAGCTTCGCCACCGCGTCCCAATCTGTCTCGGCTTTTGCTGTTTGAGGATTAGAAGCGTCTTGAGGATCAGAAGAACCCGAACCAGCGACTAAATCTGCCGAGCTTGGTGATTGAGTAATGGTCTGCTTAGGAACATCACGCCAGGTTGCGTATAACTCATTAAAGTTAGTAAATAAATTCACCCCTAAAGTCAACGTATCACCGCGTTGATAGCTGACTTTCATATCTGCCCAATTACCGAGCTGGTAAAGCAAGCCAAAGTTCCATTTTGCATGTTGCGGCATTTCTATACCAGAACGATCACTAGTGTAATCATTAGCATCATATTCGACCTTGAATCGTAGCGGCTGGTGAGTTGTTTGGTATTCAATCCCACCATAAACTGAAGCGTTACCTTTAAACCAGCGCTCAAATTCAACACTACCACCATCAGGGTTATAACCTGCATCCCTATCGCAGTATTTGCTGCTGAGTTTACAAAATGGGTTAGGCATATTACCGCTTTGACCTAAATAGCCCCAAGCAAAGCCAAGAGTAAAATCAAGGTTACCAAATTGCTTGGTAGCGGCAATATACTCACTATCAAATAGGCCGCTACCTGCAAAATCTTGTATACCCAAAGACGTTTCCGGTAGCCAGTAGCTCTCTTCCCATAAGCGGATCTTAAAATCAAACCCCTTATCGGTAAAAATATTGTCACCGCTAAAGTCGGGGTTTGTATTGAATTTACGGTGAGGAACTCGACTATAGCGCGCTGTTGCTTCTAGCCAAGAGAAAACCTGCATGGTTGCGCTGTAGTGGTAATAGTCATCGTTGTAATTAAAGCCAGCGTTAAATTCACCGACCGGAGCCATACGACCCGTGCGCATCTGCATCAAACCCACTCCGCCAAAATCCCCCATCGAAGGGCGCAGCATGACAGGATTTAGATTCACCGGTTGAGCATTGGATTGTGCGTTCGCCAGTGTCGGCGCAAGAGAAAGCACAGCAAGAGAGCCAACAATAAGCGGTTGAGAATAGCGAGTCATAAGTTAGCCCCTTACCATAGTGAGCAGAGTGGCAATATTGCTTTCAAGTTCATCAAGGTCAATATCAGCAGGGTTAGCAAACCAATCACGGTTAAAGCCCCAGAAGATCATCGTGCCCGGTGCCAGCGTCGCATGTTGATCATTCCAATAGGCATAACCGGACTTTTCAATGTTGCCATCAGGGAAAATCAACCAGACATTGCTGTTATTGCCCGGCGCTTCTAACGGAGAAACCAAAGCTAAATAGTCAGTAATCGAGCGCGAGGCAACAAAATCAATCTTCGCCACTTGATGGACATTACCATAGACCTGAATTTGAGTAGGACGCTGCGCCAGTTGCAGTTCATAGCTGCCCTGTAATTGCGGATTATGCTGCTCATCCAGGCGGATCAAATCAAAATCAAGACTGATCAACTCACGATAGCCATAACGGTGCGCTTTTAACTGCTCAATAATGATGCCAGCCATTTGTCGTTTGCTGTTGGCGGTGATGGTTTTATTCTTGTCGATAATTTCATAGCGAGCGAGCAAAGCTAATTGATCGATAACCTGATGATAAAGGCGATCGGTTTGTGCTTGTTTATGATTATCAAACAGTTTATTCGCCAGCGAGTAGGGCGCATAAGGTCGATGAGAAGAAGCTTGCAGCGCTTGTTGGTGGTGAAGTAAGCCATCGCTCATCACTTGATCAAGACGAACTGCTTGTGGGTATTGCAGTTGCACCAAAGCCGCTGGTGTCACATCAACGGTGAGTGCCGGTTGGCTACTGGTGGTTTGGCTATTGATTTGAGAGCTAGGCTGAACATTGGCTTGAGCAACACTAACAAAACTAAGCAGCAAGGTAGCAAAAAAAGAAAACAACATAACCATTAACGCTCCAGGTAAGGCTTAAGAATTTCCATCTCAATTTTGTTCATATCAGGACCAAGATATTGCAGCGATTTCACCACCATGCCTTGCTCGTCACGCCAATATTGATTGGTGATCGTTTGATCAAGCTGAGTAAAATAAACCTGCTCTTGCCATTGGGTGACATTTTTCGTCCATAGCGCGGAAGTTAAAGTGCTCGTGTCATGCTCAGTCATACTCACCTGAGCATCAAAACCGTAGTGATAACGCTTATCTAAATAGTCACTTTTATCCCAATCATAGGTCGCTTGCCACTGCTGATTGGTCGTAGCAGAAAAATAAGAATCAGAAAAAGAAGAAGTTAGCCCAGCCAGGTTATAAATAGGCAGACGTAAGGTTTTTGTAATCCGCCCATCTTCAGTAACAATCATCGCTTTATCAGCCGATACCCACTTTAACTGCGTGACACCCGTTTGCGTATTTTTCTCAGCCAGCGCCAAGACCATAAAGATTTGCGCCCCACCATTAATACGTACATAAGTACTCGCATAGGGCAGGTTAGCCAGATGTTCTTGGGTCATTTCAATATCTTGAAAGCCGTAAATGCCTTCTTTAAGTGTGGCGTTAACATCGGAAAATTGTTGTGAGCAGCCTGCGGTTGTCAGGATAAAAAGCGCAGTAAGATAAGAGGGACGAGCAAGGTAACCAAGAGAGCGAACCAGAGTCTGGCACATGGGTCTGAGCATACAACAACCTTGTTAATAGCTTATTGATAATCGAGGGGTAATATAAAAGAGGGTAAAGCACCCCTAATCATAACAAATAATATACGAATAAATCATTTCGGATTAGGGGTAAGAAACTAATTAAATCAATCCAATTAGTTTGTTGTACCAGTTGTACCAGTTGTACCAGTAGTACCGTCACCGCTTGAAGCAACGGCAGCTACAACAACAACCGCTGCTGTACCCATAGCAATTGCAGTACCTGATGCGCCGCCTGCTGCTACGGTAGAACCAGTTGCAGTACCTGCTGCAGTGCCAGCAACTTCAGTTGCAGCGAAAGCAGAAGATGCACCTAAAGCAAGTAACATTGCTAATGCGATATTTTTCATGATATTCCCTTACTATCTATAGATTTGTTACATCGATGTAGAGGGCTTGTAACCCCCTATTATTATACTAGTTGATTACGAAGCGAGAGTACACCGATTAATTTACCTACCAAAAACTCTTATTTAATAACTTATTGGCACGAAAATCACGCAATTGCCTGGCATCTATCGCCCACGTATTTATCGAGATGTTACTATGCTGGTTCTTTGTTGTGTTTTGATGACTGTCTTCATACAAGGTTTGATGCTGTCCCTCATTCATATCTTCGCTAGTATTACCCTGTGGACCGTAACAGAGATGTGAATGAGTTCGAGCATAATAGAGTTTGAAGGTATCGCGAATAATATTAAGCTGTGATTTAAGAGCGGTTTCACTTTTTAGATCCGCCAGTTGACATAATGTATCAGCACTGAGGGCACGGGGGTAAACATGAACTAAAGCTGCTGCAATGGTATGCGACTTACCAGTCAAGCGCGCTAATTTATTCTTAAGGTACTTACGCTCATCTGCCGATAAAGGTTGAGCATTAGGTTGTACACTTATATAACTAAACGAAATCCCACCCACCTCAATTTGAATACAAATAGGATGCTGCTTAAGAAACTTTGGCATATTAATCTTTCCTTTCTAACAAATTTAATTATTACTTCCGCTTTATTGACCGCCAACCTTACGTCTAATTACTTATCTTTATCTCTCCTCTTTTAACTACGATTAAGTTGTAATTTTGTTCTGCTCTTAGCTTCCTGCTCAACGGCTTGCTGAAAGAAGGAGCAAAATAACTTACGCGCTTGCGGATAGGGTAAACGACTGGTATTAAACTTAGCTTGGCCCATTACCCAGCGTTCACGTTCACCTTTTGGTTGACCCGCAATATGACGAGCAAATGCCGCATCCATATCGATCTCTAAACACCAATTACAAAACTGACCGGCACTAGGTATAAAGCTATTAGTATCGTGACGAGCCGCTGAAAGCCCCAGTTGGATCTGCTCTATACGAGTAATGCCGCGCTCAATAAACGCCTTCACCCAAGCGCGTTTGGCATTGTTCATCTCTTCGGTAGTCGCAAACGCTTGTCGCCATGCCGGGTATAAACCTTGTAGCTGAGCAAAAAGCTGATTAACGATCATCTCTACTTGCTCACGAGAGGGATCAAAATAGGTCATTTTCCACTCCTTTTAGCCAGTGATCGTCGATGAGTGAGTCGTTATCTTTTTTGTGCTCAGATGAAGCTTTGCTTGTGGCCGGTTTGATTTGCGAGCGACGTAACCAGGCATTAATAAAACTTTTCGTGCCATTGAGATCTTTACGTTTGGTCGGGTTTGACTCAAGCCAAGCATGAATGGCTAACAACTCATGTTCAATTTCCAGGGCAGGGTAGCAAGAGATCCAAAGTTCATATTCCGTTTGGCTAAGAATGTATTGTCCATCAGTAGCGCTGAAGGTCATTTCAAACGAATTATTATCTTTAGATTCTTTATGACTGATTATGGTGGCATCTGCTTCCACCTCCGATGGTGCATCATCAACGCCCAGTGCCGCGAAGCTTCTGCGCTCTATCTCTTTTAGATTGAGGATAAATAAATTACTGCTTTGACGACCATTTTTAGCGTGACGATGAGTGATGGTGAGCAGGCCCTTTTCTTCCAAGCCCTTAACGTGTTTTTGTACAGTGCGCAGTGACAATTCACACATTTTGGCTAGGTAGCCGTAGGAAGGAAAACAGTGTCCGTGAACGTTGGCATTGTCAGCGATTTTCAGCAAAACCAATTTGGCCATTGGTGATCCTGTTTCTACGAGCATGGTCTTGGCGACCAGATGTTTACACATGGTAAGTCCTCATTATTAGTGCGGTTATGCTAGCTCTTTATAAATTACATGCATTGACTGAAACTTAATGCCAAATACAGCGCGCATGTTTATCGAATGTTTTCATTGTTATCTAAATGTTACCAGATAGGTGCTCTAGAGACTAACGAGCAAAAACTCAGATTGGTAGTGCAAATTTTAAACAGCATTCAGTTTTGTGGTTGAGTTCAAAATATTGAAAAGTTGGCATTTACTCTTTGCATTTATCAGCTAAGAGAGTGAAAACCATTCACAGATTTTGTTGTATTAATAGTAACTCGATCACGCTCTTATCGTTTCCAATCTGCATTGCTCACACTTAAAGTCATTAGTGACAGAAATATTGCTGTCACGCACAGGGAAATTGAACTCAGCCAAACCGAGGGAAATTTTTCTTTGATGCTGTTTTTCAAATGAGGAACACGATGACTTTATTAGTAGAATGGCTAATTAAAGCCCATAATCAATCTGTTACAGGTGCATTATCCCACCCTGGGATCAGCAGTTTGGCCAATCAACGGTGGGACGAAACGCGGGAAATGCTGCTCTTTAGCCAAGCCCGACACGCTCGCAACCACCCACTTGGCGATGCACTTTTCACCTTACGCTACCTGCCACGTTCGCAGCGCGTCTATCAACGAACCCATCGCTGGTTAATGGCGCACACCAGCCAAAGCTTGCAACTGGTTCATCCCCATTGCGCCAGTCGAGTGATCGCCCACATGGCATTAGCGCGCTTTGCATTAAATGGTCGCGCGGTGCAAGCCAATAAACCGCCTGCGCCCTACGATGCCAACTTGCTCACCAACAGCGGCGTCGAATTCTTATCCTTGTTCGATCCCTTGAGCCCAACCCAAGCCACGCAAAGTATTTTTAGCCAAGTCAGTCAACTCGAGCAGCGCTGCCAACGTTATGTCGAACAGCTAGAGCAAACCTTGCTGGTGGACTTAGACCTATCAGTCGCAGACAAGGCGGTGAGTAAGCAGGTAATTAAGGAGGTGAATAATGACGCGCTCTAATAAGGAGATCCAATGGGTGACGGTGCACTGCTCTGCTACACCAGCGTCACGCGATATCGGCGTCAAAGAGATCCGCGCTTGGCATGTTAACGAACGTCACTGGCGAGACATAGGTTATCACTTTGTTATTACCCGCAGTGGCGAGGTGCAGTTAGGTCGTCCGCTCAATCAAACCGGCGCACACGTTCGAGGGCATAACCGCGCCAACCTAGGTATCTGCTTAGTCGGTGGGGTCGATGAGCAACTTAAAGCGCAAGATAACTTCACTACTGAGCAAAAAGAGGCGCTCTGGCAATTGCTCACTCAACTGATGGCGCAGCACCAACTGAGCCATACGCAGATCAAAGGGCATCGAGATTGGTCAGCGGCCAAAGCGTGTCCGTCGTTTGATGTGCAGCGTTTTTTAGTGACACATAATAAGCAGGGCAGCGATCACCCTAAACACAACAAGGAGGGGTAACGATGGGGTTATTCGGACGTTTATTTGGTAGCCCACGAGCCGTAGAAAAAGGGCTAGAAGCGATCATCAACACGGGAGATATGATTATCTTTACCGACGAAGAGAAAGCGCAACAAAAAATCGAACTGCTTAAAGCCTATCAGCCGTTTCGATTGCTGCAACGCTACATTGTTTTGTTGTTCACCGTGCCCTATGTCGGACTGCACAGCGTGGTGATCATCGGCAGTTTGCATGGCTATGACTGGGCTTACATCGGCGTGATGATCAACGAAGCCTTTGGTTATCCGGTTCTCGCTGCAGTTGGTTTATACCTCAGTGGTGGGGTGTTGCCAAAGCGATCGTAAACACAGCCAAAACTCCCAAGCTAAATCGATAAAGGGCAACTGAGAAAATGCTCAGTCAGTTGCAACCATTTTGCAACATTTGCTTGGTAGGTTAGTTTTTGAGCTAGATAAAAAGTTGAGTTTAGTCAAAGTAAATCAGGAGTCATTATATCATGTGGCTCCTGATTTATAGACCTTGAAATGACGTGTAGATTAAATCTTGTTCAAGATCCACTTTAAAATGGCATGGGCTGATAGAAATATCACCAGCTTGTATTTTTGCAAGCAAGTGCGCAATATGCATCTTGATTTGTATTTACTCATTGAAAGTTGTGAAGAAGTGTGGATAATCGTCTACAAGTAAATGTTGGTGGTTTGTTAACTGGTTGAGCGTTGGAGTAGTGGCTTTAATTCGTTACACTGCATAAGCGATTAATAAAAAACAAAAAGGGTAATAAATTTTGATTGTTTTCAATCTTATTTTTAGCCCTAAATATAGTACTTGCGCAGTAGGATTTGCGTTACATCCATGGGCGGTAGCATGCCTAATTCATACTCAACAGCGAGTATGTCATGCGATAAAATTCTGCGATTAACCTATTAATAGTGCTATACCCCCCTCAGGCTTACTCTTTAGTTCATCTGTACACCTTAGCAACACATAACAACACAATGAAATTCAAGTTTACTGCTTGATGAATACCTCTTTCGCAACGTAAAACTTATGGATAAGTCAGGCGAAATTTACATTCATTTTTGTGGCGGCTTTAGCACACCTGAAGAAAAGTGATAACTGCTAACGCTTCGCCATTAACGCCTCGTTTATACCATCATTGCTATAGCATCGCTGCCCCCTGATCTTTATATGGATATTAAGACATACTATGAAAAAACGACTTTTAATAGCCTTAGTACCAATCATGCTCGTTGGTTGTGCCGTACCAGGCTCAAACTTAACCTTAGATGACAAGCAAGTTATCGAACAAGATAATGCGAGCAATGCATTATCTGATCAAATCAACGTTTACCCTTTGACTGCGCAAGAAGTACGTCAATACAAAACAGCGTCAATCGCCTCACAAGCCAATCCACAGCTTGATCTCAGCATTGCCAAATACGAATACAAAATTGGCCCGGGTGATATCCTAAACGTCACCATTTGGGATCACCCAGAACTCACCATTCCAGCCGGCTCTTACCGTAGCGCGACCGATGCAGGGAACTGGGTACATGCAGACGGCACCATCTTTTACCCTTACATTGGCACCATTCCTGTCGAAGGCAAAACCGTGCGTCAGATCCGTCGTGTCCTGGCTCAGCGTTTAGCTAAATACATCGAAAGCCCACAAGTTGATGTGAACGTTGCCGCCTTTCGCTCGCAAAAAACCTACATCACAGGTGAAGTCTCCAATCCCGGTCAACAACCCATCAGCAATATTCCTTTAACGCTTTTAGATGCCGTCAACAATGCCGGTGGTATTTCTAGCGAAGCCGATTGGCGCAATGTCACCTTGACGCGCGATGGCGTGGAAGAAAACCTCTCTTTATATGCCCTCATGCAACGTGGCGACTTAACGCAAAATCGATTACTGCAAGCGGGCGATATCGTCCACGTACCACGTAACGACAACCAAAAAGTCTTTGTGATGGGGGAAGTGAACGATCCACAACTTCTGAAAATGGATCGCAGTGGCATGAGCCTAACCGAAGCGCTCAGCAGCGTTGGTGGCATCAATGAACTGCAAGCAGATGCAACAGGCGTATTTGTTATTCGTGGCACAAATGGGGCAGAGCGTGACGAGCGATTAGCCAACATCTACCAGCTCAACATGAAAGATGCTTCGGCACTGGTTATCGGCACCGAATTTGACCTACAGCCTTATGACATCGTTTATGTGACCGCTGCACCTATTACCCGTTGGAACCGTGTGATCAGCCAACTCATGCCAACCATCTATGGCTTTAATGAATTAACGGAAGGTGCACTGCGCATCAGAAACTGGTAATAACGCGACACAGTGAACGTCTTACTAGTGCCTGATACAACAGAGCTTAAACATTAATCCCTATCGAATAAGAAGAAGCCGTATGTTTGATAAAATTTTAGTGGTGTGCGTGGGCAACATTTGCCGCTCACCCACAGGCGAACGAGTACTACAGCAGTTACTGCCAGATAAAACCATCGCATCAGCTGGGATCGCCACAGAAAAAAGTCACTTAATTGGCAAGCCAGCCGATGAGTTAGCCACTGAATTAGCCCAAGAACATGGTGTATCACTGGCTGGGCATGAAGCGCAACAACTCACCGCCGAACTGTGCCGAGACTATGAGCTGATTTTAGTGATGGAAAAAGGCCATATGGAAGCCCTTACTCGCATTGCTCCAGAAGCACGAGGAAAAACCATGTTGTTTGGGCATTGGATCGATCAAACCGACATACCCGACCCTTATCGCTTAAGCCGGGAAGCCTTTACTCATGCTTATCGCCTTATTGAACAAGCGGCCAATGCATGGGTTAAGAAGCTGTAACGTTATAGCGTGCTTAGTTTCTATAATTCTGCTTATACGATTCAGTTTATACGACGCTTTTTCATATAAAAATCTAGCTTTAACGTTGATATCAAAACGTTTAATCGTCTGCCTCTCTTTTTGGAACGAACTTTTATAATGACGACACAACCTTCTAAATCCGTTGATACAACTGCCGATGAAATTGATCTCGGTAAACTGCTGGGAATATTACTGGATGCCAAATGGCTGATCGTAATGGTGACCTTTATCTTTGCTGTCTCTGGTGTGGCGTTTGCACTGCTTTCTACCCCCATTTACAAAGCCGATGCACTGATTCAAGTCGAACAAAAAAGCACGGGCATGTCCTCAATGCTAGGTGACATGGGCGATATGTTTGCTGCAGAATCGTCAGCCACCACTGAAATCGAGATCATAAAATCACGTATGATCTTAGGTGGCACAGCCGATAAGCTCAACCTACAGACCATCGCCGAACCAGTTTATCCACCCGTTATCGGTAAAGGCATAGCGCGCTTAACCAATCAGCAAGCCAGCATTCAAGTGAACCGCTTTGAGGTGGCAAGCTACCACGCGTCAGAGGCGTTTACTTTAGTCTTAAACGATGCCGAGCAGCAGACTTACACCTTATTTGATGGTCAAGAGCGCAAAATCTTAAGCGGTAAAGCCGATGAGTTAGCCATTCAAGGTGAGCTTCGCCTGTTTGTTAGTGATATCCAAGGTGTGACTGGAGCCAAGTTCAGCCTAGCCAAGCGCTCACGTTTAGATGCGATTCAATGGCTGCAACAAGGTTTAGCTGTGAGTGAGCGAGGTAAAACCACAGGCATACTGCAACTCTCTTTTGAAGGTGAGAATCGCGCTCAAATTGAAGCGATTTTAAATAGCATCAGCCAAGATTACTTTCTGCAAAACGTCGAGCGCAACTCAGCTGAAGCGGAAAAAAGTTTAGCCTTCTTGCAGCGCCACTTGCCAGATGTTAAAGCCGAACTCACCTCAGCCGAAGATGTGCTCAATACCTTCCGTCAAGATAACGAATCCATCGATTTAGGCTTAGAAGCGCAATCGACACTGGCCGTCATGGTTGAACTCGAAGCGCAACTTAACGAGTTAACCTTTAGAGAAGCGGAAATTAGCCAGCGCTTTACCAAAGATCACCCTGCGTATTTATCACTGCTAGACAAGCGTAAAACCTTACTTGGTGAGCAAGATAGATTAAATAAACAAGTTCAGAAACTGCCGAAAACCCAGCGTGAAGTATTACGCATGACACGTGATGTAGAAGTGAACCAGCATATTTACTTGCAGCTACTTAATAAGGCGCAAGAGCTAAGCATTGTGAAAGCGGGCACTGTGGGTAATGTACGTATTTTAGATGGCGCAGAGGCCTACACTCATGCCGTGAAACCTAAGAAGCCGCTGATTGTGGTTTTAGCAACGCTATTGGGTGGCATGTTAAGTGTGGCGTATGTATTGGTGAAAGCCGCCTTTCATAAAGGGGTGGAAAACCCAGATGAAATTGAAGCCATTGGTCTTTCGGTTTATGCCAGCATTCCAAAATCAGACTTTCAGCGCAACATTGAGATGAAGCGTGAGTCACGCAGAGGGCCTCGCACGAAAAAGGGTACGAATAATGGCAAAAAGGAGAGCAGTGGTAAGCGTTATGTCTTAGCGGAAACCAACCCTGCCGATTTATCGATTGAAGCATTGCGCGCCCTGCGTACCAGTTTGCACTTTGCCATGATGGAAGCGAAAAACAACGTACTGATGATTTCTGGTCCAGCGCCAAGCATTGGTAAATCGTTTATTTCATCAAACTTTGCCACGGTTGCGGCAACGACGGGTAAGCGAGTGTTGATTATTGATGCCGACATGCGCAAAGGCTTTATGCAGCGTGACTTTGGTTTGCACGTTGCTGGTGGCTTGTCAGACTTTTTGAGTGGGCAGATGAGCATAGAACAAGCGCTCAAACACACCGGCATTGAAAACTTAGATATGATCACCCGTGGCCAAGTGCCACCCAACCCATCCGAGTTATTAATGCACCCACGCTTTGCCGATTTAATGCAATGGGCCTCAGATAACTACGATTTAGTGATTGTCGATACTCCCCCTGTTCTTGCCGTGACTGACCCAAGCATTGTGGGCGCATTAGCCGGCACTACCTTAATGGTGGCACGTTTTGGTGAGAATACCGTGAAAGAGATTGATGTTGCTCGCCAGCGTTTTGAGCAATCGGGTATTGAAGTAAAAGGCGTAATTCTTAACGCGGTTGAGAAGAAAGCCTCCAGCAATTATGGCTATGGTTATGGGTATTATAACTACAGCTATGCGAGTGCGAAGAAATAGAATTTAGTGAAACTCAAAAGGGCCTCAGGCTTAAAATATTGAGGCTGTCATATTAAATAATTCACAATTTAGGTATCAGGATATGCAATTACCATATGGAAATACGCGCGTTGGTATTATTGGTCTAGGTTATGTCGGGCTTCCTCTTGCGGTCGAGTTTGGCAAACAGTCTCCAACCGTAGGGTTTGATATAAACCAAGCTCGAATTGATGAGCTGACTCGTTGTTACGACAGTACATTAGAGTGCTCAGATGAAGAGTTATCAGAGGCTGTTCACCTTTCATATAGTGCTTCGCTCAATGATCTTAAAGAGTGCAATGTTTACATTGTGACGGTTCCTACACCAATAGATGAGCATAAGCGTCCAGATTTAAGTCCGTTAATTAAAGCGTCAGAAGCATTGGGAACTATTGTATCAAAAGGCGATATCATCATTTATGAGTCAACGGTATACCCTGGTGCAACAGAAGATGATTGTATTCCAGTCGTTGAGCAGATTTCAGGTTTAACATTCAATCAAGACTTTTTTGCAGGCTATTCTCCTGAGCGTATTAATCCAGGAGATAAAGAGCATCGTGTCACTAATATTCTTAAAGTCACCAGTGGCTCAACACCAGAAGTGGCAGAGTTTGTTGACCAGCTTTATAAAACAATTATTGTTGCAGGCACACATAAGGCAAGCTCTATCCAAGTCGCTGAAGCTGCGAAGGTGATTGAGAATACACAACGTGACGTCAATATTGCACTGATTAACGAGCTTTCTATTATCTTTAATAAATTAGGCATTGATACTTTAGAAGTGCTGCAAGCTGCAGGAACAAAATGGAACTTCCTGCCATTTCGACCGGGCTTAGTGGGAGGACACTGTATCGGTGTTGACCCTTATTATCTGACCCATAAAGCACAAGCGGTTGGCTATCACCCTGAAATGATTCTCGCTGGACGTCGTCTGAATGATGAAATGGGACAATACGTGGTTTCCCAGTTAGTTAAAAGCATGGTGAAAAAACGCATTCAAGTTGAAGGTGCCAATGTATTAGTTATGGGGCTAACCTTTAAAGAAAACTGCCCAGATCTGCGTAATACCAAAGTCGTTGATATTATCTCAGAGCTTAAAGAGTACAACATGAATGTCGATATTATGGACCCATGGTGTGAGAGTCATGCCGCTGAGCGTGAGTATGGGCTAAGTCTATGTGAGAAAGAGAAATCAGGTCATTATGATGCAATTATTATGGCGGTCTCTCATGAAGAGTTTAAGCAGATGGGTGAAAATAAAATTCACGCACTCGGCAAGCCACAGCACGTTATTTACGATCTCAAATATGTACTAAATAAAGACAGCGTCGATATGCGCCTGTAACCATTTCCTTCTTTGCCTTACATTTATTCTGTCTTAATAAGTGTAAGGCCTTATTTCAATATCGCTTTAAAATATCGCTTTAATTAGTGCTGTTATACATGGAATAGTTAATGACTAAATATGAGCAAATTCAGCAAGAGCTAATCACATCACCAAAACGTTGGCTGGTTACTGGTGTTGCGGGTTTTATTGGTTCAAATTTATTAGAAAAATTATTAAAACTCAACCAAACCGTCGTGGGGTTAGATAACTTTGCAACGGGGCATCAACATAACTTAGATGAAGTAAAAAGCTTAGTATCGGAAGCGCAGTGGGATAGGTTTACTTTTGTCGAAGGTGATATACGAGAACCGAGCACTTGTCAGCAAGTCGTAGCTGGCGTTGATTATGTTTTACATCAAGCGGCATTAGGCTCCGTTCCTCGCTCTATTGCCGATCCGTTAACGACAAATGCTGCCAACATTACTGGTTTTTTAAATATGCTTGATGCAGCAAAAGAGGCGCAAGTCACCAGTTTTACTTATGCAGCGTCAAGTTCCACCTATGGCGATCACCCTGCGTTACCTAAAGTCGAAGAAAATATAGGTAATCCGCTTTCGCCTTATGCCGTTACAAAATATGTTAATGAGCTTTATGCTGGCGTCTATGCCCGTACCTATGGATTTAAAACCATTGGGCTACGTTACTTTAATGTCTTTGGGCGCAGACAAGATCCAAATGGCGCTTATGCTGCGGTAATTCCAAAATGGACTGCAGCCGTGATCAATGGCGAAGACGTTTACATTAATGGTGATGGCGAAACAAGCCGAGACTTTTGCTATATCGACAATGTCGTGCAAATGAATCTATTAGCAGCAACTGCATCAGATGATGCTAAAGATGAAGTGTATAATGTAGCGGTAGGTGATAGAACGACTCTAAATGAGCTTTACGCTTCAATTCAAAATGCACTGAATGGATTAGGGCTTCGCTTAGATACAACACCAACCTATCGCGATTTTCGTGTAGGCGATGTACGCCACTCACAAGCTAATATTTCAAAAGCCAAAGATAACTTAGGGTACGCACCAGAATTTCGCATTCAAGATGGCATCAATAAAGCTATGCCTTGGTATAAAGGATTTATAGGTTAACCTTATGAAAATATTAGTTACTGGTGGTGCAGGTTTTATTGGCTCTGCAGTAGTTCGCCATATTATTGAAAACACCACTGACTCAGTAATCAATCTGGATTGCCTAACCTATGCAGGCAACTTAGAGTCACTTACTTCTATTAATTCAAATGAACGTTATGCATTTGAGCAAGTAAACATTTGCAACCGTGCAGAACTTGACCGAGTATTTCTACAACATAAACCAGATGCGGTAATGCACTTAGCTGCCGAATCTCATGTCGATCGTTCAATTACTGGACCTGCTGCTTTTATTGAAACGAACATTGTTGGTACTTATAAATTACTTGAATCGACTCGTGCTTATTGGAATGAGTTATCTTCACAGGCTAAAGAAGCATTTCGTTTTCATCATATCTCAACAGATGAAGTGTACGGTGATTTACCACACCCTGATGAAGTTGAAAGTGGTACAGAACTGCCATTGTTTACGGAAACAACTTCTTATGAGCCATCAAGCCCATACTCTGTTTCGAAAGCGAGTTCTGACCATCTAGTTCGTGCGTGGCTACGTACTTATGGTTTGCCAACCATGGTAACCAACTGCTCGAATAACTACGGTCCATATCATTTCCCTGAAAAGCTGATCCCATTGGTTATTCTAAATGCATTAGAAGGCAAGCAATTACCAATCTATGGCAAAGGCGATCAAATTCGTGATTGGCTATACGTAGAAGATCATGCTCGAGCGCTTTATAAAGTTGTGACTGAAGGTAAGGTTGGTGAGACCTACAATATTGGTGGTCATAACGAAAAACAGAACCTAGATGTAGTACAAACTATTTGTACTATTTTGGATGAGTTAGTACCACAAGCGACTAAGTACAGTGATCAAATTGCTTATGTGCAAGATCGCCCTGGTCATGATCGTCGCTACGCTATTGACTCAAGTAAAATGCAGCGCGAACTAGGCTGGGTGCCAGAAGAAACGTTTGAAACGGGTCTTAAAAAGACAGTTCAATGGTATTTAGATAACTCTGAATGGTGCCAGAACGTACAAGATGGTTCTTATCAGCGAGAACGTTTAGGCGTTGAATCAGTTGTCGAAAAGGAAATGAAATAATGAAAGGGATTGTACTTGCTGGCGGCTCTGGTACTCGTCTATATCCACTAACCCGTGGTGTATCAAAACAGTTATTACCAATCTACGATAAACCAATGGTGTTTTATCCAATTTCCACTTTAATGCTCGCTGGAATTAAAGATATTTTAATTATTACGACACCTGAAGATAGTGCTGGTTTTAAGCGTCTTTTGGGGGATGGAGCTTACTTTGGTATTAATCTTGAGTATGCGATACAACCAAGCCCAGACGGTTTAGCACAAGCATTTATCATTGGTGAAGAGTTCATTGGTGATGACAGCGTGTGTTTAGTGTTAGGTGATAATATTTTCTACGGTCAGTCTTTTTCGAGAACTTTACAAAATGCAGTATCTCGAAAGTCAGGTGCTACTGTTTTTGGTTATCAAGTTAAAGATCCAGAGCGCTTTGGTGTCGTTGAATTTGATGCAGAAATGAAGGCTATCTCGATTGTAGAAAAGCCGGAAGTTCCTAAATCTAACTATGCGGTTACAGGTTTGTATTTCTATGATAATCGAGTGGTAGAAATGGCAAAGCAAGTTAAACCATCTCATCGAGGTGAACTTGAAATCACCACACTAAATGAAATGTATTTAAATGATGGCTCGCTAAATGTGGAATTATTCGGTCGTGGCTTTGCGTGGCTGGACACAGGTACCCACGAAAGCCTTCAAGAAGCGTCTAACTTTGTGCAAACCATTCAAAATGTTCAAGGTTTAAAAGTGGCCTGTTTAGAAGAAATAGCATGGCGTAATGGTTGGTTAACTGATGAACAAGTTTTAGATCGAGCAAAAGCGATGATGAAAAATGAATATGGCCAGTATCTGACTCGTTTAGTGAACGAAAGTCAAAAGGAGGCAGAGGCTTAATGCGTGTATTAATTACCGGTAGTTATGGTCAAGTTGGCTCCTGCCTAACAAAGCAACTAGTGAACAATGAAAATACAATAGTGCTAGCTCTGGATAGAGAGCATCTTGATATTACTAGCCAAGATGCCGTCAATGCAGTGGTTACTGAGTTTGAGCCTAGCATCATTATTAATGCAGCGGCCCATACTGCAGTAGATAAAGCTGAAGAGGAAATCGACCTTTCTTATGCGATTAACCGTGACGGGCCTAAGTATTTAGCACAAGCAGCACAAAGTGTGGGAGCTGCGATTTTGCATATCTCGACGGATTATGTTTTTGACGGAAATAAAGTCGGCAGCTATTTAGAAGTTGATATAACCAATCCACAAGGCGTTTATGGTTCGAGTAAGCTTGCTGGTGAAATCGAAGTAGCGAAAGCGTGCGACAAGCATATTATTTTACGTACCGCTTGGGTATTTGGCGAAAATGGTAATAACTTTGTCAAAACTATGCTTCGCCTAGGCGCTAGTCGAGATGAGTTAGGTATTGTTGGAGATCAATTTGGTGGTCCAACTTATGCTGGCGATATCGCAAATACACTTATTCAGATAGCTCAACGTTTTGAGCAAGGCGATGATGTTGAGAGTGGCGTGTACCATTTCTCTGGCTTACCTCATGTCAGTTGGTTTGAATTTGCTGATGCAATTTTTAATCAAGCAGTTGACCAGGGAGTTATAGGTAAAAAGCCTAAACTTAATAGCCTAACGACCGAGCAATACCCAACGCCTGCCAAACGACCAAGTAATTCAAAGCTGTCAACAGAGAAAATTGAGAATGAATTTTCAATTGAAGCAAGTGATTGGTTAAAGGCTCTGAATAATATTAAAGCTTATACGGAATTATAAAATGAAAGTCATCGATACGAAAATACCGGATGTGAAAATTATCGAACCTACCGTTTTTGGTGATGAGCGGGGTTTCTTTATGGAAACTTGGAATCAGAAGCAATTTGAAGAATTAGTCACGGGTAAGCCGACACAATTCGTACAAGATAACCATTCTAAGTCTAAGAAAGGTATTTTACGTGGGTTACATTACCAAACTGAAAACACCCAAGGCAAGCTTGTTCGTGTAATTTCGGGGGAAGTTTTCGATGTAGCCGTTGATATTCGAAAGGGTTCACCAACATTTGGCCAATGGGTGGGTGAGTACCTATCTGCTGAAAATAAACGTCAACTTTGGATTCCAGAAGGCTTTGCACATGGTTTTTATGTAACCAGTGATGAGGCAGAATTTGTATACAAGTGTACAGATTATTATGCCCCAGCTTCAGAAGTTTCAATTTTATGGAACGACCCCACCTTGAATGTAAATTGGCCAATTGGAGATTGCTTTCCTTTGTTATCAGAGAAAGACAAGATGGGTGAATTATTTACTCGATCCTGATTGAAGCAATCGTGTAGTATTTTATTGATTTTTTTTACTAAAGTCATACCCACTATGATTAAAGGCTATATATTTGAATATAAAAAACATAACTCTCCAAGGAGCAAATATTGCTCTTTCTATAATTAAAGGTGTCATTTGTCTTAAGCTTTTAGTTACTCTTGGTGATTATAACTATGCATTCATATCACAGTTTTTAGTTATATCAGCATTTCTAGCTCAGGTTATGTTTCTAAATTATGATGCACCAATGGTTTCCTCAATAATAAGTGGTCAGTCTGAAGGTGATATAAATGGCGCTTTAAATATAATGCTTATATTATTCATTATAATTGCAATATTTATTATCCTTCCAAATAAAGTGTATTATAGTGAGCTTGTGTGGAATGATTCTTCTCTTCATAACTTTATTAAATACGTTGTTATATATACTTTCATCCAAGCTGTTAGCCTTCGGCTACTATTAGTTTTCCAGTACAAGAAAAAGTTAGACTTATATGCAAGGTATAAAATATACCAAAGTTTATGTCAACTACTTGCTATTTTCATAGGTGTTGTTTTTTCTAATAAACATGTGATTTTAGCGTTATTGGTCATGTTAGAGATGTCTTTAATATTGAGCACATTGGCTAAAGTAAATTATAGAAGATTTTTGTTTTTCAATAAACGTTCGATTCAGTGGTTAAAAGATAACATTAAAATAGCATTTTCTTTGTTGTTTATGACTTTTGTAATTTGGATTATCAATAATTCAGGTCGGTTCATTATTGTTTCAAAGTTTGATTTAAATATTTTGGCAGTGTATGCATCATCATTCTCAACATTAATTATTATTAGTTCAATCATAAACCCATTGGTTGCGTTGATATTTCCTTATATTTCAACTGATAGACATAAATTTACAATCATCGGTATCGGAGTGGTTTCATTCATTACATTTTCGATGACTTTTTTTATGGTTATTTTTGGATTAGATATACTGAAGTTTTTTGCTAAAGAAGAACTTTATGCTGGTAAGTTGTTTTTTATTTATATTTGCATAGGTATTAATCTTTACGGAATCACTCGTATAATGGTGTTGTATAACGTAGTTAGTAGTAATGCAAAAAAATCGATATTTGCATTTTTTTCAGGTGCAATTGCATTGTTAATTACGTCATATTTATTTATTGACCATTATGGAGTTGTGAGCATTGCTTTTTCTTATTTGATGGCAAATCTTGTTGTTTTTGTTTTTTATGTAAATCAAGTTTATAGTGTCGTTAAAGAAAGTAAATTAGTTTCAATAGTTATGTTTGTGTTTATTTATTTTATTGCTGTTGTTTTGTTGCTGCTTTGTTATTTCATTGCTGATTATAGCTTATTTGATAGAGTGATCTTGTATGGGGGGCTTTTATTATTGTTAATAGCTTCATTTTCAGCAGTTTATAGAAAGTTACTATGGGAGAAGGCATGATTAGTCTTATTAAAAAAATTACGAGGAATCTCGAAAAAAAGAGATGGAATAAATATAGGAATCTTAGCATAGGAGATAATACACATGTAGAGCTTGATAACTTAGATGGTATTACTCCTCAATTAGTTGTAATCGGTAGGAATTGTGTATTTGCTCCCAAATCAGTAGTTTTAACACATGATGCCTGCTTGCTTCCTTATTCTGACAAGTATGTTTTTAGAGAAACACGTATTGATGATAATGTCTTTGTTGGATATGGTGCTGTCATTTTACCTGGTATTAAGGTGGAAAGTAATGTGGTCATTGGTGCAAATAGTGTTGTGACTAAAGATGTTGCAGAGGGCTTGGTTGTGGCAGGTAATCCAGCAAAAATTATTTGTACAACTAAAGAGTTATATGAAAAGAAAGAAGAATTTTTATCTGAGGTTTCTTTTAATTGGAAACGACCAATAACTAATCGTGAGATTTATAAACAACAAAAGACTATGGGGTTGCATGATGAATAAAAAAGTGTCGATTATAGTTGCAGCTTATAATGCGAGTAAATATATTGTTGAAACAATTTTAAGTGTCATGGGTCAGTCATATGATAATTGGGAACTGATAATTATAAATGATGGCTCGACAGATAACACAGCTGAAATAGTAAGCCAGTATACAAATGATAAACGAATTATACTTGTAACTCAAAAAAATACTGGTGCAGTTATTGCTAGAAATAATGGTTTTTTGGTCTCGTCTGGTGAATATATAATTATTTTAGATGCCGATGATACCTTGTTATCAGATAAAGTTGAGTTGCAAGTCAATATTTTAGACTCAGCAGATGATGTGGGCGTTGTGTATGGTGATACTTGGCATTGTGATGAGTTTTTGAATAAAGTCAGCTTAGAGTCTGAAAAATTTCCTGGACAGCAAGCTTCAGGGAATGTTTTCGAAAAAATCATCAATGGAAATTTGTTCGCAGTTCACGCAGCTATGTTTAGAAGGAGTTTAATTGATAGGTCAAATATACATATAGTTGATGAGTATCAAATAGCAGATTGGGAGTTGTGGGTTAGACTTTCTGAAAAAACTAACTTTTTATATCTAAACTCTCCTGTCTGTCTGTATCGGTTACATGCAAGCATGTCAGCAAGAACTGATGATAATTCAACACAAATAAGGCAAAGACTGGGTGTAGCAAATGTTATTAGAAAAAAACAAAAATACTTTGAGTTAAACGAGAAACTTAAGTCTACATTTGAGTTTAACAATGCAAGGTTTTGTTTTAAATTTAGAGATTATCAAAAAGCAAAAGAGTTATCAAAAGTGTCAATCAAGCATAATATGTTCAATGTTAACTCTATTATACTATATATATTATCATCGGTGAAAAATGTTAGCTAAAGACTTTGGGAGACTTTGTATAGGTTTTTTATTATTCCTATCTATTGTTTTTCCAGTTGTTTTTCAGCCATTAAAAATGTTCATATTAATGGCTATATTACTTGTAACGGTAATACTAAGTTATAGAGGACTTCTATTAATAAATAAAAATGTTTTGATGTTTTCATTTTTTTACTCATTAATTGGTATTGCATGGTCTGTATACGGGGAGGTAGAGGGTAATCCAGGAGCAAGTAGAGTTATAACGGTAATGTTTTTTTATCCAATTATATTTGGCTTGTTAACTGTGTACTATAAAGATAACCTTCTCCATAGCCTTCATAAATTGATTAAACTCGGCGGACTTTCAATTCTCTTAATTCAAATTGCTTTTATATTATCTTCTTTAGGTATCGATGGGGGGGGGGTTAGTGAATTTATAAAAGGACTTTATGGCCATCTAGCTGTTGTTAATTCTGGTGATGGATTCTTGTTATTTACTTTACCTAATGTGAGTAGTCTTCTATTTATAATTCCTTACTTTTTAGTCTATATTCTTTATAATAAAAACACTAGTTTTAGTGATTTATTTTTATTGTTGGGACTAGTTGCCCTTATCTTATTAACTGGTAGGAGAGCTTTCTTTTTAGCTACATTTTTAACTTTAATTCTTATAATCCCTATTGGTTATTTGGCTGGATTTAGCCAGTTTAAGGTGCTGATGTCCATTACTGTCATTAGTGTTACCTTTATTGCTTCATTCTTACTTGCTGTTATGCTTAATGTGATTAATACGGATATGTTATACGAGAGTATATTATCAATAGTACAGTTTAACTCTGATCCAAGTAATAATGAACGCTTACTTCAACTTTACGCATTATACGATGGGTTTAGTGAGTCGCCACTAATTGGAGCTGGAGCAGGGGCTGTGGCGTCATACATACGTTCCTACGAACACCCTTGGGCATATGAGTTATATTATGCTTCTCTTTTATTCCAATATGGACTTATTGGTTTTATATTTTATCTAGTAGGCGTTATATACCTGATAGCCTCTATGATAAAGAAAATCTTTTATTCTCAGTATGATGTTTATTATATCTCAATTTTGTCAGGTATGGTTAGTTTTCTCATTGCCACATTTACAAACCCGTATTTGGCTAAGTTTGATTATATGTGGGTTATATTTTTACCTGCTTCAATTGTTTTATCAAAGAATAAGGTTTAATAAATGTTATCAGTCATTATTGTGAATTGGAATTCAGGTGCTCAATTGAAAAAATGTGTACAGTCATTAATTAATTTCGGTCATGATATAGGTGAGATTATTATTGTTGATAATAATTCTTCGGATGATTCAATGAGGATGCTTCCATATTCGCCTAAAATAAAAGAAATTATTTTAGAGAAAAACATTGGCTTTGGACAAGCGTGTAATGTTGGCGCTCAGAGCTCATCATCACCTTATCTCCTTTTTTTGAATCCAGATACTTATGTTCTTGAAAATACAATTAAGGATTCTGTAGAATTTTTACAAAAGGACTCCAGTATTGGTGTCTTGGGAGTTAAATTGTTTGATGATGATAAAGTTTCAAGAAGCTGTGCTAGAGACCCTAGTTTCTTTTCATTGTTGAGCCACTCGACTGGACTATCGAGACTAATTAAAAAAACTGGTTATCATATGCAAGAATGGGATCATTTATCTTCGAGATATGTGGATCATGTGATTGGTGCATTCTATATGATGCCTAAAAATATTTTTGATAAATTAGGTGGGTTTGACCCCCGATTTTTTGTTTATTTCGAAGATTTGGATTTATCAAAAAGAGTTAAAGAGCTTGGGTTTAACATCTTTTATAATGCAAATATATCAGCATATCATTATGGCGGTGGTACATCGGAAGGAATAAAGTCTACTAGGTTGTTCTATTCACTAAAAAGTAGAATAAAATTTACAGATAAACACTGTTCTACTTTAAATAAATATTTTTTGATATTTATTTATTTATTTGTTGAACCTCTAATTCGCGTGCTTAACTCAATTTTCAAACAGGATTTACCTTCTGTTTTAGAAGTAATTGATGCTTATAAGGTTCTATATGAATGGTTTTTCTCTAAAGGGTGATTTTTATGAAAAGTATTTTAGTGTTAACCAAGTATGGATCTTTAGGTGCATCTTCAAGAATGCGTTTTTATCAATATAATAATATGTTAAAAGATGAGTTTAATTTTAAGTATTCTCATCTTATCTCCTCGTCTGAATTGGAGTTGCTATATTCTGATGGTAAATACAATAAGATTAATATCTTGAAGTCATATTTTAATCGGATTTTAACGTTAATGAAGGCGAAAGAATATGATTTCATTTGGATTCAAGCTGAAACTCTTCCATATATACCATATTTTTTTGAAAAACTGCTGTTAAATAATAAGAAATATATACTAGACTTTGATGATGCTATTTTTCATAATTACGATTTATCTTCAGGGTTTTATAAAAAGCACTTCTTGAAGAAAAAAATAGACTTACTGATGAGGTCTTCTTCATTTACTGTTTCAGGGAATAATTATTTAGCTAGCAGAGCTATAAGTTCGGGGTGCTCTAATGTTGCTATAGTACCGACAGTCGTTGATCTTGAATTATACAAAAAAGATAATAAACCTGTTCTTACACATGATGAACCTATTGTTATTGGATGGATTGGTACAAAATCAACAAGTAAGTACTTAGATATTGTTATTAATGTTTTAGATGAAATTTCTCAGATGAAAAATATACAACTTAAAATTATTGGGTCTAATATTCAATTTGAAGGAATAAGTAAATTGGATATAGTTTATGAAAGTTGGACCCAAGAATCTGAGGTTAGTAGTTTACACTCCATTGATATAGGGCTTATGCCTCTTATTGATAGCGCTTGGGAAAGGGGGAAATGTGGCTACAAGTTGATTCAATATATGGCTTGTGGAAAGCCAGTAATAGCATCTCCTGTTGGGTGTAATGTTGATATCGTTACTCATGGTCAGAATGGTTTTTTAGCGTCTAATGAATCTGAGTGGAAGACTTATTTAGTGAATTTAATTGATAGTCAATCATTAAGAGTTACCATGGGAAAAAATGGATTTCACGCGGTAGAGAATGAATATTGCCTTAATGTGACTAGGGATAAACTTGTATCGATATTTAATAGTATTAAATAGTATGGTGTCCAAAGTTGAAGAAATTTAATTATTGGTGTGCTCCCTACGTCTATTTTAAATTTTTGTGGTGAACTTGTTAAGTTAGGACATTGCTTCGTTACCACTACCCGCTGCAAATGTTTACGTATTTATTCAGGTCATTGCCTTTCGAGGCTCGCTCAATTACACAGTTGTTAGCTTCAATCGATAATATGATGCTTTTATACTTTAGCTATCGTAATATTTAAAGCTGGAGCTATAGTAAGAAATTTAACGCTTCCTGGTAATCGTGTGTTTATGTGGTGGTATGCA
The DNA here is from genome assembly GCF_002873395.1 of Vibrio sp. 10N.286.49.B3. GTDB lineage: Bacteria > Pseudomonadota > Gammaproteobacteria > Enterobacterales > Vibrionaceae > Vibrio. Next base: position 29,518 of record NZ_MCUV01000004.1, on the reverse strand, counting down.
TTGATTGCTTGGGTATTACTATCCATGACTACAGCTAATCTTGGCATTGCTATGCGTCAAAAATGGATGTTTGTACCAGTATTAGTATTTTTATTAATTTCTATCATTGCCGCATCAGAGAATATAAATAAAGAATGAAAAACTTTGTATTAATAGCCAGTTACCCTGGCTCAATATTAACCTTCCGCGGTGTGCTTATTACAGCAATTCAAAATCAGGGTTATCAAGTACATGTGTTGTGCCCCGATGCTTCATCCGAACTTCGATTTGAACTTGAAGCTAATGAGGTAGTAGTACACGATGTACCATTGCAGCGCACAGGCTTAAACCCAGTAAATGACTTTAAGACTATTATTACCATGGTCAAACTACTTAAAGAAATTAAGCCAGAATATACCTTAGGTTATACCATTAAGCCGGTTATTTATGGATCGTTTGCTGCCAAGTTAGCAGGTGTTAAGCATATAGGTTCGCTGATTACTGGCTTAGGATATGCATTTACGGGTGAAGCAGCAGGTAAGCGTAAAGTTATACAGTCTATTTTGCATAAGTTATATAAACTAGCGCTTAGCTTTAATAGCACTATCTTCTTTCAAAATGGAGATGATAAAGCTTTGTTTCAAAAACTCAATCTATTACCAAAATCATTAGCCCCTATCGTTGTGAATGGTTCGGGTATCAATGTTGAAAAGTTTGTATCGGTCCCACAACCCGAGCAGTGTGATTTTCTTTTGATAGCAAGGCTACTAGGTGATAAAGGCGTTCGTGAATACGCTGCAGCTGCAAAAAAACTAAAAGCTTCTCACCCCAATTTGACTTGCCGACTGGTTGGGTGGATTGATGAAAACCCCGATGCGATTTGCCAAATTGAACTTGATGAGTGGATTTCTGAAGGTTACATCGAGTTCTTAGGGAAACTCAGTGACGTTCAAGAAGCCATCGAGCAAACTTCTGTATATGTACTACCATCTTATCGTGAAGGTACACCGAGGACAGTGTTAGAAGCGATGGCTATGGGACGCCCAATTATTACTACAGATGCTCCAGGTTGTCGAGAAACTGTAGTTAATGGTGAAAATGGCTACCTAGTACCTGTGAGAGATACTGAGTCTTTGTACCAAAAAATGGTTCAATTAGCAGAGTCTCCCGGCCTTGTGTCACAAATGGGATTATCTTCTCGTAAAATCGCTGAAAATAAATTTGATGTACACAAAGTTAACCATGCCATGCTAAGTGCTATGGGGGTTAAATGATGAAACGTCTCTTTGATTGCTTTGCTTCACTGGTTGCACTGCTTCTTCTTTCTCCTGTCATTGCTCTCGTCGCTTGGAAAATTCGTAAAAACTTAGGCTCTCCAGTGATCTTTCGTCAACAACGTCCGGGGCTGCATGGCAAACCGTTTGAAATGATAAAGTTTCGCTCGATGCGTGATGCCGTGGATAAAGATGGAAATACCTTACCAGATTTAGAGCGCATGACCCCTTTTGGTGAAAAACTGCGTAATGCCAGTTTGGATGAGTTACCCGGCTTATGGAATGTATTAAAAGGCGATATGAGCTTAGTGGGGCCAAGGCCGTTATTGATGCAGTACCTACCGCTTTATAATTCTGAACAAGCGCGTCGTCATGATGTTCGCCCCGGCATTACGGGTTGGGCGCAGGTGAATGGGCGCAATGCCATTAGCTGGGAAAGTAAATTTAAACTCGATGTCTGGTATGTCGATAACCGTTCGTTATTGCTTGATATCAAAATTCTCTTCTTAACGGTAAAGAAAGTCTTTATCAAAGAGGGCATTTCCGCTGATGGTCATGTCACTATTGAACCTTTTAAAGGAAGCGTCAATGACTAAACGTTGCGCCATATTAGGGGCGAGTGGGCATGGCAAAGTGGTGGCAGAAATAGCGCAACTCAATGGCTATTCTGATGTGTGTTTCTTTGATGATCGCTGGCCTGAACTCAATCATATCGAGCATTGGCCGGTCATCGGAAACACGGAAAGCTTACTACATAGCTGTACTCAATATGATGGGGTCATTATCGCCATTGGCAACAACGTCATTCGGCTAGAAAAACAAACCCTGCTCACTCGACATCATGCACATTTCCCGACTCTCATTCACCCAGTCGCTACGGTTAGTCAATATGCTACGCTTGGCAAAGGAAGCGTTGTTATGGCTGCTGCGGTGATCAACCCTTTTGCCTCGCTTGGTCATGCTTGCATCATTAATACTTCAGCAACGGTTGATCATGATTGCTGTCTAGCTGATGGTGTTCACATTAGTCCTGGTAGTCATCTTGCTGGCGGAGTGAATGTTGGTGAGTCTAGTTGGGTCGGCATTGGTGCGAATGTTAAGCAGTTAATCACCATTGGTCATCATGTCGTGGTTGCTGCTGGTGCAACGGTGGTTGATAACCTCTCAGATGGATTGGTTGTGATGGGAACGCCTGCACAACCACGTAATCATAAGGAATAGATTCGTGTTAAATACCTCGTTTTCCCCTTGGCCTTCGTTTACTCAACAAGAAGCGGATGCGGTCAGTCAGGTTGTTTTGTCTAATAAAGTGAATTACTGGACAGGGCAAGAAGGGCGTGAGTTTGAAAAGGAATTTGCGCAATGGGCAGAGTGTGAATATGCGGTCGCGGTTGCCAATGGCACGTTAGCGTTAGACTTAGCATTAAAAGCACTTGGCGTCGGCGTCGGTGATGAGGTGATTACCACTTCTCGTACTTTTTTAGCGTCGGCCTCTTCGATAGTGACATCGGGGGCTGCGCCTGTTTTTGCTGATGTTGATCTTAATAGCCAAAACATTACGGCCGAGTCGATTGCAGCCGTTGTGACGAAGCGTACTAAAGCGGTCATTGTGGTTCACCTTGCGGGTATGCCGGCAGAGATGGATGCGATTATGCAGTTATCAAAGCAGCATGGTTTTAAGGTGATTGAAGATTGTGCTCAGGCGCATGGTGCGAAATATAAAGGTCGCAGCGTTGGCACTATTGGTCATATTGGCGCTTGGTCTTTTTGTCAGGATAAGATTATGACGACTGGCGGTGAGGGCGGTATGGTCACCACCAATGATAAAGCTCTGTGGTCAACAATGTGGTCTTATAAAGATCATGGTAAGAGTTTTGATGCGATTTATCATCGTGACCATCCACCGGGTTTTCGCTGGTTACATGAGAGTTTTGGTACCAACTGGCGCATGACGGAGATGCAAGCGGCCATTGGTCGTATTCAGTTGACGCGTATGTCAGATTGGATGGAACAAAGGCAACGCAATAGTCAGGCAATAGATGAGGCTATCGAGGGGTTGTCAGTGGTGCGTGCTATACACGTTGCCGACTATATTCAGCATGCCCATTATAAACATTATTTATTTATCAACCCTGAACAGTTAGCAAAAGGTTGGACCCGTGACCGCATCGTTGAAGAAATTGTGGCGCGAGGTGTACCAGCATATCAGGGAAGTTGTTCGGAAGTTTATTTAGAGAAAGCGTTTGATAATACTGGCTTTAGACCGGATAATCGCCTTCCTCATGCCATTGAGCTTGGTGAGACAAGTTTGATGTTTTTAGTTCACCCTACTTTAACGCCTGCAGAAATAAAACTAACGTGTCAGGTTATTTATGATGTGCTCCATCTTGCTCAAATAAATTAGCTCCATCCTCTTATAATAAAAAAATACGACTAAACAGAAACTCATAAGGTGCGTCATTGTTGGCTGCAATTCATCTTATGCGCTTAGTCTCGGCTTAAATTTCATATAACAACGGAATCTTACTATGGATCGCTTGCGGATTTTTTGGCAAATGTCTCGTACGGATAAACGTATTCTCAGTGTGTGCATTGATACGGTTTTAATTTGTATCGCGCTTCAATGTTCTCTATGGGCTAGGTTTGGCGATTGGCGCATGTTAACGAGCTCTGATACTTGGGGCGTGCAAGGTTTACTGGTTATTTTAACGGTAATGATGTTCACCCGACTTGGGTTATATCGCGCCATATTACGTTATCTCACGTTTAAAGCCTTATTTACTATTACGCTCGGGGCGATAGGTTCAGCCGCGATTTTAATGTTATTTAGTGTAGTTTTTTTTGAACCACTACCGAAAACAACCCCGGTTATTTATTGCGCGTTTTTAGCGCTGCTGTGTGGTGGTCCTCGCATTATTGTGCGCTCTTTAATTGCTTCTAGCTCGCCAGTTAGAGAGAAACAAGTGCTGATTTATGGCGCTGGCTCTGCAGGCCGTCAGCTCGCGGTTGCTTTAGGTACATCAGGTAAATATCAAGTTCGTGCCTTTATTGATAAAGATCCAACTTTAACCAATACCACGATCATGGGCTTACCGGTTATTCAAATTGAAGAGGTGCCGAATCAATTGGATAAGCATGAAATTCATCAGATATTGATGGCGATACCAAGTGCGAGCCGTGCACGTAAAAAGACCGTTTTAGCGCTGCTTGCCCCTTTGAAAGTAAAAATTCGCACTGTGCCTGACATGACCGATATTGTTTCTGGTCAGGCGAATATTGATGAAATTAAAGAGGTGCCGCTAGAAGATCTGCTTGGCCGTGATCCGGTTGAACCGAACTTAGCGCTACTTGATGCCAATATTCGCGGCAAAGTGGTGATGGTGACAGGGGCGGGGGGATCGATTGGCTCTGAGTTATGTCGTCAAATTCTTCGCCAAGAACCAAAGGTACTGATTTTATTTGATCTTTCTGAGCATAGTTTGTATTTGATTGATCAAGATTTAAGTCGTCTAAAGCAAAAGGAAGGGCTTGATATTGAGGTGGTGCCTTTAATTGGTTCGGTGCAAAGAGCGTATCGCTTAGAGAGTGTGATGAAGTCTTTTCATGTGCAGACGGTTTATCATGCCGCCGCTTATAAGCATGTTCCTTTGGTGGAGTATAACGTGGTGGAAGGGGTGCGAAATAATGTATTTGGTACTTACTACACGGCTAAAGCTGCGATTGATGCTGGTGTGGAGTCGTTTGTACTTATTTCTACCGATAAGGCGGTGCGTCCGACCAATGTGATGGGGACGACGAAACGTTTAGCGGAGTTGGGACTGCAAGCGTTGGCAAAAGATCAAGCAAAGCAAGCGAATGGAACGCGTTTTTGTATGGTGCGTTTTGGCAATGTGTTGGGCTCGTCGGGCTCGGTGATCCCATTATTTAAACAGCAAATCGCGAGTGGTGGGCCAGTGACGGTGACTCACCCAGACATTACGCGTTATTTCATGACCATTCCTGAAGCTGCCCAGTTGGTGATTCAAGCGGGTGCGATGGGAAAAGGTGGTGATGTGTTTGTGCTTGATATGGGCGAGCCGGTAAAGATTCTTGAGTTGGCTGAAAATTTAGTGCAGCTCTCTGGGCTGGAAGTGAAGTCGGAAGATAATCCATTTGGTGATATTGCGATTCACTTCTCTGGTTTGCGTCCGGGAGAGAAGCTTTATGAAGAGTTGTTGATTGGTGACAATGTGTTGAAGACGGCGCATAAACGCATCATGAGGGCCAATGAGGTTTGTCTTCCTATGGCTGAGTTTACTACGCTTTTAGGTAAGATCGATCAAGCTTGTCATGGTATGGATTATGAAATGATCCGAGATTTAATGCTGGAAGCTCCAACCGGATTTTGTCCAACCGATGGGATTGGTGATTTAGTCTGGCAGCACCAAGAAGATGCGCTTAATGAAGGTGTATTAGACCACCGTGAGCTGCATTAAAGTATTTAAATTTAACTGATCGGTAATCTATGTGAAATGGCGCTTATGCAACTATACTGTTAATTGGTGTGCTCATTTTTTGATCAATTAATTCTTGTTATGAATGACTGATAGGGAAGTTTAGTCTTGTTTATAAATCTTAAAGAAAGCGTGAGATATCAACATCTATCCATTGCGATAAAGTGGGCACTCGCACCAGTGTGTTATTTATCGCTGTGCGTGTCGCCTTATGCATTAGCGGAAAGTCATAGCCGTGACAGCGTGTATTTTCGTACTTCAATGGCGCAGACCGGTGGTTCTGGGCTGTTACGTACCCCGAATGCCGAAACCCTACCGTTTGGTGAAGTCTCGTTTAATTACCATCAAGAGGAAGGGGTCGATAGCGATCTCGGTAATAGCCGGGGGCCGCACAATACGTTATTGCTGGCGGTCGGTCTGTTTCCTGATTTAGAGGTTTCGTTTCAAAATACGTATCAAGATTTTAGCTCTTGTGCCAACCATTGTGATTTGTCGGCATCTGCGAAGTTAAGCTTTGATTGGCTTATTCCTGATAATTGGTTTCAGTTTGCCATTGGTGGTAGTGATCTTGGCGGTCAGGCGGTGCATCACCGAACCTATTATGGCGTGGCGAGTAAGCAGTTAGATCAGTTTCGTCTGTCGCTCGGTTTTGGAGAAAATGGTGGCGATAGTGAACACCAAATGGGGCCTAATTACCTTTCTGGTCCTTTTGGCGGCATTGAGTATCAACCTTGGCAATGGCTACAAGTGGTTGCTGATTATGATGGCTCGGGGATGAATGCCGGTATTAAAGCGTTTACGCCGCAAGAATGGCTTCCACTTGGCATGACTGCCAATCTTACTTATCAAGCTTATTCCAATTCAGATGCGCCTTATGGCAGAGACAATCAGTGGCTAGGCTTAGGGTTAACGGTTCCTCTTGCTGGTACTCATTTATCTTCTCGTTATGAGCGTGGGCAAGGTGATGTTGGTGTGGATACTGCTCGACCAACGAATGCGGTCATTGCTGAGCCTGTGGTCATTGAAGATGTTGTGATCGCTAAGCCCGTGAGTGAGAAGAAAGTGGATGCGAGCGTATCACCGGCCGCTAACTACTCTGAATTAACCCTGATTAGTAACCTGTTAGTCGACTATGGCTTTGAAAATGTATCAGTGGGTGAAAGTCAGCACACCTTGTTAGTGAAAGCGGAAAATAACCTCTTTAACCGTAATGAACTAGATGCGATTGGGGTGATTTTAGGGGTGATCAGTGAGCTTTCGAATTACCCGTCGTTTGAGTTTGTGCTGCTTAATAATAATATTCCCGTGCTCAGTGTTGCTGGCTCGGAGCAGGACTTACACGCGATTTTCCAAGCGGATAGTTCGCCGAGCACTTTACCTCGTTTAGCGGTGAATAATTCTCCTCGTACCCACGATAAAGCCACATGGTTAACCGATCGCGATAATACCCATACCTTTAAACCAAGAGTGATTTTATCGCCAAGTTTGTACTCAACGATAGGTACAGAAAGAGGCGTGTTTGATTATTCTCTGGCACTTTCTACCAATGTACAACTGCCGATTTGGACGGGCGGTTCGTTGGATGTGCGTCACTTGTTACCGCTTTCACACTCCGATGATTTTGAAGATGGTAAGGCCTTTGCTGATGCTCGACATAAAAGCACGGTCGATAGAATCTTATTCCACCAAGGCTTTAAGCTTCCTGCCGATGTCTTCACTCAATTCAGTGTTGGGCAAATCAAAAGTGATTATGTAGGGGGGACGGCGGAGTTTCGTTGGCAGTCACCACAAGGGGCGCATAAGTTAGGTTTGGAAGCTTCTTATTATGAGAATAGAGAAGATTCGACACAGCAAGACGCAACGCCAGTGTTAGCTCACTACCGTTACTATTTCGATCAATACGACTGGGCGCTTGAAGCGAATGCCGGTGAGTATTGGCATGGAGACAGTGGCTTTACCGTAACCAGTAAGCATTGGTTTGGTGATACTGCTGTGAGTATTTTTTACCAACATACCGATCAAAGTTTTGCTGGCCTAAATTTTTCTATACCGCTTAGCTTTAGAAAAGATATGGCTCCCGACCCGATTCAAATTAAAGGAACGGAAGAGTGGACGTGGGGTTATCGGACAATGGTTCGCAATCAAGTCAATAGGATTGATGGTGACTTGGCACAAACTTCCGATCTACAAAACAAACTAGATCGTAGTTATTACAACCGAGATAGGCTGTCAGCTCGTTATATTAATGCCAATCTCACCCGACTTAAGGATGCTTACGTTCTCTATCGGTAAGTCACTCTTATTCTAATTCATTAGGCTAGGAAAAAAGGAAATACAATGGATAAAAAACGTTGTTTGGCACTCGCAGTAGTATCAACCTTCGCAGCATTTTCTACTTATGCGCAGGAGGCAACTCACCCTACTGTTTATGTTGGTGCCAAAGTTGGTGGAGGCCAAGTTGCGGATATGGACAAAGCGGTGACTAATGTCACAGGTATCGACAAAAGTACCACTGCTTGGAGTGTGTTTGCGGGTATGCGCTTTCATCAAGTGCCTTGGCTGGCGCTTGAAGTCAGTTATGTTGATCTGGGTAAAATCGAACTGAAAGATACACAAGGTGATTTTACTGCGACGGGTTTTGAGTTGGCTGCGAAATATGTTTATGACATCAATGAAAAGTTTGATGTGTTTGCCGGTGTCGGTGCGATCTCTTATGGATGGCGAGGCAATGGCGCAGCATGTTGTGATGATAATGGTTTGTCGGGCACGTTAGGGTTCGGCGCAGGTTATAAGTTCCACCCAAATTGGAACGCACTTGTTGATTACAAGTTCTACAACAATATCGGGGGGTCACCGGACTTCCATACTTACAGCATTGGTGTTCTATACGCGTTTTAACAATAACGCGGTCTCATAATGCAATGGATAACTTAAGTGATAGGGCTTAAACATGAATAAAACGATATTAGCCACAATGATTGGTCTGGCAGTACTGACTGGCTGTGACGGATCAGACAATAAAAACTATGCAGAGGTTGTGACCCCACCAGGTGAAGCCGAAGCATTTAAATCCCCTTATACGGTCTTTTTAGAAGGTATTGGTGAAGGGACGCTAACCAAAGCAGCTAGCTTTACCTTAGAAGGCACAACGGATGAGTTAAGCTCGTTAGAAATAACGGGTGCGACTGCAGTTGAAAGCGCGGCAACGAAAGCGACCTCTGATACAACGAAAGTAACCTACACCACAGACACAGGCAGCTTTATTCTTACCCGTACTGATGCATCACCAACGACAGCGATTTTGCTTGATTTGGTCGTGACGGCGGATGGCTACTTTACCGGTGGTACGCAAGTTACTATGCCTGCTGATGCCGATGTGCCAGAAGGTTCAACGGTATTTGGTGTTGTCACTTTATCACCGCAAGTGGTCGATAACTCAGGTGAATCCACCACAGCAGCAACGGGTAGTACAGAAACGGTTGCTGTCGGTGATGATGGTGCAACAACAGAAGCGATTGTGATTGCAACGCCGGTACCTGATGAAGACGCCAACAATGCGGCGGCCGTTGCCAGTGGTACGGTCAATGTTGATATGCCTGCGGGCACAAAAATGATGACTGCAGATGGCGAACCGGTAACAGGTCCAGTTGAAGCGAACGTGGTTTATTTTTCTAATGAACCAAGCGGCTCTACTGATACTACGACCGATTCAGTACTTCTTGCCTTCCCTGGTGGTCTAGCACCATCGTCTATTCTTGATGAAGATGGCGAAGCGACGACAGATGACGTGTCATTTGTAACAGCTGGCTTTACGGCGATTGAGATGAGAACCGAAAGTGGCGATCTAATCACTAACTTCGACCCGGCGATTACCCTTAACTTTGAAGTGCCAGCCGCAACACTCTCTGCCGATGGTGACCCAATTGAAACTGGCGATATCATTCCTGTGTGGTCTTACAATGAGCAAGATGGTCAATGGAAGTCTCAAGGTGAAGAGCAAATTGGTGAGTTCAACGCCGATGCCAATACTTATTCAGTTGCTGCCCAGATCGACCACCTTTCCTACTTCAGTCTTGCGTATCTAGAAACTAACTGTCCAGCACCAACGATCACCTTGGTCGATGGCACATCGGAGAGTTACCAGTCTGATATTGTACTCACCCGTAATGGCGGTGGTTGGACGCAGCGTTACCTAGAAAACTTCGGTGCAATTACTTTAGCGAAAGTTCCAACCAAGGCTGAAGGTGAAGTGTACATTTCGAAATATCGCTCGGAAGATCCTGTAAGCTTAATTACTGAGGCTACCGATGCGGACGGTAATGCGCTTACTGTGACGGATGGAACGCTGCAAGATCAAAACTTCTGTGCGCTTGATGGTGCAACTATTACTCTAGAAGGCGTTGGTGCTGTTGCTGATATTGATTACTCATTAGCACTACAAAGTACTTGTTCTGACACGGATGATGTGACGCCGCAAACGGGCTTAGTCACTATCTATCGTGTGATTGGTGGTATTAACTATGCGTTAAGTACCTTTACGGTTGATGCTGGTTCTTCACAAACATTAACCTTAGAGCCTGGTACGTATTTCGTTGAAGGCTTATTAAATGGTGAAGTGCAAGGTGAAAGCAGTGCTTCTGAAACCGTTGTGTTAACCGGTGATGAACTGGTTGTTGATGCAACGCTAGACTTCAATGCTGGCTCTTGTATTACAACCGGTGGTAGCGGCGGTGGTGGTGGTAATTAATTCCACTTTTTAACCGAAATAAAAAGAGAGCTTTTGTGGCTCTCTTTTTTTTTGACATATTATTGTTGTTATTCAGTGGTATGATGTAAATAATTATGAGCATATAGATAGAGTGACTAAGATGAAAATTGCCGTTGCAGGAACAGGATATGTTGGCTTATCAAATGCGATGTTACTAGCGCAAAACCATCAAGTGGTTGCGGTGGATATTATTGCTGAAAAAGTAGCCATGCTTAATGATAAACAATCGCCTATTGTTGATGTGGAGATTGAAGATTTTCTTGTTAATAAAGCATTGAACTTTACAGCTACTTTAGATAAAGCGTTAGCCTATAAAGATGCAGACTATGTCATTATTGCTACGCCAACCGATTATGATCCAGAAACGAATTACTTTAATACTTCTTCTGTTGAAGCGGTAATTAAAGAGGTGATGGAGATGAGTCCAAATGCGGTGATGGTGATTAAATCGACTGTCCCTGTTGGGTATACGGCACGCATTAAAGAGGAGTTTGGCTGTGATAATTTAATTTTCTCGCCAGAGTTCTTACGTGAAGGTCGTGCTCTATACGATAATTTACATCCATCACGTATTATTGTTGGTGAGCGTAGTGAGCGTGCTGAAGTGTTTGCTAACTTATTAGTGGAAGGTGCAGTTAAAGAGAATATTGATGTTCTATTTACTGACGCAACTGAAGCAGAAGCGGTGAAGCTGTTTTCTAATACTTATCTTGCTTTGCGTGTGGCGTACTTTAATGAACTTGATAGTTATGCTGAAACGCATGATCTTGATGCTCGTCAGGTGATTCAAGGTGTTGGCTTAGATCCTCGTATTGGCAATCACTACAATAATCCGTCCTTTGGCTATGGCGGTTACTGTTTACCAAAAGATACTAAGCAACTTCGTGCAAATTATGCCGATGTACCTAATGATATTATTGGTGCGATTGTCGATGCCAATATGACTCGTAAAGACTTTGTTGCTGCCTCTATTTTAAAGCGTAACCCACAGCGTGTTGGTATTTATCGTTTGATCATGAAGTCGGGCTCAGACAATTTCCGTGCATCTTCTGTGCAAGGCATTATGAAGCGTTTAAAGGCAAAAGGTATTGAGGTTGTGGTTTATGAACCTGTACTGGATGAGGAGGAGTTTTTCCACTCTAAAGTCATTAAATCGCTTGATGAGTTTAAGCAGTCTTGTGATGTCATTGTTTCAAACCGTATGGTCGATGAGATTCGTGATGTGGAAGATAAAGTTTATACTCGTGATCTATTTGGTTCTGATTAAATAGAGCTAGTTGACTCGATATATACACGGTCGAAATAGGGGGGTGTACTTATATACATCTCCTTTATTGTTGATGGCCAGTTACATTGTTCTTTGTTTTTTCCTGCCTATTTTGTCTTAATTTATAATAAACCTAAAGAGAATAGTCTAATTACTCTACATGTTTGTTATTTAATCATTTTTAACCTTAAATTACCGCTTTTGTTATCATTTTTGTACTAAGGTACTTGAACTTACTATGAAACAAAATTCTGATTTAATTTCTGATATCTTTCATTTTTAGCATGAATCGGTATAATCCTAGAGGTTTCAATAGGTAGGAGATAAGCAATCGTTTGTTTATTTTTTTACCTCACTTCTTACAGTATTTCATCTTGCGACGTTTGATTTCTCGCTAATATCAATGGGCGGTAGCGTGCCTAAATATGGATAACTTACCATGCAACCTCGATTTTATATGACTCTGGTTTTTGCTTTTTTAGTAGGGTGTAGCAGTCAGCCAAGGCAGGTAGAAGCTAGTTTACCTTTAGTGCAGCCAAGCACTCAGCCACTCGGTATTCAAGTACCCCAGCAATATAGCCAAGATTTAGAAGATGGACGAAAGGTCGATCTGATCCACCCTGAGTATCGTATTCAAATGGGGCCGCTTTATACCTCAAGCCTTGGTCACACTTGTCGCGAGCTAACCTTCGCAAAAGTGAATGCTGTTTCTATGACAGCACACGGTTCTGAGCAAGGTCCATCGATTCGCGTTGCATGTACAAACCAGCAATTAACGACTATTCCTGCTAGCGATGAGTTATTAGAGCGTGCGTGGTTCCTCGTGCCTAATATCATCCAGTCTTCTTCTTCAGTTCAGCTGTAGGCTTTTATGAAAATTCTTCGTTTATCTCTTTGGTCCGGTTTAGTGGCTGTTATTACGCAAGCTGCGACTTTTTCTGTCTCTGCTAATCCGCTTTTAGCTCAGCAATCAGGTAATGCAAGCTCTTACGCTCTGCCTGCTAGTTCTGTTGCAACCAGTGGTGCGAATGTTCCACCTACGGCATTAAGCCCAAACGAGGCATTGTCACAAGGGTCATATAGCGCAGAGAATCGTAATAATTTACTGCTGCCAGGTGAGACTGATGTTCGCCAGTTATTGCCTTCGAGTGGCGAAGCGTACCCACCGCCATATGGTGCTAACTTGTTTGCTGGTGGTTATGAAACTGAGCGTAGTGATGGCTTAAACGATAATTATCTGATTGCTGCCGGTGATAAAATTAATATTTGGTTATGGGGTGCGGTGAACTACTCCAATGTCGCGACCGTTGATAACCAAGGTAATATTTTTATTCCTGAAATTGGACCAATCAAGGTTCAAGGGTTACGAGCCAGTGAAGTTAACGGTTTTGTGACCTCAAAGATTAAAACGATCTACACCAATAACGTCAATGTGTACGTTAACCTTCTGACTTCAACACCTGTGAGTATTTATCTTTCTGGGCCGGTTATTCGCCCTGGTCAATATGCAGGTATGGCATCAGATAGTGTGTTGTATTATTTAAAGCGCGCTGGGGGCATTGATCCAGAGCGAGGCAGTTACCGTGCGATTCAGGTGCTGCGTAATAATAAGATTGTTGCTGATATTGATCTGTATGACTTTATTCGCCTTGGTACGATGCCAGAGGTGAGCTTTAAAGATGGTGATGTGATTTTAGTGAAACCTCAGCAAGCGGCGATTACCGTGTCTGGTGGGGTAAGAAATCCATTCCGCTTTGAGTTAGAAAACGATGCGGCGGCAACGGGCACGGAATTAACGCAATACTCTCGTCCGTTAGCGAAAGTGAGCCATGTCGGTATTATTGGTAACCGTGAGTCTGGGCCGTTCTCGCTTTATATGCCATATAATGATTTCTTGAACTTTACGCTGCAAGATGGCGATAAAGTGATTTTTAATGATGATTTACACGCACAGGTTATTGATGTGCAGCTCATGGGTAGCTATCTAGGCCCATCGTATTTTGCTGTGAATAAAACCACGCGTTTACATGACCTGCTTAGTCATATTCCCATTGAGCCGCAGTTAACAGATTACCAGTCGATTTATATCCTGCGTGATAGTGTGGCGCAAAAGCAAAAAGAGATGCTCAATGAGTCTCTTGATCGATTAGAGCGCAGTGTCTTTACTGCACCTGCTTCTTCTGATGGTGAAGCAGCAATTCGTGCTAAAGAAGCGGAAATGGTGATGCAGTTTACTGAACGTGCGCGCAAGGTTGAGCCACTCGGTAAAGTGATTGTGTCTGATGCCGGTAACATTGCTAATATTCGTCTAGAGCAGGGCGATAAAGTCGTGATCCCATACAAAACCGACTTAGTGCAAATCGCGGGTGAAGTATTAATGCCGCAAGCCGTGGTGTTTAACCCTGATGCCAGCGTGGATGATTACATTGCATGGGCAGGTGGTTTTACCGATCGCGCTGAAGATACCCGTATTGCCATTGTACGTGCGAATGGTTTGGTCGAATTTGCCAGCAAGCAACCTATTGCCAAAGGTGACCAAATTTTAGTACTACCTAAAGTGGATACCAAAACCATGCAATCGATTAAAGATATTACTCAAATCATCTATCAAATCGCCATTGCAGCGAATGTGGTGGTTAATTAGTGATGAAGAAAGATTATACGTTACTTTCTTTAGATCCAATGTACTCACCGTTACATGAACATATTGCTGATATCGTAGCAAAAAAGAAGTATGCCGTTACATCATGTCGCTCGAAGAGAATTTACTTACCAACGTTTAAAATGACTTTAGCGACATCTCTGATTAACTCTGTAAAAGCCCCAGTTGATGAAGGTCTATTAAATAAAATTACGTCACTCTCTACTTATCACCATGCTTATGCCAAAAAAGTAGAAGGTAGGAGGTTAACTGCTTCTGAACTCAACTATATGGCTAAATTTTATCTTGGCTTAAAAGAGTTTATTACTACTAAAGGTGTGAACCTCGTTGTCTTACACAATGATACTCGCTGGTATCATGCTATTGCTGTTATGTTGTGTAAAGAATTAGAGATACAATATTTAGTCACGGAGCAGGGCTTAATTAGGCCAAATACTACGGTGATTGATAACCAAGGCGTTAATGCCACAGCAAATGTGGGTCTTTTGGATAAAGAAGTGGCATCATCAGCGCCTTTCCGAGTTAAGCATGGGCATGATTCTCGTAAATCTAAAGCTTTCTTTTGTTTGTTTCTTAGTCTGTTCTTTATAGAAAAAAAACTAGCATCGAAAGGAATACTAAGCTACATGCATAATGGGTATAGCATTAGGAAATATCTTAGAAGGACCTTAAACATACGCTATAAACAAAATTTTGATGATGTAGAAGTTAATACTAAAAGTGTATTGTTACTCTTACAGTTAGAGTCAGATTCACAATTTTTAATGTATAGTTCATTTTTCTCAAATCAAGATTTGATAGATAAAGTAGAGCATTTCTGTACCATTAACAACCTGAATTTATTAATAAAGAAGCACCCATTAGATGATAGTGGATATCAAATAAAGCCTTCATCTAATTTAGTATCAGGTAGTGTTAAGCAGTTAGCAAAAGAAGTAAAGCTAGTTATTTCAATTAACTCAAGTGCAATTATTACCGTGTTATCCACTGCAACGCCATTGTATATTATTGGTGACTCATCGTATAAATATAAAAACATAGCAACACATAGTTCCATTAGTGACATTTCTTTATTAGAAAAACAAGATATAGCATTAAGGAAAGAGTATTTAAATAAACTTAAAAAAAATTACTTAGTTTATGGTGCTGGTTATTCATACAAAAGTGAATTATTAGAAAATAAGCTAAATCAATTATTGGTATAAAATTAATGGGTTCAGTAAGAAAGAGATCAATACTTGCCGTTTGGAAAGATGTCATATTTGCTATCTTTGTTCGACAAATTCGTAGTAAATTTAATGATAAATTGGGAGTAAGTTGGTCAGTAGTTTCACCATTAATATTTATAATGGTGTTAACTTTAATCAGGGGGAGTATTGATGGTGGGGAAACCCATACCTTGCCCACATTCTTCTTTATGGTCTATGGAATACTGTTAATTCGATTTTTCATGGAAACATTAAGTGTAATTTCTTCTTCCATTAATTCGAGTAAACCACTCTTTGCCTTTAGACAAGTTCAACCTATCAGTGCTGTGATTGCAATAGCTTTATTTGAGTTGTTAAGCCGAATTGTTGTTGTTATCTGTATCTTTATTATTGCCTACTTTCTTAGGGTTGAAATAAGCATAAGTAATTTACTAGGTGTCATGTTTTGCTTTTTCCAAATTTGGATCTTAGCTACAAGTATTGGGTTACTGCTATCTTTAATTATTTGTTATATTCCAGAGGTTAATAAAGTAAGGACTTTACTACTCAGGCCGTTGATTTTTATATCGGGAGCATTTTTTAGTCTGCAGGATATTCCCCCAGAGTTATGGAAGTACTTCACATGGAATCCCATTTTACATGCGATAGAGTACTCTCGACACTTTGCTTATTCAACTTATAGTATTGATGGTTTAGATATTATGTACCTAAACTTTGTCACGCTTATTTTCTTTTTCTTTTCCTTATGCTGTTATCATGCTACGTGGAAACATGCAATCAACAGATAGATATACAATGATTAAATATATCAAGAAAAAAATTTTCCTTCTTATTATAGTTGTACCTTTAGTTATATTTTCTATATATCAACTTTTATTAGCAAGTCCAAGGTATGAATCTAAAGTACAATTAACCATTCAACAACCAGACGGGATGTCAACCATGGATCCTAGTATGGCACTGTTGAGCGGTTTAGGAGTTGCAAATAATAGTCAAGATATTCAGTTGGTTCAGTCTTATATACATTCTAGTGATATGCTTAACTATCTAGAAGACAATCTAAGCATAAAAGAACACTATACTGATAATCAGTATGATATTTTTAGTCGTTTGAGTAAAGATAGTTCCTATGAAGATTTTTATCAATATTACCAACAGTTATTAACTATTGAGATAGACGAGAAGTCATCAACTATTAGTGTTTATGCCCAAGCTTTTGAACCTATACTATCTTATGAAATTGTTAATGCCATCTCAGAAAGATCGGAATGGTTTATCAATAATATCGGACATCAACTTGCTGAAGCGCAACTAACATTTATAAAAAAAGAACACCAAGAGGTAGAAGTTAGGTTACAAAGTGCTCAGAAGAGTATTAATGATTTTCAGAATAAACATAACTTACTTGATCCTGAGACGGAGAGTATGGCATTAAGCCAAATTTCATATTCCATTGAAGGGGAAATAGCGAAAAAAAATACTGAGTTGACAGCATTACAAGCTTTGATGGCAGATAGTGCACCACAAGTGTTAGCGGTAAAGAATGAATTAAACTCTTTAAAGTCTCAGTTGATAAAAGAAAAATCACGATTAACAGATTCACAATCTTCAGAGTCAATAAATAATGTATTGAGTGAGTTTGCTAATCTAAAAATAGATTTAGAACTGGCAATAAGATCATTTACATCATCAACGGTTTCAATGGAAAAATCCCGCATAGAAGCTTATAGACAGTTAAAGTTCCTAATTGTTGTTGACCAAGCAAAAGTACCTGAAAAAAACAAATATCCGGAAGTATTTTACAATATTTCATTACTTGCTTTACTACTAATAATTTTTTCCGGGACCATGAAAATAGTTTTTGCCACAATTAATGAATTAAAATAAACTGAGAATAACAATGAAAAACTTAGATATTGCTACTTACTATACGTCAAATGAAAAAAAAGAGTTTTCGGTATGCTCCATCAAAAATACATACTCACAGCAAGCCGATGCACTCAATATTATGGCTAGTAATATTGATAATGAAGAATATCTTAAAGCGTTAGACTTTATGTTTAACTGTAAAGGTCATGTTATTATCTGTGGCATGGGTAAGTCTGGCCATGTAGGGACTAAAATTGCGGCAACACTAGCATCGACTGGCACCCCAGCTTTTTTCTTACATCCTAGTGAAGCATTCCATGGCGACTTAGGGATGATTACTAAAGAAGATGTCATTATTTTGATTTCTAATAGTGGTGAGACTGATGAGGTTCTTCAACTTATCCCTTCTCTACGTTCTTTTGGTAATAAAACCATTGCGATTACGGGTAAGACAACCTCAACGCTGAGCAAAAATAGTGACGCTACATTGCAGTTAGTCATGGATAAAGAAGCTTGCCCTAATAACTTAGCACCAACGACATCAACAACATTAACGATTGCCGTTGGTGACGCTTTAGCTGTAGCACTAATGGAAATGCGTCAATTCGAACCTAATGATTTTGCACGCTTCCACCCAGGTGGTTCACTAGGTAAGCGTTTATTAACGAAAGTTAAAGATGTAATGACAAGCAATAATTTACCGCTTGTTAATGCTGAAGATAAAATGACGGATGTTATTGTTAAGATGAACGAAGGACGCAAAGGTGTTGCCATTGTTCTCCAAGATAACAATCTTGTCGGTATTATTACAGATGGTGATTTACGTCGTTCATTGGTTTCAGATAAACCATTAAGTGAATTAATAGCGAAGAGTGTGATGAGCCAGTCACCTAAAACGTGTTTAGAAAGTAAAATGCTAAATGAAGCTGAAGAAATAATGAAAAGCAATGATATATCGACGCTTATTGTACTTAATAGTTCTGAAAGTGTTACAGGTTTAATTCAAATTAATACATTATATTAAGGTAAATCAAGGATGAGTATTCAATCAAAAATAAAAACAGTAATATTTAAACCTAAAGATGTAATATTAAAGTACACTTCAATATTTAAAGGTTTCTTATCCCATTCCTTTATAATGAAATGTGTAAGAAAAAGAAATAATGCCAAACTAATTAATTCTAGTTCTCGTCCTATAGCTCATGGTATACGTATAAACCACTGGAAGAGGGCTTATATTGAAGAGAAATACCCTGAATATCAATGGATATTCTATCCATTTAAAACATCAGCAAAAATAGTTTTTGATGAAATGTGTGGGGACTTAACAAAGCATAGGATTATTGTTTGGGGTTATAATGAAATTTCTGACTTTACTACCTTAGCTAAGGCGAAAGGAGTTAAACTATATAGGATGGAAGATGGTTTCGTTCGTTCAATTGGGTTAGGAGCAAATCATGAATTACCAGCTTCTCTTGTGCTAGATAAAAGTGGGACTTTATACTTTGATTCTCGCTCTTCTTCTGATTTAGAGAATATTTTAAATACTTATGACTTTAGTGGTGATAAGGAATTAATGGCGAATGCTAGAGAGTCATTGAATTTACTTTTAAATAATGGTGTTAGTAAATATAATCATATTGAAAGGAAATCTGCAGAAGAAATATATGCTAAATATTGCTCAGCAGTTGAGGGTGTAAAGCGAATATTAGTTATTGGACAAGTAGAAAGTGATGCATCTATTAAATATGGTGCAGATAGGAAATTGAATAATGGTGCATTAGTTTCTCAAGCCCGTAAAGATCACCCAGATGCTCAAATATTCTTTAAACCTCATCCTGATACGCTTGCAGGGAAGAGAGAAGTAGTAACTTCGCTTGATGTTATTAGCCAATTTGCTTATGTAGTTACAGAGCCATTGTCTTTAGTTGATTCATTTGATTCAATTGATGAACTTTATACTATAACGTCATTGGCAGGTTTTGAAGCACTTCTTCGAGGCATAAAAGTTACAACAATGGGCTGCCCATTTTATAGTGGATGGGGATTGACTCAAGATCTACAATATAACCCAAGACGCACTAGAACATTGACAGTAGAAGAAGTTTTTGCTGGTGCTTATATATTATACCCTGATTATTTTGATCCATTCTTACCGGAAAGAATAAAATTAAAAGATGTTTTAGTCAATATGCACTACCTTATTGAAAAAAACAATTCAAACCACTCATTAATTGAAGTGAAAAGAAAACCAGTAGCACATGGTATATTAATTAATGACTGGAAAAGAAAGTATATAGAAAATAAATACCCAGAATATGATTGGGTTTTTTATAAATTCAGCATGTCAGCGAAAAAAGTTTTTGCTAAGATAGATGGAGATTCAATAAATCATAGAATCATTATTTGGGGTTATAATGAAGACCCTGAATTTACTACTTTAGCTAAGGAGAGGGGAGTAAGCTTATATAGAATGGAGGATGGATTTTTTCATTCAATTGGCTTGGGATTTGATCATGAATTACCAGCTTCTCTTGTGCTAGATAAAAGTGGGACTTTATACTTTGATTCGCGCTCTTCTTCTGATTTAGAGGATATTTTTAATAATTATGACTTTTCATTAGATGAAAAATTATTACAAAGAGCTGATAATCTTATTAAGAATCTGGTGGATAATAAGTTAAGTAAATACAACCATTCTAATTCAGTTAATATTGAAGATATATATGGAGCAAAAACAAAACATAGGGTTTTAGTTATAGGTCAAATTGAAAATAATACTTCAATAAAGTATGGGTGCGAAGATAATTTAACAAATAATGACTTAATTAATATTGCAGTATTGGAGAACCCAGACTCGCAAATTTTATATAAGCCTCACCCAGATGTTATAAACAATAAGCGTAAAGCCATTTCTGTTCATAATAAGCTTAAACATATTTGTGAGGTTATAGAGTGTGATATACCACTTTCTGAATCACTTACTACAATTGATCATGTCTATACAATAACATCTTTAGCTGGATTTGAAGCTTTATTAAGAGGGACAAAAGTAACAACTTTAGGTTGCCCTTTTTATTCTGGTTGGGGGTTGACAGATGATAGACAAAGTAACATAAGAAGAAAACGTGAATTGTCAATTCAAGAGTTGGTTGCTGGCGCTTACATACTATACCCTAAATACTTTGACCCATATAAAAAAGAATATATTACAGTAGAGGAATGTATTGAGTTACTAATTAGAATGAAAAAGGTATCGAATAATTCATGTAAAAATAACTCAAAAGATTTTGTTAGAACGGATAGGTACGATAACATTGTTCAGTGCCTAAGAAATTTATTAATTTATGAAGGCATCGAAGATGACATAAATACTCTTAATTTAATTAAAGGTAGTAATGAATACTTCGAAGTAAATGAATTGTTATTATCATCTAAAGGTGAATATAAAGAATTAATTTCTCTATTAGATGAAAAAATGATTATCCAAGGGGCAACATCTCAAGCTTATTATTTAAGAGCTCAGTATAGATTAAAACTTGGTGAGTTAACAATGAGCACTGCAAATGATTTTAAGCGTTCTTTATCATTAGACCCTACGTTTAATCATCGCTACTATGCTTACTTTTATTTCATGTGGGAAGCTTTTAACTTATCAGAAGATATATTAAAACAAATAAAAAATGTTTTAGCATCTTGCTCTTCTGAGCAAAAGAAATCTAAAGCATATGGCAATTTATCGTTACTTTATGCTTCAATGTTAAGTGAAATAGGAAAGATTTCAGAATCAAATTTATTTTATAAAAAAGCTTTAACTACTAATGTGAACGGAAAAAATTTTTTACCTTTAAGGTACAAGCTAAGTAAAGCAAGCAATGTAGCCAAAAATTTAATTACCGACTCAGAAGACAAAGGATTTTCAAAAGTTTTATCAGAACAAAATAAATTTGAAGAACTTGTTTTAAAAGCTAACGGTTCAGTTTGTATTGTAGGAAATGCTCCAAATGAAATTGGTAAGAAGAAAGGTTCGTTAATTGATAGTACCAGTTTAGTAATTAGATTTAATTCATACTCAACAGATTATCCACATTGCCAAGATTATGGGTCAAAAGTAGATGTATGGGTTAGAATGCCTTTTCACCCATACGTGAAAAATAACATAGATCCAAATTTAAAATTAATTATTTTCAGTGGCTCGAATAGAATTAATAGACCATACCCTGATTGGGAATCGATGTTTGGTTATGTCGATGAAAGCATTTCATTAAGCTTTTTTAATAAAAATCATTTTTATGAACTACAATCAAAACTAGGTTGCCCTCCAACATCAGGCTTAATGATGTGCTATTCACTGTATAAGCTAATAGGTCCACTTCATCCTCATCATTATTATGGTGTATCTTTTTCCGAACAGAGTGATATTGATGAAGTGTATCATTGTAGTGATTCAAGTGCCTATGCTGGAATTCGTCATAATTGGTCTAATGAGAAAAAAATATTTGATGAAATTTGTTTTAAACCAGGAAGTGATATAATTACCCCTCAATCATTTTTAATGAAAAAAGAGTCATTAGAAAAACGAATAGGAAATAATATTAACACAATAAGTACTCATAGTTGTACTGAAGCAAATAATGAATTTTCAATTGAAAAAATCAACGGTTCAAACCCATTAATATGTACTTCTAAAGTTTTACAACAATATGATTTTAACAGTAACAATGCAGAGTTTATAAGCCCTGCATTACTAGATAATCATTTAAAAAACCTAAAGTCAGAAATGGACTTTAAACCTTGTATATTAGGGTTTGGTCGCTCACCTACAGGTATTGCAGCAAAAAACCATGCTTTAAATTATAATGGTGATTATATATTGGTTGAATATGGTTTTATTTCATCGATGAATTTACCAAGTGACAAAAAATTTAATTTTTCATTAATACTTGATGATATCGGTATTTTTTATGATACGACCAGCCCATCTAGAATAGAGAGTATTCTTAATTCTAGTCAGGAAATATTATCTATTGATAAAATTGTTCATGCAAAAAGAATGATAGATAAGATAGTTGATAATAATATTACGAAATATAATAATTCACCAGATATTATCTTGGAAAGAAAAAAAACCAGTCATAGAATATTAGTTATAGATCAAACTGAAAATGATAACTCAATAATTTATGGTCAATGTGAAAGTTACTCATTTACTGATATGGTTGAATTTGCTTTATCTCAAACTGATAGTGAGGTGATATTAAAGTTGCACCCTGAAACCGTCGCTGGTGCAAAAGGAGGGAATTTGAATGCAATTAGCCACCTTTTAAGCAACGATAAATTAACTATTATCGATCAGCAATGTAATGTGATTTCACTAATTAAACAAGTAGATGAAGTCTATGTTATGACAAGTGGTGTTGGTTTTGAAGCTTTATTAGCTAAAAAGTCAGTACGTTGCTTCGGTGTTCCTTTTTACTCTGGGTGGGGACTTACCCATGATATGGTAAAAATGGATAACCCGAGACGAGATATATCTATAGAATCTTTGTTCGCAGGATTTTACTTTAATTACACAATGTTTTTTCATCCAGAAACACATCAACGATGCGAAATTGACGATTGCATTGAATGGATTATAGAAAATAAGCCAGAATATCCAGTTATTAATTTAGCGACAAGGTGATGCATTAAACTTGACTAGGTAACATCACTTTTATGTGCGCACTTCGTTGATAATTTGCATTCTATAAATGATGTTTATTAACTTCAGGTGCTCACTATTCAATATTAATTTTCACTTTGAAAGTGAAAGTGAAAGTGAAAGTGAAAGATTATTTATCTATGGTTGGTTATATATAATATAACGGAAATCATCATTAACTCATATGCCGTACTGTCTATGTGTTTTAAGTCATGAAGATACGTATTATTACTGAGTGAATGTAAGGATGAATATTAATTTAAAGCTACTGTGCTTATTTTTAGGTTTATTGTAAATATTTAGTTTTAATATCAGGGGCTTGAAGTGCTAGATATTACTTTGCTGTTGTTTTAATAAGCAATATAAAGAAGTTTTTTGATGATGGTTGAAGTTGATTTATAATCTGTTTTTTATTTGGTCGTATCTTCTGAATAAGTTTTTTGATACTCCTGTAGAGTATGTGTCATTATATTTTGCTATGTATTTAAAAACATGTTTACTTCATTTTATCTTCATTGTGAGATAATTGTTTTTTTAATATTAAAGTGTGCTTATATGAAAATTTTAGATTGTACTTTACGAGATGGTGGCTACTACAATAATTGGGACTTTGCTCCTGAAGTTGTTGAGGCTTATTTAGCCTCAGTGATGGAGGCAAATATTGATTATGTAGAGTTAGGCTTACGGAATTTCCCTCAAGTCGGCTTTTTAGGTGCGTATGCTTATACAACAGAAAAGCACCTGAGAACATTAAACTTACCTGATGGTCCAATATATGGAGTAATGGTTGATGCTAAAACAATTTTATCTTCACCTTTAGGTGTAGAAGCAGCAATTGATGCGTTATTTATTCCTGCAGTCGAAAGTAAGATTAGTCTCGTTCGTGTTGCTGCTCACTTCACTGAAGTTGAACACTCTGGACCTATTGTGAAAAAATTAAAATCGATGGGTTATCTTGTTGGTTATAATCTTATGCAAGCAGGTGGAAAGCCTAATGAAGTTATTGCAGATAAGGCTAGACAAGCTAAAGAGTGGGAAGTTTTAGATACGCTCTATTTTGCTGATTCTTTAGGTAATATGGATAGTACAGAAGTTGAACGCATTGTTGCAGCATTACGTCAAGAGTGGGAGGGCGATTTAGGAATCCATACTCATAATAACATGGGAAAAGGGCTTGATAATACATTAGCTGCATCAAAAGCAGGTGTGACTTGGTTAGATACAACTATTACTGGTATGGGACGTGGCGCAGGTAATACTCAAACTGAAAACCTATTGGCAGTGATAGAAAAACAAGGTTGCAATAAATATAATGCCAAACCAGTCTACGATCTTGTCATTCGTCATTTTGAGTCAATGCAAAAAAATTATGGTTGGGGAAGCAACTTACTGTACTTTCTAGGTGCACAAAATGATGTACACCCAACCTATATTCAAAATTTATTATCAAATAAACACTATGGCACTGAAGAAATCGTAGGTGCGATTGGTTATTTAAATAACCTTGAAGGAACCACTTCGTATAATGGTTCGGTACTTGAAACAGCATTGAGCTTTACATCATCGACAAAAGATATTGGTGGAACAACAGATTTAGTGAATAAGTTTGTAGGTGAAGAAGTATTAGTTGTGGCAAATGGTAGTAGTTGCGAGCGCTACAAAAATGCAATTGAGTTATATATAAAAGAAAAGAAACCAATTGTTATATCGGTTAATTTAAATAAGCATTTAGATGAAGCTTTGATGGATTATGTTGTTGTTTCACATAATGCTAAGTTCCTATCTGAATCTGTATTATATAAAGATATTCAGGTACCTGTTATTTTACCTAAGCATCGGTTTAGTAGTGAAGAAATCAATGTAATTAAAGATTTAACAATTCTTGATGTAGGATTTAATAGCAATTGCAATCATTTTTCAGTTGAAGATGAATTGATAAATGCACCTTATGATTTAACTAGCGCTTATTTGTTTGGTTTGTTGGTTATGGCAAACCCAAGTAAAATTAATTTAGTTGGGTTTGATGGCTATGATAAAGGTGATCGTCGACAAACTGAAATGTTAGATATCATTGCTCAATACGGAAATTTATCAAAAGCACAATCTATTGTTTCTTTAACACCAACCTCTTACCCAATAACAAAAGGCTCTATTTATGCAATCCATTCATAATTATGATGTTTATATTTTTGATTGTGATGGTGTTATTTTAAATTCAAACCAATTGAAAATTGACGCAATGGAAAGAGCACTTCGTGCTCTTTCTTTTAAAGATGAAGAAATTAATCAATGTGTTAATTATTTTTCGAATAATTTTGGTAGATCACGATTTCATCATGTAGATGTGTTTTTTAATGACTTTTTACCAGTGGAAGAAAATAAAGATACGCTTAAAAGTAAATTACTATCTTTATTTTCATCCCAATGTAAAGAGTTATATTTAAATGCAGATGTTACACCTGGTTTTATATCATTAATTAGCTCGTTGAATGGGAATAAATATGTAGCAAGTGGCTCTGAGCAACAAGAGTTGAGGGACATCTTTGTACAAAGAGGACTAGATCTATACTTTAAAGAAATATATGGGTCGCCAACACCTAAAAATGATTTGGTACGGTCTATTTTAGAGGCTGAAAAAACAACTAACGCTGTTATGTTTGGAGATGCTGTATCTGATTTTGAAGCTTCAAAAATAAATGAAATTGAATTTATTGGATACTTACCTTATTCAAATGTTAGGAATAAAGTTATTGATTTACAGCTCACATATCAATTTCAAATAATAGATGATTTTAATGAGGTACATCAGTGATTAATAACAAATTGACTTATTCTGTAGTCATCCCAGCTCGCTTTTCTTCAAGTCGTTTTCCTGGAAAACCTCTTGTTGATATTTGCGGAAAACCTATGATTCAACATGTTTGGGAGCGATGTTGTGAAGCGGTTGGCTGTGATAAAGTTTATGTTGCAACAGATGATGAACGTATAAAGGATGCAGTTAAAATTTTTGGTGGGCAAGTTATAATGACTAGTGCTGAGTGTCTGACAGGAACAGATCGTTTAGCAGAAGCAAATTTGCAGCTTAATTGTGATTTTATTGTTAATGTCCAAGGAGATGAGCCTTTAATTAACCCTGATGATATTAATACAGTTATTAAAGCATTTTTAAAAACAGGCAATGTTACTAACGCTATGTGCCCTATAGCATCAGAGGCCGAGTTCTTTTCATATACTGTGCCAAAAGTTACATTCAGTCAATCTGGCAGATTACTTTATATGAGTAGATCAGGTATACCTTTGACTAAAGCTGGGAAATATCATTTTGGTTATAAGCAAGTATGTATTTATGCCTTCTCAAGAGAACAGCTAAATTTTTTCTATCAAAATAAAGAAAAAACAAAGCATGAGCAGGTAGAAGACATTGAAATTTTAAGATTTTTAGAATCTGATTATTTAGTTGATATGGTCGAAGTTGACTCTGGCTCTTTAGCAGTAGATGTTCCACATGATGTTCAGAGGGTTATTGATAAGTTGTCCTAGTGGTAATGATGCTATTTTTAAGTTGCATAAATCAAACAACTAAATAGTAAGTATTTCATTTCAAATTATTATGACTTAAGGTTTAACTCAATGGATCAAATAACCAAATCAGAATCCTTGAAAATAATAGATGGCTTTGATTTGTCAGAACGTAATTATATGGATTACTCAGAAAAATTAAATTTCAAACTTAATAATTTAATCTACACTAAAACAAAATCATTACCTGGTTTAATTATTAAAATTAGGGAAGGGGTTAATAATACTAAAATCTATATTGGTGAAAATGTAAAATTAAAAAAAACATCTATATCAATAAAGCAATCCAATATTACTGTTTATATTGGTGATAATTGTGATCTTAAAAGTACTTCAATTTTAGCTAATAGAAGTGAAGGTTCTATAGTGGTAGGCAATGGAGTTACAACTACCTCAAATAATACATGGAACCTAGGTGGATCAACAACTGGTTTTGCTGCTTCTATTATAATTGGTGATGACTGCATGTTAGCTGAAAATGTTATCATTCGTGGAGCTGATGGACATCCTATTGTTGATATGGAATCTATGGTGCAAATAAATGAACCTAAAAAATCTGTTATTATAGAGCCTTATACTTGGGTTGGTTATGGAGTTAGCATTCTTAAAGATGTTCGTATTGGAGCTTGCAGTATTATTGCTTTAGGCTCAGTAGTGACTAAAGATGTGCCTTCTCGACATATAGCAGCAGGTATTCCTGCACTACCTAGGCCTTTAAATAATAAATCATGGATGAGAAATAGAACAAAAAAAGCTAAAAAAATGATGATGAAATATAAAAATTTATATCCTTTTAAAGGGGAGTCTGACTGTTAAATATTATTCATAGCTGCG
The DNA here is from genome assembly GCF_002873395.1 of Vibrio sp. 10N.286.49.B3. GTDB lineage: Bacteria > Pseudomonadota > Gammaproteobacteria > Enterobacterales > Vibrionaceae > Vibrio. Next base: position 1,884 of record NZ_MCUV01000004.1, on the reverse strand, counting down.
TTTGTTGAGGTTTCTAGGATTTAAAGTCAAATATTTGTTATTACTTTAATAGTAGAAATTATAATTTTACTCATTACCTTTTGTAAGGAACAGGAAGAAATATGTTTTTAATCGCAGGTCCATGTGTTATCGAGTCAGAAGGTTTGGTACTAGATACGTTTGGGAAGTTACAAGAAATTACGAATAAACTTGGCATTGAATATATTGCTAAGTCATCTTTTACAAAAGCAAACCGCTCTAGTGCTTCAGCTTTCACTGGCCCTGGTATCGATGAAGGTCTACGTATTCTAGAAAAAGCAAAAAAAGAGCTAGGCGTAAAAGTATTAACGGATGTTCATGATACAACACCACTTGATGAAGTTGCATCGGTTGTAGATGTTCTGCAAACGCCTGCTTTCTTAGTTCGTCAAACAGAATTTATTCAACGCGTTGCTGCTTTAGGTAAGCCGGTTAACATCAAGAAAGGGCAGTGGATGTCACCTCATGACATGATGCCTGTTGTTGAAAAGTGCCGTGCTGTTGGAAATGATGATATTTGGGTATGCGATCGTGGTACGAGCTTTGGTTTTGGGGCTTTAATTAACTATATGCCTGGTTTAGCAATTATGCGTGAAACTGGATGTAAGGTTATTATCGATGCTACACACAGTGTGCAAATGCCAGGAACGCTAAATGGTTCTACTGGTGGTAACCGTATTTATGTTCCGCCTATTGCTCGTGCAGCGGTTGCTGTGGGCGTGGATGGTATCTTTATGGAAACCCATCCAGATCCTAACAATGCTTTATGTGATGGACCAAATATGATTCCATTAGATAAGATGGAAGAGATGCTAACGGTGCTAGTTGAAATCAATGAAGCTGTTAAAGGTCGTCCATATCTAGAAGATAGCCTGTCATAGGATAGTTATTAGATTCCGTGTAATAAAGATGGAATATAATCAAATAAAGCAACCGATGGTTGCTTTATTTTTATCTGATTTTTGCAATAGGTATACAGATGTTAAAAGCTATATTTTTTGATATGGATGAAACACTTTGCGATACAAGTTATTCAAACCGAAAAGCAAGTGAGGCGTTAACAGAATCGATTGAACGTCATTACCCAATGATGGACTCTAACCTTTTTGTACAGCGTTATACCGATGGTTTTTATAAACGGCTTCATGCAGATTATCCTGAGTTACTAACGCTATTAAATGATGAATTAGAGTATCGAACACATCTTATTATCCTAATTGCTAGAGAGCAGGATGTATTGATCAGCAAAGAGGAAGCTCTCGCCTTACAGGTTACTTTTGATCAGTCAAGAATGGATCACTTTGACTTTTTTGCTGGCGTTGAAGATAAGCTTGTTGCACTTAGAGAAAAATATACCCTTGTTGTTATTACTAATGGCCCTGGGTTTTCACAGCATCCTAAATTAAAAGCTGTTGCAATGAGCCAATATGCCGATCATATTATTGTGGGAGGTGATGAGCCAGAAGAGAAGCCTGCTCAATCTATTTTTACTAAGGCACTTAACTTAGCAAAAGTACAAGCCAGTGAAGTTATTCATATTGGTGACTCTTATGAGTGCGATATTATTGGTGCTGCAAATAGTGATATTGCATCGGTATGGGTATCTTATCAGGCAGAAACGACTTCATCTTTAGCTAATTATACTATTGACCACCCCGATGAAATGTTTGCTGTAATTGAACAGCATAGCCAATCTATTAATTAAAGGTTTTTTATGTCTAAAATTAGAATTGTTATTCCTGCTCGTTTTGGATCTTCTCGTTTACCAGGAAAACCATTACTCGATATTTGCGGTAAACCGATGATCGCGAGAGTTGTTGAGCAAGTTTTAGGGTACTTTGAGCGTATTTATGTCGCGACTGATGA
>NZ_MCUV01000003.1:1370-108615 GCF_002873395.1 Vibrio sp. 10N.286.49.B3 | reverse complement strand
CAAAATTAATGTAATTGGTATTAAAAGGTATCGGCTTTTTTGTACCTGTAATATGCCATTTAACATATTTACCGAAGGTTGTAACAAGTATTAATGGGCTGGAAATATGGATCGCATCAATAGTTCGTTAAATAATGTTAAACCTTAAGCGTAATAATTATCATTGCCAAATAAATGTGACATTGCGCTTGTTATTTATTTCAGCAAACATAGATTGTAAGTAGCGATATTGTAGACGCTGAGTTGTGTTTGTGGGTGATTATTGTTGCCAATATGCAGCCATTGAGTTATGGGTTGGTTTTGTTTGTGTTGGTTATTTGTAGTGCAAGGTTTTTTGGTGTAACTCGTTGCATTTTATGATGTTTATTTTTTGACGCAAGTCAATTTGAATGACGCTTGGATTTTTATGCTGTTATTTTATTGATCTGCGTCAAAGTTAATTTTAGTTATAAATCTTTTGAAACAAATTGTATTTAGCAGTAATATTAGCATCAGCAATAATACTATGTTTATAACAATTAAATAACCATCATAATGCATAATTACAGCAACGGATGCTTTTGACTACTTATACCAATATAAAGTTAATACATTACATCTAGCGTTGTAAAAGTGTAAACCGCGTCATTCAGCCGACGCAAAAGGAGTTACCATGATAGATGTCGTTGATCTATCGCGATTGCAATTTGCTTTTACCGCGATGTATCACTTCTTGTTTGTTCCATTGACTTTAGGTATGGCATTTTTACTTGCCATCATGGAGTCGTTGTATGTAATGACCAATAAGCAAATCTATAAGGACATGACCAAGTTCTGGGGTAAGCTATTTGGTATTAACTTTGCTCTTGGTGTGGCAACCGGCCTTACCATGGAGTTCCAGTTTGGTACTAACTGGTCTTACTATTCTCACTATGTCGGTGATATCTTCGGTGCGCCATTGGCCATTGAAGCATTAGTCGCCTTCTTCCTCGAATCGACCTTTGTTGGTCTGTTCTTTTTTGGTTGGGATCGACTGTCGAAACGCCAGCACTTAGCCGTAACATGGTTAGTCGCGCTCGGGTCAAACTTCTCTGCTCTATGGATTTTGATTGCCAACGGTTGGATGCAAAACCCGGTCGGGGCTGAGTTCAACTTTGAAACGATGCGAATGGAAATGGTGAGCTTCTCTGAGGTTGTTCTTAACCCAGTCGCTCAAGTTAAATTTGTTCACACCGTTGCATCAGGCTATACCGCAGGCGCCATGTTTGTATTAGGTATCAGTTCATACTATCTACTAAAAGGCCGAGATATTGCTTTTGCTCGACGTTCGTTTGCTATCGCGGCTTCTTTTGGTATGGCAGCGATTTTATCAGTAATGGTACTAGGCGATGAGTCAGGCTATGAGTTGGGTGATGTGCAAAAAGTTAAGCTAGCGGCAATTGAAGCCGAATGGCATACAGAAGAAGCGCCAGCCTCCTTTACCGTCCTTGGTCTTCCGAATCAAGAAACCATGGAAACCGACTACGCAATCAAGATCCCTTATATCATGGGTATTATTGCCACGCGCTCATTGGATACACAGGTAACCGGTTTACGTGATTTACGTGAAGAGCATGTGGACCGTATTCGTAATGGTATGTACGCCTATGAATTGCTGGCTAAGTTACGTTCTGGTGATAAGTCAGAAGAAAACAAAGCCGCTTTTGATGAGGTAAAAGACGACTTAGGTTATGGCTTGTTGCTCAAGCGCTATACCGATGACGTTGTGGATGCCACTGAAGCGCAAATTCAATCAGCGGCTGACGACTCCATTCCAACGGTTTGGCCATTGTTTTACTCGTTCCGCATCATGGTTGCTTGTGGCGTAGTGATGCTGTTTATCTTTGGTTTTGCTTTTGTACAAACCTGCCGCCAAAAAATTGGTCAGAAGAAGTGGTTACTTAAAGCAGCATTATATGGCATGCCGCTACCATGGATTGCGATTGAAGCAGGTTGGTTCGTTGCTGAGTATGGTCGTCAACCTTGGGCCGTTGGTGAGATCTTACCGGTTGATGTCGCTGTTTCAGCACTGACCGCAGGTGAATTGTGGACATCACTATTCGCAATTTTAGCGCTCTATACGGTGTTCTTAATTGCCGAAGTTTACCTCATGGTGAAGTTTGCTCGTAAAGGACCAAGTAGCCTGAAAACAGGTCGTTACCACTTTGAACAAGAAGCTAACTCTGTTGAAGACAAAGTTGGTCGTCAAGTAGAAGTATAAGCAAGGATTATTTATGTTTGACTACGAAATCTTACGTCTTATTTGGTGGGTTTTAATCGGTGTATTACTGGTTGGATTCGCTGTTACCGATGGCTTTGATATGGGCGTTGGTGCTTTAGTGCCGGTTATCGGCAAAACAGATAGTGAACGTCGTGTAATGATCAATACGATTGCTCCGCACTGGGATGGTAACCAAGTTTGGTTAATTACAGCGGGTGGTGCATTGTTTGCAGCGTGGCCTTTGGTGTACGCAACGTCATTCTCGGGTTTCTATTTTGCGATGTTAATTGCTTTAGCGGCACTATGGTTACGTCCACTTGGTTTGGATTATCGCTCAAAAATTGAGGATCCAAAGTGGCGTAGAGCATGGGATGGCGCGATTTGTACCAGTGGCTTTGTTCCACCAGTTATCTTTGGTGTTGCCTTTGGTAACTTGCTGCAAGGTGTGCCATTTCAATTATCTGACTTTATGATGCCAACGTATCACGGTTCATTCTTCGCGTTACTGAACCCATTTGCTTTGCTATGTGGTGTGGTTAGCTTGTCAATGATTGTGCTGCAAGGTTCAACTTGGCTGCAAATGAAAACGACCGATGAAGTTCATCAGCGTTCACGTAATATTGCTCAAATTGCCGGTTTAGTGCTTGCTGCGACGTTTGTTGCTGGTGGCTTCTGGATCCAGCACATTGATGGCTATGTTATTACTAGCGTTTTAGATAAAGCGGCACAATCGGATCCTTTGAATAAAGAAGTGGTTCGTGAAGCTGGTGCATGGATGGCTAACTTTGAACAATATCCATTAATGTGGGCAGCACCAATTCTCGGTGTCGTTATGCCTATTATTGCGGTTATTGCTTCTCGCTTTGACAAAGGTGCGTTTGCCTTTATCGCATCAAGCTTAACCAATGCGGGCGTCGTCTTTACCGCTGGTTTAGCAATGTTCCCATTTGTAATGCCGTCAAGTTTAGTACCTAATCATAGCTTAACGATGTGGGATTCTACTTCAAGTGAGCTAACGCTTAACTTAATGACGTCAGTTGCTTTTGTGATGGTGCCAATTATTTTAGGTTACACGATTTGGACTTATTACAAAATGTTTGGTCGTTTAGATAAGAAGTTTATCGAAGACAACAACACGTCAGCTTATTAAGGGGTATAAAGTATGTGGTATTTCGCATGGATTCTGGGTGTATTGCTAGCGTGTGCATTCGGTATTATTAATGCTCTTTGGTTAGAGCACTCAGAAATGATGGATAATGATAGTGAGTAACATGACCGAGCAAGTGACTAGATGGCATACACCGATGGATAATGCAGTGCTAAGAGCTGTCGCATTACTATTAGGCTTTATGCATGTTGGTTTAGTTATGTGGGATCCAGAAGTATACGCGACCAGTATTGGCGGGTTTAACATCATCATTGGTCCACTGTTTATTTGGGCACTTTGCTCCAGTATGGTGTATGGCATTGGCTTTAAACCAATCAATTGGTATTGGCAATTATTGTTCAGTCCATACTTCTTGTTACCTATCTTGCTCTATTTAACAATTATACGCTTAATATAGTTGTTGGTTTTTTACTCTAACTGAGGTCATCTTATACAGATGGCCTTTTTTTTATGGACTCAATTCAAAAAAAGCATATTGATAGTGTTTTAATCGTAAATAGTTGAGTTATAGTAAAAGATTAGTATATTAATTTATTTTGGTTGTAACATTGCGTAGTTTAAAATACACCTTATTTACATGGCCAATCACCGTTTATTATGAAGATACCGATGCGGGTGGGGTGGTATATCACTCCAACTATTTGAAGTATTTTGAACGGGCGCGTACGGAATTACTTCGCTCTATCGGTGTTTCTCAGCAAACTTTACTGGCTGAAAATATCGGTTTTGTTGTACGCCATATTGATATTGATTTCTTACAAGGTGCAAAGCTTGATGACCAACTCACAGTAACAACGACCATTTCTCAATTGAAACGTGCTTCCTTAGTATTTTGTCAGGAAATCGTTAATCATGAAGGTGTTGTATTGTGTACGGCTCAAGTTAAGGTAGCATGTATTGATAACCAGAAAATGAAACCGAAGGCGATGCCTCAATCTATAATTTTGGAGTTTACCCACAGTGACTGCTGATATATCTATTCTCGATCTTTTTTTACAAGCTAGTTTACTCGTTAAAATGGTTATGTTGGTGCTTATGGGGATGTCTGTTGTCTCATGGGCAATGATCATCAAGCGCAGTAAAGTGTTATCAAATGCAGTAAATAATACTGAAGCTTTTGAAGACCGTTTTTGGTCAGGTACTGATCTATCACTACTTTACCAAGATGTAAAAAAACGCAAAGACTCTCTAATTGGTACAGAAGAAATCTTCTACTCTGGTTTTACCGAATTTGCTCGCTTACGTAAAAGTAATGCCGCTTCTCCTGACTTTATTATGGAAAGTACAGGTCGAGCAATGCGCGTTTCAGTTGCTCGTGAAGTTGACGAGTTGGAAACCAGCCTGCCGTTTCTAGCAACTGTTGGTTCAATCAGTCCATACATCGGTCTATTTGGTACGGTATGGGGTATCATGCATGCCTTTATCGCGCTTGGTGCTGTTAAACAAGCAACGTTAGCCATGGTTGCTCCAGGTATTGCAGAGGCACTCGTCGCAACAGCAATGGGTCTGTTCGCCGCTATTCCTGCAGTAATGGCGTATAACCGTCTAAGTAACAAAGTCTCTAAACTTGAGCATAACTACGCGACATTCTCAGAAGAATTCCACAGTATTTTACACCGTCAAGTGATGGCGGGTAGGGAATAATTCATGGCAGGATATCAACCTAAAAAGCGCAAATTAACTGCGGAAATTAACGTTGTTCCTTATATTGATGTCATGCTGGTGCTGTTGATCATTTTTATGGTGACTTCACCGTTTGTTACTCAAGGGGTCGATGTCGAATTACCAGAAGCAACAACGGCGCAATCAGCACAAGATTTACTGGGTGATGATAGTAGTAGCTTTATTATTATCGAAATTGATAAGCATGGTTTGCTTGGTTTAAGCGTTAACAATGATGAAATGCAACGTGGCTTATCAATTGATGACGTTATTGTTCGTGTCAAAGCAGAGCGAGCGGTCAATGCCCAAGCACCGGTTGCCGTTGGTGGTGACGCTGCAACGCCGTATGCAGACATCGTTTTAGTATTGGATGAGTTAAGTCGAGCTGGTATTCCTAAAGTGGGATTATTAACGGATATAAAGGAATAGATTCGAACCCATTATGAAAGAGACTAGAAGAAAAACGAATCAATCAAGTTACGGCAAGCCAATCGCCATCTCTTTTTTCATGCATGCAGTGTTGATTGTCGTTTTACTGTGGGGCGCGGATTGGATGCCCTCTAAGCCAGAGCCGATGGGTAACATGGTTCAAGCTGTTGTGATTGATCCACAAGCCGTTCGTAAGCAAGCTAATGAGATCCGTCAACAACGTGAAGCAGCGGCTAAAAAGGAGCAAGATCGCCTTGATAAGTTGCGCCGTGAAAGTGAACGATTAGAAAAAGAGCGTCGTCAGCGAGAAGAAAATATCCGCAAGCTAAAAGAGCAGCAAACTCAAGAAGCTAAAGCGGCTCGTGAAGCAGAAAAGAAACGTGTTGAGCAAGAAAAGCAACGTAAAGTTGAAGAAGCTCGCGCCGCTCAAGAGAAACAACGTGCTGAGAAAGCGGAAGCCGAGCGCAAAGTTAAAGAAGCGGCACTGAAAAAAGCGGAAGCAGAGCGAGTAGCAAAACAAGCGGCTATTGCAAAAGCAGAAGCGGAAAGAGTGGCGAAAGAAGCGGCGATTGCTAAAGCGGAAAAAGAGCGTATCGCACAAGAAAAAGCGGCTAAGGAAGCAGCAGAAAAAGCTCGTAAAGAGAAAGAAGCCGCAGAAAGAGCAGAGCAAGAACGTATAGCGAAAGAGAAGGCAGCGAAAGAGGCGGCTGAAAAAGCGAAAAAAGAGCAGCAACGTCTTGAGCGTTTGAAAAAAGAACGTGAAGAGCAAGAAGCCGCGATGAATGATATTTTTGCCGGATTAGAGAGTGAAACATCACGAAATAGTTCAGCGCGTCAACAATTTATATCATCAGAAACTCAGCGTTATGGGGCGATTTATACCCAACTAATCCAACAAAACTTATTACTAGAAGATAGGTATAACGGAAAGTCGTGTATGGTTAACCTAACCCTGATACCAACAGGGTCGGACGCAATCGTTGGTAGCTTATCGATTCTAGGTGGAGATAATCAGTTGTGCGCTGCAACCAAACGTGCCGTTGCCCAAGTGAGCGCTTTTCCATTACCAAGTGATATTGAAATAGTGAATCAATTAAAAAATATCAATTTAACCGTGGCACCTGAGTAACAAGGATAAAATTGTGTTAAAGAAATTAATGCTAAGTCTGCTTGTTATAATGACAAGTAGCATTCAATACGCAAATGCAGCTTTAGAGTTGGTTATTACTGATGGTATTAACTCAGCAAGACCTATCGCCATTGTTCCATTTAAGTGGGAGGGGGGCGAAGCGTTACCTCATGATGTGTCTGCGATCATCTCTTCTGATTTACAGCGCAGTGGTAAATTTAGCCCAGTTGCGACGAGTAAAATGCCGCAAACGCCTTATCAAGATAGTGATGTCGATTTTAATGCGTGGACATCTTTAGGGGTGGATTCACTGCTTACCGGTACGATTAGCCAAAATGCCGATGGTGCATATGTGGTGAGTTATCAGTTGATTGATATTGTCCGAGGGCAACTCACACAAGGGCAAAGTCGCGCATTGAGTGACAGCGGTGAATTAGTCCTGTCAAAAGACCATGTTTTATTCAATAAGCGTGCGACAGTACCAGGCCCTCGTCTGCGTGAGTACGCACACCGCATTGCCGATCTTGTCTATCAAGAGCTAACGGGTGAGCGTGGGGCATTTTTGACTCGAATCGCTTATGTCGTTGTGAAAGACGAAGATGAATACCCATACCAATTAAGAGTTGCTGACTATGATGGCTATAACGAACGTCTTGTTTTGCGTTCTAAGCAGCCACTTATGTCACCGGCTTGGTCACCAGATGGAAAAAGTTTGGCTTATGTAAGTTTTCAGAATAACCAAGCTGAAATTTACATGATGAATATCTATACCGGTGAACGTGAAAAATTAACGTCATACCCTCGTCATAATGGTGCGCCAAGATTCTCACCAGATGGGAAAAGTTTAGCTTTGGTTTTATCTAAAACAGGCAGTTTGCAAGTCTACACAATGGATTTAGCCACTCGTAAACTCAAGCAGATCACTCAAGGGCGTGCAAACAATACAGAACCGTATTGGCATCCAGATGGTCAATCACTGATCTTTACTTCAGATCGCGGTGGACGACCACAAATTTATCAGGTTGATCTTGCCGATAACGCAACAAAGCGTATTACTTGGCAAGGTAGTCAGAACTTAGGTGGTCAAATCACACCAGATGGACGTTTTTTGATCATGGTCAATCGCAGTAATTCAGGCTTCAACTTAGCGAAACAAGATCTTGATAGTGGTGCTGTACAAATTTTAACAAGCACACTTTTAGATGAATCACCAAGTATTGCTCCAAATGGTGGAATGGTTATTTATAGCTCAATTTATAATAAAACCAATGTGCTATCTATGGTCTCGATTGATGGGCGATTTAAAGCTCAACTGCCGGCTACCAATGGACGAGTAAGAGCGCCAGCCTGGTCTCCATTCTTATAATTACTGTTTTAGACAGTTATGTTTTTGTAATAATGAGTTTTTAAAAAGGAAAATAAAATGCAACTAAACAAAGTACTGAAGGGACTATTAATTGCTCTCCCTGTATTAGCAGTGACAGCATGTAGTTCAACAGATGAAGCCGCGTCATCAACGACAACGGGTTCAGAAACAAACCAAGCAATCGCACCTGGCGCTGAAACTGGCATCGATACAACGGTTGTTTCACCGATTGATGCTAATGACCAACTTTCTGAGCAAGAGCTTAAAGAGCAAGCACTACGTGAAACACAAACAATCTACTTTGCTTTTGATAACTCAACAATTGCAAGCGATTACCAAGATATGCTTTCAGCTCACGCATCGTACCTAAGCAAGAACCCAGCAATCAAAGTAACGATTGAAGGTCATGCTGATGAACGTGGTACACCTGAGTACAACATCGCACTAGGTGAGCGCCGTGCTGAAGCTGTATCAAAGTACCTTGAAGCACTGGGTGTTGAAGCAAACCAAATTTCGATTGTAAGCTATGGTGAAGAGAAGCCTCTTCTATTAGGTCAATCTGAAGAAATCTATGCTAAGAACCGCCGCGCAGTTCTAGTATACTAATTGAGGATAGAGCCTCATGTTCGGTAACTTAAAGCGTGCTGTGACGCTTTCGTTACTGGCTAGTGCAGCGAATATCGCATTTGCTGCACCAGCCCCAGTATCTGATCTAAACAGTACCCCAAACAATAGTGCGACGGCTTCAGCTTCTTCGGAAACAGAAGTTCAACGTCTTGAACGTTTATTACTTAATCGTAACCGTGTCCAATTAGAGATGCAGCAGCAATTAAGTGATATGTCGCTAGAAATAAGCACACTTCGTGGTGAACTTGAAAGAAATAGCTACGATATGAAACAAATGTTGGATCGCCAACGAGAGCTATTTATAGAACTTGATCGTATTCGCAATGAAGTTAAAAACTCTCAAGTAGCCCCAGTGGTTGTTGATAAAGATGAATCTGCATTAACGGGTACTTTTAGTACTAATGCTGATGAACAGACCGCTTACCAAAATGCGGTTGATTTAATCTTAAAGCAACGTGATTACACCGGTGCTATCGCAGCATTTCAACAGTTTCAGCAAGATTTCCCTGACTCAACCTTTACACCTAACTCCCATTATTGGTTAGGGCAACTTTATTTTGCTAAGAAACAAGATAAAGATGCAGTGAAGAGTTTTGCTGCTGTCGTTGCTTATTCTGATTCGAATAAACGCGCTGATGCACTCGTAAAACTGGGTGATATCTCTGCTCGTAATAATAATGCGGCGCAGGCTAAAAAATATTATCAGCAAGTGATCAGTGAGTACCCTGGCTCAGCGTCAGCGAAAATTGCAAGTACACATTTATAGTCATTATTAGTGTGATTTAAAGAGGCCAATGATGTCATCGATGACATGGTTGGCCTTTTTTATGCCTCACTAATTCTATCAAGGTGATTCTCTTTTGATTATCACGCCTTTTAGGGTGTACAATCGAGAGATTATTAGCAGTAGCATAGAGCTTGAGTTATGAAGCATATTTTAGATAAAATCGATACCGTCTACCCATTTCCCGCAAAACCTGTGCCGCTTACTGATGAGCAAAAACAAGCACACATTGCATCGATTAAAGAACTATTAAAACAAAAAGATGCCGTTCTTATTGCCCATTATTATACCGATCCAGAAATCCAAGCCTTAGCGGAAGAAACCGGTGGTTTTGTCGGTGATTCTTTAGAGATGGCAAAGTTTGGTAATCGCCATACTGCCAGCACACTTATCATCGCTGGTGTACGTTTTATGGGTGAATCTGCCAAGATCCTAACACCAGAAAAACGCATTCTAATGCCAACCTTAGACGCAGAGTGTTCACTGGATCTTGGTTGTCCGGCTGAAGAGTTTACTCAATTTTGTGATGCTCACCCTGATCATACCGTTGTGGTTTATGCCAACACTTCTGCAGCAGTCAAGGCGCGTGCCGATTGGATTGTAACCTCAAGTATTGCCCTTGAAATTGTTGACCACCTTGATGCCGATGACAAAAAAATCATCTGGGGTCCAGACCGTCACTTAGGCTCTTACATTGCCAATAAAACCGGCGCTGATATGCTGTTATGGCAAGGTGAGTGTGTGGTGCATGATGAATTCTCAGCTCAAGCACTAAAAGACATGAAAGCGGTATACCCAGAGGCGGCAATCCTTGTTCACCCTGAATCACCAGCCAGTGTGGTTGCACTTGCTGATGCCGTTGGTTCAACCAGCCAATTAATTAAAGCAGCAAAAGAGCTACCTCAGCAAAAACTGATTGTTGCGACAGATAAAGGCATTTTCTTTAAGATGCAGCAGCTAGTACCGGAAAAAGAGTTGGTAGAAGCGCCAACCGCAGGTGCAGGTGCTACATGTCGTAGCTGTGCACATTGCCCGTGGATGGCGATGAATGGACTAAAAGCGATTGAAGCTGCATTGGTTGAAGGTGGAGAGACGCATGAAGTCTTTGTTCCAGAAGCGATCAGAGTGAAATCCTTGATCCCATTAAATCGTATGCTGGACTTTGCAGAGCAACTCAACCTGAAAGTGAAGGGAAATGCTTAAGCGCGTTTCTACTGCCGGCTAATCACTGTAAATAAGTGATCACATTACCTAAACCAGCGATATCTTCGCTGGTTTTTTTTCATCGGCCACTTTTCGATTATCAATTAGCATATACACTTAAAGGACATTGAATACACAGTGAGAACATTATGCTCATTTGGTTACAACTAAGGCGGTGGTTGAAATCCAACTTGCACGATCTTGGTGGTAAAAATCTCTTAGTACTGTTTTTAATTTACCTAGTGTTGTCGTGGTGTTTGCTAAAAATGGCGGGCGAAACGGCATTAACGGTAACCATTACCGACTTTCTCTATTACTTAGCCGTGACTGCCAGTACCGTCGGTTATGGAGACATGTCACCAGAAACAGAGTTAGGTAAATGGGTGGTGATACTGGTTATTATCCCCGGTGGATTAAGCCTTTTTGCTGCGCTGTTAGGAAAAATGGCCAGTCAAGCCGTGCATTATTGGCGATCAGGATTATTAGGAAAACGGAGTGTCAGAGTGAAAGCGCATATTTTAATATTAGGCTGGAATGAGCAACGAACCATCCATCTTATTCGCATGCTACAACATGAAGAAACAGGTAAGCGACCGATTGTATTGTGTACGCGCTCAGACATTGAAAACCCACTGCCCGGTGAGATTGAGTTTGTTAAAGTGAACAGCTATACCGATGGGCAAGAGATGGACAAAACCCATTTAGAGCAAGCCAGCTGTATTCTTATTGATAACCCTGAAGATGATGTCACGCTTTCCGCTGCCTTATATTGCTCTAATCGAAACCCGAATGCCCATCTATTAGTCTCCTTCAAAGACGAAGCATTAAGCCAACTTCTACGTCAACACTGTCCTAATTCAGAATGTATCCCAGCCGTTGGTGCAGAAATGCTGGCTAAAGCCGCGGTCGATCCAGGTTCAAGTGCCTTACATCAAGAGCTATTAAGTTCAACACGAGGCATGACACAGTATTCAACGACTTACCCACTAGATAAGCCCGTGATAAACGTCGAGTCTATTTTCATGCTATTAAAGAAAGAGTATCAGGCGACATTAATCGCAATTGATAAAGACAAAGGCATGGAGCTTAACCCAAGTTTAGATATGGAAGTCACACCAGGTTGTAAGTTGTTCTATATCGCTGATGAGCGCGTCGAGCAGTTTGATTGGGAGCGTTTATAGCCTCAAAATAAGCAGTATAAGCCTCTAGTTTATCAACTCTTATCAGTCAAAAGGGTAGAGGCTTACTTATTGCTTTTGGCAGAGATTGTCTGTTACTAAACCAAGGTTACTGCTGTTGAGCCAAAGTCACACCACGCTGCGTTAAGCCACAAAGCATCACAGGTACGGCATTAAAGATCTCTTCAAACTGCTCCAAACCATCGATGCCTTGTTCTGCTAAAGTCGCAATCGAAGTTTCAGGATCAAATAACATACTTAGTGACAATAAAACGCCACCAAGAAGCGCATTATCTTCACTCTCTTCAGGCATTAGCGTTTCCCAATCGTCACGCGAGATTTGCCAACCTTGTAATAAGCCTTCACAGAAATCGCGTCCAGCTTCGTTAACGATTTCAGCATCATCAAGCGCACAGCCTTCAGGCCATAGCCATTCGCCATCAAGTAGAGCAGGGCGGTAATCATTCCATAAGCTAATGATGCACTCAATATATTGCTCTAACTGTTCACCGTCAGTAAATGGTGCCGTCTCTTGACCACCCCATAAGAAAGGAAGCCACTCTTCAGGTGATAATACATTAGGCGCCGCAGCCATGGCAGCAACAAAGCCTTGAGTTTTTGCTTCAGTAAGCAGTTTGCCTTCAAGTTCAGGCAACGAAAGAATTGCTGTTAATGTCAAAATAAAATACCGTATGGTTAATAATGAAGGAATACCTTTAGTTTACCAATCTATGGCTAAGGGAAAAAGCCTTGATGTCCGACTCTATAAACTATAGTGTTGTCCTAATGGAATAAATGTAGATTAAATATGGATATTAGCGCTTCCCTCAAGAAAAAAAGCATCATTGCATTAGCCGTTTACCTCTGTTTTATTATCGCAATGATTGGTGGGATCACACAGGTTGTCGTCGAACCTCCAGTACGAGAAAAACTACAAAACCATTTAGATTTACGAACGCAATTACTGGCTCGTAAAATAGACGGTCCGTTAAGTAATTCACAAGGATTGCTGTACAGTTTAAGGGCTATCGCCAATACTGAACTGGTTCCATCTGGCGCAAAACAAAACCACCTACGTCAACTTTTAATCGAGCTCTTCTCTGGTGATATTGGCGCGGTTGTCAGTGGCGGAATTTGGCCAGAACCTTATAGCATCGATCCCAATGAGCGCCTGTCCAGCCTGTTTTTCAATCGTCATAACGGTCAAGTCGATCAAATCTTTTCCTATAACAACCCGCAATCCTCGCCTTATCATGAAGAGTCATGGTACACCGCAGTGGTAAATAAACCTTCGCAAACCGTTGTTTGGTCTGATGTCTATATTGACTCCTTCACACATGTCCAAATGATCACTGCCTCTATGCCGTATTATCATCATGAGCGCTTTGCTGGCGTTGTTACCATCGATCTCTCCCTAAAAGAATTGATGTCTTTGGTAAAAAAACATGCCGAAGAATATCAATTAGGTGTAGTCGTTCGTGATAACTACGGCACGCTAATAACCGAGCATAAATTTGATATACATGATGGGATTTATATCAGTCATTATCGATTCGATGAATTTAATTGGCAATTGTCGGTAATTAATTCAGAGCGTTTAGTTGATGATGAAGTGTTCTCACAAGTCGTTAATATAGAGTTAGCGATTATTCCAATGCTATTAATGTGCGTAATGGCCGGTTATTACTTGATCAATCGCTACTTACTCAAACCGATAACCGATATTGGACACAAGGTGGGGGATTCTCAAGCTGGCGGTATTATCGATATTGATTACTCCAGTAAAGATGAGATTGGCCAACTGATCGAGGCGTTTAATAATAAGACCGTCTATTTAGAAGCGGAAAAACGCAAGGCTCAAGCTTCAACCGATGCCAAAACCGCTTTTCTTGCAACGCTTTCCCACGAAATAAGAACGCCGATGAATGGGGTGCTAGGGACAGCGCAACTGCTCTTAAAAACAGAGTTAGATGATACCCAGAAGAAATACCTACGTATGCTGTATGACTCGGGTGATCACATGATGAAGTTACTCAACGAGATCCTCGACTTCTCTAAAATAGAGCAAGGTAAACTCGAACTCGATGAAACACAATTTCCATTAGAGTCGCTTATAGGTAGCATCAATAGTGTCTACTTCTCACTTTGTCAGGAAAAAGGGTTGGGCTTTAAAGTCTACTCTGACATCGCCAAAGATCGTTGGTATTTATCCGATAAAGCAAGACTTAGACAGATACTGTTTAACTTACTCAATAACGCCTTTAAATTTACCAGTCATGGCTTTATCGAAGTCTTTTTATCAGAGTATGAGCAGCAGGGGACAACCTATCTATTAATCCGAGTACGAGATTCCGGTATAGGCATCCCTAAAGAGGCTCAGCAGCGCATATTCAACCCTTTTGAACAAGTCGATTCGACAACCACGCGTCAGTTTGGAGGTACCGGCTTAGGGCTTGCTATCGTAAAACAGATTGTCGAGTTAATGGGTGGATATATGACATTAACCAGTGAATTAAATATCGGTACCAGCTTTGAAGTTCACGTTGCGGTTGAAACTTGTATGCCCATTGTGATCGAACAAAATAGCCACCATAAGCTCGATTATAGTGGGTTAAAAGTGCTCATTGTTGAAGATAACCGAACTAACACCATCATTATTGAAACCTTCATGAAAAATAAAGGCTTTACTTGTCGCTGTGTGACTAACGGCCAATTGGCAATAGAAGCGGTGATGGAGGAAGCGTTTGATTTAATCTTGATGGATAACCATATGCCAGTGATGGATGGGGTAGAGTCGATATCAGGGATCAGGCAGATGCCGGGTCCTATGAAGGATGTATTGATCTTTGGTTGTACGGCCGATGTGTTCAAAGAGACGCGCGATAGAATGCTGGGGGCGGGCGCTGATAGCATTGTCGCTAAACCAATCAACGAACGCGAGCTCGATGATGCATTATATCTAGCCATGACAAAGCTTTACCAATTCCAACCTGATGATTCAGTGAATATGACCAAGCTCTGATCCGCGTTTTCGCTGGCGAACACTGATTGATTTTCTGCTAATTCCCCTCTCTAAGCCCTTGTTATGTAAGTAGCAGGGGCTTTTTTGTATCTCAAGTTAACCATGCGTTACTACTGATAGCTTGTTCTGTGGATCATTAATGAGTAATTAGTTTTTAACACTACAATTTTGTTGCTTAATAGTGATAGATCTATAAATTCATTTTTACTTCAGTCAGATAAACTGCTTAATGTATGTTTTAATAGCGCCATAAACTGCTTTGATTTAAAAGAGTGGTTTTCTGTATCGTTAATTGAAAAATTGTAAGCTTTATATATCGGGGAAAGAGAAGATGAAAGTTCGTGCACCATTTTGTATTCGTCATGCAGCAGCGGATACTTTTGCTATGGTCGTGTTTAGTTTTGTGTCGGGAATGTGTATTGAGATTTTTATTTCTGGCATGACATTTGAGCAGTCTTTAGAGTCACGTTTACTTTCGATTCCTGTCAATATTGCGATTGCATGGCCTTATGGTGTCTTCCGTGATTGGGTATTACGCCAAGGCAACCGAGTTTCATCTGATTCAAAAATGAAGTTGATTTCAGATCTTGTGGCTTATGTTCTGTTCCAGTCACCGGTTTACGCGTGTATTTTATTAGTGGTTGGCGCATCACCAGAGCAAATCGTCACCGCTGTTGCGAGTAATGCCATTGTTTCGTGCGCTATTGGCGTATTGTATGGCGTATTTTTAGATAAATGTCGCCTGTGGTTTAAAGTTCCAGCCTACGTAAACCAAGTATCTTAAGTCGATAAATGGCTTGTTTTTAAACGAATAAGCCACTAATTAAGCAAACAGTTTATTTTAAGCTATATTTTAATGTTTTTACTTGACCAGCAAGCACATAAACATTAAATTAACGCTCGTTGACCAAACAGTGGTTAACAACAAAATTTGGTGAGGTGTCCGAGTGGCCGAAGGAGCACGCCTGGAAAGTGTGTATACCGCAAGGTATCGAGGGTTCGAATCCCTCCCTCACCGCCATATTCTGAAGAAAGACGTCCTAGGGCGTCTTTTTTTGTGCCTGCAATATAGAGAAATCTATTGGTTATTGTTTGAGTAGCCATATCCTTTCTAGTTCAGCCTGCTTTACTGAGTCATACTAATATTTCATCAAATCAAAGCCATATTGATCGGGATAGACATCACAATTACCCAAGATTATTTATTACTTCATCACCAGAATAAACAAACACATATACCATAAAGTCAAATAGGTATATTGTTTAGGATAATGAAATTAGCATTTTAACATTCAATTATTGTGGTTCTACAGGGCCTGAAAATAAGGCTCCTCGCTTTAAGTCATTTGTAGTAGTGGGAATGTCTAGCATGGATAGAAGGTAGATTATGGCGCTCGAATATTATCTAGAGAGTTTTCAAAACCTGAAGATGAACAGTGTTGGTGGTAAAAAAAGCCCTCATAAAGTATGTATGCTGCTAGCAGTGATGGATTTGATCCAAGTAGGGCACATTGTTACCAATAAGATTATTTTTAATCAAACACTAAAAGATCAGTTCAGTCACCATTTTGATAATCTAGCCCAAGGTAAAGATAGAAGAACACCTGAAAATCCTTTCTTCCATTTAAGAAGTGAAGGCTTTTGGCATCTTTCTTATCATGATGGTTACGACAAAGCATCAACCAATCGCTACTCAACTAAGGCGATTGCACATGCTTATATTGATGATGAACTATTTGTTTATATGAAAAGCTATATTGTTTCAAATGATCTCAAAGAGGCATTGATTTCAAACTTTTCAGATTTAGCTTCGTTGTATCATCAATGGTTGATGGATATTGGTAAGTCTGAAAAAACAGCGAGTAATTACCTTGGAGCAATAAGAGGATCAATTTCAAATTGGTTGGTGGATACCGGTGAAATAGAAGGTTCGCTGACGGATATCAATTCATATCGAGAATTTGTAAGTTATGAAGAAAAGGCTCGAAATTTAGAGGTTTTTAAAATTCGTGACTCTAAGGGTAAAGGCATGTATAGCGCTGCATTGAACCACTACCATAAGTTTTTAGCTGATTTATCTCAAGTGGATGTTAATGCAGATATCAAGCAGGTGATGACCGATAAGACTCTATCTGAAACCGAGAAAACTATTTTGGTCAATACGAGGGTTGGACAAGGGCAGTTTAGATCAAAACTTATACAGATGTGGGGTGGCTGTGCGGTTACTGGTTATCGTAATACTCAGTTGTTATTAGCTTCTCACATTAAACCTTGGCGAAACTCTAGTAATGAAGAACGCCTAGATAGGTTTAATGGGTTATTACTTCTTGCCAATCTTGATAAAGCTTTTGACCTTGGTTTTATTTCCTTTAATGATAATGGAAAAGTATTAATATCTAGTTACTTAGAGTCTCCAGAGGTCATTGGCTTAAAAGAAGATATGCAGTTTAATGTTATGACTGAGCACAAACCTTATCTTCGTTATCATCGCGGTGAGTTATTTAAAGGGTTATGATTCAGGCAAACAAGACCGAGGTATCTTTTTTTGCTTGATCTTAATACCTACACTGTCTCAAATTGACCGTTAATAGCCGGGAGCAAGAGCTTGTATTGATTCCACATCCTCTAACTCATGTCTATTCATTAACTGTAATCCAAATACATTCGGAGGCAATATTCCATCCTGCGAACAGTCAACTCGAAGATCATTTAATACATACCCTGCAAGCGCAGCATTGGTTGTTAGATTACGAATAGGCTTTCCATTCATCTGAAGTTCCCATATTAAATTATCACGGTTCACATGTTGTGTGTGGGGAGCGAGACTCAATGTAACGGCTGTTAACCACTCTTTGTCTTCTTGCTGAGTGACGTACTGTGGATTTTCTGTCGCTTGGGCTGAAACTATTCGACTGACTTTAAAGGAGCGACCACTACCTTTACCACCGTTCGCCTTTGAGTCCCAACCTCTTACATGCCATGATCCCAAGCCAAAAAAAACAGAATGGGGAGAGAAAGTACGAGTTTTTTGACCATTTGATGAACTGTAATCGACAACGAGTGCCTTTCTCTCAACAATGGCTTGCGTTACTAAAGAGACGATTGTTGGCGATAAATTCTCAATAATTCTTTCCGAGTTGATAACGCCATAGGTGTTGATGTCAACTTGATTCTCTTCTATACCCCATGCAAAAAGTCTTAGAGCTGCAAAAGCATTATGCTCAAACTTAGGCTGAAAACTATCAGAACGGATATAGCACTTTCTTCCTACATCAAACACCAAGTTTTGACCAAACACTTCACGATATTGATTAAAGGCACGACTGGAGGTAGCAATGGATATTTCACCATGCTTCATCAGATCGGCTCGATTTACTTTTCCGTAGAACATTAGATAAAAGTCTATAAGTCGAAGGCGTTTGTCTTGTGTTGTTTCCATATCAGAATGCACCAAGTTATCAAAATGAACTGTAATAATTTACTCTAACGCATCAAATGATTCTAGTATATGATGGATTTAATTTGAAAATTAATATCACCAGTCAACTTTTGTTAGCTTTTATACTCAAAGGGTAATAGATAATGAGTGCTTTACTAGAAACATATTCAGAAATCGCGGGACCTGAGCCGTGTAATACAGATCAAGGGTTCTTAGCTTTAGTTGATGCACATACCGGTTTGGGTAAGACCCATCAAGTCTTTGCGTTGCAAGTTGAGCATTTAATCGCTGACTCAAAGAAAACACTAATCTATTCGACTAACTTAAGAGAAAACGTCAAAAAGGCGTATAACGAGTTATTACAAAGGATTGAATCTCACGGATCTTTGAGTGCAGCACAGAAATTAGATCTATCGAAGAATGTTATATTTATTCCAGCACAAGCCACGTGCATTGAGTTTCTTTCTGATGGTGATTGGCTAACTATCTCGGAGGTTTTAAATACTCAGCAGATAAGAGAGTTGAAGTCTTTACGCGATAGAATCACTTTGTTTACTCAAGCTAAAGAAAGCAGCAATAATTTAGTGGTCATAGAAGATGAGTTGCGTAGGCATTATCAAAGTATTTATACACTGCTTAGATCTTACTTTCGAGGTAAGGGAAGTTTGAGCAACTCAGTTGAAGCGATACTCGATAAAGTGTTTCCTGCGCGACGGATTGATACAGAGCAAACTCAAGTCCTTTTTCTTACTACATCAAAACTACTGTATCCGTGGCATGGAATTGAACGTACATATAGAATTAGCGACTTACTAAGTAACTCACTACTGATACTCGATGAGTTCGATCGTCAACAAAGTGAGTTCTTAACCCACCTTATTAACACTGTCTCTGATTACGATATCATAACTTTAACCCGAAAATTCTATGCAAGTTTTGATAGTTTCATCATTCAAGGCGCTCCCGAGTTTGCGGGTGTTGATAAGTGTTTTGATCAATTTCGAGTAGCGCTTGATGAGTATAAATGTAAATGGCATGTGCAATATAGGCCCTTTATCGCAGATTCGACTATTCAAGAGGGAAGCGAAAACCAAAACCAAGTATTTACTTTGCTGACGGATAGAATGTCTATTCATGCTATCAACTTTAAGCATGAGGATTTGAAGTCTCATATAAATAATAAAAATGGTAGCCACGAGATTGGTCCAAAGGGAGATGAAAGCGCGATACAGTTTATAAATAACGGAGCGCAATTAGTTCGAATCTTTTGCAAGGCTATGCTAAGTGCAGTCGTTACGTTGAAAAAAAATATTGAAGCATTACCTGATAGCAAAACTTATACAACAGAAAATCTAGTAGCGAAGATACTGAATAACTTGGGTTTAGTTGAGATGACCCCTAACATTATGTCTCTGATATCCACTCGTCTGAGTTTTAAAGTTCAACGTGATCACAAAGCTTATAGTTTCCATGATAGCGGGTATGAAATAGCGAATATCTCTAGATTTAGCGATGCAGATAATACGTGTAAAGCGACGACGTTTGATCTGGCGTTAACTTCGTCTGGTTTACTTACTCATTGGGTAATGGGTGGTGCCAAAATACTCGGTATCAGTGCGACAGCAACCAGTGCTTCAGCAATTCATAATTTTGATCTTGGGTATTTAAAGGAGGCGCTTTCTGAGAGCCTCATTGTCTTGAACCCATCACAAAAGGTCGCTATCCAGCAAGAGTATTATGCTAAGCGAAGGTATGCCGAAAATGACATTCAGATCAATGTTAGATCTATTTCGCAGCGGGTCAACTGGGGTGGTATACGTTCTCTTTATGAGAAATTTAAAGGTGTCGCATACGTACCACAATTGTTAGATATTGAACTGTGTCGATTGTTAGGTACCGCAGAACCAAAAAGTCTTAATTTTGCTCTCGGAAGAATGACAAAATTTGTAGACTCTATAAAGAAATTCTCAGAGCACCCAACTAATCGATATCATTTTTGTATGCTTAATAATAGTTATAAAAGTCAAGAGTATACTGACTTTATGGTATTCGTAGGAAAGGAGTTCGGGGTAACTATCTTCGAAAATATCAATGCCGCATCATTTCGAAATAAACAATTTCAGAGCGTTCTTGATCTGCTAGAAACGACAGATAAAAAAGTTGTGGTGATCACTAATTACCAAGCGACAGGTGCAGGGTTATCGCCATCGTATAGCATAGGTAATAATCATAATTTCATTTATGTTGGAGAAATTGAAAGCGAGCCTTTCCAATATAAAACGGATATTGATTCGATGTATCTTGAGGAACCGAAAAGTCTGATTGGCAGCCATCTTAGAGAAGATTCAGCTCCTGAAGATAAAGATTTAGCAATAAAGAAGAATATACATGACATTCTAATGCTACATGAAAAAGGGATTATTGCTGCTAATGATGCTAAGAGTCAACTTAAGTCCTTAATTTCGTCAAAGGTGAGTGCTATGACAGTCAATGCGATAATTAAAACTTATAAAGGAAGTGAAGATTATCGATACGCTGTTTACCGCTTTATTGAGCAAGCTTTGGGTCGAATGTGTCGAACCGAGTGGAAACAACAGCAGATCACGATAATGTACGATGCTGAGACTGGCTTTATTAAAACGTTAGCCAATGATGGTAGAGACCTTGCTTATCTTTCCTACGAATATCAAGCATTGATTACTGAAGTTAAAAGACAGCACAAAGTGATTATGCAGGAAAAACAGTATATAGATTACGATCCCAAAGCATCTCGTAATTATGCTCATATTCAAAGGTTAATAGGTAATGTCTATGAGTATCAGAGCTCTGATGCGATAGATCAGTATGATAAGCTGCGAAAATGGATGCTTGAGAAACCTGCAATGACTCAGCGACCTATCGGAGAAAAGAGGCGTTATTACATCAATTCTAATAATGATATGGGGCAATACCGCTATCGAATAGATTACTCTGATGAAAAAGGGATTACGGAAATTTTCGTTAACCCAGCTGATGCGTCTGGCTTAAGAGAAGTATCTGAAGTTTCAGCAAAGCTTCCTTTACTGATGCGAAACAAGATTATTTCAACTCACTTTGAAATAAATAACTTTGCTACGTCATTTGAAAGCGGGCAGTTTGTGTTGGCGCCAGCGATGTTTGATCTCTATATGGGAGCTCTTGGTGAGGAAGCGGTTAGCGCAATCCTGCAGGAGTTTGGCTACAAAATCCAAACTATGCCTGACGGATGTGTGGAGTGGTTTGATGGGTATATCGAACTTGGCAATCGAATCCTTTTGATTGATGTTAAACATTGGGATTTAGAATTAGGTTGTTTGATTCACGATAATACCTTGGATAAGTGCAAAACCAAGTTGGATAAAATTAAGAAACATCCTCCAAAAAAGTTTGCAAACAAGCACGTCCAAGCCATGTATATCAATACTATCTGGAGTGGTTCGGAAGGAATAAACTCACGCAAATTTGTCACTCATGAGGAACATTGTGTCGAGCATATTCGCCCAGAGCTTGCTGATGTTATTGAAATTCCGGGAATTATCGACGGTATGACAGGATCGAACAATGTCCCGCCAATGTTCCAGTTAATCGAATTACTAAACCAATTTTCGGAGTGAAGAAGATGAGCCGAAGTTTAACCAGCCTTATTAACCTAACCTTTAATGTTGAGGCACTAAAGCAAAAGTATGTTATTTATAAAGTGTCACTGAATAGAAGCAATGGGAAGATAGATTACGCGAAGCAATTGAGTTTAATTGAGCAAGCGTCTACGCCAAAAGCGCTTATTCGACACTCTCGCTGCCATTGGATTTTGCTCGACAAAAAAGATAAAGCTAAGTCAGAATCAGCAGAAATTGCCTTTGAAAGTGTTAAATTTGAAGACTGCGATCAGTTGCTATTAGGGCGTCTTTTTGTCCGCGCTCTCGGCAAAGTAGCACCAAGTCATTTTTTCTCAGGGCTTGGTGAGACGTATCTTTTTGTCGAGCCAGACAAGTTTTACGAGCATATTGTATACAAATGTTTAAAGTTTGATCTTAAGGAGAGTGTACGCTTTAACTCATTATTTATATCGATGAACGGTACCACTTTTTCACCGATAGAAACGGTATACAAGAAACCTGCAGGTTATATTGAACAACAAGCCAAGTATGATTTTGATATGGAAAGTGGGCTATTGCGACGAAACGCTAGGGGCAACCTTATTGTACATAGTCCAGGTAAGAAAAAGTTCACGACTAATGCTATTGATATTTCCGGTCAAGAGCTGGTCTCGCTTCAAAAGACGAAAACCGGGGCTATTTTTCAGTTCATCGATCTGATGAATACGCATTTCTCTGGTTGTTTATCACTTAAATTAAAGCCTATTAATGCAAGTTGGCGTGAGCATTACAAAAAGAGTGATGTCGAAAAGGTGTATCAACGTATCTATAAGCTTATCGATGATGCTGGTGGCTTACAGATTACGAATGCATCTTTGAAAGAGGATGGCTTTGAGAAGTTGAAACGGCAGCAATGGCCAGTGCAGGTTGAATTTATTGATGCTGTAGATCTTGATGAGAAAAAGCCTTTAATCGTGGTTTTAGATAGCGCTGAAGACTATGAGAAAGCAGAGCTAGCCGATCCCAAGTCTGGTTTCTATACATCAGAGCGCGTGACGCAAAGTATCTACAATTCGACGATTACCTCTGTACGCCCAAAAGCAAAAGGAAATGAACTGAGCCCGATTATTGATGCAGTTGTAAAAGAAATGGCGATTAAACTAGAGTGCTTGAAAGGCGAGTTTCTCATTCAAAAGTTGGAGGGGAACTATTGGTTTGTCGAGATAGAAACCTCTAAAAAGACCAATCAGGATTCGGTTTTCCATATTTTGAAGTGTGATAACGGGAATTTTGAATATGAACAGCAAGATGAGTTTTATTTTGAAGAGCTTGGTATTGAATTGCCTGAAAAGCAGCGTTTCTTTGAGACGCTGAACTATGTGATCGACATGGCGCAGCAACCACCTCAAATTTGTACCATTGTTCATGAAAAAATTGCTGCTATCCCAGATGCTGAAAAGCTTTTTGAAGTACTTGAGCACTTAAAGAGCGGTAACCAACAGGGTTTAAAACGCGAGTATATTGATCAGTTCCTTTCAAATCCTACCTACTCAAGCGATCCCATTTATGACAAGCTCAAGTCTATGTTGGAGGCACACCCTTTGCAGGAAGAGTTTTACAAAGAAGATCTCAACATTGCTAAGGTTGGCTACCGATCCACCGCTGAAAAAACTCTGGTTGATGGTTACTTCGAAGAGAGCGGTGTAATGCTGAATTACTCACTCAAAGGGCAGCAAAACGAATACTTAGGTGCGTTAACTGGGCACTTCTACGATGAGGAAAATTCAGCTTATTTTGCTGGGATTGAAAAGGGCGGTTTTAAGTTCAGTCGTGGACAATTCAATCATATTAGGTTTCTTGAAGGTCCAGAGAATCTAAAGCAGTTTTGTTTAGATTTAACAAGGAGCTACTTTGTCCGCAATAAGCTTGCGACAGTACGACCATTTCCATTTAAGCATCTATCGGAATGTCGTGAAGGGCAGAAATGGCAATAGTGAGTTTAGACTGTTACAAACAGATCTGGGACCTAGTCATCTTATAATAAAATAAGCTTAGCTTCTTTATTAAGCTCTCGCCATATACAATCTAGCCGTATATCATGTATTAACAATGATATACGGTGCTTTTCCATGAACTCAACTTCTTCCTTCTATAGTCAAAATGCTAGTGAGTTAGCAGACCAATATAATGGTCTTGAATTCGAATCTGTCCACCAAGCGTGGAAGCCGTATTGGCCTGAAGCTGGATCTAATGTTTTAGATGTTGGTGCTGGCTCTGGTCGTGATGCCAAATGGATGAATGCGCAAGGCTGTGAAGTTATAGCCGTAGAGCCGTGTAATGCATTACGTCAGATAGGGCAGCAGAGTACTGGTCCCGACGTCACTTGGCTTGATGATTCACTTCCCATACTAAAAAGTGTACAAAGTTTAGGGATGCGTTTTGACCTAATACTGGTTAGTGCTGTGTGGATGCATTTAGCCCCCTCCTTACGTGAAAGAGCATTTCGTAAGCTATCAAATCTATTGTCACCAAATGGAAAATTAGTTATTAGCTTACGTCATGGGGCGTTTACTGATGGGCGTGAAGGTTTTCCTGTTTCGGTTGAAGAACTAGAAAAGATGTCAAAAGATCACGCGTTGAAGCTTCAGTTGGTATCAGGGAGTAAAGACAACCTTCAGCGGACAGATGTGTCTTGGCAGACTGTAGTGCTCAATTTACCTGATGATGGTTCAGGTAATCTAAACACAGTTCGTCGAATAATCATTAATGACAACAAATCAGCAACTTATAAGCTAGCTCTACTAAGAACACTACTTCGTATAGCTGATGCTCACCCTGGTGCGGTGTTAGACCGTAGCGATGGAAAAGTGGCACTTTCAGCAGGCTTGGTAGCGCTATATTGGGTACGACAGTTCAAACGCCTGATTGATGTCGATATTGAGGGGAGAGGAATTCAACAAAATTCGAATACAGCGAAAGGGTTGGGTTTTGTGAAAGAGGATGGTTGGAATAAACTCAAACACCTTGCTGCTGATGACTTCTCTATCGGGTCTCTGTTTTTAGGTAATGATGCAGAAGCGATTCAAAAACTGTTTACTCAAACGTTAAGTACGATAAAAGCAGGACCTGTTACCTTTATTTACCAAGGCGATAAGCAAAATAAGCTATTTGAAATTCAGCCGCCCAAAAAGCGTAGAAAGCGTTTAGATTCTATTGTCTTAGATAGTGAGTTTTTAGAAGGGTATGGGCAGTTTGTTTTGGATGAAAAATTGTGGGATTGCTTTCGGATCTATCATTCTTGGATAGAGCAGTTGGTGGTAAACCAGTGGGTTAAAGAAATGCAGCGTTTTGAACTGAATCGAGACAGAAGTATCTCTCTACAGACATACTATGACTGCCTAGTGTGGATTGATGCATCACGTAATACCCGAGATGTCCGTAAGCGTGTGGATGAGCTAAGAGGGGATGGTGCAATTATCAAAAGTGCATGGAGTAATACCTTATTAAAGGGTAAATACGATGTAGATCATTGCCTTCCTTTTGCTTATTGGCCAAACAATGACCGATGGAATTTATTACCCGCGACTTCAACAGAGAACCGCAGTAAAAGTGACAGGGTACCCAAGAGTAAACGACTATACGACTCAAAAGAAAGAATTCTAGATTGGTGGCAACTAGCATGGGGTAGTGATCCTGTGCATCAGCAGCGATTTTTTACTGAAGCGACGCTTTCGTTACCTAATGTCGCAACACAATGCGATGATTTTGAAGAAGTATTTGAAGCCATGGGATTGCAAATAAAGGGTGTCAGAAGCCGTTTATTAGTTTCAGAATGGTAGCGGATAAGTCATATAAAAACACATAACCCTCACCCATCCACACACTCAAGTAGATCAAAGAACGCACGTGCAGCTGGTGGTAGGGAATCTATCGGCTGCTTTAATACGAGATAGAATTGGCTAGTTAGGCTCCACTTGTCAGGTTGTAAGGCAATCAGCGCCTGATCATAATACCCTCGATCAATAAGGTGAGAGGAGAGAAAACTAAGGTGTGTGCCGACCATCTGAATTTAAAGTTATTTAATCTAACTCACCAAGACTGTAAACTGATTGAATGGGCATGTAATGATTAAAAATACACCATAATATACTTCTTTAGGGCTGGCAGTCAGCAAAGAAAATTGAAAATATCACTTGATGATTCTATATATGGTCTACAGTGGTCTCTGCGTATGGGATGCTCAAGGCGCTCACGATATTAGTGATAAAATGAATAAAAGATTGCTGTAATCTCGCACCGACTAGAACAGCTTATGGATAAATGATGAAAATAGATAAACTAGAACTAAAAAATTTCAGAGCATTCAAACATTTCGAGTGTCAGTTTGGCACTGGCGTTAATGTTCTTGTCGGTCTAAATGGCTTTGGTAAAACGTCTATTCTTGATGCTATTGCGATTGGCTATGGGCAGTTTGCTGGTGGGTTTGAAACAAGCAAAGATCGTGGAATCCTCAATTCTGATATTCGAATCGCTAAACATACTATCGAGGCTGATGAACTAGAGGCTGGGGATGTTCTTTCAGGATCTGCAAAGTTCACGATGGAGCGTCAATTTCCTGTTGAAGTTCAAGTGACCGTTCACGGGGGGGATGACTATCAATTCCCTAATAGCTGGTCACGGTCTAGAAATACACTAAAGGGACGGACAACCCAAGTTAAAGAACTCAAGGCAGTTGCTCAAGACTTACAGAAGTCAGTACAGAACAATGAAAAAGTAATCTTACCTTTGTTGAGCTATTACGGAACTGGGCGGCTTTGGAAGGAGAAAAGATTAACTGAAAAGAAGAATCCAGCCCATCAAATAAATAGCCGTCTAGATGGTTACTTGGATTGTTTGGATCCTGAGTCGACTTATTCAGCATTTGCTCAGTGGTTAAGAGCAGAAACGATTGCAGACTATGAGAGAAAAATGCAAATCATAGAGGAGCATGGTCTTGAAGATGCAGTTACTCATGGCACTACAATTAGAGGCAAGTTATTAAAGGCAATTACTAACGCTGTAAATATTGTATTAGCTCCTTCAGGGTGGTCAAACATTAGATATAGCGCAACAACTAAAGAAGTGATTGCTACGCACAAAGATCAAGGCAATGTACCGGTTTCATACTTAAGTGATGGCGTGCGTAATATGCTAGGAATGGTCGCCGATATTGCTTATAGAGCCGTTAGACTTAACCCTCATTTAGCTGAAAATGCGGTGAAAGAAACAAGTGGTATTGTACTTATTGATGAAGTAGATATGCACTTACACCCTCAGTGGCAACAGCTAGTTCTTCAGAACTTATCTGAAGCATTTTCCAACATACAGTTCATTGTGACCACACACAGCCCTCAAGTGCTGTCTACAGTGAAACAAGAGCAAATTCGAGTGTTACCAGATATCGCGGAAGGAGAGAGCGAAGCGTTACCTCCAATTGGAGAGACATTAGGAAAACCTAGTAACTATGTCTTGACACAAACACTCAATGTCGATGCTCGACCTCCACTTCGTCAGGTGGCGCTTTTTGAAGAGTATATGCAGTTAATAAACTCTGGACTAGGAAGGGATGACGAAGCAACGAAGGTGCGTGCACAGTTGGAAGGTTTACTGGGTAAGGAACACGAAGATTTAGTTCATGCTGATAGAGTATTGAAGCGCAGGGAGTTGTTGGGTAAATGAGATACATAGATAAGCCTGATGATGCAACCAACGTAAAGCTTGAGCAGGAAATAGAGGGCGGGAATCCAGCAACAAGTGAAGAGGCTACTCGGCGCTGGAAAAACTTTAATGGTAAAACTGAGCTTAGCCGCCAGTTACTACAGCAACAATACGGGCTTTGCTGTTACACAGAGCTAAACCTGACGGATTTTGCTCTTGAGCTGAATATGGGGATTCATATTGAGCACGAGAGACCTAAGAGTATGTTTCCTGAACACACTTTCGACTATGGCAACCTGTTACTATGTTCGTTAGCTAGTGAAGATTTAAAGCACTTTCCTGGTCCGTTGCAGTTTGGAGGCCATTTTAAAGGGAATAATTTTGATACAGTGTCATTTGTATCGCCACATCAGGCTAATTGTCGAGATTATTTCATATACTCTTCTGGCAATGGTGAAATTAGCCCAAACCTGGCATTGTCAGCCGATGAGCAAAAGAAAGCGCGGGATACGATTGGCCTGTTAAACCTAAATGCTCCATTTCTAAAAGCAGAGAGGCAACAGTGGCTAGAGGACATTGAAGAATACCTAGAGCCTTTGCTTGAGAGTGCCGATCTTGAATCTATCAAGTTATTAGCTGAAACCGAGCTAACCCCTTTCGAGCGATGTGATGCGAGATTGGGACATACCTGTAACCAGCTTAGAAAGTTTCACTCAGCTGTCAGAGCGGTGTTTGGTCAGTTAGGGGAACAGGTTATTCAAGAGCATCAACTTGATATTTAGAGTCACTCGTAGTTAAAGCCAGTGATTAGCGTAAAGTAATACCTGAAGGTAATGCTTTACGCAATTGGGCTATTACTTCTTGCCAATCTTGATAAAGCTTTTGACCTTGGCTTGAAAGAATATATCAAGTTCATTAAATGTGATGGTCATATCCTCGCTACGAGAGAGAACATGCAAATATTCATCGGCCTTTGGGTGATAATTTATACCTTCACCTTTCTAAAGTGCTTAATGTAGATGAATTACAAAAGCTAAACAAAGTACTTAGTCAACGGGTAATGCAACTGCCACCTTCGCAGTATTCGTTTGACATCAAGCAGCTTCGAAACATGCTCAATGGTGAATCTTCTGAGAAACTTTCGCTTTCAGGTTTAAAACTTTCCCTTGAGGAGCTTATTCCTCAGCATGTTCAAAAAACAGAGCAGGAGCTGGTGGAGGAAATAGACGATGTCAATAAGCAAATAACAGAACTAAAACAAATACTTGAAGTAAGTAGAGAAAGCGAAGCTGCTGAGAGGAAAAAGAGCGAATTAAATACCGCAGTCAAACAGTGTGAACAGGACTTGAGGGACTACGAGCAGCTGCAACAATTTAAAAAAGACCAGGCACAGCGAAACGAGAAAAGACAGACATTTGAGATCCAGTTGGTAGCGATCAATACAGCTCTTGAGAATGCAGACAAGAAGTACAATGAATTGGCACAGCAAATAGGTGAGATTACGGAGAAGTTAAGTCTGCTCTTTGGTGATGATCGTCGTGTCGAAAAACTAAAAAAACAGAAAATTGATGACCAAGCACTTTTTAACTCTCTTTCGGAGCAGCCACATACGCCTTGGATTATTGTGGATGAATGGTCTCTGGAATATCTACCCGCTCGCCTTGAACAATACATTGAGGATTGCTGATCAATTTGGTTTTGCATTGATTTTTGCTTCGCCAGCACCGTTAACCACGGCGCGTTATTGTGTGCCAATCCATCAAGCGAATGGCAAGAACCACATTAGCCGTAATAGTTGGCAAATTTTCGAGCAGATTGAGAAGCGAGAAGAGGTTCAGCCATTAGTGGAGCTGTCCTTATGAGCCAAGCGTTGATGAAGGTATTAACGAAATTGGCCGAAGTATATCCGGATTCGGTCCCTGCAAGCACAATGACATCAGCACAGAAGAAGCAACTCGAAGAATTTAGTCGTAAAACTCAAAGCATCCAAGTAACGCCTAAAGGTCGCGGAGTCGCTTACAGTATCCAAGACATGGACGTTGTTAAAGTCACTTTGGAGCAATTAATACCTAATCAAAACTTATCGTCAACTATTCCACAAAGGGCAGTGAATATCGCGACGTCGAGAAATAGCAAGCAAGGACAGGTTGCTCATGAGGTGACCTATCTGTTGGCAAAGACTGTAGCAAACCCGCAATGGAAAGCGTTAGGAGTTCCGACTCAGCACTTAAATATAGCGACAGAACAATTTGGCGTTTTTTCGCTTGAAGTTGGCGGAGAAAGAAATGAAGATCTTTACACAAGTCACTCTATTTGGCTTAGTGATCTTTTGTAATTTATTATATTCACCCATCCACACACTCAAGTAGATCAAAGAACGCACGTGCAGCTGGTGGTAGGGAATCTATCGGCTGCTTTAATACGAGATAGAATTGGCTAGTTAGGCTCCACTTGTCGGGTTGTAAGGCAATCAGCGCCTGATCATAATGCCCTCGATCAATAAGGTGAGAGGGGAGAAAGCTAAGGTGTGTGCCGGCCAAGGTGAGAATAACGCCGGATTCCACGTGCCAGCCGTCAAAGGGTTTTACAGCATCGTATTGCTCAATATCCAGTAGCGTAAACATCTCATCTCTTGCATAGCCGCCCATATTGATCCGACAGCCATCCAACGAAAAGTGATTATCCATGATTTTTTCAGCCAGATCACGACGCGCATAGAGGTAACTGTGCTCATCAAATAGTGGGAATTTATATTGAAAAGCCGACTTCTGATGGGAACCCAACACCACAATCATCATATCAATCTGGTTCTTGGCGAGCTTTTCATTGAGCTGAGTAAAGTCACCTACCTCGACGCTCACCTCGACACTATTACTCAATTGATAAAAGGCCTCGATGGTTTTAGGCAGCGGGTTGTTAGGTAAGCTCACCGTGTTATCAAGACAACCAATACGCACATGCCCTGACAGTTCGGTTTGAACGCCACGTAATTTATAGGCAAAATCGGTTAAGGTTGATTTTAGCTGATTTGCATAGTTATAAACTTTCTCACCTTCATGAGTTAGCTTAAAGCCTTTACGCCCACGTTGACACAATGTTAATTCTAAGCTTTTTTCTAACGCGATAAGCTGATTACTTAACACTGGCTGACTCATTCCTGTGCTGGCGACGGCTTGATTAATGCCACCTTGCTCGACTATCTCACAAAAAATCTCTAGCCTTTTGATATCTCTTTTATCTAACCTATTGTTTGAAATCATATAATGGTTACATTTGTTTTTTATTATGTTTGTATTAAATTATATTCATTTATAAATTGCAAATAGATAAGTAGTATTTATTCATACTAACGGAATAACAATGCATGGATGGCGTCATGACAACAGAAGCGTATATAGATAAAAAAGCGGCAAAGCAGGGTCACAAAGCGATAGACGATTTTGAGTTGGAGCCAGTGCCAGAGCAAGCGAAACGCTCATGGTGGGTTATTAGCCTGATTTGGTTGGCGATAGGCATTGATATCTCTGGGCTATTTTTAGGCTCTATCTTAAGCAGCGGTATTGGTTTTGAAGAAGCGTTAATGGCTACTTTTATGGGCTCTGGTCTGCTAGCGGTTATTGCGATGCTGTGTGCCAATATTGGTTTTCAATCTGGCGTATCTACCCCTCTAGTCAGTAGCGCAGTATTTGGACGTAATGGCGGTAAGATCTTAGGGTTTATTAATGGCGTATCGCTGGTTGGCTGGTTCGCGTTTCAAGCCGATTTCTTTGCCTACATTATGGTTGATGCGCTATTGAAGTACGACATCGTTATCTCACATTTAACCGCGCTTGTGAGTGGCAGTGTAATGATGATGGCAACGGCGATTTATGGTGTTCGCGCGCTTGGTAAACTCAGTACCTATTCGGTTCCATTGATGGTGACGTTAATTACGATTGGTCTTTTCTTAGCGGCGGACTATCAGGGCGGCGTTACACCGGTTATCGATGAGCCTCTTACGCTCGGCCAGGCGATCTCTTTTGTTATGTCTATTTGGATCCTTGCGGCTGTTGCTGCGCCAGATATTGCTCGTTATGCGAAAACACGTAAAGACGCCATTCTCGGTGCGGGTATCGGCTTCTTGGTAGGAAACAGTGCCATTATTCTGATTGCATTGATTTTGATGAAAATGACCGGCACAGATGACTTGGTTGAAGTGTTCTTTACCTTGGGCTTAGGGATGGCTGCCATTATTGTCTTGGTTTTTGCGCAATGGACGACCAACAGTAGCAATCTTACGTCGGGCGGTTTATGTATGTCTATGGTGCTGCCAACGATCCCACGTCCTATCTTAGTGATGGCTATGACGCTGGTTGGTATTGGTATTGCTCAATTAGGCATGGTGGAAAAATTTACCGATTTCTTGATGCTACTCAGTGTCACGATTGCCCCTGCTGCTGGTGTGTATATTGCCCAATACTACTTAATTGATAGCACCAAGATGAGCTTTGAGAATATTCAAAAAGCGCCGGCTTGGTTGTTTACTGGATTAGTCTCTTGGGCATTTGGTACCACATTTAGTGCTTGTACGGCGCCTGAGTTTTTCGATGTATTTTCTTTGACCAGCATTTCAGCAATAGACGGTATTTTGTCTGCGGGTTTTTGTTATCTGGTGTTGGTTAAGTTGACCGCTTTAAGTAATAAGCAATAAGGAATAGCAGTAGTGATTATTACCGAACAAATGATTGATGATATCGCACTGGGAGCGACGGTATTAGGGACTGGTGGTGGCGGTGACCCTTATAGTGGTTCCCTGATGGCGAAAATGGCGATTGCGACCGCGAAACAGCCAGTGCGTATGATTTCGCTTGATGAAGTAGAAGATGACTGGATGACGGTGCCTGCTTCGATGATTGGTGCGCCTACGGTTGCGATTGAAAAGTTGAATTCGAAAGATCAAATGCTGGTGGCGTTTGAAGCAATGGAAAAGGCGTTAGCAACCAAAGTCGCCGCTACTTTTCCGATTGAAGTGGGTGGGTTTAATTCTCTTATTCCTATTTTAGTCGCTGCGCAAAAGAATATTCCTGTTGTGGATTGTGATGCGATGGGGCGTGCTTTTCCTGAAGCTCAGATGGTGACTTTTTTCTTGGATGATTTGCCGTCGGCACCGAATACGCTTGCCGATGAACGCGGTAATGTTGTGACGCTTTATCCTGTTGATGGTATTTGGTCTGAAAAACTGGCTCGCCCGATCACTGAACAGATGGGGGGATCAGCGGCAATGTGTGACTACCCAATGAAAGGGCGAGACCTTAAACGCAGCGCATTACCGGCAACCTTAACGCAAGCGAGAAAAATCGGTGAAGCGATCCGTACTGCTAATGACAATAATACGAGTGGTACTCAAGCGGTGCTCGATATTGTTGGTGGTCATCTTTTAATTAGTGGCAAGATTGTTGATATTCAGCGTGAAACGGACGGTGGCTTTGCAACGGGTGGTGTCGTGATTGAGAAGCTTGCTCAGTTTGAAGATACCGGCGTGGATTGTGTCTTTGTTCAATTTCAAAATGAGCTGTTGCTGGCACATAAAGGGCGCAGTCGCTTAGAGATGAATCAAGAGAATCTACTGGCATCGACGCCTGATCTTATTTCGATTCTTGATCATGGAACGGGTCAACCGATTACTACCGAGCAGTTACGTTATGGTCAGCGTATCGATTTGATTGCGTACCCTTGTGATCCTAAATGGCGCAGCGAAAAAGGCATTGAAGTGGCAGGTCCGGGTTACTTTGGTTATAGCGTTGTCTATCAGCCTATTGAAGATCTGAAATCGGCATTAAAAGGAAGCAAGCATGAAAGATAAAACATCAGATTACTGCCGTTTAGGTATTGATGTGGGTGGTACGAATACCGATGGTGTATTACTGGATGCTGATTTGAAGGTGTTGGCAAAAATTAAAACGGCCACCACCGCCGATATTTCCACAGGTATTGATAATGCGATAAGCGCCCTTTTAGAACAAGCCGATCTGACTGGAGCACAAGTTAAGCACGCGATGTTGGGTACGACGCAATGCACTAATGCGATTGTTGAGCGTAAAGGGCTTGATAGGGTAGGTATGATCCGTTTATCGCTACCAAGTGGTGACAGTGTGCCTCCGCTTTGTGGTTGGAGTCCATCTTGGCAGGCGCAGTTAGGCGATCACTTTTATCAAGCGCATGGTGGCTATGAATATAACGGTGATTTAATTGCTGATGTTCAAGAAAGCGAAATCCGTCAAATTTGTCAGCAGATGAAAGGTCAGGTGGATTCGATTGCATTGTGCGGTGTGTTTTCGCCAGTCAATGGTGATCAAGAGTTATTAGTCGCTCAGTGGGTGAGAGATGAGCTGCCAGAGGTGAATATTTCACTCTCACATAAGGTCGGCAGTTTAGGCTTGCTTGAGCGAGAAAATGCCACGATTCTTAATGCGGCCTTACAAGGAACAGCTAAACGTTTTGTTGATGGTTTTTGCGCGGCATTGAGTCAGCATAATATTGATACCACGCCGTATTTTGGGCAAAACGATGGCACCTTAATGTCGCAACAATTTGCACTGATGTACCCTATTTTAACGGTCGCTTGTGGCCCAACCAATTCCATTCGAGGTGCGAGTCACTTAACCAAGTTGAAAGAGGCTATTGTGGTCGATGTTGGTGGAACCACGTCAGATATTGGTGTGTTGACGCATGGTTACCCACGTGAGTCGAGTTTGGTGGTGGAAATCGGTGAAGTTAGAACAAACTTTCGAATGCCAGATATTTTGGCGCTGGCGATAGGTGGTGGCACGAAAGTTCGTATTGAGCCGAGTCAGGCAGCGGTTGATAATCGATCATTTGACGTTATAACTCTGGGGCCGGAAAGTGTTGGGCATACCTTAACTCAGACTGCGCGCAGTTTTGGTGGTGATGAACTGACATTGACCGATGTGGCGTTAAAAACAGGCAAATTACAGTGGCAAGCCGAGCATTTATTACAAAATGATATTGGTATTAGTCAAGTTCAGGCCGAGCAAGTCTATCAACAAATGATCCGCGATGTTGAAGAGGGGATTGATAAAATGAAGACCTCTGCTGCAAGTATCCCGGTCATTATGGTTGGGGGCGGTAGTGCCTTATTTCCTGATCATCTGGAAGGCGTGAGTCAAGTGGTTCGCCCGCAGCATTTTGAGGTCGCGAACGCTATTGGTGTTGCTCTTGGGGAAATATCGGGTCAGTTTGACAAAATTGTGTCTATTGAACCGTCATCACGTGATCAAGTTATCGTGCAACTAGAAGAGGCAGCAAAGCAACTTGCTATTGAAGCAGGCGCTTGTGGTGACAGTGTCACGATTATAGAGCGTAGTGAGATCCCACTCAGTTATCTGCAAGGCAATATGGTGCATGTGAAAATTAAAGCAGCCGGTCATATTAATATGGTTGGGTAGTGGCGATTGATCTGATAATCGTATTCCAAGCGATCAAATTTTATATCTATTGAGCACTCGTGATATATTGTCTACAATACGGCACTTTTTATTTTTATAGGTCATTCTCATGAGCGATACTAAACCAGCTTTACCTGATCACCTTTCTGGCAACCCTCGTAGCCCACACCACGTGGCAGAGTGTTTTGAACACCATATCGGTATTCGTCTAAATGGTAAAGAGCGTACCGATGTTGAAGAGTATTGCATTAGTGAAGGTTGGGTAAAGATCCCATCACCTAAAGCATTGGATCGTCGTGGACAACCAATCTTGATTAAACTGAAAGGTACGGTAGAAGCTTTTTATATCTAAAGCGCTATACCATCTAAAGCTCTTTGTAAAAGAGATGATTCAGTACAAAATACATTAATTTTGAAATTGATAAAAAGACCTAAGCTTCTTAGGTCTTTTTTTATTAATCTAGATGCATAGTCATTGTGTGCTACTTATTTATTGAATAAAATACCAATAAATAGGTTTGGTTAAGATGGCAAAGGATATGCAATATGAACAAGTCGGTATGGACAGATCTATCAAAAACAGCCGCTTTCTTTACTTTACTGACAATATTGTTCTTTGGTACGTTTCAATCATACACTCTTTATCGTTCTGGTATTGAAAAAGCGCACAGCTTTATCAAACAAAAAAATCAAGCAACGACTTACTTTATTGAAGGTTACTTTTCAGAGATAAATAATATCGTTGAGTACTTATCGTCTTCGAAAAATATGCTGGATGTTTATTATGGTAATGAAGAAGCAAGAAATAAATTGCTGGATGAATACCGTTTATGGACTCGCATAAATGAAAATATAACCCATGTGTACTCGGGTTATATTAATAAAGACATGGTTATATCCGGGTACCAAACACCCGAGGATTACGATCCCACCAATAGACCTTGGTATAAGGCTGCTATCGATGCGAAGCCGGAAATATTTACAGGTTTAGCCTATCGTGATGTGAAGTATGGAACTTGGTTGTTATCGACAGGAAAAGTGATTGTCGATGAACAAAATACCACCGTTGGTGCGATTGCTATTGATAGCCGAATTGATGTTATTTTGGATAAGATAACTAGCAAGGATTCTATTTATAACAGTGCTTATACTTTTGTTACGACACCACGTGGTGATGCAATCATTCACCCCAACGTATTGAAATTAAATCATAACTTTTTTGATGCGGTTGAATTATCTGCTTCAGCTTATCATAGTGGTGATTATAGCGAATCAGAGGGTATGATTGAATACTCAACTAATGGGGTTGAAAAACTTGCCTACTATAGACATGGTGATGAAATAGATTGGGTTATTGTCACTGTTATTGATAAGCAAGAAATTATAGCGCCAATATTAAAAAACATTTTTAAGAATGCTACTGCTGTAATTTTTATTGCTATTTTATTTGGTTTGGCACAAAACCGATTTTTTCATACACATTATTCACTGCCTATTCGACAGTTGCATAAAAAAATCAGTAGTGCAGCGGTAGGAAAAGAGTGCCAGGACAATTCTTTTTCATTCCCCGACAATGAAATAAAGCAAATATCAGATAAAATAAATCACTTAACCTCACAAGAAGTGTATAAAACCTCGGTATCCCTTAAAGAAAATAACTCCCGCTTAGAGCAGGAAAACTCTCTTCTAGAGTCTCTTTCAATCACAGATTCATTAACGGGTTTAAATAACCGTCATAAAATTGATTTAGAATTAAATGCTCGATATCAGCAGGCTATAACCGATGGAATGATTTTTTCTATCTTGCTTATTGATATTGATAGGTTTAAGCGAGTTAATGATACCTACGGTCACCTCGCGGGTGACTCTGTATTAAAAGATATTGCTGAGCTACTCAGTGTTAACTTACGATACACTGATATGGCTTCACGTTGGGGAGGGGAGGAGTTTTTGATTCTTTGCCCACAATTGAGTATCAAACAAGCGGAATATTGTGCTAATAAGCTAAGATTGTTGATTGCTAGCCATGAATTTTCGATTG
Organism: Vibrio sp. 10N.286.49.B3; assembly: GCF_002873395.1. GTDB lineage: Bacteria > Pseudomonadota > Gammaproteobacteria > Enterobacterales > Vibrionaceae > Vibrio. The sequence goes on along the minus strand of NZ_MCUV01000003.1, from coordinate 71,572 downwards.
CTGAGCCTGTCACGGTAAGTATTGGTGTTTGTGTCTATGAACCGGGTGAAAGCATTCATAACCTTATAAAGCAAGCCGATGAAAATCTGTATGCTGCTAAAGCGAATGGACGTAACCAAGTTGTTGCTAGTGACATAAAAAAGCCTACACCAATCAAGTCATTGGCATAGGCTTATCGTCAACTTAGTGTTTTACTGGCTTAGAAGTCAGCAGTCATACCTACATAGTAAGTACGTGGCTTTTCAACATAACCTAAACTTTCTAGCTCAGAAGAAACAGCTTCGTTGGTTAGGTTAGTAATACCAGCACGCAAGCGAACTGAACTGTTTACGTGATATAGTGCACCAACATTAAGCGTTGTGTAAGCGTCTTGATCTATATTTGTTTCCACTTCACGATCACCGCGGAATCGAGCGGTAATGAACGTGGTTAAGTCGTAAGTTGGTTCCCAGTTCACTTTCACTAGACCAGAGTGCTTGTAACGACCAAGTAGTTGATTACCTGTTGATTTATCTTCCGTATCTAAGAAGGTGTAGTTACCTGATAGGCTCCACTCGTCATTGATATAGAATTGACCAGCTAGCTCAGCACCTTGCACAACCGCTTCTGCAATATTAGTGTAAGTACGACTTGCGATTTCATACTCGTCTTCAGAACCATCAACTAGACAGCCTTTACCTTCAATAAACTCAGAACCATTGTCACAATAGGTTTCATCGCGATCAATCAGGTTGTCGACTTCATTGCGGAATAAAGCACCTTCAAGGTTCCAACGCGGTTGTGAGTACAATGCAGCAATTTCATAGTTCCAGCTTGTTTCTGGTTTCAGATCTGGATTACCACTTAAATCACAGTAGCCTTTACAGCTCGTTACTGTATAACCAGGGTTATTTTGCGTGAGTGATGGCGCTTTAAATGCTTTACCAATACCGCCTTTGATCACGAGATCGTTGGTCGTTTGGTGAACCAAATAAACACGCGGACTAAACTCTTCACCAAATTGCTCATGCTTATCTAAACGACCACCGATCGTTGCCGTGAGTTTATCGGTTGCAACCCATTGGTCTTGAATGAACAATGCCGCTTGGTAAGTCTCGACTTTGCCATCTTTGAAGTCTTGTTCATTGGTTAACTGGCCTAGTTGGTAATCACCACCAAAAGTTAAGGTGTGATCTTCACCTAAATACATCGTAGCTGAAGCTTCGACAATTTGAGTTAATTCTTCGATAGAACGAGTTGAATTACCAACTGTAGCCGCGTTTTTATCTTCTACGTTTTCACGTGAGTAACGTATTTGCGTATCACCCCAGCTCCAGTAACCACTGTGTGTGATTGCTTGGCTGTTACGAATGATTTCTGCGTCAGAGAAAGTAATCGCTGAAGCACTTTCAGCTGTTGAATCACGTTGATCGTTGCTGTAGCCAAAGTCAAAATCAAGCGTTTGGCTATCAGTGGCAAGCCAGCTTAAAGAGCCAAGTACACTTAATGTATCGCGTGCCTCAAATGCCGTGATATCAGAGCGGTCAAAGCCAGAACTATGTTCACCTGAGTATGGCATCCAAGCTGTACGGCTGGTTTGGTTAACCGAAAGGCGAGCAAATAATTCATCTTCAACTAATGCACCAGAGGTAGTAAAGCCAACAGAGTATTCTTGACCACCATCACCATCAGCAGGAGTTGCGTTATCCATGCTAACGGTTGAGCGCCACTCATTAATTGGTGCTTTAGTAATAATGTTGATCGTACCACCCATGCCATCAGAGCCGTAAAGCGCTGACATTGGACCACGAATGATTTCTACGCGCTCAATAGAGTCTGGAGGGATAGTGGATAAATCAAAATCATTACCACGAATAATGGCACTTGCTGAACTTAGACGACGACCATTAACCATGATCAGTGTGTAGTCTGAGTCCATACCACGAATTGAGATAACTTGACGCCCTGCACGAGTACTATCGAAGTCAGACTCAACACTGGTCGCTTCTGCAACGATATCTGCCAGGGTAATGCCTGGGTTATTTTCAATATCGTCTGAAGTGATCACAGACATAGAAGCAGGTGCTTGCTTTAATGACGTTTCTGTACGGGTTGCGGTAACAACCATTTGCTCATCGGTATCAGTTGATAGGTCTTCAGCAAGGGCATTGAATGAGATTGACGAACAAACAACAGCAATGGCAGCAGCAAGAGGTCGTCGATTAAAAAAAGTAGTTCCTGACATAATCTGTAATCTTAATGTTAGTGGTAATGAGAATAATTCGTATTAGATTCTATGCGGTATTTTTTGTCAAGGTACAAAAGGAATAAAAAGTTCAATTTATTTTTTACTTATAAGTAACATTGATTTAGATCATGTTTTTGATGTGCAATTAGAGGGATATAAAGCAAGAGGTGGTGTTTTAGGCTTTTCATACAAAGAAAGTGACTAAGGTGTTAAAAATCGCTAAAGCGTAAAAAGGGAGTAAATGATGCTAATCCAACTCCCTTCTATTTTTATCAGATACTTAACGAGATAGGCGAGCAAGGTTGACTAAATGGCGGTAGCTTGCCGATGCTTTATCTTCTTCGACACAAATAGACAGTAAGTCATCAATAAAATGACTAAAGGCTCTTGCTTCAATGGTTCGAATCGCTTTCTGTTGTGATTCATTAAGGTATTCATAAACCGAAGCCGCACCAAAATCCCCGAAAATCATCTCAGCGTCTTTATTGATAAGAACGTTATGCGCATAGAGATCGCCGTGGCAAACTTTATTGGAATGAAAGTGATTAAAGACATTAAACATCTGCTCAACAATATTTTCAATTTTAGTAACTTGAAGAGAAAAGTCTGCAGGGAAAGTGTCTCGAGTGCAGGTTTCAAACGTTGGAGGAAGACCAAGGTTAAAGAAATCAGTTGGAATTAACTCCATGACAAGAGCGCGGTAATTGCCTTCTTCAACCTGTGCAATGGATTTAACAATGTTCTTATGCTGCCCTGTTTGTAGGCAGGCTTGTAATTCATCGTGTGGGTAGCCATCGCTGGTCACTTCACCTTTGAACACTTTCACTGCCACCTCTTCAGGTAAGTTGTATTGATTATTATGCCAGTGTGCATGATAAATCGTGCCTGAAGCGCCTCTGCCTAATTCTTGGTTCAGCACAAAGCTATCGGACTTAACGTATGGGATCGCGCCCTGTGTATCGCTGTGATGGCAAAACGGATTACCGGCAAAAGCCAGCCAAGCTAATTTAGGTAGTCTTAAAAGTTGCGCTGGGAACGCTGTTAATTGGTTTGCTGATAAACGGATCAATTCTAGCTTATCAAGCTGAGCCATGGTTTCAGGTAAGTGCGTTAATTGGTTACCAGCGAGTGCCAGTTTCTGTAAGCGATGGCGATGACCAAGTTCATCTGGTAGTGATGTCAGTTGGTTATCGGTAAGTATTAACCAACGTAACTTTGCTGGCAGCGCTTCTTTTGCAACGGTTTTGATTTGATTGCTTTTAAAACCAATCATTTCTAACTGATCACATTGACCAAGTACAGGCGGTAAATGAGTGAATAGGTTATTAGAGGCAAAAACAATCTTTAAGTGTGGAAGCTGACTGATAAAGGCAGGTAAATCAAGTAATTGGTTATTTGAGACATCGAGAATTTCAAGGGTGTCTGCAAGCTGCAATATTTCTGCTGGTAGTTCCGTTAATTGTTCAGATAATTTAAGGTGAATGGTGCCCGTTAATTGACCATTAAGAAGTTGTGCGAGAGTGTGCAAAGCTAGCCCTTGTTATTGATTTTTTGTGGAGAGCTATTCTACGTGTTCAAGCGAAGGAAGGCGAGGGTGGTGAAATAGATGATGATATTTTGTTTTCAAATGAACATGTTGAGCAAGTTTAGCTACACTCAAAATACATGAAATGAATAAGGCTATTGCAATGAGATGTTTACTATTGGCTGTTTTTCTACTCTTTCCACCGTTTTTAACGGCGAATTCTAATTTACCTAACCATCGACACATTTCTATTACTGGCTCGGCTCAAGTGAGTGCTAAGCCTGATATCGCGGTGCTTTATTTAGAAGTAACCAGTATGAAAGCAACCAGCATTGAAGCTAAAAAAGAGGTGGATGATAGGGTCAATCAGTTTTTAGATGGCGTAGGTGCTTTTAGTATTGATGAAGAAAATGTTTCCGCTTCGAATGTTTCCACTCAACCTTACTATACCTATGCGATTAAAAATCAGAAAAAATTAGAGGGCTATACCGCTAGGCGTGACTTGAAGATAACCTTGAATAATCTCGATAAATTAAATGATGTGATGGATTTTGCTTTAACGGTGAAACTTAATGAAATCCGCAATATAGAGCTTAAGTCATCAAAGCCCACTGAGTTGGAGCAAGAGGCGATGGCATTAGCGGTCAAAGATGCTAAAGACAAAGCAACAGCACTCGCGAATGCATTTGGTGCGCAATTAGGCGATGTTTATAGTATTAATTCAACATCCAATCAAAGCCGATATCGCTATGGTGCAAATAGTGATATTGAGCGTTTTCAAGCCAGTTCATTATCAAGTAAAGCGTCTCGTCCTGGGCAGTATCTACAAGAGACGATCATATTTTCAGCATCGATAAGTGCTGTATTTGATCTTGATAGTCAGTAGCGTATTTCATCTTGTAGGAAGGCTCTAATTTTATTGCTAATTTATTATGATAAGAAAATTCATAACTTTCTATAGAGTCCGTCTATGCTTAGAAAAAGGGTTTATTGATAGCATCGAAAGGGATAAATATGGAATTAACGAAAAAGTTAGCTGCAGAGTTTATTGGCACATTTTGGCTTGTGCTTGGTGGGTGTGGTAGTGCGGTATTAGCTGCAGCGTTTCCAGAGGTTGGAATAGGGTTATTAGGGGTATCGTTGGCGTTTGGTTTAACGGTGCTAACCATGGCTTATGCAATCGGTCATATCTCTGGTTGTCATTTAAATCCAGCGGTTTCAATTGGACTTTGGTCTGGAGGGCGCTTTTCCTCATCTGAATTGGTTCCATACATTGTGGCGCAAGTCGCTGGTGGTATAGTGGGGGCGGCTATTTTATATCTTATCGCATCAGGGCAAGCTGGGTTTGACGCAGGGGCTGGGTTTGCTTCTAATGGCTATGGTGAGCACTCGCCAGGTGGTTATACGCTTGTGGCTGCGCTGACAACAGAAATCGTGATGACCTTTATGTTCCTAATTATCATATTAGGTGCAACAGATAAGCGTGCACCACAGGGGTTTGCACCGATAGCGATTGGTTTAGGGTTGACCTTGATTCACTTAATTAGTATCCCAGTGACGAACACCTCTGTAAACCCTGCCAGAAGTACGGGTGTTGCACTGTTTCAAGGGGATTGGGCGGTCTCGCAGTTATGGTTATTCTGGGTTGCACCTATCGTCGGCGCTATCTTAGCGGGTATTGTTTACCGCTGGTTTGAGAAAGGTGAAGAGAGTTAATTACTTTTGATACAAGGATCGTTATTTACCCGTATTTTAAAGTTAGGTTGGCTTTTATAGTTTTTAACCAATAGAGACATGCATTAAGGTATCTATGATGATCAAGAAGTTAGTGGTTTTAGCAATAACACTGGTTGCCTTAAATGGTTGTCAATTAACTCGTGTCGAAGGGAAGGTTGATGATGTGAAGGTGAAAGTGAGTAAAGAAGAGGGTAAAGATAAGAAACATTCAACAGGAGGCTTTTGTCCTCCAGGGCAAGCAAAAAAAGGTAATTGTTAATTAATTTACACCTAAACTTACTTACTCATATAAAAAATAAGCCAGCGTAGATGCTGGCTTATTTGTGTCTGCTGTATGGCTAATCTTTTAAAGATGGACCAATTTAAAGCGAGGTCTATTTATTCAAGTTAGCTACCCATGAAAGTTAAGTACGGTAGCGTTGTAAAACATCACCTAATGCGCGGGTGGTATTAGATAAGTTACCAACACCTGAAGAAGATTGCTCGACAACATTTTTGATGGTATTTGATTGAGTTCTGATCTCTGATAGCTCAGTTGCAATATCATTGGCAACTGCGCTTTGTTCTTGAGCTGAAGTGGCAATTTGAACACTGATATCATTGATAGTACGAGAAGAATCAGCAATAAAGTTGATGTCGCTACCAATGCTGCTGATCAGTTCACGACTGCTTTTCGCTTGTTCAACGGTTTGATCAGTAATTTTAGCAATATTTTGGCTTTCAGACTGTAGTTGTTCAATCATGGTTTGAATTTCAACTGTCGCTGCCTGAGTACGGCTTGCTAGGGTTCTTACTTCATCGGCAACAACAGCAAAACCACGCCCTTGCTCACCAGCACGCGCCGCTTCAATCGCAGCATTTAGTGCCAGTAAATTCGTCTGTTCTGAAATGCCGTTGATGGTGGTAATTACTTCACTAATTTGTGAAGTATTATCATTTAAAGAAGAAACAGAGCTTGATGCTTGACCAATATATTCAGATAGATGGGCAATCTCTTCAATAGCACGTTCAACACGTTGACGGCTATCATTCACTTGTGCTGCATCCTGCTCGGCTTGTGACGTTGCTTGGTTTGCGATAGAACAAACTTCTTTTGCTGATGCTGTCATCTCTTCCATTGCGGTAGCAACTGAATCCAATGATGCGTATTGGTTGGTTATTTGTACGCTACTTTCTTGGGTATCACGCTCAAAAGCATCCGAGGTATCCTCTAAGGTAACGGCGTTATTTTTAACCGTGGTAACTAACTCTGATAGTGTATTCATCGCATTATCAAGTTCAGCCCCAATAGTGCCAAACTCATCTCTACCAGCGTGAAACCCTAAACGAGACGTTAAATCACCAGCGGCAATCTTTTGGCTGGTGCTGTAGATATCCCACAAAGCACCACCAATAAAGGTAGCAACCCAATAAGCAAAGACAGCAAAAGGGATAACCCAAAGGAAAGTCAGTGCAAAAGTAGTAAAGGCTGCACTCTTAAATGACTTTTGAGCAGAAGAGAAGTTTTCTGACAAAGTGTAAGCTTGCCCTGATGAGTGTTGTGCCGTGGCAGTAGCGATACCATTAACAAAGGTTGAATCAGCAACGAATGAAGCCGGGCGTAGATTTGGTACGACAGAGGTGTTGATATCACTGCTACTTAAAACCCCTGCAAGTTTATATTCAACAGCCGTTATTGACTGCTGTTCAAATTGGTCAAGGGTTGAGAAGTAACGAGAACTAGCGGTGAAGGTTAACGCAATCATAAATAGAGCAAAAACCATCCACATTTTATCATTAATGGACAATTTGATAAAAATACCGTCAATCGTCCTAAAGTTAATTTTTTTCATTTTGAGCCCATAGAATAAAGTATGGCGGCATGTTACAAATATTAACAGTTTATAGATAGGGTTTGAGTCTCGTTTTTATGCAATAAAATGTAAATATGCCATTTTTTTATGTTATACGGCTTACTGTTAGGTTGTGGTGTTTCCATTTTATGAAAAATAAAAGAGTGAACTTTACACAAATTTGATGAATTACACTCAAGTTAATAGCAAATAATCACAACTGAATTATTATTTATGAATGCCTATGATGTAAAAGGTATTCTTTCTGAGTAAGAGATAGGTGTTGCTCGAATTTATCTAAGAGAGGTAACTTATGTTTATCGTTAACCGTATAGATGATAACCGACTTGATATTGAGATGGATGGCAAGCTCAACGCACAAGATATGCTCATCGCTTTGGATCAGTTTGTGAGTGGATCTGAAGGGGTAACAGAAGGGAGAATGCTCTGCGATATCATTGATTACCAACTACCGACCTTAGATGCTATTTTGCTTGAACTGAAAAGAATGCCAGAGCTGTTTACGATCATTAAGCAATATAAAAAAGCGGCTGTTTTGTCTGATCAAGCTTGGGTAAAGGTGATGAGTGAACTGGAAGGCAAATTAATCCCTAACCTTGAAATTAAAGCATTTTCTCGTTTAGAAAGAGAAGAGGCTGAAAAGTGGTTAGCACTTGATTAGCTTACTATTCGTCTTAATGAAAAGATCGTATTGAACGTTCATTCTATTTTTCTTGCGTCTTCTAGTGATCGACAAAAGAATACTTACCAGTTATAATCGTTCTAAATTATTCATATTGATGGGTTAAAGCCATCATTTGGAGAGGGATATGTTCTCATATGAGCACTTAGCATCATTTTGTGCAACACTTGAAGAGGGAAGCTACAGTCAGGCTGCGAAGGCTTTAAATAAAGATCGCACAACTATTCGTGAGCAAGTTAAAGCGCTTGAGGATAGTTATGCTATTCAACTTTTTGAAATTAAGGGTAAAAAAGCGGTTGCTACTGAAAGTGGACTTGCAATTTACCGCCAAGCAAAATTACTAGTACAAGGCACAGAACAGTTAAATACCCGTTTGATCGATCGCTATCAAACACAGTTGACACATTTTGATATCTACCATGATATTTTAGTACCTAATGCTTTGATTTTATATGCAGAGCGATATATGGAAAAGCATTTTGCGCATATCAAATTAAATTGGTTACATCGTAATAGAGATGAAGTGATTGATGCATTAACCAATAATAAAAATGCTTTAGCGATTATGCAAAATAAGCAAACCCATTCAGCGGAAGGCATTTTTAACTTTATTAACCTTGGTACTGATGAACACTCAGCTTATTGCCACCCTAACCACCCGCTATTAGATCTTGAGGATGTAACCTTAGGTGATTTAAAAATAACCAAGCAGTATATTAGTGAAAACCATTACTACTCTATGCCGGAGTTATTTTCTCTTTCAGCCGATCAAAGGCTTGTTAGTAATAATGATGTATTATTGACCTTAATACAGCATGATGGTTGGGCAATCATGAGTAGTAGCTTAGCTCAGCCGTTAGTGGATAGTAATCAGTTAGTTCAGTTAAAAATAAAAGAAGTGGCAAATACTTTAAAAATAGGTATTTCTTTCTACTTTCCAACCAGCTTAAATGTTAGTACTGAGCTAGAAGGTTTATCGTCGGCTTTAACTGAATATGCTGCCAATCATTTAAATTAATAATACCAAGCAAATTCAGAGATCAGAAGTAGCGTTTTAATAAGCGACTTACTACGATTGATATAATCTTACTCACAGTAAAAAGCAAAGTGACCATTTGATATACATTAAGTCACTTTGCTTTTCTGGGATTAAGTTTTATTTTGCTTTAAAAGAGAAGGATTGACCAGCAAGGGCAGCTTCATACATGAGTCCTCCTTTCGCTGCTGTAAAGATCGCCATACCATTGACATAATTTGTTTTAGCTGCATGATTAGCGCCACCATCTTGTCCTGCTGTTGCAGAATTACCAGTTGTTCCCACCTGTGCAGTAGCGCCCACATTGATTGCGACAGCAGAAGCTTGTGCACTAAATTCAAAATTACCGCTAGTGAATTCATTATATGCTGCAGCATCTTTGAAGAAAATTACTTCACTATAGATTTGACCACCAAATTGTAAACCAATCGATAGTTGGCTCACTTTTGAATCGCCCACATACTGCCCATTTTTGTATACTTTCCCTTTGCCATGAGCAGCACCAATACCAATACCGCCTTTACCAATTGTTGGGAAAATGGCATAGCCATAAGCTTGGTCAAAAAAATGAAGTGTTTCAGGTGCTTTTTGAAAGTTAGATTTGGCTTCAGTGTAACTGTCTTGTTTAGCAAAAGCAGCAGAACTGAAGATAACAATCGTGCTGATTAATACAGTTGCTATCAATTTAAGAGAATGTTGCATAAATACCTCAGGATAATTAGGATGGATTGCTTACATTGGAATGGGTTAGATTATATTCCAATTAGACAGATGTACAAATTAATCTCATACAAGAAAACGAAAAGGGGAAGGTGAATATTGAGTATAAAAATCAGTAAAATTAAAATGGAAAATGACTCTGTTATCGCTGATATTATAAAAACAGTTGGAACTGAGTTTAAAGCTATCGGTGAGGGTTTTGGTCCATCGGATAGTGAGGTGAGTCATATGAGCAACCATTATCATGCTGAACAGGGTAGTGCTTATTTTGTTGCGATCTTAGAAGGAGAAGTGGTTGGCGGTGGTGGTATTGCGCCTTTTAGTGATGATTTATCGGTTTGTGAGTTGCGTAAACTGTTTTTATTACCTAAAGCTCGCGGTTTAGGTATTGGGCAGCAATTATTAGAGCAGAGTCTGGTATTTGCTAAAGCTCAAAATTATCAACAATGCTATTTAGATACTTTAGCTACGATGACATCAGCAATTAAATTATATGAAAAGCAGGGGTTTACGCACTTAGAGGCTCCATTGGCAGGCACCATTCATAATGGCTGTGATGTTTGGATGGTGAAAGAGTTATGAAAAGGCTACGTTAGACAGAATTATATACTTGTCATCATTGTGCAACGGTGCCGTAATAAAAATGACATGCGATATTCTTATAGTAACGGCAATTCAAGCCACTGACTATTTTAGGTATATCGTGAAAAAGACACTGCTTTCTCTATTAATTTTATCTGCTTCATCGACTGCTTTTGCTTTTGACTTACAGCGCCCTGCTAATAATGTTGTTGATGATCTTGTATGGACGGGTCACTTAAGCCCAGATACAGACAGCATGACTTCAGCTTTAGCCGCTGCTTTTATTTACGGTGGAACGGCAGTGGTACCAGAGCCGATTAACCCTGAAAGTCAATTTGTTGTTGATTACTGTAAAGCATCAGCACCTATGGTCTTAAATGATTTTAGTGATAAGAAAATTGGTTTAGTTGATTTTAATCAGCAAACTCAATTACATGAGACAGTTAATCAAGAAGACATTGTTGCGATTATTGATCACCATACGATTGCTGGTAAGCCAGTAGAAACATCACATGTGACAGCGATGGATATTAGAGCTTGGGGTTCTGCTGCGACCATTCTTGCTGACATTGCAGAAAAGCAAGGTGTTACTTTTGACACCGTTACTGCATGTACGACATTGGCTGGTATTTTATCTGATACTGTGATTTTTCAGTCAGCAACCACCACTGACTATGACCGTGAGCATGCTGAAAAATTAGCAAAAGTAGCGGGCATTAAAGATATCAATGCATTTGGTCAAGAGATGCTTAATGCCAAATCAGATCTGAAAAATGTCGCAGCTGAAGATATCCTAACGATGGATTACAAAACCTTCGAATATGGTGGTAAACAAGTTGGTATCGGTGTTGCTGAAACATTGACAGCACAAGAGCTACTTGACCGTCATGACGAGTTTGTTGCGGCAATGAAAGCACACAAAACAGCCACTGGTTTAGATCACCTATTTTTCTCTGTGACGGACACTAAGCATAAACGAGCAAACTTAATGTGGATTGATGAAAGTGATGCTCTTGTTGCAGAGCAAGCATTCGCTCTTAAGTCTGACTCTGAATGGCTTCGTTTAGATGGCGTAACATCCCGTAAGCGCCAAATTGGTCCAGCGATTCAGAAAGCCGTAGAAAAACTGAATAAGTAATATCAAAAACGCTCTGATAATGAGTTATTAAAGTAGAATCCTCACTGTTTTGCAGTGGGGATTTTTTGCATTTTAATGGTGCAAGTAATGAGTTATTGCACTTAATTGGTGCTAGATGTCGGTGAATGTGCTTGTTTTTCAATGGAATAGGCTAATATTGATGGCGCGATATTTGCTTGCATAAGAGGGTGAAAATTTAACTATTGCAGGGTAACGATGAATCTTACGCATAATGAATATCGATGGCTTCCTTGGTTTGGAACAACGGGAAAGATAGCAATGCGTAAAGCGTGTTATTTAAACCGTACACGAACTCAAGAGTTAGAAGTTAGTTTCCAAAATATTGCTAATACACGAGTGAACTTACTACAAACTTGGGCAAAGAATCAGTGGTCATTCCTAGCAGATGCCGCGTTATATCTCTCCTCGAAAGATAGCCAAGAAAGGGCTCAAACACTAAAGCAGCTGTTAACCCGAGGGCAAGATTTTAGTGAGTTATTTGTTGTCGATTTAGAGGGCAATACGCTTCATTCATCGCATCAAATTCCTCCCGGTGATATCCAGGTTTCAAGATTAGCGTTAGAGCATGGCAGCCAGCAACCTTACTTACATGGACCTTATAAAGATAGCAGAACGCTTCAATTAGGTGCTTCAAGTTCAAAATTTCATGATGCAGTAACCCTCATGTTTTATCAGCCATTTAGTGATGAAACAGGGATACAAGGTTGCTTATGTGGTCGTGTGCCAAATGATGTTATCAGCGATATAATTCAAAGAGAAGCGGGTCATATATATAGTGAATCGGGTGATAACTATATATTTATGATTGACTCTAACCATGATACATCGATTCGTTCCGGTACGGCTTTATCCCGCTCTCGTTTTGAAGATAACACTTTTTCACATGGGGAAAACTTAAAAGAAGGCATCAATACAGATTGGGGGATGGTCAAAGTCAGTCAACATACTGAGTTTGAAGTGGTGTTTAATGATCCCGCGACAGGTCAATTGCACCCAGGAATAAGGGAGACCATTCGCAATGGTGAAAACATATTTGTCAGCTACCCTGGTTACTCAGATTACCGTCATATCCCTGTCATCGGTAAAGGTGTGACCTTCCAACTTCCTGGCTCTCCCGATAAATGGGGCATGATGTGTGAAGCCGATTTAGAGGAAGTTTACCGTCATCGAAGCCTATCTTATTCATTAACTAAGCAGTTTACTATTGGCGGTTTATTCGCTTCGTTGCTGCCATTATCCATGTCTCACTTCTTAGGGCTTAATCTCATTGCTCAAATTGGGTTAACGGCTTTTGTTCTAACCATCATCCTTTTTCTTTTATATCGCTTAGTGGTACGCCCGTTAACGCAACGTATTGAACGTATGACTCAGATAATGCAAACCTTAACGGAAGGTGATGGGAATTTAACCCAGCGAATTGATGCCGATTTACTTAAAGCTGATGATATCGGCGGTTTAGGTCGTTGGACAAATAGCTTTATTGATCATTTGGAAGGGGTTATTTCAGAAATTATCTTTGCCACTAATGAGGTAACCCAAGTGAGTGAGTCAATGTTTAGGCGAACTCAGCAACTATCACAAGCGAGTTCGATCACCTCATCTTCCATCGATGATATGTTGCAGCTAACTAAAATACAGCAAAGTGAAATAACCAATGCAAATGATTCGGCGATTACGGTTGAATCGGTTATGGAAAAGTCGGTAGAAAGTGCCGAGCAAGAGTTTCAACAAGCTGCAGATAGTGCTCTTCAGATCAAATCAATCGTTGAAGCTTCTGCGCAAAGTGTTAATGAAGTAAACACTGATATGAACAAGATTACGGAAGTGGTGACCATCATTACCGATATCACAGCGCAAACGAATCTGCTGGCATTAAATGCGGCGATTGAAGCGGCAAGGGCAGGTGAGCACGGACGAGGTTTTTCTGTTGTTGCCGATGAAGTTCGCACATTAGCAAACCGTACTTCAGAAGCGGCTAATAATATTGGTATTATGATGAACCAGTTACATCAGCAGTCTCAAACCGCTGTTAACCATATGGAGCAAGGGATTAAAAATGTCGAAAGTAATGCGGTTATGGTTAATTCAGTTCAGCGTAGTGCTGCTATGCACCAATCAGTGAATGAGTTGTTTACGATTATTAATGATCTCGCTAAGAATAGTGCTGAGTATGGAAAGACTGTGGATACAGCTCAAGAATCTTCAGAGGCATTAGCATTATCTTCACAGCAACTGTCTAGGCGTACAACGTTGATGCAAAATACACTAACTCGATTAGAGCAGTTGGTGAATCGCTTTGAAGTGAGAAACGTCGCTTAGTACTTCATATTAAAAATAGATCTATATAGAGACCTTCATATAACGAGGGTCTTTTATTTACAGCCCTTTCGATATTCTGCCGGTAAATATATATTCACTTAATCTATGTTAAATATACTCACGCTATAAAAATGAATGCCTAATAAATTATAAGTATCTATTTACTCGAATGAGATTAAATAATGTAGCAGAGATCACGTTTTGATGTAATACGTGTTACATGACAGTTCTATTAATATTTATATCAGTAATATTTCCGAAATAAAACCAATCTATTATCTCAATCATAGTAATTATGAGGTGTATTTATGGGTGTTGGTGTTTGGCAATTGCTTATCATAGCTGTGGTTATCTTATTATTGTTTGGAACGAAAAAGCTACGCAGTGCAGGTAGTGACTTAGGAACAATGATACATGACTTTAAAAAAGAAGTTGATATTGATACCCAACCAGACAATGGTAAATAAAATACAACAGTATGATATTAAAGGTTGTTGGTAACTAAATGTTTGATATTGGCTTTTGGGAAATGCTACTTATTTCAGTTCTTGGTTTAATCATTCTTGGTCCAGAAAAATTACCTAAAGCGATAAGATTTACATTTGATACAACATCAAAAATAAAGTCTATGGCTAGTAATATACAAGATGAATTAAATAAAGAAATTAGAATTAAAGAGCTGCAAGGTAATATAGAAATTAAAGAGAAAAACAATAGCAGCAAGTAGTCGTTATTACTTGTTATGCCTCACTGTAAATGAAATTTAAGATAGCACTGTCAGAAGGCTATTTTAAATACACATGCAATAAAAATTAATATTAAAAGAATAGGATTGAATTAATGATAACCAGACGCGTATTCCTTAAAGGTGCTTCTGTAACAATGGCTGCTGCTTACCTAACAGGTTGCAACTCTAGTACATCAAGTGGTGGATCTCCAACACCATCGAAGGTTGATTTTAAATTTGCAGTTTTACCTGATACACAAAAATACAGTGAGAACAGTCCAGAACGATTTGATGCACAAACACAATGGATTGCAGATAACTGGGCACAAGAAAATATTCCATTTACCTTCCACTTAGGTGATATCGTAGAAGACCGCCGTATAGATTCGGAGTGGGTTGCTGCTGACCATGCAATGTCACTGCTTGAGGGTGGCAATACACCATACTCAATACTATGTGGTAATCACGACCTATTAAACCAAGGTGCTGATGATGGTCGTAACCTTGCAGAAGAACCTTTCTTTGATTGGTTCCCTGAGTCACGTATGCAGCAAGATCCAACCTACATGGGTCGTTGTCCAACAGGCTTTAATAGCTATCATATTTTTGAAGCATCAAATGGGCAGAAGTTCCTTTCACTTGCTATGGATTGGCGTCCATCAGAGAGCAGTATTGCTTGGGCACAAAGTATTCTGGATCAACATTCTGATATCCCAACGATTCTTTCGACGCACCAGTTAATCAATATTGCAGGTGATGGTGAAAGTCCACTTGTGACAAACCAAGGTGTTGAGTTCTTTACTGACCTTATTTATAACAACGATCAGATTTTCTTAACCTTGAACGGTCATCATCACGGTGCATCGAGCTTAGTGGCGTACAACAAATACGGTCGTGAAGTTTTAATGGTCGTAGTGGATTACCAATCAATGTTCTGGGGTGGTAATGGTTTAATGCGTACCGTTGGTTTTGACTATACCAACAAGAAAATGGTTATGCGTTCATTCTCTCCGTATGTGATGGAAAAAATTGCAGCAGGCATTCCTCTGAATTCTCAAGATGAGTTAGATTTAACGGATACGATTAACCATTTTGAC
Source organism: Vibrio sp. 10N.286.49.B3 (assembly GCF_002873395.1). GTDB lineage: Bacteria > Pseudomonadota > Gammaproteobacteria > Enterobacterales > Vibrionaceae > Vibrio. Next base: position 55,908 of record NZ_MCUV01000003.1, on the reverse strand, counting down.
TTTCCGATGGATTTTGACTTCCGTTTTAATGATCTAAATAACGAAGATAATATCAATGCAGGACCTGCTGGTGTTGCCGGAACACGAGCGCACTGGTTGCTTGATAAAGAGCGTATGATTGTACGTGAGTCAGACAAAAACCAACTATTATTCCAAGATTTGAGCGGTCAAGGTAATCACTTGGCAATGAAAGGCTTTGAAAATAATATGTTGGGAAATACAAGTTACTTTGATATGTCTTCGGACTCACCAGGTTTAGGCTATGCTAACGGGTCAATGCTGTTCCTTGGTGATAAGCGCGATATGGTCGGAGTTTATCTAGAAACCTCAGGCATTACCTTAAGTGACAGTGACTTTAAAGGTGAAGGTTTTACTATTGAAGCGTTCATTAAACTTCCTAATGGTTGGGATTACGACCAAGGTGGTTGGGGTGGAATACTTTGTCACCAGATCTCACGTAGCCAAGCGGCAAAAGAGTTAGATTTAGCTGGAAGTGGTGGCGATCCATCCATTGTATTAGCGACATCAACACTACGTGAATTACAATTTGAAGCCTTATCGCATGATAGTGGTAACGTACACCGCTCATGGTCATGGGATCTTGGTGTTGATAGCTGGCACCATGTTGCAGTTGTTAACCGACGTGATGAGTCGAAAGGTCATATGATTACGGAAATGTTTGTTGATGGTGCACTGACGATGCGTAATGAAACGGATAAGAGCCTTGATGGATTAGCTGCGGTTAATGGCTTTAATTGGACGATTGGTGCTTCTTCATGGGATGGAAAAGTTGATAATCCACTTATTGGTTATGTTAGTGAGGTTCGAATTGTTGATCGTCCTCTTGATGAATCAGAGTGGTTAACGGCATAAAGTAAGTTACCGTTTATCTCATATAATAAATAGCCAGTGTCACCGATGATGCTGGCTATTTACATTCATTCAAGCAGTCGGTACTATCGTTTCCTTCATTTTATACGAGTGCTAGTACTTTTGTTTAAACGTTGTTCTCAACTCATCCTACTATTTCTGATGTCATTTGTGTTATCGCACACCGTGATGGCGGGAGAGTACGTAAAAGTTGATAATAATGAAGTTGAAGTCAGCAATAGCTCATCAGCAAATAGTACAGCTTTTGGTATAGAATCACAGCACTCTGTGATCACAGCAAAAGAGATGACTATTTTCGTTCAAGATGACGTCCAAAATAAGGACTTCACATTAAATGATTATCAAGTTCTCTATTTTTTAGCATCAACGAATCGCATAATTAGTAGTGATCATTGTGCTGGGCAAGGTACTGAACCTGATTACCACCTACTAATTAGTTTCTTATCCCCTTACTTGCTTGGTATTGCCACTTCCGCAACCGATCTCCCTTCACCGTTATTTCATTGGACGAGTAATATTCGTTTAAGCTCTCGACTGTCTGGTTGGAAAGAGAGTAACCTGCTTTATACCCATCAACATACTCGCCACAGCTAACTCTATCTATATTGCCTTTTACACCGGGCTTATTCTCACATTTGAAATAGCAGCCGTTGGTTTTTACCAAAGATAACGGCTTGGGCTTATCGATCATTCTATTTAATTATTAATCGATCAAGCCATGCTATGTGAGCTCTAAATATATTTTAAATTATAGAGTTAGATATGAAAACAAAGCGAAATTATAAAGTCATTAACCATTATGCGACTTGGAAGTATGTTGTCCTCATAGGTACGATTATTATTATGGCATTAAGTGCTTTACCTTCTTGGTATGGAGAAAATGCCGCACTACAGATCAATAACCGTAATGATAAGGTGATTGATGCCAGTCTCATTGCCAGTCAATTGAATCGTACCGGGATTAATACACTCAGCATTAATCAAAGCGGGGATAGAACCGTTATTGTTCTTGAAAACCCAGATCAACAAACGGAAGCACAACGCCAACTTAATACACTTTTGGGTGACTCAGTGACGGTTGCACTCGCGATGGAGCCTGCTGCACCTGCTTGGATGACGGATTTGGGTTTTTCACCGATAAGTTTGGGTCTTGATCTGCGTGGTGGTGTTCAGTTCTTACTTGAAGTGGATATGCAGCCAGTGTATCAAGCGTATCGACAAACCATCATTGATGACGTATCAAGCCAAGTTCGTTCAAGTCGTGGTCGTCAAGTGAATGACCAAGTTGTGCTAACGGTGAGTAAAGATGAAGACGTTACCGTAGCAGCAGCGCTCATTCGTGAAAATTATCCCAACTGGCAACTTCGAGTATCGAATCGAACATTAACGGTGACTCAGCCGGAAGATGATCAAATAGCCTTGCGCAACCTTACCGTACAACAAAACTTATCGATTATGCGTAGCCGTGTTGAGCAGTTAGGTATTACGGAAGCCTCGATTCAACGCCAAGGTGAGAATCGAATTAGAATTGAATTACCAGGTGTTCAAGATCCTGCCGCAGCAAAAGATGTCATTGGAGCAACCGCATCACTGGCATTTCATTCCGTGCCTAGTAACACAGATGTTCAAACCACAAGGCTGCTCGATAATGATGGTAACTCTGTTCGAGTTGGTCGCCGTGCTGTGCTTGGTGGTGAACATATTATTGATGCGCGAGCAAATCTTGGTGAGATGGGGGAAGCAGAAGTCAATATTTCACTCGATAGTGCTGGTGGACGCAAAATGTCACAGTTCTCGCGAGCGAATATTGGTAACCCGATGGCAACGGTTTATAGCGAATATAGTCGAAATGCACAAGGTGAAAGCCAAGAAATTAGTAGCGTTATAAGCGTCGCGACGATTCAATCTCAACTGGGGAATCGCTTTCGTATTACTGGCGCAGGAAGCATGCAAGATGCGCAAGAATTAGCTCTGTTATTAAGAGCTGGCTCCTTAACTGCTCCCGTGACAATTATCGAAGAAAGAACCATTGGCCCATCATTAGGTGCTGAAAATGTCACTAACGGCTTTTCAGCTTTAGCTTTAGGGCTTGGCTTAACACTCACTTTTATCGCTTTATGGTATCGCCGATTGGGTTGGGTTGCGAATGCTGCTCTTATTACCAATATGGTGATGCTACTCGGGCTCATCGCACTGCTACCTGGCGCGGTATTGACCTTACCAGGGATTGCAGGATTAGTCTTAACAGTGGGAATGGCCGTTGATACCAATGTCCTCATTTTTGAACGAATAAAAGACAAAATGAAAGAAGGGCGAACCTTTGCTCAATCAATTGATAAAGGGTTTGATAGTGCTTTTGCTTCTATTTTTGATGCAAACTTAACCACGATGATTGTCGCTGTAGCGCTGTATTCCATCGGTAATGGTCCGATTCAAGGTTTTGCAATTACGCTTGGCTTAGGTTTAGCAACAAGTATGTTTACGGGTATTTTTGCTTCGCGAGCGGTGATTAATTTAATTTGGGGCCGTGATAAGCGCCACGATGTGAGGGTATAACAATGACAATATCAAATAAAATTTTAACTCGCATACGTATAGCAATGTCGGCGTTCTCTGTGCTGCTTTTTGCGCTATCAGTGTTATTTATTGGTGCTAAAGGCTTTAATTGGGGGCTAGATTTTACCGGTGGGGTTGTTGCTGAGGTCGCTTTAGATTCAGACATCACAGCCAGTGACATTAGTGAGCACCTTGACCAAGCGTTTCATCAAGACGTTCAGGTTGTGAAGTCGAATGAAGATGATCGCTGGGTATTACGTTACAACCAAACAGAGGATGTAACAGAATCAATTCAAAATATCATGTCCAAGATTAGCGATAAAGTTGAGGTGTTAAACAGTAGTGTCGTTGGTCCTCAGGTTGGCCAGGATATGGTTGAGCAAGGTGGGCTAGCAATTTTAGTCTGCTTTATACTCATTATGCTTTATTTAAGTGTTCGATTTGAGTGGCGTTTAGCGTTAGGGGCACTTGCGGCATTAATTTATGATGTCGTTGTTGTTCTGGGGCTATTTGCATTGTTGCAGCTTGAATTTAACTTAACGGTTCTCGCGGCGGTATTAGCCGTTTTAGGTTATTCGCTGAATGATTCAATTATTATTGCTGATAGGGTACGCGAGTTATTAAGATCCAATCCGAATGGAAAAACAGAGGTTCTCATTAACAATGCGATTAGAGCAACATTATCAAGAACATTGGTAACCTCTGGTACAACATTAGTGACCGTTGGTAGTTTATGGCTACTCGGTGGCGCTTCATTGCAAGGTTTTGCTATTGCGTTGTTTGTTGGAATTGTGAGTGGAACCTGGTCTTCTATTTCGGTTGGTGTCACTTTACCTCAGTTTGTGAATTTAACGCCTGCGCATTATCAACCAAAGCCGGTTGATGCCAGCGAGGGTGTCTAGCGTTAGATAGTTCGCTTTCAATTAAATACTGAATATTAAACCCAAGAGGCAAATCTAGTTATTTATAACGAGGTTTGCCTTTATTGGTTTTATCGTTTTATTTTTATTTTCTGTGATGTGTAACAAATTATGTCTTATTGTGACACGTAAAGAGTTAGTTTATTGATCTGTATACTACCCTTTAGAGGTAGTTAAGGTATGTTTAATGAATAAATAAAGTTATCAGTAAATGTAAGGAATACTGTAATGAAGAAACGATATATTGTTATTATCGCTTTAATCGGCGTGATAATTGGTTGGATAACATTAGGTGGGACACAAGCTGTTTTACACGCAACATCAACAACAGAGTTTTGTGTATCTTGCCACACGATGGAGCAACCATTAAAAGAGTACCAAGGTTCTGTTCACTTCAGTAATCAAAAAGGGATCAGAGCAGAGTGTGCTGATTGCCACATTCCCACCCATAATACTGTGGACTATTTATGGACCAAGATCCGTGCTTCAAAAGATATTTATCATGAATTTGTTACTGGTAAAATAGATACCCCAGAGAAATATGAAGCGCATCGTTTAGAGTTAGCTGAGATGGTTTGGGCTGATTTGAAAGCAAATGACTCTGCTACCTGTCGTTCATGTCATAGCTTTGATGCTATGGAGATGTTTGATCAACCTCAGGCCGCTCGTGATATGCATATGTCAGCACAAAAAATGGGACAAACTTGTATCGATTGTCATAGAGGCGTTGCTCATATCGCTCCTCAGATGAAATTAGACACGTCTGAATTTGACCACTTATATGATGATGCAAAACAAACAGCAGCTGATGCTAAAGTTGTTTATCCAATTGACTTTATTGAAATGGATGGTTTGGCAACATTAAATCCAACCGTTGAATTAGCCGTTGAAAGTACGCAAAAAGATCAGCGAGAAGTGACGGTATCTGGCTACCAAATGAAAGGTGCTGAAAGCGTTATTTATATGGGACAAGGACAGCGTGCAATTATTGCTACTTTAACGGAACAAGGTCAGAAGGCTCTTCAATTGGGCGAATCGAATGTTGATGCTTATGGTAATGAATGGCGTAGTGCGAGTTTAACCGGCACGATTAATGCTGAAGTTCTCGATTCAACAAAAGCGCTTTGGGCTTATGCTGAACAACTAGATACGGTTTACTGTGCCACTTGTCATGCCAAAATCCCACCTAATCACTTTACGGTAAACTCATGGGGACCTGTTGCTAAAAGTATGGGTGAACGTACCGATATTTCTACATTAAATCTCGAAATTTTAACTAAATTCTTCCAAAACCACGCTAAAGATGTGGCAAACCATGAATAAGGACGAAGTGACTATGACTAATATTTCTCGTCGTGGATTTTTAAAAGGCGCAGGTGCATCAGCTGGTGCATTAGCTATCACGTCGCTGACTCCTATGTCAGTTAATGCTAAGGCTGTTGCAGGTCGTTCAGATTCGTTAATTTTAACTGCAGGCCGCATGGGACCACTTTTATGTGAAGTAAAAGAGGGTCAGTTAGTATCAACAAAGAGTGGTTTAGCGCAAACAGTACCGAATAGCCTGCAACTGACAGGACCTTCACAAGTGCATACTAAGGCACGAGTTAAGTACCCAATGGTTCGTAAAGGCTTCTTAGATAATCCGAATAATCCCCAGGGGCTCCGTGGTAGTGATGAGTTTGTGCGAGTTTCATGGGATGAGGTATATAAACTTATACATCAACAACATATGAGAATTCGTGAGGAATATGGACCATCATCTATTTTTGCTGGCTCTTATGGTTGGCGCTCTAGTGGTGTATTGCATAAAGCACAATCCTTACTTCAACGTTATATGAGTATGTCTGGCGGTTACGCCGGTCACTTAGGGGATTATTCCACTGGTGCTGCTCAAGTAATTATGCCACACGTTGTTGGTTCCATTGAGGTCTACGAGCAGCAAACGACTTATCCTGTTGTGTTAGAAAACAGCGAAGTTGTTGTTTTATGGGGTTTGAACCCAATCAATACCTTAAAAATTGCTTGGTCATCGACCGATGGACAAGGGCTAGAGTTTTTCCACCAACTAAAAAAATCTGGCAAAACAGTGATTATTATTGATCCTATGAGATCTGAAACGGCAGATTTCTTTGGGGATAAAGCTGAGTGGATTGCACCAAATCCTCAGTCTGATGTGGCACTCATGATGGGGATCGCTCATCAATTAATCACGACTAAGCAACACGATACAGAGTTCTTATCTAAATATACGGTTGGCTATGAACCATTTGAAGCCTACCTAATGGGTAAAGAAGATGGTATAGAGAAAACACCTCAGTGGGCTGAGAGCATTTCAGGTGTTTCTGTCAAGCAAATTGAGTTACTGGCTAAAATTTTCAAAGAAAACCGCACTATGCTGATGGCTGGTTGGGGGATGCAACGTCAACAATATGGTGAACAGCGACACTGGATGTTAACGGTTCTTGCCTCAATGCTAGGTCAAGTCGGTTTACCTGGTGGTGGTTTTGGCTATTCATATCATTACTCTAACGGTGGTAATCCAGCTCGTGATGCCGGTGTGTTACCAGCCATTTCAGCGTCCGTTGGTGGTGACTCTTCGGGTGGTAATGACTGGGCTGTTCAAGGATCTGTCACCGCTTTTCCTGTAGCGCGTATTGTTGAGTGCCTAGAAAACCCAGGTTCTCAATTCCATCACAATGGTCATACATTGACTTTCCCTGAGATAAAAATGATTTGGTGGGCAGGTGGTGCGAATTTCACACATCACCAAGATACTAACCGCTTGATTGATGCGTGGCAGAAGCCGGAAATGATTGTTATTTCAGAACCGTATTGGACTGCTGCCGCTAAGCATGCTGATATTGTTTTGCCGATTACGACGACTTTTGAACGTAATGACTTAACAATGACAGGTGATTATTCGAATCAGCATTTAGTGCCGATGAAAAAAGTGGTAGAGCCGCAACATGAAGCTCGCAATGACTTGGATGTCTTTGCTGATCTAGCGGAATACTTGAGACCGGGCGGTAAAAATGCCTATATGGAAAATAAAACGGAGATGGAATGGCTTCGTGACTTCTACAAAGGTGCTCAACAAGGTGGTCGAAATATTCGTGTTCCAATGATGAATTTTACTAAATTCTGGGAAGCAAACGAACTTATTGAAATGAAATGGAATGAGAAAAATGCTCAGTTTGTGCGTTTCGGTGATTTCCGTTCTGATCCAATAATGAACCCTCTTGGTACTCCAAGTGGTAAGATTGAAATATTCTCTAAAACCATAGAAAGTTATAAGCTCGAGGATTGTCCTCCTCACCCAACTTGGTTAGAGCCAACAGAATGGGCAGCGAATTACAGTGATGGTGAATTACAGTTAATGACTTCACATGCCGCACATCGTTTGCATAGCCAATTTAATTATGCTGATATTCGTAAAGAATATGCAATTCAGAATCGTGAACCAATTACGATTCACCCTGCTGATGCTAAAGCTCGTGGTATTAAAGATGGCGATTTAGTTCGTGCCTTTAATGAGCGCGGTCAAGTTTTAGTCGGTGCCCATGTCACTGATGGTATTAAAGAGGGGAGTGTATGTATCCATGAAGGTGCATGGCCTGATTTAGATCCTACAACCGGCATGTGTAAAAATGGTGGACCAAACGTACTCACGATGGATATTCCAACATCTCGATTAGCGAATGGTTGTAGTGGTAATTCTGGTATCGTTAAAATTGAAAAGTATACTGGAAAAGCACCAACACTTACTGCGTTTACACCTCCGAAAGGCGCATAACGGTTCTAATGTTTTGAATTATGAAATGCTTATAACCGTTTAGAAATAAAAATACCGAGCATATAGAGCTCGGTATTTTTTATTGGTTTAAATAACGTTCAATTACATTTTATCAGTAAAAGTACGCGTGATGACATCTTGTTGCTGCTCTCGGGTTAGCGAGTTGAAACGTACAGCATAGCCAGAAACACGGATAGTCAGTTGAGGATATTTTTCAGGGTGCTCAACGGCATCCATTAACATTTCTCGGTTCATCACATTAACGTTTAAGTGCTGACCACCTTCTACGTTTGCTTCATGGTGGAAATAACCATCCATCAATGCTGCTAAGTTTTGTTTCTGAGTATCGATATCTCGACCTAACGCATTTGGTACGATAGAGAAAGTATAAGAAATCCCATCTTTTGCAGATTCAAACGGCAGTTTAGCAACCGAAGTTAATGAAGCAACAGCACCGTTTGTGTCACGACCATGAACTGGGTTTGCACCTGGTCCAAATGGCATACCTGCGCGGCGACCATCCGGGGTGTTACCGGTTTTTTTGCCATATACCACGTTAGATGTGATCGTTAGAATCGATTGAGTAGGAATCGCTTCGCGGTACATACTCATTTTACTGATCTTGGCCATGAAACGCTTAACAAGTTCACAAGCAATATCATCAACACGTGGATCATTATTACCAAATTTAGGGTAGTCACCTTCAATATCAAAGTCGATAGCAATGCCATTTTCATCACGAATCGGTGATACTTTTGCAAATTTTATCGCTGCGAGAGAATCGGCAACAACAGAAAGACCAGCAATACCACATGCCATGGTTCGGCGCACATCGCGATCCATCAATGCCATTAATGAAGCTTCATAGCTATAACGATCATGTGAGTAATGAATAATGTTCAATGCCGTCACGTATTGGGTCGCAAGCCAGTCTAACATGTCATCAAAACGTGGTAGTAATGAATCAAAATCAAGGACATCATCAGTAATTAGTGGAACTTTTGGACCGACTTGTTTTTGTGATTTTTCATCGATACCGCCATTGATGGTATAAAGTAGCGCTTTTGCTAAGTTAGCACGAGCACCAAAGAACTGCATATCTTTACCAACAACCTGTGGGCTAACACAACAAGCAATTGCATAGTCGTCATTATCGAAATCAGCGCGCATTAAGTCATCATTTTCGTATTGTACAGATGAAGTTTCAATCGAGACTTTTGCTGCGTATTTCTTAAAAGCAATAGGGAGTTGCTCTGACCATAAAATCGTCATATTTGGCTCAGGAGCTGGACCCATATTATCTAGCGTATGTAAGTAACGGAATGTTGTTTTACTTACTAATGTACGACCATCGACACCCATACCAGCCATTGCTTCAGTCGCCCAAATTGGGTCACCTGAGAATAATGAATCGTAGTCAGGCGTACGTAAGAAACGAACCATACGTAATTTCATGATGAAATGGTCGATCATTTCTTGTGCTTGTTGCTCAGTGATTAGACCGCTTTGAAGATCGCGTTCTATATAAACATCTAAGAAAGTAGAAGTACGACCCAAAGACATCGCCGCGCCATTTTGTGATTTAACGGCAGCTAAGTAACCAAAGTAAGTAAACTGAATGGCTTGTTGAGCCGTTGTTGCTGGCAAAGTCATATCAATACCATAGCTTAATGCCATCGTTTTAATATCATCAAGTGCTTGAATTTGATCAGCTAATTCTTCACGCAGACGCATTGTTTTTTCAAGATCTTGACCTTGCTCTAAGAAAGCTTGAGTTGATTTTAATTGTTCTTGTTTGTCTGCTTTTAAAAACTCAATACCGTAAAGAGCAATACGACGGTAATCACCAATGATACGACCGCGTCCATAAGCATCTGGTAAGCCAGTAATAATGCCCGAGCTACGGCAAGCAATAATGTCTTTAGTGTAAATATCAAAACATGCTTTATTGTGCGTTTTGCGATAATCAGTAAACGTCTTTTCAATCATTGGGTCTAGTTGACGACCGTACACTTCACATGAATTTTTAACCATGCGAATACCACCATTTGCGATGATCGCACGTTTTAGTGGTTTATCAGTCTGTAAGCCAACAATCGTTTCAAGTTCTTGGTTAATGTATCCAGCATTATGAGAAGTGATGGTTGAAGGTAGATCAGTATCGAAGTCAACAGGGGCATGAGTGCGACTTTCTTGTTTAATGCCTTCTAATACGCTGTTCCAAAGGGTATTCGTTGCTTCTGTTGCTTCAGCAAGAAAAGATTCATCACCTTCATATGGTGTGTAGTTATTTTGAATAAAGTCACGAGTATTGACTTCGGTTTGCCAATCACCTGCTGTAAATCCTTTCCATGCGTTAAGCATATCAGTTGTTGGAATTGTCATAGTTATACCTCGTAATGAGCATGTTAGATATTGAATCGATTGATAAGCATTGCTGCTTTCTGTTGCCGTTATATTAGGTAATATATATTAATGAGTAAAATGAATGCTTTTCATTTTTAAAATGCATTCTGTGCATATATTGGTAAAGTAACACTATGACGGTAAAGTACGATTTGGCTTATGCTTGCACTAAAATTCATTTATTTGCTGTTTTGTATCATCGGAGTGTTAACATGTCATCACGATGAACTTGACTAAAAAACAGAGCACTTAGGCTTTGGATGGATAATAAAATGAGCTATTTGAATTTGTTACTGGATGATGAAGCGCAACAATTGGTACAAGATATTATTAGTGAACTTAATCAAGATAATGGTTGGTTTCAAATGACAACTCGCGTTGCTGCACAAATAGACAATGAACTAAAAGAACAGGGCTATATCGGCAATGTAACTTGGTTTAGTGAGACCGATTTCATTGAACAAGACATTGAATACCGTTAAGCACAGAGTGTATCTCCTTCCAACTTCCAAATAGGCAGCCTTAGTTATGATCCCGTTACAGAAAGCAGTATTAATCAAACGTTATAAGCGCTTTTTAGCCGATGTTATTATCAATGGCAGTGAAGAAACCATTTACGTAGCCAATACAGGGTCAATGACAAATTGCGGCAGTGAAGGGGATACCATTTGGTACAGCACAAGTGATAATAAAAAACGTAAATATCAATACACTTGGGAGTTAACTGATCGAGACGGGCTTATTTGTGTTAACACGGCGCGAGCCAATGAATTTGTCGGACAGGCACTGAGAGCAAATAAGATCGAGACTTTAGAGGGTTACGAAGTCAAGCCAGAGGTTAAGTATGGCGATAGCCGAATTGATTTTATGCTCTCTCGCGATGATGAGCGCTGCTTTGTCGAAGTAAAAAGTTGTACCTTACTCGAAGATGGTCAAGGTTACTTCCCTGATGCAAAGACGCTACGTGGGCAAAAACACCTGATTGAGTTGATGAACATAGCCAAAGAAGGGCATCGAGCTGTTTTATTGTTTGCCATTTTACATAGTGGTATCGATTCTGTTTTAGGCGCGCGGCATATTGATGCAAAATATGCAGATTTACTCGAAGAAGCGAAGCTAAACGGGGTTGAAGTCATGACATATAAACCCGACTTGCACGGGCACTTTATACTGAACTAAAACCAAGCAGTGAATCACTTATGTTGATGTTTAATAGAGGATAATTCATCACTATTATACTATTACGCTGTTAACAATGGTTTAATATTTATTTAGCTATTCTGTAAGATTAGTGTCATTTATCAAGTGTAGTATCCCGTTCGAATTAACTTAATGACCATTCGTGAGGGAATATGAAAAAAGCAGCAATGGCACTCGTTGTAGCAGGTTTATTGGCTGGTTGTAATAGTAGCAGCAATAATGATAGTGGTGTTAGCCTAGGAGAGAAAGGCAAAGCTGAGCATTTTGACTTCTCCACTGGTGATGTTCATTGGGTTACCGTTGGCGATTTAATGCCAACACAAATGAATCAAGGCCAATTACAGAATGACTATAAGCTAGGTCGTTGGCAACTAGAAGAAGAAAAGCGCTTCGAAGAGTTTTGTGAAACTTATGGTTTACGCGATAGTGTTGAATTCTTTAATGACGATAGTGACTTTAATGATATTACAAGCTTTGAATGTAAAGAGCCAAGAGATAAAGATGGTGTGATCTCTGAAGATCAGCATGGTACAGAGCGTATCATGAGCTGGATCAACACCGTTATTGTTGGTCCTGATGGCGCACTTTACTTAACCGATGGTCATCATACCTTTGGTCGCTTCCACGATATGCACGATGGTGGAAAAGACACGAACGTATTAGTTCGCGTACAAGATAACTTCTCAGATAGTGCAAGCATGGATGTATTCTGGGAAAAGATGCAAGAAACGAAAAACGTATACTTGTATGACAATGGTCAATCAATTGAACCTTCAGCGTTACCAAAAGATTTAGGCTTACAAGGTGAAGACAATGAGCGCGGATTAGGTAACGATGACTACCGTGCGCTTGTATACTACACGCGTGATATTGGTTGGGATAAAGGCGAGTCTGAATCAATTCCATTCCTTGAATATTACTGGGCTGAAGAGCTACGTAATAAAATCAAAGTTGAAGGTATGGATAATAGCATTGAAGATTATGTACAAGTTGTTCTAGATGCGTCTAAATATATGTCAGCACTTCCTGAGTATTACGTTCTAGGTGATAGCGAAAAAACCGTTGCTGAACTTGGTCAAATTTCAGAGTTAGAGTTTACGAACACGCAAAGTGTGATCGAAGAGATCATCTGTGAGTGGGATGAAGAAGACGCTGAAGATGGTAAGCTAAAACTGGGTAAACTAGGTTGGGCTTTCTACAACACTGGCACTAACATTGAAGATTTCCCAGCGCCTTGTAATAGCGTTGATGATTACAAAGAGCGTTACAATTTAGCTCGCTAATCTTATTGTAAACGGCTGTAAAGTATGTCATTTAGAGCTGATAATTTAAGTAGTAAGCATTCGATTGAAGATCAATTCGTTTGATAAGTTACATAAAACGCCTTCATGTATTGAAGGCGTTTTTTATGCAAGAGATAAACTATCGCTTGATATAGAGTCTTATACTAATCGTAGCCAAGAGCTCTGTGTAATGGTTTATGAGTTTCTTAACCACACATCATCATTGTTATTTAATAGCTTCTTACGCTTTTTCTTACCCGTACCGGCTGGTTTAGCCACAGGTTTTGTTGCTGCTAAGTACTGCTCAACCATCGCTTCATCAACTTCAAAACCGGCAATTTGTTCGCGTTGTAAACGAATTTTATTTTTCTTTTCGATGATTTTGAAGTGGTGGTAATCTTCATAATCGATCAGAGATAACGCTAAACCGACTTCACCAGCACGACCACTTCGACCGATACGGTGCATGTAATCCGATGGGCTTCTTGGTAAGTCAAAGTTGATCACAACTGGGAGTTTTTCAATATCCAAACCACGAGCGGCAATATCCGTCGCAATTAATACGTCAATTTCGCCAGCTTTAAACGCTTCTAATACACGAGTACGTGCGCCTTGACCTTTATCACCATGAAAAACTTCAGCAATAATACCGCGTTTCGATAATTTATCAGCCAGGTGCTCACAGCTATTCTTTGCGTTAACAAAGATAAGCGCTTGTCGCCATTGGTGCTGCTTAATTAAATGCGCTAATAGAGCCGTCTTCTCGCCTTTATTCACGGTGAAGACGCGTTGGACTAATGTACTTGCATCTGAACTTTGCAGTTGAATTTCAACCGGATCGTTAAGGAGTTCTTGTGTTAAAGCTTGAACTTGCTCTGGGAACGTTGCTGAGAACAGTAGGGTTTGTTTTTGCTTTGGTAGAAGCGCTAAGATTTCAGCTAATTCTTCGGTAAAGCCAAGACTAAGCATACGGTCAGCTTCATCAAGCACTAGGTTTTTCACCAAATCTAATTTAACAGCATTACTTGCAACCAAGTCTAGCAGTCGACCAGGCGTCGCAACTAAAATGTCCGCACCACCACGTAAAGCAAGCATTTGAGTATTTGCTGATACGCCACCAAATACAGCAACGGTTTTGATTGCGCCATTGAAGTGAGTTGCGTAAGACTTAATGCTGTCAGCAACTTGTTTTGCGAGTTCACGAGTAGGTACTAAGATCAAGCCAGAGACGTAGTTACCTTTGAGGTTTTTATTTGATGACTGCTCGGTATGCAGTTGTTGTAATAGAGGTAGGGCAAACGTTGCTGTTTTACCTGAACCTGTATTTGCACCAGCAATTAAATCACGACCAGCTAGAATGCTTGGGATAGCTTGCGCTTGAATTGGTGTTGGTTGTTGATATTCCATCTCTTGTAGGCGGTTTAACAACTGAGAAATAAGACCAAGTTCGCTAAAGTTGGCTGGTGTAGTGGTAGTAGTCATTAATATAAAAGGCTCAAAGCTAAAATAAGGACGGGCATTTTAGCGCATTTAGAGCAAGTAATGTAGAGTAATATTGCAAAGCCTCATCATAGGGTAGAGGCTTTATTTTTCGTGGCTAGTGGCTAGTGGCTAGTGGCTATTCGAGCATTAAGTACTAGGCAGTAAAGTCCAGTACTCTTGTGACCAACTTCTTTTTTCAGCCTCTTCAACTAACCGTGCACAACCATTAATGACAATTGGATTGGGAACTTCAAGTAAAAGTGGTAAATCGTTGATCGAGTCTGAATAAAAATGACTTGGGGTATATTGGTTATCATGCAATTCAAGCCACTGATTGAGGCGTTGAACCTTGCCTGCCTGATAGCTTGGGATCCCACAAATCGCACCAGAATAATGATCGCCAAGTTGAACAAGATTAACGCCTTCAGCAAATTCAATATTTAAATATCGAGCCATTGCTTTAACAAGAAAAGTAACCGTCGCAGAAATAATCATACAAGCGGTACCTGCTTGCTTTAAACTTTCTATCAATTCTATAGCTTGCGGGTAAATATATTGATAAGCACGCTGCATTATAAAGTCATCAGCCAGTTCATCGATTTCACTTACTGTTAGATGGCTTAATGGACTTAGGCTAAAAAAGATATACTGATCTAAATCCATATTTCCTTGGTAGTACTGTGCCATACGTAACTTATCTTCAGTAAGAAAATCATGATCAGCTAATGCCAAACTGTCGACTAGATACTGGTGCCAAAGAACGGTGAGATCATTGGCAATTAAGGTTTCATCCATATCAAAAATATAAAGATCGATAGAATGGGTTTGCTTAGACATTATGAAACTCCTGCTCAAAGTTCAAACTCGAACTTTGTAATATAAGTGGATTCTAAAAGTTAACGATGACGCCAGCGTTGAGTCTTTTTAATTAGCACGTAACTGATAATGGCATGAATAATACGAGCAACAGCAGAGGTCAGCATTATCATAATTGCCATTGCGGCAGCGGCGGCGGTATAACCCATACCATCAAGGTGCATGACAGCAATCGAGGCGAGAACCGTGTCGTTGGTGTAGAGAAATATCACCCCTGATGTGGTGGTCATCGCATTGACAAATAAATAGCTTGCAATGTCTAAGGTTGCCGGTAAACCAAGTGGTACAGATACTTTTAGAAACGCTTTATATTGCGGTATTTTAAGTGAGGCAGCGACCGCTTCTATTTCAGCAGGCATTTGGCGAAGTGTCGTCATCGCCGTCATATGTCCAACCGTATAAAGATGCACAACGGTACACAATACAAGAATAGTCATCGTGCCGTAGATGCCATTTAAAGGGTTTGATGGTGAGTTAAAAAAGAAGATGTAGCCTAGTCCTAATACCATGCCTGGGATGGCCATTGGCATCATCGCTAGTAGGTGCAATATATTACGCAATGACTTCATAGTACGTCCTTTTTCGATGCAGTAGGCTGCAACAAAAGTAAATAGGGTACCGATGAGTGCAACTAATAGAGCCATTTTCACCGAATTAAAGAAAGGTGACCAACCGTAACTAATAAAGCGTGCAAAATCGTAATTATTAAGAGTTAGCGCTTTATTGTATGGCCAAAAGCTAATCAGAGAACCATATAAAGCCATACCGATAACCGTCAAAATACACAGAACAATAGCGCCACAAAATAACAAGGCGATAGTATCTTTAACGCGACTTGGTTGTGGTTGATAGATGACGGCATTGGTGCTCATCATGCTTTGTTGTTTACGACGAATATGAGCTTCAATACCAAAGGATAAAACAGCAGGCAATAATAGAATAACGGATGTCACAGCGCCCATTGCAAAGTTATGTTGACCAATGACTTGTTTATAAATATCGGTAGCAAGAACGTTATATTGACCACCAATGACCTTAGCCACACCAAAATCACAGACAACGAGGGTGAAAATTACCATCATTGCGCTCATTATGCCGTACTTAGCCGTCGGTAATGTGACCGTTAAAAAGGTGCGTAGGGGTGAGGCTCTTAATACTTTGGCCGCTTCATAAAGACGAGCATCCGCATTCGATAGCCCTGTCGACATAATTAAAACCGCATGAGGAAAACACCAAAAGACAAGGCCAAGAATAATACCAATAGGTCCGTAAATACTTTCTCCCATCAACCATGACTTTAAAATACCTTGATTGCCAAAGAGATAAATAAATGAAATCGCAGGAAGTAGTGATGGCGCTAAGATCGGTAAGCTGCCGATAAGTTTGAAAGTGCGCTTAAAAGGCATGCACGTTTTTATCAGTGAGTAGGCAAACCCAAATGCCAGTATCCCAACGATAAGCGAGACAGAAACACCAATAAACAGCGTATTGTAGATAGACTGCGTTAGGGAAGGATTGCTTAAATAAGTGACATAGTTTTCGAGTCCAATGTATTCACCCGCACGGTTATGAAGACTCTTACTAAACATGGCCCAAAGTGGAGCGATCAAGCCCAAGGTTATTAATAATGCCGTGGATAACAGTAACGATCCCATGATCCACTCGTCACGGCTTATACGTGATATACGAGTTGTCAGTGAGTGAGATTTTTGGGCATTTTTAGGTTGAGGTAGTACCGCTTCTAAGCTCATACGTGCTGTTCCTCAAAAATTAATGCATCTTCTGCTTTCCAACTTAACGAACATAGATCACCGATTTCTAAGGTCTGGTTTTTTAATTGCTCTGAACTCACATTGACTTGAATAAGGTTATCCGTATGTTCAACCTCACATTCAAGCCGAACAAAAGATCCTAAGAATTCTTGGTTGGCTATTTTGGCAGTAATACCATTTTCTAGTTCATTAGATATTTGAATTTGTTCTGGTCTAAGCGCCACTTCAACATGTGGATGATTAACTGTTTGAGTGGCTGGAAAGGTATAGCCCTCAACAGACAGTTGATGTTCAGAGTGACATTCTGCACGCATAAAATTCATCGAGCCAATGAAGTCAGCAACAAATTTGGAAGATGGCTGGTGGTAGATTTCACGAGGTGTGCCAATTTGTTCAATTACCCCATGATTCATGACGACGATACGATCAGCCATTGTTAACGCTTCTTCTTGATCGTGCGTCACCATGATTGTTGTAACCCCTAATTTTTTTTGTAGTTGGCAAATTTCATGGCGTAAATGTGCACGAACTTTTGCATCAAGTGCTGATAAAGGTTCATCCAACAGGAGTAAGCCAGGCGATAAAGCGAGAGCTCGTGCCAGGGCTACCCGTTGCTGTTGTCCGCCAGAAAGTTGTGAAGGGTATTTATTTTCGGAATCAGGCAGATCAACGAGTTTTAGCCACTCTTGGACTTTAACGGTGGCATCTTGTTTATTCACGCCTTGGTTAATGAGTCCAAAAGCAATATTCTCCATCACGGTCAAGTTAGGAAATAATGCATAGGATTGGAATACGATACCAAAATCTCTTTTCTCTGGTGGTAAGAGAGTAATGTCTTTCGTTGCTTGAATAATTTGTCCTTCGCTAGGAAGTTCAAGTCCAGCAATGGTACGCAGCAGTGTTGTTTTTCCACAGCCAGAAGGACCAAGAAAACAGATGAATTCTCCCTTTTTTATATCCAGGGATATTTGGCTTAATGCGGTAAAGTCGCCAAACTGTTTGGAAAGATTATTAACATAGAGATAATTAGTATTGTTCACGGATGGTGTACCCAAGCTTAAAGTGGCAAAAATATGAAAATGGGGCGTAAGAGCCCCATAAATAGAATAATCAGAAGGTTATTTTGCGTCTGATTTTCCGTCGAAGCGTCGAACCCACTCATTAATAATGTAATCGTAATTATCTGAAGCCCAGACAAAATCGTTATCAATCATTAGCTCAGGTGCATTGGTTGGGTAATGCGCTACCGGCTGTGCTAATTCGCTAATAGCAATAACAGGATAGAATTGGTTGTACACTTTATTTGCCGCTTCTGATGCAGCAAAATCGATTAACGTTTGCGCTGCTTTCACTTTATCTGTGCCATCGACTATCGCAGCCGCTTCCATATCCCAACCGACACCTTCAGAAGGGTAAATCATATCGATTGGCGCACCTTGCTGCATAAGTGTTGCGCCACGGAATGCAAAAGAGACACCCATTACCGCTTCACCAGTTGCTGCTAGGTTACAAGGTGCTGATCCTGAGTGAGTATAGCGAGCGATATTTTTATGGAGCGCTTCCATGTATGCCCAACCTTTTTCATCACCAAACTGCTGTAACCAAGCAGAGACATCTAAGAAGCCAGTGCCTGAAGATGCAGGGTTTGGCATGATGATGTGACCTTGGTACTCAGGTTTGGTTAAGTCAGCCCAAGACGTTGGCGCTTCTAGGTTATGTTTTTTAGCTTCAATTGTGTTAAAGCAAATGCCAGCAATCCAAGCGTCCATACCAATCCAGTGTGGAACTTCACGGCTATCGCGGAACTTTTCATCGAGCTTTTCAAGACCAACAGGAGCATATGGTGCTAATAAGTCTTGCTTATCAAGAACCATCATTGATGTAGCGGCAAGTCCCCAAATCACATCGGCTTGCGGGTTTTCTTTTTCTGCAAGTAAGCGAGCAGTAACGACACTGGTTGAATCACGCATAAAGTTGAGTTTGATCTCAGGGTGCTGCATCTGAAACGCATTTTCTAGTGCACGGATTTGCTCTATTTCAAATGCTGTATAAACGGTGATTTCTTGTTTAGCAAAAGCAGAAAGACTAGTTAATGATACAGCGGCTGCAACTGTAGCTAGCATCAATTTTTTCATGATTTACTCCGTGTCGTGATAAGTTCTATTAGGCAAGGTGCCGATTAAGTTGATCACAATTTAGAGGTATAAAATTAAGCTGAAATTACAGTGATACGATTTTTTCTGTCTATTTAGTTAAGTTTTTCTTAAATAAAAAATTCGTTATGTAAGATTAATTAAGTCAAACTAATGTCATGCATTGTTCATCTCTCTGTAAACAATGATCATTAGATTGCTAGTTCACTTTGCTGAAATAATTAGAGCTACTTCCTATGATGCCCCCGCTAAAATCTCTGGTTGCTTTTGAAGCATGTGCACGAAACCAATCGATATTGAAAGCTGCAAATGAATTACACGTTACACAAGCCGCGATTAGTCAGCACATCAAAACTTTGGAGCAGTTTCTCGGTTTTGCATTATTTAACCGTGAACAAAGACGGTTAAAATTATCGGCAAAAGGGCAGAAGTATTATCCCGTTATTCATCAGTCTTTATTGGCAATTCGTAGTCAAACACAAACATTGACACATCAAAACGAGCCTCAACAACTGTCTATTAAGGTCAATACATCATTTGCCTATTATTGGTTAGTTCCTATGCTCGATGACTTTTATCAACAGCACCCTTATATTCATGTGCGCTTACATACAGAAGATTGGCCTCAACTGGATGGCAATGAATTACCGATGGATATTGAAATTGTCAATGGTAAAGCCAAAGTGAGTGAACATTCAGAGCTTATCTGCCAAGAGTATTGGGTGGCAGTCTGTAGTCCAGCATTCAAACTCAAATACGTTCAAGCTTTAGAAAAAGGTCAATACGATAAATTACCTGGTATTTATGTGACTGGTTATGCAGAGGGGTGGCACGAGTGGTTAGTAAAGAATGCTTTACCCTGCACAGCACCAATAAAGCAGTATGAGGTTGGCAGTTCGATGATGGGGTTAGAGTTGGTCGTCCAAGGTGCTGGAATTATGTTGTGTCGTTCATTAAATGCAACGCCACTGTTAAAGAGCGGACAAATTGTTGCGGTGAGTGAAAATATTATGACGGCTACAGAGAGTCATTTTCTGACCTATAACCGTCAAAAAGCCACACCCAAAGTGTCTTTATTTACCCAATGGTTTAAGCAGAAGCTAATTGATAAGCGACCGGATGAATTGTTTTTTAATGCGCTAAAGGGTGAGTAATAGTGATCTTGTTTTATCTAGTTAAACGCAAGCTTAATAGAGTATAGAGGGCGTTCACATAAACCCAGTTCGAATTAATCACATAGAGATACAATGCAGTTTCGGCCGGACTCTTTTGCTTGGTATAGTGCTTTATCCGCAGTATTGATGAGTTGGTCAAGGTTCCACTCTTTCATGGTTTGCGTATGGGAGACACCAATACTAATCGTTGTGGAAAGGGTATCTTCCGGAAGTGAAATGCTTGATACCTCAACAGCTAAACGTAATCTTTCGGCCAACCTTGTTAATTCGTCAGGTTTTGCTCCTGCCAAAGTGATGAGAAACTCTTCACCTCCCATGCGTATTAATTCTTGGTCACTTGAAATGATGCTAGAAATAACCGAGACAATATTTTTCAAAACAAGATCGCCAACCTGATGACCATGTTTATCATTGACGTGCTTGAAGTGATCTATATCTATAGCTAATACACCACCATAATAATCAGTACTCTCGAACAAGCTAGGCAGTAGGGTGTCAAAACTGCGTCGATTGTGACAGCCCGTTAGAGGATCGGTACTGACCATTATCTCCAGTTGCTTAGATTGATATGTTAACTTGGTTTGATTAGCCAGCAATTGCTGATTCATTACAGTGACGTCAGTAATATCGTAAATAAGACCGACAAGGTATATCTCCCCACTTTCTGATTCGAGTCGATTTTTTCGCGTGATGACTTCTCTCTGCTCAGAATCTTGATTAAATACAGACTCATACGCCTCATCTACTTCACCTGTTGCTAATACTCGTAGATCGCCACCATTACACTGCGCTACCTGCCTTTTTTTGAAAACGTTGCAGTCTAGTTCGCCGATGATGTTCTTTCTATCAACTTGAAATAATTCTTCAAACGCTTTGTTTATAAAGACGTACCGAAGACCGCTATCTTTGATTAAAACGGGTGTCGGTAATATTTCCATAACCTCTTGGTATATTTGGAAATTGTCGATCTTTTGCATATCAATTTTTCCTGATGCTTAAAGTGTTAAAGTTGATTTGGTTAGTATAGTTTATTTATCAGATTATCAAATAAAAGAATATCATGCTAATAGAGCATTTTATATATTGAGTATTCATTATAAAGAATATATAGAGCAAAAGGTGTCTGTTGACATGATTGTATATAGTAATCATGCAATACTATTGACTCATTTGTTTTTATAAAGATACAGATCATCAACGGTGGAAGGATTTTTTAGTTCGTCAAAATTCATTGATTACTAGATTTGGTATTGTTTTACGATTTAGCAATAAACAAATGTTGTGGGAATCAAGTAATGTTATTAACAAAATAAGACAGACTTTAGATACGCAATCTAAGAATAAAATAACGGAATCATCTAAGCAGAAAGAGAGAGATAACTTAGTCACTTGGTATAACAAACAACTACGTGAGTTAGAAGAAAAAAATAGTAATGTTAATGATATATCAAACCAAATAGGTGAACTTAGGGTCTTAATTAATGAGATTCGTAGTACTTCACAAACATCAGATGTTACAGAAGTACCAGTTGCGTCTGGATTTTTTACGAGTAACAAGAATGTTCTGGGATTAACTATATCATTATTATTTATTTTAACTTTTGGTGTCATTGCTTTAAATAGTAACGAACAAACTTTAGAGATAACTCATACTGAACCATATAATGCAAACTCGACTAGTAATATTCAAGCTTGGGAGGAAGTTCCAGAAGATGAAGTGAAGTTAACTCTATTGCAAGATGTATGGCCACCTGAAAATACAATTTCATCAAAAGATGCATTACAGTATGTCGGTACATCACAAATTATTTGTGGATTGATTTCACAAGTTAGCCCTTTTTCAAAAGGAGTTTATCTTAATTTCGATAAACCTTATCCTGATTCTACATTTAACTCTATCATTTGGGATTCCGACTTAGATTATGTGATGAATGGAAGTTCAGACTATATTACATATGAAAATAAGCCAGTTTGTGTATCTGGGGATGTAACTATTTATAATGGTCGTGCTCAAGTTATATTAAATGATCCTACTCAATTTAAAGTATTTTAAGGGGGAAGTAATGTTAAGGATAGTGTTGATTATATTAAGCGCTGTTATGTTGTCGTTTAATGTTCAATCTAGTGAAGAAAAAATTGAAGCGAGTAAAGCGCCATTTTATGTTGGAAAAACAGTAATGGCTTGTGGTCAAGTTGCTCAAGTTTCAAAAAATAATAAAGCAAATTATCTTAACTTTGATAAAAAATATCCAAATCAAGTTCTCATGGCCTTAATATGGGAAAATAAACTTCAAGGAGTAGAAAAAAGATTTGGTAATATAAAAAATTTAGAGGGTCGAAGAGTTTGTGTTCGAGGGAAAATAACAGAGTATAAAAATAAACTACAAATACAAGTATCAAATCCGCAATATATTCGATTGATGAAGTGATCATCTAATATCAGAGGCTAGTTTAGTCTCTGATAAATGATACTAATCAAGTAACTCCTAAAGTTGTGCTAATTTCTTATCACCTCATACATAACCTCATTCTTACGTTACTGATTTTTGCCAATAGCTAACATCTAGAGCTAAATTTCCTACCTGAGTTTCAAAATCATACAAAAAGGTCATTGGTCGATAGCTCAGGTCTATTGGTTGGTAGTTAAATATTTCTTAATGGAATGGTACTGCTGGCTTCCAATATGCCTTCAATCGTGACTGGGACGTACTTTTTGAAGCGGGCTTTGGTTCACGCGAGACTCTGTTTTTCGCTCTTGGTCGTCGTTTCTAGCTTTGTAAAATTTAAAGGCTGTCATAGTCCTCATAGTTGAAAAGTCTATGACAGCCTGACTCTACTTACAGGTAACGATTGGTTAAATGTTGCTTAAAGTGGTGAGGATTTAGAACCTCACCTGTTGCCTGTTTTACTAATTCATCAGTGGTTAATAAGCTGCCTTTCGTCCAGATATTATCGGCTAACCAAGTAAAAATAGGCGAGAGATCACCACCTTGTACAGCGGCTTCAACATCCACAGTCTGTTTCATCGCTGTCATAAATTGAGCAGCGTACATCGCGCCTAAGGTGTAGCTTGGGAAATAGCCCATACTTCCATCTGTCCAGTGAATGTCTTGCATACAGCCATTGGTATAGTTACCCTTAGTATCAAGATGCAAATACTCTTTCATTTTGCTATCCCATAGCTCAGGAATATCTAGGTATGAAATCTTACCATTGACGAGATCGCGTTCAATTTCATAACGTAAAATCACATGCGCAGGGTAGGTCACTTCATCAGCATCGACACGAATGTAGCCAGGCTCAACACGGGTGTAGATTTTTTGTAAATTGTCGACAGCAAAAACAGCTGGATCATTTTGGCTGAAGTGTTTGGTCGCTAAGGGTGAAAGCTTTTGAATAAAGGCATCACTACGACCGACTTGCATTTCAAAGAAAAGAGATTGAGATTCATGAATGCCCATCGATCGTGCTTCACCAGCAGGAAGGCCAGCTAAATGCTTTGGTAAACCTTGCTCATAACGCGCGTGACCTGTTTCATGGACAATGCCCATTAGAGATTGAACAAAATCTTTTTCGTCATAACGAGTCGTAATACGCACATCGGACGGTACGCCACCACAGAATGGGTGAGAACTGATATCCAGTCGACCGTGGTTGAAATCAAAGCCTAATATATTCATCATCTCTTGCCCTAGCGCATTTTGAGCTTGGACAGAGTAGTTTTCGCTAGGTGATATGTATTGATCAGATTTTTGCTTTTCTTGTACATCTTGGATTAATGACGGTAGCCAAGATTTTACATCAGAAAAAATATGGTTAAGTTGTTCTGTGGTTGTGCCAGGCTCATAAATATCCAGCATAGCATCGTAAGGACTTACCCCAAGAGATTCAGAGCGAATTTGTGCTTCTTCTTGGGTGAGTGCGACAACAGACTGAAAGTTCTTACTAAAACCTTGCCAATCATTATCTGGACGTTGACCACGCCAGGCATGTTCACACTGAGAACCAGCTAATGATTTCGCTTTGACAAGTTCTTCAGGTAAGACAGTAGAAAGTTTATAAACGCGCGCCATCTCCCTAACCGATGCTTGCTCTTCAACGGATAGTGGTTCATCGACTGCTTTATCAAGCCATTCATCAATAGCTGGTAATGTTGATAGCTGGTGGATATGAGTCGAGAGTTCAGCCATTGCTGCAGATCGAGCTTGATTACCACCAGATGGCATCATCGCCGCTTGATCCCAGCCAGTGATTGCTGATAGATGACGAAAGTGGTCAATTTTTAGATAATGGTCTTTAAGTTTATTGTAATAATTATTCATTGCCTATCCTGTGCTATTCAATGTTTATACTTAGCGTTGCTTTACATCACAAGTATAAACATTGTTTAAATTAACGTCCTGTTATAAAAGAATTATATTTATTGCCTATTAGGCTTCACTTTCTTCATCTTGCTTGGCAGCTGCGCGCTTAATCACCTTATGACCTTCTTCAGTGACGCCTTCTTTCCAGTAGCTGCTGATGTATAAGTTATCGCGTTCAACGTCTTTATCGTGGTGGAAATAAGTTCTCAGTGCGCGCATAGAGTCGAATTCACATGCACACCAAACCGCTGCTGTCCCTTCATGCCACACTAATGATTTGACGCTGTCCGATAAAGATAGGCTCGTTGATGATTTATCGACCCAGATGCATTGAATTCCTTCAGGCATTTTAAGTGTCTGAATGTCATCTTGAGAAGCGACTTCAATAACAGCGTAGCCTTTAGCATCCGCATCCAATTGCTCTAGTTGTACTGAGAGTGCGGGTAGCGCAGTCATATCAGCCACGAAGAATAACCAGTCGACTTGCTGATTGATATTTTTACTAAGACCAGGTCCTGAGATCTTGATGCTATCACCAATTTGGCTATTCATTGCCCATCGCGACGCAAAACCACAACTGCAATCTTTGACTTCATGGCGTACAAAATCAATCGTAATAAGATTCGTAAGACGGTCAAAATCACGAATCGTATAAGTACGCATGACTGGGCGTTCGCCTTCAGGTATTGCTGCTAAATCTGTACTGCCATTAGCATTAAAGAGTAACTTAACATAGCCACCACGACATTCATCAGGATACTTTTGTAATCCGTCACCCTGTAATGTCAGGCGTTGCATATTAGGTGTCAGAAGATCCGAGGAACGGACTGTTAGAGAAATAGGGGTTGGTCTTTTCATGAATATTCTTCTTTTTTAATTTCCTTACTTACTAGTATATGCCAGTAGGGAAAACAAACAATGATAACCGTTATCATTTACGTAAATTTACTTACGATCCATCAACATACTGAGGTTTTAGTCTGAGCAAAGAATGTGATATGCGATGAATCTTTTTTGAGGATAGAGTTTTGTTTGGACAACATTATTAACGGTGGTAGGGTTAGCTCTCTTTTGTCTGCCAATTTTTGGATGAATCCATGTCTATTTTAAATATTGAAGCTTTCTTAATCGCGATTACTATCTTAACTCTAACTCCGGGTTTAGATACTGCGCTTGTGATTCGTAATACAACGCGATCTGGGGCTGTGGATGGTTGCGTAACGAGTTTAGGGATTTGTACGGGTTTATTTGTTCATGCCACGTTTTCTGCTATTGGTATTTCTGCGATTTTATTGCAATCGGCAGAGCTTTTTTATGCCATGAAAATGATAGGGGCTGGTTACTTGATCTGGCTTGGTTTGAGTTCTTTACGTGCGACTTTGAAAGGACAAGGAGAGTTAGATATTAAAGCCTCAGGTATGGAAGGTTCAACGGTGAATGTTTACCGTTCGTTGCGAGAGGGTTTTCTGTCTAATGTGTTAAACCCTAAAACAGCTATCTTTTACTTAGCATTTTTACCACAGTTTATTAACCCTGAAGGTTCAGCATTAGCGCAATCTATGTTTATGGCTGCGATTCATTTTGTTATTGCGATGGTGTGGCAATGTGGATTAGCTGGGGCCATTAATTCAGCCAAACAGTTACTTAGTAATTCATCAGCAATGCGTTGGATGGAAGGTGTTACAGGCAGTGTTTTGGTCTTTTTAGGCGTTAAATTACTATTAGATGATACTCACGTTTAAGCGCTATTCATACTAGCTAGCCCGCTAGTTTCTTAAAATAAATGCCAGATCGTATTCTCTTTCTAGTGAATACTCTGGCATTTCTTTAAATCGTTAATCAGGTCGAGTTGATTTACTTAGTCAATTCAACTAAATCAGCAGGGCGGTAATAAACCGATTTTAATACTTTCCCCTGACGAATCGTTTTCCCTTCAGCAACAAAATCTTCCGCACATTTTGCAATGATAAACGGACCTTTTACAACGGGCATTAGGACGATACCTTGTTGTGCATAATGCGCTTCTGTTTCTTGGTACTCGGCTTCATTACGACACACTTTACTCATGTTGCTTGAGTGTACTTCATCCCAACATGGTAGAAAGTTGATTTGACGATTTTCAGCAACATTAAGTAGCAAGTCGATAAGGTAGCTAATCGTGAGATTACTGTCGACTTTGTTGTCACCCAAGTGGACGAGACGGCCCATTAAAACGTATACGCTGTCGATGATGGCGTCCGCTTGCTCCATCTTGCTATCTGCTTCCGCTAACTCGGTGAGTTCTTCAATAGCTAAAGAGGTGTGTAGCGTATCTGCTTTACTGTCTAGGCTAGCAACATCAGCAACGGGTAGATCAAATGTGCTACGAAACTCTTCAATGTCGCGGTAAAGGTGATCGAAAAGATCTTGAGTAAGTAAAGATAGATGCATGGGACTGTCCTAGTAAATAAAATAAGCGAGATTCTAGCAAAACCCTTTTCGCCACGCTATGTGTTGGGTGATTTAAAAGAGTGATGCAGTTGGTATACAAACCGTTTGAAGATTAACTGAACAAGTATGGAAACAGCTGGCGACGTTGTTCCGGCGTTAAACTTTCGACTCGGGCAATATTGGTATCAGGAATCGCTTCAGGGTTAGGGTAGTGTTTTAATACTTTCGC
This sequence comes from Vibrio sp. 10N.286.49.B3, assembly GCF_002873395.1. Taxonomy (GTDB): domain Bacteria; phylum Pseudomonadota; class Gammaproteobacteria; order Enterobacterales; family Vibrionaceae; genus Vibrio. The sequence goes on along the minus strand of NZ_MCUV01000003.1, from coordinate 28,378 downwards.
CATACTTTCTTCACGTATAAGGTGAAATATTGGGTATGGAGAGCGGTTGGTAAGGTTTTCATCGTCCTCTGGTAGAGCACCACCAAAACAATAATCTGGATGAAATGTCGCGACCTGATAAATCCCTTCCCAATCCTGCTGTTTAATTAATGCCTCAACCCAGTCGATGAACATATTGTAATCGAAAAAGTCACTGAGCATATTAGGAACAACGATGAGCGTAGTTTCTAACTCAGAGGGCGTAGTGGTATCTAGCTCTAGAAAATGATGAAGTATATCCTCTAATAAAGCTTCTTCTTGCGTAGCTTGACTGACAAAGATTTTGATCTGCTTATTGCGCTGTGGTTTCGCAGCGAAAGGGCAAAGGTTGAGACCGATCACCACATCATCGAGCCACTGTTTAACTTGTTCGTGAATGACTTGCGTTGAGACTGACATAGTACACCTTCGTTATTCGTATTTGATTAATGGATCATCGTTATTGTTATGCAGTGATATTTATTAATAGTTGATGATGCTGGTGGCATCGATAAGTAGATAAACGAAAGCCCCATTACTTTCTCTTCTTTGTTGAAAGAGTATAAGATAATGAGGCTTTGTCATTGTCAGCTTAAATTTACTAAGCTTAGCTTAGCTTAGTGTTTATCTCATGCATTGAGATAATTACACCACGCTGACTATCACCAATTTTATAAGGTAAAACATTCACTTCAACGGACTGCTTATCACTTTTAAATATCTTAATAATTTGACTTTCACTACCGCTATTAACCGCTAAAACCATTTTATCAAGATGCTGAAGTGGCTCTTTAAACGATAAATCACGGAAATCTCGATTCAAATCAAACTCAATGATATTAACAAAATTCTTCAGTGCATCGGTGAAACGTCTAATGCGCAATTCATTATCTAGGAACAAGACTGCTAAGTTAGTCGCAATCATCAAGTTTTCTAGATCGTTATTAATCTCTGTAAGCTCAAATATTTTCTGTTGATGCTCACTGTTGACGGTATAGAGTTCTTCGTTGACAGATTGAAGCTCTTCGTTAGTTGACTGAAGCTCTTCATTCGCCGCCATTAACTCTTCATTGCTTGATTGCAGTTCTTCTCTGGTCGTATCAAGTTCTTCTAAAGACTCTCTATAGAGTTTTTGACAGTCAATCAGCGCATGGTCGAGTTCTTCAATACGTTTTTGAGTCTGCTCATCAATATCGTATTCAACATCCGCTAAGATTTGCCCCGATTCTACATTCGGAACAAAGCTCAGTACGACAAAAGGTTCTAACTCATTACCATCCATAAAGTCAAAGCACTTTAGTGACCATGCCTTGCCAGATTCATCCGTTATGCCTTTCATTAGAACTGATTGACGTTCTCTGAGTACCTGATGAGCAGCACTTAATGCTTGACCTGAAAAGCGAGTTTGTAAGATATCCGCTAAGTCATTTGAGATATGGCCCGGCTTTATTTTAGCAGTAAAGGCAGACGTATCACCATATGAGAAAACCACTTGAAGTTTGCTATTCACAATTAAAGTGGGTGGCACATAGTGATCAACTAATACATCACGACCTATTGCTGTTGTTTTTTTTGTTTTGTTAATGCGATCATTGGCCATCGAAATAAATTGAGGCAGAGTGCGCGGGTGATAGTGTCGAGTCGGCATTCTTGGTGTCGGGGAAATAGGGGATGGCGATATTTTGCTATCTCTACTTTTTCGATAAATTTTGGCTTTGCTATCAATGGTATCAAAATGATTACTAAATGAACCTGGTGATTCAGCCGTACCTAGTACAAGGCATCCACCAAGCTTCACGGCAAAGTGGAAAAATGCTAACACTTTATGCTGTGCAGGATTTTGTAAATAGATAAGAGTATTACGGCAACTCACTAGATCCATATTAGAGAAAGGAGGATCTTGGATTAAGTTGTGAGCGGCAAAGACCACCATTGCACGCAACTCTTTGACGACTTGGAAACTGCCATCTTGCAGCACATTAAAGTAGCGGTGCAGTAGAGTTGTCGGTACTTCTGAAGAGATACTTGGTGGGTAAATACCCGTTGCACCAACATTGATTGCTGATTGGTCAATATCACTGGCAAAAATGGTAATATTTCTTGTTATTTCCAGTTCAAGTAGTGCTTCTGAAAACAGCATACCAATTGTGTAGGCTTCTTCTCCAGTAGAACAACCTGCAACCCAGATGCGAATAGGGTCGAGCGGTGATGAATCTACAAGTAATGGTTTGATGACATCATCATAGGCACGCTCCCAAACATGTGGGTCTCGGCAAAATTGAGTCACGCCAATCAGTAAATCTTGTTTAACTTGCTCGACTTCTTCTGGATTTTTGATGAGAAATTCCCAATACTCACCCAAGTTATGTAAGCTATTGATACTCATTCTGTGACCGATACGGCGTGATACCGTTGATTCTTTATATGCCTTAAAATCAAGTTCAGTTTTTGATTGAATCAGGTTAAGAATTCTATCGATAATGTCGATGTTTTCTGTCAAATGTTCACGGAAATCAGTGCGATTTTTTTGAGTAAGAGGGTGAGATATAAATTGTTGAATACGTTTAGGAATATCTTCCATCTTTAACGTAAAATCAACCGAACGTGTATTAATTGCACTGGTTGGCATGCCATCAAACTTAGCTTCGTCGGGATCTTGTGCAATAACTAATCCACCCATCTCTTTAAGAGACTGAATTCCGCGACTTCCATCAGAGCCTGTGCCTGATAGTACAATACCAACTGCTCTATTTTGCGCATCATCGGCTAAGGTTCTGAAAAATTCATTAATCGGTAAATTGATTCGATTATCTGGCGGTAACTCTGACAGGTAAAATTTACCCTCAGCAACGCGCATTAGTTTACCTGCTGGAATAAGGTATACACGGTTAGCTTTGAGCTCTTCCCCTTCCTGTGCTTGTGTTGCTGGCATTGAAGTGACTTTACTGAGCAGTTCGCCCATCATGCTCTTAAAATCTGGCGATAAGTGTTGAACAACAACGTAAGCTACCCCAAGATCATTTGGCATATATTCAAATAGGGTTTGTAGAGCTTCTAATCCTCCAGCTGATGCCCCAATCCCAACAATATGACTTGGTAGGTCTTCTTTTGTTCTCTTCTTCATTAGCCATTCCTAGTGTCAGAGTACACTTTTAGCAGTGCATTGATATTTCTTATGATTGTTAATAGTAACTCAACTAATCACATCTTACGAGGCAACGGATCATGATATTAAAAATTACTCCTATTCAATTAAAATAAGCTTACAACTTTTTAATCATTTCTTGTGCTCGGCAGGGGATGGACAGTAAAAAACCTTGCAGTAGGTCGATACCAACCTCTTGACAAATATAACGCTGTTCCTTCGTTTCTATCCCTTCGGCAAGAACAACTTGATTTAAAGAGCGGCCAATAGCAACCATGGCTTTTAGCGCCGCATAGTGACGGGATGAAGACGTTGCATTTTTAATAAAGTAGTGGTCAATCTTTAACTGGTGAAAATTATAGCTCAGCAACCGCTGTAAATTGCTATAGCCTATACCAAAATCATCCATTGATATTTTACAACCTGCTTCGATAAGCCGATTTAAATTCTTTTTAACATTCTTTGGTACTTTCTCAAGACAGACTTCTGTGATTTCTATGGTCATGATTGAAAGGGGTAAACTGTGAAGAAGACAAAGATTTTTAAAATCTGAAGAGAAACTTTCATGCTGGAGTTGGAGTACATCAATATTAATGTTGAGCTGTAAATCAGGATCTTTATTATGGAGTAATACAAAGTGCTCTAAGGCTTGACTGGTTAATTGATCTAGTAGTTGCTTACCATATTGAGACTCTAGACTCGTTTCGATCAAGTCTTGAATTGAAGCATGATACTTCAAAGGTTTGAGAAATCGCCCCAGTGCTTCCACAGCCACTATTTTTGATTGAGTATCGCATATTGCTTGAAAATGGCAGGTTAATAGATCGTTTTCAACGACGAAACGTAACTCATCAATACAGTTATTTACTTTTTGTATTTTGTCGTTAAGTTTATGATCAAAAATAACAAAGTCATCATTAGGTCTATGATTCTTTGCAAAGTACATGGCTTTATCTGCTTGATCGAGCATTAAGGATATTGCATCGCTTCTTGATATGCCGTCACCAACTAATGATCGAGGTGCCCATGCAAGACCAAGGCTAATGCTAATTTCTATCCGAATCCCATTAATGACCGCAGGACCATTGACGGAGCGGGCAAACTTTTTAGCTATATTCTCAACATGATTAAGATCAGAGACCAGTGGTAAACATAAAGCAAATTCATCACCTCCCATCCTTCCTAGCACATCAGTAAATCGTTTTGATTCATCTAAGCGCTTAGAGATAATCTTGAGAACTTGATCGCCAACCTCATGTCCATGCCTATCATTGATTAGCTTGAATTTATCAACATCAATAAAGATCATTAAAGAACGGCAAAAAGAGATTTTATCCATTTGCTCGATCTTATTTAAAAAAGCCCGTCTATTTAGCAGTTGTGTCAATTGATCATGAGTCGCTAAACTTTCAATCAGTTGAGAGTGGCGTCTTTCAGCGGTTAGGTCACTAAACAATAAAAGCACACCATCAGGGCTAAAACTGAGACCAATTGTAGAAGCGTCTAACTTTAAGCTAAGTGGTTTGCCGAGCTCTGTGACAACATCTAGGTCTAAGCTAAATTTTCTTTCAGCCGATTTACCATTAGCAAGCTCAGCGAGTTGTTTAATCGTTTCCGAATCAAAAAAACGACACCAATTGCGACCTAGGAACTCTTGCTCGGTTTCATTGAACATTTCACATATACATTCATTAGCAACTAGAGCATTACCAAACGAATCTAACTGAAGCATACCAACGGGTAATTCATTGTGCTTCTCAACTACATTTTTTGGGATCCATATAATCAATATTGGGGATTTAGGATTGGTGGTATGGGTTATAAAAGCGAGATGGTCAGGTAAGTGATACTCTTTTAATTGAAACGGAGTACCATACTTATCAAAGCGTTTATTTAGAACATTAATATCAATAATAGAAGGTATTAAATGATCATAGGTATCGGATATATGACTCGGGTATGTACATTTTAGGTAGCCAGATTCTGCGTATTCAGCACTGAATATTGCTATAGAATTCATCTCAGTCTGCTTTGTCATATTCCACCAATGTTACTTATGTATCGTGTTTGTTAAGTCTAGGCAACAAAAGAGATTTCTTCAAAATAACTATTATTTATTGAAGCTGACATGGTTTGATGCATGGTTGAGGATAGGCTATGTTTAATGACGAGTTGTAGTTTTTTTACTTTTATAGGATAAATTGATGAAAGCACTGATTTACTTTAGTCAACCCAATATAAAATTCAGTAACGAAATTATTAAGCAAATCGCCGATGAAGCAGCGATAAAAAACAATATGTTAGGTATTACTGGTTATTTATGCTTTTTAGATAATATTATTTTTCAGTACCTAGAAGGGCAAGAAAAGCAACTCGATGATTTAATGACATCAATCAATGCCGATAAACGACATAATGTACTAAAGCAATTTGATTCAAATGATGGTCGTGAGGTAAAAAGATTTCCAGGTTGGAGCATGAAGTCGATAGAGAATGATACTTTTCCAGAGATTAGTATTGAAACGCTGATTAGAGGTCATTTTGAGTTCATTGAGAATATGAATACAATAACAACAGCTGATCAAGAAAGGTGGGTCAAACTCATTTGGCGCTCAGTGGATAGACTTTCCAGTTTACAAAATAAGCACCATATAATGTAAGGAAGGTATAGAATCGTCGCTCATTCGAAGAGCAAGTTGTTCTGACTAGGTTTCCTCATCGATACGATAGATAGGCATACCTAGTCTTGTCGTTAGTTAAAAGAATTAACTAATCATCTTTATACATTTTATCGAAATTCTTTTGATTCCAACCTACCATCACTCGGTCGCCAATTTTCAAAACAGGAATAGAGCGCGCGCCCATTGCCTGAAGCTCTTTTCTACCTCGTTGCATTTTCGCGTTTGTTAAACGGTACTTGATCCCTTTGCTGTCGAGGTATCTTTGAGCATCTTTGCAGTGGGGACATTTATCAGCAACATAGAGGACTATACGTTTCATAAGTAGAAATTACCAAATAAGCGAAAATTAAGGGGCGCAGTGTAGCGAATCTAAGATGAATAGAAAAGGTGGATCAGGTACACTAGCGCCAATTTCAAATATGACGTTTTCTTTATGAACCCTTCATTGCGCTATATTCAGGGTTACCCTGCTAATATTGTTAGTCAAGTTGACCAAATGGTTCAACAACAAAAATTTATTGCTTGGTTTGAGCAACGCTATCCAGAGAACCATTCGATTAAGAGTGAAAAAGCATTATTTGATTATGCGATAGCGATTAAAAACCGCTATATGAAAAAAACCGCGCCTATCAGCAAAGTGATCTACGATAGTAAGATCCACTTAATTAATAATGCACTTGGTCTTCACTCATATGTCTCAAAAGTTCATGGTGGGAAAATCAAGTCAAAGAATGAAATACGCATAGCAAGTATCTTTAGAAGTGCCCCAGAACCATTATTGCGTATGCTGGTTGTACATGAACTTGCTCATATTAAAGAGAAAAATCACGATAAAGCCTTTTATCAGCTGTGTTGCCATATGGAACCGCACTATCATCAACTGGAATTTGATGCACGTTTATTTATGGTTTATCAAGAGCTAAAGAATAAGCAAACAAGAAGCGAATAATCATCATGAGCCAAGTCGACAAAAAATCAAAGTTGGGCCTAAAACCAGGCACAAGTGCACCAAAAAAAAATATAAATCACAAGAAGAAATCAGATTCAAAAGTACAAGGTGGAGGTAAGCCTCACTTTGCTCACAAAGGGCCATTTAAAAAGAAAATTAAAACAGCACCAAAGTTAGGTTTGCATCCAAGAAACCAGCACCATGGACGCTATGACTTTCCTGCATTGATTAAAGCACTGCCTGAGTTAGCTTCTCATGTAATTGTGAATCCATATGGTGATGAAAGTGTAAACTTTTCTAATCCAGAGTCGGTTAAGTTGCTCAATAAAGCACTATTAATGCACCATTATAACCTTATTCACTGGGATATCCCTCAGGGTTATTTATGTCCACCAATTCCTGGTCGTGCAGATTATATTCACCGCGCTGCTGATATCTTAAATGCTGAATGTAAAGATGGCGAGTTCCCACACCGCTACGTTCGAGCATTAGACATTGGTATGGGCGCGAACTGCATCTACCCAATTATTGGGGCAAAAGAGTACAGTTGGAAGTTTGTTGGTAGTGATATTGACCCGATTTCAGTGAAGAATGCGAGCTTTATTGTTTCAGCTAACCCTAAACTTAAAGGTCGTGTGAGCTGTCGTTTGCAAAAAGATTCGAATTCATTTTTCTCTGGCATTATTAAGAAGAATGAAAACTACGATATTACTTTCTGTAACCCTCCTTTCCATAAGTCAGCTGAAGAAGCGAATGAGGGTTCTCAGCGTAAAATCGATAACTTAAATGAGAATAAAAAGAAACGTGGCACATTTGTTCCTAGTGCACGTAAAGGCAAAGAGCCAGCAGTATTGAACTTCGGTGGTCAGCATAATGAACTTTGGTGTCCAGGTGGCGAGGCTGAGTTCATTCGTAATATGATTGAAGATAGTACTAAATTTGCTGGTCAAGTTTTATGGTTTACCACATTAGTCTCTAAGCAAGAGCATGTGACAGAGCTAGAGCCTTTACTATATCAACAAGGTGCACAAGCGATTAAAATTGTTCACATGCAACAAGGGCAGAAAAGTAGCCGCTTTATTGCATGGACCTTCTTAGATAAAGAGCAGCGTCAAGAATGGTTAGAGTCAATGCATTAATCGCTCGTTTCTAAAGCGATGAGAAAAGAGAAGGGTGCGTATTAGATACGCGCCTTTTTTTATAATTAAACATTGTCGGTCTTAATCCCGCACGTATTTAATTTCTTAGCTACTTAGCTATTTAATCAGCGGAGTCATATTTTGTTGCTCAATCTGCATCATTAAAGCAATAGAAGCGGGGGTGGGTTGATGATGTTGATGCAGTTCAGAAACCCTTAACTTGGCTTGATTTAGATTGTTCCTTTTTATATCAAGATCAATAAGCTGTAATGTGGATTGTAGCCGTTGTGGTTCGTGATTTAGCGCATGTTGAAAATAGCGATAAGCTTGGTCAGGTTTATTATCTTTCAATGCGCATAAGCCAGCATTTTCATAACTATTCGCACTTAAGTAGTAACCCTCTTGTTTCGTTGCCATAATTAAATAGTGGTCAGCTTGTTGGTAGTCATGCTGCTTGCAGAGAAACGTCCCATAGTTATTTAATACATAACCATTATTGCTATTGGATTTCAGAGCATGCTTGTAAGCTTTTTGAGCCAAAGTAGGTTCATTGACTCGCTCATAGTAATAAGCCAGTGAGAGTTGTGCTTTATAATAGTTTGGAGCGTGACTCAGTGCGCGATCAATATTCGCTTTTGCCTGTGTCATTTTCTGAGCTTCGATATAACTTAGCGCAAGTGCTAGCCGAGCTTCTGACATGGCAATAGGATCACTTTGTGCTGGTTTTTGTTGATCGCTAACCGTGACACAGCCTGTTAAGAGTAACAAAGCACAGCAAGCTATTAGTAATTGCAATATTCGTACCTCATAGTAATGGTAATGATTAGCAATACTGGTTAACGCTGAGCTTAATGTGTAGTTTTATGGTTAGAAATTGTGACGTGTTTATTGAATTTAACAATCAGCAACGAGCGTTAATATAACACTCGCTGCCGTTGTAATGCTTCAGTACGACTTAGTCATCTTTTGTAAAGTGCTCTTCGCTAAAGTGCTCAAGATCATAAGGCGTTTGTTGGTATACGCAGTAGTTGAGCCAATTAGCAAATAATAGGTGACCATGACTGCGCCAGCTCGCAATAGGCTTATTGTCAGGGTTATTATTTGGGTAATAGTTAATTGGGATCACCGGATCCATACCTTCTCCGAGATCTCTGATGTATTCATTATGTAGAGTGAAAGCATCATACTCTGGGTGACCAGTGACAAAGACATTACGTTTATCCTTCGTGGCTGCAAGGTATACGCCTGCTGTTTCTGATGTCGCTAAGATATCTAAATCGGTGCTCTCAGCTAAGTACTCTGGTGAGAAATCAGCATAGCGTGACTGGGGCGCTAAAAAGCTGTCATCAAAGCCGCGTAGCAGTGGGTGATATGGCTGATGGATGTCATGACGATAGACACCGGAGAGTTTTTCTTTTCTGGTTCGTTTTGGCAAATCATAAAGTAACTTTAAGCCAGCTTGTGCTGCCCAACAGATGAATAGAGTTGAAGTCACATGCTCTTTTGCCCAGTTCATAATGCGCTCTAAATGCTCCCAATAAAGTACATCTTCAAACTGAACTAATCCAAGTGGTGCGCCAGTGATGATTAGGCCATCAAAGTTACGATCCTGTACCATCTCAAATTGACGATAAAAGTTATTTAGATGCTCTGTAGGCGTATTTTTACTTGGACGGTTATCAATTCTAAGTAACTCGACATCAACTTGTAGCGGGCTATTTGACAGTAAACGTAGAAATTGGGTTTCCGTTTCAATTTTCTTAGGCATCAGGTTTAAGATCAGAACACGTAATGGACGGATCTCTTGAGTCGATGCTCGTGACTCAGGCATGATGAAAATATTCTCTTCGCGCAGAATATCAGAAGCAGGTAATTGATCTGGAATACGAATCGGCACAGCTTTCTCCCTAAGCTTTATAGACGTCTATACATCCAAAGTTAACGTAAAAGATATTATTTGTCGATAAAGAATATGAACTTAACATGTAAAAATCCGATTAGATATCGGTTTTCTAGGCGAGATTAGCAATATCAATTCATTTTCATTCTCAATACTGTCTTAAAAATGATAATACTTACAATTAGTGTGATTGATTAATGAAGTTAAATGTAAAAAGTGTTAATGGAATGGTGGTGTAACATGATATGCTTTATTGTGCATATTGGGTGGTGGTAATTTCAAGGAAGAGGTTATGTTGGTAGCAGAAAACGAAAAAATGTCAGCTTTGATCGTGGATGACTCACCGATTATTCTTTCTAACATAAGACGCATGCTGCTGACGACGGGCTTCAGTGATAAGAATATCTTCCATGCAAAAGACCCAAAGGCAGCGATTTGGCATTGTCGAAAGATAAAATTTGATGTCGTGGTATGTGATTATAATTTTTGCACTCGTTTAAATGGTAAGCAGGTATTTGAAGAACTCAGACACTATCAATTAATCAATCCACAGAGTGTTTTTGTTATGATTACCGGGGAGTCTTCATGTAAAATTGTTCGTTCAATAATCGAATTATCACCAGATGAGTATTTGCTGAAACCATTTAATACGCAATTTTTTACTCAGAAGGTTAATCGGGCATTGAAGCGTAAAAAAGCACTTTATCAACTTTACCAAGCAAAAAAGAATAAAAATTATCAACAAGGCTTAGAAGTCTGTGATGAATTGATGCTTAAATACCCACAGTACCATGGGCTTATTCAAAAGTTTCAAGGTGAATTTTACTCTTTACTTAATATGTTTAATGCAGCTAAAGACTTATATGATTCAATTATAGCGGTTAAAGACGTAGAGTGGGCAAATGCAGGTTTAGCGGATTCATTAATTGAATTAGGAGAACTTTCTAGAGCTGAATCTATAGTGAGTAAAATGTTAGATAAAGCACCAAACTCATTAATTGGCTTATCATTAAATGCGAAGTACGATATTTTTAATGATAATGTGCCGAGTGCAATTAAGCACTTTACTCTTCTTTCAGAGCTTGCACCAGGCAATCCAGAGCGAGAGTTAGTTATTGCAAACTTGTGTTTATCTCAGGCTGACTTCCGTAATGCAGCATCTAGATTCATGGTCTATTATGAATTAAATATCGATACTTATCGTGATAGTTTAGAAAGCAGGTATAATTATATACGATGTATTCTTTTTATATATGATTCAATCGATAGTTATAACGCACATTCAAATGATGACTCCATCTTCGAAAGTCCAGAAAAATTAAAGCAAGAAGCACTTAATGAGTTTCGCAATCTATCGCTACTCAATCAGAAAAAGTTGGTTGTAGGAGAGGGTGCGTTAGGTATAGAAGCGCAACTTAATGATTATAGTATAGATAAAGAGCTATTAGCCTGTCATTTTTCTATTATTGGCGGTCGATTATCCGAAGCGGTAACTATTTTAAAACACCTTTATTGTAATAATTTAGTTGAGGGGTTTTATAATAATTACCACTATAACTATCTACTTTCATTATTGTCATTTAATAAAGAGTTTAATGACAGTGTCTCAACTTCTAAGGATTTAATGAAAAATGAAGATAAAGAGATTAGTCCGATGTTATTAAAATCTCAATTAGAAATGGTTAATGCTTTAAATTCAACGCATCAAAATAAAATCAATATTATTAATAATAAGTACGATGATATTCAAGTGGCGGTAAATAATAGTGATGCTACCAAAGTATTGGATGTGTTATTAGAAATAAAAGAAATAAATAATTATATTCGTGAAAACAATATGACAATATTAAAGTACTTGACCATATCTTGGCCGACAGATTACCACCGGCGTAATGTGCGTGATCTTGCACAAGATAGTTATCACATATGTAAGGAACTCTATTCTCCTAAAGAGATGCAGGAATATCACATAGAATCTAACTATCAAATAACGGAAAAGAAATCAGCACCTCATATTGCTTAATGATAATCTCTTCTTTCTACACTTTTGTTTTTAAATTATGCTATAGAAGTTAAAACACATAAATTGAGAGAAGAATGGCCTTAGTGTTAACCTTAATTCGTGGTTTACCTGGTTCGGGTAAGTCAACGCTTGCAAAGAGTTTATGCGATAGTGACAGTGTGCATTTAGAAGCGGATATGTATTTTGTAAATAAACAAGGTGAATATTGCTTTGATGCGTTGCAATTGCCTCAAGCTCATCAATGGTGTCAAACACAAAGCGCTTATTATTTGTCTGTTGGGAAAAATGTCATTGTTAGTAATACATTTATTCAGCATTGGGAAATGAAAGCGTATCGCCATATTGCCAAAAAACATAAAGCTCAGTTAGAGATTAAAGTGTGTCGCGAGAACTATGGCACTATTCATGATATTGAGCCGAAGACACTGGCAAAAATGGCACGTAACTGGCAAGAATAGAAACACGAGTGAGTCAATAATCGTATCAAATTGAGAGGCTCTAACAATAAAGCCCCTAACCATTCTCCTATTATAGAGATGAGCTAGGGGCTTTCATATCAGCTGAAATTTTGCTTACTTAACGAATTATTTAGTTAGGTAAGTTGTCAAAAACTCAGTGATTTTAACCATATCGTCAATAGCAATGTACTCTTCAGTCGTATGTACTTTAGCCATACCTGTAGAAAGGTTTAAAGTTACTAGACCTTTTGCATTGAAGTTATTCGCGTCGCTACCGCCACCCGTTGCCTGTGTATTTGGTGTGATACCATTTGCTTCGAATGCAGCTTTAACATCAACGATGTGCTGATGATCTTCTGCAATAACAAAAGCATCGTATGAACGGCTAGATTCAATTTCAATCTCAGCGCCAAACTTAGCAGCAGAAGCTTTAAATGTTGATACCATATGCTCAACTTGAGCAGATAGTTTGTCATCATTTAAAGAACGAGCTTCAGCAACGATTTTTAGCTCAGGCATTACGATGTTTGTCGCCTGACCACCTTCAACAATACCAATGTTTGCTGTTGTTTCTTCATCAATGCGCAGTAAGTTCATTTGTGAAATCGCATCAGAAGCAACCATGATAGCACTGATGCCTTCTTCTGGTGCTAGACCAGCATGTGCAGGGCGACCTTTGATATCCACAACAATTTTTTGCTGACCAGGTGCAACGTTGATGATAGTGCCCATTGGACCGCCGCTATCTAATACGATCGCGCGATCAGATTGTACCATTGACATGTCAAAGTACTCTGAACCAAATAGACCACCTTCTTCAAAAACAGTGAAAGCAATTTCGATGGTTTTATGATCTAGGTTTTCAGCTTGAATACAGCGAACCGCTTCTAAAATAGCAGCAATACCAGATTTATCATCGCCGCCTAAGATTGTGTCGCCTTTAGAGCGAATGATGCCATCTTCAATGATTGGTTCAATACCAATACCTGGCGTTACAGTATCCATGTGGCAGCTTAAGACGATGCTGTCATCAATTTTGCCAGGTAAACGAGCATAAACATTAAAACCATTTGATAGGTCAGAAGGTACAGGAAGCTTGTGAACTTCAAAACCAAGCGCGCCTAGTTGCTCAGCTAATGCTTCAGCGATCAGTTTTTCATCGCCAGATTCGCTATCGATTTTTACTAGTTGAATAAAGTTTTCAACTAAACGATCGGTATTTACATTTATCATTATGCAGTCTCATCGTTATTGAGGTCTTCTTACGGTCACTAAAAGTGAACACTGACACTCATATTTTGGAACAGTGAGGTCACTCTACACATAATTAGTATGACAAATGCCTGCGTCAAATCAATAAAACTGACAGTATGACGCTTTTTTATACGTAAATGTTTTTTCTGTTTAGTGCTGAAAAATGGAGAGTGAGTTAGAGCTAATGGCTGAGAAGTGACGGCTATCGTGGTTTAGTACTTGCGTCTATTAACGTAACCTCATACGCTTAAAGTTCTTTTTGTTTTTTATCATGAAGTTTATATCTTTATATGACCAATATATTTATCGTTTTAGCGGCATTAGTCGTGTTCTTTTTTGTGATCCAAAAATACTTGCTGAAATCTGACGAAACACAAACCTATCACTATAAGAAAAAAGTGGCAGTATTAACCAATAGTGAAACGGCTTTTTACAATGCTTTAAAAGAAGCGGTCGGGCAGTATGCCGTCGTTTGCCCGAAAGTGAATATGTCTTCAGTGCTTGTTCCTGTAAAAACAAAGAGAAAAAAAGACTTATTTATAGCGACAAATAAAATCTCACGTAGCTTTTTTGATTTTGTGGTGTGCGACCCACGAACAATGGAAGTGCGCGTCATTATTGAATTAGATAATGGGCATGCGTTAAATAAAGGCAAAGTAGAACGTGAAAAGCTACTCATACATGTGTGTAAATCAGCCAATATTCCGCTCATTGGTGCATCGGTTAAACACAGCTATCAAGTGAGTCGCCTCCGACGCTTATTGGCTGCACATATTGATCTGATTGAGCCTGAAAAAGAGATCCGATTTTGTAAGAAATGTCATAGCCCTATGATAATTAGGATCGCTAATCAAGGTGAGTTTAAAGGTCGCCGATTCTTTACTTGCAGCCGCCAGCCTAATTGCACTTATACAGAAAATTACAATGTCGTTTTTGATAGCGATAGTTAACGGATAGGCTGTTTGTTACATCCACTTATTATTCCAACAGGTATCAACGTTAGGCTTTAAAGATATGAACTCAAACCTGAAACCACTTTTTGATAACAGTCGTCAAGAGCTCTTAGATATGGGACTGCGCGGTAATACTTTATTGAGTTTGCCTAATCGTGGAGCCAAAATTCTAGATATTGTCGATGAGAAGAGTGAACAAGTATTCGACTTATTGGTTGAGCAGTCGCGAACGATGTCTTTTCTTGCCGCCCCTAGTGCGCTTGAAAATGAATCTGATCGCTCTGTATCACTTGAGGAACTTACAGAGTATCTAGAAGAGGAAAGCGGTCATAAGCGACATAATGATAACGCAATGCAGACCTCATTGTTTAAAAAGACGCTCGATACTCGCTTGCTAAAACTAAGCTCTGAAGCGGTAACCTTTGTTCAAGAGCAAGGTGTTGATTTACTGTATTTAGCCACGGGTTTTTTAAAGTGGTATGAGGATATTAATTCCGACAGACCTCGCTATGCACCACTGATACTGATCCCTGTGGAAATTTATCGTGCAGGTGCAGGAGATTCTTATAAAGTTCGTTATACGCAAGCGGAATTAGGCACCAACTTAACTTTGGCTGCAAAGTTAAAAATGGAATTTGATATCGTATTACCAGAGCTTGACGAGACAGAAAATGGCTACGATATTGTTAGCTATTTCTCAAAGGTCACGCAAGCGATCTCAGCAGAGAAACAGTGGACGGTAGAGCAAGATAAGATCGCACTTAGCTTCTTTTCATTTGGTAAGTTTCAAATGTATCAGGACTTATCTAACGAAGCGTGGCCAGAGGGTCAGAAACCTTTTCAAAATAGCTTAGTTAAAAAGTTATTTACTGATGGTTTTGAGGGGGATGCCAAATTACTTGATTCTTCACCTATGGATGTTAATAAAGCCGAGCAAGTTCACCTTGTACTTGATTCGGATTCTAGTCAAACCGAAGCGGTATTAGCAGCTAGAACAGGGGCTAATCTAGTCATCCAAGGTCCTCCAGGTACGGGTAAATCGCAGACCATTACCAATATCATCTCGCAAGCATTGGCTGATAATAAGAAAATCTTGTTCGTTGCTGAGAAAATGGCAGCACTCGATGTGGTAAAACGTCGATTAGATAACTGCAATATTGGTGACTCAGTTCTTGAATTGCACTCGCATAAAGCCAACAAAAAAGCCGTACTATCTTCTTTAGAAAGCAGTTTGTTGCAGCATGCGCCAGTATCACCCGCGCGCAGTGAAGACATTAAGCGCTTGGTATCATTACGTAATAGGTTGGATGACTACTGCGCGACGGTAAATGAGCCCATAGAGAACACAGGTTTTAGCTATCATACGGCGCTTGGCTATTCATTACAGCTTGAACAAATTATTGCCAATAGTGATGTTGAACTTGAGTCATTCCCCAAAACAGATTTTTATTTATCAACCTGGAGTCAACAGTACTACACTGCGGCATTGGCAAAAGTGTCTGAGCTGGTTGATTATCTCGATGAACATAAAGCGCCAAGTGACAATATATTCTCTTCTACGACGTTACAGGATTACGCTCCAAGTTTTGATCAGCAAGCTAGAAAAATGATCGAACAGCTTGTATTCGTTCAACAAGATATAGCAGCACAGGTTATACAATTACACAAACAAGTTGGCTGTGAAACTCAGTTAATTCGTTATATTGATTGTATTGATGCTTTGAAAGCGCTGAAGTTCATTGCCGATAGACCTGATTTTAGCAATATTGGTTTAGATAAAGAGGTGTGGGAGCATCAAGGCAGCCATATTCTTGATTTTGCACAACAAGGTATCGCACTACAAGAACAAAAAGCGACGTTGTCACAGCACTTTATGGATGCAGGGCTTGATTATGATTGGTTGTCAATTCGCGGCATCTTAATAAATAGTGGTCAGAAATGGTGGCGATTTTTATCAAGTGATTATCGCCAGTCGAAAAAGCGCTTGGCAGGTATGTGTCGAAATGGATTAACCGGCTCAGTCAATGATTGGATCGGGCAAATCGATGCGGTTATCGCTTATCAATCGACCCAGAAAAGGTTTATCGATTCTGCTCAGTTGCTCATCCAGATCATAGGTCATAACTTTAACCATGATAATACCGATTGGAAGGCAATATTTGCCCCACTAGAATGGATAAATCAATGCTATAGCTCACTAAAATCGAGTAAGTTTGATAAAGAATTAGAGCGCTATATCGAGCCAACACTATCCATTGCTTTTATAAAAGAGAGTCTACATTCCATAGAACAAAAGCAGGCAGAAAAGTACCAACTGCTCAATGATATATCAGCATTATTAGCGCTAGATGTAGAACAGTTTCAAAATAGAGTTGATGATCTGGCACTCGATGAAATCGACAATTTGAACGACGCTATCCAGCATGTTTATCCATTAACTCGCTTTAACCGTCTATCGTCGCAGATTAATGAGATTGGCTTGCCTAAGTGGTCAGAGTTAGCATTTTCGTGGCAGCATGATCCTGATATTTTGCGTGACGGATTTAAGTATCGTTTCTTTAATTATTTAGTGAATGAGCAGTATCAAGCTAAAGATAATATTCGCTATTTTGATCGTGTGGAACATGAGAAACAGATAGAGCGATTTACTGCTATTGATGGTCAATTATTTAGCTTCACCCAAGAAACCATCGTTAAACAATTATTCGATAATTTACCAAATCCAGCAGCTCGAGGTGAGGTGGAAACACTGAGGCGTGAATTTAATAAAAAACGCCGTCAGATGCCGATAAGACGCTTATTAAATGTTGCAGGTCGGGCAGCGCAGCAAATTAAGCCGGTTTTCATGATGAGCCCAATGTCAATTGCGACGTACCTAGAGCCAGGCGTGGTGGATTTTGACTTGGTTATTTTTGATGAAGCTTCACAGGTCAAAGTGGCAGATGCTCTAGGTGCCATTCTTCGTGGTAAACAGGTGATAGTGGTTGGTGATACTAAGCAAATGCCACCGACTAACTTTTTTGGCAAACAATTTGTTGCTGATGACGATGATGCACAAGAAAGCATAACGGCAGACATGGAGAGTATATTAGGTCTGTTTTTAGCATCCGGTACACCAGAGCGTATGTTGAAATGGCACTATCGTAGTCGACATGAATCCTTGATAGCAGTATCGAATCAAGAATTTTACGATAATAAACTGATGATTTTTCCTTCTTCGGGCATCAATCCACATGCTAAGGGACTTTGCTTTAACTATTTACCGACAACGACTTATGATCGTGGTGGTTCAAGAAGCAATGTCGGTGAAGCGACTGCCGTTGCCCAAGCGGTTATGCATCATGCGACGACAAATACTACCCATACGCTAGGCGTTGTTGCGTTCAGTACTGCTCAACGAGATGCGATTTTACTTGAAGTTGAACGTTTAAGAAGAGATAACCCACAACTTGAGCACTTTTTTGCAGAGCATGCCGAAGGGGAAGATTTCTTTGTGAAGAACTTAGAAAACGTTCAAGGTGATGAGCGCGATACTATCTTTATTAGTATTGGCTACGGGAAAACACCAGAAGGTCGATTACCGATGAGTTTTGGTCCACTCAATAGTGATGGGGGAGAACGTCGACTCAACGTACTTATTTCTCGTGCCAGAATGTGCATGGAGGTTTTTAGTAACTTTAAAGCCGATGAAATGCCAACAACCGATGCATCACCTTTTGGGGTGCGTTCACTGAAAAACTTTCTCCATTTTGCACAAACGGGCGATCTTGTCCGACAGGAAGAGACAGGAAAAGGTCCGGACTCTCCGTTTGAAGAAGAAGTGATCTCGGTCATTCGTGGTTTAGGTTATCAGGTTCAACCGCAAGTCGGTAGTGCGGGTTTTTATATTGATATAGCGGTAAGAGACCCAAGCAAACCGGGTCGTTATATCTTAGCGGTTGAGTGTGATGGTGCCACTTATCATAGTTCGAAAAGTGCTCGAGATAGAGATCGTATTCGTCAAAGTGTTTTAGAAGGGCTTGGGTGGCGCTTTCATCGTATTTGGAGTACCGATTGGTTTCGTAATCGACATAAAGAGACAGAGCGCCTTGATGATGCGATAAAAGAAACCATTGCATATTATACCGCCTATGATGCTAAGCCTGTTTCAGAGCCAAAGCCTCAAGTGAAAGCAAAAGCTAAAATAGAGCGAGTTGAAGTCGATCATCAAAGCTCTGTGGTGGAATACCAAACCTGTGCATTAAGCCAATTGCGCTTACATGAAGGTATAACGATTCCAGATTTAACGACGCAAGCGTTAGCTACCGATATTGATAAAGTTATTGACGTGGAATCACCAATCCATATTAGGCAGTTAACCATTCGCCTCTTGGCTGCGGTGGGGGCATCACGTACTGGTGCGCGAATTAACCGTGCTATTCAAGAGGCAATTACCCTGCTTCAGAGCAAAGGTAAAGTTGAGTTCGAGAGGGATTTTGTTATATCAAGG
The DNA here is from genome assembly GCF_002873395.1 of Vibrio sp. 10N.286.49.B3. GTDB lineage: Bacteria > Pseudomonadota > Gammaproteobacteria > Enterobacterales > Vibrionaceae > Vibrio. The sequence goes on along the minus strand of NZ_MCUV01000003.1, from coordinate 9,369 downwards.
ATCCAACCGGAAGTTATTGTTCGTAATAGATCTAATCTACCCGCTAACGAGCGACGGTTTGACTTTATCGATGACAGTGAGATAGCTAAAGCTGCGATTGATACTGTGCATGATACCTATTCGATATCGCATGATGATTTAATTAAGACAATTACCGAAGTGCTTGGTTTTTCCGTCACGAGTCAGGCAATGAAAGTACGCGTAGAGGGTATCTTACAAACCGTTGAATCGGAGAATCATATAACAAGGAAAGGGGATACTTATCAGGTTAATTAACATTTAATGTAATCGATAAATTTAAGTGGTGGGGAAGTCAATTCTCCGCCATTTTTTATGGTTATTAGACTATCATTCGGTGTAAGAAATCGTTAAGATATGGGAATGATAATGACTCTCGTTACTGTATGCTAGCAAATATCAATTGAGAGTTGATATCAATTTGAGGGGTTATCAATTTGAGGGGTTATCAATAATTGTATAAAGATTATTAATAACTCTTTTTTTATTCATTATTTAACTATTTGATGTATCAATATGACCTTAAGACAAAAACTCGCACTATTATTGGCTGTTTCCCAAGTGACTGTAGTGCATGCATCGAGTATTGATGCCGCGCAAAAAGTAGCCAATAAAACCAACCAAGCTTCTGCTCAAAGTCAGAAAGTAATCGATAGTAGTGCTGAAAAAACACTAAGGTACAAGGCAGAAATTGAGCAACTGCAAGATGAAGTTGATAACCTTGCCGTATACCGTAACCACCTTTTAGCTCTGGTTGATAACCAAGCACAAGAATTAGCCAGCATTGATGAGCAAATTGAAGAAATTAAGCGTACTCGTCAAGGTGTTGTGCCGTTAATGTATCAAATGATTGCTGGTCTTAAGCAGATCGTTGAAAATGATAAACCAATTCGCTTAACTCAACGTGAGCAACGAGTTGAAAAACTTGAAAATATGATGAGTATTGCGAATATTAGCGATGCTGAAAAATACCGTCGTATTCTTGAAGCCTACCAAATTGAAATGGATTACGGTATTAAACTTGGTATCTATCAAGGTCAAATTAGCTTAACAGAAGCGACGCAAGTTAAAGCCGAAATTATGTATCTTGGTCGAATTTCACTGATTGCACGTAGTTTAGCTGGCAGTAAATACTGGTCTTGGGATGTATCAACTCAGCAGTGGCAAGAGCTTGATAACGCTTACTCTGCCGAATTTGATAAAGCTTATGCTGTGGCGAATAAGCAAGCCGCACCTAGCTTAATTTATCTTCCAATTTCACTTCCTGTTGCCACTAAGCAGTAATCAAGGTAAAGATTATGAATACCCCATCTGTTATCAATAAAGTATGTTTTGCTCTTTTACCTCTTTGTTTACTGATTAATTCTGCTCATGCTAGCCAAGAGTTAGTACAGAAAGCGAAAGTTGAACAGACACAACAAAAAAATCACGATGCTGCGAGAAAGTCAGGCTTTGCGCTAACTGAATCAAGCTATTTAGAGCAAAAGAAATCTCTGGAATCTCAGCGTCGTCAACTTCAAGAAGAAACAGAGAAGTTGGCAAAGCAATTTAGTCAAAATGAACAAAGCTTAGCAAAAAGTGAAGAGCAACTGCGTTTAGATACTGGTAGCCTTGGTGAGTTGTTTGGTGTCGTTCGCCAGTCAGCAAAAGAATTACAAGCGGAACTGAGTCACTCGATTACTAGTATCGATCGCGGCGCGTATGACAGCGTAGTCGATGATATTGTTGATGCTAAAGCGCTTCCATCTATGGCTCAATTAACGGGCTTATGGCAGAGCATGAATGAACAGATCCAAGCAAGCTCGGAGCAAGCAGAAGTCTCGATTCGTTATATTGAAGGTGATGGTATTGCAAATGACGTTTCAGCATACCGTTTAGGCGCTATGGGCTTGGTTGGTGAGCAAGGCTACCTTAACTGGAGCGGGCAGAAAAACGGTGAAGTTAGTTTTGCTGTTGACTACCCAAGACAGCCACAAAATGCACCAACAGTGGACTTGTTAAGCCAATCTACCGACGGTCTTGCTATTTACTCTGTTGATCCTTCTCGCGGTATTATGCTTGACCAATTAGCGTTAACGCCAAGCTTAAAAGATCGACTTCAAGCTGGTGGCGCTGTGGGTAAAGTGATTATGGCGTTGTTGGCTTTCGGCTTAATTATTGCCATTTTCAGAGGCGTTAAATTAGCGATCTCTCATCATCAAATTCAAAAGCAGCTAAAAACACCAGAAACACCAAAGAACAACCCATTAGGACGTGTTTTAGCGGTATACAACCAAGAGCAATCTCGCAGTGTTGAATCTTTAGAGCTGCGTCTTCTTGAAGCCGTTGTTGATGAGCAGCAAGTGCTAGAAAAAGGTTTATCAATGTTAAAACTGCTTGCCGCTCTTGCACCGATGTTAGGTTTGCTAGGGACAGTGACAGGTATGATTGAGACATTCCAAGTGATTACCCAGTTTGGTAACGGTGATCCTAAAGTCATGGCTGGTGGTATCTCAATGGCACTGATCACGACCGTACTTGGTCTCGTTGCTGCTATGCCGTTATTGCTTGCACACAACATCTTAAGTACTCAAGCAGAAAATATCCGTAATATTCTGGAGAAACAAGGCATTGGGTTAGTGGCAACACAAGCTGAAAAAAAAGCCCTGCTAGTGAATGATTCTTCAACGGAAACGGCGGCGTAAATGGATATGCTCTGGCTACAGAATTGGTCATTTGCCCTTGCTGAGTTTATGCAGCAAGGTGGGCAAGTGTTATGGTGGCTTGCTGCTGTTGTTGCTCTGTGCTGGCTATTGGTTATTGAACGTGTGATTTACCTGATGTGGTCTTTTCCTCGTCAGCGTAAAGTCTGGATAGCACAGTGGCATCAACGCGATGATCACCACTCTTGGTATGCTCATGCCATTCGTGACCGTTGGGTGAGCGAAGCACATATTGCGCTGCATCAGTACTTAAACCTCATTAAAGTATTAGTCGCAATTTGCCCTATGTTAGGTCTATTGGGTACGGTAACTGGAATGATTTCAGTGTTTGATGTTATGGCGACACAAGGTAGTAGCCAGCCTCAACTGATGGCATCAGGTATTTCATTAGCGACATTACCGACCATGGCAGGAATGGTGGCAGCATTAGCAGGCATGTTTGTTCATGCTCGATTAGTTAAAGTGTGTTCATTGTCGGCAATGAACCTAGAAAAATCTTTAAGGAGTCAAAAATGAGACTCGGTAGACGCGCAAGTAAAGTAGAAGAAGCACAAGTCGATCTAACCTCAATGCTTGATATCGTTTTTATCATGCTCATCTTTTTTATTGTCACTAGCTCATTTGTTCGTGAGTCTGGAGTTGAGGTTAATCGACCACAAGCTTCCAATGTCGTGAGCCAAAAGGATGCAGGGATCTTTGTTGCCATCACATCGGCGAATGATATCTATATTGATAAGCGTATGGTTGATGTTGAGCGAGTGGAGGCAACGTTAGAGCATTTATTACTAGAGCAACCAGATGCATCATTAGTTATTCAAGCTGATGAGCATGCCTATAATGGTACGGTTGTTAAAGTGATGGATGCAGCGAAAGGTGCTGGTGTACAAAATATTGCTTTGGCTGCGGAGAAGGGCTAATGCTACGTTTATTAGTTGCATTGCCTTTTGCGGCTTTAGTGAGCTTTGGTCTGTTCTCAATCATGGCTCTGATGGTTGATAATGGTCATCAAGGCAAGCCAGAGAGCAGTGAAAATCTACGCTTTGATATTGTTATGGTTGAACAAGAAAGTGCGACACAGCGTCGCCAGCGTAGTGTGCCTGAGCCGCCAGAAGCACCACAACCACCGCCAGAGGCGCAAGCAGCCAACACTCAAACGAGCACAACCCCGCTCAATACAATGACACCGATTTCAGCCTTATCTTTAGATACTGCAATCAATGGTCTATCAATTAATGCACCAACATTTGCTGACGTAGGTTCTAATCAGCAAGCGATGCCTTTGTATCGAGTTGAACCTCGTTACCCAGCACAAGCCTTAAAGCGAGGGGCTGAAGGGTATGTGATTATGTCATTTACTATTGATCCAACCGGTCGCCCAATAGATATTGCAGTTAAAGAAGCGAATCCTAGGCGTTTATTTGAAAGAGAAGCGATAAGAGCACTTAAAAACTGGAAGTATCAGCCTAAAGTGATTGATGGCAAAGCGCTTGATCAGCTAAATCAGACCGTTAGATTGGAGTTTAAATTAGCACAATGATAAAACGTTCACTCTTAATTCTTCTAACAGGGTTGCTCTCGACAACGACATTGGCAGCAGAACTTAGCCAATACACCGCAGTAAGAGTCCAAAAAGCTCACCAATTACAGCAAGAGGATAATATTGCTGGGGCGATAGATTTATTGAGTAAGCTTGAATCAAATCGAGCTTATGATAATGCTTATATTGCTCGTATGCTTGGCGTTTTTTATTGGCAAACAGGTGATATCAAATCAGCGATCAAGCAACTGACTGTTGCGGTAAAAAGTGGCTTATTAAAAGATGATCAAGCATGGCAAACAGAGCGTATGTTAGCCGATGTGCTTTTAACCGATCAGCAGTTTAAGAAAGCCATACCGCACTATTATCAACTGGCTAAATCGATCCCAGAAACCCAGCAAGGCGATGAGTTATGGCTGAGAATTACCCAGTCTCATTACCAAATTCAAGAGTGGCAATCGGTATTGAGTGCTTTAAAGCAATATGACCAGTTTGGAAATCCTGATGAATTACAGCCACTATCGTTGAAAATTGGTGCAGAGCTACAGTTAAAGCAATGGCAAGCAGCAATAAAAACGGTTGAGCGCCTATTGATTTTACAGCCTGAAGAGGTCAACTGGTGGCGTCAATTAGTGAGTTTACAGTTGCAACTCAATCGTACTCATTCAGCACTGGACTCACTGGCTTTGGCTAAACTACAAGGCGTTGAGTTATCCAATCAAGACTTACGTTTACTGGCACAGTTATATGCTCAACGTGGTATACCTGAACGCGCTGCACTCGTTTTAGAAGCGATTGATGGTTCAGAATCTGATATTGATTTAATTGTCGATCAAGCGGCGAATTGGCAAAATGCCAAAGAGTGGTCTAAAGCGACGCAATTATGGCAAAAAGCGGCGAAACAAAAGCCTAAGTATCATTGGCAAGTGGGGCAGTTGTTACTGCAAGAAGGTCACTACCAACAAGCGATTGATGTATTTGATCGAGTGCCAGGCAAAGATAAGCAAGTGGATGTGGCTCTAGCGAAAGTACGTGCTTTTTATAAATTAGAGCAACTTGAGCCTGCGCTAATTGAAGCTAAAAAAGCCAATAACTTAAAAGAGTCTCGTGAGGCAAAAAGTTGGATTAAGTACCTGTCTCAACTTCGCACAATGAACCGTAATAAAGAAGGATAACGAATTTACTATGGCAAAGCGTTCTCCCATTATCGATATGACATCTTATGGCATTTATACAACATGGGATTCAAAATCTAAAGAGTTACCGAAAATACAAGAGTTTACACTTCAAGTTCCTGCAGAGATTGATATTGAGTTTGGCTTTATTATCAATATAAAGAAAGCTAAGGGTGAAAAGGTTAAGTATTGTATTTATCATCCTGATATTACCAACCCTGATGGTGAAGTACTTGAACCATTTGACGGTGAAGAGCACGTTAATAGCAATGATTGGACTTTCTACCTTGGTGATACTATCTGGGCACCAGAAGACAATAAAATCGGTAAGTGGCGTATGACCATTGAGCTACAAGGTCGTGTTGTGGCTGAAAAAACGTTTACTGTTTACGGTAAAGATGAAGCTAACTTCTGGAAGCGTCGTGGTTTCTAATCCGTTTTAATGAGTTATCTTCTGCGACAATTCCTTTGTAGCGCTTGATATAATACCAATCGCCTAAATGTTAAAAAGCCCAAAGTTCAATTACTTTGGGCTTTTTGTTATTCGTATTTACTTATATTGGAACTTGCTATTCGCTTACATCAAGACAAGGTAAGCAATGAAGACAACCGATAAGCCATAAATTAATGGGTGTACTTCTTTACCTTTACCTGCAACTAGCATACTGAACGAGTAGGTAATAAAGCCCATTGCCATACCGTTAGCTGGAGAGAAGCTTAATACGGTAAACATGATCGTAAAGAAGGTCGCAATGCGAGACTCTTTCTTATCCCACTGAATCTGACCTAAACGACCAACCATATAGATACCAACAACAACCATAGCTGGTGCAACAATAGCGGTAGAGAAGACAGAAAATATTGGGTATAGGAATAGAGATAAGAAGAATAGGATAGCGGTCATTACTGCGGCTAAGCCAGTTTTTGCACCTTGAGAAGAGGCAATACCGGATTCAGAGAATGCCGTAATTGATGTTGTCCCTAAAATTGTGCCGATAACAGTACCGCCAGCATCAGCAACAAGTGCAGATTTAGCGTTTGGCACTTTACCATCTTTATCGATAATACCAGCATCTTTACCGACACCAACAATTGTGCTTAAGCCGTCAAAGAAATCGACGATAAAGAAAACCATCACAATGAAGAATAAATCGAACAGCTTTTCAGGGGTAAAACCAGAGAAGTTGAAGATAGCGCCGAAGCTTGGTGCTAGGCTTGGTGGGGTTGAAATTAACGTTTCAGGAATCGGTGCATGAGAGGTGCCGAGGATCATATCTGCACCAAGCGTTAATACCATTGAGGCGACAAAAGAGATAAACGTCGCTAATTTAATATCTCGGATCATACAGGCTAGCGCAACAAAGATACTGATGTAGGCAATCATGACTTGCGGATCAGTAATTTGTCCCATGCTAACAAGGACAATAGGGTTTGAAACAATGATGCCAGCATTCTTTAGTCCAAGAAAAGCGATGAACAAACCTAAAGAAACCGTGATGGCTAACTTAAGATCCTCTGGGATCGCTTCGATCATGGTGCGGCGAATCTTAGTGAGAGAAAAGATTAAATAGATAATCCCAGATAAGAAGATACCAAATAAAGCCTCATGCCATACTAAAGCCATAGAACTGCTAAATAGTAAGCCTTTGAAGAAGCCATTCATACTCATCCCTGGTGCAAGCATGACAGGGTAGTTACCAAACACACCCATAATTAGCGTTGCTATACCAGCAGCTAAAGCGGTTGCAGTGAATATCGCACCGCGATCCATTCCTGGTATATCACCAAGTATCGCTGGGTTGACAGCAAGAATATAACTCATGGCTAAGAAGGTAATAAAACCAGCGTAAAGCTCTGTTCCGATTGTTGATTTGCGCTGGGTTACTTTAAAAATAGATTCAACAATACTTGTTGATTTTGAATTAGCTAGAGCAGTGTCAAGACTCACAATAAAACCTATAGAGTAAATTGGGGGGATAAACGTATGGATCCTTTCCATAGTTACACTAATTTACTGAACGTATCTATTCGAATAATAAATAGGCTTTCTAAATGAATCAGAAATGATGGACTGTAGTCACAAAATTAGGTTTTGTGGTAGAGACGTTCGGACCAAATCACCGAATATATACAGCTCAATAAATATAGGCAGTGATTGTAAACGATTGCGTAAGGTTTTCAATCACTATTCGCATATTGTTTTAGAACTTTTATTTTGTTTAAATTTAGTAACTTAGGGTTATTTAGTAGACAAAGTGGTTGTTTTTTGTAACTTCTGACTACAAAAGCAACAAACGAGCGCAAATCATTAATATTCTACTTGCACAGAGCGGTGAGTCTCGTTACTATTATTGCGTTGACAAGATGTGCCCGCTTAGCTCAGTTGGTTAGAGTACTTGCATGACATGCAAGGTGTCACTGGTTCGAGTCCAGTAGCGGGCACCATATTCTCCCTTAATTGGGATCGTTTTTATCTTGTTATTATCATCAGCCCGCTTAGCTCAGTTGGTTAGAGTACTTGCATGACATGCAAGGTGTCACTGGTTCGAGTCCAGTAGCGGGCACCA
>NZ_MCUV01000003.1:0-655 GCF_002873395.1 Vibrio sp. 10N.286.49.B3 | reverse complement strand
CGAGTCCAGTAGCGGGCACCAAATTGTCAAAAAAAAGCCCACCAAGTGTGGGCTTTTTTGTATTTCAATTAAAGCTTGAAGAATTACCAGAGTTAATCAATACAATTAATTATGCAGGCTTTAAGTGTTTCTTGGTATCCATGTATCTCATGCTGCTTCATAGGCGCGGAGTCCTCAGTCATGCTTTTATCATATCCGTAGGTCGGAATGACAGCAAACCAGACTCTGGGGGTAAGTATTTATCTAAGATGTGATAACCACTTAAAAACGTTACTTTCTTCTGGAGAGCAACTTTCAGTTTATCCATATAATCTTAGATATTAGCTGATAAAATTAATGTTACACATTTAGGGACTTATAACACAAATTTTACTTCACTCCTTTTCATTATGTACCTGCAAAAAAGCACTTCCTAAGTACTTGTTTTTAAGTGTAAGATTAGTTTACCTTACCTTATTATGGCATTATTTTAATATGATTGAAGATACTCGTTTGATATTTGATGGTCCACATACAGGAGGCTATCGAGATTTTACTTTTTATTCAGAAGGTTGTAGTCCTAAGCTTTTACAAAGCCTTTTTAAATTTATAGATGATAAAGAATCAGAATTAAAAGAGATTTTTATAGCATTATATTTATTTAATAATCGAAAGC
>NZ_MCUV01000002.1 GCF_002873395.1 Vibrio sp. 10N.286.49.B3 | reverse complement strand
GTTCAAATTTTTCTTTAGACACGATCGTGTTCCTTCCTAGTTATGATTCGCCCCGATAAATGTTCAGGACGCGCCAGAAATTACTATTTTATGCGCCAACTCGTGTTAGCGCAATAGGTTCATTACTTTGATAAGTATTAGCCACGCTCTGCAATGATAGCACTTGCTACATTTTTTGGCACTTCACCGTACTCAAAAAACTCCATAGAGTATGAAGCACGGCCTTGTGTCGCAGAACGTAAGTCAGTTGCGTAACCGAACATAACGGACAACGGTACTTGTGCACGAATAACTTTCAGGCCAGCAGTACCCTCGTCCATACCTTCAATGATGCCGCGACGGCGATTAATATCACCAACAACATCACCCATCCAGTCTTCTGGAGTAGTTACTTCAACTTTCATTATAGGTTCTAAAAGAACAGGTTGCGCTTGTAGCGCTCCGTCTCTTAAAGCCATTGATCCGGCGATCTTAAACGCCATCTCATTTGAGTCGACTTCATGGTAAGAGCCATCAAACAGTGTTGCTTTGATATCCATCATAGGATAGCCAGCTAATGCACCATTTTTCATTTGCTCTTCAATACCTTGCGATACTGACGTGATGAATTCTTTTGGAACCACACCACCTACTATTCCATCTACAAAGACAAACCCTTCACCAACTTCTGATGGTTCAATCGTAAGCCATACATGACCGTATTGACCACGATCACCAGCTTGGCGAATAAATTTCCCTTCAACATCCGCTTTACCACGAATGGTTTCACGGTATGCAACCTGAGGGTTACCCACGTTACAAGAGACTGCAAATTCACGCTTCATGCGATCAACGATGATATCTAGGTGAAGCTCACCCATACCAGAAATCAGGGTTTGACCTGTTTCGTCATCGCTATCAACACGGAAAGATGGGTCTTCTGCTGCTAGTTTACCTAGAGCAATAGTCATCTTATCTTGATCTGCCAACGAGCGTGGTTCTACAACAATTTGAATTACAGGTTCTGGGAATTCCATACGCTCAAGAACCACTTTATGGTTTTGATCACACAGAGTTTCACCTGTAGTTACATCTTTAAGACCTACCGCTGCAGCAATATCACCAGCATAAACTTCTTTAACTTCTTCACGTTTATTCGCATGCATTTGAACAATACGACCTAAACGCTCACGCTTGCCTTTAATCGTGTTATAAACAGTATCACCTGTTTTTATGACACCTGAATAAACACGCATGAAAGTTAACGTGCCTACAAATGGGTCAGTTGCGATTTTAAAAGCTAACGCAGCAAACGGTTCTTTGTCATCAGCATGACGCTCAACCGGATTCTCTTTTTCATCAAGACCTTGGATTGCAGGAACATCTGAAGGTGATGGTAAGTAATCGATAACAGCATCTAAAACGGCTTGTACACCTTTGTTCTTAAATGCACTACCACAGGTAGTTAGAACAATTTCATTATTTAGCGTACGAGTTCGTAATGCTTGCTTGATTTCAGCTTCTGTTAATTCGCCGTCTTCAAGGTACTTATCCATTAACTCTTCAGTTGCTTCAGCTGCTGCTTCAACAAGGTTATTACGCCACTCTTCAGCAACGTCTAGCATGTCTTCTGGAATATCTTCATAAGTGAAGGTCATGCCTTGATCAGCATCGTTCCAGTTCACTGCTTTCATCTTGATAAGGTCGATAACACCTCTAAAATCATTTTCCTCACCAATGTTTAATTGGATTGGAACTGGATTTGCACCAAGACGATCTTTAATTTGTTCAATAACGCGTAAGTAATCTGCGCCCGTACGGTCCATCTTATTGATGAATACAACACGAGGAACACCGTATTTATCAGCTTGACGCCATACAGTTTCAGATTGTGGCTCAACACCAGACGATCCACAAAAGACAATAACGGCACCATCAAGCACACGTAGTGAACGCTCTACTTCAATAGTAAAGTCAACGTGCCCAGGAGTATCGATGATATTAACGCGATGCTCTGGAAATTGAGCATCCATACCACGCCAGAAAGTTGTCGTTGCAGCAGAAGTGATAGTAATACCACGTTCCTGCTCCTGCTCCATCCAGTCCATGGTAGCTGCACCATCGTGAACTTCGCCGATTTTGTGAGAAAGACCTGTGTAGAACAGAATACGCTCAGTTGTGGTTGTTTTACCTGCATCTACGTGCGCACAGATACCGATATTACGGTAGCGCTCAATAGGAGTTTTACGAGCCACGATTGTATCCTCTTTGGTAGGGATTATTTATATTAAGAATGTAATTATAACAATCACTTTACTAATATAAATAGACCCTATTTTCCATTTCTTTAAAAAGAAGGTTTAGAAAATAAAGAAGTGCCACGGGTATAAACCCGCAGCACTAAAAAGGTATTACCAGCGGTAATGAGCGAATGCTTTGTTAGCATCAGCCATGCGGTGAACGTCTTCACGTTTCTTAACCGCAGTACCTTTGTTCTCAGACGCGTCTAGCATTTCAGCAGCTAGGCGTTGAGCCATAGATTTTTCACCACGCTTACGCGCAGCTTCAACTACCCAACGCATAGCAAGAGCGTTACGGCGAACCGGACGAACTTCTACAGGTACTTGGTAAGTTGAACCACCCACACGGCGAGATTTAACCTCTACCATTGGGCGAACATTTTCAAGAGCTTCTTCAAATACAGCTAAGTGATCTTTACCAGATTTCTCAGCCATAGTTTCTAGTGCAGTGTAAACAATTTTTTCTGCAGTAGATTTTTTTCCGTCAACCATAAGGATGTTAACGAATTTTGCCAGCAGTTCAGATTTGAACTTAGGATCTGGAAGGATCTTACGCTGACCAATAACGCGACGACGTGGCATGGATATTCTCCGTTGTCTTTTTCAGGTTATCCAAAACTTTTCAGTTTCTTCAAAAATTAAAAATAATTTAGTGTTTGGCCTTACTTAACGGAATCCATTAAGACTTAGGACGCTTCACACCGTACTTAGAACGACCTTTCTTACGGTCATTTACGCCAGCACAGTCTAGTGCGCCGCGAACAGTGTGGTAACGTACACCCGGAAGGTCTTTAACACGACCACCACGGATTAGAACAACACTGTGCTCTTGAAGGTTGTGGCCTTCACCACCGATGTACGAAGTCACTTCAAAGCCGTTCGTTAGACGAACACGGCAAACCTTACGAAGTGCTGAGTTAGGTTTTTTAGGTGTAGTTGTGTAAACACGAGTACATACACCACGTTTTTGTGGGCACGCTTCTAGTGCTGGCACGTTGCTTTTAACAACTTGCTTTGCACGAGGTTGGCGTACCAACTGGTTAATAGTTGCCATTAACTAGCTCCTGAATTTACTTGAAAGTAAGCTTTGTGAAAAATCTAACCCTACTTAGAGTATAAATAGGGACGCAAAATTCTATTCAGCTATGGGGTGCGTGTCAAGAAATATACAATATCGAGCGTATTTATTTTAGCCATCTAGATGTAAACTTCTTCTTTACGACTCGATTAATCCCACGTCATAGCTTGAGGATGTTGAATTGTAAGGTCAACAAAACCTTCAAAATCAACCAGATGAAAGGGAGATAAATTGACACTCATTAATCCTCTCGCCCTGAGATCATCTTCTAAAATAAATATCTGATTTGTGATTTTTTCCAACGATTCATGAGCAACATGTTTGTCATTGGCTAAATAGACCGCATCTTCGACCAGTAAAATGCCATCTGAAGGTAACAAATACGAATTTAGTTGAAACAATTGATGGCTATTTTTTACGATATGTAGCATTCGCCTTCCTTCAGTTAGAACGTCAATATTGAGTCACATTCTCTCAATCGAGCCGTGATATCACTTTTAGTTTGTAAAGTAACATCCATAATCAGCGCTGAAGAATGAAGCCCCATCGCGTCGAGACTACTCTGACAAACGTAAATATCCTCAATGTCATAAAGCTCTAATAGTTTAAAAGTATTGATATAGTTTCGACTATAGATAAGGTCAGGCTGTTGATTATTAATTAATTGAGCGACACCCTCTCCCAAAAAGAAAACGGAGATATCTTCACTATAGGCAGAGGCAGCGAGTAGAGCATCGAGCCCTTCTCTACCTTTCGCAGTTGTATGAGGAAGGCTCTTGAATACAAAGGCTATTTTTTTCAAAACTGAATTACTCTATCTTGAGTTAACAAGGCTTCAGCTAAGCTACCAAGACCACTTTGCTGAAAACCATCGGCTAAATTAGATTGTTTCAATTGATGCAGTTTCGCTTCTTCTTCACCAATAATGCCGCGTCGTAATGCAGCCGCGACACATGTCTCTAATCGAACTTGATGCTTTTTTCCTAACGCTTGCCATGCTGAAACCAAATCAAATTCATCGTTGGCCGGAGCTGTGATAGCAGAGCCATTTAAGACGCCATCTTGGTAGAAAAAAACTGACTCTAATTTATGACCCTTTTGAATAACCGCTTGGGCAAATAAATAGGCACTGCGCGCAGACTGAGAGCCATAGACAGAGCCATTTACGATCAAAGTATAAGTCAGGCAACTCACGCTTCATCGTCCTCTGTTTTACGCTGGCGAATATATAAGTAAACGGTGTGTTTAGAGATATTTAAACGATCGGCTACACGGTTAATTGCATCTTTAATATCGAAGATACCTTTATCATATAACTCCATGACAATTTGACGATTCTTGGTGTTATTTGAGACCGTTTTATCTGCGTTTATATCTTCAATTGTGCGCTCAACGGTTTGATCGACAAGCTCTTCAACATCGCTAGCAAAGTTAACCGATGATGCGGCTTCCTCTGCCTCTTGTGTTGGCATAAAGGAGTGCAAAACTTGAGAGAATGGCGCATCAAGGTTAACGTTGATACACAGCAAACCAATCACTCGCTCTTCACCATTACGAATCGCGACAGTAATCGATTTCATTAACACTCCACCCTTAGCGCGAGTAAAGTATGAGCGAGAAAAGTTACGCTTTGATCCTTCTATATCTTTCAGCATCTTAAGTGCTAAATCTGTAATTGGTGAACCGACTTGGCGACCAGTATTTTCACCATTTGCAATTTTTATAGCTGATGTATTTAGATCTTCTAATGAGTGTAAAACTATCTCACAAAAAGGCCCTATCAGGCTTGCGATGCCATCAACGACGGCTTCATAGGAACGTAAAATGATTTTATCATGCTCGCTAAATGGCATGACATGAACTGATTCCATCTCAAGTAGCATTTCAGCATTTAATGTATCTATCGTTGTCACGAGAAACTGACCTTAGTGCGAAAAATCAACAAATTTATGTAAGTTTATCAGAAAATTTGAATATCGTGCCAATGTATATAGCTAACTAGTGATTTAGGACAAAAAATCATTCTCAAAAATGGAAGTATTTACTTTATTTAGGCAATAAAAAAGCCTGAACAAATGTCAGGCTTTCTTCTTTAACCGCTAAAAATATTATTCAGCGTTTTCAATGCTTAGCAATTCAACATCAAATACTAAAGTTGAGTTTGCTGGAATTGTTGGAGTATCTTGCTCACCGTAGGCAAGCTCTGCTGGGATAACAAATTGGTAAGTAGAGCCAACTTGCATCAGCTGAACGCCTTCAGTCCAACCTGGGATAACGCGGTTTAGAGGGAACGTTGCTGGTTCACCACGATCGTATGAGCTATCAAATTGAGTACCGTCAATTAATGTTCCTTTGTAGTGAACTTTTACAGTATCAGTTTCTGCTGGTGAATCGCCTTCAGCCGCTTTTTCTACTTTGTATAAAAGGCCACTCTCTGTTTTCACTACGCCATCTTCTTTTTCAAAGTTAGCACGGAAATCATCACCTGCTTGCTTAACTTCAGCCGATTTTTTCTCAGCTTCGATCTGCATTGCTTCAGCAACACGTTGATCTAGAGATTCAAGTGCAGCACGGCTCTCTTCTTCTGTGATTTCAGCTTTATCAGCAAATGCGTGCTCAATACCTTTAAGTACTAATTCTTTATTTAAAGAAATACCGATTTCGCTTGGCTTATCAATGCTTGCACTTAAGTAATTAGCAAAAGAGACACCAATTGCGTATGCTGCTTTATCATCTTCTGTTTGGAATACTACTGCACTTGCTGCTTCAGCTTGCGGAGCCGCTTCTACTTGTGTTTCTTCTTTTTGACAACCAACTGCCAGCATTACTGTTGCAGCCAATAGCGACACTTTTAAAACTGATTTCATTTAATTCTCCAGAGAATGGACTAGCCATTTATAATTGTTCACAAATATATCGTTTAGATTAGCGTGTATTAACCTTTTATACCAATATATTAAGTAACTGTCGTTGCATACAAATCGGATAACTCAAACTGTGCGTAAAATTACACATGCAATCCTCTTTTTTATTGTCAGCCTGTTGTTAAATGGGTGCTTTTTCTCCGCTAGCGATGATCAACGTTGGGAAATCGAGCCGCAAGGAGCCACCAGCTTTGCCTTAAGCCGCGAAGGTCGTTTTGCTCTGCTCTATTCCCAGCAGCAGTCTTTAGTGCTATGGGATTTAATTGAAGATAAAGCATTAGCGAAACTAGGCACTCAAGACCAACAAGAAAACACCGTTTCCTATATCCGAATTTCTGATAATGGTCGATATGCGATTACCGCCAGCCAAATTAACTTTGCCGTTTGGGACTTAGCCTGGACTCAATCGGAAGGTCTTTGGTCTATCTCTGACGGTCTCATTCGAGCCATTGATATTGCCAGCAATGGCGAGCAAGTTTTACTTGGTTTATCAAATGGAAAAGCTATCTACGTCAACTTAGTCACCGGACGACGAATAGAGTTCCTTGCTCACCAAGAAAAAGTTAATTCCGTGGCTTTATCACCAAATGGACGTTTTGCTTTAACAGGGGGGAATGACCACAATGCTTTTCTTTGGGATACAAAAACCGGTCACGTTATCTATCAATTTGAATACGATCAACGCATTAATCGTGTCGCCTTACAAAGGGATGGATTGTTCGCTTTTGTCTCCGATGGTAGCAACAATGCGACTATTTGGGATTTAACGAGTGGTGAAGAACGCGCAAAGTTAAAAAGCCTATCACGCCAGCTTATTTTTTCATCAGCACGCTTCTCTGATGACGGTAAACAACTCGTGACCGGAACACCATCTGGACGAGTGGCAACTTGGGATACTGATACTGGGCAACAAATTCATCGATTCGATGTAGAACCTTTAAAAGATACTCGCCCTCCCCGTGCCGTGGTGTATGATGCAGCCTTTGACACGCAGCAGCGTATTATAACTGCCACCTCAGCAGGTATTGCTCAAGCCTGGAAACTGGATAATTAATCATGACTGAAAACACCATTGAAAAACTTGAAAATCGTATTGATGATCTAGAATGCAAACTGGCGTTCCAAGAACAACTTGTCGATGATTTAAATGATGCGCTTAGCCAGCAGCAATTACAGATCACTGTGATGCGCGATCAAATGAAATTTGTGGTTGGTAAGGTAAAAAATATGAGTGGTTCAAATCTTGCTGATCCATCAGAAGAAACACCACCGCCACACTACTAAATTGATCTGCAATATTGACCATAGAGTGAATACAAAAAAACGCCAATCGAAGCAACGATTAGCGTTTTTTATTTTATGATTTCAGTTCTACTTAGTGAGAACCGCAACCACCGCCGCCACAGCAGCCATCTTTTTTATCTTCATCGTGACCTTCGCCACCACAACAGCCGCCTTCATGATCGTGTTCTGCACCTTCTTGGTGTACATGACCGTGTTGAGCTTCTTCTTCTGTTGCAGCACGAACCGCGACTACTTCAACATCAAATGTTAATGTTTGACCAGCTAGCATGTGGTTGCCATCAACCACAACATCATCACCATCGACTTCTGTCACTTCTACTGGAATTGGACCTTGGTCAGTATCAGCTAAAAAGCGCATACCGACTTCAATTTCATCAACACCTTGGAATACAGCAGCAGGTACACGTTGTACTAGCTCATCACTGTGCTCGCCATAAGCATCTTCAGGAGAAACAACGGCTGTGAATTTATCACCAACAACTTTACCTTCTAGCTCTGCTTCTAGACCAGTAATTAGGTTGTTGTGACCGTGAAGGTAATCCAGCGGTGCTTCAACACTTGACTGATCGACAACTACATCGTCTGCCGTTTTAACTTGATATGCTACGCTAACAACTACATTCTTTTCAATTTTCATGCTAACTCCAAAGGAATTGATAACCTAAGTATCAAAATGAATACTTAGATGATGAGATCGATTTCTCTATACTGCATATTATGGGGATCTATTAGCGAAACTCAATCATTCTGGCTTAAAAATCCCAATCATTTCTTGTTGTACATGCTCACTCTTATTCAGTGAACTTGGCTTACGCTGTTCTGAAAAATGACACTCTACACACTCGACCAACTCAATATTATTTTCAATCCACCAACGTAAAGTGTCCTGAGTCTGGCAAGATGGACAACTGGCTCCAGCGATGAAGCGTTTTTTTATGCCTTTTATCATCATGTTAATCCTTTAATACCGAAAAATGTGTCATTACGATTCCCAATAATTCATCGATTGGCGGTCTTTATCTATCTCTCGACCAAAAATTTCTTCTAACTCTTTACGGGCTTCTTTTGAACGCTGAGCTAACTCTTTATCTTCCATATGCAAAGGAATTAACTCTTTAAGCATCGCATTATCTAATTTTCGAAAGTGTGCTTCTGCTCGCTTAGCTTGGTATGGATGCATCCCTAACTCAATTAAGGCTTGCTGACCTAAATCAAGCGCACCTAGAAAAGTTTCACGCGAATACTTATCAACACCATGGCTCATTAATTGATAAGCCTCTACACGACTACGAGCTCGCGCCAAAATTTTTAAACGAGGAAAGTGCTGCTTGCATAAATCAACGGTTTCCATAATTTCATCAGGGGAGTCCGTACAAAGGATAATTGCTTCGGCTTTATCAGCACCCGCTACACGCAATAAATCTAACTGAGTAGAGTCACCATAAAAAACCTTATAGCCATATTTACGTAAGATCTGTATTTGGCTGGCATCACTTTCTAGCACAGTAACGCGTATTTTATTGGCGTACATCAAGCGACCGACTATCTGACCAAAGCGACCAAAACCAGCGATAATTATTCTTGGGCTACGATCAATCACATCCGATGCCATTGCTTCACCATCTTGATTTAGAGAACGGGCAAACCACTTATCTTGCACAATCAACAATAGTGGCGTCGTCACCATAGATAAACTCACAACTACGAGTAAATAGGACGATTGCTCTAGAGTTAATAACTGCTCTGCACTTGCAGCGGTAAAAATAACAAAAGCAAACTCACCGCCCTGACTTAAAATAGCCGCCATACGACTACGTGCTTTTTCTCGAGTACCATACAAGCGAGCCAAGGTATAAAGCACGCCCCCTTTTAGCGCGACTAGACCCACCACACCAATAATGACCTCTACAGGCATGACAACAAATAAGCCTAAATTTACTGCCATACCAACAGCGATAAAAAAAAGTCCGAGCAGTAATCCCTTAAATGGCTCGATGGCGATTTCTAATTCATGCCGGTATTCACTTTCAGCAAGGAGTACCCCAGCTAAAAATGTCCCTAATGCCATCGACAAACCAAGACTTTGCATAATCACCGAAATGCCAAGAACAATGAGCAATGCAGTGACGGTAAATAGTTCTCTAACACCACTCATCACGACATAGCGAAACAGAGGTCGCAATAAGAAATGACCACCAACCAATAAGCCAGCAATCCCCCCTAATACCCCAACCGCATCGAGCCAACTTCCGCCAGTACTGCCCGCTAAAATAGGCAAGATAGCCAGCATAGGTATCACGGCAATATCTTGAAATAAGAGAATAGCAAACCCCGACTGCCCGGTTTCTGTGCCATGTAAGCCACGCTCTTCGAGTACACGCAACGCTATCGCTGTCGAAGATAATGCCAGTCCCATACCAATAACGAGACTGCTACTCCAATTGACTCCACATAAAAAAGCAATGCCGGTGATGGCGAGTGTGGTTAATATGACTTGAGCACCACCTAAACCAAGAATGGGTCCACGCATTTGCCACAGTTTTTTGGGGTTGAGTTCTAAACCGATTAAGAAAAGCAGCAACACCACCCCAAGTTCGGAGAAATGTAAGATAGCTTCAACATCACTAATTAAGCCTAACCCCCACGGACCGATAATCACACCCGCTAACAAGTAGCCTAATACTGACCCTAAACCAAAACGTTGTGCAATTGGCACAGCAATCACGGCTGCAGATAAGAAGATGACACCACTTTGTAAAAAATCACTGGTTAAAGCCATATCACACCTCCTGCTTAATGAGGGTGGGATTCTTTAACCACTGGCAATAAGCGTTGGCATGTTTATCCCTCTCACTATCATCCACATTACGTGCCCAATAAAGTACTAACGGCTCAACCCAATGCATTTTGCATAAAGCAGCGGTGAGCTCAAAAGGCTGTAAAATCTGCTCTAATGGGTACTTATTGTATCCGCTTTCACTAAAAGCATGCTCCTTACCACCGGTCGTGATGACGCTACGCCAGTATTTATCACTTAGTGCACATTGCTGACCAAAGGCAAAACCTTTATTGAGCACACGATCAAACCACTCTTTTAATAATGAAGGGCATGAGTACATATAAAGAGGGTGTTGAAAAATGATGACATCGTGGGAAAGTAATAATTGGTGCTCATAATCGACATCAATAAAAAACTCAGGATAGGCACCATACAGATCATGAATGGTCACATTAGGTAGTGACGCTGCCTTTGTGAGCATCACCTGATTAGCTATCGAACTGTGTGGCTCGGGGTGAGCATAAATCACTAAAACCTTAACTGCTGGCAAAGCGCTCATCTTATCTTCCTTGGCAAAAATCCTTGTTTGCTATATCAATAACTCATCATAAGTCCATGACTGAGCTACTCCTTATTTTCAAGGCAAAACGTTATCAATTTGTTACTACCTCTTTGTATCATAACTCAAATTGCATAATGATCGACTTTTATCTAGTTTCCGCCTACTATGCCCAGAGTTTAATCACCTCTAATTTCAATGCGATTCCTATGATTACTTTTTCCGACATTCAACTTCTTCGCGGTGGCAAACCTCTTCTAGAGCAAGCTTCTGCTACTATCCACCCCGGTGACAAGGTTGGCCTTGTTGGTAAAAATGGTTGTGGTAAATCAACATTATTTGCCTTACTAAAAAGTGAGCTGTCTATTGATGGCGGTAACTTCAGCCAACCATCACATTGGGAACTGGCTTGGGTTGCCCAAGAAACGCCTGCTCTAGAGCGCAGTGCTATCGAATATGTTATTGATGGTGACCGTGAATTTCGTGGTCTAGAAGCCGACTTAGCTCAAGCGGAGTTAGACGACAATGGTATTTTGGTTGCTGATATTCATGGCAAGATAGAAACTATTGGCGGCTATACCATTAATGCTCGCGCAGCAGAACTTCTTGATGGTTTAGGTTTTAGCCAAGAGCAAATGAGCTGGAACTTAACTCAGTTTTCTGGTGGTTGGCGCATGCGCTTGAACTTAGCTCAAGCTCTACTGTGTCGTTCTGATCTGTTATTACTGGATGAACCAACCAACCACTTAGATTTAGATGCTGTAATGTGGCTTGAACGCTGGCTACAAACCTACCCTGGCACTTTAATTCTTATCTCCCACGATAGAGACTTTTTAGATCCTATCGTCGGGCGTATTGTGCATGTTGAAAATCAGCAATTAAACGAATACACCGGTAACTACTCTTCTTTTGAAACCCAGCGTGCGCAGAAACTGGTTTTACAACAAGCGATGTACCAGAAGCAACAAAAGCAGATGTCTCACATGCAAAGCTATATTGATCGCTTCCGTTATAAAGCATCAAAAGCACGCCAAGCGCAGAGTCGAATCAAAGCACTAGAGCGTATGGAGCAAGTGTTACCAGCACAATTTGATAACCCATTTAGCTTTGAGTTTAGAGAGCCTGCAGCACTGCCAAACCCTATAATGATGATGGATGAGGTTTCTGCTGGTTATGACAACAATCTTATTTTAGAAAAGATTCGCCTCAATCTCGTGCCTGGTAGCCGTATTGGTTTACTCGGTCGTAATGGCGCTGGTAAGTCAACGTTAATAAAACTGCTATCAGGTGAGTTAAATCCACAAGGTGGTGAGTTAACCTACTCTCAGGGCGTCAAAATTGGTTACTTTGCCCAGCATCAACTTGAAACTTTGCATCCAGAAGAAACGCCTTTACAGCACATGATGCAAATCGCGCCAAATCATACCGAGCAACAGTTACGAGATTATCTAGGCAGCTTCGGGTTTATTGGCGATAAAGCGCTCGATAAAGTCGCTCCGTTTTCTGGTGGCGAAAAAGCGCGTCTTGTTTTAGCTCTGCTCGTTTGGCAAAAACCGAATCTATTATTACTCGATGAACCAACCAACCACCTTGATTTGGATATGCGCCAAGCGTTAACAATGGCACTACAAACATTTGAAGGGGCTATGGTTATCGTCAGTCACGATCGCTACTTACTGCGTGCGACTACCGATGATCTGTATCTTGTTCACGATCGTCAAGTCGCCCCCTTTGATGGCGACCTTACTGATTACTACAAATGGCTCACCGAGCAACAAAAGATAGAACGCAAAGAAGCACAAGCACTTGCGCCAGTAAAAGAAACGACCAACAGTGCTACTGCGAAAAAAGAGCAGAAGCGTAAAGAAGCCGAATTTAGAAAATTAACGGCACCAATTCGCAAGAAATTGACACAGCTTGAAAAGAAAATGGATAAATTAACTGAGTCTCTCAGTGTTGCAGAGCAGCAATTATCCGATACCTCACTGTACGAAGCTGAAAATAAAGCTAAACTAACAGAAGTACTTGCTCTACAAGCCAGCAGTAAATCAGCACTTGAAGATATAGAAATGGAATGGATGTCTGAGCAAGAAAATTTAGAATTGATGGAACAGGAACTCGATATTTAATGACGAATAAGCATGTGGAAAGCACTCTAACAACCGGTGAGTTATGGCAATTTAGTTTGCAGTACTACAACGTGAGCGAAGTGAAAGAAGCATGCCTAACTCTGCAAAATCACTATCGCGGAAATGTTAATCTACTGCTGCTTTTAAAATGGCTTGATGAGCAGCAGCTATCGTTTGGTGATGATGCTTGGGCACACTTGCACACCAGCTTACAACGTTCTGATGCGCTCTTGCATGACTATCGCTACTTGCGCCGTCAAATGAAGCATCATGTGATAAATTGCTTATATCGTGATGCCCTGCAATTTGAGTTAACCTTAGAAAAGCAGCAACAAGCCGATTTAGTGGCTGCACTACTACAAACCCCCTTACAGCGTACTGATCAATCGGCACTGGTTTATAACTATTGCCAGCGTCTCAGCTGCCCCAACCTGTATCGTATATTCTCCCAACCCTGCCACCGAGCGATCAAACAAAGTGAAGCGTAAATTCACATAGTATTTATCAATAACATGAGTTTTTTATGACTAAATTTATCGCAGCAAAGGGGCTCGCAAACCCTCATATTCAGACTTTGATTCCTCGCATTATACGTAAGAAACCATTATTTACGCCCACATGGCAGACCCTTGAAACGCCAGATGATGACTTTGTGGATCTTGCTTGGAGTGAAGACCCTGATACCGAATTAGCGAGAGATAAACCTATCTTTGTTTTATTTCACGGGCTTGAAGGAAGCTTTAACAGTCCATACGCGAATGGTTTAATGGCTGCTTTTGCTAAACACGGTTGGTTATCGGTCATGATGCATTTTCGCGGTTGCAGCGGTAAGCCAAATCGCCAGGCACGGGCTTACCACTCTGGTGAAATTGAAGATGCTCGCTTTTTTTTACAGCATATCCATCAACGATTCCCTAGCCAAACTAAAGTTGCGGTCGGTATTTCATTAGGCGGTAATATGCTGGCGAATTACCTTAGCCACTATAATAAAGATCCCTTACTTGATGCCGCCACGATCGTTTCTGCTCCTTTTGATCTTGCAGCCTGTTCACAAAGAATAGAACAAGGATTTTCTCGAGTCTATCGTAAGCATTTACTGACCTCATTGAAAACGAATGCCATTCAAAAACAAGCGTTAATGTCTCAAAAAATTAATATCAATGGCGTTAATATCAGTGCGATTAAAAAGCTAAGTGAGTTTGATGACTTAATCACTGCTCCACTGCATGGCTATCAAGATGCACAGGATTACTACCATCAGTGCTCTGGTCTACAACGCTTAAAAAGCATTACCTTACCCACTCAGATCATTCATGCTAAAGACGATCCCTTTATGACTGAAGATGTGATTCCGAAGTTTATTTTGCCAGATAACATCGACTATCGACTGTTTGCCCAAGGTGGTCATGTGGGGTTTGTCGGCGGCAGTATAATGAAACCGACCTTCTGGCTAGAAGAAGCTTTACCGGCTTACTATGAAAGTTTAAAAAAATCGGCATAATACCTCTTCATTTAAAGCTGCATCATAAAATGTTTAGAGGTATTTATGATTATTCCATGGCAAGACATTGATCCTGAAACCCTACAGAACTTAATCAAAGAGTTTGTATTGCGTGAAGGGACGGATTACGGTGATATCGATATAACCTTACAAGATAAGATCGACCAAGTTCTTTTTCAATTAAAAGCCAATGATGCCGTTATTGTTTTCTCAGAATTACACGAAACAGTCGATATTCAACTACATAAACACATTTAACAACATTCATATTCATGACATCCATAATTTACGTGTTATAGTAATCGGCGATAGCTAACAAGAAGTTACTAAAACAAGACAGGGTTTGTCATGTCCGCAAAGCATCCAATAATCTCAGTAACCGGATCATCCGGTGCCGGCACCACCACCACCTCTGAAGCTTTTCGCAAAATGTTCAATATGATGAATATAAAAGCAGCTTGGGTTGAAGGTGATAGTTTTCATCGCTTTACTCGTCCAGAAATGGATATTGAAATCCGTAAAGCGAGAGAGCAAGGCAAGCATATAAGTTATTTTGGCCCGCAGGCTAATGACTTTCCTGCTTTAGCTGAGTTTTTTCAAAAATATGGTCATGAAGGCACAGGGAAAGTTCGCCGTTACTTACACACTTTTGATGAAGCTGTACCTTATAATCAAATGCCAGGTACATTTACACCTTGGCAGGAGATCACTGCGGATTCTGACGTTCTATTTTATGAAGGGTTACATGGTGGTGTCATGGATGGTGATGTGAATGTAGCACAACACGTCGACCTCCTTATTGGCATGGTTCCTATTGTAAATTTAGAATGGATTCAAAAGTTTGTTCGTGACACTCGTGATAGAGGGCACTCCAGAGAGGCTGTAATGGATTCGATTGTCCGCTCCATGGATGATTACTTAAATTATATTACGCCACAATTCTCACGAACCCATATCAACTTTCAACGAGTTCCGACCGTCGATACATCAAATCCACTCAATGCAAAGGGAATACCTAGCCTTGATGAAAGTTTTGTTGTTATTCGTTTGCGTGGGATAAAAAATGTCGACTTCCCTTACCTATTAGCCATGATCGATGGCTCCTTTATGTCTCGTCATAATACCCTTGTTGTTCCCGGTGGAAAAATGAGTTTCGCCATGGAATTGATTGTTAGACCTATCTTACAACAATTGATCGAAACCGGAAAAATAGGCTAATTTTCACACAGTGAACTCGGTTACTTTTCATACCGTGATCATGTGCACATTTTTGCTTACGGAATCGTATCAATGACACGATTAAAATCAAGAAATGGATTAGGAAAACAGTTACTATTCCTAACCGAAACACTAGTTGGCTTGTAGTATTTATTAACGACTCTTACGGTTAAGATCTTTAGTGAAACAAGGCTTAATATAATAAAGCAACAAGCGTACTCTGCAGAGGAAGTGATATATTATGGTTCTAGGTAAACCTCAAACCGATCCAACATTAGAATGGTTTCTTTCACACTGTCACATTCATAAGTACCCATCAAAAAGCACGCTAATTCACGCTGGTGAAAAAGCGGAGACTTTGTACTACATCGTGAAAGGATCTGTTGCCGTACTGATTAAAGATGAAGAAGGTAAGGAGATGATTCTATCTTACCTTAACCAAGGTGATTTCATCGGTGAGTTAGGCTTATTTGAAGAAGATCAAGAGCGTACCGCATGGGTTCGCGCTAAATCTCCTTGTGAAGTTGCTGAGATTTCATTTAAGAAATTCCGTCAACTTATTCAAGTAAATCCAGACATCTTGATGCGTCTATCTTCACAGATGGCCAATCGTCTACAAGTTACAAGCCAAAAAGTGGGCGACTTAGCCTTCCTTGATGTAACTGGTCGTATTGCCCAAACGCTACTAAACCTAGCGAAACAACCTGATGCAATGACTCACCCAGACGGCATGCAAATTAAGATCACTCGTCAAGAGATTGGTCAAATTGTAGGTTGTTCGCGTGAGACTGTTGGCCGTATTTTAAAAATGTTAGAAGAACAAAATCTGATTTCGGCACACGGTAAAACAATCGTTGTTTACGGTACTCGCTAATAATTATTTAGCCTGAAGCGTTAATAACAGTTACATAAAACCACTCATATATTGTCTAAATAATGAGTGGTTTTTTTTATTTTGTTAAATGAGTACTTTCAAATATTTTATCTGCAGAAGCTGCGACAAAACCCTGATAGAGTTCACCATCATGATCAGGATAGCGCTTCGCAAACTCATAAAAACCACCGGGAATCATTGCCTCCCGATCGACAAACTTAACCTCAACACTATCTGCCATTGTCGATGATTGCTCAAGTAGCACTAGAGGCGATCCCTTTACCTCTCCACCCGATTCATTAATCGTAAACCCAACCTGCCGTAGATAATCATTCACCTCTTTAACTTGTTCAAAACTCATCAACTGATTAACATCAACAGTAAAATGGTTAGCCCCAAAGCCATGAGCGGCAAACCAAGCAGCGTACTCACTCTCTTTAGCCAATACTTGATACTGCTCAAACGATAAATCCCAATGGCGACCACTAAATAAAAATGACGTGCTGTTAAAGTGATCTCGCTGTACTTGCTGTACCAATTGCAAAGCAAGGCGCTGTAAATCTATCGAACATTTATCAACTTCTAGCTCACTAATAAAAACTTTGGGGAGCGTCGGATCGGGGTGCTGATAGTGCTTAGCGAGCAAATGCTTATTTTCAAAAACATAATCACCACAAGCTTGATAACCTAAAGCTAAAAAAGGCTGAGCCATCACTGATAAACCTATCGGTGGCAAATTAAAAGTTCGCAAAGCGATATGGTCATTTATCAATGGCCCTTTCGCTTTTAAAAGTTGATGTATACGCTGTGCTGATGGACATAAACGTAAAGTGTAATCTTGCCATAGGGATAGAAATAAATGTTCTAATGTCATATTACCTCCACTTAGAAATCCCTTTATATGAGTTCATTAAAAGGTAATTCCAGGGCTTAATGTACCTGGCAGTAAGGGGGACTCCCCTTCCATGGATGCCATCGGATAAGCACAATAATCGGCAGCATAAAATGCACTAGGGCGTAAATTTCCAGAAGCCCCTGGTCCACCAAACGGAGCATCGCCACTGGCCCCAGTTAAAGGTCGGTTACGATTTACAATACCCGCTCGAATATGCTCAATAAAGTAGTCCCACTCATGATCTTTAGTTGAAATAAGCCCAGCAGATAAACCAAAGCGAGTGTCATTGGATAGCCTTACCGCTTGGGATAGATCTTGATAACGCACGACTTGTAATAACGGTCCAAAGTATTCTTGATCGGGAAGATCTTTAATTACTGAAACATCAATAATACCGGGAGAAACAAACGCAACTTTAGGTATAGTCGCAGCAATAAGGCTACGTCCCCCTAATGCTTGAAGATGACTTTGTGCTTTAAGAATACGCTCTGCCGCGAGTTGAGATATTTGCGATCCCATAAAAGGTTCTGGATCAGCAAAAGGCTGATCAATGCGAAGCTTTTTTGTTACTTCTAGCAACTGAGTTAATAGCGCATCGCCTTGCTTGCCAACAGGGAGGTAAAGACGACGAGCACAAGTACAACGCTGTCCTGCGCTAAGAAAAGCCGATTGAATAATGGTATAAACCGCACTATTCAGATCACCATAGTGCTTAGAAACTACTAAAGGATTATTTCCTCCCATCTCCAATGCGAGCATTTTATTTGGCTGCCCAGCAAACTGGCGATGAAGAAGGTGTCCCGTATCGGCGCTTCCAGTAAATAAAAGACCATCAATAAACTTAGCTTGGGCTAGAGCGATACCAGTATCTTTCCCACCTTGGACTAAGTTAATGACGCCTGTAGGTAAACCCGCTTTCTGCCATAACTTCATCACAAACTCACCAGTCCATGGCGTTTGCTCTGATGGTTTAAACACGACCGTATTTCCTGCCAGTAGAGCCGGTACAATATGACCATTGGGTAAGTGACCAGGAAAGTTGTAAGGTCCAAAAACCGCCATAACACCTAATGGACGGTGACGTAGGGTAACAAGATTTCCATTCACTTCTCGCGCTGTTTCACCGGTTCTTTGCTGATAAGCACGGATAGAAATCGCAATCTTTCCTGCCATTGCTCCCGCTTCAGTGCGAGACTCCCAGAGTGGTTTACCCGTTTCCTTAGCGATAATGCGAGCAATCTCTTCACTATGCTCTCGAACTTGTTCAGCAAAAGCAGTGACCACCGCTTCACGCTGTGAAAAAGCGCACTTCTTCCAACTAAGAAAAGCATCTCGAGCAGATTCAACGGCAAGATCAACCTGACTTGCCGTGGCACTACTGCCCTGCCAAGCGACCTGATTATCATAGGGAGAGATTGAAACCATCGCTTCCCCATCCCCCGCTATCCACTCTCCATTGATCCACTGTGTCATTGTCTTCCCCTTAAGTGATCATCCTAACCCTTTACTGCGCCAACAAACGCACCATATCACCCTCATTCACGACCAAAGCTTCCGCTACCTTAGGGCAAAGCACCACATGTTGACTGACAGGATCATAGGCTGCTTGTCCAACGGTCGCTCTAAAATTCTCAAAGGAACTATTCGCGATAAGAAATTGCTGCATGCTGGCATGCTCACCAATCTGAACTTTGGCTTTGAAAGAGTGCTGAACTGATGTGATATTGCGTAAATCGCACTCAACTGTTGGTCCGCCATCAAAAATATCGACATAACCACGATTACAAAAGCCCTCTTGCTCCAAAAGCTTTAATGCTGGACGAGTATCGTCATGAACTTCGCCTATTACGGCTTGAGCTTCCTTACTTAACAAATTGATATAGATAGGAAGCTTTGGCATTAAGTCGGCGATGAATCCTTTTTTTCCTATTCCAGTCAAATAATCTGCAAGCTTAAAATCAATAGAGAAGAAATGTTCTTGTAACCACTGCCAAAAAGGAGAGTTACCATGCTGATCGGACACCCCTCTCATTTCAGCAAAAATGGTTTCAGAAAAACGTTCAGGGTACTCTGCCATTAATAAAAATCGGCATTTAGACATTAAGCGACCATTTAATCCACTACGATGATCGGGATGAAGAAAAAGAGTACAGATCTCAGTGCATCCTGTGTAGTTATTGCCAAAGGTAAGCAACTTAACCACGTTATTGACTTGCAGCTTATGTGAAGAGTGAACGACTTTCGAAATGTGATACGAGTAAAACGGCACATCCCAACCAATCGAGGCTTCTATTCCTGTTGTCCCGACCACTTGCCCTGTTTCACTTTCTACACCAACCATTAAATAGCCTTCATCCGTTGGGGTTGAGACATTGGTTTTAGTAAAACTGTATTCCGAGTGAGTAATTCGGTTAATGAGTAGTTCTTCATTGACAGGTAGTGAGGTAAAGCCATGACCAGACTCCACAGCACAGGCGTGTAAAGCATCATAATCTGAGCGTTTTATCGGACGAATAACCAGCATAAAATCCCCTTTTAAACAGTGACCAATGGCTATTACCTACTAGCAAGGTAGAAGCCCAAACAGATATTTGGGCCTTGAGCTATTTTAGCTAAACGAGGGAAGCGATAGCCTTATCTAATTTAAGCAGACCTTGCTCGATTTCTTGTGGTGAGATAACCAATGATGGCGTGAAACGTACAACATCCATACCAGCAATCAGGACAAACAACCCCTCTTGACCTGCGGCAACTAAAATATCACGCGCACGCCCTTTCCAATCTTCATTAAGCACAGCGCCTAAAAGTAGACCTTTACCACGAACTTCACTAAAGACATGGTACTTATCATTAATCGCTTCTAAGCCCGTACGAAATAATGCTTCCCTTTCCTTAACACCTGAAAGGATCTCTGGTTGGCTAACGAAATTCACAACCGCTTCTGCTACAGCACACGCGAGAGGGTTTCCGCCATAAGTTGAACCGTGCGTACCCACTTTCATATATTGAGCTAAAGCTGTTGTGGTTAGCATGGCACCAATTGGAAAACCACCACCCAGAGACTTCGCTGTACTTAATATATCAGGCGTAATGCCCAATCCTTGATAAGCGTAAAAGTCACCAGTACGACCATTACCCGTTTGAACTTCATCAAAAATGAGTAGCGCATTATGTTTATCACACAAATCACGCACTGCTTTTACGAAATCATCGCTTGGTAAAATAATTCCACCCTCACCTTGCAATGGCTCCATCATGATTGCGCATGTGTTATCGGATATATGCGCCTTTAATGCTTCAATATCATTATAAGCAAGATGAGTAATACCGCCGGGTTTAGGACCAAAGCCATCAGAATAAGCCTCTTGACCACCGACGGTTACGGTAAAGAAAGTACGCCCATGGAAGCCTTGTTTAAAAGCAATGATCTCTGACTTAGCACTGCCATGAACTTCAACAGCCCAACGACGCGCTAATTTGAGTGCCGCCTCATTAGCCTCTGCTCCTGAATTGGCAAAGAAAACTTTATCGGCAAAACTTAACTCGATCAGCTTTTGCGCTAAACGTAATGCTGGCTCATTGGTCATGACGTTACTAAGATGCCATAACTTATTGGCTTGTTCAGTAATCGCATCAACCATAATAGGGTGACAATGACCTAAACAACTCACCGCAATCCCACCAGCAAAATCGATATATTCATTCCCTTCCTGATCCCACACTAAGGCTCCTTCGCCTTTAACAGGGATCATTTCCATCGGGCTATAACAAGGAACCATCACTTCATCAAAAACATGACGCTCAATATTACTTTCCACTGTCATCACAAACTCCTTCTTTATCCCATGCCTAGCAGAACAATTGATAGCAAGTTAATGTCCAACAAATATATTATTTGGCATAAACAGCTTCTAGGCAATTTTATTTACATTTAATTAACCAATTCAATAGGGGTTTATACTTTATCGCTTAATTAAAAAGGTACTAACAGACACAACAATAACTACTTATGCACCAAAATAGAATAAAAATGTTCAATTGATTTGTTTTAGCTCATTTACCTTGCGATTAAAGCTTCTTTTACAAGGTGATAAAGAGATAGGCATAAAATGTTGCGCATAAGTTTGCAAATAACATTATCAGCAAACTTGAAGAGAATAATATCAAGAAAAGAGATCATAATCGGCTGACATCAGTAAGGGGTTGTATCCGCTCGTTTATGAATTAGGATGAGCTACCTAGCCAAAAAGTTAGCCAGTAGTTGATGCCCTTGTTCTGTTTTAATCGATTCAGGGTGAAATTGAACCGCATCAATAGCCAGTTCTTTGTGCTGATAACCCATGATTTCATCGATACTACCATCAGGCAGCTCTGTCCATGCAGTAAGTTCAAAGCACTCTGGAAACGTCTCTTTTTTTACAACGAGAGAATGGTAGCGCGTTACCGTTAGAGGATTATTCAGATCTTTAAAAACACTACGACCAGTGTGGCGTATTGGTGTGGTTTTACCATGCATCACCTGCCTAGCTCGAATAACATCACCACCAAAAGCTTGAGCAATCGCTTGATGCCCTAAACAGACGCCCATCAAAGGCAGTTTTCCCGCAAAGTGCTGAATAGCTTGCAAAGAGATGCCAGCTTCATTTGGCGTACAGGGACCGGGAGAGATGACGAGATGAGTAGGATTAAGCGCCTCTATACCGGCAATATCGATTTCATCATTACGGATAACGTTAACTTCAGCTCCTAACTCACAAAAATATTGGTATAAGTTGTAAGTAAACGAATCATAATTATCAATAATCAATAACATAGCGGAAGTAGTTAGCTCATCAGGTTAATAGTAAAAAGTGTCGAATTCATTTTTAAATCTAATCATCAATCGTAATAATTGGACAAAATAACGATAGATATAATGATAAACGATTAAAAAACTGAAACATAGCGATAATTTGGCACAAAAAAAGGTCAGTGAAAATACTGACCTTATTTATGCTATTCGTTATGTGAGTAAAATGAATGGTTAGCCTTCACTTTCTCTATCGGCATTACTGGCGAGAAACAAAACCAACCGCTTCATATGCACGCTTTAAAGTCACAGCAGCGCGCTCTGATGCTTTCTCTGCGCCCGCTTTCATTACTGAATCCATGTAAGCACGATCTTCACGAATACGTTTGTACTCAGATTGGATTGGCTCCAGCATAGTAACAATCGCTTCGCCCACGTCTTTCTTAAATGGACCATACATTTCAACGCCTTGGTATTGCGCTTCAATTTCTTCAAACGTTTTGCCCGTTGCCGCAGAGTACAGACCCATTAAGTTTGAAATGCCCGCTTTATTATCCCAATCATGAGCAATACGAGGTGGCATTTCAGCATCCGTTTGCGCCTTGTTTATCTTCTTCAAAATAGACTTTGGCTCTTCAAGCAAGGTAATTACGTTTTTACGGTTATCATCTGACTTAGACATTTTCTTCGTTGCGTCTTGCAGGCTCATTACACGTGCATTCACCGTTGGAATATACGGTTCTGGAACTTGGAAAATCGGTGCATCATCAGAGCTATAACGATTATTAAAGCGGTTCGCGATATCACGAGCTAATTCTAAGTGCTGCTTTTGGTCACTACCTACTGGTACTTGATGCGCTCCATATAAAAGAATATCTGCAGCCATCAATACTGGGTAGCCATAAAGACCAACGTTAACATCATTTGAGTGACGCGCTGACTTATCTTTAAACTGAGTCATGCGGTTCAGCTCACCCATCTGAGTGTAACAATTAAGAAGCCAACCAAGCTGAGCGTGCTCTGGTACGTGAGACTGAACAAATAGCGTGCTCTTCTTTGGATCAACACCGACAGCAAGACAAATAGCAAGTGCATCTAGTGTTGCTTCATGCAGGGCTTTTGGCTCTTGGCGTACAGTGATGGCATGCAAATCTACGACACAATATTGGCAGTCATAGTCATCTTGCATCTGTTGCCATTGACGTAGAGCACCTAAGTAGTTACCAATACTCAGTTCACCTGATGGTTGAACACCACTCAATACGATAGGCTTGCTCATGATTATGATTCCTTTGGCTTCTTAAATTTAATTTATAACAACGAAAATAAAAAAACCGCGCAGCCTAATAGCGACGCGGTTTATCCAGTGTACTCATTGGCAAGTATTTTACTAGTCACTTTTCATAACTTTTCGAGCCTTTACGCAGGAATAGTAATAACTTCAAGCAATTGAGCGATATCATCAGCGACATAATCAGGCTCTGACAGGGCAATAGGTTCACCGTGGTTGTAACCATACGTTAAACCAAAAGAGGCACAACCTGCATTTTTTGCCGCTAAAATATCATTTTTAGAATCACCCACCATGAGCATTTCACTGGCATGACATTGGTGTTTTTCCAGCAGCCAATTCAAAGCAATCGGATCGGGCTTGCGTACTGGGAAGGTATCGCCACCAATCACATCACTGAAGAAGGCGGTAATATCATGCTGAGCTAAAACATCAGGGACAAATTTAGACGGTTTATTGGTCACTAAAGCGAGAATATAACCTGCTTGATGTAAACGCGATAAGGTCTCTTTTACATGCGGATAAAGATGACTACTTTGGTGACCACTTTGCGCATAAAAATCATCAAAACGAATTCGCGCTTCTCTGCAAACTTCAGAGCTAAGTTCAGGGTTGATCGTAATATCGCGACTTAAAGCACGGGCAATTAAAATATCCGCACCATTGCCCACATAATCACGGACTTGCAACTCTGACACACTTGGGTAGCCTAGCGACTGGCAAGCTTGATCGGCGGCAATCGCTAGATCAGGCACACTATCAAGTAAGGTTCCATCAAGATCAAAAGCTATAATTTTTATTTGATGCACTGTCTAAATCCCTATATTTACAACGCCCTTAAACTCAGAGTGTAGCTCAATGCCACTCTCCTACTTTTAAGGGCGAACTCAATGCGTACTATTTTGCTTTTGCTAGCTCAGCACGCATCTCATCGATCACTTGTTGGTAATTCGGTTGGCTGAAGATAGCAGAACCAGCCACAAACATATCCGCGCCTGCTTCTGCAATTTCACGAATGTTATCAACCTTAACACCACCATCAATCTCAAGTCGAATGTCACGACCAGATTCATCGATCATTTTACGAACCGCTCGTAATTTATCTAGGGTATTAGGAATGAATGACTGACCACCAAAACCAGGGTTTACCGACATCAGTAAGATAAGATCAACTTTATCCATAATGTAATCTAGGCAAGAGAGTGGTGTCGCAGGGTTAAGTACCACACCCGCTTGGCAGCCATGTTCTTTGATAAGTTGTAGAGTGCGGTCAACATGCTCTGAAGCTTCAACGTGGAAGGTAATCATCGTTGCGCCCGCTTTAGCAAAATCAGGAATAATGCGATCAACAGGCTTAACCATTAGGTGGACATCAATAGGTGCAGTAATACCGTAATCACGTAATGCTTTACAGATTGGCGCACCAAAAGTTAAGTTCGGTACGTAATGATTATCCATAACATCAAAGTGAACGACATCAGCACCATCAGCGAGCACTTTCGCTACGTCTTCACCTAGGCGAGCAAAATCTGCAGAGAGAATAGATGGAGCAATGAGAAAATCTTTCATACCGGACCTCTTAGGGCAATTAAAGTAGACTCACTCTTAAGCACGAATAAAAGATTCATGCTTAAAAATGGGGATTGTGACCAATTTCGGGCGCAATTCTACCTAAGCAATCGTTTAGATCCTAGTCCTGAACAGTAATTGTTGAAAGATTGTTAGTTAAAGCGGTTTTGCTCGACTTAATACAAAGGCGAATTAAGCATGTGTTTTATCTTTATCGGCACGAAATAGCGCTAAAAGTTCATCGACTTTATTACGCCCGGCACCATTACGACTAATCGTACGCCTAACCTTAATCGCACTTAAATCAGCACCATGATAAAGACGACGCGTTAATGTCGTATCATGATTAGAAATAAGAACTGAAATACCCCGTTTGTTCGCGGCATTTTCGGCAATATCAGCCAGTGCAGCTTGGTCATCTAAAGAGAAACCATTACCGGCATACGACGTGAAATTTGCCGTCGTAGATAATGGCGCATAAGGTGGATCACAATAAACAACACACCCTTTGCGCGCACGACTGAAGGTTTCCGGATAACCTTCACAGACAAATGTCGCTTTCTTCGCTTTTTCAGCAAAAAAGATTAATTCAGCTTCTGGGAAATAAGGCTTTTTATAAGAACCAAAAGGAACGTTAAAGCCCCCCTTTTTGTTATAACGGCATAAACCATTAAACCCAAATCGATTCATGTATAAGAAAGCTAAAGAACGATAAAAAATATCATCGGTTTGATTAAACTGAGCTCGAATATCTAAGAAGACTTCTTTACGATTATTCTCAGCACAGAACCAACGCTTTGCTTCAACGATGTAAGTTTCTGGATCGGTTTTGAGCAAATTATAGAGATTAATCAAATCAGGATTGATATCAGCTAATAAATAGTCGTCATAATCCGTATTTAAAAATACAGAGCCGGCACCAACAAAAGGTTCGACTAATTTACGAGCAGGTGGCAGGTGACGCTGGATCTCTTCAACAAGACCATATTTACCACCAGCCCATTTAAGAAAGGCGCGCTGCTTTTTCATTTACTGCTCTATCTATCAACAAAAAAAATAGGGGGCGAAATGTAACACATTTTCAGCCTAAGCTCACCGCTAATTCGCATCTTCTATCTCTCGGTGAACCTGATTTATCGATTTAGCCCAAGGTCCTAGAGATTGAAGCCCCTCAGGTAGACGACTAATCTCATCTCTAGCCTGTTGAATACTACTAAAGTCCTGCAACGTGACGATAAACCACTCGCGACTATTGCGCAGGGTTCGATAAGTACGAGCTTGTGATTGCAGGGAGTATTTTTCTATAAAGCTTTCAACATCTGACATCGAGGTCAAAGCGGCAATTTGTAGTGTATAACGATTCGTATCCACAGCGAGCAAAGCTTCATGAGCGAGTTTGGGCTTGATTGATACTGCTTCACCACTTTGTACGACTTCATCTGCAGGCATGGATTCAACAATAGGTACAGACTCATCCATTCGCTCAACCACGGTATCGTCTTGAACTGGAGTTAAGCTCTCTACTGCCTGCTCAACGTCAATACCAACATCTGCACCTGCACCTGCACCTGCACCTGCACCTGCATCGATAATAACTTGCTCAACGGGAGTTTCATCAGAAGGATTAATTAAAGGCTCGCCTAAAAGCGCATCAACTTGATCGGAACTAATCACAACTCTTTCTGTACTTTGCTGCACGCTCTCTTTCACCGTCACCGTATCGGAAACAACACTCGGTGGCAGTGCGCTGGAATCATCCACTAGCACAGATGGATCCGTTTCTTGCTCTTGTTTTTGATCGGGGATAGCTAACGTTGGGATCACGGTCTGCTCTTGAGGGGCAAGTGTGATCTCGTCATAGATCGGAACGGGTGACGTGCGGCTAAATAACCACCAGTAACCTAAACCGATAATCAATAAAAGTAACACAGCTGATACGCCAATTTTCGCTGGCGAGCCAACAAAAGAGCGAATAATGATCCTTTTTTCCATTTTTAGATCCACCAATTCCATAAGCCTACCAGGCAAAGGCGGAGTCGATAGTAATGCTCTGCGAGTTTGAGCATCCATCTCGTCACTAATGTGCCTTGCCACCAAAGTATCAAAAAAATGCATCACTTCTCGATCGGATAAAGGAGTGATATCAAGTTCTATCGGTTGAGCGTCCTGCCCATGACTCAATTGCTTTAAAATATTATGCTGGTGTTGCTTATCTGGGCTATCGGTTTGATCAAATAAAATGACATTGATCACCCAATGAGGCTGCTGTTGTGCTTCTAATATTAGCATCCAAAGTTCAGCAATGAGTGCATCGCTTAAACAATGTCCATCATCAATAACAATAGCGATATCACACTCCTCTCTATCTAAAAAATAGAGAAAGCTATCTACTAAAGCATCAAAGGCGTTGGAGTCAGGAGAAGAGAAGATTTGGCTTAATAATGTCGAGCGATGCTGCTCTTCATTTTGATTTGGATGGCATAACAGGAGAGCTTGGTTTTTATCTTCAACCCACACTTCTAAATAACGCTGTGCAAGCCAAGATTTTCCAGCCCCCTGCTGACCATGGATCGTGATAAAGTTTGAATTAAATTGAGTTAAAAGCTGTAACCGCTCAAGTAACTCATTTTGTGTCCCGAGTTCTAACTCTCTTGGTCCGTAATTCAAACTCATGCAACACCCCTAAAAGGTCATCACTATTGCTAGTTAACGTCGACAAAAATCAATGGCTTGCTTAATGATAGCCTGCGGGACGTCCGCGACAACATCGGCACAACCAATATCCGTTGGTAACACTAACCTTAATTGCCCTGATAGTACTTTTTTATCACGCATCATATGGCGCATAAAATCATCAAAAGACATACTTTCAGGGGTATGTATTGGTAATTTTGCTTGCGTTAAAATTGCGATAATACGATCAAGTTGTTGCTGGGTAATTAACCCTTGTAGCTGCGCAGTTTTCGCTGCCATCACCGTTCCCGATGATACGGCTTCACCATGCAACCAGTTACCATACCCAAGCTCAGCTTCAATAGCGTGCCCATAGGTATGACCAAGGTTTAACCATGCTCTAATACCAGACTCTTTTTCATCTTGAGCAACAACTTCTGCCTTTATTTGGCAGCAGCGGGCAATTGCGTAGATTAAAGCGTCTTCATCTAAAGCATAAAGTTTATCGAGGTTTTCTTCTAGCCAAGCGAAAAAGTCTGCATCATAAATAATGCCGTACTTAATCACTTCCGCCATCCCAGCTGCAAATTCACGCTCAGGTAGCGTACGTAAACAGTTGATATCAATAATTACGGATTGTGGCTGATAAAATGCCCCAATCATATTTTTACCTAAAGGATGGTTTACTGCTGTTTTGCCACCGACTGAAGAATCGACTTGAGATAACAAAGTGGTTGGGATTTGAATAAAATCTACACCACGTTGATAGCAAGAAGCGGAAAAGCCGACCAAATCACCGATCACACCACCACCTAAAGCAATAATCACCACATCGCGGCTAAAATTGCCTTCAAGTAAATAGCTCATGACCGTTTCAAAGGTAGCTAAACTTTTATATTGCTCACCGTCAGGTAACTCTAAGACAGAGACCTGACAGTTTACTTGCTCAAGCATCGATACAATTTTATCGGCATAAAGCGGGGCGATCGTAGTATTACTGATCACAACAACTTTTTGCTTTGCTGATAAAAAAGAAAGGTACGCTGGGTCGTCAAATAACCCAGCACCGATAGAGATCGGGTAGCTACGCTCAGCTAGATTGACCGTAATCCGTTCCATGGTTTGCTCTCCAAAAAATTGAACTTAACGTTCTTCTAGCATTTTTACGATCTGATTGGCTACCACTTTTGCACTTTGATCATCAGTGCGAATAGTGTAATCCGCAACCTCAGCATAAAGTTTGTTACGCTCCACTGCGAGTTCTTCTAGAACATCACGTGGGTTGTCGGTTTGAAGTAAAGGGCGCTTCTTGTCGCGGTTTGTGCGAGCAAGTTGCTTTTCAATCGTTGTTTCTAAATAAACAACGATGCCACGTGCAGATAGACGATTGCGGTTTTCTTTGCTCAGCACTGAACCACCACCTGTCGCCAGAACAATACCTTGCTCTTCGGTCAGATCGTTGATCACAGTTTCTTCGCGCTTACGGAAACCATCCTCACCTTCAACATCAAATACCCAAGCGATATCAGCGCCAGTGCGCTCTTCGATTACGGTATCAGAGTCCAAAAACTCCATATGCAGTTGTTGAGCAAGGTGTCTACCTATTGTACTTTTGCCGGCGCCCATTGGGCCGACAAGAAAAATATTGCGTTTCTCAGCCATGTTTAGCAGTAACTTTACGACGTTAATTCAATGACATCGCCACAAGATAGGTCAGTATAAATACTGAAATAATTCACTCTGTGGCACCAATTCCTCACAGATATTTCGTGATAAGACCCGAAATTATCAAGGTATGGTGCCACTAATGCAAATTATATTTTCGATATGAGCAATTAATTACCTTTTTTCTTACATTATGACCTTCGGAGTCACAAATATTAGCAGTTCACTTTTGCCCATATTTTCATAATTTCGCCGAAAAAGTCCGCCGACAAATGGCAAATCGCTTAGCACAGGGACTTTATCAACACTCTTTATAATGCTGTGCTGGTAAATTCCGCCTAATACGATCGTTTCACCATCATCCACTAATACCTGAGTCCCGATCCTCTGCGTATCAATAGCCACCGCCTCACCCGTTCCTGTTTTCACTACAGTTCCTGGGCGATCCTGCGTTACATATAAATCCAGAACTAAGCGATTATCTGGCGTGATTTGTGGAGTGACCTCTAAGCTCAATACCGCTTTTTTAAAAGCAACCGATGTAGCACCACTGGAGGCTGATTCAACATAAGGGATTTCCGTTCCCTGCTCGATATAAGCGGGGTGTTTGTTGGTCGTAATTAAACGTGGGTTAGAGATAATTTCGGCTTTGGACTCTTGCTGTAATGCCGATAGCTCTAAATCTAACAAGGTTTCAGAGCCTAATTTCGCCACTTGAAATGCAATACTTGTCGCATTCGCCGAAGTGACGCCTAAATTCACATTAAGAAAGTCATCGATATTATGCTCACCGCCATTCACTGCTGCTAAGTTGCCCTCAAGCGAAGCGCCGACGGTCATATTCTTTTGCGTAGAGAGTAATCCCCAGCGAACGCCTAGCTCCTCTAAATTACCTTGATTCATGATGACAATACGCGCTTCTATTTCCACTTGCTTAACGGGAATATCTAACTGCTTAACGATCGCTTTTATCTTCGTTATATTTTCATCAACATCTCGAACTAACATCGCATTTGTTCGTTCATCTACGCTCATCGAGCCAAGCGGAGACAGCATACCAACGGAACTGCCACCATGAATAATGGCGGCGATATCACTGGCTTTAGCAAAATGGACACGAATCAGTTCTGATTGCAAAGCAGCGGGCTGTGTAATGGTCAATACTGGCGTTTCAGGGCGTGGTTTAATTTTGACTGACTGGGCAGCAGGAGCAATAAACATCACATTACCCTCGATACGCTTTTCTAATCGCTTAATTTTTAAGATGGTTTCTAAAGCCTGCTGCCATGACACATCCTTTAGCCTAACCGATACTTCCCCAACAACAGAGTCGGCAATAATTAAATTAAAATCGCTATATTCTGCGACTAACTGCAGCACTCGCCGTACCGCTATATTTTGAAAGTTCAATGTAATAAGTTGATCTACCTGCTCTCGACTTTCTGCCTCTGATAGCAAGTGAGTCGCTGAGTTCTCTTTTGCATTGATGGCGGCACTGAAAAAGATCATCAATACCAACAACAGGATCGTTTGCTTAATCATCTATATCCCTCCTTTATTCTCTTTGTGATCTTCAGCTCGATAAATGCAGCGTAGTACGCTGAGGTTGCTTGCAGCCATAAGCATCTAAAATCCACTCTTCTATCACTAAATAACTCGCGCTAACTTCAACCACGATGCCCTGATTATTTCCGACACTTTGCCCAGACTGCAAACGTATAAGTTCATTCTCAGGGGTGGTGATAATAGCGGTTACGACTGATTGACTGCCGATAACGCCTTTAAGTTGTAATTGATCGAGCTCGTAACCGCTTAACACAGCCTTCTCATCATGAGAGTACGTCTTTGACGGTGATGGACACTGCACAGAGGTAGTCGTCGACTTGGTGAGTACTTGAAATGGATCGCGCTGAAGCGATTGGCGATAATCAACCACTTCCCTTTGTGGCAGATACAAACTAGCTGCCGCTTCCTCCCCTATTTGCTTAACCATTAAATTTGATGAACTATTTGCCCAACCGCTTCGAGCACAGAGCAAGGTGTAAAAAGCAATGAGATATACCGCCTTATTTTTACTCATCACTACTCTCCACTTTTAATTGGTAAGTATTCGCTTGTATTTTCACGACTAAACGTGAGGAGTCGCTACTCATACGCTGCCAAGTCACACGGTCAAAACTAACAATTCTGGGTAACCGAGCTATCGCTGAAAAAAAGCTCCCAATATCATGAAAGTGCCCCTCTAATTCAATATTTAAAGGCAGAAGATAAAAGTGATGAGAAGAAGAGCGCTCCCCCCAATCCATACGGGAAAAGATTAATTGATTGGCTTGTCCTAATTCATTAATAGAAGACAACAGATCGGATAACTCTTGCTCAATGGGCAATGCTTTAAGTTGCTGCTGGTAGAAGTCGCTTAATATAGGAAAGGCGGTTAGCGATGACTGGAGATCCGTGTTCTTTTTAGACCATGCACTAATACTAACGGCAAGTTGCTGATCTTTCTTTTGTTGATCTTGCAGCTGTTCATACTTAGGCAATAGATAAAACCAAACACCAAGCAGTTGCAAGGCAGCACTTAATACCAAGATAAGCCCCCACTTACGATGCGGCGACCACTGGATTAGCTCATCAAGTTCAAACATATCTTGGCTAATCATCTGCCATCACCTCCTTTCGCTTATTGACTGGGTGATGCGCTGTGTTGATATCAAAAGCAATGCTAAATGTTTGATGAGAAGAACGAGAACGAGCATTACCATGGACCACCGAATAAAGATCTACATTATAAAAAAGGGGTGAGTTTTCAAGGTTATCAAGCAGTTGAACAATCGCCTGAGTATTTGCGCTTATACCTGACATATTGATCCTACCGAGTACCATCTTGATCTTACTAAGAGAAACAAGCGCAGGTATGACTTGAGGAAGTTGGTTCATGATATGAGTTGCTTGGTTACTATCATTTTGCAGTTGAGCAATAAGCGCTATCTGCTTTTCTAACTTATTATATTGTTGCTCTCGTACTTGTAAGTCGTGGTAATCATTTTCAAGCTTCTGAATATGCTTCTCTTTTTTAACTATCATTTTTTGTTGATTAGCAAACTCCAAAGAGAGAAACCAACCCGCACAGTATTGGCAAACCATGACCACTAAACCTGCAACCAACAAACGCGCTAATAGTTGATGACGTAACTGCTCTCTTTGCACCTCCCTCCAAGGTAGCAAGTTAACTTGAGAAGCAGTCATACTTTGTGCGCTAGGGTTAGGCGTATCGCTGATGGCGTTAGTGATGATATGCGTTATAGCATTAGTCATGATGATCACTCCCCAACCATTGCAAACCACTCATTGCTAACCCTGCAGCTAATGAAAAAGAAGGCGGAAGCAGGCTTAACTCGCTTTTATTCGCCAATCTGAAAAACGGCGACATATCGACAACATCACAGGCTAGTTTCAATGTTGAGCGAAAGGACGTAGCAAGATCTGCACTCGCCCCTTCACCCGATAACCAAATTCCGCTAACTTCACTTCCCGTAAGCCTTTGCATCATCTGTAACTGACTACTCACTCCTCCAATCAGTTGTTCAATGGCGGTTTGTCTATCCTGCGATGACGCTTTATTTAACCCGTAAGGAATCGATTTATAGAAAGGACTTAGATCTGAGTTTTGCGCACATAACGTGCTGTGCGTCACATCTATATCAACTAATAGCCAAGTCTCTGTACTTTTTTTGCTCAAGGTCGCTAAATACCAAATATGAAACAAGCTATGAGATTGAATATTAAGAATTATCGGTTTAAAACCAGCACCTTCAAACACATGCATGCGGTTGTGTATAATTTCTTTACGCGTAGCAAAGACTTGATAGTCAGTCATGCCGCTGAGTGATAATTCCTCCGCTTGGTTAAGCTGAGTAAAATCAAAACTTAGCTCTTCTATCGGTAGCGGAGTGAAGGTCGCAAAAGCATGATGGATAGCACACTCCCTCTCTTGCCCAGTAAGGCTTGACTCAATTTGTACTCTTTTACTGATTACCGCATTATCAGGAATAGAGATCGCGACTTGATTTTGTCGCCATGGTAATGTTTTTTTAAGATCTTGGAGTTTATTTACAATTTTCTGATACTCCACGGTATGATTATCAGAGAGAATATTGCCACTAATAGGCAGTGCTTTATAATTAATGAGTACATAACGCTCATCAACAAGTTTGAGAACAACGGCTTTGATACTGTGGTAGCCAATGTCGATGCCTGTAACCAATAATTTATTCATAAAGTTAAGCTTCCATGATGTAGGTTGTCTTGCATCTGTATTAAGTAACAAAACTCAAAATCAACAATTTCGTAACAAGGTGCTTACCTTAAATACAGACTTTGTTGTTTATTCGCCTTAAACAATCAGGAATTTTCTAGTGAAGTTCATAAAACGACTACTCATGTTGGCATTGATTTGCATAATAATGGGAGCTGGCACCATTTTTGGCTTCTACAAGTATGTTGAGTCAGAGCTACCCGACGTCGCAACATTGCGAGATGTTGAGTTACAAACGCCAATGCAGATCTATAGCCGCGATGGGAAACTCATTTCTCAGTTTGGTGAAAAAAAGCGTATACCGGTAAAACTAGAGGATATGCCGCAAGATCTACTTAATGCGATCATCGCGACCGAAGACAGCCGCTATTACCAACATTTTGGCTTTGATCCTATCGGCATTGCACGAGCAGCCGTTACTGTCGTAGCATCTGGAAGTGCTAAACAAGGCGCAAGTACCATTACTCAACAGCTAGCGCGTAATTTCTTTTTAACTAATGAAAAGAAAATCATGCGTAAGGTAAAAGAGATCTTTATTGCTGTTCATATCGAGAACTTGCTGACGAAAGATGAGATCCTTGAGCTGTATTTAAACAAAATCTACTTAGGTCATCGCTCATACGGTGTTGGTGCTGCTGCTCAAACCTATTTTGGTAAAGATTTAGCAGAGTTAGATCTTAGTGAACTTGCTCTTATTGCCGGCTTACCAAAAGCACCGTCAACCGTGAATCCAATTTACTCATTGCCACGAGCAACTCATCGCCGCAATGTGGTACTGATTCGTATGCTGGATGAAAACTACATCACTCAGCAGCAATATGACGAAGCTCGCGCACAGACACTTATTTCAAATTATCATGGGGCTGAAATTGAGTTAAGTGCACCTTATGTCGCTGAAGTGGCAAGAGCTTGGATGGTTGAGCGTTACGGTGATGATGCCTATACCTCAGGTATGAAGGTTTACACTAGTATTGATTCTCGCCTACAAAATGCCGCTAATGATGCCGCAATTAATAACTTACTCGCTTACGATGAACGTCATGGCTATCGCGGTGCTGAGAAAGTCGTATGGCAAGAGAATGCTCAACCTTTA
Source organism: Vibrio sp. 10N.286.49.B3 (assembly GCF_002873395.1). Taxonomy (GTDB): domain Bacteria; phylum Pseudomonadota; class Gammaproteobacteria; order Enterobacterales; family Vibrionaceae; genus Vibrio. The sequence continues at coordinate 89,231 of NZ_MCUV01000002.1, read as the reverse complement.
TCACAAGATGCAATGGTTCAGCACCTGAGAAGAGAGCCAATTTACGGCAAACTAAGCCCTGCGATTGTCACCAATGTTGACTCAACAAGTGCAACGGTATGGATTAAAAACCAAGGTGAGCATACGATTAACTGGGATGGCATTCGTTGGGCTCGCGAGTACCGTACTGATAAACGCCAAGGGTCAGTGCCAAAAGCGGCAACAGACGTACTTACTGCTGGTGAGCAAGTTTGGGTGAGACGTCAGGAGTCAACCACTGAACAAGAAGCAACATCAGACGAAGCGGAACACATTGCAACATGGCAACTTAGCCAAGTCCCTGCAGCTAATACGGCTTTTGTTGCCATGAATCCAGATGATGGTGCCGTTGTTTCTATGGTTGGTGGCTTTAACTTTGTACATAATAAGTTTAACCGAGCGACACAATCAGTTCGCCAGGTTGGCTCAAGTATTAAGCCATTTATTTACTCCGCTGCGATTGATAAAGGGTTAACCTTAGCCTCTTTAATCAATGACGCCCCAATCAACCAATGGGATAAAAGCCAAGGAACTGCGTGGAGACCAAAAAATTCACCACCAACATACACAGGTCCAACCCGCTTACGCATTGGTTTAGCTCAGTCAAAGAACGTTATGGCTGTTCGCGTATTACGCAGTGTCGGTTTAAATGATTCTCGTAACTTCTTAACACGTTTTGGCTTTGAAATTTCACAAGTACCACGCTCTGAAACCATTGCGCTTGGTGCTGGTAGCTTAACGCCAATCCAAATGGCACAAGGCTACTCGGTATTTGCTAATGGCGGCTATTTTGTCGAACCATACTTTATTGAGCACATCGAAACGCCATATGGTGAAATAGAATATCAAGCTCAACCAAGCTTAATCTGTAAAGGTGATTGTGAGCATGATGTGCTTGCCAATGAATTCCAAGAGCAAGATATCGGTGAAACGAGCCATCACTATGCACCACAAGTTATCTCTGCTGAAAATGCCTTCTTAGTACGTGAAATGATGTATAGCAACGTATGGGGCGGCGGTAACTGGGGTCAAGGTACAGGTTGGAACGGAACAGGTTGGCGAGCACAAAAACTCAATCGCCGTGATATTGGTGGAAAGACAGGAACAACCAATGACTCTAAAGATGCTTGGTATAATGGTTTTGCGCCTGGCTTAGTTGCCACATCATGGGTTGGTTTTGATAACCATAGTCGCACTCTAGGCTCAACGACAGCCAACAGTAACTTAGATAAAAACCCAATTACAGGTGGTGAATCCGGTGCTAAAACAGCATTACCTGCTTGGGTGAGTTTTATGGATGTCGCTTTGAATCAAACTCCTGCTCAAGCAAAGTCACTGCCAGAGAATATTGTCCGTGTGAGAATTGACCGTGAAACCGGGTTGCTCACCAACAAGTCAGATTCATCAACTATGTTTGAGTATTTTGAAAAAGGCACAGAGCCAACTCAATATCAGTCCGATGGATTAGGTGATAGTGTTTATTCATCATCAGACGATGGTGAAGAGCTGTTCTAATTCACTAAGTACTATGAACAATAACTAGCTGAAAAAATTAAGCCGATCTTTCTCTTATAGCATTTGAACTAAAAAGAGCAAGGTCGGCTTTTTTATAACTTTAATAACTCACACTTCTGCTTTATACCTCAGCCTTACTCCCCTTACTGAAGAATGGATGTGATGGCATCCGACAGTTGCTCGAAGCGTTTTTTCAACGGTGAGCCAGGTCGATAAGCTAATACTAACTTTCTCGATGGTGTTGGATTACGTGCTTGTAAATAACACACCCCATCCTTTTGTTTTTCTTGTGGTAAAGCCAATTGTGGTAATAACGTAATACCAGCACCTGCTGCGACCATATTCCTTAACGTCTCTAGGCTTGTTGCTTTAAAACGTTCATCATCTTTTGCTCCCGCGGCAAAACAAAAGCCGAGTGCATGATCGCGCAAACAGTGCCCATCACCTAGCGAGAGTACGGTCTTACCATTTAAGTCCAACATATCGACAGCTTCTAAGTTCGCCCACTCATGATCAAAGGGAACCGCAACACTCAAAGGTTCGTTATAAATTTCAATTTCTTTGAAGGGGCTCGTTTCCGGTACTGAAGCGAGCACTAAGCAATCTAACTTACCCTCTGCTAACTGCTTTACCAATTGATGGGTTTGAGCTTCATGTAAATACAACTCAAGATCAGGAAAGCGCTCTTTTAATTGGCGAATGATTTTAGGCAATAGGTACGGACCTACCGTTGGAATAAAACCAATGTTCATCGGACCCGACATTTCATCACCTTGACGAGAAGCTAACTCTTTAAAGGTCTTAACTTCTCTTAAAATCGTTTTTGCCTGTTCCACTAATTCAAAACCAGGTTCCGTGAACAAAACCTTCCTTGAGTTGCGCTCTATTAATTTAACTCCCACTTCTGATTCTAGTTTTTTTATTTGACCACTCAATGTTGGCTGGCTAACAAAACAAGACTCTGCAGCTTTACGAAAATGTTGGTGCTCAGCTAAAGCAACTAAATACTCAAAATCACGAATATTCATAAATAGATCCTAATAAAAACAATACCAATCAATAGGTGAAAACTATCGAAATGATAACACCAAACGATTATAACTATCGAAATAAATATTCAATAATGGCTTCAACGAAACAAAATAACACATTGCATTATGTTAATGTTATGTAAGTTTCAACCTAATTACTGAATTGAAAAATATAAGGACATCAATATGTTTACATCTAAAGAAGGTCAGGCAGTTCCACAAGTTACTTTTCCAACTCGCCAAGGTGATGCTTGGGTACCAGTAACAACCGATGAGCTATTTAAGGACAAAACGGTCATTGTATTTAGCTTACCTGGTGCTTTCACTCCAACGTGTTCATCAAGCCATCTGCCTCGTTACAATGAGCTGTTCTCAGTATTCCAAGAGCATGGTGTAGACGAAATTGTTTGTGTTTCTGTCAATGACACCTTTGTGATGAATGCTTGGAAAGCGGATCAAGAAGCGGATAATATTACTTTTATTCCTGATGGTAACGGCGACTTTACCGATGGCATGGGCTTTCTTGTTGATAAAAATGAAATTGGTTTTGGTAAGCGTTCATGGCGCTACAGCATGCTGGTTAAAAATGGCGTGGTAGAAAAAATGTTTATCGAGCCAAATGAACCAGGTGACCCGTTTAAAGTTTCTGATGCCGATACAATGCTTAATTACCTTGCACCAGACCATAAAGAGCAAGCTTCTATTACTGTATTTAGCAAACCAGGCTGCCCATTTTGTGCAAAAGCAAAACAGGCTCTAATTGACCAAGGTCTACAGTATGAAGAAGTTGTACTAGGTAAAGATGCTACAACCGTTAGCCTACGTGCAATCTCTGGAAAAACGACGGTTCCACAAATATTTATCGGCGGCAAGCACATTGGTGGTAGCGAAGAGTTAGATATCTATCTCGCGAAGTAATCAACCACTTGATTGTGGTCCTGGTTGCTAAGCTCACTACAAGCCAGTACTAAAAAAGAAACCGAAAAAGGAAAGCCTTAACCGCTTTCCTTTTTTAATGGAGTAAAAAGAACATCGTGATCTAATTGCTTATTTAGCTTTGAAATGAATTGGAACACCATAGGCTAAATACTCGCACCACCTCATACACAAAAAAGATTACTTTTACATTCAAACTCATGATATTTAATCACTTAATAGCAAATAGAACATAGTAGACCAAAAGGTAAAATTGACGAAAAAACGCATTGCTATACGAGTGATTACTGACTGATGATTGATATAAAGAAAGAAGAAAATAAGTCAATGACTTGAGTGATGTGCAGATAGAAAAAAGCCCCTAAACCAAATTTGGTCAGGGGCCTTCTTAGAATTTCTAAGAAAAAGCAGTGGTACTTATTATGACCTTGCTTTTCCTTACGAGTTCCAATTGATATGTACTTTTTATTAAATCTATTGACTCTTTAGCACTAGATTAAGCCACATTCATTTTCACAATAACTTGCTCAACCAGATTAACCTCTAATGCCACTTCATCACATGCATGTTGACGAGGACACTGTTCGCAATCTTTCAGTACTTTCTCTGGCAGTAATGTTTTTGATGTTGGTATAAAGTCATGCTTCATAAAGAATTCTGGCGTGCGAGTTAACACGAAGACTTTCTTAATTGCCATTTGGCGGGCTTTATCAACTAAGTGCTGAACAATTGCCTTACCTTGCCCTTGACCTTGCCAGCCTGCCTCTACCCCTAAAGAGCGAATTTCGGCTAAACCTGAGTCATAAACATAAAGGGAAGCACAACCCGTTACCTCTCCATGATGCTCTGCAACTGCAAACGAACCGATATCACGCACCAACTCATTACGAGAACGAGGTAGGTTTTCACCCATATTTGCCCAGTAAGCCACCATGCCTTCTAACGCTTCAATATCGGTTAAACGAGCCGGTCTCACTTTCACAGCTGAAGTATCTCTTTGTGCCAAACGCTTGCCGGCTTGATCAACAGCATAAGCCACTTGGCTTGGTGAAACGCCACCAAGTGCCGAACGTTTTTCTAAACACGACTCTATCGTTAGTATCTGATAAACATCGTCTTCAATAACTGGTGAGAATTCTTTTAACTCTGCAATGGTTAACTCTTCTAAAGCGCAACCTTTAGCAATAGCAGCCACAACAGCCACACCAACGATATGGTGAGCTTCACGGAATGGGATCCCTTTCGCAACTAAGTAGTCGGCTAATTCTGTTGAATTCGCATAACCTTGCTTCGCCGCTTCTAATGTACGCTCACCATTCACTTTGATGCCATCAAAACATAGTGCTGCCATTTCCATACAATCATTCCAAGTATCAAGCGCATCAAACAGCCCTTCCTTGTCTTCTTGCATATCTTTGTTGTAAGCCAGTGGCAAGGCTTTAACGGTCATCATCATGGCTGCTAATGAGCCATAAACACGCCCTGTTTTACCACGGATCAACTCCAATGCATCAGGGTTCTTTTTCTGTGGCATCAGAGATGAACCTGACGTGACTGTATCCGCTAATTCAATGAAGTTTGACTCACCTGAATTATAGAAAATCATATCTTCAGCGAGGCGAGATAGATGCAACATCGAGATAGATGCGATAGACATTAATTCCATCACATGATCACGATCAGAAACAGAATCTAGTGAGTTACGAGTCGCACGCTGAAAACCAAGGTTGTGTGCAAGTACTTCACGATCCATTGGGTAAGCGGTACCAGCTAATGCACCCGACCCTAAAGGACAAGTATCTAGACGATTGATCGCATCACTTAAACGTGAGTAGTCACGCTCAAGCATTTCCACATACGCAAGGCACCAGTGGGCAAAAGTAACAGGTTGCGCACGCTGCAGGTGAGTATAACCAGGTAAAACCGTACCTTGATGCTGAGAAGCGACATTAACCATCTGCGCTTGCAAACGATCTAGCGCGATAAGAAGCTGGTTACCTTGTTGACGACACCATAGCTTTAAATCCGTTGCTACTTGGTCGTTACGTGAACGACCAGTGTGTAATTTTTTACCTAAGTCGCCGACTTTACTAATTAATTGCTGTTCAACCCAGCTATGGATATCTTCTGCATCTGAACGTAGAATCTGTTCAGGGTCTTCCATAACCTCAAGCTTAAGTTCATTTAAAGCTAGCTCAAGTTTTTGCTGCTCTTCTTCAGTTAGCACGTTAACCGACATCAGTGCCTTTGACCATGCAATTGAGCCAACAATGTCCTGCTCAGCCAATCGGTAGTCAAAACGAAGTGAATCGTTAAAGTCTTTGAACCGCGTGTCTGCTGCTTGGGTAAATCTCCCGCCCCATAATGCCATTGTGTCTCTCCTAAATGCTCAGTACTAACTGTCTAATGCTACGCTTAATTTTGATTATAAATTCCATCTCTTTCTGATGACTAAAGTTACGGCAATTCCCAGCAAAAATAAAGTATTAATTCATTATTTTTACATATTTATTCATGGCTATTACTTAAAAAGCTAATTAATTCGATAAAAGAAAGTGCACAGAAAGACATAGATAGAGTAATAGGCATCAGATACAAAAAATCGAAGCCCATTTGCTAATAATAAAAGTAGCAAAATAGACTTCGATAATCATAAATTATTTTTTAAATAGAGATAAACAGCTGTTACTTCTGACTATTTAGAGCACGAATACGGCTTGAAAGTGAGTAAAGACGGATAAAGCCTTCTGCATGGCTTTGGTCATAAACTTCATCTTCACCAAACGTTGCAAACTCTTCAGAGTAAAGGCTGTTATCTGAACGCTTCTGCGTCACTGTGGCATGACCTTTGTAAAGTTTAATGACAACTTCACCGTTAACATCTTGAGCAAGCTCTTCTGTTGCGGCAAAAATTGACTTACAAAGCGGTGTGAACCAACGACCATCATAAACAAGGTGAGAGGCTTTTACACCCAGCTCTTCACGGAATTCAAATGCAGCTTTATCAAGAACCAGCTGCTCTACAGCGCGCAGAGCTTCCATCATGATCGTGCCACCTGGAGTTTCGTAGCAACCACGTGACTTCATACCAACAAGACGGTTCTCAACGATATCGATACGACCAACACCATGTTTCGCCCCTTTCTCATTTAAGTAAACAAGCGCGTTATAAGGAGTCATATTCTCACCATCAACAGCAACAATTTCACCTTTTTCAACTTTAATGCTTACTGTCTCAGATTCATTTGGTGCTTGCTCAGGATCAACGGTCCATGCCCAGCAATCTTCATTCGGTGCATTCCACGTCTCTTCTAAAACGCCACCTTCTGTTGAGATATGCCACGCATTAGCATCACGTGAATAAATTTTTGTTAATGAAGCAGTACATGGAATATTACGTTCTGCTAAGTAGTCTAAACACTCTTCACGGCTGACAATATCCCACTCACGCCAAGGTGCAATAACGTGCAAATCTGGAGCAAGTGCTGCAAATGCACCTTCAAAACGTACTTGGTCGTTACCTTTACCAGTACAACCATGACATAAAGCATCAGCACCAACTTTACGTGCCACTTCCACTTGCGCTTTAGCAATAATAGGACGTGCCATTGATGTGCCTAGTAGGTATTTACCTTCATAATACGCGCCGGTTTTAAGCGTTGGGTAAATATAATCCGCAACCATCTCTTCTTTTAAATCAGCAACGTAACACTCAGATGCACCCGATGCTTTTGCTTTTTCTTCAATGCCTTCAAGCTCTTCAGCGCCTTGACCAACATCGGCAACAAATGCAACGACTTCACAATTATAGTTTTCTTTTAGCCACGGAATAATTACCGATGTATCAAGACCGCCAGAATAAGCGACAACTACTTTTTTAACTTGAACTTTGCTCATTGTATTTCTCCTATAGCCCGGGCCTGCACTTGGCGGTCAGTTCCTCGGGTGTTTCCATGTTAACGTTAAAATATTGAATAAATCGAAAATCGAATTCTATTGCTGAGGAATAAATTGCGTACCAATACTCTGACCTGCAAAGAGTTGCGCTAATTTTTCAGGATAACGCCATGTTGCAACTTCAACGGTGCGACCTAAATCATTAGCGGCATCGAGTGCGGCCTGTACTTTTACAATCATTCCATCAGTAATCACTTGATGCTCTATGAGTTCATCGGCTTGCTGTTGAGTTAGGCTAGGAATTAAATGCCCTTTGCCATCAAGTACACCACTAACATCAGATAACAGAGTTAAGTCTGCATCGAGTGCACCAGCAACAGCAACAGCAGCTTGATCGGCATTAACATTCATCAACTGACCTTGAGCGGTTAGACCGATAGAGCTAATGATCGGTAATCCACCCGCGGCTAAAATCGCCTGCAGTACAGATGAATCACCAGGGGTCGCATGACCAACAGCGCCCAGTTCAGGATCTAACTCAGTGACATGACATAATCCACCATCAGCAAGGCTTAGCCCTACCGCATTCAAACCACTTTTAATCGCCTGCCCTTGCAATAACTTATTTGCAGTACCAGCCAGAGCACCTGCCATTAAAGGAATTTGATCATAAGGTGTCACACGTAGACCGGCTTTTTTTACCGTTGGCAGGTTGAGTTTTTCCATAAGATCATCAACTAGGTATCCACCACCATGAACAATGACAATTGAACGTTGTGCCTGCTCTTGATACGCCGATAATGTGCTAAAAAGTTGACCTAATGTCGCTGTACAAGATAAAGCTGCGCCACCTAGCTTAATAACTAACGGCTGTAAATTATCATTCATATCAAAACCTTAGACTAACGAAGTTAATGAAGAAAAGCCATAACGTAAATTTAAACACTGCATTGCCTGACTTGAGGCACCTTTTAGTAAATTATCAATCGCAGAAATGACAATGATATGACCCCCTTCAACCTTCCAGCCAAGATCGCAAAATGGTGTATTTTCTACATCTTGAATTCTTGGCAGTCTGTCGGCGAGAACTCTTACCGCAGGTTTATCGTGATAAGCTTGAGCAAACGCTTGAGCAACTTGATCAGCCGTAACACCAGGTGCTAATTTCATTGTGATGGTCGCTAAAATGCCGCGCTTAAAGTTACCTAAATGAGGGGTAAAAATAACATCGCAACCAAGATGAGAAGCAATTTCCGGTTGATGACGGTGATTGAAAACACCATAAGGCTGTAAGCTGACTTCACAGAAACTGTTAACCATTGAAGCTTTACGACCAGCACCGGTTACACCGCTGGTTGCATTAATGACTGGCCACTGATTTTCATCTAGCAAGCCGTTAACAACTAAAGGTTTAATCGCCAACTGAGATGCCGTTGGGTAGCAACCTGCAACGGCAACTAACTGCGCTGTTGAAATCGCTTGTTCATTCCATTCGGCTAATCCATAAGCCGCTGAATCTAGCCATTTAGGATGCTGATGCTCAAAACCATAAAAGTCTTGATAGAAATTCTCACCTTTTACTCGAAAAGCGCCGGATAAATCAAAAACCTGACATCCGTTTTCTAAGAATATTGGCGCAAGATCATGGCTAACTTCATGAGCCGTTGCTAAAAAAACCACATCGGACTGCTTAGCGACAGCAACAGGATCAATCAGTGGTTGAACTGCCATATCAACCAAACCACCTAATTTTCCGTGTAAGGTCGCCATTGCTTTACCAGCATCAATACTATTGGCGGAAACAAATAAACCTGCTAGCGTGAGCTCTGGGTGTTTGGTCACCATCAATGCGAGTTCTGCACCGGTATAACCACTTGCTCCAATAATCGTCGTTTTTAGCATCTCAATATATCCATGTTTGAGGTCAATAATGCATAAATACAGCAACAGCATTTAAGATAAAGCACAAAGTGAATTTGATTATTAATCTTTTAAAAAAGCCATTATTTGATTTTTTATTCATTAATAATGATTTAATATGTGTTTTACCGCCTTATGGTTTGTCTGTCAACAGTAGAAGTGAAGATAATATGAAATTACCAAGTTTTCTTGAGGTTTATGAAGGTTTGATTTCAACCTCATCAATCAGCTCAACCGATCCAAGCTGGGATCAAGGTAATGCTAAAGTGATCGAGAAAATGGCAACCTGGTTTAAAGATTTAGGCTTTGAGATTGAAGTCATTGAAGTTGAACCTGGTAAACATAACCTTATTGCCAAAAAAGGAACAGGGGAAGGCGGCCTCTTACTGGCTGGTCATAGTGATACTGTTCCTTTTGATCAAGGTCGTTGGAGCTACGATCCGCACAAACTCACCGAAGTGAACAATCGATTTTACGGTTTAGGCACAGCGGATATGAAAGGTTTCTTTGCCTTCATCTACGCTGCAGTTAAAAATGTAGACTGGAGCAAGCAAACTAAGCCACTTTATGTATTAGCAACCTGCGATGAAGAAACAACGATGCTCGGTGCACGTCACTTCACTGAAACCGCACCATTTAAACCAGATTATTGCATCATTGGTGAGCCAACTAGCCTAGTCCCCGTTCGAGGTCACAAAGGACACGTTGCTAATGCCGTACGCATTACAGGGAAATCGGGTCACTCATCCGATCCAGCATTAGGGGTTAATGCGATTGAAATTATGCATGAAGTGCTGTTTGCTTTGATGCAACTGCGCGATAAGTTAATTAAGCATTATCACAACCCTGGGTTTAATATCCCTAGCCCAACACTAAATTTAGGTCACATTCACGGTGGCGATAGCGCTAATCGCATCTGTGGTTGCTGTGAGTTGCACTATGATGTGAGACCTTTACCTGGCATTAGTTTAGATGGATTAGACAACATGCTAAAAGACGCACTGAAAGAAGTGGAAGCAAAATGGCCAGGTCGCATTAGTATCACCCCTTTGCATGAACCAATACCGGGCTATGAGTGCGAACAAGGGCATCCATTTATTGGTGGTGTGGAAAGTATTTGCGAAACTCCATCAGCAACCGTCAATTACTGTACTGAAGCGCCTTTTTTACAGCAACTATGCCCAACCTTAGTGTTAGGACCTGGCTCGATTGATCAAGCTCATCAGCCTGATGAGTTCCTATCTTTAGATTTTATCGATCCCACGATTAATATTTTAACAAAAACCATTTATAACTATTGCTTCTAGTTATGAACGAATAATTGTTAACTGTCGTCTAAGGCGTAACTTAGTGATAACTTTTTGAGCAATCTAAAGTAAAAAAACACGGCTAAAGACGACTTTTTGCTCTATTCTTTGATCTATTTCATTCTGTAATAAATTTTCAGAGTGTTTACTGTATAGAGTAAAATATAAGACAATCAGCTATTTCAAGAATATTACTTACAAAAGTAATCACTTTATTTGACTATATATGTCAAGTTTAGCTAAATTGTGTACTTACACAGAACAATGGATGTAATAAATTTACGAGGCAGGATGACCATGAACGAAAAATACGCCGCACTCAAAAGTAACGTGAGCATGCTAGGACGCTTGCTCGGTAACACCATTCAAGATTCACATGGTGACGTTATCTTAGAGAAAGTGGAAACGATACGTAAGCTGTCAAAATCCGCTCGAGCTGGTAACAGCGGGGATCGTGATAAATTAATCGAAGAGATTAAGAGCTTACCTAACGAACAATTGACTCCTGTTGCTCGTGCATTTAACCAGTTCCTGAATCTGACCAATATGGCAGAGCAGTACCATACGATCTCTCGCCACTGTGAAGAACACGTCTGTGAACCTGATTCAATCAGCGTTCTTTTCTCAAAGCTGAGTCAACATGAAATCAGTAAAGCAGAAGCAACTCAAGCGATTCGCGATTTAAATATTGAGCTGGTACTCACTGCGCACCCTACTGAGATTACCCGTCGTACTATGATCCATAAATTAGTACAGACTAATAAATGCCTATCAAAACTAGAGCTCAATGAAATATCACCAAAAGAGCGCCAAAAAACAGAACGCCGCCTAGAGCAGTTGATTGCACAAAGTTGGCACTCCGATGTCATCCGCCAGCAGCGCCCTACCCCGCTTGATGAAGCAAAATGGGGTTTTGCTGTCGTAGAAAACTCATTATGGGAAGCGGTGCCTGAGTTCTTGCGTGAATTTGATGAGCGCTTAAAAGGTTACCTAGGCGAAGGTTTACCTATCGATGCTCGTCCAGTGCACTTCTCATCATGGATGGGCGGTGATAGAGATGGTAACCCATTCGTTACTCACTCAATCACTGAAGAAGTTTTGCTCCTTTCTCGCTGGAAAGCCGCTGATCTTTTCCTTGGAGATATACGCGTTCTAGTTAGTGAACTATCGATGGTTAAGTGTAATGACCAAGTTCGAACGCTGGCTGGGGAAGAACACGAACCTTACCGCGCTATCGTAAAAACGCTACGTACATTGCTTACTGACACGATTGAAGTACTAGAAGCGCGCATTAATGGCACAGATGTGCCAAATAAAGCGATTTTACAACATGTTGATGAGCTATGGCAGCCACTGCACGCTTGTTACCTATCTCTGCACGAGTGTGGCATGGGTGTGATTGCTGATGGTTCATTACTGGATACACTACGTCGCATTAAAGCATTTGGTGTACACCTAGTTCGTTTGGATATTCGTCAAGAAAGCACTCGCCACAGCGATGTCCTATCTGAATTGACGCGCCACCTTGGTATGGGTGACTACGCGCAATGGAATGAGCAAGATAAAGTCGCTTTCCTTACCACTGAACTAAGTTCGAAAAGACCACTACTACCACGTAATTGGCAGCCATCACATGAAGTTCAAGAGGTGTTAGATACGTGTAAAGTGGTAGCAAACCAACCACGTGAAGCTTTCGGTGCCTATGTTATCTCAATGGCTCGTACTGCTTCTGATGTTCTTGCTGTGCACTTACTGCTACAAGAATCGGGCTGTCCATACCGCATGGACGTTTGTCCATTGTTTGAAACATTAGAAGATTTAAACAATGCTGAAGCGGCTGTTAAGCAATTAATGTCGATTGATCTATACCGTGGATTTATTCAAAACCATCAAATGGTAATGATTGGTTACTCCGACTCAGCAAAAGATGCTGGTGTTATGGCGGCAGGTTGGGCTCAATACCGAGCAATGGAAGCGCTTGTTGCTGTTGCTGAAGGTGAAGGCGTTGAATTGACCCTATTCCACGGTCGTGGGGGTACGGTTGGTCGTGGTGGTGCTCCAGCTCATGCTGCACTACTTTCTCAGCCACCAAAAAGTTTAAAAGGTGGTCTACGTGTAACAGAACAAGGTGAAATGATCCGCTTTAAGCTTGGCCTGCCTGACGTTGCGGTTAATAGCTTCAACCTCTATGCAAGTGCGATTCTAGAAGCGAACTTACTGCCACCACCAGAGCCAAAGCAAGACTGGCGTGATCAGATGGATATCTTATCTGACGTATCATGTGAGGCATACCGTCAAGTGGTACGCGGCGAAGAGGACTTTGTTCCTTACTTCCGTAGCGCAACACCTGAATTAGAATTAGGTAAACTACCACTGGGGTCTCGCCCAGCAAAACGTAATCCAAACGGCGGCGTAGAAAGTCTACGAGCAATTCCATGGATCTTCTCATGGAGTCAAAACCGACTGGTATTACCGGCATGGTTAGGTGCTGGAGAAGCCATTCAGCACTCGGTTGAGCAAGGGCATCAAGCGCTATTAGAAGATATGTGTCGTGAATGGCCGTTTTTCTCAACTCGCTTAGGCATGCTTGAGATGGTATTTACTAAATGTAATATCAATATTTCTCACTACTATGATCAACGCTTAGTTGACCCATCATTACAACACCTTGGTGAACGCTTACGTACTCAACTACAAAGCGATATCAAAGCGGTTTTGAATGTAGAGAACAACGAAAACTTAATGCAAAGTGACCCTTGGGGACACGAGTCGATTCGTTTGCGTAATATCTACGTTGAGCCATTGAACATGTTACAGGCTGAACTTCTGTACCGAACTCGTCAGACAGAAACACCACCAGCCGAGCTAGAAGAAGCATTAATGGTCACAATTGCAGGTATTGCTGCAGGTATGCGCAATACTGGCTAACAAAATCGCTAGTTATAAAAACCAAAAAGGTCGCCGTGTGCGACCTTTTATTTTGGTTATAGTTAATAATTCGGTATATTATCTTCTTTTTATCTTGCCACTCATCATTATTCTACCTAATGCTTATTATTTGGATATAATAACCAATCCCTGTAAGGAGCACTCGATAAATATAAAAACCGCCCCTACAGAGTAATATACCGTAAAGGTATCGATTTAGGTGATAAATGGCTTTTTAAGGTGACATTACTAGTTTCATATTCTGAGCTAGATTAACTTAGAACTCTTCAAAATAAGTGCTACTAAAAGCATAAATACAGTTCAAGTTTTTGTTAACAGTTTATAACCATTGGATTGAAGACATGTCATTACCACACGTAATCCTAACTGTTCTTAGCACCCGTAATGCTACTGGCTACGATATTACTAAAGAATTTTCAGCAAGCATTGGGTACTTTTGGAAAGCAAGCCACCAACAAGTATACCGTGAGCTAAATAAAATGGCTCTTAATGAGCTAGTTACTTGCACTTTAGAGCCACAAGAAGGCAAACCTGATCGTAAAGTTTATGCGATAACAGACGCTGGTCGTCAAGCATTAGGCGAATGGTTTGAGCAACCAACAGCCCATCCAACGGTCCGCGATGAGTTTTCAGCAAAACTGATGGCGTGTGCAGTACAACCATCAATCGCTTACCGTGAACAACTGGCAGAACTTGTTGAAGAGTCTCGCAAAATTGTTGGTCACTACAAAGAAATTGAAGCAACTTACTATGCAAATCCAACGACTTTGGATCGCCTTGCTCGTTTAGAGCGTCTAACATTACGTCGCAATCTATTGCTACGTCAGGCGTGGATTGAGTGGGCAGATGAAGTATTAGTAGAACTAAACTCTGAAGCTGAATAATACATAATTATAGCGGCTAAAAAGGCTTATCTCTATCAATGAGATAAGCTTTTTTTTGTTTATATTTCTGCAAATTACTCTGGACGAACACCCAGTGTATGACATAAAGCGTAAGTCATTTCTGCACGGTTTAAGGTGTAAAAATGGAAATCTTTAACCCCTTCACGGCTCAATGTTCTAACCATATCAATCGCTTGGCTTGCTCCAACCAATTGGCGTGTTGTTGGATCATCTTCTAACCCTTCAAACTGCTGAGCCATCCAACCAGGCACTTTTACATTATTCATTGCCGCAAAGCGCGATGCCTGCTTAAAGTTCGATACCGGTAAAATCCCAGGTACAATTTCCACATCAATACCAGCAGCAACAGTACGGTCACGAAAACGCAAGTAGCTTTCCACATCAAAGAAGAATTGGGTAATCGCTCTATTCGCACCAGCATCTATTTTTCGTTTTAAATTTAACAGATCGGACTGAGCACTTTTTGCTTCAGGATGCACTTCAGGAAATGCCGCTACCGAGATATCAAAATCATGGCGACCTTTAAGTAACTCAACTAAATCAGAAGCGTACATGTCAGGAGCACCGCCGCCTGGTGGAATATCGCCGCGTAGAGCAACAATACTTTTAATCCCATTAGCCCAGTAGTCATCGGCGATTTGAATCAGCTCATCTCGACTCGCATCAATACAAGTAAGGTGTGGGGCAGCAATAAGACCGGTTTGATCTTTAATTTCTTTAATGATCGAGTGAGTACGATCTCTTTCCCCTGAATTCGCACCATAAGTTACAGAGACAAACTTTGGTTGTAATGTTTTCAGGCGATGAACAGAATTCCATAGCGTCTCTTCCATCTTCTCACTGCTGGGTGGGAAGAACTCAAAAGAGACATTAATATCATCCGATAGCTCGGCAATATTTTGGTTTAAAGCATCAATATGACCTGCGTGTGTGTATCCCATCTTACTCTCCCTGTGGCAAGTCATGCCACCAACTAAATTCAATCCTTGGATGACGTTTAGACGTCTATATGTCCACAGGATGTAATGAATATGATTTAATGTCAACAAGTTGATTATGAATTTTTCTCATAATCAAGTTAAACAAAAATCAACTACCCGTTACAGCCAATGTCATTAACATAATGACGAAAAAAAAGGCTGAAAGACAGCCCTTTGTTTTTGTTTTATTTCAATGAATTAAAATAGAGAAGACATTCTATTTAAGTCCGACTGAATCGCCCCAGCAGTCACCTCTCGCCCTGCTCCTGGACCACGAATAACCAATGGATTATCTTTATACCATTTGCTTTCAATCGCAAAAATATTATCGCAAGGAAGCAAGTTTGCGAGTGCATGGCCTTCAGGTAGATCTTCAACACCAACGGTCGCAGTGCCATTTTTTTCAAGACGGGCAACATAGCGCAAAACTTTATGCTCTCGCTGTGCCTTCTCTAAGCGCTCAGCCAGCGCTTCACTCAATAGTGATGCATTATCAAAAAAGTCATCAAGAGAAAGCGCTTGTAGCTCTTTAGGCACTAATGACTCGACCTTTATCGACTCAGGTTCAATATCGACGCCAGATTCGCGCGCTAGGATAACCAATTTACGCATCACATCTGAGCCATCCAAATCAGCACGAGGATCCGGCTCTGTCAGCCCTTGTTGCCACGCTAAGTCGACGAGTTCTATAAAAGGCACGCTGCCATCAAACTGCTGAAAAAGCCAAGAGAGTGTGCCAGAGAAAATACCTGATAACGCTAAGATCTCATCACCACTTTCACGCAAATCACGCACGGTATGGTTAATAGGAAGACCTGCACCAACCGTTGCATTATAAAACCAATGACGACCTATCTTAGAGAACGCATCCTGCACTTGATGGTAATAATCACTTGAGGCAGAACCCGCGACTTTATTCGCTGAAATTAAGTGCATCCCTTGCTCTGCAATTTTAGGATATAGATCAGCAAGCGCTGCACTGGCGGTTACATCGAGCACGACCAGATCATCATAGCCTGTAATCGCGCCTAAACGCTCTAGCCATTGATCATTATGACTCGCAATCGCTTCATCATTAAAACGCGCTTCTACCTGCCGTGGATCAATACCTTGATCATCATACCAATAACGATCACTCGCCATCACTGCAACTAAATTAAATGTCATACCACGGCGCTTCTCAAACTCCGCTTTCTGCTCGGCAAACAACGTTAACCAACTTGAGCCTATATTGCCTTTACCACATAGAGCAATCGCCACTTTCTTCTGAGCTTGGAATAGTTGAGTGTGAATGCCTTTCACCAATACTGAAGTATCCGCTTTGCGTAATACCGCAACTAAGCTCAAAGAAGAAGTCGACTCGGAAATAAACTCGACTGGAGCATGTTTTAATTGCTGATAGAAGCCATAGCAGTGATTGGGGTTTTTGGTCACGCCAGCGCCAACGGCAGCCACTAATGAGTAGCCTTCTTTGAGCTTTATCTCTGCCTCAAAAGCCGCATCTTGCAGGTAGCTTAATGCGCCATTAGCAATTTCTGCTGTATACGCTAGACGGATGCAATATTGATCCGCTTGTATTTCATAAGCTAAAGGCTCTAACTGTGCGCGCTTTAGTCCTTCTAGAACCTCGGTTTGCAAATGAGGAAAATCATGTCCACGCCCGAAGGTTAATTGAATGATTAAAGCATCATCCAATGAAGTAATGATCTTCGCTCCTCGACCAGAAGCTAATACTCGTTCTATTCGTGTTGAGCCTGATTCTGGTTGGTAGCTACAACGCAAGCTTAAATCAATCGCACTTTGAGCAATAGGCTGTAGGGTACGGCTATGCAAAACTGGCGCAGCTAAACGCGCAAGTTCACTCGCCTCATCTAGACGTAATAATGGCAGTAAACACGCATCAGTCACCAATCTTGGATCAGCGCTGTATACACCGGCAACATCACTCCAAATCGTAACACAGCTAACCTGAGCTAATGCACCAATAGCTGTGGCTGAGTAGTCAGAGCCATTACGTCCAAGCAATACTGTTTCGCCGGCTTGGTTTTGAGCCATGAAGCCGGTAATGATAATGCGACGATGTGAATGCTGCGCTAATGTTGCTTTCATTAGAGGTAAAGAAGCAATGCGATCAACTTCTGGTTGAGTTGCGGCTTCTGCCCTTAAAAAAGATCGTGAATCTTGTGCTACCGCAGGAATATCTTGCTGGCATAGTAGCGCAGCCAGTAAGCGAGATGACCAAACCTCACCATGACCGAGTACAACTGCTCTTTGCGCAAGGTTTAATGCTCCGGATAACTCACCTAACCGACTTAGCTCTTGCTGCAGTTGCTCAAGTAACACATACCCGGCAGAGTGAATTTGTTGGTGCTCCACAAAAAGAGCTTTAATCAGATCGACTTGATACTGACGTACATTTTGCAGATATTCGTGAGCCACACGCCCATCTTTATCTAATGAGTCCACGAAATTAATCAACTGATTGGTTGTTTTCCCTGCAGCAGAAACAACAACCAAATCTTCATGTCCCGAGTATTTTTTTAATATATTCGCGACCCGTAAATAGCACTCTGGATCGGCTAAACTACTACCACCAAACTTATGTAACTGACGAGAAAGTGTCATTTAAAATGCCTCCTGAGCAAGAGCAAACGCCTGATTCAAATCATCAATCAAATCATTAACATCCTCAAGACCAACAGATAAACGCAGTAGTAATTGACTGACTCCCGCCTCTTGTAGTGCCACCTCTCCCATTGCTCGGTGAGTCATCGATGCTGGGTGGCAAATTAAGCTTTCTACACCACCAAGAGATTCTGCTAATGAGAATAACGTCAACTTATCAACAAAAAACTTCAACTGCTCAAAAGATCCCGCAAATTCAAAACTCAACATTGAGCCAAAACCGAGTTGCTGCTTTTTGGCAATCTCATGACCTGGGTGGGTCGGCAAACTCGGGTGATAAATCGTTGCTACTAAATCCTGATTTTCTAGGTTAGCCAGAATATCACGCGAACTTTCTTCATGAATTCTCATACGCGCCCCAAGCGTTCGTAGACCTCGAAGTGTCATGTAACTATCAAAAGGCGTTCCTGTTGAACCTAAACAATTTCCCCACCACGCAAGTTCTTGTGCATGCGCTTCTGTTTTGGTGATCACAACGCCACCAATCACATCTGAGTGACCATTTAAGTACTTCGTTGTTGAGTGAATAACAAAGTCTGCGCCAAGTTCTAAAGGCTTTTGGTACACAGGTGTCAAAAAGGTATTGTCCACCGCGACTAGAGCGCCAACCTGTTTCGCTTTTTCACATGTTAAAGCAATATCAACAACACGGACGAGAGGGTTAGAAGGCGTTTCAATTAAAATTAATTTTGGTTTTAAAGCTATCGCGGCATCTAAGGCTTGTTGATCCGACTGATCAACAAATAAAACCTTAAAGTCACCTTTTTGAGCGCGACTATTAAATAAACGGTAAGTCCCGCCATAACAATCGTGCGGTGCAATGACTAAGTCGCCGGCACTAAGGAAGGCTGAAGCCCATAAATTCAGCGCTGATGTACCGCAATTTGTCACAACAGCGCCAGATCCTGACTCTAATTCAAACAAAGCCGTTTCTAGCAGACCTCGGTTTGGGTTACCCGAACGAGTATAATCATACTGTGGCACTTCGCCGAAAGCAGGAAAACTATAATTGGTTGAGAGATAAATAGGAGGCACGACGGCATTGTGTTGGGTGTCTGATTCGATACCTGTGCGTACGGCAATAGTGGCTGGCTTCCGGCTGCTCATAAAATGTTTCCTTTCCAAATCAAAGACAAGTTGTGAATGCTTTATAAGAAAATACGCTAAACCGTGTCACTGATGACAAGATCTGGTATGTTATTCACTTAGCTGCCTAATACTTTACGTTCATAAAAATGAGACGTCAACACTTCTAGACGTCTATATGTCTTTGCTTATGGCAGTAAATCCCGCTAAAATCCCCCTACAAACTTAACTCACACATAATGACAAAACGAAGGTACGCAATGGCAGACTGGAATGGTGAATACATAAGCCCATACGCGGAGCACGGCAAGAAAAGCGAACAAGTAAAAAAAATTACCGTTTCGATTCCTCTGAAAGTGTTAAAAGTATTAACGGATGAGCGCACACGCCGCCAGATAAACAATCTACGCCATGCAACCAATAGCGAGTTGTTATGCGAAGCATTTCTGCATGCTTATACAGGGCAGCCGCTTCCGACTGATGAAGATCTGCGTAAAGATAGACCTGATGACATCCCTACAGAAGCAAAAGCTTTAATGACAAAGATGGGCATCGAATTCGAAGCATTTGATGATGAGTAATACTGATTCAATCGACAGCTAATGTCCTGGTATATCGCTCCATTATCTAATGGGTAATAAAAAAGGTTGGTCACTTAATCGTGCCAACCTTTTTTATATTTAAGTATTTTGTTCGCTGATAACGAATATCTACCGTTTATCTTCCATATACCCAGTTGGCATCTCAATACGGGCAACACCAGACTCAACAGCGGCGACGGCAACCGCTTTGGCAACTCTCGGCAACAAACGAGCATCCATCGGCTTAGGGATAATATAATCCACACCAAAAGTTAACGCTTCTACACCAGCAGCGCTTAATACCTCTGCAGGAACGGCTTCTTTTGCGAGTTGACGGATCGCCTCAACAGCAGCCAATTTCATTTCATCATTAATCACACTAGCGCGAACATCTAAAGCCCCACGGAAAATAAATGGGAAACACAAAACATTGTTCACTTGGTTAGGGTAATCGGAGCGGCCCGTCCCCATAATGAGGTCATTGCGTACTTGATGAGCAAGCTCTGGTTTAATTTCTGGATCAGGGTTTGAACAAGCAAAAACAACGGGTTTATCAGCCATTAGCTTGAGCGCCTCTGGTGGTAACAAGTTCGGTCCAGAAACCCCTAGGAACAAATCCGCACCATCAATAACATCTTCCAGCGTACGCTTATCGGTATTATTGGCAAACAACTGCTTATATTCGTTAAGATCATCACGACGCGTATGGATCACTCCCTTACGATCAAGCATATAAATCTTTTCTCGCTGAGCTCCACACTTGATCAACAGCTCCATACAAGCCACTGCTGCTGCCCCTGCACCTAAGCAGATAATCTTACAGCTCGCTAGCTCTTTGCCTTGCAATTCAATGGCATTGAGCATCCCCGCTGCCGTTACTATTGCCGTTCCGTGTTGATCATCATGAAAAACAGGCACATCACAACGCTCAATGAGGCGACGTTCAATCTCAAAACAATCAGGGGCTTTTATATCTTCAAGGTTAATACCACCAAAGGTATCCGCGATATTTGCTACGGTATCAATAAACTCATCAATCGTACGGTGCTTCACTTCAATATCGATAGAATCAAGACCGGCAAAACGCTTAAAGAGTAATGCTTTACCTTCCATGACTGGTTTTGACGCAATAGGTCCTAGGTTACCTAACCCAAGAATGGCAGTACCGTTAGAAATAACCGCAACCATATTGCCTTTTGCCGTGTACTTATAAACATTATCGACGTTTTGCGCTATCTCACGCACTGGCTCTGCAACACCAGGGCTGTAAGCTAAGGCGAGATCTTCGGCTGAGTTAGCTGGGGTTGTCAGCTCTAAGGCTATTTTCCCTGGCTTAGGGTAAGCATGATAATCAAGTGCTTGTTGACGAAACAATGCTTCTGGAGAGCTTTCACTGGAGGTGGTGCCTTGCTGGCTGTCTTCTGACATAACTGTTAATTCCCTGAAACAAGATAGAGGTATGTGAAATAAACCTTGAATTTAATTAATACAGGTCAAACTTCATAGATCACATTGTATACAGAAGAATATATTTTGGGAGAGTTTCGTTAAAAATAAGTAATAAAAAAGGACACCGTAGTGTCCTTTTTGCTCGGCTTTACTAACCAGTAATAATTACTTGCTAGAAAGAGAACCGAAACGCTTGTTGAAGCGATCAACACGGCCGCCTGTATCTACGATACGTTGCTTACCAGTGTAGAATGGGTGACATTTGTCACATACGTCTAGGTGAATAGACTCTTTACCTAGAGTAGAGTTGAATTCGAACGCGTTGCCGCAAGAACAAGTTGCTTTAACAGCTTTGTATTCTGGGTGGATACCAGTTTTCATGGGATAACCTCAATTAGGCCGTGTCGCCATCCGATTCTAAGCCGGACACCACACGTAGTGAATAAAAAAAATAGCCATACCGCTTTTACTTAAAACAAGCAAAGCCATACAGTCAAGGCGCAGTATAGTAATGAATACTAACCTCAGGATCAACAGATTTGGTAGTTTTTTCACCATTTAATTCGTTATTTGCCAAAAAGGAATCATCATTGACTGAGCATTGATAACTCGAATTTTCCAATTGATTAAATTAGACTGTTCTTTCTTGTTCTCCATCCCACTGAGTTACTAACAATATGCGTCCATCTATCGCTCGGGTTGCTCTGCCTGTTCCTCTTGACAAGCAGTTCGATTACCTTATCCCTAATCACTTATTTCCGATTATAGGCGGACGAGTTTCTGTACCTTTTGGACGTCAAACTCTGGTTGGTATTGTAACTGCATTAGTGCATGAATCTGACTTTCCTATTACACAGCTCAAACCGATCAAAGCCCTACTCGATCTTGAACCACTATGGTCCGATGCGGTTTATGGGTTACTGCAATGGTGTAGCCAATTTTACCAATACCCATTAGGTGAAACTTTCGCAAACGCCCTACCTAGCGCGTTAAGAAAAGGAAAAGCTGCCGACTTTGCCAGTATTGTTGAGTGGCAGTTAACGCCGATGGGACAAGATCAGCTCATGCAGGGGTTTGGTCGTGCTGTCAAACAAGCGAAGGTGATGCATTTATTAGAAGATGGTCCTCTACCTCATCAACGTTTCATTGATGAAGATCTCAGTAGTATCCTTAAAACGCTGCAAGAAAAAGGCTGGATTGAGTCACTAGAGAAAAAACCTCAGGCAGCATCTTGGAGTGCAGAAATAGAGAACATCGATGATAAGCCCAAGCTAAATACTGAACAAGTCATCGCGATTGCCACCGTCAATAGTCAAACCGACTTTGGTTGCTACCTACTTGAAGGGGTCACAGGATCGGGTAAAACAGAAGTCTACCTCAATATGATTAAGCCTTTATTAGACCAAGGAAAACAAGCCTTAGTTTTAGTACCCGAAATCGGCTTAACCCCACAAACCATTAATCGCTTTAAACGCCGCTTTAATGTCCCTGTCGAAGTCATCCACTCCGGACTTAATGAGACGGAGCGATTAAATGCTTGGTTATCCGCGCGCGATAATATTGCTGGAATCGTTATAGGGACACGATCAGCGCTATTTACGCCCTTTGCTAACTTAGGCATTATTATTGTCGATGAAGAGCATGACGCCTCATACAAGCAACAAGACAGCTTACGCTACCACGCGCGCGATGTTGCTATCATGCGCGCTCATCGCAGTAAAATCCCTATTGTTTTAGGCTCTGCAACGCCAGCATTTGAAACCTTACATAATGCATTAACCAATAAATATGGGCATTTAACGCTAACGGAAAGAGCCGGTAATGCAAGACCGACAACCAATAAGGTTTTGGATATAAAAGGTTTGTATCTGGAAAGTGGTTTATCAGCCCCTTTAATTGCAGAGATGCGTCGCCATTTAGGTGCAGGTAATCAGGTGATGCTGTTTCTAAATCGCCGTGGATTTTCGCCAGCTCTTATGTGTCATGAGTGTGGTTGGATTGCGGAATGTAAACGCTGTGATGCTTATTACACCTTCCATCAGCACAGTCGAGAGATCCGCTGTCATCACTGTGGCTCGCAACAGCCGGTTATTCATCAATGTCACGGCTGTGGTTCCACTAACCTTGTTTCTGTTGGCGTCGGTACAGAACAGCTAGAGCAACACCTAGAGAGTTTATTTCCAGAATACAAAACAATTCGAATTGATCGCGATAGCACCCGTCGCAAAGGCAGTCTAGAAAGTGCTTTAGAATCAATTAGAAATGGAGAGTTCCAGATACTTATTGGTACCCAAATGCTTGCGAAAGGTCACCACTTTCCAGACGTCACCTTAGTCGGGTTACTTGATGTTGATGGCTCACTTTATAGCAGTGATTTTCGTGCATCAGAACGCCTAGCTCAACTATTTATTCAAGTAGCAGGAAGGGCTGGAAGAGCGAGTAAGCCTGGCGAAGTGTTACTACAAACACACCACCCTGAACACGACCTTTTACAGGCTCTACTGCATAAGGATTATCGCCACTTTGCACAAATGGCACTCTCCGAAAGAAAGTTGGCACAACTACCACCTTACACCTTTCTCACTTTATTTAGAGCGGAAGCGGGTGATGCACAGCTAGTTGAGGATTTTTTGCGCCAAGTGAGACACACCTTAGAAGCACATCCATTATTTGATGAAGCATGTTCGGTATTAGGTCCTACACCAGCACCATTGGCTAAACGAGCTGGCAAATTTCGTTGGCAATTACTATTACAAACCAATGCTCGCTCTGTCATGCAAAAACTGTTAATGGGATCTAAGCCTGCGATCAATTTACTGCCTAATGCCAAGAAAGTACGTTGGTCTTTAGACATTGAGCCGCAAGATTTGAGTTAAATAAGTAACGAGATATAAATAGCAACATTTTTTGCGACTCACTTCACACTGATAATGGTAATTTTGTTAGTCTAGCCGTAGCTTTGATGAATAAGTCAAAGTCGATTGCCTGTTCTGCTATTAATTAAACAGTCAACCAATTAGCACAGCAATGAGTTGCATCAATTTCATTCACTACAATTATATAGCAAGTATTTTAAAGGGTTATCTTATGGCAACAATGAAGGATGTTGCTCTATTAGCGGGTGTCTCAACGGCAACGGTATCTAGAGCTCTGACCGCCCCAGAAAAGGTGTTACTATCAACAAGAACGAGAGTCGAAAATGCAGCGACAACCGTTGGATATAAAACGACGCTAGCTAGTAGAACGGCAAGAAAAAACGATTCTAAAACCATTATTGTAATAGTACCTGATATTACCGATCCCTATTTCTCTGAGATTATCAAAGGTATTGAAGACGTCGCTTTTAAACATAACTACTTGGTTCTAATCGGAGATAATCAGCAAAAAGAGAAACACGACCCTTCATTTATTAACTTAGCGCTCGCGAAACAAGCGGAAGGTATGATCTTATTAGGGGCTGATATTCCGTTTGGTATCAATAAATCGGATCAACATGATCTACCACCTATGGTCATGGCATGTGAATATGATCCTGACTTAAAACTACCAACCGTTCATATCGATAATTTAACGTCTACATACAAAGCAATAAACTTTCTCATTAAGCTTGGTCATTCGAAAATTGCACAAATTTCAGGTCCTCAAAATGCCTCTCTATCTAATTTTCGTCATCAAGGTTATTTACAAGGATTAAGACGAGCTAAAATTAATATAAAACCTGAATATACTTGCTATGGAGAATTTTCGTATGAATCTGGTGCGAAAGCGATCCGCAAACTATTTTCTTTAGCACAGCCACCGACCGCTATTTTTTGCCATAGTGATACGATGGCAATTGGTGCAATGAAGGAGATAAAACGATTGGGTTTTCGCATTCCTGAAGATGTATCCATTGTTGGCTTCGATGATATTCACTTTGCCAAGTACTGTGATCCACCACTCACGACGGTTGCTCAACCAAGTTACGAGATTGGATGTGAAGCTATGTTAATGATTTTGGAGCGCTTACAAGGTAATGAAGTTCATTCTGGATCACGTCTTTTAGATAGCACCCTAGTCATTCGTGGTAGTGCTGCATGCCTGACTTCCTTCTAAGTGCAATCTAGATTACCATTAGAGCAGTGTAACTAATTAACGACTGAATAATTCCGTGGCCAATAAAGATTATGTAAGAAGAGGTCGTACTACCAAGAAAACGACCAAGAAAAAGAAAAACGCTGTTCGCCGAAAACCTTGGCGTAGTGGTTTAGTTGCGATCCTGTTAGTCAGTTTATTTGTATGGTTATTATCAAGCTTAAGTAGCGACCCACAGCCCGAACCTATCGTACCTGTGGTGCAAGAGAAACCTAAGCCAAAACCGAAACCAAGTAAGCCTATTCCACCCCCTCCAGAGGAGAAGTGGGATTACGTTGAATCACTACCGAACCGCCAAGTTGAAGTGAAGGCAAAAGAGCAGGTCGTCTCTGAGATCCCTTACATAATGCAGTGCGGAGCCTACAAAGCATTACACCAAGCTGAAGCTCGAAAGCTTGATGTTGCTTTTCAAGGTATCAACAGCCAAATTCGCAAAACAGAAAACAGCAGTTGGTATCGTGTCGTGCTTGGTCCATATAAGTTCAAGCGTGATGCTGAGCGTGACCGTCACAAACTACAAAGAGCCAAAATTGAACCTTGTGCGATTTGGAAAGATAATTAATCTTCGACATGTCTCTTAAATCAAATGATTAAGGTGCTGATTCTCAATCAGCACCTTTTTTTATAAATAGAATTACCGCATCAAATCGTTCACTTCATCACCTGCCCCTTGAATTACTGTTTAATTATCCTCATATAGTTTTTATACGATAGCCAACTCTTCTCAAATTGGTTGCGCTATCCCCTAAGCAATAAAATTCATGCAAAGAGGACCAACTCGTGACTACCATAGTATCTGTACGTCGAAATAATAAAGTTGTCATCGCGGGTGATGGACAAGTTTCTCTAGGCAACACCGTTATGAAGGGCAACGCAAAAAAAGTACGCCGCCTTTATAACAATAAAGTACTCGCTGGGTTTGCTGGCGGTACTGCTGATGCTTTCACTCTCTTTGAAAAGTTCGAAAGCAAGCTACAAATGCACCAAGGTCACCTAACCAAAGCCGCAGTAGAGCTGGCGAAAGATTGGCGCAGTGATAAAGCATTACGCAAACTTGAAGCTCTACTGGCTGTAGCCGATGAAACCGCTTCATTGATCATTACTGGTAACGGTGATGTAGTGCAGCCTGAAAATGATCTAATCGCGATCGGTTCAGGTGGTAACTTTGCTCAAGCAGCAGCGACAGCGCTATTAGAAAATACCGACCTTGATGCACGCGATATTGCAGAAAAGGCACTAAACATTGCAGGTGATATTTGTGTATTCACCAACCATAGCCACACGATAGAAGAACTAGAAGCGCCAGAGAAATAGATCTCGGCCACCAATAATATCGAAAAAACTGGCGATAAAAATAGGTTGCGACCTGCATAATTTAAACACTTAAGGTAAACATTATGTCTGAAATGACTCCTCGTGAAATTGTTCATGAACTTAACCGCCATATCATTGGCCAAGAAAATGCCAAGCGATCAGTAGCCATCGCACTACGTAACCGCTGGCGCCGTATGCAGCTTGAAGAAGGTCTGCGCGCAGAAGTTACGCCAAAAAATATCCTCATGATTGGTCCAACCGGTGTCGGTAAAACAGAAATTGCCCGCCGCCTGGCAAAACTGGCTAATGCACCATTTATAAAAGTAGAAGCCACTAAATTTACAGAGGTTGGTTATGTTGGTAAGGAAGTGGAAACTATTATCCGCGATCTTATTGATGTTTCTATCAAGATGACACATCAGCAAGCGACACAAAAAGTAAAATTCCGCGCAGAAGAGCAAGCTGAAGATCGCATTCTTGATGCTCTACTGCCACCAGCACGTGATGCTTGGGGACAAAATGAGCAAGCCGATGAAAGTTCATCAAATACTCGCCAAATTTTCCGCAAAAAGTTACGCGAAGGAAAGCTAGACGATAAAGAGATCGAAATTGATATTGCCGCTCCACAAATGGGCGTTGAGATCATGGCTCCTCCTGGTATGGAAGAAATGACCAACCAACTGCAAGGTATGTTCCAAAATCTTGCTGGTGACACCAAGAAAAAGCGTAAGTTAAAAATCAAAGATGCTTTTAAGGCTTTAATTGAAGAAGAAGCCGCTAAGCTGGTCAACCAAGAAGAGCTAAAAGAGCAAGCCATTTTCAATGCAGAGAATAATGGTATTGTCTTTATTGATGAGATTGACAAAATTTGTAAGCGTGGTGATAGCTCTGGCCCTGACGTATCTCGTGAAGGGGTTCAACGAGACTTACTGCCGCTGATTGAAGGCAGCACGGTTTCAACAAAACACGGCATGGTAAAAACGGATCACATCTTATTTGTGACCTCTGGTGCTTTCCAAGTCGCTAAACCATCAGATCTTATTCCAGAGCTGCAAGGTCGTTTACCAATTCGTGTTGAGCTTGAAGCGCTATCGAGCCATGACTTCCAGCGCATCCTGACTGAGCCAAAAGCATCATTAACTGAACAGTACATTGCACTGATGAAAACAGAAGATGTTGATATCGATTTCACTGAAGATGGTATTACTCGTATTGCACAATCAGCATGGCAGGTAAACGAAACGACTGAAAATATTGGTGCTCGCCGTTTACATACTGTGATGGAGCGTTTAATGGATGAGATATCATTTAGTGCTACTGAGCAGCCAGGCAGTAAAATTACCATTGATGCTAACTACGTTAACGAGCGTCTAGGTAATTTAGTGGAAGATGAAGATTTGAGCCGTTTTATTCTTTAATTCTCATAAATTTCAGACCAAAATAACAAATAAACTATCAAGCCTGCCTTTCTCGCAGGCTTTTTTATATTCTTCGATAAAATTGCGTATACTAACCTTTTGCCTGACATTACGAATTTTGCATGAAACAGTCTTTACTTATTTGGCTTGATGCCGCACGCCCAAAAACACTCCCTCTTGCCTTTGCATCGATATTAACGGGGAGTTGTTTAGCCTTTTCTGCCGGCCATGTATCGCTGACGATCACCTTGCTCGCCTTTTTAACCGCGACGCTATTACAGATACTCTCTAACCTTGCTAATGATTATGGTGATACCGCCAAGGGAACCGATAATGATCAGCGTATTGGACCAACTAGAGCAATGCAGTCAGGGGTTGTCAGTCAAAAAACCATGAAACAAGCGATTGGTATCAATATTATTTTTACCATCATATCGGGATTAATTTTAGTTCTTTACGCCCTTAATAACTTACACAGCATTTTAATTTTCATTGCTCTTGGCGTATTAGCAATCATTGCCGCTATCGCCTACACCATGGGAAATAAACCTTATGGTTATGCAGGGTTAGGTGATATATCTGTTTTTTTATTCTTTGGTTTACTCGGCGTATTTGGCACTTACTTTTTACATACTGGCCTTCTTGAGTGGGCTCTTTTGTTGCCTGCTATCGGGTGTGGTTTGTTTGCGGTCGCTGTTCTTAACGTCAATAACATGCGTGATATTGATAATGACACAGAATGTGGCAAAAGAACGGTTGCTGTTCGCCTAGGTACTCACAAGGCGAAAGTTTACCATTGCACTATACTCACCCTTGCCCTTACTTCATTTGCAAGTTACCTACTGATACAGCACATGATCATCGGGGCGATAATCTTTCTTGCTCTTGCGAGCATCCCTGTACTATCACATAGCAAAGCTGTTTGGGGTGCCCAGTCCCCTCATGACATCGCACCTATGATGCCGATTGTGGTGAAATGTGCACTTATTAGTAATTTAGTCTTTGCCGGAGTCGTGATAGCTCAAACTCTGATAAGTTAATCGACTCTTGTCATTGCATTGAGATAAGTGCCCGATATACTGAAAGAAGGTAAAAAATACCAACAAGAAGGTACCCTATGGAATACAACACATCTGCACTGTGTGATGTCTACTTAGATCAAGTTGATGTTGTCGAACCAATGTTTAGTAATTTTGGCGGTCGTGCCTCTTTTGCTGGTCAAATCACAACGATAAAATGCTTTGAAGACAATGCAATGATCCGCTCAACATTAGAGCAAGATGGCAATGGACGAGTTTTATTGATTGATGGTGGTGGTTCATTACGCCGAGCACTCATTGATGCCGATATCGCAGCACTGGCCGAAGATAATGAATGGGAAGGCATTGTGGTTTATGGCAGCGTACGTGAAGTTGATGAACTTGAAGACATGAATATCGGTATTCAAGCATTAGCCTCTATTCCTGTTGGTGCTACACAGCAGAACATCGGTGAAATAGATGTTCCGGTTAATTTTGGCAGTGTTACCTTCTTACCTGAAGATTATATTTACGCGGATAATACCGGTATTATTCTTTCTCAAGAGCCACTCAATATTGAGTTTGATCTTGATGAAAATGGTGAGTTAGAAAGCGAATAAGCACTCACTGATGCGATAATATTTTACGATATTCAATAAAAAACGCCGACAAATCATGTCGGCGCTTTACTATTCGATAGTGATAGAGATCACATAAACATGGAGTAGTAAATTACTCTACTTCATCCATTTTGCCTAATAAGCCGCGGATGCGCTCTTGCCATGCTGCATGCTCTTGTTGCATGTTTTGGTTTGTGCGTTCTAGCGCTTCACGGCTTTGTTGTAGCTCATTAGCTTGAGAAGAAAGCTGTGCTTTCTCTTCTTTTAATTCGTCTACTTCCATCTGTAGCAGAGAAATTGTATCCACTGCAGTTTGAATTTTTGCTTCTAGTTTTTCTAAAATCTCAAAAGACATCTCAGCCTACCTATTTATTTTATCCATGAAGGTGAAGTTGATATCACCAATATTGTTTTATTCTACTCAGCACAGCGCAGATAGACACTCTCTATA
Organism: Vibrio sp. 10N.286.49.B3; assembly: GCF_002873395.1. Taxonomy (GTDB): domain Bacteria; phylum Pseudomonadota; class Gammaproteobacteria; order Enterobacterales; family Vibrionaceae; genus Vibrio. Next base: position 59,016 of record NZ_MCUV01000002.1, on the reverse strand, counting down.
TTCGATATTGTGGATCATTCGCTCAAAAAGCAACCATTACACAGTATTTAATCATCAATTCGAAGAAAAAAAACAGTTCTTGCGCGTGCACACTAGCAGAAATGCCCTTAGCCTCTCTTCCTTTTATCGCGGATGAGTGAGAAAGGACAATAAAAAAGCAAACGTTTCCTTATGAGTATGGTAAAATCTCGCCGATTTTTTCTATTCCTCTCATTCTTTGGAGTCAGCATGAAACGCGATTTAGCAATGTCCTTTTCTCGAGTAACTGAAGGTGCTGCATTAGCAGGCTATAAATGGCTTGGTCGTGGTGATAAAATTGCCGCCGACGGTGCTGCGGTTACTGTAATGCGTAGCCTATTAAACAAAACCGAAATTAGCGGTGAGATCGTAATAGGTGAAGGTGAGATTGATGATGCACCTATGCTGTATATCGGAGAGAATGTCGGTGTGGGTGGTGATGCTGTAGATATCGCTGTCGACCCAATCGAAGGAACACGCATGACGGCAATGGGTCAATCTAATGCATTAGCTGTATTAGCCGCAGGCGAAAAAGGTAGCTTCTTAAAAGCACCTGATATGTATATGGAAAAACTAGTGGTAGGCCCTGGTGCGAAAGGCGCTATTGACCTAGCACTACCACTAGAAGATAACCTAAAAAATATCGCTCAAGCACTAGGGAAAAGCCTAGATACCTTAGTAGTGACGACACTGGCTAAACCTCGCCATGATGCTGTTATTGCCATGATGCAAACAATGGGTGTACGTGTATTTGCTGTGCCAGACGGTGATGTTGCGGCTTCTATCCTAACCTGCATGCCAGATAGTGAAGTTGATGTGATGTACTGTATTGGTGGCGCACCTGAGGGTGTGGTATCTGCTGCTGTTATTCGCGCTTTAGATGGTGACATGCAAGCGCGCTTATTAGCACGTCACGATGTAAAAGGTGATACAGAAGAAAACCGTGCACACAGCAAACTAGAACTTGAACGCTGTAAAGAGATGGGCGTTGAAACTAACGTTATCTTAAAAATGGATGACATGGCTCGCAGTGATAATGTTGTTTTTGCCGCAACGGGCATCACTAAAGGTGATCTTCTTGAAGGTATTACTCGCAACGGCAATATTGCTACCACCGAAACTCTACTCATCCGTGGTCGCTGCCGTACGATTCGTCGTATTAAATCGATTCACTACCTAGAGCGTAAAGATGATGAAGTTCGTGATTTAATTCTTTAAAGAAACAATAAACTGAACTGACTTTTTAAGGCTGGTATATTTACCAGCCTTTTTTATACCTGACATTAATATAAACAAAATTATAAGATAACTGTCCATTCGAAAAATTAGTAATGTATTTGCTTTATAAAAGAGTTGTTCCATAATAATAAACAATCAAAAAAAGCAGATCTCACATGAAAACGACCCAAAAGATAATTCAAATAATTAAACGTAATGGTGAAGTAACAGCCAGAGAGCTTGCCGAACAATTTGATATGACAACCATGGGTGCACGCCAACATCTACAGACTTTACAAGATGATGGCATTCTTGATTTTCATGATATCAAAGTAAAAGTAGGACGCCCCACTCGTCACTGGTGCTTAACCGAAAAAGGTCACCAACAATTTTCCGATCGCCATGGTGAACTTACCATACAAATAATGAGTGCTGTTGAAGAGTTATTTGGCTGTGAAGGAATGGAAAAAGTCGCAGCGGAAAGAGAAAGTAACACTCTTATCTCTTATCAAGCCACTCTCGAAAACTGCCATTCTCTTGAAGAAAAGTTGCATGCATTAACACAACTAAGGCGAGATGAAGGCTACATGGCTGAACTACAAGCAAATGCCAATGGCTATCTCTTTATCGAGAATCACTGCCCGATTTGTAAAGCAGCCACACACTGCCCAAGCCTATGCCAATCAGAGCTTTCTGTCTTTCAGCAGCTACTCGCAACATACGCTAACGTAGCACGAGAAGAGCATATCATCTTAGGGCAACGACGCTGTACTTATCGTATTACCCCTCTTTAATTTCGCAGGAGAAATGACTTAAACTATCTCATAAGTGAGAATATACGTTATTTTTTATTTGCTCTGCTGCCCAAACCCACAAAAGTGGACGATATTTAAACGATGGAAGTTAAATGTTGCCACTTAGACAGTGAGGTTAAGGAAGATGGAAGAACAAAAATACCAATTAGAACTCCCTCCATTTGATGAACTGGTTCAATTGGCTAAGGACAATCCTGATAAATTTATCCAATTAAAACAAAAGATGTGCAATGAAGTCATTGCCTCGGCCTCCGACTCAATGCAAGATCGCTTGAAAGCACAACAATCCCATTTAGACCTTGTGCTTAGTCGCTGTAAAAACCCAATCCATGCCAATATAGTATTAAGACGTGAACTTTACCTACAGTTAGCTAAGTTTAGCCAAGCACTGCTCTTAACATCACCACCTAACCCACCAACGGATGCGGCTGTAATTGATTTTCAATGTCGTAAAAAATAATCATAAAGCTTGATACACACTTGCTTTGAAAATTTAACTTGCAGTGAGCAAACCTCCAATCAACAAATATTCTCCATGGCATTTAGATGTGACGCATATCATGGTTTGTCAGCTTTAATCTGTTATATTCTTACGTAATTAAGTTTATTTTTTTATTTTTTATTTTTGGAGATATTCCTATGCGTCATCCTGTAGTTATGGGTAACTGGAAACTAAACGGCAGCAAAGAAATGGTTGTTGCTCTACTAAACGGTCTTAACGCTGAACTTGAAGGCGTAACAGGCGTAGACGTAGCAGTTGCTCCACCAGCACTTTTCGTTGATCTTGCAGAGCGTACGCTTACTGAAGCTGGCAGCGCGATCATCCTAGGTGCTCAAAACTCTGACCTAAACAACAGCGGTGCATTCACTGGCGACATGTCTCCAGCAATGCTTAAAGAGTTCGGCGCATCTCACATTATCATTGGTCACTCTGAGCGTCGTGAATACCACAACGAATCAGATGAATTTGTTGCTAAGAAATTCGCATTCCTAAAAGAGAATGGTCTAACGCCAGTTCTTTGTATCGGTGAATCTGAAGCACAAAACGAAGCAGGCGAAACTGTTGCTGTATGTGCACGTCAACTTGACGCTGTTATCAACACTCAAGGTGTTGAAGCTCTTGAAGGCGCTATCATCGCTTACGAACCAATCTGGGCTATCGGTACTGGTAAAGCAGCAACTGCTGAAGATGCACAACGCATCCACGCTCAAATCCGTGCACACATTGCAGAGAAATCTGAAGACGTTGCTAAGAAAGTAGTTATCCAATACGGCGGTTCTGTTAAACCAGAAAACGCAGCAGCTTACTTCGCACAACCAGACATCGACGGCGCTCTTGTTGGCGGTGCTGCTCTAGATGCGAAAAGCTTTGCAGCTATCGCTAAAGCAGCAGCTGTTGCTAAAGCGTAATCATTTAATATAAATAAGCTTTCTATTGAATAAAGGTCAGCAAATTCGCTGGCCTTTTTGCTGTCTGAACCACAGCTATACCAATCGTAGTCACGACCTGAAATTATATTTAGGCAATAAAAAACCGCTAACAATAGCGGCTTTAATTTTATAATACCTAAAGAGGATTATTCGATTTAGAACAACTCTTCTGCCACAGCGTAAAGATCTTTACGTACTGGACGCTTCATATTTTCAATCGCATCAATAATGTCGTGATGTACTAGCTCTTCTTTCTGAATGCCAACACAACGACCACCATGCCCTTCCATAAGAAGATGCACTGCAAAGTTACCCATACGCGATGCTAATACGCGGTCAAATGCCGTTGGACGACCACCACGCTGAATGTGACCCAGTACTGTCGCTCGAGTTTCACGACCAGTGCTCATTTCAATATCTTTCGCTAATTCATTGGCATCCATCATCAATTCAGTCAAAGCAATAATGGCATGCTTCTTACCTTTTTTGATGCCTTCTTCTAGACTGTCAATGAGTTGCTGTTTATTTAAACCTGTCTCAGGGGTGATAATGTATTCACAACCACCCGCTATTGCTGACATCAAGGTTAAATCACCACAGTGACGCCCCATGATTTCAACAATTGAAATACGCTGGTGAGAAGATGAAGTATCACGCAGGCGATCTATCGCATCAATAACTGTATTTAGTGCTGTTAAATAACCAATAGTGTAATCAGTGCCAGCAATATCGTTATCAATCGTGCCTGGCAAACCAATACATGGGTATCCCATTTCTGTTAGCTTCTTGGCGCCCATATAAGAACCATCACCACCGATAACCACTAAAGCTTCAATGCCATGCTTCTCTAGGTTTTCAATACCTTTTTGACGAACTTCAACATCTTTAAATTCAGGGAAACGTGCAGAACCTAGAAATGTACCACCGCGGTTGATTACGTCCGATACACTTGAACGATCAAGCTTTTCAATACGATCTTCAACAAGACCTAGGTAGCCATCATAGATACCGTAAACTTCGATACCTACTGATAACGCAGTGCGAACAACACCGCGAACTGCTGCGTTCATACCTGGTGCATCACCACCACTTGTTAAAACACCAATTTTCTTAATCATGCTCACCCTCGATTTCTATAAATCAGATACTAATCATCTAAAACAGGCCACTCAAAAATGTCAGCCTAAAATAATATTTATATTTTCCGTGGTACATTTAAAACAGGAGTACCACAAAACTTACATAACAACGTGTAAATTTTCTACTTGTGTAAGAGTATTACAGTTTTACCTGATCGCTTAGTTGATTCATATCAGAATCACTATATTTGCCTACTCACTTCTCAGTTTTTTTCTTTGATGAGCCTGAATGAGTCAACTTTCAAGCCAGCAAAGACTCACCACTCTCGCTGCTTTTGCTCTTTTTCTAAATCAAAAACAACTGAATAAGGATCTTGATGTATTAATATGTCGGCATGATGAAAGGTGGCAATTAAATCGGCTTCCACCTGATCCGAAATTTGGTGCGCTTCAATGAGGGGAATATGATCATCAAGTTCCAAGTGCAATTGAATAAATCGTGTTGCTCCTGCCATACGAGTTCTTAACTGATGCACACCTAACACCCCATCCACAGCAAGGGATATTTGGCGAATGATCTCAAGATCCTCTTCCGGAAGTTGTCGATCTAATAGCGCTTGAACCGCTTCTTGTGCCATATGATAAGCACTATATAAAATATAAAGCCCTATCCCGATAGCAAAAACGGCATCAGCCTGACCAACACCGATCCAACTTAAACCAAGCGCTAAAATAATGGCGGCATTCATATATAAATCACTTTTGTAATGTAATGAGTCCGCAGCGATCGCTTGGCTACCCGTTTTTTTAACGACATATTGCTGAAAACGAACCAATGCAAAAGTGACAAAAAGAGCAAATAAGCTGACATAAATGCCATATTCAGGAGAGGTCAGCTCACTAGGGCGAAAGAAGCGATCAACACCGTTTAAGATAAGAAAAAAAGCCGAACCGGAAATAAACATCGATTGAGCAAGAGCGGCGAGAGATTCCGCCTTACCATGACCAAAAGTGTGTTCCTTATCCGCTGGTTGTAAGGCGTAACGTACAACCATTAAATTAACCCCGGAAGCGGCAAGGTCGAGTAATGAGTCAACCAGAGAGGCCAATAAACTCACTGAACCGGTTATCCACCATGCCACGATTTTTACCATCAGCAAAATAATCGCGACCACAGTCGCCGCCCAAGCCGCCCTTGAAACTAAACGTGCATATTCTGTTTTCATAATCCATTAAAAACTAACCATCTTCATTTAAGTATAACCAAGTCACGCTATTGTGCTGATAAAACGACAAAAGCGACCCTAAGGCCGCTTTGGTATTAAAATAAGAGAGATAATTACTTATCTTGCATGCGCTTGTTCTTTTTTTCCATACACTTAGTCATGCGCTGTTCCGATAGCTCTTTGAATGCTTCTTTTTGCTCTGCAGTTAGTACACTCAATTTTTCATGTTGCTTTTTCAATGTCGCTACACGACGCTCAGATTGCTGTTCTACCATCTGTTGAGCTAACTGATTTGCTGCCGCTTCATCAAAGCTATCAGCTAAAACCAACTCTTGTGCTTGAAGGTGTTGAGCCTGCTTGCCTGCTTGCATTTGTGCTTTCTTTGCCGTGCGTTGTGCTTTCATTTCCTCACGGTCAGCTTTTTTCATCTCTTTAAGCTGTTCTTTTTGTGCGTCGGTTAAATCTAGCTTTTTCATAATGCCTTGATCAAAACCACCACATTTACCCTGAGGACCTTTATTTTGAGATTTACCACCATTGTTTGCAAATGCGCTTACTGAGCCTAAAGTAAGTGGTAAAACAACAGCTGCTAATACTAATTTTTTGAAGGTTTTCATAAGATGTTCCTTAATAGATTGGTTAATTAAGCGCTGTTCTTCAGCGGTTGAGTATAGAATAGAGGCTGGGCGGTAAAGTGGTGTATAGAGAGCGTAAAGAATCGTAAAGATAACAAAGTAGTGCTGATTTAAACGTAAACTCTATTATAGACAATAAAAATAAAGAGGCTGACATGGCAAATATTCTTATCATTGATGATGACACTGAACTGACAGGGTTACTTAAAGACATCCTAAGCTATGAAGGCTTTGAAGTATCCGAAGCAAATGATGGATTCTCTGGGTTAGAAGCGATTAATGACAGCATCGATCTCATTTTACTTGATGTCATGATGCCGAAACTCAATGGCATGGAAACGCTTAAACGCCTAAGAGAAGAATGGCAGACACCCGTTCTAATGCTCACCGCAAAAGGGGAAGAGATCGATAGAGTCATTGGCTTAGAGCTTGGCGCTGATGATTACCTACCAAAACCATTTAGCGATCGTGAACTGCTAGCGCGCATTAAAGCTATCTTGCGCCGTAGTGCTCTTAATGAAAAGAATAGTCAAAATCAAACGACTAAAGGCAGCGATGCTATTAGCTACCAAGGCATTACTATCTATCCAGGCAAGCAAGAAGCCTATCATGAAGAACAATTAATCGATTTAACGACCACGGAATTTTCACTGCTCAGCTTTTTTATTCAGCACCCAGGCGAAATCGTCACGAAAGAAACATTAAGCCTTGATGTACTCGGTAAGCGATTAACGGCTTTTGATCGTGCGATTGATATGCATGTCTCTAATCTACGAAAAAAACTGCCTATGCGAGCAGATGATAAACCGAGAATTAAAACACTACGTGGTCGTGGCTACTTATTGGTGGAGGAAGACTAATGCGGACGGCTTTTCCCTATATAAGAAGCTTGTATGGGCGCATTTTTGCCATTTTCTGGTTTACGATGCTATTGGTTCTGTTAGCGGTATTAACCTTACCTCACCTGGATCCACGCGAGGTAAGATCGATCTCACCTGGTTATCTAAATCAGTTGGATCAGCTTACCCAGCGCCTCGTTAAGCAATCGAATAAAGAAGACAACTTAGGTCGTCTTATTTTTAAACTTGATGATCAGTCTAATTCTCAAAAAGGTCGTCCCCAGTACTTTTTAACTGACTTAGAAGATAATATCTTAACTTCTCGCAAGGCAAATGACTCACGAATAAGAATCTTACAACACTTTATTTCAAGCTCAAATGGTCTATCGGAGCCAAAGCAAAAACTTTATGGTCGTCATATGCTTGCTGGCCCTTTACCTGTGACTCTAGCTGAGCAGAAGCTGAATCTTTATATCAGTACAAAATGGGATCGCCCTTCCCCTATTTTGTTACGTTTATTTGATAAACCTTTCCAGTTACTGCTTGTGGTTATGATTGTCAGTACACCATTGCTCTTATGGCTCGCTTGGGCATTAAGTCAACCAGCTCGCAAACTAGAGAAAGCCGCACAAAGAGTCGCAAAGGGTGAATTTATTGCGGATCCTGATCTTGAAAAAGGCACCAGTGAATTTAGACAAGCTGGAGCCAGCTTTAACCAAATGGTGCTTGCTGTAAATCAGATGATGTCCTCTCAACAGCGATTACTCTCTGATATTTCACATGAGTTGCGCTCACCATTAACTCGATTAAGAATGGCAAACGCCCTCGCAACACGTAAGCAAGGCGAAAGTAATGAACTGACGCGCATTGATACTGAAGCGCAGCGTTTAGAACAAATGATCGCAGAATTACTGACACTTTCTCATATGCAAGTTGATAGTCACCTCAGTCGAGAGAAGCAACCGCTATCAAGCTTATGGGAAGATATATTGCAAGATGCCGAGTTTGAAGCTGAGCAAATGAAAAAAGTGCTCACTTACTCAGCTATTCCAGAACAGTCTCTTTTTGGTAATCCTAAACTACTGATGAGTGCGCTAGAAAATATTATTCGTAATGCGATATCTTACGGTCATAGCACTATTCAAGTTCAATTCACGGTTAACCAGAAAATGTTAACAGTGACCGTTGAAGATGACGGTGATGGCGTACCCGAAAATGAACTTAACGACATTTTCCGTCCATTTTATCGAGTATCCACAGCGCGAGATCGCCACAGTGGAGGCACTGGGCTGGGTTTAGCGATTACAGAAAGTGCTATTCGTCAGCATAATGGCTCAATTGTCGCTTCACGCAGTGCTTTAGGCGGGCTAAAAATGACACTTTGCTTGCCACTCAGTGACTAATGACAAAGGGAGTAATATACTCCCTTTACTTCCTATATTTCGACTGCTTAAGAGACTACAAGCCCTATGTTTGATATTGCGTTGTTTGAACCAGAAATCGCCCCTAACACAGGGAATATTATCCGCCTCTGTGCAAACTGTGGTGCTAACCTACACTTGATTGAACCATTAGGCTTTGATTTAGAAGAAAAGAAAGTACGTAGAGCGGGATTAGACTACCATGATCTTGCCCGAGTTAAGCGCCATGCAAATCTAGAAGCCTTTATGGAATACCTAGAGCAGCGTGAAGGCGAATCGCGTATTTTTGCCTGCACCACAAAAACAACCGGTCATCATGTGGATGCTAAATTTCAAGACGGTGATGTATTGATGTTTGGACCTGAAACACGCGGTCTACCTGCTGAATTTATTGACAGCATGCCAATGGAGCAGCGTATTCGTATCCCAATGATGGCAGATAGCCGTAGCTTAAATCTATCGAACGCTGTCGCTATTATCGCTTTTGAAGCATGGCGTCAAATGGACTTTGATGGCGCAATCTAAGCCAAATTCTGTCAACTCATGTGTGCGAGTCACATAGGTATTTAGTATTACCTTGCGTTGAGGTAATAAAAAAAGCGTTTGAAATTCACCTTTAATAAGATGGCTTCAAACGCTTTTTCTTTGTTAGGCAGTTATTGATTAGCCGAGACGATTATTATCGTTGTCATCTTTACGCTGAAACTCACCTTCAAACGTATCGCCATTAGTTGAATCGTTTTGACCAAATGGGTTATGCCCCCCTTGATGAAAACCGTGCTGCTGAAAACCTGCGCCGCTAACGACCATTTTTTCCATCAGCTTTTTAGCAATCATGCCTCGAGTCGTTGGTAGTAAAACCAACATACCTAACGCATCGGTCATAAAGCCTGGAGTTAATAGTAAAACCCCAGCGATAGCGAGCATGACACCTTCAACGATTTGCTGCGCTGGCAACTCACCTTGTTGCAAACGAGTCTGCACTGACATCAGAGTTTGTAAACCTTGGCTACGAACTAAAGAAGCCCCAACAAAGGCTGTAATTAGCACTAGACTTATCGTAGGCCATAGCCCAAGAAAACCACCAAGCTGAATAAATAATCCAATTTCTATAATTGGTACAAAAATGAATAGGAGCAATAAAATAGGCAATATACGCCCTCCTTTTTTTTGTTTAGTGTATGCGGATGGCAGCTAAAGCTCAAATGAAACCTGTAAGAATCCATGTCCAGTATCAATCTCTATTTTAAGTACTTTTATATCAATAAGACAAAACTCAAAAAGGTGACCAAGCTACTATTTATATGAATCAAGACCCAGTATCATGTGCTACATAAGTCAGGACGGATTTTATAGTTACACGCTTTAATGAATGGATTCATTTGCCCCATAAACAATACAACTAATCCCAAATTAACAGCATGATTAACTAAGGGTTCGCCAATGATTACTAATAATGATTTTCAGACTCAACACAGCGCAGCCACTCGCATTGAAGAAGATTTACTTGGTCAACGTCATGTTCCGGCTGATGCCTATTACGGCATACATACGTTACGCGCTATCGAAAACTTCAACATTTCCAATGTCACCATCTCTGATGTACCCGAATTTGTTCGCGGTATGGTTATGACAAAAAAAGCGGCAACCCTTGCCAATAAAGAACTCGGCGTCCTGCCTAATGACATCTCTCAATACATTATTGATGCCTGCGATCTTATTTTAGATACCGGAAAGTGCATGGACCAATTTCCATCGGATGTTTTCCAGGGTGGTGCCGGTACTTCTGTCAACATGAATGCCAACGAGGTAATAGCCAACGTCGCACTAGAGTTGATGGGCAAAGAGAAGGGTCAATATGAGTTCATTAACCCCAACGATCATGTCAATAAAAGCCAATCGACCAACTGTGCTTATCCGACAGGGTTTCGTATCGCTGTTTATAATAGCTTGCAGAAACTCACCTCTTCAATTGAGTATCTAAAAGGTGGCTTTGAACTAAAGAGTCATGAATTTAGCCAAGTATTGAAAATGGGGCGCACTCAATTACAAGATGCCGTACCAATGACTGTCGGCCAAGAATTTCGTGCATGGGCTGTCACTTTAAATGAAGAAATTAAAAATATTGACTACACTTCAAAACTATTACTCGAAGTAAATATCGGTGCAACAGCCATTGGAACAGGTTTAAATGCCGCTGAGGGTTACCAAGCACTAGCAGTAAAACACCTTGCTCAAGTGACCAATTTAGACTGTACTCCGGCTGAGGATTTAATTGAAGCCACGTCAGACTGTGGCGCTTATGTAATGATTCACAGCGCACTAAAACGTCTAGCGGTAAAAATGTCTAAGATTTGCAATGACTTGCGCCTACTTTCTTCTGGCCCTAGAACGGGATTAAATGAACTAAACCTGCCAGAACTGCAAGCGGGATCATCCATTATGCCGGCAAAAGTCAACCCTGTGGTTCCTGAGGTGGTTAACCAAGTTTGCTTTAAAGTACTAGGCAACGACAATACCATTTCATTTGCTGCCGAGGGCGGGCAACTGCAACTGAACGTTATGGAACCTGTGATTGCGCAAAGTATGTTTGAATCACTAGATATTTTAACTAACGCATGTGTTAACTTACGCGACAAATGTATTGGTGGCATCACAGTCAATAAAGAAGTCTGTGAAGGACACGTGTTTAACTCTATCGGTATCGTCACTTATTTAAACCCATACATTGGTCACCATGAGGGTGATATTGTTGGTAAAATTTGTGCAGAGACAGGAAAAAGCGTCCGCGAGGTTGTCTTAGAGCGAGGTTTACTCACTGAAGATGAACTCGATGATATTTTCTCGGTAGAGAACTTAATGAACCCCCAATACAAAGGGAAGCGTTACCAATAAAATCATAAAGGGTCCCATTTGGGACCTTTTTTGACAAAAAATACACCCACTATAAAGGACTAGGTGGTTATTTAATTTTCAATAACCATACATTACTGAACGACTATTTAAGGATGTGACCAGTAATAAAATAAATGAGGTTTCACATGATCGCGGTTGAACTATTTGTTGTACTGCTGTTTATTTACTTAGGGGCAAGGATCGGAGGCATCGGTATCGGTTTTGCTGGTGGTGCTGGTGTTATTGTTCTGTCTCTTCTACTTGGTGTACCAACAAGCCAAAGTTTTATCCCTGTTGATGTTATATTAATTATTATGTCCGTTATCACCGCGATTGCTGCTATGCAAATTGCTGGCGGTATGGATTGGTTAGTACAAATTGCTGAAAACTTTTTGCGCAAACACCCGGAACGCATCACCTTCTATGCGCCTATCGTTACCTACGTTATGACGTTAATGGCAGGAACTGGACATACGGCCTTTTCAACGCTACCGGTTATTGCTGAAGTTGCTAAAGGACAAGGCGTGCGTCCATCACGACCTTTATCTATCGCTGTGATTGCTTCTCAAATCGCTATCACTGCATCTCCTATCTCCGCAGCCGTTGTTGCTTTTGCTGCTATGTTGACTCCTTTTGGCGTTGATTACCTCACTTTACTAGCAGTCTGTATTCCGACAACCTTTATCGCTTGTATGGCAGGGGCATTTGTCGCTAACTTTATGGGTTGTGAGCTAAAAGACGATCCTGTTTACCAAGAGCGTTTAGAAAAAGGACTGGTTAAGCAAACGACTGAAGCACAACAGACTATTCCCGCCAGCGCTAAGAAGGCAACCTACATCTTCTTAACTGCGATAATTTTTGTCGTTTGTTACGCTGCGGCTATTTCAGATTCTATTGGCTTAATTGACAACCCAACACTGGGCAGAAATGAAGCGATCATGTCGGTGATGCTCACCGCCGCTGCTGCGATTGTTTTCTTCACTAAAATTGACGCCTCTAAGATTGCTTCAGCGCCAACTTTCCGCTCTGGTATGACAGCATGTATCTGTGTTCTTGGTGTCGCCTGGTTAGGCTCTACTTTTGTGAATGCTCACGTTGATGGTATTAAAGAGGTCGCTTCTGCTTTATTGGCAGATTACCCGTGGATGCTTGCTCTGATCCTCTTCTTTGCTTCAATGCTATTGTATTCACAAGGTGCAACAACGGTTGCGCTAATGCCAGCTGCACTAGCTATTGGGGTTGCTCCACTTACAGCGGTTGCTTCTTTTGCTGCAGTTAGTGCTCTATTTGTATTGCCAACTTACCCAACTCTACTTGCTGCGGTTGAAATGGATGATACGGGCTCAACACGCATTGGTAGCTACGTATTTAACCACCCATTCTTTATTCCTGGTGTGGTGACTATCTCTACCTCCGTTACGCTAGCTTTTGTTTTTGGCGGGTTACTTATCTAGTTTCCCTACCAACAGAAAAAGGAAGCGAACGCTTCCTTTTTTTATCAATTTGAAACTTATCTCCCAATCAACGGGTCTGATTGAGTTAAGATGTACTTAATCCAATATTGACGAACTTTATCTATGCGCACTTTTTTCTATCTACTTCTGCTTGGACTCTTTTCTGTCTCCTCGCCAGCTCTAGCTCTGTTTAGTAATAGCAGTCAAAATGTTACGCTTGGCAGTAATAACCACGCTTTTGTCACTGTTGATAAAGCTTTCCCACTCCAGCACTATCAAGACAGCCATCAAGTGCTACTCGACTGGCAGATAAAAGAGGGGTACTACCTTTATCAAGATAGGATGAGTTTTACTGCAGAAAATGTTCAGATTGATGCGATAGATATGCCTGATGGGCAACCTTACCATGATGAGTTCTTTGGTGATGTACATATCTATACTCAACCTCTTCTCGCTGAAATATCCCTGCGCGACTTCCAAGATGGGGCCAAATTAATTGTTCAATATCAAGGCTGTGCTAAGTCTGGCTTTTGTTACCCACCAGAAACGCGCATCATTGATGTTCACTCTTTTCATTCTGTTGACCCATCGGCAGCAAATAGCCAAGCCAAAATATCCAAGCCGGCACCAGCTAGTATTGAAAAACAACCAGCCACACCAGAGCCATCAGCATCCAGTGACGTCACTCTTGCCGATAAAATTGATCAACACTGGTGGACACCGCTGCTCTTTTTAGCTTTAGGTATTGGGCTTGCTTTTACGCCTTGCGTACTACCTATGTACCCAATCTTAACCGGTATCGTGCTCGGTAGTGGTAAACTGAGTCCGCGTCGAGCATTTACCTTAGCGATGATTTACGTACAAGGCATGGCGCTAACGTACACTTTACTAGGGTTAGTGGTTGCTTCTGCTGGTATGCAATTTCAAGCTGCGATGCAACATCCGTATATTTTAGCGGGCCTAAGTGTGCTATTTGTTGTCTTAGCCATGTCGATGTTTGGCGTCTATAACTTACAACTTCCTAGCCAATTACAAACACGCTTAAACCAATGGAGCAATCAACAAAAGGGCGGCAATACTCTAGGCGTCTTTATTATGGGGGCAATTTCAGGGCTTGTATGCTCTCCTTGCACGACGGCACCTCTATCTGGCGCTCTGCTGTATGTCGCTCAAAGTGGGGATGTCTTCACGGGCGCAATTACACTTTATGCGCTGGCTATTGGTATGGGTATTCCACTGATTTTGGTCGCCGTTTTTGGCAATAAACTGCTGCCAAAAGCCGGCGGATGGATGGAGAAAGTAAAGATTGTCTTTGGCTTTATCCTCCTTGCTGCCCCTATTTTTCTTCTCGAGAGATTGTTACCACCTATCTGGATAACCGGGTTATGGGCAGCACTGGGCGTGGTTGCTTTTGGGTGGTTATATCATGCAAAAAATGCCCTCCAATTTGGTGGTTGGAAACAAAGTGTCGTTGGTATTATTGCTATTTTAGGGCTATTTGCTTCAATGCAACCGCTGCTCACATTATGGTTAAACCCAACCGAGCACAGTGTGAATTCATCGATTGAGGTCGACTTTATTCAGATAAAAACCGTTGAAGATTTACAACAGCAACTGCAACTTGCACAAGAGAGCAATCAGCCTGTTATGCTCGATTTCTATGCCGACTGGTGCGTGGCGTGCAAAGAGTTTGAAAAGTACACTTTCCATCACCCGGACGTCGCAAAGCAATTATCTGGATTTGTGTTACTACAGGCGGATGTCACCAAAAACCTACCACAAGATATTCGTTTATTAGAGCATCTGCGTGTTCTTGGGTTACCAACTATTGAGTTTTGGTCTGCCACCGGTGAGCATTTACCAAACGCTAGAATTGCTGGTTTTATGCAAGCTGAACCCTTTCTAAATCACCTCAATAATCACTACGAGTAATCGCGCCCCCTCAACCGACTAAGACGAATAGACTCAGTCGGTTGAGGAAACACGATACGCTTCCAATTTTTCACCTATAAATATTGTCCTTCTTGATAATTACACAGATAATAAATGAAACTAAATTGTTAAAAGTGTAAAGACTATGGACTCAACCTATCGCATTATCATTGCTGACGATCACCCTTTATTTCGCAATGCCTTATTTCAGTCCGTACACATGGCAATCAGTGGGGCGACCCTTTTAGAGGCTGACTCCTTAACGAACCTTTTAACTCTTTTGCAGCACGAACACGAAGATCCGGATCTTCTACTGCTCGATTTAAAGATGCCCGGCTCCAATGGCATGTCAGGTTTGCTCCAATTACGCAAAAGTTACCCCAACTTACCGATCGTCGTCATTTCAGCCAGTGAAGAACCCAGCGTTGTCACTCAGGTAAAAAGTCATGGTGCATTTGGCTTTATCCCAAAGTCGAGTGATATGCGCGAACTGATTGCCGCATTAAATCAAGTATTGGCGGGTGATCCTTACTTCCCTAAAGAGTTATTGATCACCAATAGTGACTATCAAAATGTGGCTGAAAAAATTACGACTCTCACTCCACAGCAACACAAAGTACTCAATATGCTGTCAGACGGGTTACTCAATAAGCAAATTGCCTATGAGCTCAATGTCTCTGAGGCAACGATTAAAGCGCACATGACCGCAATTTTCCGTAAATTAGGCGTCAGTAATCGAACTCAAGCCGTGATCCTTTTACAACAGCTAAGTCCAGAGTAGCACTTAAGATCACCTTAGACCTTTGGCTAAAAGATACGCCTTCCAATCACACCACCGCGTATACCAATAAGGTAAGCACCTAATTTATAGGTACTTACCTTTTTATTTGTCCCGACTAAAGTTGCACAGAGTTATTTGGGCACTCTTGCTAACCTTTCCTTTGTAACACTTTTCTAACATTAAGTATTTATACAAGGAGAAGGCTATGTCGTTCGAATCAACAGAACATGCTCAAGCCTACTGGAAAGAGAATTTGAAAATAATGGGTGGCCTACTCGCGACCTGGTTTGTCGTGTCATACGGTGCTGGCATTTTATTTGTCGATGCCTTAAATGCCATTCAGTTTGGTGGCTTTAAACTCGGATTTTGGTTCGCACAACAAGGGGCAATTTATACCTTTGTCGTTCTCATTTTTGTCTATGTCGTGCGTATGAATGCACTTGATAAAAAATACAACGTACAAGAAGACTAGAGGATTAGATAATGGATATTCAAACTTGGACGTTTATTCTCGTCGGGATAACATTCGCTTTATATATCGGCATCGCTATTTGGGCGAGAGCAGGATCAACCAGTGAATTCTATGTTGCAGGAGGCGGTGTTCACCCTGTCGCAAATGGTATGGCAACGGCGGCCGACTGGATGTCTGCGGCATCGTTTATTTCAATGGCTGGGATAATCTCGTTTGTCGGTTATGATGGCGCGGTTTATCTGATGGGTTGGACTGGGGGTTATGTACTACTTGCACTCTGCCTTGCTCCTTACCTTCGTAAGTTTGGTCAATTCACAGTACCTGACTTTATCGGTGAACGTTATTACTCAAAAACAGCACGTATGGTTGCGGTTTTTTGTGCCATTTTCGTTTCCTTTACCTATGTTGCCGGTCAAATGCGAGGCGTTGGGGTGGTATTCTCTCGCTTCTTAGAAGTTGATATCAATCTCGGGATTATTATCGGGATGGGCATCGTATTCTTCTACGCGGTGCTCGGTGGTATGAAAGGTATCACTTACACACAAGTGGCTCAATTCTGCGTACTCATTTTTGCCTTCTTAGTGCCTGCTATTTTTACCTCGATTATGATGACAGGGAACCCTTTCCCTCAAATTGGTATGGGTTCGACAATCACCGGATCCGATGTCTACTTATTAGATAAACTCGATGGACTTACCGAAGAGCTTGGCTTTACCGCTTATACAGAAGGTAATAAGAGCATGGTTGATGTCTTCTTTATTTGTGCGGCTTTAATGGTTGGTACTGCTGGTTTACCACATGTAATTATTCGTTTTTTCACCGTACCTCGCGTGCGTGATGCACGAATTTCAGCAGGCTGGGCTCTTCTCTTTATTTCACTACTTTATACCACAGCCCCTGGTGTTGCGGCCTTTGCTCGCGTCAACATGATTGAAACGATTAATGGTCCTGACATGCAAGGTGTCGTCGGCACAGAAGCACCAAGTTGGTATAAAAACTGGGAAAGTACAGGCCTCGTAGCTTGGGATGATAAGAACGCAGATGGTAAAATGTTCTATTCAGGCGATGAACGTAATGAAATGACCATCAACCGAGATATCATTGTCCTTGCCTCGCCTGAGCTAGCCAAACTGCCAAACTGGGTAGTGGGCCTATTGGCTGCAGGTGGCCTTGCAGCTGCACTATCAACGGCTGCTGGATTATTGCTGGTTATCTCAACTTCAATCTCGCACGATTTACTGAAAAAAGGCTTAAAACCGAATATGACCGATAAACAAGAACTGCTCGCAGCGCGACTTGCTGCCATAGTAGCGATTGTTGGTGCGGGTTACTTAGGCATCAATCCACCAGGCTTTGTTGCACAGGTGGTCGCCTTCGCCTTTGGTCTTGCTGCTGCCTCCTTCTTCCCAGCCATTATTTTGGGTATTTTCTATAAAAAGATGAATAAAGAAGGGGCGATTTCGGGCATGGTGGCAGGTATTGCCTTTACTGCCAGTTATATTATTTACTTCAAGTTCATTAACCCTGCGGCAAACACACCGGATAACTGGTTCTTTGGTATCAGCCCAGAAGGGATCGGAACGCTAGGTATGTGCTTAAACTTTATTGTCTCTATCGTGGTTAATAAGTTTACTGCTGAAGTTCCTAGTAATGTGCAAGAAATGGTGGAATCCATTCGCTATCCAAAAGGAGCGGGTGAAGCTCACGATCATTAAGCGAATTTTGATTAATACATCAAAGCAAAAAATGGGTTCATCTCTTGAATCCATTTTCCTTTTTATCGCGACTCAACACGATGTAAAATTGCTCTTAATTTAAGCGGCTTCACTGGCTTGGCAATAAAACTAAAGCCATTGCCCTTGATCGCACGCATCATTTCTTCAGTACGATCGGCACTAATAATCACCCCTTCAAACCCATCTCCTAAACGTAATCGACATTGCTGAAGAACTTCTAACCCCGTACGTCCATGATCTAAACGGTAATCCGAAAAAACCACATCTGGCTGCCACTTTCCTTCTTCTAGCGCCTGCAAGCTTTGTACAATATCCAACGCTGTTTTCACTTCGCATCCCCAGCGATTTAATAACGCTTCCATCGCGATTAAAATATCCGGCTCGTTATCCACACATAACACTCGTACTTGATGAACGGTTGTTTTGACCGGCTCATCAGGGCTCACCGTGGCAGAAGAGACTAAGGTGGATATCGGTAAATGCACCGAAAATACACTGCCTTTGCCAGGCCAAGAACGCAGAGAGATCGAGTGGTCTAACACATGAGCAAGCCCTTTAGAAATGGCAAGCCCTAACCCTAAACCCTGCTCAACTCGTGTTGGATCGACACGAGTAAACTCATCAAAAATTACCTGCTGCTTATCAAACTCTATGCCGACCCCGTTGTCCCACACATCGATTCGAATTTTACCGCCAACTCGCCTCGCCCCTAAAACGACCTTGCCTTTGGGGTTGTATCGAAAGGCATTGGTTAAAAAGTTTTGTAGGATCCGACGCAATAATTTAGGGTCAGAAGCCACACAAACCTGTGAGGCAATAACCGAGAACTCAATACCCTGCTGCTTGGCTAAGGCATTAAATTCAGCATCGAGATTACTAAACACATCATTGAGTGAAAAAGCGTGGATATTAGCCTGTAATTTCCCAGACTCTAAACGTGAAATATCCAATAAATCACTAATTAAGTCCTCTGTTGCTTCCAGCGCACTTTCAATATGCCTGGCTAGTTTACGCTCTTCATCACCTTGGCTAATTTCAGATAAGGAAGAGGCAAATAGACGCGCGGCATTCAACGGTTGCATCAAATCGTGACTCACTGCGGCTAAAAAGCGCGTTTTCGATTGAGACTCCAAATCTGAACGTTGAGTTGCTAACACTAAACGCTGGTTAAGATTTTCTAGCTCTTGAGTACGAGTTTTAACCCGAGCCTCGAGTGACTCATTTGCTTCTTTTAATGATTGTTCAGCCTGCCTAAATACCGTGATATCGGTGAAGCTCATGACAAACCCACCGCCAGGCATTGGGTTACCTTGAACTTCAATCACCCGCCCATCTTGCCGAACTCGAGATGAGGTATGCGGGGAGCCTTGCTCTAAATAATCCAATCGGCGACGAACATGCTCTTCCGGATCGCCCGGTCCACACAAACCTAAACGGGCGTTGTGACGGATCACATCAGCTATCGGCCTTCCTATCTGAATAAGTCCTGCTGGAAACTCAAAAAGCTCTAAATAACGCTGATTCCATGCCACTAGTCTTTGCTGCTTATCAATAACGGCAATGCCCTGACCAATATGTTCAATCGCCCCTTGTAGTAAACCACGACTAAAGTCATACAGCTCTGAAGCTTCATCAACAATGGTCGCAACTTCCTCAAGCTGCATATTTTTACCCTGCAAAGCCGAAGTGAGTACTAACTTTGCCGAAGAAGCACCAAATACACCAGCTAACACTCGTTCCGTATGACGAATAAGCGCTGATGAAGCCTGCTGATGAGGCGATAACTTCACTTTTTGAGCTTGAAAAAATTGCTCAAACGCCACTTTTGCTCGTTTCGGACCAACAAATCGAGAAGCTAACATTTCTAACTCTTCAACGCTAACTCGGCTTTGATATAAGTTTAAATTTTCATTTTCAGGCATAGGAGAGCCAATAAATGATGCTGATTGTAAGCGCTCACTTACACTTGGTCTAGTTAGCAATGAAATCGCAATATAGAGCGACGTATTGACGATTAAACTGAGCAAAATCCCCCACTCTGAAACAGGAAGATTCAGTGCTGTTAACCAGGTTGGCGGATGAATGACCCATAATAAAACGTTACTCTCAACATCACCGGCAAACATCGCCATTTGACTCATTAAAGTGATCAACCAGATTAAAAATCCAAATAACAGCCCTGCATATACCCCTTTACGGTTGCCCTCCCGCCAATACAAGCCACCGATTAACGCTGGAGCAAATTGCGCGACCGCAGCAAAAGAGAGAAAACCAATGGCAGATAAAGAGTGCAAATTATCGAGTGCTTGATAAAACAACCATGCGCCTAACAAGATCAATACAATCAGTATGCGGCGAATGATCAGCAGCAAATCCGAAAAATGGCGATGAGTTCGATGAGCAAGACGCATTCGACGTAACAATAATGGCATTACCAAATCATTGGAAACCATAATCGCCAATGCAATCGTCGAGACAATCACCATACCACTCGCCGCCGATGTACCACCAAGGAAAGCTAACAAGGCCATATTATTTGCATCAACGGCCATAGGTACACTGATCACATAGGTGTCAGCAGACGTGCCATGCAGCAAGCTTTGTCCAACCCAAGCGATAGGTAAAACAAACAAGGCCATCAGTAATAGATAGAGAGGGAATAACCAGCGCGCAGTGCGTAAATCTTGCGCGTGTTCGTTTTCAACCACCATGGTGTGAAATTGACGAGGAAGGCAAATAAACGCCATCGCTGTCAGCAAGGTATGGATAATAAAAGTGGGCCAATTGATCGCCTGGTAGGTTTGAGTCGCAATGATGGGCAGTGAAATATCATCACGTAGTAAAGCTAAATAAAGGATAAAACTGCCTACGCACAAAAAAGCCACCAGCTTAATAATCGACTCAAAAGCCACCGCCATCATCATGCCACGGTGATGCTCTGTACTATCAATGTGGCGAGTACCAAACAGCATAGTAAACAGAGCAAGTGCTGCCACGACAAACCAAGAGACATGATAGTTTTGATAACCAAGCTGATCCGATAACTGTGGCGCTATAATCTCTAACCCCATCGTAATGCCACGTAATTGCAAAGCGATATAGGGCAAAATCCCCACCACAGCAATCAAGGTAACAACCCCTGCTAAACTTTGCGATTTGCCATAACGCGCAGCGATAAAATCCGCTATCGAAGTAATATGTTCTCGTTTAGCAATTAAAATTAAACGAGCTAAAATTCGCCAACCAAAGGTAAAAACAAGAATAGGTGCAAGATAGATAGGAATGAAAGACCATGGGTTTGTGCTCGCCTGCCCCACCGTTCCATAAAATGTCCATGAGGTACAATAAACAGCAATCGACAGGCTATAAATCCAAGGTCGCCAACCGGATAACCAACGAGTTTGTCGATCGCCATACCAAGCGATAAGAAATAAAATTCCTAGGTAAGCTAGTGAAACGGGAACAACGACCCAATCTTGCATGCGTCAATATCCTTTTGAACGGCGAATGTAAAAAGACCAGAGCAATACTCTGGTCTTCTATTTAACTCGGGATATTTTAGCAACTCAATGTCAGCGGACTCATTTTGTGCAATCGGTGAGCATTTAGTGTCATTTAAGTTGGTTAACTCATAGCTAGAATTGCAATTACACCCTTACCTCAGCACCTTGCGGTTTAATAAAGAGGGCCACTGCCCCCATTGCAGCCATAAGCCAAAAAACATTGCCGCCCCATTGACCATAACCCCAACCACTCACTGCCATCATCAAGGCCATACAAGCGCCAAGTGGAATCGCATTATAAAGAGACTGCAAGGCCACCATTTTATTGTCACCTTGCTGCTGAATGTATTTAATCGTCGCAAAGTGAGCTAAAGCAAAGGTAACACCATGCAATAACTGCACGATGACCAAGGCAAAAATGGCGGTCGTGGAAGCCGTGATCCCCCAGCGCAACATTACCGCTGCTGCTGCAATCAAAAATAGGCTACGTAACGTCCAACCACCAAATAAACGGCGAGTAAACGCAAAGACACCAACTTCAGCAATAACCCCTAAGCTCCATAAATAACCAATAATATCTTCCGAGTAACCCGCTTCTTTCCAATAAATGGTACTAAACCCATAATAGGCAGCATGACTACTTTGGATCAGTGTAATGAGCACTAAAAAGCGCACAACGCTAGGATCTTTGAGCAGTTGCAATAATTTAGGACGTTCTTGAGCGCTTGAGGTATCAGAAACCAGTGCAACAGACGGGCTACGCAAAGCCAAAACATGAGCGGCTAACATGCCTGCCATCGCCGTATAAATAATCATGTTTAAACCATAGTGCGCGATCAAAAAACCCACGACAGTTGAGCCAGCAATGAAGGCTATCGACCCCCACAATCGCGTGCGCCCATAATCGAGCAGTTGTAGGCGATTATAATAATTAGCCACGGAATCAGAGAGCGGCATAATAGGTCCGCAGCTAAGATTAAATAAAATAGTCGCAACCGCCATGAGCCACACATTATGGCTAGTGAAGAAATGAAAACCAATAAATACCAAAGCGGCCAAACTCAACCAACGCAGTGCTGGCATCAAGTACTCAACTTTATGAATTCTTGGGGTTATCAGCATATTGGCAACGCAACGAGTGGCGAAACCAATCCCCATTAAAAAACCAATATTCGTAGCTGATACCCCTTGCCCTTCGAACCACAGAGCCCAAAAAGGTAAATAAACGCCATAAGAAAAAAAGAAACCAAAAAAATACTGGGATATCCAGCGAGAGGGAGAAGGGTTGAGCATATATGCATCCAAAATGATGAAGGAGAATGAGTCGCTATTATGCCTATTGCTGCACAACTAAAAAAGGGAATTAACTCTCATGATTCACGACCCCTTTTTATCTAATCACTGATTTTTTGTTAATTAGACCAAAGTCGTCTGGAGAATTACCACAACTTTGCCACACTAAAAGTACGTCTTTTCTTTTTGAGATAGAGAACTTTATGCCTGACAAGTTCAAAATGGATTCTCCCCCATTCGATTGCCTCACTCCCACTCAACAAACGAGCTTACGAGCAGCTTTGGATGTGGCTTACTATCGTGGAAATGACGTTATTATTCCGGCAGATGGTAATAGCCACCATTTGTACATAATTATTAAAGGGGTTGTTGAGGAACGCTCAGCCGACAATAAAGAGGTTTTTGCGCATTACGCCCATGATGATCTTTTTGATGTTCGCGCCTTACTTTCTGGCACGACTAAGCACCAGTATTGCGCCCTTGAAGATACGTTAGTTTATCTATTACCCAAGGACAGTTTTGTTGGTTTTTATCATGAAAATGGTCAGTTTGCGGCTTACTTTGACAATAATCTAGCTAAACGCCAAGCATTGATAGAATCTGCCCAGCAACAACAAAACCTTGCCGAATTTATCTTAACCAAGGTGACGCCAGATATTTATCAGCCACCTATAATCGTTTCCCCCGCAGAACCGATTAACCAAGTCACGGCCCAATTAAAAGCGCAAGATATCGATAGTGCATTAGTCGCTCTTAGCCCCGATGACCCTAGATTAGCGATAGATCATTACCAACTTCCTTACGGTATCGTCACTCGAACCAATCTGCTGCATGCTGTCATGCTTGATAACGCCCCTTTAGACACTCCTGTGGGTGATATTGCCACTTTCCCTGTCAGCTCAGTCGATAAAGGGGACTACTTATTTAACGCTATGATCACCATGACCCGCAACCGTATGAAACGCCTGATGGTTTGCGAGGGTAATCATGCCGTTGGTATGCTCGATATGATTCAAATATTGAGCGTTTTCTCCACTCACTCACATGTGCTAAGCCTCACTATAGCAAGAGCGATCAGCATTGAAGAGTTAGCGATGGCTTCAAACAAGCAGCGCCAATTGGTAGAAAGTTTATTAAAAAATGGCATCCGCACTCGATTTATCATGCAACTCATCTCCGCCATCAATGAGCAAATTATTGAAAAAGCATTTGAGTTAATCGTACCACCAGCACTACACGACCATTGTTGCCTCATCGTACTCGGCTCGGAAGGCAGAGGAGAACAAATATTAAAAACCGACCAAGATAATGCGCTTATTATTCGCGATGGGTTAGAGTGGAACCAATGCGCAGAGGTAATGGAAACCTTTACCCACACTTTACAACAACTTGGCTATCCATTATGCCCTGGTAACGTAATGGTCAATAACCCGCACTGGGTCAAAACACAATCAAAGTGGCAGCAAACCCTTTCTCACTGGATAGATCATGCCCATAGTGAAAAAGTGATGGATTTGGCGATCATCACCGACGCCCATGCGGTAGCCGGTAATATCACGTTACTAGAACCCGTTAAACAGCACTTACACCAAAGCCTAATAAATAAAGCGGGGATTTTGACCGAGTTTATTCGTCCGGCATTAAGCTTTTCTGTGCCTTTGACACTGTTTGGACAAGTAAAAAACAGCAAAGAAGGCATCGATATCAAGCAAGGAGGGATCTTTCCTATCGTTCATGGAATAAGAGCCTTATGTTTAGAAAACAATGTTACTAAAAACAACACGTTCGATCGCATTGAACAGTTGATTAACCAACAAGTATTAGAGCAAGAAACCGGCGATAACCTCAGTGAAGCCCTCAAACAGTTTTTCAAATTTCGCTTAGCCCAGCAACTAGATAAGCACCACAGCAGCAATCACCTTGATCTTCAGGAGCTCGACAGAACGGAGCGCGATTTACTCCGTCACAGCTTACATGTCGTTAAAAAATTCAAGCAATGGCTAGGCTATCACTACCAAGTAAGGGATTAATGATGAATATCTTGCAGCGTTATTGGTGGTATCACAAATTAAAGGGGACGAGTTATCAAGCGATCTTCGCACCCTACTCTTTTCACGATAAAATGACCAATGAATATGTCTCACTTGACTGTGAAACCACCAGCCTTGACCCTAATCGAGCTGAAATCGTTACAATCGCAGCAACAAAGATCGTTGGTAATCGTATCTTAATCAGCCAATCTTTTGAGGTGAAGCTCCGAGCGCCTCACTCATTGGATGCAGGATCCATTAAGATCCATAAGATCCGTCACAATGACCTAATCGATGGCATTGGAGAGCAAGAAGCAATACTTCAACTTATTGATTTTATAGGGAACAGACCGCTTGTCGGTTATCATATTCGCTATGATAAAAAAATCCTCGATATCGCCTGTAAACGCCACTTTGGCTTTCCATTACCCAATAAGTTGATTGAAGTCAGCCAGATATATCACGACCAACTAGAACGTCGCCTACCTAACGCTTACTTTGATTTAAGCCTAGAAGCGATCTGCCATCAGTTGAATCTTCCCTTACAAAACAAACATGACGCCCTACAAGATGCCATTACCGCTGCACTTGTGTTTGTCAGGCTAACTCATGGTGATCTCCCTGAGTTTCACCTCAACCCTCAATCTCAAGCCATTTGAGCTTGCACCTGAGTACTTTGACCTTGCATCTAGGTACATAACGCCAGAGTAACGTTGCTTTTCTGCTCCTAAAGTCTAATTGTGAAAAGTCATTATGTGGCTGAAAGTAATAAGCAGAACACCACTTCTATCCTATGCTTGATCCTAATGATTACGCACAACATGAAGTATGTTTATCTGAATTCACAAGGAGAAACGCAATGAGTGAAGCCCATATCTATCCAGTCAAAGATAACATCAAGCAAACCACTTATGCCGATAATCAAACTTACCTATCTATGTATCAACAATCTGTCACCGAACCGGAAAAGTTTTGGGCAGAACACGGCAAGATCGTTGATTGGATAACCCCATTCACTCAAGTAAAAAACACCTCTTTTGATTCTGGTCATATTGATATTCGTTGGTTTGAAGATGGCACACTGAATGTTTCTGCCAACTGTATAGATCGCCATTTAGCAACACGGGGCGATGAAGTCGCTATTATTTGGGAAGGTGATGATCCTAATGATGATAAAACCTTAACGTTCAATGAGCTACATAAAGAGGTTTGTCGTTTCTCTAATGTACTAAAGCAGCAAGGTATTCAAAAGGGCGATGTGGTTTGCCTGTATATGCCGATGGTTCCGGAAGCGGCAGTAGCCATGCTGGCGTGTACTCGTATCGGCGCAGTTCATACCGTGGTGTTTGGTGGTTTTTCTCCTGAAGCGCTGTCTGGGCGAATTATTGACTCCGATGCCAAACTTGTCGTCACCGCTGATGAGGGCGTTCGTGGCGGACGTAGCGTACCACTGAAAAAAAATGTCGATGAGGCCCTAACTAACCCAGCGGTCAAAAACATCGATAGTGTGGTTGTTTTCAAGCGTACTGGCGCAGATATCGACTGGCACTCGCATCGTGATGTTTGGTGGCACGAGGCAACGGCAAAAGTTTCTGATGATTGCCCTCCTGAAGCGATGAATGCCGAAGATCCACTCTTTATTCTCTACACCTCAGGATCAACTGGAAAACCAAAGGGCGTCTTGCACACCACTGGTGGCTACCTTGTCTATGCAACGATGACATTTAAGTATGTTTTCGATTATCAAGAGGGCGAAACCTTCTGGTGTACTGCCGATGTCGGTTGGATAACCGGTCATAGCTATCTGGTTTATGGACCTTTAGCGAATGGCGCAAAAACCATTTTATTTGAAGGTGTGCCTAACTACCCTAGCACCAGTCGCATGAGTGAAGTGGTCGATAAGCATCAAGTCAATATTCTTTATACCGCTCCGACAGCTATTCGGGCATTAATGGCAAAAGGCACAGAGGCGATCAAAGGGACCTCTCGTGACAGCCTAAGAATTATGGGCTCGGTGGGTGAGCCGATTAACCCTGAAGCTTGGGAGTGGTATTACAAAACCATAGGTAATGAGCAATCACCCATTGTGGATACATGGTGGCAGACAGAAACTGGTGGCATCTTAATTGCTCCGCTGCCAGGGGCGACAGATTTAAAACCTGGCTCTGCAACTCGCCCATTCTTTAGCGTTCAACCTGCTCTTGTCGATAACATGGGTAATATCATTGAAGGCGCTTGCGAAGGTAACTTAGTCATTCTCGATTCATGGCCAGGTCAAATGCGCACAGTCTATGGTGATCATGAACGTTTTGAGCAAACTTACTTCTCCACTTTTAAAGGCACTTATTTCACCAGTGACGGTGCTCGTCGTGATGAGGATGGGTATTACTGGATAACAGGGCGTGTTGATGATGTGCTCAATGTATCAGGGCATAGAATGGGAACCGCAGAGGTTGAATCGGCTTTAGTTGCCTTTGATAAGATTGCCGAAGCGGCTATTGTCGGTGTTCCGCATGATATTAAAGGCCAAGCTATTTATGCTTACATTACCCTTAACGATGGTGAGTACCCAAGCGCTGAACTACACAAAGAAGTAAAAGATTGGGTACGCAAAGAAATTGGGCCAATTGCCACACCTGACGTACTGCATTGGACCGATTCACTACCTAAAACACGCTCAGGAAAAATCATGCGCCGCATCCTACGAAAAATCGCTACCGGTGATACCAGCAATCTTGGTGACACGTCAACGCTTGCCGACCCTAGCGTGGTTGATAAGCTGATTGAAGAGAAAGTATCCATGGGTTAACAATTAATTAAAGTTGCTTAATATCAATGCATTAAACAAAACAAAAGGCATTTAGTCTACTATGATCTAAATGCCTTTTTATCTTTTGGAACATAGTGAACCGAAAGCTAACTAACCTTTGGGTTCACCATGATACAAAAGCTAAACCCATAAGGTTCACCACAGGACAAATACTCCTAATTACCTGCTTAAATCCTATCTATATTGAGTATTTAGAACATGGTAAACCTTATGCTAAATGAGCAATTAGAACATAGTGAACCTAATGCTATTTTTGCTCTTCTTGCCATGATCTCCTGCAGGGTAAAACACCTTCCATCGTTGCTTTTTAGCCAATTGCAAAAATATAGCCCGACTAACACAGGTGATAGTGATTAATTAAATGCGATGGAGGTCATGTTTTGGTCATTAGACCAGTAATTTGCTGCGATTTGCGCTGAATTAGCTATAATCAGGGTCTATTTTTTTAACAACTCGATTTTTGCTATAGAAAAATCGAGTTGTTTTGTAAATAATATGGATGTGTGTATATTAATTTCACGATAAAGGAAGATAACTTCAAGATGTCAGCAAAGTTACGAATTCTATTACTAAACGGGCCAAATCTTAATCTATTAGGTTTGCGTGAACCCGCACACTACGGATCACAGTCACTGCCTCAGATTGTTGAAATGTTATCTCAGCAAGCTCAAGAAGCGGGTGCAGAACTTACGCACCTGCAATCGAATCGTGAATATGAACTCATTGAAGCTATCCATGATGCTTACCAAAGTGTGGATTACATCATTATCAACCCTGCCGCTTTTACTCATACCAGTGTCGCACTGCGAGATGCATTATTAGGGGTTGCTATTCCGTTTATTGAAGTACACTTATCTAATGTTCATGCTCGTGAGCCCTTCCGCCACCACTCTTATCTTTCAGATAAAGCCGATGGTGTTATTTGCGGGCTAGGCGCTCAGGGCTACCAATTTGCTTTAACGGCCGCTTTAAATAAGCTACAAGACCGTTAGAGTCATAACATAACGACTACTTACTGGCTGCCTGTGGGCGACCAGTCAATCAACAGATAAAGAGAAAGAAAGATGGATATTCGTAAAATCAAGAAACTTATCGAGCTAGTAGAAGAGTCTGGTATTGCTGAACTTGAAATCGCAGAAGGTGAAGAATCAGTACGCATCAGTCGTTACGGTTCAGCACCTGTTGCAGCACCTGCACCTGTACATTACGCACAAGCGCCAGTTGCTCCAGCGCCAGTTGCAGCAGCACCAACGGTAGCCGCTCAACCTGAAGCAATCGAAGAAGCGCCAATTACGACTGGTCACCAAGTTCTTTCTCCAATGGTTGGTACTTTCTATGGCGCTGCAAGCCCAGATGCGAAGCCATTTGTTAAAGTCGGTCAGCAAGTGAATGCTGGTGATACTCTATGTATCGTTGAAGCAATGAAAATGATGAACCAAATTGAAGCAGATAAAGCTGGCACAATCACGGCTATCTTGCTTGAAGATGGTCAATCAGTAGAATTTGATCAACCGCTAGTTGTGATCGGATAAGAGGTCGCTAAATATGTTAGATAAACTAGTGATCGCAAACCGTGGTGAAATTGCACTACGTATCTTGCGCGCATGTAAAGAATTAGGCATCAAGACCGTTGCCGTCCACTCAACAGCTGATCGTGATCTTAAACATGTCCTTTTAGCTGATGAAACGATCTGTATTGGTCCTGCTCGCAGCATTGATAGCTACCTAAATATCCCACGCATTATTAGCGCGGCTGAAGTGACTGGCGCTGTCGCTATTCACCCAGGCTACGGCTTCTTATCAGAAAATGCTGATTTTGCAGAACAAGTAGAAAACTCAGGCTTTGTCTTTGTTGGTCCTAAAGCTGAAACCATCCGGATTATGGGTGATAAAGTTTCTGCTATCACAGCGATGAAAAAAGCGGGTGTACCATGTGTACCTGGCTCTGATGGTCCACTTGATGATGACGAAGCAAAGAATAAAGCCTTTGCTAAACGTATTGGCTACCCAGTCATCATCAAAGCCTCTGGTGGCGGTGGTGGTCGTGGTATGCGTGTCGTTCGTGGTGAAAAAGAGCTGGTTGAAGCAATCGCAATGACACGAGCAGAAGCAAAAGCTTGTTTCAATAATGACATGGTTTACATGGAGAAATTCCTAGAAAACCCTCGTCACATTGAAGTTCAAGTTATCGCAGATGGTCAAGGTGGAGCTATCCATTTAGGCGAACGTGATTGCTCTATGCAACGTCGTCACCAAAAAGTCGTTGAAGAAGCACCAGCACCTGGTATTACCGCTGAAATGCGTAAATACATCGGTGAGCGTTGTACTCGTGCTTGTTTAGAGATCAACTACCGTGGCGCGGGTACGTTTGAATTCCTATATGAAAATGGCGAATTCTACTTCATTGAAATGAATACACGTATTCAAGTTGAACATCCAGTGACAGAAATGGTTACGGGTGTTGACTTGATCAAAGAACAACTACGTGTTGCAGCTGGTCAGCCATTATCATTTACTCAAGATGATATTAAGATCAGTGGTCATGCGATTGAATGTCGTATCAATGCTGAAGATCCTGAGCGATTCCTACCTTCACCAGGTAAGATCGAACGCTTCCACGCACCAGGCGGCATGGGCGTTCGTTGGGAATCTCATATTTACACTGGCTACACGGTTCCACCGCATTATGATTCAATGATCGGTAAATTGATCACTTACGGCGAAAACCGTGATGTGGCGATCGCACGCATGAAAAATGCATTAAGCGAAATGATCGTAGAAGGTATTAAAGTTAACGTTCCTCTACAAGAATCGATTATGAATGATGAAAACTTCCAACACGGTGGTGCAAACATTCATTATCTAGAAAAAAAACTTGGCCTTCAGTAATAACTAAAGTTGCCTAGCTACACTAGATTCAAATGCCCGCCTTGAGTGGGCATTTTTTATTCTTAATGTATTGGTTAAAGATCTGCTAAACTCTGCCACCAATTACTCATTCCTAAAGAAAGAGCACTATCATGCCTTGGATTCAAATCAAACTGAACGCAACCAACGAGAACGCTGAACAGATCGGCGACATGCTAATGGAAGAGACAGGTGCACTATCTGTTACCTTCTTAGACGCTCATGATACCCCTGTATTTGAACCACTGCCGGGTGAGACGCGTCTTTGGGGTGATACGGATATCCTTGCCCTTTATGATGCCGAAGCTGACTCTGCGTGGATCATCAGCCAAATTACAGCAAGTGGCTTATTAGCCGACAATTTTGCTCATAAAGTTGAACAGCTAGAAGACAAAGATTGGGAACGTGAATGGATGGATAACTTCCACCCAATGAAGTTCGGTGAGCGCCTATGGATTTGCCCAAGCTGGCGCGATGTTCCAGAGCCTGACGCGATTAACGTTATGCTTGATCCTGGCCTAGCATTTGGTACAGGCACACACCCAACGACATCACTTTGTCTTGAGTGGCTAGAAGGTCTAGACCTAACGGGTAAAACGGTTATCGATTTTGGTTGTGGTTCTGGCATCTTAGCTATCGCAGCAATCAAACTAGGCGCAGCAAAAGTGGTTGGTATTGATATCGATCCACAAGCACTACTAGCTTCGAAAGATAACGCTGGCCGTAATGGCGTTGCAGACCAACTAGAAGTTTACCTACCGCAAGATCAACCTGAAGGGTTAATTGCCGATGTTGTCGTTGCTAACATCCTTGCAGGTCCATTACGCGAACTTTCTGGCGTGATTAAAGGCCTGATGAAATCTGATGGTCAACTGGCAATGTCTGGCGTATTAGATACTCAAGCTGAAGATGTGGCGACCTATTACCGTGACGAGCTTCACATTGATCCGATTATCGAGCAGCAAGAATGGTGCCGAATCTCTGGTCGTAAACAAGGTTAAATAAGTATTTTTTTTATAATTGATTGATATTTAAACGATTTATAAAAACATTTTGTAAATGCTCAAATATTAGTCTTTTCTTGAGGCGAAAAAATGCGTAAAATGCGCGCCCTTGCTGGTACAGAACTGTGATGATGTTTTGAAAATCGGAAATTATAAACTTAAGAACAATCTGATCGTGGCCCCAATGGCCGGAGTCACTGATAGGCCGTTCAGAGAGTTGTGTCTTCGCTACGGTGCGGGGATGGCGGTCAGTGAAATGATGTCCTCCAACCCTAAAGTGTGGAAAACATCTAAGTCGCAACAACGCATGGTACATGAGGGTGAATCGGGCATTCGCTCTGTACAGATTGCAGGCGCAGATCCACAGCTTATGGCCGAGGCAGCTCAATTCAATGTTGAAAACGGTGCACAGATCATCGATATCAACATGGGGTGCCCAGCCAAAAAGGTGAATAAAAAACTGGCCGGGTCAGCCTTACTTCAGCACCCAGAAGTCATTAAAGACATTCTAACTGCTGTTGTCGATGCTGTTGACGTCCCTGTGACACTTAAAACCCGAACTGGTTGGGACACGAGCCATCGTAACTGTGTCCATATCGCTAAGATAGCCGAGGACTGCGGCATTCAAGCCTTCGCTCTACATGGGCGCACTAGAGCTTGTATGTACAAAGGCGAGGCAGAATACGACAACATTAAAGCGGTTAAACAAGCTATTTCAATACCGGTTATCGCTAATGGTGATATCGATAGCCCAGAAAAAGCGAAGTTTGTACTCGATTATACCGGTGCAGACGCTTTAATGATCGGGAGGCCTGCCCAAGGTCGCCCATGGATTTTTCAAGAAATCCTACACTATTTGGAAAACGGTACCACAATGCCTGAGCTTCCTTACGAGGAAGTAAAAAGCATTATGCTTGGTCATGTTCACGCACTTCACCAGTTTTATGGGGAGTTCTTAGGCCCTCGCATTGCACGTAAGCATGTGGGTTGGTATTTGAAAGAACATGAACAAGCCAGTGAGTTTCGCCGGACTTTCAATGCTCTAGAAGCAGCACCGCTGCAATTGGAAGCATTAGAAAGTTATTTTGATAACGTTGCATCATAATTACGAGAAGAGCTAGACCGAATATGTTCGAACAAAATCTGACTTCAGAAGCACTAACAGTAACGACAGTTACATCACAAGATCAAATCACACAGAAACCACTACGTGACTCTGTAAAAGCATCGTTGAAAAACTACCTTGCTCAACTAAATGGTCAAGAAGTCAGCGAATTATATGAGTTGGTTTTAGCAGAAGTTGAACAACCTCTACTAGACACCATCATGCAATACACTCGCGGCAACCAAACTCGTGCGGCAACTATGATGGGTATCAACCGTGGTACTCTTCGTAAGAAGCTAAAAAAATACGGCATGAACTAATTAGACTTAGTTCTTAATGCTTTAAAATTAGAGGCTTATCATTTATTTGATAAGCCTTTTTTGTAGGTAAAATTCACATAATTTTTAATGTGGAGGAAATACAATCGTCGTCTTTAAACCACTTTTCTTTTCAAGATTGCTATATGCCATGCCAATCTCACCGCCATGTAATTTTGCCACGACAGCGACCAGTGGTAAGCCTAAACCATGTCCAGGGGTATGACGGCTAGCATCAAGACGAAAAAGGCGCTGATAGACCTTACAGTGCAGCTCTGGAGCTATGCCAGGTCCACTGTCTTCAACCACAATCCTATCATCCCGAATTCGAACCACCACTTGCGCACCTGCCGGTGAGTACTTATGAGCATTATCAACTAAGTTATACACCATGCGAAACAGCAGTGAGCGCTCGCCCTGAATGACACAAGGTTGAGCATCTAAAGTGATCTGCTGCTGTTTATCTTCTAACATTGGCTCAATCAACTCGATGACATCAGTGCTGATATCAACCAAGTTAACGTGAGAAAAAGCCGACCTATCTTGCTGAGCTTCCAGTTTACTCAACTCTAGCATGGCATTGAAAGTCATTAAAATCGCATCAAACTCACTGTGCAATTGCATAATATGTTGCTGGACTTGAGGGATGTCTTGCTCGCTTTCAAGTAGTGATAAACGATTCTTAATGCGGGTTAATGGCGTGCGTAAGTCATGAGCTATAGCATCGGTTACGCCTTGAATTTGATGGATTGAAGCTTCGACCTCATCGAGCATATAGTTAATAAACTGACCTATCCTCTCCCACTCATCTCTTTCATTTTCACTAAGCGCGGGATTAGATGGAAGACGCTGATTAAAGTAGCCTTGCTCAATATCATGCACAACTAGATCGATCGCTTTAAGCTGCTGAGAAATTTTACGGCGCACAATCCAACCTGGGATCAAAGCAATAAAAAAACACAAGATCATGATCACTAAAGCGGCATTAATAAAGTTTTCTTGGATCTGGCGAATATACTCATAATTCGTCGCCACCAGCACTTGATAATCACTGACCATAAAAGTGCAACCCTCAAGTATTGAAACACTACTTTTTTCAATACGAAAGATTGGAAATGGCGCTAAAGATGGGCATGTAGGTAACGCACTCGGTATATGACTAAGCGAGCCTAATACATCGCCACTTGGTGTTTTAATGACGGTGATAATACTGTCATTTTCATACAGCGTATCGCTAAGCCATCGTTCAATCTTCCCACCGCTATTAAGCTCTTGGACGGTCTGTAACTGTTCGATATGTTGGGCGATAAGTTGATGCTTAGATTGCACCAGAGGTTGGATACTAAATTGATAGACGGCAAGAAGGGCAAGTGCAACGGTGAACCACAACATCAGCGCGATAGATAATGATAAACGCCATAGTGAGTGACGCCTCCATTGCCGCTTTAATTCTTGAGACCAATTAACGGTGCCTTTCATCATTGACGAGCTTTTATCATTCGATAACCCGAACCACGTACCGTCTCGATTAAATTAGGGTAATTTGGCAAGTCGAGTTTTTTACGTAGGCGAGCAATATGAACATCAATAACATTGGTTTGTGGGTCGAAGTTATAATCCCATACCGCCTCAAACAATAGTGAACGTGTGACCACATGATCAATATGCTCGAGTAAATATTTCAGCAACTTAAATTCCTTAGCTTGCAGTTCTATTTTATTCCCAGCCAGCAAGGCATGGTGCCCTAAGAGATCGAGTTCTAAATGACCATTAATAAGCTTTGTGCTGGTATTTGTCACATGGTTCACACCACCACGAGTGCTTAGAATTTCAATACGAGCAATCAATTCAGAAAGTGCAAATGGCTTAGTCAAATAGTCATCTCCCCCCTGCTTTAGCCCTTTGACTCGTTCATCCACACTATCAAGAGCACTCAGAATTAAAACTCGCGCACTGACATTCGCCGCACGCAGTGTAGAAAGTACTGTCAAACCGTCAATACTTGGCAACATGCGATCAAGAACAATGACATCGTACTGCCCTTCAAGCCCCAAAAACAGACCATCTTGACCGTTATCTGCGCTATCAACGCTCCAACCTTGCTGTTTTAGTGACTGACATAAATATTGATTGGTCTCTTTATCATCTTCAATGACGAGTACTTTCATTGCACTACCTATTATTTATGACGTTTTAATACTGGGATTTCTTCGCCGCCATCAACATTGATAAGAATTTTTTGCTTACCTTGCTGTGCCGATGCCAGTTTAATTTCATAGAAAACAATACCACTTTTTTCTTCTAATTCTGCTTCAATTAGCTTAGCGGAGTATTTTTGCTCAAGTTGCGGGATTACCTCTAGAATATCAAAGCCAGATTGACGTACACGTTCGATAGCAAAGCGATCTTCTTTATCTAAATCACTAAAGCCAAACGTCGTTAATGATTCGCTTTTATCTTCAACCAAACTTTGATCAGCAACGGCATAACTCAATTCACGCTCAGTATCCGCTTCAAGATCGACCAATTTAAATTCATAGACCACCTGCTTGTTACGATGATCATCCAGTTCAATCTCGGTGACAACCCCAGAATCGGTTTGACGAACCACAGGCGCTAATGCCTCAACACTGGTATTACTCGCATTCAATGCCAGTAAGTTAATGGTCATATCATCACTCGCCATCGCTAAAGTTGACACTGAAAGCGCTGCCGTAAGTAGCCCTAGTTTAATTAATTTCATAACGTATTCTCATCGTAGGAAAATTAGCACAGAGTAATTGCGATTAAATTAATCACAGTAAACAATGACACAAAGCTGCCGCCACAAATTGTCATGGCTCTTTTTTGTCGAATGTTCATTTCTTACTCCCTGTGCTGATTTGATGAGTCCACTTTACGGTATGTACATAAACTGAGAATGGCACGAAGATTAAATAAAGTTAATGTTGCCTCTACTCTATTTGTGACCCCTTTTTATTCCAACGATTCCCACATCACGTCATTATTTTCTTGAACGGCTTTTTTGAGTAAAGCTAATAGTGGAAAAGCGCGCTGATTTAAACCGACGGATGGCTGAATACACTCTTCCTCTTCGCCATCATCATTCTGCGTCTCTTCTGCTTGCTGACAACGCACCTCTTGCTCAATAGCAGCTTGTAGTTGAGCGAGTGCCGCAGGAACATCAGCAGCGATAATCGCTCCAGGGACGGTTTTACTATGCCCCATCATCTTTAACATCAATAAACCCACATCACCAAACATCATGACATTACCACACGATTTGGCTTTAAAAGTAATCAGCATAGTCAGAACTCCTCATATAAATGCATCATTAAAATATCGGACACCCTTTTGCATTATGGAGTAATTAGAATATGGTGATCCAAATACTTCCTAAGCTCATTTTTAGCAAATAAAGTAATTAGATCATCATGTGCCAAATACTCGTTAAACCTTAATATCTATGCCGTGACACTTGATAATCAAGATGGATAAAAACCTCATGAACAATAACAAAACCTCAACAAAAGACGCGATATTACAATTATTTTTGCGAAGCCAAACGATTGCGCGAGCTTTTTAAAGATAAATTCGTTAGACTAATCGCGTTCAAATTTGGAGCTTTCATTACATTTATGTGTGATTAAAGGTCTTTACCAAAAGTGGCCAATCGTTTGTAAGCGAGCAGACACAAGTTCATTTTTGGCAAATATCTTTACATTATCTCTAAACTCCATGAATTTGAGGAATACAGAAGCATGAATATCGCTCGTCCTGTTCGTCGCGCTCTAATTAGCGTATCTGACAAAACTGGTATTGTTGAATTTGCACAAGCTCTTACTAACCGTGGTGTAGATATCTTATCTACTGGTGGTACCGCTCGCCTGCTTGCTGAAAAAGGCATTTCTGTTACTGAAGTTTCTGATTACACCGGCTTTCCTGAAATGATGGATGGTCGCGTTAAAACTTTACACCCTAAAGTTCATGGTGGCGTTCTTGGTCGTCGCGGTCAAGATGATGACGTTATGGAAAAACACGGCATTAACCCTATCGATATGGTTGTTGTTAACCTTTACCCATTTGCTGCAACGGTTGCTAATGAAGGTTGTACTCTGGCTGATGCTGTAGAGAACATCGACATTGGCGGTCCAACGATGGTTCGCTCTGCGGCTAAAAACCACAAAGACGTCACTATTGTTGTTAACGCACACGACTACGATCGCGTGATTGCCGAAATGGATGCTAACGAGAAATCTCTAACGCTAGAAACTCGTTTCGACCTAGCTATCGCAGCATTCGAGCACACGGCGGCTTACGACGGTATGATCGCAAACTACTTCGGTACTATGGTTCCATCTTACGGTGAGAACAAAGAAGGTGACGAAGAGAGCAAATTCCCTCGCACGTTCAACCAACAGTTCGAGAAAAAACAAGACATGCGCTACGGTGAGAACAGTCACCAAGCAGCCGCTTTCTATGTAGAAGCAAACCCTGAAGAAGCATCCGTTTCTACTGCTCGCCAAATTCAAGGTAAAGCCCTTTCTTACAACAACATCGCTGACACTGACGCAGCACTTGAGTGTGTGAAAGAGTTCGACCAGCCAGCATGTGTGATCGTTAAGCACGCTAACCCATGTGGTGTTGCGCTAGGTGAAGACATCCTAGAAGCTTACGACCGTGCATTCAAAACAGACCCAACATCTGCATTTGGCGGCATCATCGCTTTCAACCGTGAGCTAGACGCTGCAACAGCAACAGCTATCACTGAGCGTCAATTCGTTGAAGTTATCATCGCACCATCAGTTTCTGCTCAAGCAGTAGAAATCGTCGCGGCTAAGAAAAACCTTCGCCTACTTGAGTGTGGTGAGTGGACAACGAAGACAACTGGCTTTGACGTGAAACGCGTTAACGGTGGCTTGCTCGTTCAAGATCGCGACCAAGGCATGGTTTCTGAAGATGAGCTGAAAGTGGTTTCTAAGCGCCAACCTACAGCTGAAGAGCTAAAAGACGCGCTATTCTGTTGGAAAGTAGCGAAATACGTGAAATCTAACGCGATCGTTTACTCGAAAGGCGACATGACTATCGGTGTCGGCGCAGGTCAAATGAGCCGCGTTTACTCTGCGAAGATCGCGGGCATTAAAGCGGCAGACGAAGGTTTAGTTGTTGAAGGCTGTGCAATGGCATCGGATGCATTCTTCCCATTCCGTGATGGTATTGACGCTGCTGCAGAAGCAGGGATAAAGTGTGTTATCCAGCCTGGTGGTTCTATGCGTGATGATGAAGTTATCGCTGCAGCAGACGAACACGGCATGGCGATGATCTTTACTGGCATGCGTCACTTTAATCATTAAAAATTACTTGGTTTCTAAACCCTAGAAACAGTTCAAAGCCTCGAGTTACTTTCGAGGCTTAAGCAATTTAAGTTAAGGATTTTACAATGCGAGTTCTTATTATTGGTGCTGGCGGTCGTGAGCACGCACTAGGCTGGAAAGCCGCTCAAAACCCAAATGTTGAAACGGTATTTATTGCTCCAGGTAACGCAGGTACAGCACTTGAGCCTAAACTTGAGAACGTAAACATCGGCGTTGAAGATATCGCTGGTTTAGTCGCGTTTGCTCAAGAGAAAAAAATCGAATTGACTATCGTGGGTCCTGAAGCACCATTGGTTATTGGTGTCGTTGATGCATTCCGCGAAGTTGGCTTACCTATCTTTGGTCCCACAAAAGCGGCAGCTCAACTAGAAGGCTCTAAAGCGTTCACTAAAGACTTCCTCGCTCGCCATGATATTCCTACTGGCTACTATGCTAACTTCACCGAGATTGAGCCTGCTCTCGCTTACGTTCGCGAACAAGGCGCTCCAATCGTAGTAAAAGCTGACGGTCTAGCGGCTGGTAAAGGCGTTATCGTTGCGATGACTCTTGAAGAAGCTGAAGGTGCGATTAAAGATATGCTTGCTGGTAATACCTTTGGCGAAGCAGGTAGTCGTGTTGTTATTGAAGAATTTTTAGAGGGCGAAGAAGCGAGCTTTATCGTTATGGTTGATGGCGCTAGCGTTCTACCTATGGCCACCAGCCAAGATCACAAACGCGTTGGCGATAAGGACACTGGACCAAATACAGGTGGTATGGGTGCTTACTCTCCAGCTCCTGTTGTGACTCCAGAAATCCACAACCGTATCCTTGAAGAAGTTATCTATCCAACGGTACGTGGTATGGATGCAGAAGGCGCACCATACACAGGCTTTCTTTACGCTGGCTTGATGATCGATGCTGACGGTACGCCAAAAGTGATTGAATACAACTGTCGCTTTGGTGATCCTGAAACACAACCTATCATGATGCGTATGGAATCGGATCTTGTTGAGCTGTGCTTAATGGCTGTAGACGAGAAATTGGATCAAGCAGAATCCAAATGGGATCCTCGCGCAGCAATCGGTGTGGTATTAGCAGCCGGCGGTTATCCTGCTGATTATGCAAAAGGTGATGTGATCACACTACCTAGCACTGACAGCAGCAGCCAGAAGGTTTTCCACGCAGGCACGAAACACAACGAAGCGGGTGAAGTCACCACGAATGGCGGTCGTGTATTGTGTGCAACAGCACTAGGTAATACGGTTTCTGAAGCGCAGCAAAAAGCATACGAGCTCACTAAGCAAGTAAGCTGGGATGGTATGTTCCATCGTAATGATATTGGCTATCGCGCTATTGCTCGCGAGCAAGAATAACGATTAAGATAACCATCATGTCAATCGACTCATTTATGGCATAGCAAAAGGGCGCTGAATTATCAGCGCCCTTTTTAAATTTTACGAATGTCTTATCAAGCTTATCTTTATCAAACGATGAATTAGTATCAATTAAAGCAATACCAATCAAAATCATACCAATAAAAGTAAGTGAGTGATCACTCTTCTAAAAACTGAGGCTTTTCAACACAAGCGTGCTCAAGAGAGTCTGACAATATCAGTTTTTCAACGGCAATTCTTTTCCCTTTCTCTGCTCCCGAAAAAGCCACAAAGCTAGGTTGAGCTAATGCCGCTCTAATTGCATCATTAGGTAGAGGCGGGGTAAAGCTAAGTTCAGCATATGGGTTATGTTGGCAGTCTTTCAAATCAGACCCATCCCAGTAGCCCTGAATTAACGTGTAACCTTCTTTGTGCGATGCTTTAACCCTGGATGAGAGTAATGCGGCATCTTCTTTGTAAGCGGCCATTTGGCTGCTATTTAGTGGGTATACCTTGCCATCAATACGGTATTGTTGATAAACCGCTTCACCCGCTTGATTAAAACGCACATGAACACGGTAAGGAACCCGCTTATTTCTACTCGCTCGGGAAGAACCTTTACGTTGCTCACCTTCTCGAATAAGCTCGCTAAGACCATTGTCATTCCAACGATAATCGGTTTTATACCAACCAGAACTACCTTCGACAACATAGTCTGCACCAGAAAGTGGTTTGAGTAATTTCTCGCTATACCAATAAAAACTGGCGGTATCAGCCACAGTATAGGCAGAGGAAAATGACATAACTTGATCAAGGTGAGAGCGAGGTGCCGTAGAAGAGCAAGCCGCTAGAAGGGTACTCAGTAATGCAGTAACTAAAATTTTCTTCATAATGAATACGCCGAGATAAATACCTCGGCGTAGTGTAAATTATTTTACAGCATCTTTCAGCGCTTTCCCTGAAACAAACGCAGGAACGTTTGCTGCAGCGATTTGGATTTCATCGCCTGTTTTTGGGTTACGACCAGTGCGAGCTGCACGGTGATTTACTTTGAATGTACCAAAACCAATTAGTTGCACTTGATCGCCATCTTTTAGCGACTCAGTTACGCCATTTAGTGTCGCTTCTAGTGCTGCTTTAGCTTGAGCTTTAGAAAGATCCGCTTTTTCAGCAATAAAGTCGATTAATTGGGTCTTGTTCATTAGGTTTCCCTTCTCGTAAGTTATCGAATTCGACTCACTCTAAAACATAAATGCCCCATCTGGCAAAGGTTTGTCGCTAATCTTTAGCCCCTATGCCTGACTTTTAGCCATAATATGAGTAATGACTCACAATTTATAACTTATCGATAATAAATAAGACTTGTTTTCTTGATGACCTATGCCAATTTAGACCATCTACCCAGTGGGATTTTTTGATTATAAATCCAACACTTCACTTAATTTAGACCAAGAGGTCATATGTTACTTCTGACGTTTTACATCTTTATTGCGGTTGGTATTTCATTTATATGCTCTGTTTTAGAGGCTGTTTTACTCAGTCTTAGCCCTAGTTATTTAGCACAATTACGCCAACAAAATCACCCCTCGGCTAAGCAGCTTAGTCACTTAAAAGCTGATATTGACCGCCCGCTCGCTTCCATACTTACCCTCAATACCATTGCACATACGATCGGAGCGGCAACAGCAGGTGCTCAAGCCACAGTTGTATTTGGTAGTAAATGGCTCGGGTTATTTTCTGCTATTCTCACGCTGCTGATTTTAATTTTTTCAGAGATCGTGCCAAAAACAATCGGTGCTACCTACTGGCGTCAACTCGCACCATTATCGGCTGTGACTTTACGTTGGATGGTTTGGGCGCTAACACCTTTTGTGTGGTTTTCAAAACAAATAACCAAACGCCTATCTCATGGCCACCAGCCGCCGAAAATGCGCGATGAATTATCCGCAATGGCGATGCTTGCAAAAGAGAGCGGAGAATTTGCGGAAGGTGAATCAAAAATATTAAGCAATCTTCTCAATATTAGAGGCGTACCTGTCACCCAAATAATGACGCCTCGACCCGTTGTATTCCGCGTGGAAGCAACAATGAGCATCGATACCTTTTTAGACCTACACCAAGAAACCCCTTTTTCCCGACCACTCATTTACAGTGAGCAAAAAGATAATATTGTTGGCTTTGTTCACCGCTTGGAGCTTTTTAAACTGCAGCAATCTGGGTTCGGTGATAAACAACTCGGTGCCGTCATGCGCCCTATCCACGTCCTATTAAATAACTTACCGCTCACCAAAGCTTTTGATCAGATGCTCGCACACCGCTTACAACTATCGATTGTGGTTGATGAATATGGAATGATTCAAGGTATCGTGACGTTAGAGGATATGTTTGAGTATCTACTTGGTGAAGAGATTGTCGATGAAGCCGATAAAACGACAGATATGCAGGCATTAGCTTTTCAGCGCTGGGAGCACTGGAAAAATAAACATGGGGTAATTGAAAATACTCGTAAAGATGATTTATTGGATGACTAGTTGATACTGGCTGACTGCTGAAATAATCGAGATACAAAAAAGGCTCATCGTTATTATGAGCCTT
Organism: Vibrio sp. 10N.286.49.B3; assembly: GCF_002873395.1. Classification (GTDB taxonomy): domain Bacteria; phylum Pseudomonadota; class Gammaproteobacteria; order Enterobacterales; family Vibrionaceae; genus Vibrio. The sequence goes on along the minus strand of NZ_MCUV01000002.1, from coordinate 16,753 downwards.
TCATTATTTATCGTGTTCAAACTTGGTTCTATTCGATACCAATACCGATATTACTCATCGGTTCATCACGAAGCTCTTGGCGTAGATCTTTGATCAGTTCAATATCACGTGATTCTGCTTCACGTAACGGGCGGAAAATAGCCCATTGAACATCCCACTCTTCACAAACGGCTTCATTCTCTTTTTGGTTATCGTTTGTGATCTCATCAGAACCCTGCGCTTGCTCAAGATGTGCTACGGTCATCACTGACTGTTGGCTAACTTTGATCATGCACTCGAATAACTGATCGCGATCCAATAAACCATGCAGTAATGTCGACAAGCCTTGGCAAGCATCCATTGCAGGGTAAACGGCATAAAGATCAAAATCTTCAGCACTTGGAAACAGCTCTTCTAATTTCTCTAATTGACGCTCAAAATTTACTTTTGCTGTTTTAACCGTCAAAATTTCCCATACACTATCAAGCACATCACGATAGATACGTGCTTCGGCAAATTCTGTATTATCACAGAACATGGCATAGTTAGGGTACATACGCTCGCACAGACAAGCCATAAAGGTAATTTGTTGCCAAGGTTCTAGTCTCTCAAGACGAACCTGAAGTGGGTTCTGTAGCATAGTTACTCGATAATTGCAGAAAAAGACCGCAGAAGTGTACTCGATTAATTACAGGGAAAAAAGACAAGCTTATGAACAATTTCACCCATAAAGTTTATATTCTTACTGAACATGATCAAGTGTATAAGCAATTGCTAGAAGAGCAAGCTTTACCGAATTTAGAGATCACGGAAGATCGCACTCAAGCGACTATTTTACTTGCTTCTCCTCCTCTCGCGGCTAAAACTCTTGATGACTTTACTCACCTCGAGTGGTTACAGTCCGTTTATGCAGGCGTCGATGCACTGATTAAGCCTGAACTGGCAAAAAACTATACGCTAACCAATGTAAAGGGCATCTTTGGCCAGCAAATATCTGAATATGTACTTGGGTATAGTATTGCTCACTACCGTCAGTTTCATTTATACCAACAACAACAGCAGCAACAGGTATGGCAAGCGCACTCTTACCCTTCATTAAGCGAAAAAACGATGCTTATCCTCGGCACAGGTTCCATCGCAAGCCATTTAGCGACGACAGCAAAAGCCTTTGGAATACGCGTACTCGGGATCAACCGCACTGGAATTCCACCAAAACACTCTCCGTTTGATGCAACCTATCATGTCAATGAACTGAATTCGGTTTTACGTGATTGTGATATTGTCGTGAACACGCTACCTAAAACCGACGATACTATCAATTTATTGGATGAGAGCGCACTGAACGCCTGCCAAGGAAGCATCTTGTTCAACGTGGGACGAGGAGACACAGTGAATAGCCAAGCTCTGCTCGACGCGCTTGAGAGCGACTGTATCAATCATGCTTTTTTAGATGTTTTTATTAATGAGCCAATTTCACAAACGTGTCCATATTGGCAGCACCCAAAAGTCACGGTTACCCCACACATTGCAGCGCTCAGTTTCCCTGCTCAGGTCGTCGAACTTTTCTCAGCAAATTACCACGCTTGGCATGACGGCTTTTCTCTCAATCACCAAGTTGAATTTGAAAGAGGTTATTAATAAAAAAACCGCTCAAATCACTTGAGCGGTTTCGTTTTAAATCAACAATTCAATCGACTTACTTATGGTATGGCTTAGATAGTTCATGGACTGCGTCGACAAATACACCCGCATTTTCAGGCGGAACATCAAGGTGAATACCGTGACCTAGGTTGAAGACGTGACCTGTGCCATCATGACCAAAGCCTTCTAAAATAGTACCAACCTCTTCACGAATACGCTCTGGCTGAGCATAAAGCATTGATGGGTCCATATTACCTTGCAGAGCGACTTTATCGCCAATACGTGCTTTTGCATCTGCAATATTAATGGTCCAGTCAAGACCAACGGCATCACAGCCTGTTGCAGCGATCTGCTCTAACCACATACCACCATTTTTAGTAAATAAGGTAACGGGTACTCGGCGACCTTCATTTTCACGAATTAAGCCATCAACGATTTTGTGCATGTATTGCAACGAGAAGAGATTGTAATCACGAGGAGTTAGTACACCACCCCATGTATCAAAAACCATCACAGATTGTGCGCCCGCTTTAATTTGCGCATTAAGGTAATCGATCACACTATCGGCCAACTTATCTAACAACATATGCAGCGTTGCAGGCTCGGCATACATCATTTTTTTGATTTTAGTGAAAGCTTTTGAGCTACCACCTTCAACCATATAAGTTGCTAATGTCCACGGACTACCAGAGAAACCAATAAGAGGCACCTCACCTTGCAGATCTTTACGAATTTGACGAACCGCATTCATCACATACTGTAATTCGCCCTCTGGATCTGGCATGCCTATTTTTTCAACATCGGCTTTACATGTGATTGGGCGCTTAAACTTTGGACCTTCACCGGTCTCAAAATACAGACCTAACCCCATAGCATCAGGAATGGTTAAAATATCAGAGAATAAAATCGCGGCATCAAGAGGAAAGCGACGTAAAGGCTGAAGAGTAACTTCCGATGCTAATTCTGCGTTTTTACATAAAGACATAAAATCACCAGCAACGCCGCGAGTTGCTCGATACTCAGGCAGATAACGGCCCGCTTGGCGCATCATCCAAACCGGAGTGTAATCCACAGGCTCTTTCATTAAAGCTCGTAGGTAGCGATCATTTTTTAATTCTTTCATGCATCTCTTCCAATTGATTCTAACTTATATTGTAATCATTAATATTCTACACGTATTGTGCTTAAAATGCTGCGCAGTTTGTAATCTGGATCATATTATTAACAATTAACAACAAATTGGTTTGCAACCTTAATTAAGGGCTGCCACAATCACCTGGCTAGCGAAATTTATTATAATAATCTGGGGACTAACCTCAGTATCTCATAACGACATCTTACTTACCCCCTCCTTTACCGGAGGGTTTTTTTTATCTAAATAGACATTAATTACCACTAAATAAAACCTATGCTGACTCAACTTCCTTACGCACCTGTTCTATTAATGCCCTAGCAATCGTACCGACAGGTGCCACATCAGGTAAATTATCAACAGGGAACCATTGAGCCTCAGTTAACTCATATTCATCAGGCTTTAATGTGCCACCAGCATAGTCCGCCATAAACCCAACCATCAGACTGCTAGGAAATGCCCACGGCTGACTGCCAAAGTAACGAATATTATCGATATCAATGCCTGTTTCCTCTTTCACTTCTCGCTTAGCACACGCTTCTAAGGTTTCTCCGACCTCAACAAAGCCTGCTATAACAGTATACATGCCTGTTTTATGTCGTGCGTGTTGAGCGAGCAAAATCTGCTGTTCTTTTCGTACTGCAATGATGATACATGGAAAGATGCGAGGGTAATGTAAGGTGCGGCACTCCCCACATTGCATGGCGATTTGATTGTGATTTAAATGATTTCTTGCGCCGCATTGAGGACAGAAGCGCATTGATTGCAACATATGGCCATATTGAATAGCCTTACTAACCAGTAGGAATAGAGGCTCTGGCCAGGTAATTAGTGCCTTTAATGAGGTGAGAGGCAGAGATTGGTCTAATTGCTCCTCATTGAGCCAGCGAACGGGATAACCTAAATGCTCGCCGATAATGAGAGAACTCTCAATGCTTAGCCCTACATCACTTGCCTCTCCAAAGGGTAAGTTATCATCTATCAGCCAAACTGCACTTCCAGAAACAACACACCAATAAGCCAGTTCCTTGTGGCTTTTGTCACTTTTTTTTAACATTTAAGACCCTCATTACTTGCAGTTCATCCATTTTACTGGCAATCTAATTTCATACTAGAATGAAGCTTTATGCACTTTTAAGCTATGTATTTTTAGTGAAATTCGATATTTACATCTCACACGGATCCTTTGCCTAGCAAAGAAAGATGATCACCTGTATTGGGGTCAGATCATGAGGACATGGTCATGCTAAATAAATTTAATCAAGTACAAGAACAATGGGGTGGCTCCAATGAGGTTATTGATCATTGGTTAGAGACTCGCCAAGACTTAATTGTGGAGTTTTGCCAACTTGCAGCTCTACAGCCTAGCTCTGCAAAAAGCGCGGTGACTGAGTTACCCTCCCCAAAAGAGCTACAATCTTTCTGCCAGCATCTCATTGATTACATTTCTGAAGGACACTTTAAAATTTATGATATGGTCATGGATAGATGGCGTTCTACTGGTTTTAAAGCGACAGATGAGATCAGCAGCACTTACGCTAAAATAGTGTTAACGACTGAACCGTTACTCAATTTTAATGACAAGTATGCGCAAGTAGTAAAAGACGATGAATTGAGCGACTTTGAGCAGGATTTATCGAAGATGGGCGAATTGATTGAGCTACGTTTTGAAGTTGAAGACCATTTAATTCAACTCATTGCAGACAGTTTAACGATACCACCAGGGGCGTAATTCATATTAAATAATCTTAATATGAATAGCTGTCACTTGATAATACGTAAATGACAAATACAAAAAAGGCACCTTTCGGTGCCTTTTTTCTTATCGGTTCAACTCAAGACTTATTCGCCTGAAAAACCTGCATTTAATAGTGCCGCTAGGTTATCTGTTGCTTGTTCAGCAGATGGACCTTCTTGCTCTAAACGCTGCTTTTGACGATCTTGGTGATACGCGAAACCAGTACCAGCTGGGATCAAGCGACCAACAATAACGTTCTCTTTCAGACCACGAAGATCATCACGCTTACCAGAAACCGCAGCTTCTGTTAGTACGCGAGTCGTTTCTTGGAATGATGCTGCTGAGATAAATGACTCAGTTGCAAGAGATGCTTTAGTAATACCTAGTAGATCACGTTCGAAACCTACTAGTTCTTTACCTTCAGCTTCTAGCTTACGGTTAGCAATCTTAACGTTATGGTACTCAACCTGTTCGCCAGGTAGGAACTCAGAGTCGCCAGAATGAGTAATAGTACACTTACGAAGCATTTGACGAACGATAGTCTCAATGTGCTTATCGTTAATCTTAACGCCTTGTAGACGGTATACTTCTTGTACTTCATTTGCGATGTACTGAGTTACTGCACGGATACCACGTAAACGTAGGATATCATGTGGAGTCTCTGGACCATCAGAAATAACGTCACCACGTTCGATCTTCTCACCTTCAAATACGTTCAATTGACGGTGTTTAGGAATCATCTCTTCGTATGTATCACCACCCTCACGAGTGATAATTAAGCGACGCTTACCTTTTGTTTCTTTACCGAACGACACAGTACCTGAGTGTTCAGCAAGAATTGCAGGCTCTTTTGGTTTACGAGCTTCAAATAAGTCTGCTACGCGTGGTAGACCACCGGTGATATCTTTGTTTCCGCCAGATTTCTGAGGGATACGAGATAACGTGTCACCAATGCCAACTTCAGCGCCATCTTCGATGTTAACAATCGCCTTACCAGGTAGGAAGTAGTGAGCTGGCATATCAGTACCAGGGATCATTACGTCGTTACCTTGTGCATCAACAAGTTTGATAGCTGGACGCATATCTTTACCTGCTGCTGGACGAGCTGCTGGATCAGTTACTTCACTTGAAGATAGACCTGTTAGATCATCTGTTTGGCGAGCAACTGTTACACCGTCGATCATATCAACGAATTGAATGCGACCTGCCACTTCAGTGATGATTGGCATGGTGTGCGCTTCCCAGTTAGCTACAACTTCACCAGCTTCCACTGAATCGTTGTCTGCTTTGCTCAGAATCGAACCGTAAGGAAGTTTATGCTTCTCTTTAGTACGACCGAACTCATCAATAATCGTCATCTCAGATGCACGAGAAGTGATAACCAGTTTCTTATCGTTGTTAATTACAAACTTAGCATTGTGAAGCTTCACAGTACCCGTTGTCTTAGCTTGGATGTTGTTCTCTGCCGCAGCAGTAGATGCAGCACCACCGATGTGGAACGTACGCATCGTTAGCTGTGTACCAGGTTCACCGATAGATTGTGCAGCGATAACACCAACTGCTTCACCTTGGTTCACTAGGTGACCACGTGCTAGGTCACGACCGTAACACTGTGCACAACAACCGAAGTCAGCATCACAGGTAACTACTGAGCGCACTTTCATGCTATCTACAGAGTTCTCTTCCATGATTTGACACCACTTCTCATCAATTAGAGTATTACGTGGAATCAGTACTTCTTCAGTACCAGGCTTGATAACATCTTCTGCTACTACACGACCAAGAGCTAGCTCAGAAAGTGCAACTTTAACGTCACCACCTTCGATGTGAGGCATCATGTCGATACCTTCGTGAGTGCCACAGTCATGTTCGTGAACAACAACGTCTTGAGCAACGTCTACTAGACGACGAGTTAGGTAACCCGAGTTAGCTGTTTTCAGTGCTGTATCCGCAAGACCCTTACGAGCACCGTGCGTTGAGATAAAGTACTGAAGGACGTTTAGACCTTCTTTAAAGTTCGCAGTGATTGGCGTTTCGATGATTGAACCATCTGGACGCGCCATCAGACCACGCATACCCGCTAGCTGACGAATCTGTGCAGCAGAACCACGAGCGCCCGAGTCAGCCATCATGTAGATGCTGTTAAACGACTCTTGTTGCTCTTCTTCACCGTCACGGTTGATTACTGTTTCAGAAGATAGGTTATCCATCATAGCTTTTGCTACGCGGTCGTTGGTAGACGCCCAGATATCGATAACTTTGTTGTAACGCTCACCCGCAGTAACAAGACCAGATTGGAATTGCTCTTGGATTTCACGAACTTCTTCTTCAGCAGCTTCAATTTCGTCGTATTTCGCTTGTGGTACAACCATATCGTCGATACCAACAGAAACACCAGACAGTGCAGCGTATGCAAAACCTGCGTACATAATTTGGTCAGCAAATACTACTGTATCTTTAAGACCAAGCTTACGGTAACACTCGTTTAGTAGGTTAGAAATTTGCTTCTTACCTAGCTTTTGGTTAACGATGCTGTACGGAAGACCTGATGGTACGATTTGCCATAACATTGCACGACCAACGGTAGTATCAACTAGACCGGTGTTCGTTGTGCTATTGCCATCTTCATCAACTACAGTTTCAGTGATACGTACTTTAACGCGAGCGTGTAGCTCAGCATTCTTAGTACGGTATGCTTTTTCAGCCTCTTCAGGGCCGGCAAAGTACATACCTTCACCTTTCACGTTGATTTTATCACGTGTCATGTAGTAAAGACCCAAGACAACGTCCTGAGAAGGTACGATGATCGGATCACCTGATGCTGGCGACAGAATGTTATTCGTCGACATCATTAGGGTACGAGCTTCTAGCTGAGCTTCCAAAGTTAGAGGTACGTGTACCGCCATTTGGTCACCATCGAAGTCGGCGTTATATGCCGCACACACTAGTGGGTGAAGCTGAATCGCTTTACCTTCGATTAGTACTGGTTCGAACGCTTGAATACCAAGACGGTGAAGTGTTGGTGCACGGTTCAATAGTACTGGGTGTTCGCGAATTACTTCGTCTAGGATATCCCATACGATAGCTTCTTCACGCTCAACCATTTTCTTAGCTGCTTTGATTGTCGTAGCCATGCCGCGACTTTCTAGCTTGCTGTAGATAAATGGCTTGAATAGCTCAAGTGCCATCTTCTTAGGAAGACCACACTGATGTAGACGTAGGTATGGACCAACTGTGATAACAGAACGGCCAGAGTAGTCTACACGTTTACCTAGAAGGTTTTGACGGAAACGACCTTGTTTACCCTTGATCATATCAGCAAGAGATTTCAGAGGACGCTTGTTCGAACCTGTGATTGCACGACCACGACGACCGTTATCAAGTAGCGCATCAACAGACTCTTGCAGCATACGCTTTTCGTTACGTACGATGATGTCCGGAGCAGCTAGCTCTAGAAGACGCTTCAAACGGTTGTTACGGTTAATCACACGACGGTAAAGGTCGTTCAGATCAGAAGTCGCAAAACGACCGCCATCTAGTGGTACTAGAGGACGAAGATCTGGCGGAAGTACCGGAAGCACAGTAAGAATCATCCATTGTGGGTCATTGCCCGACATAATGAACGCTTCAACAAGCTTCAGACGCTTCGTGATTTTTTTACGCTTAGTTTCAGAGTTTGTTGTTTCTAACTCTTCGCGCATTTGTTCTGCTTCAGCGTGCATGTCCATAGTAGACAGCAGATCTTTGATCGCTTCTGCACCCATTTTAGCCGTGAACTCATCACCCCACTCTTCTAGGCGATCCAGATACTCTTCTTCAGTAAGCATCTGAGATTTTTCTAGATCAGTCATACCAGGTTCTGTTACTACGTACATTTCAAAGTAAAGTACGCGTTCGATATCACGCAGTGGGATATCCATTAACAAACCGATACGAGACGGTAGTGATTTTAAGAACCAGATGTGAGCAACTGGTGAGGCTAGCTCGATGTGGCCCATACGGTCACGACGAACTTTAGTCTGTGTAACTTCTACGCCACACTTCTCACAGATAACACCACGGTGTTTCAGACGCTTATATTTGCCACAAAGACATTCGTAGTCTTTTACTGGACCAAAAATACGCGCACAGAATAGACCATCGCGCTCAGGCTTGAACGTACGATAGTTAATTGTCTCTGGTTTTTTAACTTCACCAAATGACCATGAACGAATCATGTCAGGTGAAGAAAGACCGATTTTGATTGCATCAAATTCTTCGGTCTTATGCTGTGCTTTTAGAAAGTTTAATAAGTCTTTCACGATCAGCCCCTGTAAGGAGTGAAAAGGCGCTCGGCGAGCGCCTTCTAACAAATAACCCCGAAGGATTACTCTTTATCTTCTAGCTCGATGTTGATACCTAGCGAGCGAATCTCTTTCAACAATACGTTGAATGATTCTGGCATACCAGGTTCCATGCTGTGATCGCCATCTACGATGTTCTTATACATCTTAGTACGGCCATTCACGTCATCTGACTTAACAGTCAACATTTCTTGTAGAGTATATGCAGCACCGTATGCTTCTAGTGCCCACACTTCCATCTCACCAAAACGTTGTCCACCGAACTGAGCTTTACCACCAAGTGGTTGCTGAGTTACTAGGCTGTAAGAGCCAGTTGAACGAGCGTGCATCTTGTCATCAACAAGGTGGTTTAGTTTCAGCATGTACATGTAACCAACGGTTACAGGACGCTCAAACTGATCACCTGTGCGGCCATCAAACAATTTAAGTTGACCAGATTCTGGTAGGTCACCTAACTTCAATAGCTCTTTGATTAACTCTTCAGAGGCACCATCGAACACAGGCGTAGCAATCGGTAGACCGCCACGTAGGTTCTTAATCAAGGTACGAACTTGATCATCAGAAAGTTCTGCAATATCAACTTTTTGACGAGTATCGCCTAGATCATAAACCTTCTGTAAGAAGCTACGGAACTTATGCAGTTCTTGTTGCTCTTTCAGCATTTGGTTGATCTTATCACCGATACCTTTAGCAGCCAGACCTAAGTGTACTTCTAGGATCTGACCGATGTTCATACGCGATGGTACACCCAGTGGGTTAAGTACGATGTCTACAGGCTGACCTTTTTCATCGTATGGCATGTCTTCAACAGGGTTAATCTTAGAGATTACACCTTTGTTACCGTGACGACCGGCCATTTTATCACCAGGCTGAATACGACGTTTAACCGCTAGGTAAACTTTAACGATTTTCAGTACGCCAGGCGCTAGATCATCACCTTGAGTGATTTTACGACGTTTAGTCTCAAACTTCGTATCGAAGTCAGACTTAAGCTCGTCCCACTGCTCAGCAAGTTGCTCAAGCTGTGTTTGAAGTGCGTCGTCGTCTAGCGTTAGTTCTAGCCATCTCTTACGATCGATAGTATCCAGTTTCTCTTCCGAGTAACCACCATTGATAAGTACAGCGCGAACACGTGCAAGTAGACCACCTTCAAGAATTTGGAACTCTTCAGTTAAGTCTTTCTTCGCATCTTTCAGCTGCATTTGTTCAATTTCAAGCGCACGCTTGTCTTTCTCTACGCCATCGCGAGTGAAAACTTGAACATCAATGATCGTACCTGAAATCGAGTTAGGTACACGTAGTGATGTATCTTTAACATCTGATGCTTTTTCACCGAAGATAGCACGTAGTAGCTTCTCTTCAGGAGTTAGTTGAGTTTCACCTTTAGGGGTTACTTTACCAACTAGGATGTCGCCACCCTTAACTTCAGCACCAATGTAAACGATACCTGACTCATCTAGTTTAGATAGAGCAGATTCACCTACGTTTGGAATATCAGCAGTGATCTCTTCAGAACCCAGCTTAGTATCACGAGCCACACAAGATAGTTCTTGGATGTGGATAGTCGTGAAACGGTCTTCTTGAACTACGCGCTCAGATACTAAGATCGAGTCTTCGAAGTTATAACCATTCCAAGGCATAAATGCGATACGCATGTTTTGACCAAGCGCTAGCTCACCAAGGTCTGTTGAAGGACCATCAGCAATAACATCACCACGTGATACTGGTTCACCAGGTAGCACGGTTGGGCGTTGGTTGATACATGTATTTTGGTTCGAACGTGTGTACTTAGTTAGGTTGTAAATGTCGATACCAGCTTCGCCAGGTACCAATTCATTTTCATTAACCTTAACTACGATACGAGACGCGTCAACTGACTGAATCATACCACCACGTTTAGCAACTGCAGTTACACCTGAGTCAACCGCTACGTTACGTTCGATACCAGTACCTACTAACGGCTTATCAGCACGTAGAGTTGGTACCGCTTGACGTTGCATGTTCGCACCCATCAATGCACGGTTCGCATCATCGTGTTCTAGGAACGGGATAAGCGAAGCAGCGATAGATACTACTTGGTTTGTTGCAACGTCCATGTAGTTAACATGGTCGCGTGGGTGAAGACCAGATTCACCTTTCTGACGAGCAGTGATCAGCTCATCAGTAAACGTACCATCTTCAGCAAGAACAGCATTCGCCTGAGCGATAACAAACTGACCTTCTTGGATAGCAGATAGGTAATCAACTTCATCCGTTACTACACCATCAACAACACGACGATATGGGGTTTCAAGGAAACCGAAATCATTACAACGTGCAAATGCAGATAGTGAGTTAATTAGACCGATGTTTGGACCTTCCGGCGTTTCGATCGGACATAGACGACCGTAGTGAGTTACGTGTACATCACGTACCTCAAAGCCAGCACGTTCACGAGTTAGACCACCAGGACCTAAAGCAGAAATACGACGCTTATGCGTTACTTCTGACAATGGGTTGTTCTGATCCATAAACTGTGAAAGCTGTGAAGAACCAAAGAATTCTTTAACGGCTGCTGAAATAGGCTTAGCATTGATTAGGTCTTGAGGCATGATAGCATCAAGATCACCAAGGCTTAGGCGCTCTTTCACTGCACGTTCAACACGAACTAGACCAACACGGAATTGGTTTTCTGCCATTTCACCAACAGAACGGATACGACGGTTGCCAAGGTGGTCGATATCGTCCACTTCGCCTTTACCGTTACGGATGCCGATCAGTTTCTTCATCACTTCGATGATGTCGGTTTCGTCTAGTGTGCCTTGTTCACCAGCATCTTCACGTTCGATAGAGCTGTTAAACTTCATACGACCAACAGTCGATAGGTCGTAACGCTCTTCTGCGAAGAATAGGCTTTCAAACAATGACTCAGCAGCTTCTTTCGTAGGTGGCTCACCAGGGCGCATCATACGATAGATTTCTACAAGTGCTGAAATACGGTCAACAGTGCTGTCAACGCGTAGTGTATCGGAAATAAATGAACCATTATCTAGGTCATTTGTGAACAATACTTGTAAGCTCTTGTAACCTGCTTGAGAAAGATTCGCTAAAGCTTCAAGGCTGATTTCGTGGTTTGCACCAACAATGATCTCGCCTGTTGCTTCATTGATGTAATCTTTCGATGCAACTTTACCCACGATGTACTCAACTGGTACTTCGATGTACTCAACGCCATCTTTTTCAAGCTGACGGATGTGACGGGCAGTTACACGACGACCAGTTTCAACGTAAGTCTTACCATTTGCTTCAATGTCAAATGATGCAGTTTCACCACGTAGACGATCAGGAACAAGCTCCATTAATAGAGTTTGGTCTTTCACTTCGAAGTTAACAGTCTCGAAGAAGGTCTCTAGGATCTCTTCTGTCGTCTTGCCAAGTGCACGAAGGATGATCGACGCAGGTAACTTACGACGACGGTCAATACGTACGTACAAGTTATCCTTAGGATCGAACTCAAAGTCTAACCATGAGCCGCGGTAAGGAATAACACGTGCGTTATAAAGAACTTTACCAGATGAGTGGGTCTTACCCTTATCGCTGTCGAAGAATACGCCTGGACTTCTATGCAGCTGGGATACGATAACCCTCTCAGTACCATTAATAACAAAGGTACCGTTGTCTGTCATAAGCGGAATTTCGCCCATGTAGACTTCTTGTTCTTTAATGTCTTTTACAGTACCTGCCGGTGCATCTCGGTCAAAAATAACTAGGCGTAGTTTAACGCGTAGAGGTTTTGAATAAGTTACACCACGGATTTGACATTCTTTAACATCAAAAACTGGCTCACCAAGACGATAGCTAACGTATTGCAGCTCGGAATTGCCGTTGTAGCTCTGAATAGGAAATACAGAACGAAAAGCAGCCTCAAGACCGTATTGTCCTTCAGGATCCTGTTCGATAAATTTATCGAATGAATCAAGCTGGATCGATAGCAGGTATGGAATGTCCAATACTTGTGGACGAGTACCAAAGTCCTTACGGATGCGCTTTTTCTCGGTATAAGAGTAAACCATGGGGTTCCTCAGCTCGCTGATAAGTGACCCAAACTGTCCAAAACATTCTCAAAAGAAAGGGACAGAGACTAACAACTGTTTCTATGGTAGTAATATTTCACTGAGTTACCGTGAAATATATTTTGCTCAAGTAGTGGTGTAAACAGCGGAAAATTCACCAATACCCTACAGCGCAAAAAGGCCGGTGGTTAATAAACCACCAGCCATTAGCCGTTAGGCTAAGAAGTCAAATAATAATTATTTGATTTCAACAGAAGCGCCTGCTTCTTCAAGCTGAGCTTTAAGACCTTCAGCTTCAGCTTTTTCAACGCCTTCTTTAAGAGGTGCTGGAGCTGAGTCTACAAGACCTTTAGCTTCTTTAAGACCTAGGCCAGTTGCGCCACGTACTGCTTTGATAACAGCAACTTTGTTTGGACCAACAGCTGTAAGTACAACGTCGAATTCAGTTTGCTCTTCAGCTGCTTCTGCAGCTGCGCCGCCTGCAACTACTGCAGCAGCAGCAGTTACACCGAATTTCTCTTCCATAGCTTCGATAAGCTCAACAACTTGCATTACAGACATTTCTGCAACTGCGTCTAGGATTTGCTCGTTAGTAATAGACATAACAATTCTCTTTTAAGTCAACAATAAGTATAAATAGTAATCAATGAATAGCTAGGGCTTATGCCGCAACTTCTTCTTTTTGATCACGAACAGCAGCGATAGTACGTACCAGTTTACCAGCAGAAGCTTCTTTCATGCACATCATTAGGCGTGCGATTGCTTCGTCGTAAGTTGGTAGTGTCGCTAGTACATCAGCATCAGTAACTACGCCTTCAAAAGCAGCAGCTTTGATCTCAAATGCTTTGTTCTCTTTAGCGAAGTCTTTGAAAAGACGCGCTGCAGCACCTGGGTGCTCGTTAGAGAACGCTAGTAGGCTAGGACCAGTAAATGTGTCTTGTAGACACTCGTACTGAGTACCTTCTACTGCACGGCGTGCTAGAGTGTTACGAACAACTCGCATGTAAACACCAGCTTCACGAGCTTGTTTACGTAGAGAAGTCATAGCACCAACAGGAACGCCACGAGAGTCAGCTACAACTGCAGAAAGTGCACCACTGGCTGCTTCGTTGACTTCAGCAACAATTGCTTTTTTGTCTTGAAGATTTAAAGCCATTTGGATTAACCTCTGGGTTGTGATTACACCACTCACTACAAATACTGTAATGAGAGTTATACGGTGCATTCCCTCCAAATATTATTTTAAAATAACATTCTTAGTTCGGGCACCGTCTACGCAGGTTTTATTAAGCTCAAATTTGTCATCCGAAGATAGTCAATTTAAGCGCCTACGGTCTTGGACGGAGATGGTTAAAAAACGAATTTAACAACCATCCCAACCACAATAATTAGGCGCGAGATTATACACTAATTTCGCACCAAATCAAATTAGTTTGCTTGAGTGTTCAGGCTACCCTGTTCAACAGCAACACCAGCACCCATAGTAGTAGAGATGCTTACTTTCTTCAGGAAAACGCCTTTCGCTGAAGACGGTTTAGCTTTCTTAAGAGCAACTAGAAGAGCTTCTAGGTTCTCTTGAAGCTGGTTAGCTTCGAAAGATGCTTTACCGATAGTAGTGTGGATGATGCCGTTTTTGTCGTTACGGTAACGAACCTGACCAGCTTTAGCATTTTTAACTGCTTGAGCAACGTTAGGAGTTACAGTACCAACTTTAGGGTTTGGCATTAGACCGCGTGGACCTAGGATTGTACCTAGTTGACCAACAACGCGCATTGCATCTGGAGAAGCAACAACAACGTCAAAGTCCATTACGCCTTTCTTAACTTGCTCAGCAAGATCTTCCATACCAACGATATCTGCGCCAGCCGCTTTAGCAGCTTCTGCGTTTGCACCTTGAGTGAAAACAGCAACGCGGATTTCACGGCCAGTACCGTGAGGTAGCACAGTTGCGCCACGAACGTTTTGGTCAGATTTACGAGCATCAATGCCAAGATTGATAGCTACGTCAACGCTTTCTACGAATTTAGCAGTTGCAAGTTCTTTAAGAAGAGCTACAGCTTCATTGATTTCGTATTCTTTAGTTGCGTCAACTTTGTCGCGGATTACGCGCATACGCTTAGTAAGTTTAGCCATTATATTAACCCTCTACCACTAGGCCCATTGAACGAGCAGTACCCGCGATAGAACGCTTCATCGCTTCGATGTCTGCGCCAGTCATATCTGCAGCTTTAGTTTCAGCAATCTCTTGCACTTGAGCGTCAGTAACAGTACCAACTTTCTCAGTGTTTGGACGGCCAGAACCAGACTTAACGCCAGCAGCTTTCTTAAGAAGAACAGCAGCAGGTGGAGTCTTAGTTACAAACGTGAAAGAACGGTCACTGTATACAGTAATAACTACTGGAGTAGGTAGACCTTTCTCAACAGATTCTGTACGTGCGTTAAACGCTTTACAGAATTCCATGATGTTTACACCGTGTTGACCTAGAGCAGGACCAACCGGTGGACTTGGGTTTGCCATACCAGCTGCAACTTGCAGTTTGATATAAGCTTCAACTTTCTTAGCCATGATATTTCCTAAAATTTGGGTTCAAACGCCAACCTAACTAGGTAAGCTCCCCGTTAACAAAAAGGCGCGAAATTATAATCACATTTCGCACCTTTAACAAGTCTAAAAGGCGACTTTTTAATCAAGTTTTTCAACTTGACCGAATTCAAGCTCAACA
Organism: Vibrio sp. 10N.286.49.B3; assembly: GCF_002873395.1. Classification (GTDB taxonomy): domain Bacteria; phylum Pseudomonadota; class Gammaproteobacteria; order Enterobacterales; family Vibrionaceae; genus Vibrio. The sequence goes on along the minus strand of NZ_MCUV01000002.1, from coordinate 1,145 downwards.
GGTGTTGCTCGACCGAAGATCGAAACAGACACTTTAATGCGGCTTTTCTCGTAATCCACTTCTTCAACAGTACCGTTAAAGTCAGCGAATGGACCATCGTTCACACGAACAATTTCACCAGCTTCAAACATCGTCTTAGGACGTGGAGCTTCGCTCGCTTTCTCTAAACGATTTAAGATAGCGTCAGCTTCTTTATCTGTGATCGGAGCAGGACGGTCAGAGGTACCACCAATGAAGCCCATTACACGAGGAATACTACGTACTAAGTGCCATGATTCATCATTCATGATCATTTGCACTAACACATAGCCAGGAAAGAACTTACGTTCACTTTTGCGACGTTGGCCAGCACGCATTTCAACTACTTCTTCAGTAGGAACGAGTACGTCACCAAATAATTCTTCCATGTTGTGCATCTTGATGTGTTCGCGTAGCGATTGAGATACACGACCTTCATAGCCAGAAAATGCCTGAACTACATACCAACGTTTTTTCGGAGCTTCACTCATGAATTAGAACCCTCAAATCCCAGTAGCTAATGCAACAAGACGAACCATAATTCCGTCAATGCCCCATAGCACTAAAGACATTACAATACATACAGCTAATACAATCAAAGACGTTTGCATCGTCTCTTGACGTGTCGGCCAAACCACTTTACGAACTTCTACTCGAGACTCTTGAGCAAAAGCGATAGCAGCTTTACCTTTTGTTGTTGTTGCGGCAACTCCAAGAGCACCAGCAATAAGAACGACAACACCTGCAGCGCGAATTACAACAGACAATTCACCATACAGGTAATTACCCACAACAGCGGCGGCTAACAGAGCAAAAGCGACTACCCACTTCAATGTATCTGCTGCACTTGAGCTATCAGGAGTTTCAGCGTTTGCTTTCATAAAACCAACCTGTGATAAGTCTTTATTATAGACGACAATAACCCCGCTGTTGCAGGGCACATTCCTTTGCGTTGTAATACAACACATTTAACGACTAAGAATAACATCTAAGTCGTAGAATTCTTTGCTAATACTCATTTCATTTGTCAAAAATAAAATGAACTTTTATTTAGCGCAGAAAAAGGGCATCAAATGATGCCCTTTTTTATAGGTATTAGTCAAATCTTAAGCGAAGATTTTAGCTAC
>NZ_MCUV01000001.1 GCF_002873395.1 Vibrio sp. 10N.286.49.B3 | reverse complement strand
GGTAAAAATAACGCATTGAATTTACTATCTAATTGATTATTTATTTAAGGTTAGTAGAAGTTAGGGATACTATTTCAATTTGAGCTGTGATTAGAGAAAGTTTATTTATAAGAACAAATTACTCAACAAGATGAAAACTAGCACTATTCTGATTAAGATAAAAAATAAGAGAGCCAAATGCTCCCTTATTTTAATAAAGTCGGATAATTAAATCGGCTCAATAAGTAAAATAATGCCATTAAAACCGACAATTTTCACTTGAGTGCCTGCTTTTAAGTCTTGATCGCATTGCGCAGCCCAAGTGGTATCCGCAACTTTGAGGCGTGTGTTTCCTGCGATCATATCTTGTTCTAAGATAGCGGTTTGACCGATCATCTGCTTTTGCTTCTGATTAAGATCGCGTAATTGGTCATCTTTTTTGTCTTGGCTAAATTGTTTACGCCACCATAGCCAAGTCGTTATTAAACAAAAACTGCCAAAGGCAATCCACTGCATTTGCCAACTGAGCGGTAAAAGAGCCAGTATGACACCAACAATTAGGGCTGAAATACCAAGCCATAAAAAATACCCAGCAGTTCCAAGCAGTTCAGTGGCTAAGAGTAGTAGCCCAAAGGCAAGCCAGTGCCAGTGGTTAATGCTATTTAAGAGATCAAATAACATAGGCATTAATCTTTTTGGTCATGTTTGAACATTTCAGCAATACCTGCAACCGATCCCATTAAACCCGTTGCCTCAAGAGGTAGCATGATGATTTTACCATTTTCAGCTTGCCCAATACTCTTTATCGCTTCGGTATAGCCCTGTGCAATAAAGTAATTTACCGCTTGCATATCACCTTCGGCTATCGCTTTTGAAACCATTTCAGTTGCGCGTGCTTCGGCTTCTGCCGCTCTCTCTCGCGCTTCTGCTTGTAAGATCGCTGCTTGCTTATCACCTTCAGCTCTTAGGATCTCAGATTGCTTATGACCTTCGGCTTTTAAAATTTCAGCTTGGCGGATCCCTTCGGCTTCTAATACATCGGCACGCTTATTTCGCTCAGCTTTCATTTGTGCATTCATCGCTGCAGTGAGATCGGCAGGTGGTTGCACATCTTTGATTTCGATACGGGTAACTTTAACGCCCCACGGGTTCGTCGCTTGATCGACAATCGTTAACAGTTTCGTGTTGATCATGTCACGCTGGCTGAGCATTTCATCTAGTTCCATCGAACCAAGAACCGTTCGAATATTGGTTAGCGTTAAGTTGCGAATGGCATGCTCTAAATCGTTAACTTCATACGCTGCTTTTGCAGCATCAATAACTTGGATAAAACAGACCGCATCAATGACGACATTGGCGTTGTCCTTTGATATGACCTCTTGCGCTGGAATATCCATCACGCGTTCCATCATGCTAATACGCGAGCCTACTTTATCGATAAAAGGAATAATCAGATTCAGTCCAGGTTTTAATGTTTGGGTATAGCGACCAAAGCGTTCGATTGTCCAGTTGTTCCCTTGAGGGACCGTTTTAACGCCAGCAACGATAAATACGATTGCCACGATAATAAAACCACCGACTGTTGCGAGAATATCAATATTCATTTTTATTCCTTTTTATAGATACATAGACAGGTTTACTTATTAACTGCATAAAAAACTCAGCCAAGTTACTGATGACAACTGGCTGAGTTAATATTATAGCTTTATTGTGATGAATTAATGTGTGCTGATTAATAAAGTAATGAGTACAGGCGTTTGCGGTATTGGCCAGCAAGTGCATTACCTTGACCAAGAGCACTTAATATATCCATAAAGAGCTTTTTCATATCGCCATCTAATGCATTGAGGTTTTTGCTGAGTAGAGTCCAAAGTAGGGCAAGAGCTTCTTCATCTCTATTGACTTGGTGATATTGGAGTGCAAGATCGGTAACCACTCGTTCATCACTGGCATTAACTTGATATTGTGCTTCTAACGCTTGAATCTCAGGGCTATTTGCTGCTTGGTTATGTAACTCAAGCTTAGCCAGTAACCCTTTGTAGTAATTGTCTTGATACTCTAATGGTATGGTTTGAAGAACCGAGGCAGCACTATCAAATTGTTGAGTTTCTAATAAACAATCTGCCATTGCTAATTTAACTTCCCCTTTTGCTTTTATATCATCAGGTAGGGTAGTGAAGAGCGCTAGTGCCTGAGCGTGTTCATTGTTTTGTAAGTGCTCTAGAGCTTGTTTTAGCGTGACTTCATCTTGGCTCGGTAGGTGCTTCATTAACATTTCATTGATTGCCTCAAGAGATTGTGCGCCTCCCATTCCATCAACAGCTTGACCATTAATAAATAATGCAATGGTCGGCAAAGCTTGCACACCAAACTGACTTGCAATTGCTTGCTCTTGTTCGCAGTTTAATAGCGCTAAAGTAAAGCTACCTTGATGCTGTTGAGCAAGCGTTTGTAATTGCGGAATAATTTGCGCACTTTCTGGGTTCATTGGTGCCCAAAAATGGATAAGAACCGGCGTTTGCATCGAACTTTCAAGAATTTGGCGAAAGTTTTGTTCGTTAAGTTCAACAATATTGGCAGCTTGCATGATGGTATCCTTGTTCACTGGGGAGCGCCCCATGACCTTATTTAGTGTTATAGCTTAATAGATGAGGGAGGGTTGGTATAATATCAAGGTCGAACAAAAAACATCATGAATAGTTTCACTTACTCATGATGTTTTGCCGAGATTTGCAGGGTGGTGTAGACACAGGTTATTCAAAATAAAATAAAAAGAGTTAAAACAATGCTTACACCAATTAAATTTAATTGATTTAATGACATAGATGTTCCACAAGGTGCTTATATTTATGGCGCTAGGGGATAGACACCAGCTATTTGATTTTTACTATGTCATAGCTATGTTACGGAAAAATTACATTGCAACCATTTTAAGGCATTTGTTTGTGGTGATGCTCAATAAGGTTTTTTAAAGCAGGTTGAATTCGTGAATAACTAAAATCAAAGCCGAGTTCGGTTAGTTTTTTCGGTTTAGCGCGTATGCTATCAAATAATAAGCAACTCGCTTCACCAAGGAGAGCATTCATAATCCACTTAGGTGTATAAAATAAATGTGGTCGATGCAATGCTTTTGCGAGTGTCTGGCTAAATTCTCTATTACTTACAGGGTGAGGTGCACACAAGTTAAATTCACCTTGCGCATGGTCGGTTTCTAATAAGTGGATAATACCACGCACCATATCAAGTATATGAATCCACGGAATATATTGTTGACCAGAACCTATTGGTCCACCAAGCCCTAATTTATACGGTAAGATCATTTTATCGAGCGCACCACCACCTAAACCTAGTACGACCCCCGTTCTTATTAAACAGATACGGGTAGAATCAGATTGAGCTCGTTTAGCAATATTTTCCCACTTAGCACACACTTCATGCGTAAAGCTATTGTGGTGTACTTGCAAACTTTCATCAAAAGGGTGGGCTTGCTGATCGCCATAAAAACCAACGGCTGAGCCACTAATAAAAACACTTGGTGGTTTGGTACTGGCATGGATCAATGCAACGATTTGCTCTGTTATTTCCCAGCGGCTTTGACATATTTTGTTCTTTTGTTGTTTTGTCCAGCGTTTGGTTGCAATGGGTTCGCCAGCTAAATTTATTACTGCATCAAAACCATTAAGATCGCTAAGGGTATCAAGTGAAGTTACATAATGAATATTACCAAGATCGGTATGATTAAGTTTTTGCTTGGCTAACTTAACCTCTCTCGTTAGTAACACAACCTGATGAGTCGTCATACTTTTAAGTAGCTCAGAGCCTATAAAACCAGTCCCTCCAGTAAGCAATATCTTCATGCAACCTCCTTATTTGAATATAGTTAGTATAGTCGCCTCGACGATAATACCAATCTATAGTTTTACCTAAGCACAATGATGTTATGACGTTTGCTTGATGATTAAATAACATAAGCATCAGTGCTGAAGTGGCAATATCAGAGCTAGATCACACCTTTAGATAACTTCATCTACAATGCTTAGATGAGATGGAGAAGCAAAGGTCAACCTATGTCATCAGTTTTGGCTTTTTTAAAAGCAATGCTCGGGAGTTTAAGAGACTTAATGCCAATTATTATGGTCATTATTTTCTTCCAATTAGTAGTACTGCAGCAACCACTGCCTCACATCATGTCCGTTTTAGTTGGGCTAGTACTCGTCGTTGTCGGGTTAACTTTTTTTATCTTTGGCTTGGATATGGGGCTGTTTCCTATTGGTGAGTCAATGGCACAAGCTTTTTCTCGTAAAGGCAGTATTGTCGGGCTGTTGAGCTTTGCTTTCTGTTTAGGTTTTGGCACGACCATGGCTGAACCCGCGCTAACTGCTGTTGCTGCTGAGGCGTCACAAGTGGCTGCTGAAGGAGGAATGATTGTGAATAGTGAGCAAGAGATGGAGGAGTATGCGAATGGTCTGCGCTTGACCGTTGCATTGTCTGTGGGCATTGCCATTGTTGTTGGTGTGCTACGCATCTTAAAAGGTTGGCCCATCCATTACATGATTATAGGGGGCTATATCGGTGTAGTGGCGCTCACGTTCTTTGCCCCACAAAGCATTATTGGAATAGCTTATGATTCCGGCGGGGTGACGACATCAACAATAACAGTGCCACTTGTTGCCGCGCTAGGAATTGGTCTTGCTTCATCAATTAAAGGTCGCAACCCAATGATTGATGGTTTTGGTCTTATCGCTTTTGCTTCCTTGTTGCCGATGATGTTCGTGATGCTGTATGGGATATGGTTATCATGATCACCTTAAGTGATTTTTTGACCAGCTTACTAAGCACTGTGCGGGATATTACTCCCATAGTGGTCATTTTATTTGGTTTTCAAGTTGGTGTATTACGTAAACCAGTGAGTCACTTACCGCGAGTGATTCTTGGTTTTGTTTATGTCACTTTAGGTTTGTCTTTATTTCTTCTTGGGCTTGAGTTAGCGCTGTTTCCTTTAGGTGAAATGATGGCTGAACAGCTAACCGCTCCAGAGTTTCTACATCGCTTTAAACTAAGCGTAGGTGAGCAACTGGCTTGGTTTGATTACTATTGGGTCTACTTATTTGCTTTTTGTATTGGCTTTAGTACGACGATCGCTGAGCCTTCATTAATTGCGGTTGCTTTAAAAGCTAATCAAGTTTCAGGAGGCAGTATTAGTGCGACTGGCTTACGAATTGCCGTTGCATTTGGGGTCGCAGGGGGCATCTCCTTGGGCAGCTATCGAATTGTGGTTGGCGATCCTATTCATTACTACATCATTGTGGGCTATCTAATTGTGGTTTGTCAGACCTTTTATGCTCCAAAGCAGATTATTCCGTTAGCGTATGATTCAGGGGGCGTTACTACATCTACAGTGACCGTTCCGCTGGTGGCTGCGCTGGGTTTAGGGCTAGCTTCAACCGTTCCAGGTCGCAATCCAATGCTTGATGGCTTTGGTCTGATTGCTTTTGCTAGCTTGTGCCCAATTATTTCGGTGCTGGGTTACGCTCAACTAACACAATGGATGGTTAAACGTTCGACTAAAAAGGAGAATAAAGATGCGCTTTAAACTAATTTTAGCTTTTGTTGAGGATGCCAAAACGGATGCAGTGTTAGATGCCGCACGAGAGGCTGGCGCGACAGGAGCAACAGTAATAACCAATGCCCGTGGACAAGGCATGAATCAAAAACGCACTTTTTTTGGCTTAACGCTTGAGGTTCAAAAAGATGTACTGCTATTTGTGGTTGAAGAACATTTATCTCGGCATATATTGGAAAAAATTAGTGATGTTGGGGAGTTTGATAGTCAGTCTGGGCAAGGAATAGCAGTTCAAATTGATATTGAAGATGCGGTTGGCGTCGCTCATCAAGTTGCAGAGCTAACCAAAATTGTTGAGGATGAACTATGAGTCATTATGCGCAAGTGAAAGTAAAGGAAGTCATGAGTAATACTTATGTCATGGTAGATGGCCTTACCTCGGTTGAAGAGGGGATTCAGTTAGCTAAAAAGCATCAAGTTAAAGCTATTATCGTCAATAAACGGCACTCGGAAGATGAGTACGGAATTGTTTTGATGAATGATATCGCCAAGAAAGTATTAGCTAAAAATCGTTCACCTCAACGAACCAATATTTATGAAATAATGACAAAGCCAGCATTATCTGTTGCGCCAGAGATGAATGTAAAATATTGTGCTCGCTTGTTTGAGCATTTTGGTATCAGTCGTGCGCCGGTTATTGATGATGGTACGGTTATTGGCATCGTTAGTTATAACAATATTGTGCTAAATGGTATGGCAGTTGATGACGCATTCGCGAACTAAACGTACAATCAAGAGTGCCATTTGATAAGAAGAAAGGATATACGGTGAAACTGTTTTTTGCATCTGACATACATGGTTCATTAGTCGCGGCTGAAAAGGTGATTGAGCTTTACTTACATTCAAAAGCGGATCATTTAATCTTGCTTGGTGATCTTTTGAATCATGGACCGAGAAATCCGATACCTGAAGGTTATGATCCTGCTGGTGTTGCCCAATTATTGAATCAATATAGTGAGCAGATTATCGCCGTCAGAGGTAACTGTGATAGTGAAGTGGATCAAATGCTTCTATCGTTTCCTATGATGAGTGATTACGCGTGGATTTTACTGGAAAGCGGGCATAAATTATTTTTAACGCACGGTCATTTATATACGGAACAAACACGACCTTCATTAGGTGAAAAGGGTATTTTAGTCCACGGTCATACTCATATCCCTGTTGCTCATTTTCAAGAAAATAACAATGTCTTTAACCCAGGTTCTGTCACTTTTCCGCGTGAAGGTTACCCAGCGAGTTATGCCATTCTAGAAGATAATCACTATGCGGTTTTCTCTCTAGAGCAAAAGATAATTTGTCAGGTATCATTATAAAAAAAGCTGAAGATTAATAATAATCGCGTTTAGATTTATGGTGTGATGAAAAGGCTTACCTATGGAGTACAGAGTAAGCCTTTTTAGGTTTAATTGGAAAACAGTACAGTAGAGCCATGACTTAGACTGGTAAGCAGTAATGTTTTTGAATCGATGATATCTATTCGACGGCTTAACTCAGAGTCCAACTTAAAGACTTGAGTGATAACCTTTAACTGCTGAGAAGTAAACTCACGGCTTGTAGTCGATGATGAATCGGAAAATGCTGTCGGCGATACCAATAGGTAATTATCGCTAATATCCCAATTACCAGTTTCTGAGATATTGATAATATTCTTTCCTAGCTCATTATTGCCAAATACGTGGATAGATGAGATACGAATATACGTGCTATTAGGTAAATATTTTACATTCGATGTCACGACCACTTTACTTAATGGACCTAATATATCTTCCTGCTCATCACTAAGAAGAATAGTAACCATGCGTGAGTGCCACTCATTAGCTGTGAGCATTTGTTCTATTTTTAGATCACTTCCCCAGTATAACCAGCTAGTAAGTATCGCGGAGATAACTAGTAATAGAGATGCAAATTTAAGTTTCATTATTTTTAGCCTTTATTACAAATTATCACAGATATTATTACGATTTTTAGGGTCAGTATAAATACGAACAGAAACGTTTTCATATGCATAATCAGATGAATGGATATAGTTTAAAACTAGACGATTATTTTGCCCACCGGTGGCAATGACCTCTATCGGCTTAAGTTCGTCAGTGTGCACTTTATTGTACTTTTGAATACAATCTTCAATCCTTGGCATCCAACTATTTAAGTCAGGATGGTTCATCGGTGTTTTGACTTTTATACCATCGACAATATCAATTTCATCAAATACAGTGGGTGCCAGATTAGCTGAATTCATCACATAAAAAGGTAAAGCTACACTCAAGAAGCATAAAAAGAAGGTCAATGCCGTCATTTTCCATGAAGCTTGAAGATCTTGCTTAGCTTCAATGTGCGAGGATGTTACCGCAGTTAAAGCCTCTTCTTTATTGGTTAAATCGTCGCTCTTTTCCGTTAGAATCACTGCTTCATTATGAGAGAATGGTTCGATAACGTCTTCTTGCGCTTCATTTGATGATAAAGGCATTGAGCGTTCAACACTGGCTATCATTTGATAGCCGCGTTTTGGTACTGTTTTGACAAAAGCTGGCGATTTCGTAGAATCTTTTAGCATTTTACGCAGAGTTGAGATCGCTTGAGTTAGGCTTGAATCATCGACCTCAAAGCCTTGATCTCGCCAAACAAACTCATGCAGTTCATTACGGGTAATGACTTCATTGGGTCTCTCTGACAACATTAATAAAATACGGCTTTCATTGCTGCCTAGGCGGATTATCTCTTCATTATCAGCCGTTTGATCGACTAAAGAATTGTTATTAGGATCAAAAACAAATCGCTGTGCGAGGATAAATTTAGTACCAATATTGCTCATTAAATTCTTCTTTGTAGTGTCATGGGCGGTCAATAGTCTAAATTCTTGCCTTTCAATCCGTTGTTGAGCAAAAACGGCATCATTTTATTTTATTTTATGTATTTGTGCATCAGGATAATCAAAATAAATAAAAAAAAGAGTGCTTTTATTACTTTTGACCTTGAATTTGCTGCTGGCATCCTCATTTCTATATCAAAGTTGTTCAACATGATTAAGCCTTGTTAGTCATGTTAAAGCGTTAATTCGATGGAGTTCAAATGAGCGAAACAGTAATGAATAATAAAGAAACCCGTGGTTTTCAATCGGAAGTAAAGCAATTACTTCATTTAATGATCCATTCTTTGTACTCAAACAAAGAGATTTTCTTACGCGAGTTGATCTCAAATGCTTCAGATGCCTCAGACAAATTACGTTTTCAGGCACTATCATCGCCAGATTTATATCAAGGTGATGCCGATCTAGGTGTTAAATTATCTTTTAGTGCTGAAACGAATACATTAACCATTTCTGATAACGGTATCGGGATGAACCGTGAAGATGTGATTGAACATCTTGGTACTATCGCAAAATCAGGCACTGCAGATTTCTTCTCTAAATTATCTGATGACCAGAGCAAAGACTCACAGCTTATTGGCCAGTTTGGTGTTGGTTTTTATTCAGCATTTATTGTTGCTGACGCTGTAACTGTACGCACTCGTGCTGCAGGCCTTAATGCTGACGAAGCCGTACAATGGCACTCTGAAGGTGAAGGTGATTACACCATCGAGAACGTGACCAAAGCTTCTCGAGGTACTGACATTATTTTGCATATGCGTGAAGAAGGAAAAGAGTTCCTTTCTGAGTGGCGCTTACGTGATGTAATCAGCAAATATTCAGATCACATTGGTATTCCTGTCTCTATTTTAACTGCTGTTAAAGATGACGAAGGCAAAGATACGGAAGAGACACACTGGGAGCAAATTAATAAAGCTCAAGCGCTATGGACACGTAATAAATCAGAAATAACAGCGGAAGAATATCAAGAGTTTTATAAGCATGTATCGCATGACTTTACTGACGCTTTAACTTGGAGCCATAACCGAGTTGAAGGTAAAAATGATTACACTAGTTTGTTATACATCCCAGCAAAAGCACCTTGGGATATGATGAACCGTGATCATAAGAGTGGTTTAAAACTGTATGTTCAACGTGTCTTCATTATGGATGATGCACAGCAATTTATGCCGTCTTACTTACGTTTTGTACGCGGCTTAATTGATTCAAATGATCTTCCTTTGAATGTGTCACGCGAAATTTTACAAGATAACAAAGTAACTCAATCACTGCGCAGCGCTTGTACTAAACGTGTGCTTACTATGCTAGAACGCATGGCGAAAAATGATCATGATAAGTACTTATCTTTCTGGAAAGAATTTGGCCTAGTGCTAAAAGAAGGTCCTGCGGAAGATATGGCAAACAAAGAGAAAATTGCTGGTCTATTACGTTTTTCTTCAACAGAGAAAGAGTCAGCAGAGCAAACCGTGAGTCTTGCTGCTTATGTTGAGCGCATGAAAGAAGACCAAGAAAAAATCTACTTCTTGACGGCAGATAGCTACGCAGCCGCGAAAAACAGCCCGCACTTAGAGCAATTTAAGGCGAAAGGCATTGAAGTTGTGCTGATGTTTGATCGTTTAGATGAATGGTTGATGAACTACTTAACAGAGTTCGATGGTAAGCAGTTCCAGTCGATCACTAAAGCGGGCTTAGATCTTAGCAAGTTTGAAGATGAAGCGGAAAAAGAGAAGCAAAAAGAGACAGAAGAAGAGTTCAAATCGGTTATTGAGCGTACTCAGTCTTACCTAGGTGAGCGTGTAAAAGAAGTACGTACTACCTTTAAGCTAGCGACAACCCCAGCGGTCGTTGTTACTGATGACTTTGAAATGGGCACGCAAATGGCGAAGCTATTAGAAGCGGCTGGCCAGGCGGCGCCTGAAGTTAAGTATATCTTTGAGATTAACCCAGAGCACGCATTGGTTAAGCGTATGGCAGATGAAGCGGACGAAGAAGCTTTTGGTCGCTGGGTTGAGGTATTGCTTGGTCAAGCAATGTTAGCAGAAAAAGGAACGATGGAAGATTCCACTCAATTCTTAACTTCTATCAATGCTCTACTTGTTAAAGCGTAAGAATCGTTAAATTGGTATGATTACAAGCTCACTTCGGTGAGCTTTTTATCGACATAGATTATTGTGCTTATAGGTATCAGCTGACTCAGTTTGGTTTTATTTATTGTCATACTATTAGCGTCTTTTCTCGTACTCTTTAAGAGTAGAAATGATCTAATGTTTCAAATTTATGGTAGAATCTAGCCCGAATCGAATATGAGCAATTCAATATGGCTTATATATAAACGGTTATACCGAAACTTATCGTTTAGCTTTTACTTTTATCGTTTTTATATTCGACAAGCAGTGAGCTTCGGTATAAATCATCATTTTCAAAGAGGATTAAACATGCGCATCATTCTTCTGGGTGCTCCAGGTGCTGGTAAAGGTACTCAAGCTCAGTTCATCATGGAAACATTTGGTATTCCACAAATCTCTACTGGTGACATGCTACGTGCTGCAATTAAAGCTGGTACAGAAATGGGTAAGCAGGCGAAAGCAGTTATTGATGCTGGTAAATTAGTATCGGATGACATCATCTTAGGTCTAATTAAAGAGCGTATTGCACAAGATGATTGTGAAAAAGGCTTCCTACTAGACGGCTTCCCACGCACTATTCCTCAAGCTGATGGCTTAAAAGAGATGGGTGTTGAAGTTGATTACGTTGTTGAATTCGATGTTGCTGATAGCGTGATTGTTGAGCGTATGGCTGGTCGTCGTGCTCATCTTCCTTCAGGTCGTACTTACCATGTTACTTTCAACCCGCCTCAAGTTGAAGGTAAAGATGACGTAACAGGTGAAGACCTTGTTGTACGTGATGATGATAAAGAAGAAACCGTTCTTGCTCGTTTAGGTGTTTACCATGAGCAGACTGCACCTCTAATCGCTTACTACTCTAAAGAAGCTGAAACAGCAAAAACTCAGTACCTAAAATTTGATGGTACTAAGCAAGTTGCAGAAGTAAGTGCAGAGTTGCGTGAAGCACTAGCGTAATTTATAGAATTGAACTAACTCAGGTTAGTAAAATTTGATATATTAAAACGACCGTTATCGGTCGTTTTTTTTATGCTATTAGGAATTATTACGTCATGGAAGTGAGTCAAAAACAAGGTGTATTAGTGGTGAATTTGGGCACTCCTGACGCCCCAAATGCACCAGCAATCAAGCGTTTTCTCAGTGAGTTTCTGCATGATCATCGTGTGGTTAACTTAAGTCGCTGGCTGTGGTGTCCATTACTACATGGTGTGATTTTACCTATTCGTGCCCCGAAAGTTGCGAAATTATATAAGAGTGTTTGGCTTGAAGGTGGATCGCCATTACTGGTTTATTCACAGCGTCAAGTCGTCAAATTACGAAAGCAGCTAGATTGCCCTGTAGAACTAGGAATGACTTATGGTAATCCTAGTTTAAAATCTGGCATTGAAAAGTTAATAGAACAAGGGGTGGAAGAAGTTATTGTACTTCCCTTATATCCTCAGTATTCTGGTACGACAACAGCAGCTGTTTCGGACGGTTTAACTAAAGCTTTTAAACAGATGCCTGTGCTTCCGGCTTATCGTTTTATTCGTGATTATTATCAGCACCCATTGTATATCCAAGCATTAGCATCTAGCGTTCGTGCTCATTGGCAACAACATGGTCAAGGTGATTATTTATTATGCTCTTATCATGGCATCCCAAAGCGTTTAGCTGATGAGGGCGATATTTACCCTCAACATTGTGAAAAAACGACAGAGCTACTAGCAAATGAATTAGGATTAACAGTCGATCAAATTGGTATGACTTACCAATCCCGCTTTGGTCGTGAAGAGTGGTTAACACCATATACCGATAAAACACTTGAGAAGCTTCCTGGGCAAGGTGTGAAGAATATTCATGTTATTGCCCCTGCTTTTTCAGTGGACTGTTTAGAAACATTAGAAGAGATCTCCGATCAGTGTAAAGCGTTATTTATTGAGGCTGGTGGCGAGTCATTTCACTATATACCTTGTCTTAACGATGATGATTTGCATATTGATATGATGGCGGATCTCGTGACAAGATAATTAGTTTCGAAGATTTAAATTATAGTTTTTTGCTCAGAAGTAAGGGTAGATAATGAAGCGTTGGTATTTATTATATTGTAAACGAGGTGATCAGCCTCGTGCGAAAATGCATCTAGAAAACCAAGGTATAGAGTGCTATTACCCACAAATTCAAATAGAAAAAATAGTTAGAAAGAAAAAGAAGATGGTTGCAGAGCCACTTTTTCCCTCTTATATGTTTATCCATTTTGATTTTGAGCAAGGTCCTAGCTTTACCACCATTCGATCCACTCGTGGTGTCTCAGACTTTATTCGTATGGGACCGCACCCAAAGGTGTTAGAAGGCAGTTTGATTTATGAGCTTAAATGTCTTGAAGAAGAGATGGCCACTGATCAGCAAGCGTTAGCTGCTGAATCTAGCGCAGAAGTATCGCTGAAAAAAGGTGATAAAGTACAACTTAGCAGTGGTCAATTTGCTGGTATTGATGCTATCTATCAAGAGAGTAGTGGCGAGAATCGTTCTATTATGCTTATTCAAATGATCAATAGACCCGTTGCTGTAACCGTCGACAATAGTCATTTTCAGTAAAATAAACAGATAAAAAAAATCCCTCAGCGGCTGAAAATCTTTAAAGTAAGGATTAAAAGCTCTGGGGGATTTTTTTGATCAATATGTTGCGCTAGATATCAGCGCAACATGTTGATTTTAATTATGCATCATAAGCGTCGTTGTGCACGGTTTGAACAGCACGACCTGATGGGTCAACGCAGTTTTTGAATGATTCATCCCACTCAATCGCTTTTGCTGAAGAACAGGCAACAGATGGTCCACCAGGAACACACTCAGCAGCCGATGGAAGAGGGAATAGCTCTTCAAAGATCTCTCGGTATGAGTAACCTTCTTTTGTTGTCGGAGTGTTGTATGGGAAGCGGAATGCCGCCGTTTCCATTTGCTGATCCGTTACTTTTGCTTCGGCTGTTGCTTTTAGTGTATCAATCCACTCATAGCCAACGCCATCTGAGAACTGCTCTTTTTGACGCCATGCAATAGAAGCTGGTAGGTAATCCTCAAAACACTCACGTAGAATATGTTTTTCCATCTTACCATTGCCACACATCTTATCTTCAGGATTTAAGCGCATTGCGACATCAATAAACTCTTTATCTAAGAAAGGAACACGACCTTCTACACCCCAAGCGGCAAGTGATTTGTTGGCACGCGCACAGTCAAACATGTTTAAAGCGAGTAACTTACGTACTGTCTCTTCATGGAATTCTTGAGCATTCGGCGCTTTGTGGAAGTATAAGTAACCACCAAATATTTCATCTGCACCTTCACCAGAAAGTACCATTTTGATGCCCATCGCTTTAATTTTACGAGCTAATAAGTACATTGGCGTTGATGCACGAATCGTAGTGACATCATAGGTTTCGATATGGTAGATAACATCACGAATAGCATCCAAACCTTCTTGGATTGTGTAGGTCATCTCGTGGTGAACTGTACCGATTTGTTCTGCTACTTCACGTGCCGCTTTTAGATCCGGTGCATTTTCAAGACCAACCGCAAATGAGTGCAGTTGAGGCCACCAAGCTTCTGACTGATCATTATCTTCAATACGTAGTGCAGCATAACGCTTAGCGACAGCAGAAGTAATAGAAGAATCTAAGCCGCCCGATAGAAGTACACCATAAGGAACATCGGTCATTAGTTGACGTTTAACCGCATCTTCTAAAGCTTGAGTTAGCTCTTCTTTGCTTGTGCTATTCCCTTGTACTGCAGCATATTCGTTCCAGTCACGAGTGTAGTAACGTTGTGGTTCACTGTCACCAGAGCGGTAGAAGCTGCCTGGTGGGAACTCACTGACTGTTTTACAAACTGATACTAACGCTTTCATTTCAGAAGCAACGTAGTAGTTACCATGTTCATCATGACCTTGGTATAAAGGAATAATACCGATATGGTCACGACCAACTAAGTAGTGATCTTTTTCTTCATCATAAAGAACAAAAGCAAAGATACCGTTGAGTTCTTCTAGAAGCTCATCACCCATCTCTTGGTAAAGCGCTAAAATAACTTCACAGTCTGAGTCTGTTTGGAATTGGTACTTGTCTTCTAAACGAGCACGAATTTCTTTGTGATTATAAATCTCACCATTCACCGCTAGGATGTGTTTTTTATCTTGGCTATATAATGGTTGAGCACCACTATTTAGACCTACGATAGCTAAACGCTCATGAGCTAAAATGGCTTTTTCAGAAGAATAGATACCAGACCAATCAGGACCACGATGACGAAGCTTTTTCGACATCTCTAGCGCGATAGGGCGTAGTGCAGCAGAGTCACTCTTAATGTCTAGGATGCCAAAGATAGAACACATACAAATTCCTTTTCAATAATTAAAATGAGATTGACTTCAATTTGCCATGATCGCTAAAAAAAGCAACCATCAATGATGAAAAAAATGATAATTAACCACTAGAGTTAGAAAACATTTAACCAAATGGCACTTTTGTTAAACGGATGCAATGTTGCGAGTGTTTTTTGAGCTAAGGCTTCTTAAGTTTAGCGGAAATCGGTAACTTAAGAAGCGATCAGGTGTATTAATTAGGCTTTATTAAATGAGGGGGCTAATTGCTTACAAACATGGCGAGCAAAACCACTACCGGCTTCACTATAAATATTGAAAGCGGCATCTACGCCATTCTCGGTGAGTATATCGAGTTGGTCTTGATATTCGGCAATCGCAGCAATTTGACCTTTGAAATGGTTTTGCTTTAGTTGATCAAGTGCTGTTTGGTTGCCTAAATGGTGCGGCATAGCGAGTAAAACAAGCTTAACATTGGCCGTATCTAATATACGCTCCCAAAAATCAGGATCGGTTGCATCTCCGATGATGACATTACGCCCTTGTGCATGATGTCCTGCTACTGACTCTTCACGGACTTCGATGCCTAAACAAATCTTGCCATAACGCGCATGTAACTCATCATAAGCACCTGTGCCAATTCGACCCATACCAAGAATGAGTATTTGTGCATTTCCTGGATTAATTAATTGATCTTTCGGATGAATTTTATCGACAGGAGGATCGACTAAAATGCCTTTCGATTTTTTATACAGTAAGTGTCCAATGCGATTCAGTGGGGAAGAGATGATAAAAGACAGGGAAACAGCAATGGCAATAGCAACTAAAATATCGCCTGATATCCAACCTTGTTTATAGGCGAGCCCACCAACAATTAAACCAAATTCACTGTAGTTAAAAAGAGAAAGAGAGGCGAGCAAAGAAGTGCGAACTCTAAACTTAAAGAGGCTAAATACGGTGAAGTAAAGTAGCCCTTTAAGTGGCAGCAACAACAGAAATAGGATCGCGAGTACAAAGCCTTCTAATGTTGGTTTATCAGAAAGACCAATATTCAAAAAGAAGCAGACTAAAAAGACTTCTTTTAAATTGAAGAGTGATTTAGATAGCTCGGAAGCTTTATTGTGACCAGCTAACAGCATTCCTAGTATTAAAGCACCAAGATCAGGCTTCATACCGACGACCTGAAATAGACCAGCACCTGCAACTAGGGCAAAAAAGATACCGGCTAAAATTAACATCTCGCCATGACCGACATTATCTAAGAGTTTATAGAAAATAGGGCGAAGGAGGGGTAGGGCAAAAAGGGCAAGGCTGTGCCATTCTGGCATTTTACCGGTTGATGCGGTTAAGAAAACAACGGCAAAGATATCCTGCATGATGAGAATACCGATAGCAATAGTGCCATAGGTGGCGTTCATATCTCCTTTTTCTTGCAGGGTCTTAACGGCAAAAACAGTACTTGAAAAAGATAAGGCAAAGCCGAGTAAAACAATTTGCTCAAAAGACATGCCGATTAAAGAAGAGACGCCGAGTACTTTTAAGCCTAGTAATAAAAGAGTAAAGAGACCGGTAGAAAAGAGGTTATGCAAAGTGGCACCGGCCCAAATTTCTTTGGATAAGAGCGTTTTAATATCGAGCTTAAGACCAATAGTAAAGAGCAGAAGGGTAACGCCCAAATCAGCAAGTAGAATTAAAGTGTCATTGGTGTGATAGTCAAAGGCGTGTAATCCAAAACCAGCCAAAAGAAATCCAACTAAGGGGGGAAGTTGGCATTTAAGAGCAATGAAACCTGCAACAAAAGCAACAGAGATAATCAGAGTTAATTCCATAAACAGTTATTTATCCATAATAAAAAAGGGATGCACTAAGTACATCCCAAAATTCTATCAAATTATCATTATTAATACTAAAGGGTTATGAATCTTCTAGCAGCTTTTGTAATAATACGCCATTGAGCATTGCGCGCTTAATCATAGCGAACGCGCCCATGGTTGGTCTCTTATCGATTTCAGAGGCAACAATAGGCAGTGCTTTATGAAAGGCTGTTAATGATTGGTTTTCAATGTTGCGACGAATAGCTGGAAAAACAAGACTTTCTGCAGCCGTAATATCACCAGCAATGATCACTTTTTGTGGGTTGAAAAGGTTAACTGTCATTGCTATCGCTTTACCAAGTTGATTACCCACACGAATTAAACTTTGTTTAGCGAGTTCATCACCGTTTAAGGCATGTTGGCATACATCATTAATGGTGATGTGAGGAAGGTCAGATAAAGATGACTCGTAACCTTGAGCAATGAGTTTTTTCACATGTGCGACAATCGCAGGGTTAGCGGCAACGGTTTCTAAGCAGCCAAAGTTACCACATTGACACTGCTCGCCTAGAGGGTCAATTTGAATATGACCAATCTCACCTACATTACGATTATGGCCTAAAAATACTTGTCCATTGACGATAATACCAGCACCAGTACCGCGATGAACACTGACTAAAATAGAATCTTGGCAATCTTTACTGACACCGAAGTAATGTTCAGCAAGCGCCATTCCTCGAACATCGTTACCAACGAAGCATTCGACTTTGAATGTATCGCGAATAATGTCACCTAATGATAGCTTATCGATATCAGTATTCGGCATATATTCAACAACACCAGTCGTTGGGTTGACCAGTCCGGGTAGGACGACACCAATGGCGATGAGTTGATTTATTTGATATTTTTCTTGCTCAAGGAAATCATTTAAACAAGAGATTAGCCCTTGTAGCAATTGCTCTTGATTTTGGTACTTGAGTTCATGATAAGTGGTTGCAAGTTCTTGACTGCCTAAGTTGTAGAGGCTTACTTGAATATAGTCACGGCCAAGTCGAACGGCAATAGAGTGAAAAGGTTCTACTTCCGTTGTTAATGATATGGCTCGACGTCCTCCTGTAGAGGCTTGTTGCGCGACCTCTTTAATTAGACCGCGCTCAAGAAGCTGGCGGGTTATTTTTGTAACACTCGCAGGTGCAAGTTGACTCACATCCGCTATTTGGATACGAGAGATAGGACCTTGAAGGTCAATGAGTCGATATACTGCTGCGCTATTTAGTTGTTTAACTAAATCTACGTTACCTATTTGTCCGCCATTCATGCTTAATTTTGCTCATATTGTCCGTTAACAACCGTCGCTTGGACATTGAAGTCTCTATCGAACACAGCAAGGTTAGCAACCATTCCTCGTTTAATCAGGCCTAGTTTGTTTTCTACACCAATTGCTGTGGCTGGGTATAATGTTGCCATTCGAAGAGCTTCATCCAATGCGATTCCAGCGTGCTCTACTGTATTTTGTACCGCTTCAATCATAGTTAAAGCTGAGCCGCCTAGAGTGCCATTTTCATCGACACACTTTCCATCACGATAATATACTTTCTTACCAACAAAAATAAAGTATTCCATGTCTGCGCCTGCTGGAGCTGTGGCGTCGGTCACTAATACAAGCTTATTGCCTTTGACTTGGTGGGCAATACGGATGTTTGCATAATCGACATGAAAGCCATCTGCAATAATGCCTGCGTATACATTTGGCGTATCGAAAATAGCGCCAACTACGCCAGGTTCACGACCAACCATAGGTGTCATTGCATTAAAAAGGTGGGTAGCAAAAGTGATGCCTGACTCAAACCCCTTACGCGCCTCTTTATAAGTGGCATTGGTATGACCGATAGAAACCACAATCCCTGCTGCGTGCAAACGCTCAATGTGTTCTGGTTTATTGTTTTCAGGTGCAAGCGTTACTTTCGTCACTAAGTTGCGGTTATCGCAAAGTAGTTGAATCATCTCGTCATCAGACTTGCGGATGTGATCGGCACTATGAATGCCTTTTTTCATGACATTGAGGTAAGGGCCTTCAAGGTGTAAACCGAGAGAGTGATTATCATATTGGTTTTGATAGTCACGAGCTGCAGTTAGAACACTTCGCATATCTTCATCTGATGATGTGATCAGTGTTGGTAAAAAGCTCGTGCAACCCGATTTCAAATTGGCTTGGTGCATAATGTGGATAGTATCGGCATTAATTTCGTCATTAAGCATCACTCCTCCACAGCCATTTAACTGTAAATCAATAAATCCAGGGCTTAAGTTTGCTCCATTAAGATCTTTAACCTCAATTCCTGCCGGTAAATCAGCGAGAGAACAAATCTGCTTGATAAGATTGCCTTCAATAATGACCGCATGATCGGTTAAAACATCATTACCAGTAAATATTTTGGCATTAGTTAATGCATACATGGCGAGTTAGTCCTTATTTTTGATAATTTGAATAATCGAGTATGTTGCTATCTTTATCTGCTGATTTTTTATGCCTTATAAAGACTTATTTTTCTTACAGTATTTAGATAACAGGTTCTTCTTTCTGCACATCAACTGAAACAGCAAAGAAGTAATCAACCTATTGATAGATTAAGTTTATTTATTAACTAAGCGAATGTAATTATGTCGCTTATTACGTCTAAATGCTACCGATATTAAAATAACGTGATGGAGATAACGAATCAGTTAGTGTTTATATTAGCTTTGTTTGTATCATTTTTCGCATGATAAAATAAGTTTTATGATCTGGCTAGCAAAATCCTAGTAACTAAACTAAAACTGGTGATTATGATCACAAATGACCACCTTTTAATTTGCGAAGCGAAATTAAAAACATACACTGAACAGGACTAAATTGAGTGACTAAAAAAAGTCCTTAACCAAAAAATTAAAGTCCTATAGGGAGAGTTTATCGTGAATGTACTTGGATATTTTCAAAAAGTAGGTAAAGCACTGATGGTTCCAGTTGCTACATTACCTGCAGCAGCAATTTTAATGGGTATCGGTTACTGGATTGATCCTGTTGCATGGGGTGGCAATAACGCTCTAGCAGCATTTTTAATTAAAGCTGGTGCCGCTATTATTGATAACATGTCGATTCTATTCGCAATTGGTGTTGCGTATGGTATGTCGAAAGATAAAGATGGTGCAGCGGCATTATCGGGTTTTGTAGGTTTCTTAGTTGTAACAACACTGCTTTCACCTGGGGCAGTCGCTCAGATTCAAGGCATTGACCCAAGCGCAGTACCAGCAGCGTTTTCTAAAATTGAAAACCAGTTTGTAGGTATCTTAGTTGGTATTGTGTCTGCTGAGATCTATAACCGTTTCTCTACTGTCGAGCTGCATAAAGCGTTAGCCTTCTTCTCTGGTAAGCGCTTAGTTCCTATCTTGACCTCTTTTGCTGGTATTGTTATCGCATTTGCTCTGATGTATGTATGGCCTGCGGTTTACGGTGGTCTGGTCAACTTCGGTGAAACTATCCAAGGTATGGGCGAGCTAGGTGCTGGTATCTACGCATTCTTTAACCGTCTACTTATCCCTGTCGGTTTACACCACGCTCTAAACTCAGTTTTCTGGTTTGATGTAGCTGGTATTAACGATATTCCAAACTTCCTTGGTGGCGCAAAATCGATTGCTGAAGGTACTGCAACGATTGGCGTAACGGGTATGTACCAAGCTGGTTTCTTCCCAATTATGATGTTTGGTTTACCAGGTGCTGCACTTGCTATGTACCACACATCAAAAGCTAAGAACAAAGAGAAAGTCGCTTCTATCATGATTGCTGCCGCTTTCGCATCATTCTTTACTGGTGTTACTGAGCCTCTAGAGTTTGCGTTTATGTTCCTTGCACCGGCACTTTATGTTCTTCACGCATTACTAGCGGGTATCTCAGTTTACATTGCGGCATCTATGCAGTGGATTGCTGGCTTCGGTTTCTCTGCTGGTCTTGTCGATATGGTTCTATCGACGCGTAACCCACTTGCCGTTAATTGGTACATGTTGATTGTACAAGGTCTAGTTTTCTTCGGACTGTACTACTCAATCTTCCGCGCTGTTATCGTTAAGTTTGACTTAAAAACACCGGGTCGTGAAGATGATGAGCAGACTAGCTCAGCGGTTACAGGTTCTAAAGATACAAGCAAGCTTGCAAAACAATACCTAAAAGCACTAGGTGGTCATGAAAACCTAGAAAATATCGATGCATGTATCACACGCCTACGTCTTACTCTAAAAGACAGCAACGTTGTGAACGAGAAAACATTAAAAGCATTGGGAGCGATGGGGGTTGTACGTTTAGGTTCAAATAACCTACAAGTTATCCTTGGTCCACTGGCTGAAATAGTCGCTGGTGAGATGAAAACGATTGCTGCAAGTGAAGATTTATCTGATATCGAGCTACCTTCTTTTAACTAAAGTAAGATAGCGATACTTTGAAGCCTCCCAATGGGAGGCTTTTTTATTACTGCTAACTTAGAAGCAAGGTCAGATAGTGGTTATATTAAAAGGACTATCACTATAAAACGGGTATTTTTTCAAGTTAAATAGCGATGATGCAGCGAGCAGGGGAGTCAGCTTAGCGTGCGGAATCACCGTCATATTGATCACTTTGACTATAAATAGGCGAAGCGAAGCTCTTTTATTCATCAATAGGGGAAATAATCGTAAGAAATTGACGGTTCTTATTGTGCAAAGGTCTAGAATTGTGGATCATTGCTAACTATATATATTCTGACAATACTAAAAACTAGAGGTGCTATAGATGAGTGAAGCTGAGGCTCGTCCATCAAATTTTATTCGCCAAATTATTGATAAAGATCTGGCTGATGGCAAACACACAAGTGTGCATACTCGTTTTCCGCCTGAACCGAATGGTTACCTTCATATCGGTCATGCGAAATCTATCTGTTTAAACTTTGGTATTGCTCAGGACTATCAAGGGCAATGTAATCTTCGTTTTGATGATACAAACCCTGAGAAAGAAGACGTTGAATACGTTGAGTCAATTAAGAATGACGTAAGCTGGTTAGGTTTTGATTGGTCTGGTGAGATTTGTTACTCATCAAACTACTTCGATAAGCTTTATAGCTATGCAGTTGAATTAATTAATAAAGGCTTAGCGTATGTTGATGAGCTAAGTCCTGAGCAAATGCGCGAGTACCGTGGTACGTTAACGGAAGCTGGTAAACACAGCCCATACCGTGATCGTGCTCCAGAAGAAAACCTAGCACTCTTTGAAAAGATGCGTGATGGCGGCTTTAAAGAAGGCGAAGTTTGTCTACGTGCTAAAATCGATATGGCATCTCCATTTATGGTTATGCGCGATCCGGTTATTTACCGTGTACGCTTTGCTCATCACCACCAAACGGGTGATAAATGGTGCATTTACCCAATGTACGATTTCACTCACTGTATTTCGGATGCGCTAGAGGGTATCACTCACTCGATCTGTACTCTTGAATTCCAAGATAACCGTCGCTTGTACGATTGGGTTCTAGATAACATCACGATTGACTGCCAACCTCGCCAGTATGAATTTAGTCGTTTAAATTTAGAATACACGGTAATGTCTAAGCGTAAGCTAAACCAACTCGTTACTGAAGAGTTAGTTAATGGTTGGGACGATCCTCGTATGCCGACTATTTCTGGTTTACGTCGTCGTGGTTTCACTGCTGCTTCTATTCGTGAATTTTGTAAGCGAATTGGTGTGACTAAGCAAGAAAACATGATCGAATTTGGTTCATTAGAATCATGTATTCGTGATGATTTAAACGAAAATGCACCACGTGCAATGGCTGTTTTAGATCCAATCAAAATTGTGATTGAAAATTTTGATGCTGCTGAAACACTGTCGGTTGCTAATCACCCAAACAAGCCAGAAATGGGAACTCGTGAAGTACCATTTACGCGTGAAGTTTGGATTGAGCGTGATGACTTCCGTGAAGAAGCAAATAAGAAATACAAGCGTTTAGTTCTTGGTAAAGAAGTTCGTCTACGTGGTGCTTATGTGATTAAAGCAGAGCGCATTGAAAAAGATGAGCAAGACAATATCACGACGATTTACTGTACTTACGATTCAGAAACGTTGGGTAAAAACCCAGCCGATGGTCGTAAAGTTAAAGGCGTGATCCACTGGGTATCTGCAGAGCAAGGTATACCAGCTGAGATTCGTTTATATGATCGTCTATTCACCGTTGCAAATCCAGCAGCGGCAGATGATTTTGCGGCGACACTAAACCCTGAATCACTTGTTGTTATGAATGGTTTTGTTGAGCCTAACTTAGCAACGGTTGCACCAGAAGCAGGTATTCAGTTTGAACGTACTGGTTACTTCTGTATGGATAACAAAGACTCTAAGCCAGAAGCATTAGTCTTTAACCGTACTGTTGGTCTACGTGATACGTGGGCAAAAGCAGATAGCTAAGCGGACTCGTTAGTTACTACGATTGGTATAACTAATCGCCAATAAAAAACCAGCTCATGAGCTGGTTTTTTTATGCATGAAATCTAATCCAAGGCAATCAAATGATTAATATAAACAGTATGATATTTTTATATTATTTAATTGCTTTGTGCGCGTCTGGGTTATCCTTACAAGTACCGTCACCACATTTACCGTAAAGGTATAAACTATGGTTAGTCAGGCGGACATTGTATTTCGCGGCAATTTCTCGTTGGCGCTGTTCGATAATATCATCGGAAAACTCAATAACAGCGCCACAATCCAAGCAAACTAAGTGATCGTGGTGATGTTGTGATGATAGTTCAAATACGGATTTACCACCTTCAAAATGATGGCGAGTAACAATGCCGGCATCATCAAATTGGTTCAATACGCGATATACGGTTGCTAATCCAATCTCTTCGCCAAGATCGATCAGTTTTTTATATAAATCTTCAGCACTGACATGTTGGCAATCCGGTGCTTGTAATACTTCTAAAATTTTGAGCCTTGGAAGGGTAACTTTTAGTCCAGCATTTTTTAGTGCTTGGTTATTATCTGACATATTCTTTCCCATGTTGATCTGCTGGTTACGAACAGAAATCCATACTTTCATTATTATAGGTTAGTCTGCTTCAACAATAAACCACGAACTTCAAAGGGTTATTACCTACTTTATTAATCATGATGTCTGTCAGCGTTTATTGAGATATTGGCAGCTATAAACTAGGAATTGATACAAATAATAGGCTCTAGATAGCCTTAGAAAGCAGCAGATAGGATAAAAAATAGACTTGAAATAAAAAATCCTGACTTTAATTAAAAAATCAGGATTTCGTTATCAGTTGGCGAGATTAATGATTAATCGGCTAACTCAGAAAGGCACATTTCATCATTAAGTTGAGCAACCCAGCTAGTTACACGCTGCTCAGTTAATTCTGGTTGGCGATCTTCATCGATACATAGACCAACGAATAGTGAATCATCACCTTCAACTAAGCCTTTAGAAGCTTCGAACTCATAGCCTTCAGTTGAGGTATTACCCAAGATTGTACCGCCTTTTGCTTCAACGATATCACGGATATTACCCATAGCATCACAAAAGTATTCAGCGTAATCTTCTTGGTCACCACAGCCAAAGATAGCAACTAATTTTGTAGAAAAATCAATTGCTTCAAGTTCAGGGAAGAAGTCATCCCAATCACATTGAGCTTCACCATAGTACCAAGTTGGAATACCCAGGATAAGAAGATCAAAGTTATCAATATCTTCTTTACTACTTTTTGCGATATCTTGAACGTGAACAAGTTGCTTGCTCAGTTGCTTTTGAA
Source organism: Vibrio sp. 10N.286.49.B3 (assembly GCF_002873395.1). Taxonomy (GTDB): domain Bacteria; phylum Pseudomonadota; class Gammaproteobacteria; order Enterobacterales; family Vibrionaceae; genus Vibrio. The sequence continues at coordinate 480,705 of NZ_MCUV01000001.1, read as the reverse complement.
TCATTTTAGCAACAGCTTCAGTGTTACCTGTGTCGCTACCAAAGAAGAGACCTACACTTGCCATAGAATCATTACCTTTAATTTAATCTGTTGTTGGCGAGAGATATTAGGGATTAACCTAATCCTGCACCTTCCCAAGTTAACTGAATAATGCCTTTAGCGATAAACCCAGCGCAACCTAAAAACAGTACAGCCCATACAATTCGACGACCATATGCAGGAACATTGCCTTGTTGTAAGACATCTTTAATTGCCATACCGATTAAAAAAAAGATAGCAGCAAAAAGAAGATCCAGACCAAGAGATTCCAACATATTGATATTGTCGTAAAGCATATCATCCCTTTTATGCCAATTTTACTTGTGTGCACTATAGCATTGTTAATAGGGAAAGTTAATCCACCTCACTCCTCATAATGTGACTTAATTTAATACAGTCAAGCTTTCACTTAGCCCTGTAAAAACTTGCGAATCACTCTTAAAACTTCTTTTGGCTTTTCGGCATGTAACCAGTGACCGGTTCTGGCAATAATATGCGCTTTGGCATGGCTAAATTGTGCTTGGATTGCACTTTGATGTTCAGGCAGCAGATAGTCAGAATCCCCCCCTTTGATAAATAGCGTTGGTGTACTTGTTTGCTCTATTGTTTGCCAGTTCATAATTTGATCATATTGGTTATATAGAGCTGCGACATTGAAATGCCAACTCATGACATTATCATCGGATCTTTTCAGCGACTTACTTAAAAATTGACGTACACCTTCAATTTTAATCTCTTCACTTAACAGTGTGAGTGCTTCGAGGCGTGTCGTTGGCTTTGAATTGATGACCTTCTGCAAACCTAAAAAGACGTTAGCGTGTCGATTTTCGTAATAGGGCACTGGGGACATATCCAATACGATGAGATCTTTGATCTGTTGTGGTGAAATATCGACCATTTTCATCGCAACTTTGCCTCCCATCGAGTGGCCAATCACACTCACAGAAGATAAATTAAGATCTTTAATTAACGATATAACATCTTCTGCCATAAGCTGGTAATTATGTTGATCAGAGTGAAAAGATTTACCATGATTCCTAAGATCAACGCTAAGTACTTGATGATCTTGGCATAGATCTCTTGCAAGTAAGCCTAAGTTATCTAAATTACCAAATAAACCATGGATCAAAACTATGGTGTGACCCTCACCTTCGAGTTTATAGTTGAGCTGTACTGACATTTTATCTTATTCGTGATGGGTTTAACGTAGAGTATCCGTGCGGATCTCGCTATAATCCCAAAGAGTTTAAACATTGAGATTGTGAAAAGCGAATGAAAACAATTGAGGTTGATGAGGATCTATACCGTTTTATAGCTAGCCAAACACAACATATTGGTGAAAGTGCATCAGATATCTTACGCCGTTTGTTAGATATGGATGCCCAGCAGCAAGTACAGGTACAGGTTGTTCCTGTTCAAGTTGTAGATGAGCCTAAAGGTATAGTCGTAAGTAAAGATGCTGGTAATGTGACAAAGGTTGATGAAGTAAAAGAGATGCGTTCTCTGCTTATTTCTGATGAGTTTGCGGCATTAAATAAAGCAATTGATCGGTTCATGCTAGTGCTATCGACATTGCACCGTATTAATCCAAGTAGCTTCTCTGAAGCCACTCAAGTTAAAGGCCGTAAACGCGTTTACTTTGCCGATAATGAAGAGACGTTACTTGCACACGGTACAACGACAAAACCAAAAGCGATTCCTAATTCTCCGTTTTGGGTAATTACGAATAACAATACGAGTCGAAAACAACAAATGGTTGAGCAGTTGATGAGCAGAATGAGCTTTCCTGCTGAATTAATTGAAAAAGTAACAGGTTCAATTTAAAGAAATCTGATTTAAGCCTCATAGTTAACGATTAAACCACGTTATTATGAGGCTTTTTTTGTTTTGGTTATTTTATATAAAAAAGGATGTCACATAATGGCTATACACCCTCGTGCGGGACAAAAAGCCCTGCAAGAAGATTTGCATAACATACCGGCTTTAGTTGCGAATTATTTTTTGATTCAACCTGATGCAAATAATGCTGATCAAAAAGTATTATTTGGTACTTCAGGGCACCGTGGCACAGCAGATAAAGGTTCATTTAATGAAAACCATATCTTAGCTATTGCTCAAGCGATTGCGGAAGTACGTGCAGAAAAAGGAACAAAAGGTCCGCTGTTCTTGGGTAAAGATACGCATGCTCTATCAGAGCCAGCTTTATCAAGTGCCATTGAGGTATTTATTGCCAATGGTGTGGAAGTTATTATGCAAGAAGATAATGGCTTTACTCCAACACCTGGGATCTCTCATGCTATTTTAAATTTTAATCGTAAGCATGATGAAAAAGCAGATGGCGTTGTTATTACTCCATCACACAATCCACCTCAAGATGGCGGTATTAAATACAACCCAACTCACGGTGGCCCTGCTGAAGGTGAACTAACGCAAGCTATCCAAGATCGTGCTAACGTTATTATTGCTGAAGAGATGCAAGGTGTTAAGCGTTTACCTATTGCACAAGCACGTTTATCTCCTTTATTTAAAGAAGTTGATCTTGTCGCTCCATATATCGAAGATTTAGTTAATGTTATTGATATTGAAGCGATCCAAAAAGCAAAACTAAAATTAGGTGTTGATCCTCTTGGTGGTTCTGGCATCGATTACTGGCGTCAAATTGGTAAAGCATTCAACTTAGATCTAACGCTAGTAAGTGAAGCGATTGATCCATCATTCCAATTTATGTCATTAGATAAAGATGGCGCGATCCGTATGGATTGTTCATCGCCTTATTCAATGTCGGGCTTATTGGGTCTTAAAGATAACTACGATCTTGCTTTTGGTAATGATCCTGATTATGACCGTCATGGTATCGTTACTCCAAAAGGCTTAATGAATCCAAACCACTTCCTCGCTGTTTGTATTGATTACCTATACCGCCACCGTGAAGGCTGGGGTAAAGAGGTTGCTGTTGGTAAAACACTGGTATCAAGTGCTCTAATTGACCGCGTGGTTGCTGATCTAGGTCGTGAACTATGCGAAGTGCCAGTGGGCTTTAAATGGTTTGTTGATGGTCTGTATAACGGTTCATTTGGCTTCGGTGGTGAAGAGAGTGCTGGTGCTTCTTTCTTACGTAAAGATGGAACGCCTTGGTCGACAGATAAAGATGGTATTATCTTATGTCTACTTGCCGCTGAAATTACGGCTGTAACAGGTAAGAACCCGCAAGAGTATTATGAAGAGTTAGCGGCTAAGCACGGTGAATCAGCTTACAACCGTATCCAAGCGGTAGCGAACGGTGCTCAAAAGTCGGTATTATCTAAACTGTCACCAGAGATGGTTTCAGCGCAAACCCTAGCTGGTGAAGCTATCACTGCTCGTTTGACTCATGCTCCAGGTAATGGTGCTGCGATTGGTGGTCTGAAAGTAACAACTGAAAATGGTTGGTTTGCTGCTCGCCCATCAGGAACAGAAGATGTTTACAAAATTTATTGTGAAAGCTTTAAAGGCACTGAACATCTGAAGTTAATTGAAGCGGAAGCACAAGATATTGTTAATCAAGTATTTGCTGACGCTGGTTTATAAGCGCTAGTTTATTTATTGAGAAGATAAAAAGGAGCCGAATGGTTCCTTTTTTTATCTCTATTGTCAGCGTACTGAAATTTGATAATTACATCCCTGATCCCTGATATTAAAAATTAGGGGTATTAAACATTAGGCCATGTATCTGGGACAATAAACCAAAACTCTCCTGATAAGGTTTGTGCATGGATAAATCTATCTTTAACTGGGCTAGCTAAAGTGGCCTGAATGGACTTACCGATAATCCACTCGGGTTTGCTTAGTTGATATAATGGTTGATTAATAAGGTGCTGTTGATGTGCAAAGCACCAGTAGCCATTCATGCGCAGAGGATTGATCGTGACGCCTAAGCATGTGCTAGGGATCTCCTCGTTTAGAAAAGGATTACAGTACAAACGCCCCTGCATTAATAATTTAGCTTCAAGGTTGGACCATTGTGGGTATTGCTGCTGAAAGCTAATCGAGTGAGACATGGCTAATTGATGGGTAAGCATATGGTTAAGCTTTTTATCTAATCGGTCATGGGCATTTGGTCCAAACCACTGGCCGTGATAAAGAAGATAAAACTTAATGGCGACTTCCCAATGCTCTAATTGGTCTGCTCGTTGATTGTGTAAAATAAAATCGATAGCACCAAGTGTTTTCTTATTGTCATGTATTTGAATTTCTTCGGCTAAAATAGAGTGGTCATGGTGAGTAAAAAGCTTGGCACAAACATCTTGATATAGAAAACCTAATCGGGAGTTTCCTTGATATTCAACGCTCGGGAATGGCAAGGATTGGTGATGAGGAAAACCGTTAACAATTGGCTCATCAGAGATAAATAGACTAGGCGTATCTAAAACCCATTGAGACAGCATTTGATACTGATTCATATCATCCTCTCATTTGATTTCAGTATATTAAAATGACATAGTGCCGAGAATACCCTTAGTTCTATATCAACATATTAGGTGTTAATGATGAAGACATTACAGCTAGAGCAAGTATTAAACCAAAAGTTATCCCCTCATCTAATTAAAGACTATTGCCCGAATGGATTGCAAGTGGAAGGTCGCGATAATATTAAGCGAATTGTCACCGGTGTGACGGCTTCCCAAGCATTGATTGATAAAGCGATAGAACTTAAAGCTGATGCCTTATTGGTCCATCATGGTTTCTTCTGGAAAGGGGAAACCGAGTCGATTTGTGGCATGAAAGGAAAGCGAATTAAGGCACTGATTCAAAATGATATTAATCTTCTTGCATACCACCTTCCATTAGACATCCATCCAGAGCTCGGTAACAACGCTCAGTTGGCTCAATTGCTTGATATTGAAGTCATTGGTGGTCTAGAAGGTCATCCGCAGTCTGTAGCGATGCACGGGCGTTTTTCAAGCCCTTTAACCGGTCAACAACTTAGTGATCGTTTAAGCTCTGTTTTACAGCGTAGTGCTCTGCATATTGCGCCAGAGAATAGGGATAAACCAATTCAAACCGTTGGTTGGTGTACGGGTGGTGGTCAGGATTATATTGATTTAGCCGCAAAAGAAGGCTTGGATGCTTTTATATCTGGTGAAATATCGGAACGTACAACTTATAGCGCACGTGAGCAAGATATTCATTATTTCTCAGCTGGTCATCATGCAACAGAACGTTATGGTGTTAAAGCGCTAGGTGAGTGGTTGGCTAAAGAGTATGGATTTGACGTTGAATTTATCGATATTGATAATCCGGTATAGCCAATATAAATAACGGCTATCAGTTAGTGGGATTCCCCTATATTGATGCAAATGGACTCAATAAAAAAGGCAGCTTTTATGAAGGCTGCCTTTTGTTTTTTTATGCTATCTATTTTAGGACGAGACAGCTATTTGATAATCAAAAGACTATTCACGTTCATGAAGTGGTTTGAATGGACGTTGCTCTTCACCAGTATAAAGCTGACGAGGGCGACCAATACGATTTGTTGGATCTTGATGCATCTCATTCCAATGCGCAATCCAGCCAATAGTGCGTGACATGGCAAAAATTACGGTAAACATAGATACAGGGATACCGATAGCTTTCAAGATAATACCAGAATAGAAATCGACATTAGGGTAAAGCTTCTTCGAAACAAAATATTCGTCAGATAAAGCAATACGCTCAAGTTCCATGGCAACATCAAGCAGTGGATCTTGGATATTTAACTCTTTAAGTACATCATGACAAGCTTCACGCATTACCGTCGCTCGTGGGTCGTAGTTTTTATAAACACGGTGCCCAAAGCCCATTAAGCGGAATGGATCATCCTTATCTTTTGCTCGTGCGACATACTCTTCAATTTTATCGACAGTACCGATCTCTTCCAACATACGCAGACATGCTTCATTAGCACCCCCATGCGCAGGTCCCCATAAAGAAGCAATACCAGCAGCGATACAAGCAAACGGGTTAGCGCCTGATGAACCAGCAAGACGAACCGTTGACGTCGATGCGTTTTGCTCATGATCTGCATGCAGAGTGAAAATCTTATCCATAGCACGAGAAACAATAGGGTTTACATCATACTCTTCACATGGGTTAGCAAACATCATGTGCAGGAAGTTTTCTGCATAGCTAAGTTCATTGCGTGGATAAATGAAAGGTTGCCCAATCGAATATTTATAACACATCGCTGCCAAAGTCGGCATTTTAGATAATAAACGGTAGGCTGTTATTTCACGGTGAACATCGTTGTTGATATCAAGAGAGTCATGATAAAACGCAGCGAGAGCGCCAACAACACCACACATGACAGCCATAGGGTGAGCATCACGGCGGAAACCGTGGAAAAAGCTAGCAATTTGTTCATGCACCATAGTGTGGCGCGTGACTATTTGTTTAAAGTCTTCGTATTCATCTCGAGTTGGTGCTTGACCATTTAAAAGGATGTAGCACACCTCTAAATAGTCGGCATTATTCGCAAGTTGATCAATTGGGTACCCACGGTGGAGCAGGATGCCTTTATCACCATCAATGAAAGTGATTTGAGACTCACAAGATGCAGTGGCAAGAAAACCAGGGTCAAATGTAAAATAGCCGTTTGAACCCAATTTACGAACATCAATTACTGGAGTACCGAGTATTCCTTCTGTAATTGCTAGCTCAATTGGTGCTTGACCTTCGATATGAAGGGTCGCTTTCTTATCCGCCATAACAATCTCCTTTGTTTATAGTTTTATATCCATCCAGGATGTTTATGCTGACATTTTTTACTGATCTTAAGCGCTAAAGTCAATTTTTCTACAGCTTTGTGTGCACTTGTTATGATTTTTTACATTAATTTTGCGAAAAATACGTCCTATGTGGCATTATTTGTTACGCTAATTGTAAAGAATTGTTACCGGTCGTATAGTTACAAAATAAACTTGAATGAAACCTTTAAACTCAAGGCAAGAAAAGAATTATAGCCGTATTTTTAGGCTTGAATTTCATCGCTGTTTTACACATTTCGCATAGTAGTATAGGACTAAATGTTAAGCGTATGTTGTTTTTTATGGTTTTGTGCAAGATTTAAACTCAAGAAGTGCGTTAGAGTCATTTTTGTCGCACTTTCATTTATAACAATAATGCTCAATGGAGCTGAGTGAGCAAGCCCGTGAAAGAAAGAAAGGCAAGACCTGTTAATCTCGATTTACAGACAATCCACTTTCCAATCGCTGCAATTGCATCGATTGTACACCGCATCTCCGGTGTGATGACTTTTGTCGCAATTGGAATTTTACTTTGGCTACTATCTATTTCTCTTCATTCCCAAGATGGTTTTATCCAAGCACAGAATATTGTAGATGGCTTTTTTGTTAAGTTTATCTTATGGGGAATCCTGACAGCCTTGGCTTACCATATTGCTGGTGGTATTCGTCACTTAATTATGGACTTAGGCTATTGCGAGGAACTTGAATCTGGTCTTAAAAGTGCAAAAGTTGTTTTCATTGCAACGGGTGTACTTTCATTATTAGCAGGGGTTTTAGTATGGTAAATCACGTCTCATCATTTGGGCGTAATGGTGTTCACGATTTTTTATTGATTCGTGCTACTGCCATTATTATGACCCTATACACTATTTATCTTATTAGCTTTTTTGCCTTTTCTGGAACGCTTTCTTACGCAGATTGGACGCAGTTCTTTGGCGGTATCTTTACTAAAGCTTTTACTATGCTAGCACTGACCTCAGTATTAATTCATGCCTGGATTGGCTTATGGCAAGTCCTCACTGATTACATCAAATGTGCCAAGTTACGTAGTGGTTTACAGCTTTTGGTTGTTGCGATTTTATTTGGCTATTTATTTTCTGGTTTCTTTATTTTGTGGGGTGCTTAAGTGACTATACCTGTTCGTGAATTTGATGCAGTTGTTATTGGTGCTGGTGGTGCAGGTATGCGCGCAGCATTACAAATTTCAGAGCAAGGTCTCTCATGTGCCTTGTTATCTAAAGTTTTTCCAACTCGTTCTCATACCGTTTCAGCGCAAGGGGGGATTACAGTTGCACTCGGTAATGCCCATGAAGATCACTGGGAACAGCATATGTACGACACCGTTAAAGGTTCTGATTATATTGGTGACCAAGATGCGATTGAGTACATGTGTAAAAATGGTCCTGAATCCGTTATTGAGCTAGAAAAGATGGGCTTACCTTTCTCTCGCTTTGATAATGGCTCTATCTATCAACGTCCATTTGGTGGTCAATCAAAGAATTTTGGTGGTGAACAAGCTGCTCGCACTGCCGCTGCCGCGGACCGCACGGGGCACGCACTATTACATACGCTTTATCAACAAAATATTAAACACAAAACCACCATTTTTTCTGAGTGGTATGCCCTTGATCTTGTAAAGAATGATGAGGGTGCCATTCTAGGTACAACAGCATTATGTATGGAAACCGGTGAAGTCTGCTATTTCAAATCAAAAGCAACCATATTGGCAACAGGTGGCGCCGGGCGCATTTATGCCTCAACCACCAATGCACATATCAATACTGGCGACGGTGTTGGCATGGCTATTCGTGCTGGTGTGCCGATGCAAGATATTGAAATGTGGCAATTCCACCCGACAGGTATAGCAGGTGCGGGGGTACTGGTAACGGAAGGGTGTCGCGGTGAAGGTGGTTATTTATTGAATAAAGATGGTGAGCGCTTTATGGAGCGTTATGCCCCGAATGCCAAAGATCTTGCCGGTCGTGATGTTGTCGCTCGCTCAATGATGATTGAGATCCGTGAAGGTAGAGGCTGCGATGGGCCGTGGGGACCACATATTAAACTGAAGCTCGATCACTTGGGCCAAGAAACATTAGAGTCGCGTCTACCTGGTGTTTGTGAATTATCACGAACATTTGCGCATGTCGATCCTGTTAAAGAGCCTATTCCTGTGATCCCAACTTGTCATTATATGATGGGTGGAGTACCGACTCAGGTTTCCGGACAGGCAATTAAGCAAGATCAAAATGGTTTAGATGTTGAGATACAGGGGCTATTTGCTTGTGGAGAAATTGCTTCGGTATCAGTGCATGGCGCGAATCGATTAGGTGGTAACTCATTATTAGATTTAGTGGTCTTTGGTCGAGCAACAGGGCTTCACCTTGGTGAGACACTGAAAAAGCAAGCAGAGGCAAAACCTGCAACAGATGCTGATATTGAAAAATCCTTGGTGCGCTATAATCGCTGGGAAAATAGTACCGGTGGGGAAGATCCAGCGCAAATTCGTAAAGACTTGCAGCAATGTATGCAAAATAATTTTTCGGTATTTCGTGAAGGTGAGGCAATGGCAAAAGGTTTAGAAGAACTAAAAGTTATTCGTGAACGTTTGAAAAATGCTTACCTTTCTGATAAATCTAAAGAATTCAATACACAACGAATTGAATGCTTAGAGTTAGAAAACTTAATGGAAACGGCTTTTGCTACAGCGATAGCTGCAAATTATCGAACAGAAAGTCGTGGAGCACATGCTCGCTTTGATTTCCCAGAGCGTGATGATGCTAATTGGCTATGTCATTCTATCTATAATCCTGACACTGAGATGATGGCGAAGCGTAATGTCAATATGGAACCTGTGTATCGTGATGCGTTCCCACCCAAAGCTCGCACATACTAGGAGAGGTAAGCACTATGAAAGTTAAGTTCTCTTTGTATCGATACAATCCTGACATTGATCAAAAGCCACATATGAAAGAGTATGACTTAGAGGTTGAGGAAGGCTCCGATATGATGGTGTTAGACGCTCTTATTGCCTTAAAAGAGCTTGATCCATCGATAGCGTTTCGCCGTTCTTGCCGAGAAGGGGTTTGTGGCTCCGACGGTTTGAATATGAATGGGAAGAACGGTCTGGCTTGTATTACACCACTTTCGGATTTACAAACTCAAGACATGGTCGTCATTCGCCCATTACCAGGTTTGCCTGTTGTGCGCGATTTGATTGTTGACATGACTCAGTTCTATGATAATTATGAGAAAGTTAAGCCATTTTTAGTTTCAGATGGTAATCTACCTCCAGCGCGTGAAAATTTACAATCACCGGAGGAGCGGGCACACCTCGATGGACTGTATGAATGTATTATGTGTGCATGCTGTACGACATCATGCCCATCATTTTGGTGGAATCCTGATAAGTTTATAGGTCCTGCTGGATTGCTGGCGGCTTACCGTTGGCTAATTGATAGTAGGGACACTGCAACCGATGAGCGTTTATCAAATCTTGATGATGCATTCAGCGTTTTTCGTTGTCATGGCATTATGAATTGTGTCAGTGTTTGTCCTAAAGGTTTGAATCCAACAAAGGCGATTGGGCATATTAAATCTATGCTGGTTAGTCGCTCTGTTTAAAATATGAATAATACGCTGATATGAAAGTATCAGCATTTTCTCGCTCAGCATCATTGCAGCGAATGAAAAACCACTGGTTAAGGGAAAATATGCACAACGGCGTGATGAAGGCATGGCTCGAGTCTTCACACTTGGCTGGCGCCAATGCAACGTATGTAGAAGAACTCTACGAATTGTATCTTAGTGATCCTGATTCGGTTAGTGATGAATGGAAGCGTGTCTTTGATGAGTTGCCTTCGCAACCTCAAGAAGTGGTAGAACAACCACACTCACGTGTCCGTGAATACTTCCGTCGGCTCGCAAAAGAAACTAAGCATTACAATGTCCAAGTTAGTGATCCTGATGTCGATGCAAAACAAGTAAAAGTACTGCAGCTCATAAATGCCTATCGTTTCCGAGGGCATCAAGCCGCAAATTTAGATCCTTTAGGGTTATGGAAGCGTGCTCCAGTCGCCGATCTCGACTTAGAGTTCCATACGCTTACAGAAGATGATCTTAATGAAACCTTTAATGTAGGGTCACTTGCTATCGGTCAAGAGACCATGGTTCTAAGGGATTTATACCAAGCACTAAAACAAACCTATTGCGGTTCGATCGGTGCAGAATATATGCACATGACCAATACAGAGCAAAAGCGTTGGATTCAACAACGTTTAGAATCTGTATCAGGTCAACCTTCCTTTAATCTCGAAGAGAAAAAAACATTTCTTGATGAACTCACCGCTGCAGAAGGTTTAGAGCGCTACCTAGGTGCGAAATTCCCAGGAGCTAAGCGCTTTTCTCTTGAAGGTGGTGATGCCTTAATCCCAATGACAAAAGAGTTAATCCGCCATGCTGGTAGTACTGGTATGCGCGAGGTTGTGGTTGGAATGGCTCACCGTGGTCGTTTGAATATGCTCGTCAATGTATTAGGGAAAAAACCTCAAGATTTATTTGATGAGTTTGCTGGTAAGCATGATGACTCATGGGGTACGGGTGATGTTAAATACCACCAGGGCTTCTCTGCTGACTTTGCTACGCCAGGTGGTAACGTCCATTTAGCCCTTGCTTTTAACCCTTCTCATCTTGAAATTGTCAACCCTGTGGTTATTGGTTCAGTACGAGCGCGCCAAGACCGTTTAGGTGATAAAAACGGTAGTAGTGTATTACCGATAACTATCCACGGTGATTCAGCCATTTCTGGTCAGGGTGTAGTACAAGAGACGTTTAATATGTCTCAAGCTCGTGGCTTCTGTGTGGGTGGAACGGTTCGTATTGTTGTTAATAACCAAGTTGGTTTCACCACATCAAACCCAAGAGATACTCGTTCGACGATGTACTGTACCGATATTGCCAAAATGGTACAGGCACCTATTTTCCACGTTAATGCTGATGATCCAGAAGCCGTTGCTTTTGTTGCTCGCATAGCACTTGATTATCGAAATACTTTTAAGCGTGATGTTGTGATTGATCTGGTTTGTTATCGCCGTCATGGTCATAACGAAGCGGATGAGCCTAATGCAACTCAACCTTTGATGTATCAAAAGATCAAAAAGCATCCTACACCGCGTAAGCTATATGCCGATGTGCTTATCGATCGTAATGAATTTGATATCGAAACCGCGACTCAATTGGTTAATGAATATCGAGATGCTCTTGATCATGGTGAAGTTGTGGTTAAAGAGTGGCGTCCAATGGCTCTACACTCTGTTGATTGGTCACCTTATATTGGCCATGAGTGGAATATGGCATGGGCAGATAAAATAGACTTAGAGCGTTTGAGAGCACTCGGTAATAGCGTTTGCCAATATCCAGAGAGCCATAAACTGCATAGCCGTGTGAATAAGCTCTACAACGATCGCCAATCAATGATGGACGGTGAAAAACCACTAGATTGGGGTATGGCTGAAACACTGGCCTATGCAACAATTGTTGATGAAGGCAAACGCATTCGTATTTCAGGGCAAGATTCTGGTCGCGGAACGTTTTTCCATCGCCATTCAGTACTTCATAGTCAAAATGACGCGAGTACTTATATGCCATTGGCTAATGTGCATGATAATCAAGGTACTTTCCAAGTCTTTGATTCGGTTCTATCAGAAGCGGCAGTGCTGGCATTTGAGTATGGCTATGCAACGGCAGAGCCTGGCGGTTTAACGCTGTGGGAAGCTCAATTTGGTGATTTTGCCAATGGAGCCCAAGTTGTTATTGATCAGTTCATATCATCAGGTGAGCAAAAGTGGGCGCGTTTATGTGGTTTAACTATGCTACTTCCACACGGCTATGAAGGTCAGGGGCCTGAGCACTCATCAGCACGATTAGAACGTTATTTGCAGCTATGTGCTGAACAAAATATGCAAGTGGTCGTTCCGTCTACACCTGCGCAGGTTTACCATATGCTGCGTCGTCAGGTCGTGCGCCCTATGCGTCGTCCGCTGATTGTGATGTCACCGAAATCCTTGCTGCGCCATCCTCTATGTACTTCAACATTAGAAGAGCTGGCAACGGGAACATTCCAAGCTGCTATTCCAGAAGTTGATAATTTACCAACCGATAAAGTCAAACGCGTTGTTTTCTGTTCGGGCAAGGTGTATTACGACTTACTTGATCAGCGACGTAAAAGCGAACAAGACGATATTGCTATTGTACGTATTGAGCAGATTTACCCATTCCCGACAGAAGAAGTTGAAGCTGCAATAGAACGTTATACCAATGTTGTTGATTATGTATGGTGTCAAGAAGAGCCACAAAACCAAGGTGCTTGGTACTCTAGCCAGCATAACTTCCGTGCCGCAATTCCAACAGGGGCTGATCTGAAATATGCAGGGCGTCCTGCTTCAGCATCACCTGCCGTTGGTTATATGTCGGTACACTTGAAACAACAAAAAGCGTTAATCGATGACGCGCTGACCCTAGATTAAGAGCTAGAAGTAAAAGGAAGACACGGATATGACAATAGAAATTCTGGTTCCCGATTTACCTGAATCAGTAGCCGATGCTACCGTTGCCACATGGCACAAAAAACCGGGCGAGGCAGTTGCTCGAGATGAAGTTATTGTAGACATAGAGACAGACAAGGTTGTTCTTGAAGTACCAGCACCAGAGGCAGGTATTTTAGAGGCTATTTTTGAGGAAGAAGGGGCAACGGTTCTTTCCAAGCAGCTACTGGCACGCATTCAAAAAGGTGCAGTTGCAGGTGAACCGACGAAAGATACGACTTCAGCGACAGAGTCATCACCAGATAAGCGCCATAAAGCGGCATTAACGCAAGAATCAAATGATGCGCTTAGCCCAGCCGTTCGACGCTTATTAGCAGAACATAGCTTGCAGGCCAGCGATGTTAAAGGTAGTGGAGTCGGTGGGCGAATTACGCGTGAAGATATTGAAGCGCATCTAGCGGCAAAATCAGCACCGAAAGTTCCAGAGGCTGCTGCAGTTCAAGCGCCTAAAGCAGGACGTACTCAAAAACGCGTAACCATGACGCGCTTGAGAAAAACCGTTGCTAAGCGTCTGCTGGAAGCAAAAAACAATACTGCCATGCTTACCACTTTTAACGAAGTGAACATGAAGCCAATTATGGATCTACGTAAGCAATACAAAGATCAATTTGAAGAGCGTCATGGTACTCGTTTAGGCTTTATGTCTTTTTACGTTAAAGCCGTTACCGAAGCATTAAAGCGTTACCCAGAAGTCAATGCATCTATTGATGGTGAGGACATTGTTTATCATAACTACTTTGATATCAGTATGGCGGTATCTACACCTCGTGGTCTTATCACGCCTGTTCTAAAGGATTGCGACACACTAGGCTTTGCTGATATTGAAAAAGGCATTAAAGATCTTGCGATTAAAGGTCGTGATGGTAAGTTGACGGTTGATGAGCTAATGGGCGGTAACTTTACGATTACTAACGGTGGTGTGTTTGGCTCTTTGATGTCAACACCAATTATTAACCCACCACAAGCAGCCATTCTTGGTATGCATAAAATCCAAGATCGTCCAATGGCTGTTAATGGTAAGGTTGAAATTTTACCCATGATGTACTTAGCCCTTTCTTATGATCATCGCTTAATTGATGGTCGTGAGTCAGTTGGGTTCTTAGTTACAATTAAAGAGCTACTTGAAGATCCAGCTCGCCTATTACTTGATGTTTAAGCGCTTTATTTTCTAAGCGTTAAGTTTATAGCCGATAGAGTATCAAATAGGCACTATGGCGTTGGTTAGCCATAGTGCTATTTGGTTTCTTTTCCTAGGTGAGTTTTGCTCAACGCTGACTTTCCAACTAACGTCATTTCAATTGATTAATTTAGAAAAACCCTACAGAAGAAGGACGCGGTAATGCACCGTCAGTCTAATGGACATAATAAATCCCTTAAGGGATAAACAAATGGAATAAGACAATGAATTTGCATGAATACCAAGCCAAACAGCTGTTTGCAGAGTTCGGTTTACCTGTGCCAGAAGGCTACGCTTGTGAGACACCACAAGCAGCAGCTGAAGCCGCTGGTAAAATTAGTGGTGATAAATGGGTTGTTAAATGCCAAGTACATGCTGGTGGCCGTGGTAAAGCCGGTGGCGTAGAACTGCACGATAACAAGGAAGGTATCCGTGAATTTGCTCAAAAGTGGTTAGGTAAGCATTTAGTCACCTACCAAACGGATGCAAATGGACAACCAGTAACCAAAATCTTGGTAGAAGAAGCCTCTAATATTGCTAATGAACTGTACTTAGGTGCTGTGGTAGACAGGACATCACGTCGAATTGTCTTCATGGCTTCAACGGAAGGTGGTGTTGAGATTGAAAAAGTAGCAGAAGAGACGCCTGAACTGATCCATAAGGCTGCTATCGATCCATTGGTTGGTCCACAATCTTACCAAGCAAGAGAGTTAGCTTTCAAACTTGGCTTAGAAGGCAACCAAATTAAACAGTTTGTACAAATCTTTATGGGCTTAGGCAAAATGTTTGCCCAGTATGACTTAGCCTTGCTAGAAATTAATCCACTCGTTATTACTGGTGAAGGTGATTTACTTTGTCTTGATGGCAAAATAAACATTGATGCCAATGCTCTTTATCGCCAACCAAAATTACGTGAAATGCACGATCCATCTCAAGAAGATGAACGAGAAGCACATGCGGCTCAATGGGAGCTTAACTATGTTGCTCTTGATGGTAGCATTGGCTGCATGGTCAATGGTGCAGGCCTTGCTATGGGAACTATGGATATTGTCAACTTACATGGCGGTAAACCAGCTAACTTCCTTGACGTTGGTGGCGGTGCAACAAAAGAGCGAGTGACAGAAGCATTTAAAATTATCCTTTCAGATAGTAATGTGAAAGCGGTATTAGTGAATATTTTCGGTGGTATTGTCCGCTGTGACTTGATTGCTGACGGTATTATTGGTGCTGTTGAAGAAGTCGGTGTAGAAGTGCCTGTGGTTGTCCGCTTAGAAGGTAATAACGCTCCGTTAGGCTCACAAAAATTAGCAGAAAGTGGTTTAAATATCATTGCAGCAACGTCATTGACAGAAGCTGCTGAAAAAGTTGTTGCAGCTGCGGAGGGCAAATAATGTCAATATTAATTAATAAAGAGACAAAAGTTATCTGCCAAGGTTTTACTGGCGGTCAGGGTACATTCCACTCAGAGCAAGCGATCGCCTATGGTACGCAAATGGTTGGAGGGGTATCACCAGGTAAGGGGGGTCAAGTACATCTCGGATTACCGGTATTTAATACTGTGCGCGATGCTGTAGAAACAACCGGTGCTACGGCTTCGGTCATTTATGTTCCAGCACCATTTTGTAAAGATGCTATTTTAGAAGCGATTGATGCTGGCATTAAGCTGATCGTTACTATTACTGAAGGCATTCCAACACTTGATTTACTGGATATTAAAGTACGTTTAGATGAATCTGGTGTTGTGATGATTGGTCCTAACTGTCCTGGCGTCATTACACCGGATGAATGTAAGATTGGTATCATGCCTGGTCATATTCACCAAAAAGGCAAAGTCGGTATCGTATCGCGTTCGGGTACATTGACTTATGAAGCTGTAAAGCAGACAACAGATGAAGGCTTTGGCCAGTCGACTTGTGTTGGTATTGGTGGTGATCCAATTCCAGGTTCAAACTTTATCGATATTTTAACTTTATTCCAAGATGACCCTGAAACAGAAGCGATCGTTATGATCGGTGAAATTGGTGGTACCGCGGAAGAAGAAGCAGCAGCCTATATTAAAGAGTATGTAACAAAACCAGTGGTGTCATACATCGCAGGTGTTACAGCGCCTCCGGGTAAGCGTATGGGTCATGCTGGTGCTATTATCTCAGGCGGTCAAGGCACGGCTGATGATAAGTTTGCAGCTTTGGAGGCCGCTGGCGTAAAAACGGTGAAAAGTTTAGCGGATATTGGTAAAGGTCTGCGTGAAATCACGGGTTGGTAATTCAATTAATAATCAAAAATGTTCAACGCTGTTATCGAGAGTTTTAACAAACTAGGGTAGCCAGCTATTTTTTACGATTGAGACTAAACGGGATAAAAAATAACCCCCGATTCAGGATATGAATCAGGGGTTTTTATTTTTATCACTTATTCGTATACCTGATAGTCAGGAATGAATTAGTTGATGATTTTTTCTTCAGCTTGAGCTGCTTGGTCAGCTTGAATTGCTGTTAGTGCAACTGTGTAAACGATATCGTCTACTAGTGCGCCGCGAGACAAGTCATTTACAGGCTTACGCATGCCTTGAAGCATTGGACCGATAGATACTAGGTCTGCAGAGCGCTGTACCGCTTTGTATGTTGTGTTACCAGTGTTTAGGTCTGGGAATACAAATACTGTTGCTTTACCTGCTACTGGAGAGTTTGGTGCTTTAGAAGCAGCAACGTTTTCCATGATAGCAGCATCGTACTGTAGAGGACCATCGATAACAAGATCTGGACGTTTTTCTTGTGCTAGCTTAGTTGCCGCACGTACTTTATCAACATCAGCACCCTTACCTGATTCACCCGTAGAGTAAGAGATCATTGCTACGCGTGGGTCGATACCGAATGCCGCTGCAGAATCTGCAGATTGGATTGCGATTTCAGCCAGTTGCTCAGCCGTTGGATCTGGGTTGATTGCACAGTCACCGTATACAAGTACTTGATCAGGCAGAAGCATGAAGAAGATTGAAGATACGATTGATGCATCAGGTGCAGTCTTGATGATTTGGAATGGAGGAACGATAGTATTTGCTGTGGTATGAACCGCACCAGATACAAGGCCGTCAACTTCACCCGCTTCAAGCATCATTGTGCCAAGGAAAACAGAATCTTCTAGCTTCTCACGAGCAACTACTTCCGTCATACCTTTCGCGCCGCGTAGCTCAACTAAACGAGCAACGTAGTTTTCACGAACGGTTTCAGAATCGATGATCTCAACGCCAGCGCCAAGTTCAACACCTTGCTGCTCAGCAACACGGCGGATTTCTGCAGGATTACCTAGAAGTACACAAGTTGCGATACCGCGTTCAGCACAGATAGCTGCAGCTTTAACAGTACGTGGCTCATCACCTTCAGGAAGAACAATGCGTTTTGCCGCTTTACGAGCAAATTCAGTTAACTGGTAACGGAATGCTGGTGGGCTTAGACGACGGATACCTTGAGTACCTTCAGATAGAGAGTCGATCCATGGACCATCGATGTGACCAGCAACGTGATCGTTGATGTATTCAATACGCTCTTTATCATCGGCAGGAACTTCTAGGCTAAAGCTTTGTAGGTTTAGCGAAGTTTGCCAAGTATTACCATTTGCTTTGAAGATAGGTAGGCCACTTTCGAATGCTGGCTTACATAGGTCCATCACTGATTCAGGAATATCGTAACCGCCAGTCAGTAGAATAGCGCCGATTTCAACGCCATTTTTTGCCGCTAATGCAGCAGCAACGATAACGTCTGGACGGTCTGCTGAAGTTACTAGTAGAGAACCTGGTTTGAAGTGCTCAATCATGTGCGGTAAAGAACGTGCACAGAAAGTGATGCTCTTAATACGACGAGAGTTGATATCACCTTCGTTAATAACTTCTGCATTAAGGTGCTTAGCCATATCGATTGCACGAGTTGCAATTAGGTCGATACTCCAAGGCACACAACCTAGGACACGGATAGGGCTAGAGTTGAAAATTTGCATAACTTCGATGTTCGCTTGAGTTGCGCCATCTGAGC
This sequence comes from Vibrio sp. 10N.286.49.B3, assembly GCF_002873395.1. Lineage (GTDB taxonomy): Bacteria > Pseudomonadota > Gammaproteobacteria > Enterobacterales > Vibrionaceae > Vibrio. The sequence continues at coordinate 462,104 of NZ_MCUV01000001.1, read as the reverse complement.
CATCAAAGATTTCAGATAGGTCTGGACGAGTACGACCAGCCTCATCAACAGGAGCATTAAGTTTATTAATAATAACGCCTGAGATGTTTTTGTTTTTTGTGCCACCGAAGTTAGAACAAGCAATTTCAATACGCTCTTTAAGTTGAGTCGCATTGTGCGTGCCTGGAGTAGCAACAAATACGATTTCAGCACCTAGCGTTTTAGCAATTTCCGCATTCACTTGGTTAGCGAATGGGTGCTTACGAGTAGGAACTAAACCTTCAATTAGAGTGACTTCTGCTTCTGTATTGATCTGGTTGTATCGAGCAACAACTTGCTCAAGTAATACATCCATTTTCTCGCTACCAATTAACGCTTCCGCTTCTGACATTGGCGTTGGCTCTGCGATACGAACGTCGCTTGTAGCAGCCATGATAGTAGAAGTTAGATCAGGTTGATCACCACCGCTACGAGGTTGAGCGATTGGTTTGAAGAAAGAAACACTAACGCCTTTACGCTCCATAGCGCGAAGAACACCCATGCTAACGCTGGTTAGACCAACACCAGCACTGATAGGAATAAGCATAATAGTACGAGACATAAATAAGAAACCTTTAACTATGTAAACTATATCGAAAAAAGCTCAACGACATGCTCTTTAATTAGAGTTGCAGTTGAGCCTTAGAGAATATGCCTATGTAACCAATATAGGGGGGAGGCTACACAGACATCATTATTAGATACCTGCTAATTCAGCGGTATCTTCTGCGATTACTAGCTCTTCGTTAGTTGAGATAACCATTGCAGGAACACGGCTGTCAGCAGTCGTGATTGTACCTTCACCGCCGAAACGTGCTTTAAGGTTAGCTGCGCCGTCTACTTCGATGCCGAAGATAGCTAGGCGGTTAAGAACCATTTCACGGATTGGAGCCGAGTTTTCACCGATACCACCAGTGAATACGATAGCGTCTAGACGACCTTCAAGCGATGCAGTGTAACCAGCAACGTACTTAGCTAGACGGTGACAGAATACATCCATCGCACGAGTTGCTTCAGCTTTCTCGCCGTAGTTGTCTTCAACGAAACGACAATCTGAAGTGATTTCAGTTAGACCTTGTAGGCCAGACTCTTTAGTTAGCATGTTGTTGATTTTTTCAACAGAGTAACCAAGAGTGTCGTGTAGGTGGAAGATGATCGCAGGATCGATATCACCACAACGAGTACCCATTACTAGACCTTCTAGAGGTGTTAGACCCATAGATGTATCAACAGATTGACCGTTCTTAATAGCACATACAGATGCGCCGTTACCTAAGTGACAGTTGATGATGTTTAGTTCTTCAACTGGCTTCTCAAGAATGTTTGCACATTCACGAGTAATGAATAGGTGAGAAGTACCGTGCATGCCGTAACGACGGATCGCGTGATCTGTGTATAGGTTGTATGGAAGAGCGTATAGGTACGACTCTTCAGGCATTGTTTGGTGGAAAGCAGTATCAAATACAGCAACGTTTTTCAGTTCAGGGAAGTTGTGCTGTGCTGCTTTAATACCAATGATGTGAGCAGGGTTATGAAGAGGAGCAAGTGTTGCACAGTCTTCGATACCTTTTAGTACTTCATCAGTAATTAGAGCTGATTTTGTGAATTTCTCACCACCGTGAACAACACGGTGACCGATTGCTGCAAGGTTTGCTGCAAGTTCAGGTTTTGAAGCAATAATAGTCTCAACCATGAACGCTAGAGCTTCTTCGTGTGCTGCGCCATCACCAAGTTGTGCTTCGTGCTTACCATCAAGTTTCCATTTGATGCGAGCTTCTGGAAGGTGAAGACATTCTGCTAGACCTGTTAAATGCTCGTCACCAGAGACTGCATCAACAATAGCAAATTTAAGAGAAGAACTACCGCAGTTTAAAACTAAAACCAGCTTAGACATGAGTGCTACCTGTTTTGTTCGACTGATAAAAATCAGTTAAAAGTGAAAATTAATTGCAAGATTGAATCTTAATTCAAGCCTTGGTCAAAATTATATCAAATTCCGTATAGTGGAGATGAATTTTTACAAAAAAACACCTGTGCTTTCCTTGCAAAAGCTTACTTAGAGTTGCCTAAAGTTAAAATAACAGCAACAATAAGATTAAGATGTGCAAAGGATAGCGATATTGGGTAAATATAACAAAAAAAATTTAATTAATATTAACTTTAATCAATTTTTTGCGTTTTTAGTTGAACTTTTCAACTTAATTTTAGAGCGAGGACGATATGAACAATAAAGTCGGATTAGCCCACAGTTTAAAAGATGGTCAAAGTTATATGGAACTTTGGCCAATGAGAAAAGAGCTGACAGCACTTTTTCCAGAGCAACGTATTATCAAAGCAACCAAGTTCGGTATCAAGGTTATGCCTGCGATTGCCGCTATCAGTGTTTTGACTCAAATGGTTTTTCAAAATAGTCAGGCTATGCCACAAGCTGTCGTTGTCGCATTATTTGCATTAAGTTTACCTTTGCAGGGTATGTGGTGGTTAGGTCATCGCTCAAATAGCCCTTTACCACCAAGCCTTGCTGAGTGGTATCGAGAGTTGCATGCGAAAATCCTTGAATCTGGATGTCGTTTAGAACCACCTAAAGCACAGCCAAGATATAAAGAGTTAGCGGGAATTCTAAATCGCGCCTTTAAACAGCTCGATCGCTCAGCCTTTGAGCGTTGGTTTTAAGTCTCCTCAGCCTACAAACACAATAGTATCCACGTTTACTCTTTCATTGTACGAAAAGGTAAAACGTGGACTTTGTCTAACGCATTCATAAATTAAATGAGCAGAGTAAAAGCTAAAAGCAAACTCGAAGTCTTTAAGCTAATGTATCTCGATGCTGATGAATGATATCAACAATCGGTTGAGCTTTTTTAAATGTACGAATTTCTCTAAATAAGGCATCAGCTTGTGGGTATTGCTGGCGTAAGTAGGCAAACCATTGTTTTACTCTATTCGGGTAATATAGCCCTTTGTCACCTTTCATTTCGAATTGCGAGTAGTAGATCAATAAATCGACCACCTCTTTCCAAGGCATAATGGCTTGGTTGTGTTTAACAACATTACCAAGGTTTGGGACATTAAATGCACCTCGACATACCATCAGCGAATCAACACCGGTTGTTTTGATACAATCTTGTCCATCTTGATAGTTCCAAATCTCCCCATTGGCAATTAAAGGAATCGAGCTTCTTTGGCGAATTTTATCAATATACTGCCACTTAATTTCTTCTGCTCTATAGCCCGCCGATTTTGTTCTCGCATGTACAGTTAGCTCATTTGCTCCAGCTTGTTCGATAGCATCAACAATTTCAAAGCAATCATCAGGATTATCCCAGCCTAAGCGGATTTTGGCACTAACCGGAATATGGTCAGGTACCGCGTCACGGCAGGATTTAATGACTTGATAGATAAGTTCAGGGTGCTGGAGTAGAGCAGCGCCACCACGACTTTTATTGACCATTTTAGCTGGGCAACCAAAGTTAAGATCGATCCCTTTCGCACCTAATTCAGCAGCACGAATAGCATTTTCTGCCATCCAGTTAGGTTCTTGCCCTAAAAGTTGAATATGGATTGGCACACCAGATCGGGTAGCAGAACCTTGTAGCAGTTCAGGGCAAAGGCGATGAAAAACATGATCAGGAAGGACTTGGTCGACAATGCGGACAAACTCAGTAACACAGAGATCATAATCATTAATTTCGGTTAGGATTTCTCGCATTAAATGATCAAGAACGCCCTCCATTGGGCCTAAAATAACTCGCATAATTCATCGCTCTAAAAAGAAGAGGCGAGATTGTAATAGCTGAGTAGGAAAATGTCACTCTTAGCAGGTTTAATCATAACGTAAAGGCTATAAAGCTTGTTGATCTGAACTCTATCGCTATAATTCTACCCAACTCAATTCAGATACTAAGAAGATAGAATAATGCAACTAATCACATTACCAGCCGATTGGCAGGGGGAAAGCGCTTTATATATTGAAGGCGCGATATTGGCTTCTAATATGGCAACAAAACCTCTTGAGCCTGAAACTTGGTTACCGTTAGTGGTTGGTGAGCAAAGTGAAAATATTAACGCTGCCGTCGTTGAGCGTATCAATCAGCAGTACAACCTACTTAAGCGCAGCGAATATGCTCTTGATAGCCTATTAGCTGATTCTGTCACCGATTTGGCAGTATACGCGGAAGGCTTTATGGTCGTTTGGTCGATGGTAGAGGCGCATTGGCAAGAAGCTCAGGTCGGTGATGGTACTCTACGTATGCTACAAGCTCTACTCACCACTTTTATGCTTGCCGTCGACGAAGAGGGCACTCAGCAAGCGATGATTAGCGCAGGGATCGATACGCCACCTCAGTTAGCTGATTTTATGGGTCAACTTGATGTCATGATCATGGAAGTCACACTCGCTGCTGATGAGCTAATGCTTGGCGCAAAGGCACAAAGTGTTAATCCATTTAAAGATATTGGTCGTAATGATGCCTGCCCATGTGGGAGTGGTAAAAAGTTTAAACAGTGTTGTAGTTAGACTAATCGCAGTCAATAGCGGTGATAGGGTTTTTGCTTGGTATAAATCTATACAGAGGATAAAATTTATACCAACCAATTAATGAACCGTTCAGATTATATATTTTTAACGAGAAAGAGCACTAGATGCTGGTTGTTAAGTACATAAATGGGCATGGAAGCCTATTTGTGCTGTTTAACGGGTTTTACAAACTGAGCAACTAAGATGATAGCCAAAGCGACTAAATTGCCAGCAAAAATAATCACTAACCATTGCGGCATTGATAGTGATAAAAATTGCCATACCACTTTGCTGCAGTCTCCATAGGCCTCAAACATCCAAGGTACCCACTGATTGAGCGGTGCCCAGTTAGGAAAAGTAACAAAAAGATCGCAAGTGGCAAAAGGTGAAGGGTTAAACTGAAAATCCACATGTTGCTGCGCCAGTAGCAGCCCTTTATAGCTACTTAATCCCCAGCCAGCTAATCCAATCCAACGTATAAAAGCATTATTCGGTGCAATCATACCCACTAAAGCAGCTGCGCTAATACCTAGCATTGCGACACGTTCATAAATACACATCACACAAGGTGGCAGCATCATGACATGTTGAAAAAATAGGGCGCATGCCTCAAATGCCATTATGCAGATGAAAAGTAGTAACCAAGCTAAACGGCTACGAGAAAAAGCGTTGATGATACGAAGCACTGTCACAAATAATCCTTTATTCCTAAATAGAGTCACGAAGGTAATTAATAAAGCTCAAGTATATAGAAAGCCATAAAAAAGTTCTGACTAATCAGAACCTTTTTATGAGTAATTGTTCCCTGAAAAATAAAAAATTAATGTCCAATGGGTAGAACTGCGGATAAAGGATCAACGGAATGGAGAGTTAACCATCCCCAGTCATAGAATAAGTGAGTCACGGGTTCGAGTAAAAATTCGATACCAAATAAACCCACTAGGGCGAGTACCACTGTATATGGGAAGGCCATAATGACCATACGACCGTAGGATAAACGGATTAGCGGAGCCAGTGTCGATGTTAATAAAAACAAGAAAGCAGCTTGGCCATTTGGCGTTGCAACCGATGGCAAGTTCGTTCCCGTGTTTATTGCAACGGCTAACAGGTCAAACTGTTCACGACTGATTATTCCTTCTAATAGTGCCGTTTTTACCTCAGTAATATAGACCGTACCAACAAAGACATTATCAGACACCATAGATAACAAACCATTGGCCATATAGAACAGGGCAAGTTGATCATTTTTATCTTCTACAGCAAGCACAGCATCAATGATTGGCTTGAAGAGTTCTTGATCGATGATGACGGCAACGATAGAAAAGAAGACCGTAAGTAGAGCTGTGAATGGCAGCGCTTCTTCAAAAGCTTTACCAAGGGAGTGCTCTTCGATGATTCCGGTAAATGCAGTGGCTAAAATAATAACGGATAATCCGATCAGACCAACAGCGGCTAAATGGAGAGCGAGACCAACAATAAGCCATACTGCGATAGCACCTTGAATGTAAAGCTTTGCTATATCTTGCTTGGTACGGTTCTCGCGTTGTTTATTGTCAAAATCGACTAAAATATGACGCACATTTTCTGGTAGCTCAGCACCATATCCAAAGATTTTTAATTTTTCCACCAAAACGGTAGTCAGTAATCCGCAGACAAAAACAGGAACAGTGATTGGTGCCATTCGAATGAGGAATTCACCAAATAACCAGCCGGCCTGATCTGCAATGATCAGGTTTTGTGGTTCGCCGACCATTGTCATTACACCACCAAGAGCAGTACCAACACCAGCATGCATGAGCAGTGAACGTAAAAAGGCACGATAATTCTCAAGGTCATCACGAGTTAGCTCTGAAATGCAGTCATCAGTTGTATGATCGTGGATGCTAGTAGCGACTGTCCCTGAAGCCACTTTATGATAAATCGCGTAGAAGCCGACAGCCACACTGATAACCACAGCGATAACAGTTAATGCATCTAAAAAAGCAGATAGAAATGCAGCGGTAAAACAGAAAGCAACAGAGAGCATAGCTTTGGAGCGTATGCCCAGTAAGATCTTAGTAAAAATGAACAGCAACAGCTGTTTCATGAAGTAAATACCAGCGACCATGAATATAAGCAATAGCAAAACTTCGATATTAGCAACCAACTCATGTTTAACTTGTTCAGCACTGGTCATGCCAATGGCAATCGCTTCAATTGCTAATAAGCCTCCAGGTTGTAATGGGTAGCACTTTAGCGCCATAGCAAGAGTAAAAATAAATTCAACGACAAGTAACCAACCAGCGGCAAAAGGATCAACAAAGAAAAAGATGAGTGGATTTATGATAAGAAAGGCAATAATTGCAACTTTATACCAATCGGGCGCTTTACCTAAAAAGTTTTTGATAAAAGCATTTCCAAGAGACATCGGCATGTTTATAAACTCTTTTATTAATGGTGAATAGATAACAAAGCATGGTCTAAATAAAGTGAATGATAATAAGCCATCCACAGGCTATGACTTACGACTTAGTCGGTGAAAAGCAGTCACCACCACTTACTAAGTGACTCATTAGTTAATGATTAGATACAGCTCAAGCATAGTCAGAACTTTACTAGTTGTTAACATTTAGTCAACAGCAAATGATGACCATGTCGTATTTATCGCATGATTTAACTCTAAATAAGCATAAATGAACTTAAAAGCTTTCTATGTATAAAGAGCTTTATGTAAAGAAATGAAACAAAATCTAATACTACTACAAGTTTCTTAATGATTGATTCAACTTAAAATTGCATTTTTAGTGTTAAAAAATGTGATCTAACAAACGTTTATTTACAGTTAGTTATGATCTAACACATAAAATTACCAACAGATACTGATAAATCCAACAATAAAGTTGTTTAAAAAAAGTTTTAGAGTTATTGCTCTATTGTTGGCTATATGTGCCATTTGGTGGTGTTTGCTTTCCGCTAACCACCAACTGGTGGTATGATGAGTTATATCATTCCAATTTATTAAAGCGGATAACACTGTAAATGGTTATTAAGGCAAAAAGCCCTGCAGGATTTGCAGAGAAGTATATTATTGAAAGTATCTGGAATGGTCGTTTTGCACCAGGGTCTATCTTACCTGCGGAGCGAGAGTTATCAGAACTGATTGGTGTGACACGAACAACGTTACGAGAAGTGTTACAACGTTTAGCGCGTGATGGTTGGTTGACGATTCAACATGGTAAACCAACGAAAGTAAATCAATTTATGGAAACCTCAGGGTTACATATCTTAGATACATTAATGACGTTAGATGCTGATAATGCGACCAGTATCGTGGAGGATTTATTAGCGGCTCGTACTAGTATCAGTCCAATATTCATGCGTTATGCTTTCAAAATTAATAAAGAAGACTCTGAAAGAATAATCGAAAACGTTATTGTATCTTGTGAGCAATTACTTGCCGCTGAATCATGGGAGCAGTTTGTCGACTCATCACCTTATGGCGATAAGATCAAACAGACAATTAAAGATGATAACGAGAAAGATGAACTAAAACGACAAGTGATTCTCACCTCTAAGACCTTTAACTTTTACGATTATATGCTTTTCCAACGTTTAGCCTTCTATTCTGGTAATAATATCTACGGCTTAATTTTTAACGGTGTTAAAAAGCTTTATGACCGTGTAGGTAGTTATTATTACTCAAGTCCTGAGGCACGTGAATTATCATTAAAATTTTATCGTGACTTATTACTAATTTGTCAAAATGGCAATCGTGAAGCTTTACCAACACTGATTTACCAATACGGGGTTGATGGGGCGCAGATTTGGAATGAAATGAAAAAAACATTACCAACAAACTTCACTGAAGATGACAGTTAATTAGAACGTCGGATATAAAAAAAGCCTCTTAGAGGCTTTTTTGTTTTAGTGTACAGCTAAATTCAGAAAGCTGAATTACATAACACGCATACCTGGCTGTGCGCCTTCATGTGGCTCTAAGATCCAAAGATCACTACCGCCAGGACCAGCCGCTAAGATCATGCCTTCAGACATGCCAAACTTCATTTTACGAGGTTTTAGGTTTGCCACCATAACGGTTAGCTTGCCTTCTAGCTCTTCAGGTTTGTATGCTGATTTGATACCAGAGAATACTTGGCGTGTTTCACCACCGATATCCAGTTGGAACTTAAGTAGCTTATTTGCTTTTGGCACTTCTTCACAAGAGATGATGCGAGCAATACGCATATCAACTGCTGCAAACGCGTCAAACTCAATTTCATCAGCAATAGGCTCTTTGTCTAGCTCTGTTTGGCTTGCTTGCTCTTTTTCTGCTTCTGCTTTTTCTTTTGCAGCGGCTTCTGCTGCAGCATCTTCTTTAGAAGACTCGATCATTGCTTCCACTTTCTTAGGGTCAATACGGCTAAATAGCGCTTTGAACTTAGTAATTTCATGGTCAGTTAGTGGCGTTGCAATACTTTCCCATGTTAGTTCTTCATTTAAGAAAGCTTCAGTACGTGCGGCAAGCTCTGGCATTACAGGCTTTAAGTAAGCCATTAATACACGGAATAAGTTGATACCAACAGAAGAGACTTCTTGTAGCTCTTTCTCTTTGCCTTCTTCTTTTGCTAGAACCCAAGGTGCTTTTTCATCGATGTACTGGTTTGCTTTGTCAGCAAGAGCAGTAATTTCACGAATAGCACGACTAAATTCACGAGTTTCGTATAGCTCGCCAATACGCTCAGCAGCAGCAACAAATTCATTGTAAAGCTCAGGTTCTGCAAACTCAGCTGAAAGTTTCCCTTCGAAGCGCTTAGTAATGAAACCTGCGTTACGAGAAGCAAGGTTTACAATCTTGTTTACAACATCAGCATTAACACGTTGAGTGAAGTCTTCAAGGTTCAAATCAAGATCGTCAATACGGCTGTTTAATTTTGCTGCGTAGTAGTAGCGTAAGCATTCTGGATCTAAGTGATTTAGGTAAGTACCTGCTTTGATGAATGTGCCTTTCGACTTAGACATCTTAGCACCGTTAACCGTTACATAACCGTGGACGAATATGTTGTTTGGCTTACGGAAACCAGCGCCATCAAGCATTGCAGGCCAGAAAAGAGAGTGGAAGTAAACAATGTCTTTACCAATGAAGTGGTAAAGTTCAGTTGTACTATCTTGCTTCCAGTACTCATCAAAATCAAGATCATCACGTTTATCACATAGATTCTTGAAAGACGCCATGTAGCCAACAGGAGCATCTAGCCATACGTAGAAGAACTTATTTTTTTCGCCTGGGATTTCGAAGCCGAAGTAAGGCGCATCACGTGAGATATCCCATTGTTGCAGACCCGACTCGAACCATTCCTGCATTTTGTTTGCAGTTTCATTTTGTAGAGAACCAGAACGAGTCCACTCTTTAAGCATGCTTTCAAACTGAGGCAGATCGAAAAAGAAGTGCTCTGAGTCTTTCATTACTGGAGTTGCGCCAGAAACCGCCGATTTAGGGTTAATTAGCTCGGTTGGGCTGTATGTCTCACCGCAGTTATCGCAGTTATCGCCATACTGATCTTCTGACTTACACTTAGGGCAAGTCCCTTTTACAAAGCGATCGGGTAGGAACATTTCTTTCTCAGGATCGAAAAGCTGAGAAATAGTACGGCTTGAGATGAAACCGTTCTTTTTAAGTTCAAGGTAGATATGAGAAGCCAATTCACGGTTCTCATCACTGTGTGTGCTATGGTAGTTATCGAAGCTGATATCAAAGCCAGCAAAATCTTTTTGGTGCTCTTCGCTAACAGCAGCAATCATCTCTTCAGGTGTGATACCCATCTGCTGAGCTTTAAGCATAATCGGCGTGCCGTGAGCATCGTCAGCACAGATGAAGTTTACCGTGTTACCACGTAAGCGTTGGTAGCGAACCCAAATATCAGCTTGGATATGCTCGAGCATATGACCAAGGTGAATTGAACCGTTAGCATACGGAAGGGCACAAGTTACCAGCATTTTTCTTGGATCAGTCGCCATACTTAATATTTCGCTTTACTAGATGAGGATAAATAAATTAGGAATCAATACTACCTTATGCATGGCTTGACTCCAAGTTATCAGAAGGAGTAATCCCATAGTTTTTTAAGGGTTCTTTATAAAGTAAGCGAGTGATAGCATGGGTGAAAAAGGAGTTAGTATGCGTCAATTTTCAGATAAGCAGCAATTTTGTCAGTGGTTGAATGAATTTCAACATCCTCTTTTAATTAATGAATGGGCACTACAACCTAGCATTGTCACTGTTTTAGCCAGTGGTATTTTTGAGATAACCCTTCCCTTTGCTGCGAGTGATTTAGAGTCATTATTAAATCAATGGATTTCTACTCAGCAGCAAGAGCAGCACGTTGCGACATTTAAATACCAAGTAAAAACTAAGGTCAGAGCGTTACAAACTCATGTTGCCGCAAACGTTAAAAATGTAAAAAATATCATTGCAGTGTCATCAGCGAAAGGTGGAGTCGGTAAATCAACAACATCCGTTAACTTGGCACTAGCATTAGCCAGTAACGGGGCAAGTGTGGGGTTATTAGATGCCGATATTTATGGGCCTTCAGTGCCTATGATGATCGGTAAGCTAGATGCTAAACCAGCGGTGAAAGATGACAAATGGATGCAACCTATTGACGCGCATGGTATTTACACGCATTCAATTGGTTATCTTGTTGATAAAGGTGATGCGGCGATTTGGCGTGGACCAATGGCATCAAAAGCACTTGCACAACTGCTTAATGAAACACAATGGCCAGAATTGGATTATCTGGTTATTGATATGCCTCCAGGTACGGGCGATATTCAAATTACTATATCTCAGCAGATCCCCGTAACAGGGGCATTAGTAGTAACAACCCCACAAGATCTTGCTCTTGCCGATGCGCAAAAAGGGGTGGCGATGTTTGATAAAGTTGAGGTTCCTGTCGTTGGGGTTGTCGAGAATATGAGCTACCATATATGCAGTCAATGTGGTCATAAAGAAGCTATATTTGGATCGGGTGGTGCTGTTCAGATGGCCAGTGAAATGCAATTGAATGTACTTGCTCAAATTCCACTGCATATTTCATTAAGAGAAGATATTGATCAGGGTAAACCGACAGTGATTGCTCGTCCTGACAGTGAGCATAGTCTCCTTTATCGTCAATTAGCTGACCGTGTCGCCTGTCAACTATATTGGCAGGGTGAAGAGAAGCCAGAAGCGATTAATATTAGCATGGTTGAATAAGTAGTCACTAAACTGTCGCTTGAATTATTCATTCTATGGGTTTTTCATCACTTATATTCATAAATAGCTACAGATAGCGCAGTTTCTTACTAGTATCTATGTTATGAACTCCCTATAATCACGGGGTTTTATTATTCCCCAACATACAGAATTGAGTGCACAACAATGTCTGATAATAATCAATGCGTCATCGTAGGTATCGCGGGCGCTTCCGCTTCAGGAAAAAGCTTGATCGCTAGCACCATCTATAACGAAATAAGAGAGAAAGTTGGCGACCATCAAATTGGTGTTATCACGGAAGATTGCTATTACAGTGATCAAAGTCACCTTAGCATGGAAGAACGAGTTAAAACTAACTACGATCACCCTAATGCACTTGATCACGACTTACTGTGCGAACACTTGGAAAAACTAATCCAAGGTGAAGCAGTTGAAGTTCCAGAGTATAGCTATACAGAACATACACGTACATCAAACACAACGCCTCTGACTCCAAAGAAAGTAATTATTCTGGAAGGTATTTTACTTTTGACAGACCCTCGTTTACGCAATCTAATGCATGCATCTGTTTTTATGGATACACCATTAGACATCTGTTTACTTCGTCGTGTGAAACGTGATGTAGAAGAGCGCGGACGTACGATGGACTCGGTTCTTAAACAATACCAAAAAACAGTTCGCCCAATGTTTTTACAGTTTATTGAACCGTCTAAACAGCATGCCGATATCATCGTACCACGAGGTGGTAAGAACCGAATTGCTATTGATGTACTAAAGGCACATATCGCGAAACTGCTTAAGTCGTAGTTTGCTTCTCTCACGTATTTGTTCGAATTAACGTGAGTGTTGTTGCAACTCTAATTTGTGGCGACTAAACTCCTTGTAAGATTCTATTTTATAAAGAATAACTGGTGCTTATAAAAGCACCAGTTTCTTTTGTCTAGTTTGTTGCAAGGAAGAAGTACATGAAGAAACTCCTGTTATTCATTAGTGTAATATTTGCCATTATTATTGCTGCAATTATTACACTGATTGTCGTTGTTGACCCTAACCAATTTAAACCTCTCATTACAGAACAAGCCAAGCAAAAAGCAGGTCTAGATATTGCTATTGAAGGTGATATTAGCTGGACGTTTTTTCCAACTATTGGTTTTGAGATGGGAGAGACATCACTTAAAAACCCCCCAGGTTTCTCTCAATCCACATTACTCGATGTTAGCAAAGTAGGCATTGAAGTCTCTGTGATGCCATTATTGAGTCAAAAACTGAACATAGGCAATGTGGTACTAGATGGTGCTCAAATACGCCTTGAAACACTTGCCGATGGTCGCACAAATCTCGATGAGTTAACTCAGAAATCACCAGTGGAACAAGAGCAAAGCACGGCTAATGATCCTGTGGTTGATGAAGCTTCTACACCAGCAGAGCAAGCGTGGGATATTGTGCTGCAAGGTGTCACTATTTCTAACGCTTTACTTGAAATTCAAAATCATCAAACGAAAACCTACAGCAAGTTATACGATGTAGGGCTAACCCTATCTGAGTTTTCATTTGACGAGTGGACTCAATTGGGTTTTCAGTTGAAAGGTGAAAATAATCAGCAACAGTTTTCTGCTCATGGAAAAACGCAATTCAAACTCGCCAAGAATGTCTTAGAGTCGATGATAAAAGAGTTGGAGATGGATGTGACATTCGATGATGGTATTAATCGTATTGAATCTGCTTCTATCCAGCTTGATCAATTTCAACTAGCGAGCCCTAGTATGGTTAACTTTGCTATCAAAGGTGATTTTTCTGATTTAGCAATGGAAGCTAAAGGGAACTTAAGTGTCAGCATAGATCAAGCAATGAATTTTGTTGACGTAACTAATATGCAATTAGACTCAACACTTATTGGTGAGGGTTTACCGCAGTCGCCACTTAACGTTAATATGAACTCAGCGTTAACCTTTGATTTGGCTAAAAGCTATTTAGATTTCAACTTAAAAACACTGGCTTTAAATGCTATTCAACTTGATGGTAATGCTAACGTTACCTTGGCCGCGATCCCAAAGGTTCGCTTTGCTTTACATAGTGCTAATATCGATCTTGATGAATTTTTAGGTTTGGATACACAGACTGAAGGAACGGATACTTCATCTAAGAGTGGGTCTCAGCCTGCTGATGCAGCAGAAATTGAACCAGATCTCAGTGCGTTAAAATCTCTTGATGTAAAGGGCATAATAAACATTGATGCCTTTAAAGCCGGAGGGGCTCATTTACAAAATGTCGCAGCAGATTTTTCAGTCAACCGAGGTGTTGTCGATCTTTCATCATTGAGCGCTCAGTTATATCAAGGTTCAATCGCAGCAACAGCGCGCCTAGATGCTAGACAAGCAGTCACGACCTACCAATTTAAAAATCAAATCAAAGCGGTAAAAGTACAACCATTGCTAGCAGATGTTGCGGATAACGATAAGCTTGAAGGTACGGGCAATATCGATATCGATATCAAAGGTCAGTATTTAGCCCCAACAAATATGAAGAAAAACCTAACAGGAACGATAGCTATTAACTTTGCTGATGGAGCGGTTAATGGGATTAATATTGCCCAAATGATTCGTGAGAATTATGCCAAGATTAAAGGGCAGAGTTTGGACGGTAATGAAGGCGTTCAGAAAACAGATTTTAGTGCTATGACAGGAACTTTCGTATTAGCGAATGGTGAAATGACGACCAATAATCTTCATGCCCAATCTCCATTGCTACGTGTCACTGGAGAAGGCACAGCTAACTACTTACAAGAAACGACGGATTTCTTAGTCAGTACTTCAATTGTCGGCTCGCTAGAGGGGCAGGGAGGTCAAGACATTAGCGAATTGAAAGATGTGACGATTCCAATTCAAATTACTGGCTCTTGGGCACAACCGAAATTTAAACTGATATTTGATGATGTTCTCAAAGAAAAAGTAGAAAAAGAAGTTCAGCGCGGTGTTGATAAGTTAACGGACAAAATTAAAGATGATAAAACGAAAGAGGCCGTTAATAGCTTATTAAAAGGCTTATTTAATTAGATATTTGCAATATAAACAAGCGCTTACAGATTTCTGTGAGCGCTTTTTTTTATGTAAAATATAGGTTGAGCATAGAATGTTATAACGAAGGCATTTGAACTTAGTCTCTATACATTCATAAATGAAATGAGCCAGGGTAACCGTTCCATTTATGGAAATATAAAGTGCAGTATTTGTGATGTACGTCACCTTATGTGTAAGGGTATATTACTTCTACCCGCTAATCAGTTCAGATTGATAAGAGCGAAGAGCCATATTTTTTTAGAATAGTATTTAGTAAGTAGTATTTTATAAAAGTAATGGAATTTAAAATCAGCAGATATACAGAGGATTTGTACATGCAGCATGATAATGCTAGTACAGATATTGTATTAGCCGCAAAGACAATGTTAATGAGTCAATGTTTATTTGGTGTTTTAGCTATTGCGTATGAAATTATTATGAACAATAGTTTAAGTGTTGAATCTTCATTAATTGGTGTAGTTATTGCTATCATCCCAGCCCTTTTTGGAATGTATATAGCAAGTAGGAAGGTAAAGTATAAACCCAATATCAATATGAAAGACTTAATGCATTTAAGTCGAAATATTAAGCTTGTTTATACAGTAATAATGTTTGTTTTAGCATTTAAGTTTATGGCGTTAAGCAATACTGTTGTTATAGAAGCATACTGTATTACATTTATTGGTTACTTTATTGCACCAATGATTAATAAACCAGTATTAAGGACTATCTAAAGTGGAAAATGTACAGACTGCTCATGAATATATTGAGCATCATTTAACATTCTTAACTTCAGGTGATGGTTTTTGGGCAGTCAATATAGACTCTATGTTGATGGTATGGATATTAGGCTTAACTTTTATTGGTGTATTTCGTTATGCTGTTACCAAGGGGACAAGTGGTGTTCCTGGTCGGTTACAATGTTTTATAGAAATTACCTTTGAATTTGTAAACAACCTAGTGAAAGAGATTTTTCAAGCGGAAGATAAGTTAATTGGTCCATTGGCTTTAACTATTTTTGTTTGGGTATTTCTTATGAATGCCATTGATTTATTGCCCGTAGACTTAGTGCCTTCTTTAGCAAGAGAGTTAGGGATTGCTCACTTCCGTGATTTACCATCGGCTGATGTAAATGTTGCCATGTCTATGGCTATTGGCGTGTTTATTCTTGTGATTGGATATACGTTAAAGCACAAAGGAATAAAAGGGTTTATTAAAGAGCTAACAACACAACCATTTAGTCACCCATTACTATACCCAGTTAACTTGGTATTAGAATTAATAACGCTTATATCTAAACCAATATCATTAGGGTTACGTTTGTTTGGAAATATGTATGCGGGTGAAATGATCTTCATTTTAATCGCACTCATGCCGTGGTGGATGCAATGGGCGTTAAGTGTTCCATGGGCATTATTCCATATTTTAATTGTGTTCTTACAAGCATTTATATTTATGGTTCTTACCGTCGTTTATTTAAGTATGGCTACAGAAGAAAGTCATTAGTTATAAATTAAAATAGTTTATTAATTTTTTATTGGAGTTATTCATGGATATTGTTAGTGCCGTTCTTTACGTAGCTGGTGCGCTATTAATTGGGTTAGGTGCAGCTGGTGCAGCATCAGGTATTGGTAATTTAGCGGGTAAATATTTAGAAGGTGTTGCTCGTCAACCAGATTTAACCCCAATGTTACGAACACAATTCTTTATTATGATGGGTCTTGTAGATGCGGTACCGATGATTGGTGTTGGTATTGGTTTATACATTATCTTCGCAGTGGCCTAATTCACCACAATCGGTTGTTTAATTAACGTCGGTTATTAAAGAGAGGATGGTATGAACTTAAATGCAAGCATGTTTGGTCAAGCAATTTCCTTTGTGATTTTTGTTTGGCTTTGCATGAAATATGTTTGGCCACCATTAACAGCAATGTTAGATGAACGTCAAAAGGAAATTGCACAAGGTCTTCGTCATACCGAAAATGCATCGAAAGAATTAGCATTAGCCAAAGAAAATGGTGCACAGCTTATTAGTGATGCAAAAGAAAGTGTGAATAAGATGCTTGAGCAAGGCTCTCAACGCCGTCAGCAAATTATTGATGAGGCCGTCACCGAAGCGGAACAAGAAAAAGCACGAATTATTGCGAAAGGAAAAACGGATATCGAGGCAGAGCGCCAACGAGTTCGTCGCGAATTAAAAGCGGAAATGGCTGATTTAGTTATAGAAAGTGCAGAGAAATTGATTAATCGAAATCTAGATACTCAAACTAACCGTGAACTTGTCAATAAATTTATCAGTGAGATTTAACTTAAGAGGGTAGCAACATGTCAGATTTACAAACCATTGCCCACCCTTATGCGAAAGCTGCTTTTGATTTTGCTCACGAAAATGCGGCACTAACAGAGTGGCAGTCGATGCTGAATACCGTTGCTGCTGTTGCACAAGATCCAACAATTGCGATGCACATTGAAGATCTGAATAATTCTGGCGGTAAAGTTTCGGATGAGTTTGTCAGCATGTTTTTCATGATTTGCGATGGATTAATCGATGAACACGTTCATAACTTTATCCGCATTATTATTGAAAATGGTCGCTTATCAGCACTTAGTGCAATAGCCGCTGGATTTATCGAGCTTAAAAATGAGTTTGAAAAACATTTAGAAGCAACGGTTACTTCATCTGAGCCATTAACAGATGAGCAAATTGTTAAAATTAAACAAGCACTAGAAATCAAAGTTGAGCGTAGTGTCGAATTACACAGTGAAGTTGATCCGTCCGTTGTCGGTGGATTAATTATAAAAGTAGGAGGGTTAGTTATTGACGGCTCTTTGAAAACATCTATTCGACGCTTAGCCACTAGCCTGCAAGGGTAATAGGTATTAAATATGCAATTAAATTCAAATGAAATCAGTGCGTTAATTAAAGAGAGAATAGCCACATTTAATGTGTCAACTCAAGCTCGTAATGAAGGTACTATTGTCTCTGTTAGCGATGGCATCATTACTATCAATGGATTAACAGATGCTATGCAAGGTGAAATGATTGAGTTACCTGGCAATCGATACGCACTTGCGTTGAACCTAGAACATCACTCGGTAGGTGCTGCGGTAATGGGTCCTTATGCAGATCTTTCAGAAGGTATGAAAGTGAAAGGCACAGGTCGCATTCTAGAAGTACCTGTTGGACCAAGTTTGCTAGGTCGTGTTGTTAATACACTAGGTCAACCTATTGATGGCAAGGGTGAGGTTATTGCCGAGCGCTTTGAGCCTGTAGAAGTCATAGCGCCTGGTGTTATCGATCGTAAATCTGTCGATGAACCGATTCAAACAGGTTATAAAGCCGTTGATACGATGATTCCAATTGGGCGAGGTCAGCGAGAGTTGATTATTGGAGATCGTCAAACAGGTAAGACGGCAATGGCTGTTGATGCCATCATTAACCAAAAAAATTCTGACGTTAAATGTATTTATGTTGCAATTGGTCAAAAAGCATCGACTATCGCTAACGTTGTACGCAAACTCGAAGAACATAATGTACTTGATAACACTATTATCGTCGTGGCATCTGCATCGGAATCAGCAGCGCTACAATATTTAGCACCATATGCTGGTTGTACTATGGGTGAGTATTTTCGCGATAAAGGTGAAAATGCACTCATTATTTACGATGATCTTTCTAAGCAAGCGGTAGCGTATCGTCAGATTTCACTGCTATTAAAACGCCCGCCAGGTCGTGAAGCATTCCCTGGTGATGTATTTTATCTTCACTCACGCCTTTTAGAGCGTGCAGCAAGAGTGAATGAAGAATATGTTGAACGAATGACTGAAGGCGCGGTAAAAGGCAAAACAGGTACATTAACAGCTTTACCTATTATCGAAACTCAGGCGGGGGATGTTTCTGCTTTTGTCCCAACCAATGTAATTTCGATTACTGATGGTCAAATATTCCTACAGACACAGTTGTTTAATGCTGGTCTACGTCCTGCGGTTGACCCAGGTATTTCTGTTTCTCGTGTTGGTGGTGCGGCTCAGACAAAGATAATTAAAAAACTCTCTGGTGGTATCCGTACTGCACTCGCACAGTATCGTGAATTAGCTGCTTTTGCACAATTCTCATCTGATTTGGACGATGCAACTCGTAAGCAGTTAGATCATGGTGAAAAAGTAACGGAATTGATGAAACAAAAGCAATACGCTCCAATGAGTGTCGCTGATCAATCCGCGGTTATTTTTGCAGCAGAAAAAGGCTATTTAACGGATGTACCACTAGCAAGTATTAGTGAATTTGAAGCTGGATTGCTTGCTTATGCTCGTAATAACAACCCGCAATTACTCGATACTATTAATGCTTCAGGTCTCTATAACGATGAAATTGAACAGCAATTAACATCATTGTTAGAAGGCTTTGTTGCTTTGCAGTCTTGGTAATTAAGTGACCTAGCGATAATTAATAGGAGCTGACCATGGCAAATGCAAAAGAGATACGCAGTAAAATTGCTAGTGTGCAGAGTACGCAAAAAATAACCAGTGCAATGCAGATGGTTGCTGCGAGCAAAATGCGCAAAGTACAAGATAATATGCAAGCAACAAGACCGTATGCTCATAACATGCGTCGTGTTATTCGTCACTTATCATCAGGTTCATTGGAATATCAACACCCATATTTGTTGGAACGAGAAGTAAAACGCGTCGCATACATTATTGTTTCATCGGATCGAGGCTTGTGCGGCGGTTTAAATACAAACTTATTTAAACTTGTTATGCAAGATATGCAGCAATGGAAAGCGAAAGGTGTTGAAGTAGATACAACACTAATTGGTGCCAAAGCAATCAGTTTCTTTCAAAAAATGGGTAATGTCATTGCACAAACATCGGGATTGGGAGATACGCCTAAACTACAAGATTTGCTAGGTGCCGTTAATGCAATGATGGAACATTATAATGAAGGTCAAATTGATCGTTTATATGTCGTCCATAATGAATTTGTCAATACGATGGTTCAAAAGCCAATATTAAAGCAGCTATTACCCAATCCCAAAAGTAGTGAGCCAGTAGTCAAAGGTGAAATGGCTCGTTGGGATTATATCTATGAGCAAGCGCCTAAAGAGATTTTAGATGAGCTCATGCTGCGATATATCGAATCACAGGTTTTCCAAGGTGTGGTAGAGAGTATTGCCTGCGAACAAGCGGCAAGAATGGTATCAATGCAAGCTGCAACAGATAATGCTGACCAGTTAATTGAAGATCTTCAATTGGTTTATAATAAAGCTCGACAAGCAGCAATTACACAAGAGTTAAGCGAAATAGTGTCTGGCGCCCAAGCAGTATAAAAGTATTCCGAGGTTTTAAAATGAGTATTGGTAAAATTGTAAAAGTGATCGGCGCTGTTGTGGATGTCGAGTTTGAACAAAATAGTGGTCCACGTGTTTATGATGCATTGCGTTTGGTCGATGGTGGGGATCTTTCGCTTGTTTTGGAAGTTCAACAGCAGCTTGGTGGCGGTATTGTTCGTTGTATTGCCATGGGGACATCGGATGGTTTGCGTCGCGGATTAAAAGTTGAATCAACGGGTGGGGCAATAGAAGTTCCAGTTGGTGAGGAAACGCTAGGTCGTATCATGAATGTGCTTGGTGAACCTATTGATGAATGTGGTCCTATTGGTGAAAAAGCTAACTATCAAATTCATCGCAGCGCGCCAAGCTATGAAGAACAAGCAAATAGTACCGAATTGCTAGAAACGGGTGTGAAAGTTATTGACCTAATTTGCCCATTTGTAAAAGGGGGTAAAATTGGTTTGTTTGGTGGTGCTGGTGTCGGTAAAACCGTCAATATGATGGAACTTATCAATAACATTGCAAAAGCTCACTCAGGCCTATCTGTATTTACTGGGGTTGGTGAACGTACCCGTGAAGGTAATGATTTTTATTACGAAATGAAAGACGCTGGGGTTCTTGATAAAGTAGCCATGGTATATGGCCAGATGAACGAGCCACCAGGAAACCGCTTGCGTGTTGCTCTGACTGGCTTAACAATAGCTGAGCGTTTTCGTGATGAAGGTCGAGACGTATTATTGTTTATCGATAACATTTACCGTTATACATTAGCAGGGACTGAGGTTTCAGCACTATTAGGTCGTATGCCATCTGCGGTAGGTTACCAACCAACACTTGCTGAAGAGATGGGTGTACTTCAAGAGCGCATCACATCGACAAGAACCGGTTCAATTACTTCTATTCAAGCGGTATACGTACCAGCAGATGATTTAACCGATCCATCACCAGCCACGACTTTTGCCCACTTAGATGCAACGGTTGTTTTGTCGCGTAATATTGCAGCTCTGGGTTTGTATCCAGCGATCGATCCACTCGATTCAACGTCACGTCAATTGGATCCGCTTCTTGTTGGTCAAGAGCACTACGATATTGCTCAAGGCGTTCAGATGATGCTACAACGCTACAAAGAGCTTAAAGATATTATTGCCATCTTAGGCATGGATGAGCTTTCTGAAGAAGATAAGCAACTAGTATCTCGAGCACGTAAAGTTGAGCGTTTTTTAACTCAACCATATCATGTTGCTGAAGTATTCACTGGGCAAAAAGGGGTGTTTGTATCCCTTAAAGATACGATTGCAGGCTTCAAAGGCCTATTAGAAGGAATGTATGATGATATTCCAGAGCAAGCCTTTTTGTACTGTGGATCTATTGATGAAGTATTAGAAAAAGCAAAATCTTTATAAAAAGATAAGGAATGAGTATGGCCATTGGTGTTAGTGAAAATACATTTAAGTTGCACATTGTTAGTGCAGAAGGCACTTTGTTTTCTGGGGATGCTCATGCATTAGCAATCTCTGGTGCTGATGGTGAACTTGGTATTCGTCCTGGTCATTCACCTTTAATTAGTAAGGTTAAACCTGGTGTTGCTAGTTTTGTTATTGATCTTAAACAACCAGAAGAGATCTTATATATATCAGGTGGTATGGTAGAGGTACAACCTGATGTGGTGACCGTTCTTGCAGATACAGCACTACACAGTAAAGATATTGACCAAGCAAGAGCGGAAGCGGCTCGCCAAGATGCAGAAAATAATATACAGCAAATGGGTGATGATGTTAGTTTCGCTCAGGCACATTTAGAGCTCTCAAAAGCATTAGCACAGTTGCGTGTTATTGAGCTAACGAGTAAGCAAGTTCGTCGTTAATCATAGCGAACTAACGCTTTATTAAAGGCATGAAAATCAGTCATGATTTCCATGCTTTTTTTTACCAGTCGATGCCTTTTCTCGCCTTAATGCCTGAATCAAATGCATGCTTGATACTTTTCACTTCAGATACGGTATCAGCAGCTTCAATGATTCTTCTATGAGCTGCTCGACCTGTAATCACAACCGATTGATTAGGCGGACGATTTTCTAAAGCAGTGAGTACTTCATCTAGATCAATGTAGTCATAAAGGACCATATAGGTGAGTTCATCAAGTAAAATGACATCAATCATTTCATCTGCCAACATGCGTAAACATTCTTGCCACACTTTCTGTGCAGCTAGGGTATCGCCCGCTTTATCTTGAGTATTCCAAGTAAACCCTGTAGCCATCACGTGGAATTCAACCCCTAACCTTGCCAGAACGTTTTTTTCACCATTATCCCATGTTCCTTTTATAAATTGAGCGACGCCACAACGCTGACCATGACCAATAGCACGTGTAATGACACCAAAGCCGGCAGTCGATTTCCCTTTACCATCACCTGTAATAACAAGTAATAAGCCTTTCTCTATTTGAGCGGCTGCGATTTTTTTATCAACAGCTTCTTTGACTTTTTGTTGCCTAGCTTTATGGCGGCTATCTTTATGATCCTGAGAGGGCATGGGGTTATTCCTTATCAATAAATATTGTGTACAAAAAAGAGCTTAGCATTTGATTTGCATAAGCTCTTAATTTTTTATGCTAAGAAAGCAATGTACTAAGCAATGTACTAAGCAATGTACTAAGCAAGTACGTCAGTAGCGACCTTATAGCTTGGATCTTCTTTGACATTGATTTCAACTAAGCTACCCGCTTTATCTAACAAAGCTCGACAGTCTTGGCTTAAGTGGCGTAAATGTAAGGTTTTACCAATATTCTGGTAACGCTCAGCAATGGTTTCAATGGCTTCAATCGCAGAGTGATCAGTCACTCTTGAGTTGGCAAAATCAACGATAATATCGTCAGGATCATTATAGGTATCAAATAACTCCAAGAAGTTGGCTGTTGAACCAAAGAAAATCGGTCCATGTATTTGATAAATTTTAGAACCCTCTTCATTTATACTGCTGCTAGCATAAATGTGTTTTGCATGCTGCCAAGCAAACATTAGTGCTGAAGCGATGACACCAACACCAACAGCAACGGCTAAGTCGGTTAATACAGTTACAATGGTAACAAGTACAATAACAAAGAAGTCTTGTTTTGGCACGCGGCGAGCTAGTTTAAAGGTTGCCCACTCAAATGTACCAATGACGACCATAAACATCACTCCGACTAATGCAGCTAGAGGGATCATCTCAATTAAGCCAGAAGCAAAAAGTATAAAGACAAGTAAAGCAACAGCAGCAACAATGCCAGAAAGGCGCCCGCGTCCACCTGAGTTCACGTTGATCATAGACTGTCCGATCATCGCGCACCCCCCCATAGCGCCAAACATAGAACAAGTAATATTAGCAAAGCCTTGACCAATACATTCTCTATTTGATTGACCACGAGTATTAGTCATCTCATCTAAAACGGTCAAAGTTAGTAGCGACTCAATTAAGCCAATAGCAGCTAAAATAAGCGCATAAGGTAAGATAATTGTCAGTGTTTCAAGAGTTAATGGCACTGCAGGAATCGAAAAGGTTGGTAATGAACCGGCGAGAGTTGCAGAGTCGTCACCTGACATGGTACGTAAGAAATCGACAACAGTACGCGTATCGAGCCCTAGCAGTTGAACTAATAAGGTCACAAAAATAATCGCGACTAATGAAGAGGGGATAGCAGTGGTCAATTTAGGTAAAAAATGAATAATGGACATCGTTAGCAAGACAAGACCAATCATCAATATCATCTGATCGCTAGGTAACCAAGTTAGAGCACCACTCATATCCGGCGCTTTAAACTGGCCAAGTTGGGCTAAGAAAATGACGATAGCCAGACCATTAACAAAACCAATCATTACAGGATGGGGAACAATACGGATAAATTTACCCAATTTAAAAACACCAGCACACACCTGTAGTAAACCGGCTAATAAAATAGCGGCAAATAGATACTGTATCCCATGGGTAGCCACTAAGCTCACCATAACAACAGCCATAGCACCTGTTGCACCAGATATCATGCCAGGGCGCCCACCAAATATGGACGTAATAAAGCCAACAATAAAAGCAGCGTATAAACCGACCATAGGATCAACGCCAGCAACAAAAGCGAAAGCAACCGCTTCAGGTACCAGTGCTAAGGCAACGGTCAAACCAGATAGAACATCGTTTTTGACGGAGTGTTTAGAAAACTGTGGGAACTCGAACATATTTACTCAGTATTGTAAAAAGGTGAGAAGAAACTCTTTATAAGTGGTGTCGATGTTACATAATATAACCATTCAATTCAATTGCTAAACCTAATTGTAGTATACATATAGCAAGATTATAGATTGCTTTTGGACAAAAAAAAGCGGGCTACCAAAGTAGCCCGCTTCATTCGCTATCAATAGTTTATATTAATAACTTTGTGGTTTTGTCATTTTCGCACCAGCTTGGCTGCGAGCAACTTGACTGCCTGCGCCTGTTGCTTGGTAGCGTTCTGCTCGGAATGGTGCAGCAACAATCTCAATCTCTTTTAGATCTTGAGGACCAGCTGCTTTTGCCATTGGTGCTGCTGCATGAGCTTTAGCTGTAGGCTTAGCGCTTGGTGTGTTGATGACGGGTTTTATTACAGGTTCGATTACAGGCTTAACTGCCGGTTCAATCGTGTTATTCACTTCTGTAACATCATTCGCTTCAACAGGTGCTTCCACTTTCGTCTCTGCAACGGTTTCTACAGCCACTTCAGGTTCGACTTCTACCGTTGTTTCAACAGCAGGTTCAGTTTGAAGCGGTACCGTTTCTTCAACTTTAGCGACTTCAAAAGAGTTTTCCGTTGTTTCTGGTGCGCTTTCTTCGTGACGAATAATGATTTTACCCATCGCCATTTCAGGGAAAGCAAAACCACCAGTAGGAATCACTGCTGCCACTTCTTCAATACGAGTATTAACAATGGCTTCAACAGGTGCGTTAACAACTGCTGCTTCTAGTGCTTTAACCGGTTTATTGTGGTGTGCTTTTGGCACAAAGCGAGGCATAACTTTACCCATCGCCATCTCAGGTGAAGCAACGCCACCTTTACGTAGACGGAATGGATTTGGTTTACGATCACGACCACGACGACGACGTTGACCACTTGCTCGCAGATGGCGAGGTGAGCGGCGATTACGACGTTGTTTAGGTTCTTCCTGCTCAGTTTGTTCTGCTTGAGCAATATCCGTTTCTACTTTATCAGCCACTTTCTTTGCTTGTGCAGCTTTTGGCTCGTGGGTGTTCTGCTGTTCAGGTTGTGCTTTGATCTCTTGAGTCGCTTTAGCTTCTTCAGCTTGAGCAGCTTTTTGTTGATCTTTTACGCGAACCTGTTTATTCATTTTACGGCGTTGACGGCGCTCTTTAATTTTAGCTGCCTTCTCTTCCGACTTCGCTGCTTGAGGTTGCTTTTTCTCAACGGCAGCATTTGCTTCTGCAGCTAAAAGTTGACCTTGTTCTGCAAGCTTTGTAGAGGCAACAGAGTCTTCTTTTTTCGCAGGGCGACGATCATTGTTTTTTGGCTTACGGTTTTGCTGACGAGTAGTTTGAGCCGTCTCTTTTTCTTGCTCATTCTGTTCATCACGACCGTTTGGCTTACGACGACGCTTGTTATCACGATTATCGCGCTGCTGATTGCGGCGACGATTATCATTACGCTCACGACGTTGACGGTTGTTTTGTGTCTCTTTTGTTTCCGTTGCTTCTTTTTCAACTTTCTTATCAGCAACAACTTCCTCTTTAGATGCACTAAATAAGAAGCCGCTGATAGCTTTAAAGAAACGACCGATAAGACCTGGTTGCGCTTGTGTTGGCGCTGTTGCTTCAGGCGCTTTTTCTTTTTCAGTTGCAGCTGGAGCCGCAATAGGTGCAGATTGAGCAGGAGCAGCAAAACCTTTTAATGCTGGTTCTTCAATACGCTTAGGCTTAATGTCTACATCAGCTGGAGCGTTGCTTTCTGCTTCTTTTAAAGCATCAAGTTTTAACGGCAGTAGGTAAGAAAGAAGATCAAACTCTTCGCCTTCACGAACACGGATTACCTCAAAGTGAGGGGTTTCCATATCGGAGTTAGGAACAACAGTAATCTTAACTTCTTGATTCTTCTCAATGTGGTTTACTGAGCGACGTTTTTCGTTCAATAAGTAAGAAGCAATAGGAACAGGAACGACGGCAAGTACTTGTGCCGTGTTGTCTTTTAGTGCTTCTTCTTCGATTAAACGTAGAACAGAAAGTGCTAGAGATTCATTATCACGAACAACACCTGTACCCGTACAGCGAGGGCAGATATGGTGGCTTGCTTCAGCTAGAGAAGGGCTCAGACGTTGACGAGACATCTCTAATAGACCAAAGCGTGAGATGCGACCAATTTGTACACGTGCACGATCAAGGCGAACAGCATCACGTAAACGGCTTTCTACTTCACGCTGGTGACGAACTGGTGTCATATCGATGAAGTCAATAACAACCAAACCACCTAAGTCACGTAGACGTAATTGACGTGCAATTTCATCAGCCGCTTCTAGGTTAGTATTAAGCGCTGTTTCTTCAATATCACTGCCTTTTGTCGCACGAGCAGAGTTAATATCGATAGAAGTCAGTGCTTCAGTTGGATCAATAACGATTGAACCACCCGATGGTAAGCGAACTTCACGTTGGAAGGCCGATTCAATTTGGCTTTCGATTTGGTAGTGACTAAATAGCGGTACTTCGCCATCGTATTTTTTCACACGATTTAAGAAGTCAGGACGAATTAATTGAATATGAGCTTGAGCTCGTTCAAAGATCGTATTGCTATCAATTAGGATTTCACCGATATCACGACGTAGGTAGTCACGAATCGCACGTACAATAACGTTACTTTCCTGGTGAATTAGGAAAGGTGCTGAGTTAGTCTCAGAAGCTTGTTTAATGGCTCCCCAGTGGTTAAGTAGAACATTTAAATCCCACTCTAACTCTTCTGCACTTTTGCCAACACCAGCAGTACGAACGATAAGACCCATACCTTGAGGTAGCTCAAGAGTGCTTAAAGCCGCTTTTAGTTGAGTACGTTCATCACCCTCGATACGGCGAGAAATACCACCGGCACGAGGGTTATTTGGCATTAGAACTAAGTAGCTACCAGCAAGAGAAACAAAAGTCGTAAGGGCAGCACCTTTGCTGCCACGTTCTTCTTTTTCAACTTGAACAATAACTTCTTGACCTTCTTGCAGCACTTCTTTAATGCTTGGGCGACCTTGGTAGGTGTAGCCAGCAGGAAAATATTCGCGTGCAATTTCTTTTAGAGGAAGGAAGCCATGACGCTCTGCACCATAATCAACAAATGCAGCTTCTAGGCTTGGTTCAATACGTGTAATACGTCCTTTGTAGATATTTGCTTTCTTAGATTCATGACCTGGACTTTCGATATCAAGATCGAACAGTCTTTGGCCATCCACCAAAGCAACACGCAACTCTTCTTTTTGAGTTGCGTTAATTAACATTCTTTTCATTTTAGAAATTCTCGTTGTCTTTTTTTATATTTCATTTTTTGATTTGTCGCTTTGGTTCGTTTCTCATGGTGCCTGATCCCATGGCTCTAAGTGTGCAGCCTCCCGGCTGGAAGGGATGCTCGAGGGCACGTCAGTCATCATAGGGTTAACTATGATCCGCGATTTGCGGTGAAATACTCAGCATGAGTGTACGAGAGTAGAGCGACAATTATTCTTCGGACATCATGTCTGACGCCAATTGCTGCATTTGTTCCGAAGTGATCTACTCATTTTTGCTTAAGATAAGTGATGTAGTATAAAATATAATCAGTTTATCTATCACAGCTGTGAACTATAGCAGTGCAAGTAAATCTCAGCAATCTGCTTTAGCATAAACGCTAAAAAAAATTAATATGAGTCGTATTTTCTCAAGGTTTAAGTGTCTGTTTATTATTCACTTATTCGGTATATTTTATGATTTGCAATGTACAGAGCGTGATTTTGTACATAGCTTTTTACTATTTGATTGATTCCTCACCAACTTTTGTACTTTTTGCGCTTTAAATACTAATTTAAGAAAATGTGATGCAAGCCTTGTTTGAGTGATATAATGACCCTATGAGTGAAATAAGAACGAAAGTCCAATTAGTCGATATTGACGAAGATATGGCGGGTCAGCGTATTGATAACTTCTTACGCAACCAATTAAAAAATATTCCTAAGAGCATGGTTTACCGAATCGTGCGTAAGGGTGAAGTGCGGGTAAATAAAAAGCGTATTAAAGCGGATTACAAATTACAAGCGGGCGATATTGTACGCATTCCTCCGGTTACAATGGAAGAAGAGTCGCAAGATAAAGTCCCAAGTACGAAGCTAAATAAAGTCGCTGAGCTAGAACATTGCATTATTTACGAAGATGATCATCTGCTAATTTTAAATAAGCCGTCAGGAACTGCGGTTCATGGTGGCAGTGGATTGAAGTTTGGTGCGATTGAAGCGCTAAGAGCTTTACGTCCAGATGCTCGATTTTTAGAACTGGTTCACCGAATCGATCGTGATACGTCGGGCATTTTATTAGTCGCTAAAAAGCGCTCTGCTTTACGTCATTTACAGGCGCAATTTAGAGAGAAAACAGTGCAGAAGTACTATTTTGCCCTTGTTATGGGCCAGTGGAAGTCGACTTGTAAAGTGATTAATGCACCACTGCTTAAAAATGAAGTAAACAGCATTGTACGTGTTAACCCACAGGGTAAGGCATCAGAAACGCGCTATCGTATTCTAGAGAAGTTCGAACATGCTACGTTAGTGCAAGCAAGCCCAATTACAGGGCGTACGCACCAAATTCGTGTGCATTGCCAATATGCTGGTCACCCAATTGCATGGGATGATCGTTACGGTGATCGTCGATTTGATGCTTATACTGCAAAAGTTGGTTTGCAGCGCTTATTCTTGCATGCTGCTAATATTAAGTTTGCCCATCCATCGAATGAAGAAAAGATGGATATTTCAGCGCCTATGGAAGCAAAACTAGAGTACGCTTTGAAAAAATTACGCGCTTAATTAGGGACACTTTATCTATTGGTTGATTTATTCACGTACATTTAGTCTCACATGCCGAGTCAGTATGGATGCTGCCAGGGCATGTGAGAGCTTTGATTTACTGGTTATTTATACTCAGTACGTCAATGCCTTGTTGATTTAACATGTCAATCAAAGTGATGAGTGGTAAACCGATTAATGCATTCGGATCTTTGCCTTCTAGTTTTTCAAACAGAGCGATGCCTAAACCTTCGCTCTTAAAACTACCTGCGCAATACCATGGTTGCTCGGTATCAACGTAATATTCAATCATAGCCATTGATAGAGAGCGGAAATGGACATGGAAAACATCAACTTCGATATCGCAGTGACCGGTTTGGCTGTTAAAGACCGCTAACCCAGTATAGAAAGTGATGCGCTGTCCACTTTGTGCCAGTAACTGCTCGATAGCTTTTTCACGTGTGAGCGGTTTTCCTACTATTTGATCGTTAATAACACAAACCTGATCGGAGCCAATCACTAAACTTGGCTTATCAACAGTACAAGAACGAGCTTTATTCTCTGCTAATCGCTGCACTAATTCGATTGGTGTTTCGCCTGCAAATGGCGTTTCATCACAGTTGGGCTCTAGTGTTTTAAAGGGCAGAGCCAGTTTATTTAGTAATTGTTGACGAAAAGGTGAAGTTGACGCTAAAACTAGTTGGTAATTTTTCATTTTAATTTACAATCTTAGTGAGTCTATGGTTTAGCATATATGAACTTATGATTGCGATCCTAATTCTCTTTGTGGGATGAGTGGAAATGTACATTTTTTTTCCCTTTTCCTTTGACTAAATACATTTTGGAAGATAATATTCGCGCCCTATGCAAAAGGTAAAATTACCGCGAACGGTTGATCCTGCCAAAAATGCTCAGAAACGTCTTGATTTCGATGGTATCATCCAAGTCAGTCTTTTTAAGCGTTTAAGTCAGACAGTCGTAAGCGTCAAACGCGACGCACAAGTCTCATTGTCATTTGGGCTTGATGAACAGCGATTAGTCGTTATCTCTGGTAAAGCTAACGTCGAAGTCGATTTAGAGTGTCAGCGCTGCAATGAAGTCTACACACATTTGTGTGAAGTCGACTTTACTTGTACTCCTGTTTACAGCGAGAAGAGTGAAGAAGAAGCCCCGGAAGAGTATGATTTGGTAGATCTAAACGAGTACGGTGAGCTAGACATCATTAAGTTAGTTGAAGACGAGTTCATCCTTGAATTGCCACAAATAGCAATGCACGATACTGCGGAATGTAGCGTTAACTCAAATAACTTGGTATTTGGTGAACTTCCAGAAGAAATTTTGGAAGATGAAAAGCCGAATCCATTCGATGTTTTAAAAAGTTTAAAGCGTTAATTTGCTTAAAGCTAAGACAAAGGAGTAGGGTCAATGGCCGTACAAAAGAGCAAAAAATCACGTTCAATGCGTGGCATGCGTCGTTCACATGATGCACTAACTACAGCTGCACTTTCTGTAGACGCAACTTCAGGTGAAACTCACCTACGTCACAACGTGACTGCTGACGGTTACTACCGTGGCAAAAAGGTTATCAACAAGTAAGGTTGATTCCTTTGCAAAGTATTACCGTTGCACTTGATGCAATGGGCGGGGACTTTGGTCCTCGCGTTACAGTGCCTGCCGCCGTGCAGGCATTGTCACATTTCCCAGAGCTAAAAGTGATTATTATTGGTGATCAAGATTTGATCACGCCTCAACTATCGCGACTTGGTCTAGCTTCTCACCCTCGATTGAGTGTGCAGCATACCGAGCGAACCATCTCCAATTCAGAAAAGCCTTCTTTAGCATTACGTAATAGCCAAGGTAGCTCCATGCGTTTGGCCATCGATGCCGTGGAATCCCATCAAGCGGATGCCTGTGTTAGTGCCGGAAATACTGGTGCTTTAATGGCATTATCACGTTTTCGATTAAAGCTTTTACCTGGTATTGACCGTCCTGCGCTTGTCTCATCTTTGCCAACTTCTTCTGGTCAAAAAACTTGGATGCTTGATCTTGGTGCAAATGTATCGAGTGATGCTGACTCTCTATTTCAATTTGCCATCATGGGTAGTGCTCTTGCAGAACAGCACCTTTCTCGCCCAGCTCGCGTTGCTATTTTAAATATTGGCGCTGAAGAGATTAAAGGTAATGATTTAGTCAAACGCTGTGCTGAAATGCTTTCACAGAGTGAATCTGTGGACTACATCGGTTATATTGAAGGTAATCAGCTGCTTCAAGGGGTGGCTGATGTCATTGTATGCGACGGCTTTGTGGGTAATATCTGTTTAAAAACCTGCGAAGGGACGGCTCAACTTTTTATTGATAAGCTAAAATCGAGCATGATGGCTTCATCACTAAAGGGTTGGATTGCAAGAATATTATTTTCTGAGTTATTTACTGAATTAAAAACATTGAACCCCGACCAGTATAACGGCGCAAGTTTGTTAGGATTGCGAGGTATTGTTATCAAAAGTCACGGAAGTGCTGATATTTCAGCCGTTGTGAATGCAATCGGTGAAGCAGTACATGAAGTCAGAGAACAAATACCAAGTCGCATTAGCGATCGTTTGGAAGCGGTTTTACTCGAGAGGCATTATTAGTCTTTATGCATAGCAAAATTTTAGGTACTGGCAGCTATTTGCCATCTCAGGTGCGAACAAACGCAGACTTAGAGAAAATGGTGGAGACCAATGATGAATGGATCGTTGCTCGAACGGGTATAAAAGAACGCCGCATTGCAGCAGAAGGTGAAACCGTTGCTGATATGGCTTACCATGCTTCGGTAAATGCAATTGAAATGGCCGGTATCAATAATGATGATATTGACCTAATCATTGTTGCGACCACGAGCGCTAGCCATAGCTTTCCTTCTTCTGCCTGTCAGTTGCAAGCACAATTAGAGATAAAAGGTTGCCCAGCATTTGATTTAGCCGCAGCTTGTTCTGGTTTTGTTTATGCATTATCTGTCGCTGATCAACATATTAAATCTGGAATGTG
This sequence comes from Vibrio sp. 10N.286.49.B3, assembly GCF_002873395.1. Classification (GTDB taxonomy): domain Bacteria; phylum Pseudomonadota; class Gammaproteobacteria; order Enterobacterales; family Vibrionaceae; genus Vibrio. The sequence continues at coordinate 429,907 of NZ_MCUV01000001.1, read as the reverse complement.
TAAAAACGTTCTTGTTGTTGGTGCTGATGCATTATCTAAGACATGTGATCCAACGGATCGCTCAACCATTATCTTGTTTGGTGATGCAGCAGGTGCAGTTGTGATTGGTGCAAGTGAAGAGCCAGGTATCATATCGACTCACATCTACTCAGATGGTCGTTTTGGCGAACTTTTAAGTCTACCAACGCCAAGCCGTGATAAAACCAATGTCGATCATTGGTTACACATGGCTGGTAATGAAGTATTTAAAGTCGCTGTGACGCAGTTATCGCGCCTTGTTAAAGATACACTTGAAGCGAATAATATGGATAAATCGGAACTAGATTGGTTAGTTCCGCATCAAGCCAATTATCGTATTATTTCAGCGACAGCGAAGAAGTTATCGATGTCACTTGATCAAGTGGTTATTACCCTTGACCGACACGGTAATACTTCAGCTGCGACCGTTCCTACGGCATTAGATGAAGCCGTACGTGATGGTCGCATTCAGCGTGGTCAAACTTTACTACTAGAAGCGTTTGGTGGCGGGTTCACTTGGGGCTCTGCGCTGGTTAAATTTTAAGATCATTAATGATTGTAAATAGGTGAGTAACTTATCTCGGCTCATTGGCTTAAATATAAGCTCAAGCTTTTTTGATACTTACCTATCTTAAGCATTTTTAAAGGAAGAATATTTATGAATACGTTTGCTGTCGTATTTCCAGGTCAAGGCTCTCAAGCTCTTGGTATGCTTGCTGAGCTAGGCGAGCAATATGATGTTGTAAAACAAACTTTTGCCGAAGCTTCAGAGGTTTTAGGTTACGATCTTTGGGCTCTAGTTCAAGCGGGCCCAGTGGAAGATCTAAACCAAACTCATCGAACTCAACCTGCGCTGCTAGCTTCTTCAGTTGCGATTTGGCGTGTATGGCAAGAGCAAGGTTTAGCGCAACCAGCGAACCTTGCAGGTCATAGCTTAGGTGAGTATTCTGCACTAGTGTGTGCGGGTGTGATTGACTTTAAAGAAGCGATTAAGCTCGTTGAGCTTCGTGGCCAATTAATGCAAGAAGCCGTACCAGCGGGTGTTGGTGCAATGTTCGCAATTATCGGCTTAGATGATGCTGCTATTGCAAAAGCTTGTGAAGATGCAGCGCAAGGTGAAGTCGTTTCTCCAGTTAACTTTAACTCACCAGGTCAAGTTGTTATCGCTGGTAATAAAGCCGCGGTTGAACGTGCAGGTGTATTATGTAAAGAAGCTGGCGCAAAACGTGCATTACCTCTACCTGTTTCTGTGCCTTCACATTGTGCATTAATGCAGCCAGCAGCCGATAAGCTAGCTATCGCGTTAGAAAGTATTGAATTTAATGCGCCATCTATCCCTGTTATTAATAACGTAGATGTAGCAGCAGAAACTGATCCTGCCAAAATTAAAGATGCATTAGTGCGTCAACTGCATAGCCCTGTTCGTTGGACAGAAGCGGTAGAAAAAATGCATGCTCAAGGTGTGGTTAAATTGTTTGAGTTAGGTCCAGGAAAGGTTCTGACAGGGTTAACTAAGCGTATTGTTAAGGCGCTTACTGCTGCCCCTGTTAATGATGTAGCATCACTAGACGCAGCAAAATAGTCATGTTCTTATAGGGAATAAATATGAATTTACAAGGCAAAATTGCACTGGTTACTGGTGCAAGCCGTGGTATTGGTCGTGCAATTGCTGAGCTTTTAGTTGAGCGTGGCGCGACGGTAATCGGTACAGCAACAAGCGATCATGGTGCACTTGCTATCAGTGAGTATTTAGGAGCAAATGGCAAAGGCTTTGCGCTTAATGTGACGGAACCAGCATCAATAGAAACGACGTTAAAAGCGATTGTTGAAGAGTTTGGTGCCATTGATATTTTAGTTAATAATGCAGGTATTACACGCGATAATCTTCTAATGCGCATGAAAGATGACGAGTGGACAGATATTATGGATACGAATTTAACTTCGATTTTCCGTCTATCTAAAGCTGTACTTCGTGGTATGATGAAGAAACGCAATGGTCGTATTGTTAACGTAGGCTCAGTTGTTGGTACTATGGGTAACCCTGGTCAAGCAAACTATGCTGCAGCGAAAGCAGGTGTGATTGGTTTTACTAAATCAATGGCTCGTGAAGTCGCTTCTCGAGGGGTAACGGTTAATACGGTTGCTCCGGGCTTTATCGAGACTGATATGACTAAAGCTCTAAATGATGAACAGCGTGCGGCAACGTTATCTAATGTGCCAGCTGGTCGTTTAGGTGATCCACGTGAAATTGCTGAAGCGGTGGCTTTTTTGGCTTCACCAGCGGCAGCTTACATCACTGGTGAAACACTTCACGTAAACGGTGGCATGTACATGGTTTAAATTTTACACTCCCCAGTGTATGATTTAGGTCAATATTGTATGTAAATTCGGTTAAAATTCCATAAATTGTGGTTTGACCAGCAACGTCGCCCTTGCAACTTTTAAAAGTTTGAATAAACTACGGAAAACATCGCATTAAAGCGAACTCTGTAAAGGAAAATAAAAATGAGCAACCTCGAAGAACGCGTAAAAAAAATCATTATTGAACAGCTAGGTGTTGATGAAGCAGAAGTTAAAAACGAAGCTTCTTTTGTTGATGACCTTGGTGCTGATTCTCTAGATACAGTTGAGCTAGTAATGGCTCTAGAAGAAGAATTTGACACTGAGATTCCAGACGAAGAAGCTGAGAAAATCACTACTGTTCAAGCTGCTATCGATTACGTAACTAGCGCTCAGTAATATTTCTCTTCAGGCGGTCAATTGACCGCCTGAGTTTTATCTTCCTTCTTTAATCCTTTCAAATCATTTCAATTCCCGGAGAATAAAATCGTGTCCAAGCGTCGTGTAGTTGTTACTGGCATGGGTATGTTGTCGCCGGTAGGCAACAATGTAGAATCATCTTGGAAAGCCCTGCTAGCTGGTCAAAGCGGTATCGTTGATATCGAGCACTTTGACACCACCAATTTCCCAACTCGTTTTGCAGGTTTAGTTAAAGACTTTAACTGCGAAGAGTATATGTCTAAAAAAGATGCTCGTAAGATGGATTTATTTATCCAGTACGGCGTCGCAGCAGGTATTCAAGCTCTTGATGACTCCGGCTTAACGATTACAGAAGATAACGCACCTCGTGTTGGTGTTGCTATTGGTTCTGGTATCGGTGGTCTTGGTTTAATTGAAGCGGGTCATCAAGCATTAACTGAAAAAGGTCCACGTAAAATCAGTCCTTTTTTCGTGCCTTCAACAATTGTTAATATGATAGCTGGCCACTTATCGATTATGCGCGGTATGCGTGGTCCTAACATTGCCATTTCAACAGCATGCACAACAGGTTTACATAACATCGGCCACGCTGCGCGCATGATCGCTTATGGTGATGCTGAAGCTATGCTTGCTGGTGGTGCTGAGAAAGCATCAACACCGTTAGGAATGGGTGGCTTTGCTGCCGCTAAAGCACTTTCTACTCGTAATGATGAGCCACAAAGAGCCTCTCGTCCTTGGGATAAAGACCGTGATGGTTTTGTTCTTGGTGATGGTGCAGGTATGATGGTACTTGAAGAGTACGAACATGCTAAAGCTCGTGGCGCTAAAATTTATTGTGAATTAGTTGGTTTTGGTATGTCTGGTGATGCTTACCATATGACATCACCAAGTGCTGATGGTTCTGGTGGAGCATTAGCTATGGAAGCGGCAATGCGTGATGCTGGTCTAACAGGTTCACAGGTTGGGTATGTTAACGCTCACGGTACTTCAACACCGGCTGGTGATCTTGCTGAAATTAAAGGCATCAAGCGTGCTCTAGGTGAAGAAGGATTTGCAAATGTACTAATCTCTTCAACTAAGTCAATGACTGGTCACCTACTTGGTGCTGCAGGCTCTGCTGAAGCCATTATTACGGCAATGTCTCTGGTTGATCAAATTGTACCGCCAACCATAAACTTAGATAATCCAGAAGAAGAGCTAGAAGGCGTGGACCTTGTTCCTCATACAGCACGTAAGACAGAAATGACTTATGCAGCATGTAACTCTTTCGGCTTTGGTGGCACTAACGGCTGTCTGATCTTCAAAAAAATCTAGTTTGACTCAACTCTGACTTGTTTTTAAACGGTTCAATGCTTAGCATTGAGCCGTTTTTTATTTTTTAGGTAAATGGAATGTACTGGGTAAATGGAGAGCGTACCAAGCAATTAGAATTAAGTGATCGCTCATTTCAGTATGGTGATGGTTGTTTTACAACGATGCAAACAAGAGACGGGCAGATTGATCTTTTTGAACAGCACCAGCAAAGAGTCGATGCTTGTCTTGCGGTATTAGCAATGCCGGCTCTGGATTGGACTAAGGTAAAAATCTGGTTAGATAAAGCGGTATCATCGTCGTCTCTTGCCGGTATAAAGCTACATATTAGCCGAGGGCAGGGTGGGCGAGGTTATAGCTTTAAAGGCGTTGGGTCGCCAGTGGTGACTATCTCAGCCTTTGAATATCCTCAACACTATTTATCTTGGCAACACTCAGGGGTTAAACTTGGTGTTTGTCAGCAGAGATTAGGACTTGTCCCTATGCTAGCTGGCCACAAACACAATAACCGTCTGGAGCAGGTATTACTCAAAGCCGAAATGGATCAACAGGGTGAAGTGGATGGTATTGTGCTCGATATTAATCACCATGTTATTGAAACCACCATGGCAAACATTTTTTGGACTTGTGGCAATATATTATATACTCCTGCGTTGGATCAATCTGGCGTTGCAGGCGTGATGCGAAAACAAGTTCTGAAAAAGGCGGATTTACTGGGCTTAATCGTTAAAGAAGGTCAGTATACTTTTGAACACCTGCTTGATAGTGAAGAGGTATTTATGACTAATTCAATTCTTGGCGTAGCCCCTATAACAGCGATACAGACATCTTATTACTCAATTGGGCCTCATACCAAGGCACTGCAAGGAATTCTTAACTCGTGATAAAAAAAATTTTCATCGCTATATCTTTTCTTCTTATTTTGCTCGCAGGCGCGGCTTTTTACACTTTGAATCAAGCTAAAAGTTACCTAGCAACCCCTTTAACAAATGTACATGATGAGATTATTACGATTTCAGCAGGAAGTAGTTTTAATAGTGTCGTTAAGCAGTTAACCGATAATGAGTGGCTTGAGGCTTCTCCTTATCTTCGCCTTATACCGAAATTGCGACCAGAGCTAACACAACTAAAGGCAGGCACTTTCCAATTAGAGCAAGGCTTAACCTTTGAGCAGGCTTTACTGGCTTTGATTGAAGGCAAAGAGCACCAGTTTTCTATTACTTTTGTGGAAGGCAGTCGTTTTAGCGAGTGGCTTGTACAGTTGCAGCAAGATAAATATTTACGTCATACACTCAATGATGTCAGTGAAAAAGAGATTGCTCAACTCATCGGTAGCGATCAGGAGAAGTTAGAGGGTTTATTTCTCGCAGAAACTTACTACTTTACTCTAGGTACGACAGATTTAGATCTCCTCAAGCGCGCGCATCAAAAGTTAAATACCGTTTTAGAGCAAGAGTGGCAAGAAAAAGCGCAAGGGCTACCACTTAACAATGCCTATGAAGCACTCATATTAGCCTCTATTATTGAGAAAGAAACAGGCGTAGCTGCAGAGCGTGAGCGCGTATCTTCAGTGTTTATTAATCGTTTAAATATTGGTATGCGTCTGCAAACAGATCCTACCGTTATTTACGGCATGGGAGATAGTTACGAGGGCAACATTCGTAAAAAGGATCTAAGAACGCCAACGCCATATAATACCTATACCATGTCAGGGTTACCGCCAACACCGATTGCCATGGCTGGTCGAGAATCGATTCATGCAGCATTGCATCCTGAAGATAGTCCATATTTCTATTTTGTTGCTAGTGGTAAAGGGGGACATGTGTTCTCTAAAACACTCGCAGAACATAATCGCGCAGTACGCGCTTACTTAAAAGAATTAAGAAAAAACCGATGAATAAAGCAAAATTTATAGTTATTGAAGGGTTAGAAGGTGCCGGTAAGAGCACAGCCATCAATGCAATATTAGACACTCTAAACCAAGTTGGTATTACCGATATCGTTAAGACTCGTGAACCTGGCGGAACAGTATTAGCTGAAAAGATGCGCTCATTGGTGAAAGAAGAGCACCAAGGAGAAGTTCTGCAGGATATGACAGAGCTTCTATTGATGTACGCAGCTCGTGTTCAGTTAGTTGAAAATGTTATAAAACCAGCACTGTTGAATCAGCAGTGGGTTGTTGGTGATCGTCATGACATGTCTTCACAGGCATATCAAGGTGGTGGACGCCAAATCGCTCATGAAACTATGAGTCAGTTAAAACAGACAACCTTAGGTGGTTTTCGTCCAGATCTGACACTGTATCTTGATTTAGATCCTCGTATTGGTCTTGAGCGTGCAAGAGGGCGAGGAGAGTTAGATCGCATCGAGAAAATGGATATCAGCTTTTTTGATCGCTCTCGTGCTCGTTACCTTGAAATTGCAGCTCAAGATGAGAGTGTTATTGTGATTAACGCTGAGCAAACGGTTGATGCTGTTGCAAGTGATATCAAGGCAGCACTTGCTAACTGGCTACAAAGATAAGGTTAAAGAATGACAAAACTGTACCCTTGGCTACTTCCTACATGGGAGAGCTGGAAACAGAATTTAGATCAGGATCGTTTATCTGGTTCGATGCTACTTCATGCTGCGCAAGGGATGGGAGTAGATAAACTACTTGAACAGTTCTCACAAGCTGTGATGTGTCGTAATTATCCAAGCGAAGCGTGTGGTTTTTGTCATAGCTGCGATTTAATGAAATCTCATAGTCATCCAGATGTGCATTGGATAAAGCCAGAGAAACTAGGTAAAGGAATTACGGTTGATCAAATTAGACAAGCGAATCAATTAGCTCAGGGTAAGTCACATCTTAATGGCTACCGTTTGATCATTATTGAGCCAGCAGAAGCCATGAATGAATCGGCTTCTAACGCACTGTTGAAAACACTCGAAGAGCCGGGGGCTCAGTGTTTGTTTTTGTTAGTGGCACACCAGATGGATAAACTATTACCAACCATTGTGAGCCGCTGCCAGCAGTGGCATATCCCACAACCTCAAACTGATGTTGTGCACCAGTGGGCTCAAGCTCAAACGACAAAAACAGTGCCAAGCTTTGCGGCTAGTTTGGCTAACCATTCACCACTGCATACCTTAGCGTTAGTAGAAGACGGTGAAATAAGCCAATATACCCAATTGGAGCGAGTTTTTATCGAACAGCTCCAGCAGGGTGTCATCATGCCGACTACTTTATGGAATGAGGTTTCCAGTGATGTTGAAGTTAAGCTAAATTGGCTTTGTCACTTATTAATAGATACTCAAAAATATCATTTTGGCTTACGAGATGATTATTTGATGCCTGGAGCTAAATCACTGGCACAGGTTATAAATTATACACAAACGTATCAAGTAACCTCTCTTTTGTTGGAGGTCATAGCACAGTTATCCACTTATGCTGGTTTAAATGCTGAGCTAATTGTTACTAATTGGATTTTACAGTCCCAAGAGGTCATATGTTCGTAGACTCACACTGTCATTTAGACAAACTTAATTATGATGATGTTCACACTGGTGTTGAAGATGTTATCGAAAAAGCCATGAAGGCAAATGTAAAGCAGTTACTTTCTGTTGGCGTTACGCTTGAAGCTTTTCCTGCGATGATCGACATGATCGCACCGCATGATAATGTACACGCTTCGTGTGGCGTGCATCCTTTAGATGTAGAGAGTGAATTTTCTTTAGAGCGTTTATATGAACATGCCCGTCACCCTAAGGTTGTTGCAATTGGTGAAACTGGGCTCGATTACCACTATCAACCTGAAACTGCAGAACTGCAAAAAACACGTTTTAAACAACATGTAGAATTAGCAGTGAAATTGAATAAGCCATTAATTATCCATACTCGCCAAGCACGTGAAGATACATTAAGTATTTTACGTGAGGGGAGAGCAGAGAAGTGTGGCGGAGTGATTCACTGTTTTACTGAAGATCTGGCATTTGCACAAGCAGCAATGGAGCTAGGTTTTTACATCTCTATTTCAGGTATTGTGACTTTTAAGCAAGCAAAAGAGTTAAAAGAAGTGGTAAAACAACTTCCTTTAGAGCGCTTATTGATAGAAACAGACTCACCTTATCTTGCCCCTATTCCTCATCGGGGTAGTGAAAATCAACCGGCTTATGTTGTCGAGGTTGCTGCATATATTGCTCAGTTAAAGGGGTTGTCTCTTGCTGAAGTCGGTAAAGTGACAACAGCAAACTATCAAGATCTTTTTTTGCGACAATAATCAACTATCATAATTACGTGTATAAAAAGAGAGCTAAAAAGTATTTATCTTTAACATTAGAAACATATTGATTGATTGTTTTTAGTATTTACTAAATATGTTGAAGGTAAAGGTGAATAAATACACAGATGTAATTTTGTTTCAGTAATTAACATTAGAGTGTATTTTATTTTAGCAGTGAAATTAATTCCTTTTATGATTATGGTGTTGTTTTATAATGTTTTTTTGTTGGTTAGTGATAGGTTTTATCTAATGAGTGTATGTGATCTATAACGAATTTTGAAACTAATTTTCATAAGCTACTGGAATGTTAGGGTAGCAACACTATATATTTAGTGGCTGAAAATGTACTGCAATAGCTAGTTACATTTTTTATGAGTGCTAATATTATGACTACGGGGGTATGTCGTTAGCTCTCAAACAATTCTAAAAATTAATCAGGAGCATAAATATGTTTAAGAACCTTTTTGCCCAGCTGCAAAAAGTTGGTAAGTCGCTGATGCTACCAGTATCAGTACTTCCAGTTGCAGGTATTTTGTTAGGGGTTGGTGCTGCCGATCTATCTTTCATACCAGAAATTGTTTCTAATCTAATGGAACAAGCTGGTGGCTCAGTATTCGGTCAAATGGCATTGCTATTTGCAGTTGGTGTTGCTTTAGGCTTTACCAATAACGACGGTGTTGCAGGTCTTGCTGCAATCGTTGGTTACGGTATTATGACTGCCACCTTGTCAGTTATGGCTGGCGTTATGGGCGTAGAGTCTATCGATACTGGTGTGCTTGGTGGCATCCTTGTTGGTGGTGTTGCTGCTTGGTCATTTAACCGTTTCTTTAAAATTCAGCTACCAGAATATCTAGGATTTTTTGCCGGTAAACGTGCGGTACCAATTATTACAGGCTTTTTATCCATTGGTCTTGGTATCTTACTTTCTATCATTTGGCCTCCAGTTGGCGCAGCGATTGGTACTTTCTCTCACTGGGCTGCAGAACAGAATCCACAGTTAGCTTTCGGTATCTACGGTGTTATCGAACGTTCATTGATTCCTTTTGGTCTTCATCATGTATGGAACGTGCCTTTCTTCTTTGAAGCAGGTTCTTGTGTAAACGCTGCTGGCGAACCTCAAAATGGTATCTTAACTTGTTACCTAGTGGCTGATGAAGCATCACGTATCGCTGGTAATGGCTTCGGTCAATTATCTGGTGGTTACATGTTCAAGATGTTTGGTCTTCCAGCTGCTGCTATTGCTATGGCACATTGTGCTAAGCCAGAAAACCGCGCGAAAGTTATGGGTATTATGGTTTCTGCAGCGCTAACGTCATTCTTGACGGGTATTACAGAACCAATTGAATTCTCATTCTTGTTTGTCGCACCTGTATTATACGCAATCCACGCATTGCTAGCAGGTTCAGCATACGTTGTTGCTAACACACTTGGTTTTGTTCACGGTACTTCTTTCTCGCACGGTTTAATTGACTTTATCGTTCTTTCTGGCAACGCTCAGAAAATGATGTTGATGGTTGGTGTTGGTTTAGTTTATGCAGCGATTTACTACTTTGTATTCCGTGGTGTCATTCTAGCTATGGATTTAAAAACGCCAGGTCGTGAAGATGAATCAGATGAAGCTGCATCAACAAGCACAGGTTCTGAGCTTGCGGGTGAGCTTGTCGCTGCCTTCGGTGGTAAAGCGAATATCACAAACCTAGATGCTTGTATTACTCGTCTACGTGTTTCTGTTGCTGATACAGAAGTTGTTGACCAAGCAAAACTTAAGCAATTAGGTGCCGCTGGTGTGGTTGTGGTATCTGGTGGTGTTCAAGCTATCTTTGGTACTAAATCAGATAACTTAAAAACAGATATGGATGAGTGGATCCGTAATAACGGCTAAACTTACAGACCTTATCAAAATGAACAAAAGGAGGCCAATGGTCTCCTTTTTTAGTTTTCAGCTACGAGGTTACATAGACTGAAACTACAAATGCATTAAATCACTAATTTGATGTATTAAATCTATGTTTAGGCGTCACTCTACCCATCACTTACCAAATATTACTCTCATTTCCACTCTAAGTGATTAAAAAATAAAGGCATACAGTATTAATTTCTAATGAGTGAAATAAAACTGTCATCATTCTTGGTTAACATTCATAACCATCTTTTCATGTCTCGTTTTAAGCAACTTGAGACTCTGTGATGGTTTTTTATGACATACCGAAAGAATAAGCAACAGTGGTCTCTCTCATTAATCCAAGCAATTAGCCTTACTCTACTTACCATTACTCTATTGGCTATTGGGGTCTCAATGGCAAGCTTTCGTGGTATTAATCAAGTTGGTGACCAATTTGATGACTTATCTCAAAATGCCTTACCACTTGCGATGACAAACAGTGCTCTTACTGAAAACATTTTAGAGCAAGTAAAATTACTTAACTATGGTATTCAATTGCAAGAGGCCGAGGCACTTAATTCGGTTGAAGCAGATATTGCCACGCTTGCATCACAGACAGAAACATTGGTGGAAAGTGTTGCCACTATCGCTGAGCATTTCAACGGTGTGATTAGCGTACCTCAACAGCATGCCTTAACGGATAATATCCAGACTCTCTTACAGCTCACGCATTCAATTATTACCAAACAATCAAATGTTATTGCGATTCAGCAAGATATTAATCAAGCCGTTACCGGCTTTCGCTATGGACTGAGCTCTATTGGTCCTGAAATGAATCGAATTAGTTCTTTTTTAGCCGCTCAAAACCCTCAATCAAGTGATGCAGCGAATCGCTTTATTGCCTCTGCTAGTTCATTGGAAAGCTCATTTCTCACATTAATGATGCAAGATGATAAAACAAAAGCAGATCGAGAATATCGTGAAATGCGTAATCGTATCGCTGGTATTCAATTAGCGTATGATGATTTTAAAGATTGGCATCCTGATATCGTTGAGTTTGCCAGTCTGACTGCGCCTTATGAGATGGTTCAAGATGGATTTGGATCCGATGGTGTGATTATGATGATCTTAGAGAAACTAGATCAAAGCATCATTCAACGCCAAGAACTCGAGCAGGCAACAATCGTAGCGCATGAAACAATTGAAATATTGAGAAATATTTCCAACTCAGCGGTACAGCTAATCCATCAAAGTGAAGCAGTGGTGAATAGCACTATTAGTACATTAAGTACCACCATACTTATTGGCTGTTTGGTGATGGTTATGGTGATCTTGATCTCTTGGTTCAGTTTAAGGTTATGGGTTAAAAAAGGCTTAAGTAATATCATGCAGCGACTATCGCTATTGGTTGAGCATGATTATCGTGGTCAAGTGCCATTGATTGGTCCTTTTGAGTTAAAAGAGATTGCTCATAAGCTCAATCAAGTGATTAGTTCTACACACGATTCGGTTTCGAGTGTGACTCGTAATTGTGAATTGTTATACCAAACGGCAGAAATTAATCATGATGCAGCTGAACAATCCAATCAAAGTTTACAGCTGCAAAATACGGCACTATCCAACATGATATCAACAGTGGTAGAGCTAGAAGCATCGATTAAAGAGATTGCTATAGTAACAAATGACTGTTGTGATGAGAGCCAAACAGCAACAGAAAAAACGCTTAAGGGTGCACAGGTTATCGATGGTAACCGTCAGCGTTTAAAATCTTTAGAAGAAGCACTCGATCTTAATGAGCTATCAATGCAAGAGTTAGATCAGCGTGTTAAACAAATTCGAGAAATGGTAGATATGATCCGTGGTATTGCGGATAACACCAATCTGCTGGCACTAAACGCAGCGATTGAAGCCGCCCGAGCGGGTAGTCAAGGTCGAGGTTTTGCCGTTGTTGCTGATGAAGTACGTAAACTGGCTAGTGATACTTCTCTGCAGACCACGAATATTAGTGAGAGAATGAATGAGCTTGTTATTGCCGCTGAAAAATCGCGTCAAGCTGTGCGTGATTCACGTGAAGAGATGACGAACGCATTGCACTCTAGTGATGAAGTCACAGAGACATTTACTGAAATTAACCAAATCGTAAATCATATTCGTGAGCAGGTTGAACATATATCGGTTGCAACAGAACAGCAAAAATCAGCAACAGAAGAAGTATCTCAGTCAATAACATTGGTTTCTGACCAAGGTGAAAATACGAAGTTACAGCTAGATTCTATGGTTGAAAATACAGAGCAGGTTGCTGATATATCAGGACATCAACAGGCAATGTTGCATAAATATATCTTACATAAAGTATCGTAATTTATTCAGGCATTCATTTTTAGGCTTTATCCGTGAGGCAGAACACGTATAATCGCGCTAATTATGCATAAGCTGCAAACTTACGAGAAATCAAACCATGTCAAAAATGTTTTTTAAAGGCCGTATTGAAACACGTCAGAACCATGTTTTATCCGGCTATAACGTGAACCGTGATGTGAAATTAGGTACAGAAGAAGCACCGATTTCAGTTCAGGTAAAGAGCGAAGAGCGTCAACAAGAAGTTGAAAAAGTATTAGCAGAGCATAACATTATCGCGAGCATCACGATTGATGCCGAGAGCGATGAAAATACTTTAGAGCTAGAGACGCTATTAAATAAACCACAACCAACACATTTTGAAAAAACACCTAACCGCAATGATCCTTGTTCTTGTGGAAGTGGCAAAAAATACAAAAAGTGTTGTGCATAAGTACACTGCGATAATTTGACATATTACGTCTGAGTGCCGATATTATAAATTAATATCGGTATTTTTTTGTTCGGTCAGAAAATGTGATGATTACTTTATATTGACAGGTTAGAAGTAGTGATAACTTGAACATTAATTAGACACCTGTTATTAATTTATTGTTGCATTGACAAACTTGCCTAATAGTAGAGCAGGTTGTACGAAGGAGCACGATTATGGAAACCGATCTTAAAATAGCTTTAAGCATTATTGCCGGCACATTTAGTATTTTATTCGCATATGGTTTGATTGTCATTACTCACTAACTTTGCTATCAGAACCTGTCAACTCACTATTTTTCACATTGGAGTTGTATGAATAATTCTGGGTATATCACCAATAAAGCACAATTAATTGATGCTATTGATTTTGCAAAATACTCGCATGGAAAGATATCACTTGTTGCACAAGGGGGAGGGCAAAGAGGTATTTTTACCTCCGGTGTGCTAGATGCTTTTTTACTATCAAATTTTGATCCATTTGATGAGTTTTATGGTACATCAGCAGGTGCTCTTAATGTTTGTGGTTATTTATGTAGACAGCCCGGTTTAGGTAAAGCATTCATAGTCGATTTAACGACATCCTCGCACTTTTTTAATCTATTTTCCTATATTCGTAAAAAGCAATTTATGGATTTGAATTGGGCGTTAGATAGCATCACCAATTATCCTTATAAGTTAGATTTAGACTTAGGCCATCGAGTATTAGGTAAGCGTAAGGCTTTTGCTGCCGTTACTGATGCCAATCATTTCTCAGACCACTACTTATCAATGCTCAAGCCCAACTGGTACGATGTCATGCTCGCTACGTGCGCTATACCACGCCTATATGATGGCGAAGTGAGTATAGCAGGGCGCAACTATGTTGATGGTGGTGTATCGGCTTCTATCCCTGTTCAAGAGGCTTGGCGGCGAGGGTCGAGATCGATCATTGTAATTCGTACTGAACCGATAGCGGTATTATCGGATGAGAAAAGTGACTCTATTACTTTGAATCGGCAACCGCAAGAGTCGACCCTTTTGACCGACCAGTGGCAAATGAAGCTAGATCAGTGGCGCGATAATTGGTCTGATTTTATTCAAGAAAAGTGGTCTCAAGTAAAGTATCAAGAATCAGATAAGAAAAAGTTAACGCGTTTAAATGGGGGGCGCTGGTTATTTGGTGCGGATGATATTTATCGCTTAGGACATCTATTTGGTGATAGTTTCGATGCAAGTTTAGCGGACATGCTGATGGTCCATTACCAAACGTATTCATTAACATTGGATTTTTTAGCTAAGCCACCTGATGATGTATTTGTTTTGCAAATTGCTCCAGATGAGCCTTTGAAATCAACGTCACTTTTAAGTGATGAAGACGAGCTTATTTTTGATTATGAGCAAGGTTTAATTGCTGGATACCGATTTGTTGATTGGTATACAAAAAACGTTGAATAAAAACCTACGTCTCTGTTTAAAAATATAATTTAGAGATACGAAATTAATATCTTGATTTTGCGATAGATATTCAATTCTGTGTAATCAAATGCACTTTTATTACTAATTTACTCGAACATAACTCGCTTAATGGTATGGTGCTACCTAATAAAGAGGATTCTTAATTTTCTCAAATAAATAAGAGCTTCTTCCTATCTTTTATCATTAGATTTAAGTTGAATTATCACTTTCAAAGCGTAATCTTCGTGATGCAGATCACGGCGATATGCTAAGTGACTTCACAATTACTTCGCAAAGTAAAAAAATCATCAGGTTATTGATTTTTGGAGTGTAACATGTACATGGCTCAACCGGGCCATATTGATCATATCAAACAGGTCAATGCTGGTCGTGTATATAAATTAATAGACCATTTTGGTCCCATCTCTCGTATTGATTTGTCAAAGCTAAGTGCGTTGGCACCTGCGAGTATCACGAAAATCACACGTGAGCTAATTGAAGCCCACCTCATCCACGAGACAGTGGTCCAAGAAAGTATTTCTCGAGGGCGTCCGGCTGTTGGTTTACAAACCCATAATGAAGGGTGGCAGTTTTTGTCTATGCGCCTTGGGCGTGGTTACTTGATTATCGCTTTGCATGAGCTTGGTGGTGATGTCTTAATCGATACAAAAATTGAAATCCATGAACGAGATCAAGACGATCTACTTGCTCGCTTGTTATATGAAATAGAAGATTTCTTTCAAGCTTATTCTGAGCAGTTAGATCGATTAACAAGTATTGCGATTGCGTTACCTGGCTTAGTTAATTCTGAGCAAGGGCTCGTACTGCAAATGCCACATTATAATGTTAAAAACTTACAGCTTGGACCAGAGATTCATCAAGCAACAGGCCTGCCCGTTTTTATTGCCAATGACACTAGGGCGTGGGCGCTTGCTGAAAAGTTATTTGGCAACTCGCAAAATAATGATAATTCAGTGCTGATATCGATTCACCATGGACTTGGTGCAGGCATTATTTTAGACGGTCGAGTACTACAGGGGCGACACGGAAACATCGGTGAGCTTGGTCATATTCAAATTGATCCTAATGGTAAGCTATGTGATTGCGGTAATCGAGGTTGTTTAGAAACGGTTGCAAGCTCAAAAGCGATTCGCGAAGAAGTGACGCAGCGTATTTTGCAAGGTGAGTCTTCAATACTGGAATCTCATGAGAGCATTAGCATTGAAGATGTATGCTTAGCGGCAGCACAAGGCGATCCTTTGTCGGTTGATGTCATCGAAAAATTAGGGCGTTACCTTGGTTCAGCTATTGCGATTGTGATTAATCTATTTAATCCAGAGAAAATATTAATTGGTGGCGTAATTAATCAGGCAAAAAATGTACTCTATCCAGCGATTCAGTCTTGTATAGAAGAGCAAAGTTTAGCCGTTTATCATCAAGATTTAGAACTCGTTGAATCCCGTTTTTATAAGCAAGCTACGATGCCAGGGGCTGCGCTGGTGAAGCAAGCGCTGTACGATGGTTTGCTATTAATGAAAGTTATAGAAGGTTAGTTGGCTCTCAGTTTGGTGCAGTCGTTGCGATTTATACTCCAATTACAGTGAAAAAATAGGTAAGATGCTGATCTTATAAGGATATTAATTGCTTCAATTAAGGTGGTATGAAGTATGTCAGGGGTATTAAATTCCGTTGATCAGAGAACAAAGTTAGTTGGTGAGAATCGTCTTGAGCTATTATTATTCGGTTTAAATAGCCGTCAACTATTTGCAATCAATGTTTTTAAAATAAAAGAAGTGTTACAAGTACCAGTTATGACAAAATTGCCTGGTAGTCATCATCATATTACTGGTGTTGCTTCACTACGAGGGGAAGCGGTTCCTGTCATTGACTTGCGTCGTGCTATTGGCTTTCCTGCATTGGCAGAGCAACCTCAAGAGCAAAACTTAATCATTACGGAATATAATCGCTCGATTCAAGGTTTTCTTGTTGGGCAGGTTCGTAATATTGTCAATACGACTTGGACTGAAATCCAACCACCACCAAAAACGACAGGACGTTCTAATTATCTCACTGCAATTACCCAAATTAGCGAAGAACAACAATCAAAAATTGTTGAAATTATCGATGTAGAGAAGGTATTGGCAGAGATAATTGATTACGATATTTCCATTTCGGAAGGGGTGCTAGATCCGAATTTAGTGGATAAAATGGTAGGGCGTAATGTTCTTATTGTTGATGACTCATCGACCGCACGTAATCAAATTAAAGCAACCCTATCTCAACTTGGGCTCAATATTATTGAATGTAATGATGGACTAGAGGCACTGACGCTGCTTAAACAGTGGTGTGATGAAGGTAAGGATATCTATGAAGATATTTTGCTGATGATAACGGATGCTGAGATGCCAGAAATGGATGGCTATAAGTTAACGCATGAAGTTCGTAGTGATGCACGAATGAAAGACTTGTTTGTGGCATTAAATACATCGCTAAGTGGTAGCTTTAATCAAGCAATGGTCGATAAGGTCGGTTGTAATCGATTTATATCAAAGTTCCAACCGGATTTATTAGTCGATGTGGTTCAGTCTCGTTTACGCATGATGTAGTGCGCTGCTATTTTTAAATGGGTTCGAATTTTGCGAACCCATTTGCTTATTGATTCATACATTGTTCAGTGGCTTAAGAGCTAACTACTCATGATCTAAAGCGCTTTTACTTAGGCTGAGCATCAATACACTGACCGTTGATCTCAGTTAAGGCTGGATTCATTAAGTGCAAATAAAGAGGCATGATATCCAGAGGTGTTTTAAGTGTATTCGCATCTTCACCTGGGTAAGCTTTTGCTCTCATGCGTGTTTGTGTCGCACCTGGGTTAATCGCATTGACGCGTATTTTACTAGTGCTGAGTTCGTCGGCTAATACCTGCATCATGCCCTCAGTAGCAAATTTCGATATTGCATAAGATCCCCAGAAAGTGCGACCTACATGACCAACAGTAGATGAGGTAAATATAATACGACCGGCTTCTGCTTTGCGTAATGCTGGCAATAAGGCTTGGGTCATTAAGAACTCCGCTTTTACATTGATCTGCAAAACATCATCGAAAGTCTCTTCATCAATTTGCTCAAAGGGACTTAACGTACCTAAAACCCCTGCATTATGTAATAAACCATCTAAACGGCCAAATTGCGCCAAAATTGTATCCGCCATATCCAGGTAGTTTTGTTTGGTTGCACCTTTTAAATCAAGAGGAATAATAGCCGGCTTAGGGTAACCTGCAGCTTCAATTTCATCGTAGACTAATTCAAGGTTTTTAACGTTACGCCCAAGTAGTATTACAGTCGCTCCGTGCTGGGCGTAAGTCATTGCTGCCTGTCTGCCAATACCAGCACCAGCGCCAGTCACTAAAATAATCTTTTCTTTTAATCCGTCATCTGAAATAAAATATTCCACTATTACGACCCTTTTCTGGTTCTATCGATTGATTTTAGCCTTAAAAAGCCACATATAATCAATCAGATTAGTTTAATTTCTTGGTAAATCCATCAAGTGGTTTACAATACACTAATTCAGACATTAGGGGATATGACATTGGAATTTTTGTTGGATTACGGCTTATTTCTAGCCAAGATTATAACGGTTGTGATTGCGATAATTGCATTACTTGTTATTAGCAAATCAGTCAGCGGTAAATCATCGGCAAAAGGTGAATTAGAAGTTACAAACCTATCAGAGCAGCATAAAGATACGATAGAGCAATTAGAGCACCATTTGCATGATAGTACTTTTATTAAAGCTCGCGATAAAGCTGAGAAAAAAATAGCAAAAGAGAAAACTAAGCTACGCGAGAAAGAAGTGAAGAAAGCCAATAAAGATGGTGTGCTGGACAGTGCGCGTGAGCCTCATTTATTTGTCTTGGATTTTAATGGCAGCATAGATGCAAAAGAGGTGATGTCACTAAGAGAAGAAGTGACAGCGATTATCGCTATTGCACGCGAAGGCGACGAAGTCTTACTACGATTAGAGTCTGGCGGTGGTATGGTGCATGGCTATGGGTTAGCATCTTCACAGCTTGATCGCCTAAAAGCAGCCAATCTACCATTAACGATTTCAGTGGATAAAGTCGCGGCTAGTGGTGGTTATATGATGGCTTGTATTGCGGATAAAATCGTATCAGCCCCTTTTGCTATCGTCGGTTCTATCGGTGTCATTGCACAAATTCCCAACTTCAACAAGCTGCTTAAAAAGCATGATATTGAATTTGAACAAATGACGGCAGGTGAATACAAACGTACTTTAACCATGTTTGGTGAAAACAGTGATAAAGCGCGTGATAAATTTAAGCAAGAGCTTGAAGAAACACATGGCTTATTCAAAGACTTTATCCATCAACGTCGCCCAGATTTAGACTTGGAATCAGTAGCAACGGGTGAGCATTGGTTTGGTACTCAGGCATTAACACTGGGTCTTGTCGATGAAATTAAAACATCAGATGACTTGGTTATGGCAGCATGTAAAGACAAGACTGTATTGTCGGTGCGCTATGTCGCTAAGAAAAAACTGTCAGATAAACTTGCGGGTGCAGCAGGGCAGTCGGCGGACAGTCTGTTATTAAAGTTGGCTGAAAGAGGTCAAAAGCCAATCATGTAGAGTGCTAGGTAGGCATTTTACCAATGGGCTTAATGGCAATGTGCGTTAAGCCTATTTTCATCTAATTAATATTTCCCTCGCTCGATCTTTTATTTCCCTCTATAATATGCCGCGATAAAAGCGGCAATATTCCTTTCTCGTTACAACGATGAGATAGCGTTAGCGGCTCAATAACATGGAGATAGACATGTCAGTTCAAATGCCAGTAATTACAGTAGATGGTCCTAGCGGTGCAGGTAAAGGTACCCTTTGTATGTTGATAGCGAACAAATTAGGCTTTCATTTACTTGACTCTGGAGCGATATACCGAGTACTTGCTCTTGCTGCTATTCATCATGGTGTTGATACGGAATCTGAAGAAGCACTTGTCCCTTTAGCAACGCATTTAGATGTTCAGTTTATTGCTGAAGGTGACTTAGTTAAAGTGATCTTAGAGGGTGAGGATGTATCAGGCGAACTACGTAAAGAAGAAACCGGAATGGCGGCTTCTAAAGTAGCGGCTTTACCTCGTGTACGTGAAGCTTTGCTGCGTCGTCAGCGTGCTTTTGAAGCTCAACCGGGTTTAGTTGCTGATGGTCGAGATATGGGGACGGTTGTTTTTCCAACAGCGGTTGCTAAAATATTCCTTGATGCTAGTGCAGAAGAACGCGCACAAAGACGTCTTAAACAGTTGCAAGGTAAAGGCTTAAATGTTAACTTTGACGACCTTTTGTGCGAGATACAAGAGCGTGATGACCGAGACCGTAACCGTGCTGTCTCTCCTTTACGCCCTGCTGATGATGCACTTGTATTAGATTCTACGTCGATGTCAATTGAACAAGTCGTAGAGAACGCGCTACAATTTATAGAATCTAAGCTGGCTTAGCAATTCCGCTAAGCGAGTTAAGAACGTTGGTCGCAAGGATGATGACTGGCGAATTTATCAACCCCATGCGGTAGGATACCCATGGACGTTTAATTATTGAAGATTAAATAATGACTGAATCTTTTGCTCAACTCTTTGAAGAGTTTCTATCTGAAACTGAATTCCAACAAGGTAGTATCGTTAAAGGTACTGTAGTAGCTATCGAGAACGGTTACGTTCTTGTTGATGCTGGCCTTAAGTCTGAATCTGCTATCCCTGCTGAACAATTCAAGAACGCTGCTGGCGAACTTGAAGTTGAAGTTGGTGCTGAAGTAGACGTAGCTCTTGACGCTGTTGAAGATGGTTTCGGTGAAACTCAACTTTCTCGTGAGAAAGCGAAGCGTCACGAAGCTTGGATCGTTCTTGAGAAAGCTTGTGAAGAAGCTGAAACTGTTGTTGGTATCATCAACGGTAAAGTTAAAGGCGGTTTCACTGTTGAACTAAACGGTATCCGTGCTTTCCTTCCTGGTTCTCTAGTAGACGTGCGTCCAATCCGCGACACTGCTCACCTAGAAAATAAAGAGCTAGAGTTCAAAGTAATCAAGCTAGACCAGAAGCGTAACAACGTTGTTGTTTCTCGTCGTGCTGTTATCGAATCTGAAAACAGTGTTGAGCGTGACGAACTTCTTGAAACTCTACAAGAAGGTACTGAAGTTAAAGGTATCGTTAAGAACCTTACTGACTACGGCGCATTCGTTGATCTTGGCGGTGTTGACGGTCTACTACATATCACTGATATGGCGTGGAAACGTGTTAAGCACCCATCAGAGATCGTTAACGTTGGTGACGAAATCCTAGTTAAAGTACTTAAGTTTGACCGTGAGCGCACTCGTGTTTCTCTAGGCCTTAAGCAACTTGGCGAAGATCCATGGGTAGCAATCGCTAAGCGTTACCCAGAAGGTCACAAACTTTCTGGTCGTGTTACAAACCTAACTGACTACGGCTGCTTCGTTGAAATCGAAGAAGGCGTTGAAGGTCTAGTACACGTTTCTGAAATGGATTGGACTAACAAGAACATCCACCCTTCTAAAGTTGTTAATGTTGGCGACGAAGTTGAGGTTATGGTTCTTGATATCGACGAAGAACGTCGTCGTATCTCTCTAGGTCTGAAACAGTGTAAAGCTAACCCATGGCAGTCATTTGCAGAAATGCAAGCTAAGGGCGACCAAGTTACTGGTAAGATCAAGTCTATCACTGACTTTGGTATCTTCATCGGTCTTGAAGGCGGCATCGACGGTCTTGTTCACCTATCTGACATTTCTTGGAATGTTGCTGGTGAAGACGCAGTACGCGAATACAAGAAAGGCGATGAAATCTCAGCTGTTGTTCTAGCAGTAGACGCAGAGCGTGAGCGTATTTCTCTTGGCGTTAAGCAAATGGAAAACGACCCGTTCAATGCATACGTTGCTGACAACAAGAAAGGTACTCTAGTAAACGGTACTGTAACTGCTGTTGACGCGAAAGGTGCTACTGTTGAACTAGTAGACGGCGTTGAAGGTTACATCCGTGCTTCTGAAGTATCTCGTGACCGTATCGAAGATGCATCACTAATCCTAAGCGTTGGCGACAGTGTTGAAGCTAAGTTCACCGGTGTAGACCGTAAGAACCGCGTAATCAACCTATCTATCAAAGCTAAAGATGAAGCTGATGAGCAAGAAGCAATGGCTTCACTGAACAAGTCAGAAGATGGCGGTTTCGGTAACGCTATGGCAGACGCATTTAAGGCTGCTAAAGGCGAATAATTAAAAAATCGCTAATAGAGGAGCCGAAAGGCTCCTTTTTTTTTGATAAGTGCCTGCTTTTATTGCTTCTATGGATTATATTAATAGAGAACAGCAATAAAAATGATAAAATAATCATGAGAGGAACTATGACTAAGTCTGAATTAATTGAAAGACTCTGTGCTGAACAGACACATCTTTCTGCAAAAGAAATTGAAGATGCAGTGAAGGATATTTTGGAGCATATGGCTTCAACACTCGCTGGTGGTGATCGTATTGAGATCCGTGGTTTTGGTAGCTTCTCACTGCACTATCGAGAACCTCGTACAGGGCGTAACCCTAAAACGGGTGATAAGGTTGAATTAGAAGGAAAATATGTTCCTCACTTCAAACCAGGTAAAGAGCTTCGTGAGCGCGTAAACGCTAGCTTATAAGTCCATTACCTTACAGAATGATAAAAAAAGCGGCATAACTATCTAGTGTGCCGCTTTTTTATCGTTTATTTTATCTATAATTAAGCGGATTACACATGGTCTATAAGCTCTTTTTCCTGCATAATTGTAGGGATAAATAATTTTAAGGTGATGGAATATGAAGATTATAAAAATAATTGCAGTTATCGCACTTTTTCTTATTGCGTTAGCATTAGGCGCACAAAATCAAGCTGTTGTTACATTTAACTATTTAGTAGCCCAAGGGGATTTTCATTTATCTACTTTGCTAGGTGGTGTATTTGTCTCTGGCTTTGTTGTGGCTTGGGTTATTTTTGGCAGTCTTCAATTAAAATCTCAGATTCAAGTTCGACGTTTGAAAAAGCAACTTAAAAAGCATCAAGCTGTTGACGTAAAACCAACCCCAGAAGTTGAATCTAAATCATCATCAACGGTCATGACGGAGACAAAAGCATAAATGCATAAGCGCATTAGAGTGATAGAGGCTATGATTTAATGCTGGAACTTCTTTTCTTGCTGTTGCCCATTGCTGCTGCCTACGGATGGTATATGGGCAACCGTAACGCTCAGCAAGATAAACAAGCACAATCGCATCAAATCTCCCGTCAATATGTTACGGGTCTTAACTTATTGCTCTCTGATCAATCTGATAAAGCCGTTGATCACTTTATAGAACTTCTCCAAGTCGATAATGAAACCATTGATACTCATCTTGCGCTCGGTAACTTATTCCGCTCTCGAGGTGAGGTTGATAGGGCGATTCGTATCCACCAAAATCTCATCTCTCGTTCTGGTTTAACACTGGATCAAAAAAACCTAGCCTTACAACAACTCGCTAAAGACTATATGGTTTCTGGCTTTCTTGATCGAGCTGAGCGAATATTTGAACAGCTCGTCGATGAACCCTCTCATAAAGAGAGTGCATTAACTCAGTTAGTTCTTATTTATCAGCAAACAAGAGAGTGGGATAAAGCGATTAAATTTGCCAATGCATTGGTGAAAATTGGCAAAAAGCGAATGAAGAGTAATATTGCCCACTTCTGGTGTGAGTTAGCTCAGCAAGAGCAAGCCGAGGGGCAAAATAATAAAGCGGTACAATATTTCAAAAAAGCACTCTCAGTTGACCCTAAATGTGTTCGGGCTAGTATTTCTCTTGGCAAGTTTTATTTAGGTGAGCAACAATATGCACGCACTGTTGAATATTTAGAGCAAGTTCTTGAACAAGATATTGATTTTG
Source organism: Vibrio sp. 10N.286.49.B3 (assembly GCF_002873395.1). Classification (GTDB taxonomy): domain Bacteria; phylum Pseudomonadota; class Gammaproteobacteria; order Enterobacterales; family Vibrionaceae; genus Vibrio. Next base: position 406,444 of record NZ_MCUV01000001.1, on the reverse strand, counting down.
TTAGTGAGGTTCTGCCAATTTTAGCCGATAGTTACCACCACTTAGGTCAAGAAGATCAATTGGTTGAATTTTTAAAGCGCTGTATTGACAAGAAGGCAGGTGTATCTGCAGAGCTCATGTTAGCTCAGATGGTAGCCAGTCATCAGAGTGTTGCTGAAGCACAAGAGCTATTAACTCAACAGTTAGTTAAAAACCCAACCATGAAAGGTTTTTATCGCCTTATGGATTATCATTTAGCAGAAGCAGAGACTGGGCGAGCAAAAGAGAGTTTAACGACGCTGCAATCTATGGTTGGTGAACAATTAAAAGTGAAGCCACATTATCGTTGTCGAAAATGTGGTTTCTCTACGCATTCGATGTATTGGCATTGTCCTTCCTGCAAAGGGTGGGGAACGATTAAGCCTATTCGCGGCTTAGATGGCGAATAATGATTACTTGCAGCTTTTGAGCTGCATTTTTTTAAGCTCAAACTGGATTAGGAGATGAAATGATCGACCAAAAAGTCATCGTTGCACTGGATTACGATAAACAAGAAGACGCATTAGCTTTTGTTGATAGAATAGACCCAAGCTCATGCCGTTTAAAAGTTGGCAAGGAGATGTTTACTCTATTTGGTCCTGATTTTGTTCGTGAGCTACACAAGCGTGGTTTTTCTGTATTTCTTGATCTGAAGTTTCATGATATCCCGAATACGTGTTCAAAAGCAGTACGAGCAGCCGCTGAATTAGGTGTTTGGATGGTGAATGTTCATGCGAGTGGTGGTGAAAAAATGATGGCGGCTTCACGTCAAATTTTAGAACCTTATGGAAAAGATCGCCCACTGCTTATTGGTGTGACAGTGCTTACGAGCATGGAGCAGCAAGATTTGGCTGGTATTGGGTTGGATTTAGCACCGCAGCAGCAAGTGATGCGTTTAGCGAACTTAACAAAAAATGCTGGGCTAGATGGGGTTGTCTGTTCAGCTCAAGAAGCGTCACTACTAAAAGGGGATTTAGGGCAGTCGTTTAAGTTAGTGACCCCAGGTATTCGCCCTGTTGGCGCTGATGTTGGCGATCAGAAGCGTATCATGACGCCGGTCGATGCGATTCAAAATGGCTCAGACTACTTAGTCATTGGTCGTCCTATTACACAAGCAATTGATCCTGCAGCGGTATTGGCAGAAATTAATAAAACACTGAATTAATTTCTTATGCTATATCTGCTATTTATTACGATAGGTATTAAATAGCAGTGGTATTTTTAGCAGTGAAAGCCCTAAAGTATGATGCTTTAGGGTTTTTTTCGTAAAGAAGGCTCGTGAATGCATTTAATACGATTAGATAGCTGATAATAAACAATAGATATGAAAGTTGGCAACAGAAACAATGGTACGCTACCGGACCGGATTAAAGTGGTGCACCACTGTGAAATTTAAAGTCTTGATCTGGACTTGTAATTAAATCAGCTTCAATGTGACCGAAAAACTTAATTCTACTAGTGATATCTTCATCGCCAGCGATCTGCTGAGCAAGAGCTAAATAATCTTGGTAATGCCTCGCTTCCGATCTTAGTAGTGATAAATAAAATTTTTGTAACTCTTCATCTAAATAAGGGGCTAATTTTGCAAAGCGTTCGCATGATCTCGCCTCAATATAAGCACCAATAATAAGCTTATCAATGAGCGTATAGGGTTCGTGAGTTGTAATGTGACTCAGCATCCCTTTTGCATAACGACTGGCAGGGATAGCTTCATAAGCGATGCCACGTTTATTCATTATTTCAAGAACTTGATAAAAATGGTGAAGCTCTTCTTTAATCAACATGACCATCTTATCGATTAAGTTTTGGCTATAGATTGAGTCTGATTTGGCGATGATAGATTTTGATATATTGCTTTTACCTTTAAGCGTATCAAGTGAGCCCTCTTGGCGATAAGCGAAGGCTTCATAAGGTTGAAACCACTCTAGCAATATCTCATTACTGTTCTTATCAGCAGCATATTTACGGATTAAATACATGGCAGATTGACCCGCTTTTAATTCGCACAATAAATGATCACGTAAGATAGTCGCTAAATTATTAGGCTGACAGGCTTTTTCAATCCAAGAGTCTGGCGTTTCACATTGTAGAAAAGCATGTATTGGCGCTAATAGTTTTACTACCATTTCTTCTTCTCTCCAAATAAGGCTTCCATATCATCATCACGATTTTTTTCTTCAATAGATTGTAGTTCTTGGGCACTTTTTGCCTGTCGTTTACTTTCTAGCTCTGTCAATGTGAGTTGTAGTTTTTCGCGCGCTTGTTTGGAGTAGTTATCATTTTTACTATTTAAGACATCTAAACCTTTCTTGAGCAATTGAATCGCTGTACCCACTTGACCACGTGCAATGGAATCTTTGGCTCTTTTGATGACATTTTCAATATTAATTCGTACTTGGATCGTTTCTAGTCGTTGGCTTTCTACGACATAAGATTGAGTGTCAAATCGACCTTTGTTGTGCTCATTGCGTATGGTGTCTCGTAAGCGCTTGACCAATTTAAGCATTAAAATGGCTTGTCTATCATTGCTTGGTACTTTGAAGTTATTAGAATCACTATTTGTAAAATTTTCTTTGATTTGAGAGATTTGCAGTTCAATTTGTCCTATGCGTTGTGCAAGCTGTTTATTTTTAGGATCAAGGTCATGCATGTTCTTTAATGCATCTAAAATTCGTGTATGCAAGCAAATTAAAAGCTCTTGACTGAAGGGAATATGGTGAGCATTACCAATTAATTCTTCGGTTGCATCTATGGTAAGAATATAGCGTTGAGATTCTTGCTTACGAGAGGTTTCCGCTTTTATTTGATATTGCAGCATAATGTTATAGCCAATTATCAATATAAGAAGAAGAGCAACGAGAGTAAGGATTAAGCCAAAATTCATAATAAATATATCTACAGTTAGTTTTTAATAACGACTTGTAAAATGATACACGATTTTAAGTATCTCTATCGCGACAATTATTTACTTTTTGACATATTTTAGTAACTAATAGTGGTGAAATTGCATCAATAATGAGTGTTAGCTTCCAAAAAGATGAATTAATGGAAGAAAATAGTTACTATCATATTAAAAAATAAGTGCATTTTACTGTCAATTTGATACAGATGACGATATAACTATTTATTATATAGGTATGACTTAGTATCAACGTAATACTTTGATATTAGCGCTCATCGGTACCAGTAAAGGATGACGAGGTAAGAATGAAATTACAGCAACTGAAGTACATTGTTGAGGTGTTGAATCATAATTTAAATGTATCGGCGACTGCGGAGAGTTTATACACATCTCAACCAGGTATAAGTAAGCAAGTACGTTTATTAGAAGATGAACTTGGTATTCAAATTTTCGAGAGAAGTGGCAAGCACTTGACTCAAGTGACGACTGCTGGTGAGGAAATTATTCGCATTTCTCAGGAAATATTAGCGCGTGTCGAAAGCATTAAGTCGGTGGCTGGTGAGCATACTCATCCAGAAATGGGGACATTGAATATCTCCACGACCCATACTCAAGCTCGTTATGCTCTACCTGATGTGATCAAAGGCTTTACTGCTCGTTATCCTAAAGTATCACTTCATATGCATCAAGGTACGCCAAGTCAAATGTCAGAAGCCGTTGCGAAAGGCACGGCTAACTTTGCCATTGCAACAGAAGCCTTACACTTGTATCAAGATGCGATTATGCTGCCTTGCTATCATTGGAATCGTTCGATTGTTGTCACCAAAGATCATCCTCTAGCACATAAAACGACGATCACTATTCAAGACTTAGCCGCTTACTCATTGGTTACCTATGTTTTTGGTTTTACTGGTCGCTCAGAGCTCGATACCGCCTTTAATCGTGAAGGTTTAACGCCGAGAGTTGTTTTCACCGCAACCGATGCCGATGTGATTAAAACCTATGTACGAATGGGTATTGGCGTTGGCGTCATAGCGAGTATGGCGATTGATAAAGCAACCGATTCAGATCTTGTTTCTATCGATGCTAGCCACCTATTTGGTTCAAGTACCACAAGCATTGGCTTTAGAAGAGGCACTTTCTTACGCTCTTATATGTATGATTTTGTTGAACGCTTTGCGCCTCATTTAACAAAGCCTGTTGTTGAGCAAGCTATTTCTCTAAAGTCGAATGCTGAAATTGAAGAAATGTTCAAGGATATCGTTTTACCTGTCCGTTAGGCATTGATATAAACTTCACTTGCAATTGATGCTTTCCTCCCTAAAATGCGCCATTTAAGGGAGGGATTATGCGCAATACTTTTACCCAGTTAGACTCACTTTTATTAGCACACCAAGCACTTTGGCGTTTTGAGCCCTTTCACGCTTGTTTTAATCGCGCATACCCTTGGCATTCACAATTTCCTCAATTAACCGCTTGGCTTGAGAGTCTATGCGATGACAAAGTCGAACACCTTAAATTACACCCTGAAGCGTTAACACAAGAGTGGCTTACGCTCTTTCCTGGTTTTTCTATCATTAATGATATTGTTTTACTACCCTCGTCTCGTTCACATTCGTTAGTTTTGCCCAGAGGACTTGATACTGGGATCCCTGGACGTAAGTTGGCGCAAATTGTTTCGATGAGCGAAGTAGCTTTATACGATCATGTGGGTACGGAGTGGCTTGAATGGTGTGCAGGGAAGGGGTTTTTAGGACGTATTTTAGCTCAACAATCACACCAGAAGGTCACGAGTTTTGAGTGGCAGCAGGCACTGTGTGATAGTGGTCAAGAGATTGCGGATAAACAATCAATACCGATGCACTTTATTCAAGGCGATGCTTTTACTCCTGAAGCGAAAGCGGTGTTTAATCCTAATCAACATGCCGTTGCTTTACATGCTTGTGGCGATTTGCATGTACGTTTACTTGAGTTAAGTGTTTATTATCAATTACCAGCGATAACCATTTCACCTTGTTGTTACCATCTAATCAATAGTGAGCACTATCGACCGCTATCTGAGCAGGCTCAGCTGTCGACGTTGTTGTTCACACGTAGCGAATTGAGTATTCCATTGCACGAAACCGTCACTGGTGGTGAGCGAGTGAAGCGCCATCGCCGTTTAGAGATGATTTATCGTTTAGGTTTACAACTATTGTTGACCGAGCAGTATGGGGCTCAGAGTTATATTCCAATCCCAAGTATCAAAAAGTCACTGTTAGCTAATGGCTTTCAAGCTTTTTGCCATTGGGCGAGTGAAAAAAAACAACTCGGTCTTGTTGATTGTGATTGGGACTATTATGCCAATGAGGGTGAAAAACGTTTTAAGCAAATGGAAAGGTTAAGCTTAGTCCAGCAAGTGTATCGTCGTGCGATAGAGATATGGCTAGCGATGGATAAAGCTCTGTATTTACAAGAAAATGGCTATCAGGTTGAGATGAGTACTTTTTGCCAGCGAGAAGTGACACCAAGAAATATATTGATTCATGCGAAAAAATAGCCAGGTTGCTGCCGGCTATCATTTCGCAATAAAAATAAAATGTTACAGAATGTTATTCTTAAAAAGTACCTAAAAGTGTCATTGGGTCGAAATAATCTAAACCAAAAGCTTCAGCAACCTCTTTGCAGGTCACTTTGCCATTAATGACATTAAGTCCCTTTAAGAAGCCTGCATCTTCACTCAAGGCTTGTTGGTAGCCCTTATCAGCGAGTTTGATGATGTAAGGTAGTGTCGCGTTATTCAAGGCGAAGGTTGAAGTTCTTGCTACAGCTCCGGGCATATTAGCGACACAGTAATGGACCACATCATCAACAATGTAGGTTGGCTTAGCATGAGTTGTAGCATAAGAGGTTTCAAAGCAGCCACCTTGATCGATAGCGACATCAACAACGGCGCTGCCTGGCTTCATTTGACGTATGTGCTCTTTTGTTACCAGTTTTGGTGCTGCAGCCCCAGGGATCAGTACGGCGCCAACAACGAGATCGGCAGCAAGGATATGCTTTTCAATGGTATCTTCCGTAGAATAAACCACTTTTGCGCGACCTTGAAATTCTTCGTCTAATTTACGTAGAGCATCTAAATTTCGATCTAAAATAGTCACATCAGCACGTAAGCCAATAGCCATTCTAGCGGCATTGGCGCCCACAACACCGCCACCAATAATAACGACTTTCGCTGGCTCAACTCCCGGAACGCCACCAATTAAAAGCCCACTACCACCGTGAGATTTTTCTAAAGTTTGCGCACCAGCTTGGATAGACATGCGGCCAGCAACTTCAGACATTGGCGCAAGTAGTGGTAAGCGACCCATATTATCTGTTACAGTCTCATAAGCAACGCAGACAGCTTTACTCTTGATAAGTTCTTCAGTTTGTGGAAGATCTGGTGCAAGATGTAAATATGTAAATAATATTTGGCCTTCACGAAGCATGGCTCGCTCAATAGCTTGCGGTTCTTTAACTTTGACAATCAGTTCTGCTTTTGAAAAAACATCAGCAGCAGTAGGAAGAATGGATGCGCCGACAGCGATGTAATCATCGTCTGAAAAGCCAATACCAGAACCAGCAGTGGTTTCTATGAAAACGTGATGACCACGTGATGTGAGCTCTCTTACACTCGCGGGGGTCATGCCAACGCGATATTCATGGTTTTTGATTTCTTTGGGAACACCAATGATCATACTGACTCCTTGCTTTATTTTGGTTTTTTCATCTGCTATAAAGGAATTGTTGTCGAGTTATTAGCCAGTATAGTTGTATTTTCGTGGTATTTAATGCTAAATATTAAGAAGTTGTGGTATATATTTTTGCAAGGAAGTAATAAGGTGGAATAAAAAATGGCAGACAGTTATAAAAAGCCGTCCAAGGACTTAGATCGTATTGACCGCAATATCTTAAATGAGTTGCAAAAAGATGGACGTATCTCGAATGTAGAACTTTCTAAACGCGTTGGTTTGTCGCCAACACCCTGTTTAGAGCGTGTACGTCGATTAGAGCGTCAAGGTTACATCATGGGCTACACAGCATTGCTGAATCCACAATATTTGGATGCATCACTGCTGGTATTTGTTGAAATTACACTTAACCGCGGTGCTCCAGATGTTTTTGAGCAATTTAACACTGCGGTACAAAAGCTGGATGATATTCAAGAGTGTCATCTTGTTTCTGGTGATTTTGATTATCTTCTAAAAACCCGTGTATCAGATATGGGTGCATATCGTCGATTACTTGGTGATACGTTACTACGTTTACCGGGTGTTAATGACACGCGAACCTATGTTGTAATGGAAGAAGTGAAACAAACTAACCAGTTAGTGATCCGAACTCGCTAATGTAATAATTAAGGTTTAGCGACAAAGTCAGATATTTGGTAGTGAGGTGGGAGTTGGCATTGCTCAATGAACGCATCATTAGTCAGAAACGGTATGATCATAATATGGTTTCTGTTTATCAAATATTGGGTTTTTTGCTTTGATATGGTTAAATCAATATAGCCTTAACAAACCGAGCGGCTCTTAATGCCGCTCGAGTTGTTTTTATTTTTCAAAAAACAGTCAAGTGGTTTATGTTCAAACAACGCAAGAATAAAGTTGAAACAATTATTAAGACCAGTGAAGAGCCTCAGTCTTTACGCTTAAATGGCATTCAACGCCTCAAAGAGTCCAGTTTCATTATTGGTGTACTTTCTTCCATTTTTCTTGCCGTCGCATTATGGACCTTTCACCCCGCCGATCCTTCTTGGTCACAAACCGCTTGGGGTGGGGATATTCAAAATGCTACTGGTCTAGTCGGAGCATGGATAGCGGATATCCTATTCAACATATTTGGCTTACTCGCCTACCTTTTACCTGTTTTACTTACGTTAGGCGTGTGGGTATTCTTTCGTCATCGCAGTCCAGAGGATAATGTCGACTTTTTATTGCTAGGAACCAAACTCCTTGGCATAACGGTCCTTATTCTAACCAGCTGTGGCTTAGCCGATATGAATTTTGATGATATTTGGACGTTTTCATCGGGTGGTGTGATTGGTGATGTTCTTACTAGCCGCTCTCTACCAACGTTTAATGCATTAGGCACCACGATTATCCTATTATTCTTATGGGGGGCTGGCTTTACGCTATTTAGTGGTGTTTCTTGGTTAAGAATTGTGGAAATCATCGGTGATTTTGCAATTAACTCATCCTCTTGGTTGCTAAATAAAGTACGTGGCGAGCAAAGTGAGGTTTTAGAGCCAGTATTAGATAATGTATTAAGCGATCAACCCGAGTTAGCGCATGATCCACTACAAAAGGTAGAGCCAAGCTTTATTGAGGCTATTGATGACCCTCTATTTGCCACTCCGGTAGAAAAAGAGCCTGAGCCACAAGCAAAGGTTGAGCCTAAACAGGAAGAGCAGCCTGCACGTAAATTTACTATTCATATGCCAGAAAGTGCTAAGCCTACTCCTAGTAGGGCTGCGCCGACAATAGCAAGCGTAGCACCTGAACTTGCCGAGCCTGAATTTATAGAGCCACAGCCTGTTACTCCACAAGAATCCGTTGCTCCACATGAGCCTATTGCTCCACAAGAACCTATTGCTCCACAAGAACCAATTGCAACACCAGAACCATCAATGGCTTCACCATTAGCTTCTGTTGCTGAAGAGCCACTTTGGAGTCAGCAAGGTATTGCGACCAGCCAAGATCAGCCGGAAGACAGCGAAGTACCTAGCCGTACTAATCAGTTAGGAGCAACGATTGAAGAGCTCGATTTTGCTGCGATGAGTGATGATGACTATGCGCAAGAGACACCTTCTTATGAATTTGCCAGTGAGCCAGAAGAGACCGAAGAGCACCCTCATGATAATGTTGCCTTCGAAGAGTACTTAACCAGCCAGAATGTAGCATCGCAGCCCGTTTCTCCTATTGCTGAGCCTGTGAGCACACCTGTATTTACGGACGTTGAAATTGATGAAGATATTACTCAGCCACATATCTCTTCTCAACATCTAGAGACGGTGACGCAACAAGTGCCAGAACATAAAGCGGATCATATCGAACCAAGTATTTCAGATTTAGAGTCTATCACACCAGATAGTCCTGATTTAGCGACCTCTGAAGCACCTGTTTTCTCGACGCCTGAATTAGAAAACGAACCATTAGAAGGCATTGTTGAAGAGCCTGAAGATCAGGATGTTGCCGCATTCCAAGGTTTGATCTCAGAAGCTCAAGCGAATATGGCAGCAACATTGAATCCATTCTTAGTTCAGCAAGATGTTAATTTGCCTAAACCGACGGAGCCATTGCCAACGCTGGATCTATTGTACTACCCAGAAAAACGTGAAAACTTTATCGATAGGGATGCTTTAGAAGATATTGCACGTTTAGTTGAGCTTAAACTGGCTGATTATAAAATTAAGGCTCGTGTTGTTGATATTTTCCCAGGGCCTGTGATCACTCGTTTTGAATTAGATCTGGCGGCAGGGGTAAAAGTAAGTCGTATTTCAGGCTTATCGATGGATTTAGCGCGTTCATTATCAGCGATGGCAGTACGTGTTGTTGAAACGATTCCTGGTAAGCCTTATATCGGTCTTGAGTTGCCTAATATGAGCCGCCAAACCGTTTATTTATCCGATGTCATCGATAGTCCACAGTTTGCAGAAGCGACCTCTCCAACAACGGTGGTATTAGGGCAGGATATTGCAGGTGAAGCGGTTATTGCAGATTTATCGAAAATGCCTCATGTGCTGGTAGCTGGTACCACAGGTTCAGGTAAGTCGGTGGGTGTGAACGTTATGATCTTAAGTATCTTGTATAAAGCAGGACCTGAAGATGTTCGTTTTATTATGATTGACCCGAAAATGTTGGAACTTTCTATTTATGAAGGTATTCCACATTTATTGTCGGAAGTTGTCACCGATATGAAGGATGCTGCTAATGCACTACGTTGGTGTGTTGGCGAGATGGAACGTCGTTATAAGCTGATGTCAGCACTTGGTGTGCGAAATATTAAAGGCTATAACGAGAAGCTTAAAGAAGCGGCGGCGGCTGGTTATCCTATTCACGATCCTCTCTGGAAAGAGGGCGATAGTATGGATACACATGCTCCATTGCTAGAAAAGCTACCTTATATTGTCGTTATCGTTGATGAATTTGCTGACTTAATCATGGTCGTGGGTAAAAAGGTTGAAGAACTGATTGCTCGTCTTGCACAAAAAGCACGAGCGGCTGGCATTCATTTGATCTTAGCAACTCAGCGCCCATCGGTTGATGTTATTACTGGTTTGATTAAAGCCAATATCCCGACCCGTGTTGCCTTTACAGTATCGACGAAAACAGATTCACGTACCATTTTAGACCAAGGCGGTGCAGAGTCGTTATTAGGCATGGGTGATATGTTGTATTTACCACCAGGATCTAATCATACGGTGCGAGTTCATGGTGCCTTTGCCTCCGATGATGATGTGCATGCTGTAGTGAACAACTGGAAAGCGCGTGGTAAACCGAATTATATTGAAGAGATTATCAGTGGTGACCAGGGTGCAGAGTCACTATTACCAGGTGAAAAATCTGAAAGTGAAGAAGAGCTAGATCCACTATTTGATCAAGTGGTTGAACATGTTACTGAAACTCGCCGTGGTTCGGTCTCTGGTGTGCAACGACGCTTTAAAATTGGCTATAACCGAGCAGCACGTATTGTCGAGCAGTTAGAAGCTCATGGCATAGTGAGTGCGCCAGGACATAACAGCAACCGTGAAGTGTTAGCGCCGCCACCCATCAAAGATTAGGAACTGTTTCGCCTTTATTAAGTCCAAATAAAGGCGAGCAATTATTTATTTAGGAAAAATTTGCATGAAAAAGTTATTTGCCTTGTTAGTTATTAGCGGCTCAGTATTTGCGACACCGCAAGAAGAGCTCAGTAATCGACTTGCATTAAGTGAAGGGTTTAGCGCTGAGTTTGAACAAATAGTAACGAGCCCAGATGGGGACATTATTATGGAAGGTGAAGGGACGGTTGAAATTGCTCGCCCAAGCCTATTTCGTTGGTCAACAGAATTCCCTGATGAAAACTTACTGGTATCCGATGGTGAAAACCTTTGGTATTACAGCCCATTCATTGAGCAAGTCAGTATCTATAATCAAGACCAAGCTACTTCCCAAACGCCATTTATACTGCTCACTCGTAATCGTGCAAGTGACTGGGATAACTACCTTGTTGCGCAGAATAATAATACCTTTACCTTAACTCCAACGGCAATTGACTCTAATCAAGGCCAATTTGAAATTAAGATTGATCAACAAGGTTTAGTGCAAGGATTTAATGTGCTTGAGCAAGATGGTCAGAAAGGTCAGTTTGTTTTTTCTAACATTAAGCAAGGTAAACCAAGTAAAGATCGTTTTGTATTTCATATCCCTAATGGTGTTGAAGTTGACGATCAACGCTAAACCTATGCCAGCGAGCCTTAATTATTCATGAGTAATTTCAGTTTAGATTTTATGGGGGAGGAAGATTTTCGTCCTCTTGCTGCCCGCATGCGTCCTGAAACGGTAGAGCAATATATTGGTCAGCAGCATATCTTAGGGCAAGGTAAGCCATTGCGCCGAGCGTTGGAAGCCGGTCACATACATTCAATGATTTTGTGGGGTCCACCTGGGACAGGAAAAACCACATTAGCTGAAGTTGCAGCCAACTATGCCAGTGCTGAAGTTGAGCGTGTTTCTGCGGTAACCTCGGGTGTTAAAGATATCCGGATAGCGATAGAAAAAGCTCGTGAAAATAAAATGGCAGGGCGACGAACGATTTTATTTGTTGATGAAGTACATCGATTTAATAAAAGCCAACAAGATGCATTTTTACCACATATTGAAGATGGTACGATTACATTCATTGGCGCAACGACGGAAAATCCATCCTTTGAATTAAATAATGCACTTTTATCCCGCGCGCGAGTTTATAAGCTAACATCGCTGACTACGCAGGATATTCAGTATGTGTTGACTCAAGCTATCGAGGATAAAACTCGAGGGCTAGGGGAAGTCGAGGCGGAATTTCATGATAATGTGTTAGAGCGCTTAGCAGAACTGGTGGGTGGTGATGCGCGCATGTCGCTGAACTACCTTGAGCTGCTTTATGATATGGCCCAAGAAAACGCGCAAGGCATTAAGCAGGTGACCTTATCCTTATTAGCGGAAGTTGCTGGCGAAAAGGTTGCTCGTTTTGATAATAAAGGTGATATTTGGTATGACCTGATATCGGCGGTGCATAAATCCATTCGCGGTTCAAACCCTGATGCCGCTTTGTATTGGTCAGCACGTATGATCACGGCGGGCTGTGATCCGCTTTATATTGCGCGCCGCCTATTAGCCATTGCATCAGAAGATATTGGTAATGCCGACCCTAGAGCTATGCAAGTGGCAATGTCTGCATGGGATTGCTTTACGCGTATTGGTCCTGCCGAAGGTGAAAGAGCCATTGCTCAGGCGGTGGTTTATTTAGCCTGTGCACCCAAAAGTAACGCTGTATATAGCGCTTGGAAAAATGCACTTGCTGATGCACAAAATCAGCCTGAGTATGAAGTGCCGCACCATTTACGCAATGCGCCAACTAGCTTAATGAAAGACATGGGCTATGGAGAAGAGTACCGTTATGCTCACGATGAGCCAGGTGCTTTTGCTGCAGGGGAAAATTACTTCCCGACCGAAATTGCCGATACACGTTACTATTTCCCGACGAATCGTGGTTTAGAGACTAAAATTGGTGAGAAGTTAGCGTATCTAGCCAATTTAGACGCAAAAAGCCCACGAAAGCGCTATGAAAAGTAGTCCTTTTTGGATATCGTTAACCGGTTAAAAAATTCTTTAACGGTAGCAGTAGCTGCCGTATTCTCAAAATAACTATAAGCATAGGATTAGCAATGCTGGATTCTAAATTACTTCGAGCTGAGCTGGATGAAACAGCGGCAAAATTAGCACGTCGAGGTTTTACCCTTGATGTAGAGACTATTCGTGAACTTGAAGAAAAACGCAAGTCCCTTCAGATCAAAACTGAAGATCTACAAGCGTTACGTAACTCTCGCTCGAAGTCCATCGGCCAAGCGAAAGCAAAGGGCGAACATGAAGAAGCTGCGCGTATTCTTGCAGAAGTTGGTACGTTAGGTGCTGACCTAGATGAAGCAAAAAAAGCGTTGATTGATCTACAAGTTCAAATCGACCAAGTAACTTTATCGGTACCAAATTTACCAGATGATTCAGTGCCAGATGGTCAAAGCGAAGACGATAACGTTGAAATTTTGCGTTGGGGCAACCCAAAAGCGTACGACTTTGAAGTGAAAGATCACGTTGATCTTGGTGAAATGTCTGGTGGATTAGATTTCGCAAGTGCAGTGAAAATTTCAGGTTCTCGTTTTATCGTAATGAAAGGTCAATTTGCACGTTTACACCGTGCTATTGCTCAGTTCATGCTTGATCTTCATACTGACGAGCACGGTTATACAGAGATGTATGTACCTTACCTTGTTAACAAAGACAGCTTGATTGGTACTGGTCAACTACCAAAGTTCGGTGAAGACCTTTTCCACACTAGCCCATTAACTGAGCAAGTAAGTGATGTACCACTAAAAACATTGTCATTGATCCCAACAGCGGAAGTACCAGTGACAAATATGATGCGTGATACCATCACTGATGAAGCAGATCTTCCAGTTAAAATGACGGCACATACTCCATGTTTCCGTTCTGAAGCCGGTTCTTATGGTCGTGATACTCGCGGTCTTATCCGTATGCACCAATTTGATAAAGTTGAGCTAGTTCAAATCACTAAGCCAGAAGATTCAATGGCTGCACTAGAAGAACTAACGGGTCACGCTGAAAAAGTACTACAACTTTTAGAGCTGCCTTACCGTAAAGTTATTCTATGTACTGGTGACATGGGCTTCGGCGCTGCGAAAACTTACGACTTAGAAGTATGGGTTCCAGCACAAGAAACGTACCGTGAAATTTCTTCATGTTCAAACATGTGGGATTTCCAAGCTCGTCGTATGCAATCTCGCTTCCGTCGTAAAGGTGAGAAGAAACCAGAACTTGTACACACACTAAACGGTTCAGGTTTAGCAGTTGGTCGTACAATGGTTGCTATTCTTGAGAATAATCAAGAAGCTGACGGCCGTATTGCTGTTCCAGCGGTATTACAGAAATACATGGCAGGCGCAACTCACATCGGTTAATCGATCGTGTGTGTATGATGCAAATGTAACAGCCTGACCTAAGTGTCAGGCTTTTTTTTATTTGAACAGTTTTTACTTGGCAAGAAAACAAGATGGTTTTTTTAAGGCGGTGGCAACGGCTTGAACTAATGCCTCAATGTGCTCAGTTTGGCTAATAAAAGGCGGCATCATATAAATTAATTTACCAAACGGGCGGATCCAAACGCCATGTTCGACAAATAGAGATTGTATAGCCTCCATATTGACAGCTTGATGGGTTTCTATAACCCCAATAGCACCTAACCAACGCACCTCTTTTACGCGATCATTACTTTGTAGTGGTGGCAGTAACCTCGCGAAAAGCGCCTCAATTTGCTGAGTTTGTTGTTTCCAATCACCTTTTTCAATGAGGTCTAGACTGGCACTTGCAACGGCGCATGCTAAAGGGTTAGCCATAAAAGTAGGACCGTGCATAAAACATCCAGCCTCACCACCACAAACGGTATCAGCCACTTCTTTGCTAGCTAAGGTTGCAGATAGCGTCATATATCCCCCCGTGAGTGCTTTCCCAACGCAAAGTATGTCGGGCTTAATATTGGCATGCTCACAAGCAAATAACTTACCAGTACGTCCAAAACCGGTTGCAATTTCATCAGCGATAAGTAGCAGGTTATACTCCTCACAAAGCGCTTTAACTTGCTGTAAATACTTAGGGTGATAGATCCTCATCCCGCCAGCGCCTTGTACTATAGGTTCAAGAATAACAGCAGCGATATCCTGATGGTGGGTCATTACTTTTTGTTTAAAGTCATTGATATCGCTTGGATCCCAACTTTGTCGAAAACCTGTTTTAGGTGAAGTAGCAAAAATATGTTCAGGTAAAAAGCCTTTATACAGACTATGCATTGAGTTATCTGGATCGGTCACCGACATCGCAGCAAAAGTATCACCATGATAACCATCACGCAGGGTTAAAAATTTACAGCGTGATTGCCCTTTGGCGTGCCAATATTGCAGTGCCATTTTTAGGCTAACTTCAACAGCAACTGAGCCAGAATCGGCAAGAAAAACATGCTCTAAGTTATCCGGTACCATTTTCAGCAACTTCTTACCGACATCAATAGCTGGTTGATGCGTTAAGCCACCAAACATCACATGTGACATTTTATCAATTTGATCATGCGCTGCTTGATTCAAATATGGGTGATTATAGCCATGTATTGTTGACCACCATGACGACATCCCATCAATAAGACGCTTCCCATCTTCTAATTGAATATGAACACCATCAGCATTGGTGACGGGATAGCAAGTTAGCGGTGATAGTGTCGAGGTATAAGGGTGCCAAATATGCTGGCGGTCAAAAGTTAAATCCATTGCTTTTTGATACTCTCTTGGTTTTTATTTACGCTAGTGTAAACCTAAAATTACTTTTACTGTTGACAGTCTACCGTTTGTTAGTAGAGTATCCAAGCATCAAGTTGAGATAAACCAAAACCATCAGTAATGAATAAGGAATGGATACGTGGAAGTTCGTCACAATTGGACAGTACCGGAAGTTCGCCATTTGCTTGAGAAGCCGTTTATGGACTTACTCTTTGAAGCTCAGGTTATTCATCGCCAATTTCATCCTGCAAATGAAGTGCAAGTCAGTACATTACTTTCTATAAAAACAGGTGCTTGCCCAGAAGACTGTAAATATTGCCCGCAAAGTGCACATTACCGAACAGAGGTTGATCGTGAGCGGTTAATGGAAGTTGAGCGTGTGTTAGATGCGGCGCAAAAGGCAAAAAATGCTGGCTCTACCCGTTTTTGTATGGGGGCAGCTTGGAAAAACCCGAAACAGCGCGATATGCCACACCTCACCGATATGATCAAAGGAGTGAAAGCGTTAGGGCTAGAGACTTGTATGACATTAGGGATGCTGACCCCTGAACAAGCCGGTGAATTAGCTGGAGCCGGTCTTGATTATTACAACCATAACCTAGACACCTCACCAGAATTTTATGGCAACATCATCACTACACGAACCTATCAAGATCGATTAGATACGTTAAGTCATGTGCGTGATTCAGGTATGAAAATTTGCTCGGGTGGGATCATTGGCATGGGGGAAAGTCACAATGACCGAGCTGGGCTATTAGTTGAACTTGCCAACTTACCTACACACCCTGAAAGTGTGCCGATTAATATGCTGGTTAAGGTTCAAGGCACGCCAATGGCAGATGTCGATGATGTTGAGCCATTTGATTTTATTCGCTTGATCGCGCTGGCTCGAATCATGATGCCGATGTCTGCGGTGCGTTTATCCGCTGGACGTGAAGATATGAACGAGCAAATGCAAACCTTGTGTTTTATGGCTGGAGCTAATTCTATTTTTTATGGCTGTAAACTATTAACCACCGCTAACCCTGCAGAAGATACCGATATGCGTTTATTCACAAAACTGGGTATTAATCGCCAACATGTAAATCAAAAACCAGATGATATACAAGCGGATCAGTTATTGGCTGAAGTTGAACAGCGAGTGATGTCGCGCCCTGGTGAACATGACCTTTTTTATGATGCGAGTGTCGCAAATTAATGGCGAGTTCAACGTTTATTGCCAGAATCGAGCAGGCAGTAAAAGAGCGCGAACGCTTAGGGTTAACAAGAGCATTACAGCCGCTATCTAATGCTAATCAATTACTGTTGAATGATGGTCACCGCTGTTATAGCAACTTTGCTAGCAATGACTATTTAGGTTTAGCCAGTGATGCCGACTTAATTCAAGCTTGGCAACATGGCTTAACGTTGTATGGAGCAGGGAGTGCCGCTTCACCATTAGTGACAGGTTTTAGCCCAGCGCATCAAAATCTGGAAGTACAACTGTGTGAATGGCTAGGCTTTGAAAGCGCTATCTTATTCAGTTCTGGTTTTAGTGCTAATCAAGCGTTAATTTTTGCGCTACTAGAGCAACAAGATACGCTGCTGCAAGATAAGTTAAATCACGCCTCATTAATGGAAGCCGGTATGTTGTCTGCTGCGACAATGCGTCGATTTCACCATAACGATACCGTCGATCTAGCAAACAAATTGAGTAAAAGTGATTCCGCTTTGGTGGTGACGGAGGGCGTATTTAGCATGGATGGAGACTGTGCTCCACTTAGTGATATTCAATCAATTTGTCAGCAACAACAAGCTTGGTTAATGGTCGATGATGCACATGGTATCGGCGTCCTTGGCGAATATGGCAAGGGAAGTTGCCATGCCGCGCAGATCAAACCGGATATTTTAGTGGTGACTTTTGGCAAAGCACTGGGCTTATCGGGTGCCGCTATTTTGTGTAATGACTTAACAGGGGAGTATTTGACGCAATTTGCTCGCCATCACGTCTACTCAACAGCATTACCTCCAGCACAAGCTCATGCCATTAGCCATGCGATTACTATGGTGCAAGGTGAGCAGTGGCGTAGAGATAAGTTGCATGAGTTACAAACCTACTACCATGAAGCATTACATGATCTACCGGGCTATGTCGCAACGACAACGCCGATTAAGCCTTTTTTACTGGCAAGTAGCCTGATCGCGACAACTGTTGCTGAAGATCTAAAGAAGCAAGGTTGCTGGGTGACGGCAATTCGCCCGCCAACGGTAAAGCAAGCTCGACTGCGTATAACGTTATCAACCAATCATACCCCGCAAGAGATTAAACAATTAGCGCTGTCATTACGGCAGGTGATAGAAAGGAGTCAGTGATGAGTGCGTGTCAGGTTCTCGGTAAGAATATTGAGCAGTGTCAGAAACAGGCGATAGCTCAAGCATTTGGTAAAGCGGCTCAATGTTATGATCAGCATGCAGCATTTCAACGGGATGTGGGTTTAAAGCTCTTAGCTAAGTTACCTGCCGATTTGCAAGGTAAACAGATCTTAGATTTAGGCTGTGGGACCGGGTATATATCAGCGCTTTTAAGTGAACGCGGTGCGATTGTGACTTGCGTGGATCTCTCTGCACAAATGCTAGCACAAGCGCAATTACGTTGTGGAGATAAAGTCTGCCAATATCGAGTCGGAGATGCAGAAGCTCTGCCTTTTGCTAATGACAGCTTTGATTATGTTTTTTCTAGTTTAGCGCTGCAATGGTGTCATCATCTCGAGGTACCACTGCTTGAAATGAAGCGAGTGACTCGTACAAAAGGGCAACTATTTTTCTCAACTTTATTAGAAGGATCTCTACTAGAGTTGAAAGAATCGTGGAAAAAAGTCGATAATTCGTACCATGTTAATGATTTTGTTACTCTGAACCGAGTAAAAGTTGCGTTAGCGCAAACTAATTGTAAAAGTCATCGATTAGACTTGCCAGTCATTAAAGTATGGTATGACACTGCTTTTGAATTGATGCGAGACCTCAAAGGAATCGGTGCGAACCATGTCAATGGGCGTTCACAAGGGTTAACAAGTCGTAATAAGTTACGACGTGTTGAAAGTGAGTATCAAAGGTTTCAAAATTATCAGGGTCTCTTGCCAGCAACATATCAAGTTTGTTTAGGGGTTATTCAATTATGATTGATGCATTTTTCATTGCAGGTACGGATACCGAAGTTGGGAAAACCGTCGTTTCTAAAGCGATTTTACATGCACTCGCAGCACAAGATTTATCAACGATTGGTTATAAGCCTGTGGCATCAGACAGTAAACTAACGGATGCTGGAATGCGTAACTCCGATGCATTGCACTTGCAAGAAGCCGCGACGGTTGATACTGAGTATAACGATATTAACCCGTATGCTTTATCTTTAGCAGCATCGCCACATATTGCAGCCAAGCACGATAATGTCATCATCGATTATTCAGTCTTAAGTGATAAATTAGCTCAGCACAAACAGAATTCAGACATTGTGTTAGTGGAAGGGGCTGGTGGTTGGCGTGTTCCTATATCAGATACAGATAGCCTCTCGACATGGGTACAGCAAGAAAAACTACCGGTTATTTTAGCTGTCGGCATTAAATTAGGCTGCTTAAGCCACGCACTACTGACGGTTGAAGCGATTAAAGCGGATGGTTTAAACATTGTTGGTTGGGTTGCAAACCGTGTAAATCCAGGTACTGAACACTATGCTGACATTATCACTATGCTAGAAGAGCGAATTGATGCACCTAAGTTGGGCGAAATTCCTTATATCCCGCATGTAATGAAGCGAGATAATGGTAAATACATTAATATCCAGCCCGTTTTGGATCTTGAATTGTAAACATTAGTAAATTAAGCATAAAAGAAAAAGGGTCTCATATACTTTTAACTAGAAAGAGTATTTTATGTGACCCTTTTTTATTCTTGTCGATTTATTTATCATCGATTAATTCTATCAAGGCTTGATGAGGTTCTGAAATTGAACGGTTAACAGCGGTATTATCCAATCCAAGCTGCTGTTTTGCTTCATCTTCTGTTAAGTGTAAATGGACTCGAAGTAAGTCGATTGCCATCTGACAGTTGTTAGCATCAGTCATATTTATCCCTTATATACTGAATGATTTGGTTAATATCGAATCAATGAGAAATCTACCTTGCTTGAACCACACAAGCAATAAGACCAAAGTCTAATTAATCTCTCACTCAATAGATCGGACCACAGCATTTCATTCACTAAATGTTTCAATTTATCGCTTAACCTTGCATTCTAAATCTTAGACACTATATAACTATTAATACTGCCTATCTTTTTTATTTAGATAGAAATGGCAGTAGCTATAATAAAAATTACCCAGTCGGAGAAAAGTAATGAAAAGAGTCATGTTATTTTTAATCACTAACTTAGCCGTTGTTATGGTGCTAAGTGTGGTTCTGAATATTGTTTATGCCGTTACAGGAATGCAACCTGGTAGCTTGTCTGGTCTATTAGTGATGGCAGCAGTATTTGGTTTTGGTGGTTCTATCATTTCGTTACTAATGTCAAAAAAAATGGCATTACGTTCAGTCGGTGGCTCAGTAATTGAAAGTCCTCGCAACGAAACAGAACATTGGTTATTAGAAACAGTAAGCCGCCAAGCTCAACAAGTCGGTATCGGTATGCCAACGGTTGCGATTTACGACTCTCCAGATATGAACGCTTTTGCGACCGGTGCAAAGCGTAATGACTCTTTAGTTGCGGTATCAACAGGGTTACTGCATACCATGACTCGTGATGAAGCAGAGGCGGTTCTTGCTCACGAAGTCAGCCACATTGCTAACGGCGATATGGTCACAATGACTTTGATGCAAGGTGTTGTGAACACGTTCGTTATCTTCCTATCTCGTTTCATTGCTAATATTGTCGCTTCAAATGATGATGAAGAGGGCGGTGGTAGCAGCATGATGGTTTACTTTGGTGTTTCCATGGCGCTTGAGTTAGTTTTCGGTTTCCTAGCGAGCTTCATTACGATGTGGTACAGCCGTCATCGTGAGTTTTATGCTGATGCTGGTGCAGCGCAACTGGTCGGCAAACATAAAATGATTGCTGCTTTAGAACGCCTTAAAGTCAGTCATGAGCCACAACTAGAAGGTTCAATGATGGCTTTTGGTATCAATGGTAAGCGTTCAATCTCTGAATTATTAATGAGCCACCCGCCACTTGATAAGCGAATTGAATCACTACGTAATATGTAATTGCGATAATTGAATAAATAAAAGGCTTGGTTTTTCCAAGCCTTTTTTGATCCTGCCTCAAAAAATTGCGTATCTAAGCATAATCTATTTTTAATCGACCACTCGCTCATAATCAAGGTAAATTACGGCATAAACCGCAGTGATGTACTAACTTGAAGATTGGGCAGTCAAGTATGGAAGATACGCGATGAATATAAGCTCAGTTGCCAATTTTTATCAAACACTTAGTAAGGATACTGTTCATCGGCTTGATGAGATATATCACACCGATATTATCTTTGAAGACGCAGCGCATAAAATCAGTGGTATTGACAATCTTAACCGTTATTTTGATGCCTTGTATAAAAATGTCATTCGCTGTGACTTTGATATTCAAGATCAGCAAGAGGTGGGTAATTCGGGCTTTATTACTTGGATTATGTATTTAGAACACCCCAAGTTATCAGCAGGGGCAACGATAGAAGTGCATGGGACAAGCCATATTAGATTTTTCGAAAATAAAGTTATTTATCACCGCGATTATTTCGATTTAGGTGCAATGCTTTATGAACACCTTCCGCTTCTCGGCTCAATAGTTAAACGGATTAAGGCGAGGTTAGGCGATGAGTAACCAAGCAAGGTGCGTATTAATTACAGGGGCTTCATCAGGAATAGGTCGACAATTAGCGTTAGATTATGCTCAGCAAGGGTGGCGAGTTTATGCCTGTGGTCGCAATCAAGACAAATTATTTGAGCTAACCACAGAGGCTGACATTATGACCTTGTGCTTTGATGTTACGAGCGAGCATGAGACGCAGCAAGCTTTAGCCAACCTACAACCTTTGCCTAGCCTTTGGATCTTAAATGCTGGTGACTGTGAGTATATCGATGATGGTCAAATCGATGCTGCAGTTATAAAGCGAGTAATGACCGTCAATGTATTCGGTGTGGCTAACTGTATTGCAGCGGTTCAAAAAGACTTCCAACCCGGGCATAAAATCGCGATTGTTGGTTCAATTGCGAGCGAAGTAGCACTACCAAGAGCAGAAGCTTATGGCGCGTCAAAAGCGGCAGTGAGTTATTTTGCGCGAAGCCTGCGTTTAGCATTAAGGCAGCAGCAAGTGAGCGTGGTGAGTATTTACCCTGGCTTTGTTGCAACGCCTTTAACGGATAAAAATACCTTTCCTATGCCAATGATGGTCACTGTCGAAGAAGCTTCCAACAGCATTCGCTCCGGGCTTTCTACCAATAAACAGCAGATCTATTTTCCAGCGGGATTTACTTGGGCGCTTAGGTTAATAGGCTTACTTCCATATTATTGGCAAGCGAAGTTAGTTGCTCGATTAATAAAAAATTAGAAGGATTTAATGATGAAAATAGCCATTATTGGTACAGGAATATCAGGGTTAACCTGTGGGTATCATTTACACAAACAGCACGACGTGACTCTCTTTGAGGCTAATGACTATATTGGTGGTCATACTGCTACGGTGGATGTTGAAAGTAACGGCAAGTCATATTCAATCGATACTGGTTTTATTGTTTATAACGATCGTACTTACCCTCACTTTATGCAAATGATGAATGAGATAGGAGTCAAAGGTAAGCCGAGCCAAATGAGCTTTAGTATACGCAATGATACTACTGGTCTTGAATACAATGGGCACACATTACGGACACTGTTTGCACAAAAACGTAATTGGCTAAAACCTAGCTTCTATCGTTTTATCAGCGAGATAGTTCGCTTCAATAAATTAGCCAAACAAAGTGTTGAGAGTGATTTAGCCAGTTCGATTACCCTTGGCGACTTTTTGCATCAACATCAGTTTAATGCAGATTTCTGTGATAATTATATTTTGCCAATGGGCGCGGCTATTTGGTCATCAACTCTGGCAGATATGCGGGCATTTCCTCTTGCTTTCTTTTTGCGTTTCTTTTTGAACCACGGTTTATTAGATGTAGTGAACAGACCGCAATGGTATGTAATCGAAGGGGGCTCTCGCGCTTACATTGAACCATTAACACAGGGGTTCAGTGAGCGAATATTACTTAACAGCCCGGTTAGTTCTGTTGAGCGAGATAAAGCGGGTGTAAGCATCATTGCTAATGGTCAATCTTACCGCTTTGACCACGTTATATTTGCTTGTCATAGTGATCAAGCATTGCGTTTATTAAGTGACCCAAGTGATAGTGAACAATCGATTTTAGGTGCGATGGCTTATCAAGAAAATGAAGTGATATTACATACTGATACCTCGATTTTACCGCAAAGAAAAGCGGCTTGGGCATCTTGGAACTATCGTTTAACGGGCGAAGAGGGGCAAGAAAATCGTCTGCCTTGCCTTACTTATAATATGAATATTCTGCAACATATAGCATCCGATGAAACCTTTTGTGTCTCGCTCAATAGTTCAAAGCGCCTCGACCCATCAAAGGTACTACGCACTTTCCATTATCACCACCCAGTGTTTACGACAGAATCGATGGCAGCTCAACAGCGTAAAGAGGAAGTCAGTGGTCAGCTTAATACTTGGTACTGTGGCGCGTATTGGCACAATGGCTTCCATGAAGACGGGGTAAAAAGTGCGTTAGATGTGGTCGAGTCCATCCGTTGCTCTGCGTTAGTTGCTGAAGAAGGGGCTGCGTAATGAGCCAGCTAACGGCTTTCAAGAGTCAGCTTATGGTGGGTAATGTCCGTCATCGACGCTTGAGTCCGATAAAGCACTCGATGACTTATCCTTTATTTATGCCTTGTTTAGATTTAGATGAAATTGATTTACTCGAGCGTAAGGTATGGGGATTTGGGCAGCGTTGGTGGCATTGGGCTCGCTTCCAGCGCTCAGACTACTTAGGCGATGGGAATTTAAAGCAAGCAGTGCAAGATAAAGTTCATGAGCTAACAGATATACGGTTAACCGGTAGGGTTGTTGCAGTATGCCATTTGCGCTATTTAGGTCTCTATTTTAGTCCGGTTAACTTTTATTATCTTTATGACGATGAAGGGCGGTGGTGTTATTTACTGGCAGAGGTGAGTAATACGCCTTGGAATGAAAGACATTATTACGCGATTCCTGCTGATAAGGGCGGTAATGGCGAGGGGTGGCAGCATGATAAAGCATTTCACGTTTCACCTTTTAACCCAATGGATCAGCAGTATGTATGGTGCTTAAAGCCGTTATCCCAACGTTTAATGGTCCATCTTGAATGCCATCAAGAGCGTAAAATATTTGATGCGACTCTATCGATGCAAAGTCAGCCATTTAATTCAAAAATTTTACTTAAGCATTTGATCAAAACGCCCATCATGGCCGTAAAGGTTATGGTTGGTATTTATTGGCAAGCATTAAAACTATGGCTTAAGGGAGCGCCATTTTATTCCCACTAAAGGCTCATACTTGATTGCTGATTTATGCTTTGAGAAACCTCTCAATGGTTACCAGCAGATATTATCGATAAGATTCAGGAGACATTATCATGCTAAACACCCCTTCTATCGCGCTACCTATTGGTCTGACCCATATTCAAAAAACAGCCAGAACAATTGCTTTCAAATGCTTAGAAAAGCTAGAGCACGGGCATTTAACTTTAATAGAAAATTATGATGTGCCTAATCAAGATGCAAAAGCGCAAAGAACAGAACGATTTGGTCTAGAGGGTCAAAGCGGTATTGGCGCTACAATTGAAGTCAAGCACCCAGAGTTTTATCGTCGTCTGTTACAAGGTGGCAGTATTGCAGCGGGCGAATCTTATATTGATGGTTGGTGGGATACGCCCAATTTAACCCAATTGATGGAGTTAATGGCACTCAATATGACCGCGTTAGATAAAATAGAATCGAAAAGCAGCATCATGACAAAGCTAGTCTATAAGGTCAGTCACTGGTTTAACCGTAATACCATTGATCAATCGGAAGAGAATATTCATGCTCATTATGATTTAGGCAATACGCTCTATAATACATTTTTAGATAGTAATATGCTTTATTCCTCGGCTCTCTATTTATCGGCAGAGGATGATTTAGAGCAGGCACAAATTAATAAAATGGAGCGTTTATGTCAGCAACTTAAGCTCAATGAAAATGATAGCGTGATTGAAATTGGTACAGGTTGGGGAGCGATGGCGATTTATATGGCAACGAAATACAATTGCCAGGTGACCACAACGACAATTTCAGACGAGCAATATGCTTATACAGAAAATAAAATCCGCCAATTAGGTTTAGAGCAGAAGATCACCTTACTGAAAAAGGACTACCGTTTATTAGAAGGGACATTTGATAAATTGGTTTCTATTGAAATGATAGAAGCCGTTGGGCGTGAGTTTCTACCTTCCTATGTAGACAAATGCCAGTCACTATTAAAACCCGGTGGCTTAATGGCGATTCAGGCGATAACTATTGCAGATCAGCGTTACCAAAGTTATAGCAACAGTGTCGATTTTATTCAGAAATACATCTTCCCTGGTGGTTTTTTACCGTCAATTTCTGCACTACTGCAGCAAACGAGCAGTAAAAGTGATCTTGTATTGAGGGATTTACATGATATTGGTCTTGATTATGCAAAAACACTGCAGCAGTGGCAGGTAACATTTAATCAGGCAGAACAATTAGTACAAAAGCTAGGTTATGATGAGCAGTTTATCCGTATGTGGCGCTACTACTTTAGCTATTGTGAAGGCGGGTTTAGAGCCAAGCGGATTAGTGCAGTACAGATGACTTTTGAGCGACCATTCAGTTAACTTTTGATATGAAGCTATTATTGTTATCGAGTTGGTTTCAGCTACTTTGGTTTGCTGCCGTTCTAGGGCAGCAGTCACTGCAATGGCTGCTGGTTTTTGCCGTGTTAATCACGATATTTATCAGTGTGAAGAGACAATCATTGCCTCTCATTAAATGGCTGTCTCTTTTTATCGTTGGTATAACCGTTGATTCATTCAACCAGTGGTCAGGTTTACTTGTATTTTCAACGCCTTGGTTACCTTATTGGCTGGTGGCTTTGTGGGGTATCTTCTTTTGGTATGCTTATCAAATGATGACCATAGTGAACCAATATCCGATTTCTATCGTATCAGTTATTGGTGGTATCAGTGGTGGCTTGAGCTATTATGCGGGGCTTAAATTTGACGCTGTTGCCTGGAGCTACCCCATAGCAATGACAATTAGCGTGCTTATGATTGAGTGGTTCCTATTGTGTTTCTTAGTTATTAAGGTTTATCAATATGATCAATCACTACCTGCAAAGCAAGACACTTCTTCACTACCTAAAGTCTAATGCTGCGATTGCATTATGTTGTATTGGATTTGGGATAACGCCAGCTACCACTAGCGCAGCAACATCAAGTAGCCAACCCAATTGGCAACAATGGCAATCGGTAGGCAGTGCTCAACTCTCTTGGTTGGTGTTCGATGTTTATCAGTCAACGCTGCATAGCCCAAGTGGAAGCTATCTTGTTAATTCCGATATTTCCCCACATGCTTTAGCGCTGGAAATTGAATATCAGCGAGATGTCTCTGGGCAACAGCTATTAGATGCCACTCAAGATCAATGGCAGCATTTAGATTTCGCTGCTGATGACCAAATTAATTGGAGCCGCCAACTTGCCGTTATTTTCCCCGATATTAAAAAAGGTCAGCGTCTTATTTATGTTTCCGATGGTCTGCAAGGAAGTTTTCATTTTGATGATTTAGCCAGTACTAAGACAAATGGCGAGGCTGTTGTGATTGGAAAAATAGAGGACCCACGATTAAACGATGCGTTTTTATCTATTTGGTTATCAACTAAGACTCAATACCCTAAATTACGCCAGCAATTAATTGGAGCTAGATAAAAGTAAAAAAACCTGAACCGTCGAGTCGGTTCAGGTTTTATTTTTAACTCAGGTAATTAACCTGAACGATAACACTTACAGTTTATCAGTTAGCTCAATTGCTTGGCCGATATAGTTTGCAGGTGTCATCTCTTTAAGACGAGTTTTCTCTTCTGCAGGGATCTCTAGGCTATCGATGAAATTACGCATACCTTCACCGGTAATACGCTTACCACGAGTTAGCTCTTTTAGCTTCTCGTATGGTTTTTCGATAGCGTAACGACGCATTACAGTTTGAACGGGTTCTGCTAGTACTTCCCAGTTTTGGTCTAGCTCTGCAAGTAGTGCCTCACGGTTAATCTCTAGCTTACTAATTCCTTTCAGCGTAGATGTGTAAGCAATAATTGCATAACCAACACCAACACCTAAGTTACGTAAAACAGTAGAGTCAGTCAGATCACGTTGCCAGCGAGAAACCGGCAGTTTTTGCGCTAAGTGGCCAAAGACAGCATTCGCTAAACCTAAGTTACCTTCTGAGTTTTCAAAATCAATTGGGTTAACTTTATGTGGCATTGTTGATGAACCGATTTCACCAGCAATAGTCTTTTGCTTAAAGTGACCTAGAGCAATGTAACCCCAAACATCACGATCGAAATCGATTAAGATAGTGTTAAAGCGAGCAACGGCATCGAATAGCTCAGCAATGTAATCATGTGGTTCGATTTGTGTTGTGTACGGGTTCCAAGTTACACCAAGAGATTCTGTAATGAACTCTTCGCTGAACTGGTGCCAGTCAACGTCAGGGTAAGCAGAAAGATGAGCATTGTAGTTACCTACAGCGCCATTGACTTTTGCCAGGATTTCAACGTTTTCGATTTGCTTAAATTGACGTTCCATACGGTACGCAACGTTAGCCATCTCTTTACCCATTGTGGATGGAGAAGCTGGCTGACCGTGTGTACGAGAAAGCAAAGGAACATTACGGTACTCGTTAGCAAGTGCTTTTAGAGCATTAATAATGTTACGAATCTCAGGCAGAATCACAGTTTCACGTGCTTCTTTTAGCATTAGAGCGTGAGACGTGTTGTTGATGTCTTCAGAAGTACAGGCAAAGTGGATGAATTCATTAACAGCATCTAGCTCAGGAAGTGCTGCTACTTTCTCTTTCAAGAAGTATTCAACTGCTTTAACATCGTGGTTAGTTGTGCGTTCAATTTCTTTGATACGTCCAGCGTCTTCTTCAGAGAAGTTTGCCGCTAATTCATCAAGGAACTTATTTGCTTCAGCGCTAAATGCTGGTACTTCAGCAATAGCTGAGGTTGCTGCAAGCTTTTGTAGCCAACGGATTTCAACAATAGTACGGTACTTTAGTAGGCCAAATTCACTAAAGATGCTGCGTAATGCAATTGTTTTACTTCCATAACGACCGTCTACTGGTGAAACGGCTGTCAATGCTGACAGTTCCATGGTCTTCTCCTGATAGTAATTTATTTAGGTATAAGGATATAAATAAGCTCGCAAATCTATGCGAGCTTAATGTTAAATTCGAGCTAAAAGAATCTCAGCTTGTTCGATCATTTTTTTACGACCGAAAATTAGATGACGGCGTTTACCGCCCACCTGGCGCCACAATACAGTGCTGCGAATGCCTGAAAGTAGTAAGGCACGAACTTTATGCTGATTACCGACTTGCTGCAGTACTGCTGGGGTACCAGAGACTTGGATTCGAGGACCCGCAGGGCTAACCACATCAAGGTAGATACTGGCGATATTACTGATCATCTGCTCATCAAATAAATCAAAGTGATCCACTTGGCGCTCAATCATTTGAATACGCTTACCTAATTGAGACATCGCATCACTTTGGCTGCTTAATTTGCGTTCAAGGGTCATTAAACTAATTATATAGCGAGTGATATCACTACCTTGTGGTGTGCTGTCAATGCCTTTAATTAAGCATTCGAGACCAAGCTTTAAATTGGCCTCTTGACCAAACACACCCAGAGTATTAGCAGGGTTAGTGCTTACAATCGCATTTATAGAAGCTTCAAAAGCATCCTTGTCACAATGGCCATCTTTTGCAACTTGCTGAACCAAAGCAACGGCTTGGCAAATGCCAGCGAAAGCGATGGTACGATCATAGATTGTGTTAGCCACTTAACGACTCCTAATAAATAGTGAAAAATAGTACTGATTAAATGCGCTGCTCAATAATGCCGCCACCAAGACAAACTTCACCTTGATAAAATACAGCCGATTGACCAGGCGTTACCGCAATTTGAGGTTCGTCAAAGATAACTTTAATATTCTCAGCATCAACAGGGATGATTGTACAAGGAATATCAGTTTGACGGTAACGAGTTTTAACGGTGCACTGCATAGTTTCAGTAATTGGTGCGCGATCAACCCAGTGTAGTTGGCTTGCAAGTAACCCTTCAGATTTAAGTAGAGGGTGATCTTTACCTTGCACAGCAATTAGAACATTGCGTTTTAGGTCTTTTTCACCAACAAACCAAGGTTCTTCATTACCACCACCACCTTTAGTGCCACCAATATGTAAGCCTTTACGCTGACCAAGAGTGTGGTACATCAGACCTTGGTGCTGACCGATAACTATGCCATCAGGTGTTTCAATGTTACCTGGTTGTGCTGGTAAATATTTACCTAGGAATTCAGTAAATTTACGTTCGCCAATAAAGCAGATGCCAGTTGAATCTTTTTTCTTCGCTGTGATCAGATCTTGCTCTTCAGCAATACGACGTACTTCTGGCTTTTCAAGATCGCCAACGGGGAACAAGCTACGGCTAACTTGATCAGAGCTAAGTGTATATAAGAAGTAGCTTTGATCTTTATTGTTATCTAAACCACGTAGCATTTGTGGTTTCTCACCTTGCTCAAGAGCTTCTGCGCTTGGGAAAGTGCGACGAACATAGTGACCCATTGCAATGTAGTCTGCATCAAGTACTTCATCAGCGAACTCAAGGAAGGCTTTGAATTTAATTTCTTTATTACAAAGAATATCTGGGTTTGGTGTGCGACCTGCTTTGTACTCTTCTAAAAAGTATTCAAAGACGTTATCCCAGTATTCTGCCGCAAAATTGATCGTGTGCAGATGGATACCAAGCTTGTCACACACAGCCTGAGCATCAGCTAGATCTTCGGCAGCTGTACAATACTCTTCGTTATCGTCTTCTTCCCAGTTCTTCATAAACAAACCTTCAACTTGATAACCTTGTTGCTGGAGAAGGTAAGCAGATACTGATGAATCAACACCGCCGGACATACCGACAATAACTTTCTTTTGGCTGTTATTAGACATGACTTAATACCACTAAAATGACTTGGGTGCAGATTCTATCAGAAAGATTTCAGTCGCAACAGATCCGAGAGGTGAATCACAATTTTAATTGTGCACTTGGTAACCAAATTAGGCGGTTTAATACAAAATTTGCGCTTATTTAGCGAGATATTGATAAGTTCTTGAATCAAACTCATTGAGGCTGTGGCATAGTCTCAATGTGGAAATATTCTTTTTATTGAACCTATTATTTTAACGAAGAGTTACCGTATGACTGACCAGAATGAATATATGGATGAAACCGTATTAATTGAGACGATTGAAAATCAATTAGAAGAGGGGAAACCATTAAAAGTTAAAGCGACATTAATGCGTTTAATGATGACAGGAACGCCACGTGAAGAAGCGATTGAAGCCATGGCTTGTGCACTGGCTGTTGAGGTTTTTGATGTGATGAAAAATGGTGCGACCTTTAATGAAAAGCGTTATGCAGAGCACTTAGATATGCTTCCTGACCTAGGGTTTATGGAGGGGGAATAAAAAAACGCCCCTGCAAACGTTTGCTATACTCTCTAATATTGCCGCGCTAAAAAGGGCGCGGTAGAATCGGCACCCATTATCATCCTCTACTCAGACTTCTATTATGAAATTTCCTGGACAGCGTAAATCTAAGCACTATTTTCCCGTACATGCTCGTGATCCATTAGTTGCACAAGCACAACATAATAAAAAAATGTCGCGTACGCATATCATTGGCATTGATCAAACCTTAGTGGATATTGAAGCTAAAGTGACTTCTGAGCTAATTGAAAAATATGGGCTGAGCGAAGGGCACTCTCTAGTAATTAATGATCAAACAGCTGAAGCTTTATATAAAGAGCTGAAAGAAAATAATTTGATTACGAATGAATATGCTGGTGGAACCATAGGTAATACGCTGCATAATTACTCTGTACTAGCTGATGATCGCTCAACACTACTTGGTGTAATGAGTGAAGATATTAAAATTGGTAGCTATGGTTACCGCTACTTATGTAATACATCAAGTCGCGTTGACTTAAACCACCTACAAGGTGTTGATGGTGCTATTGGGCGCTGTTTTGCATTAATTACTGAAGGTGGTGAACGTACCTTTGCTATTAGTGAAGGACAAATGAACCAATTAAAACCAGAAAGTATTTCAGAATCTATTTTTAATAATGCCTCTGCGCTTGTTCTAACGGCTTATTTAGTGCGTTGTAAACCAGGTGATCCAATGCCTGATGCAACCATGAAAGCTATTGAGTATGCGAAAAAGCATGATGTACCAGTGGTATTAACACTGGGAACTAAATTTGTTATTCAAGATGATCCTGAGTTTTGGCGTGACTTCTTAGAGCAACACGTATCTGTTGTTGCAATGAATGAAGATGAAGCAGAAGCACTAACAGGAGAGAGTGATCCTCTTGCTGCTGCTGATAGAACGCTAGATTGGGTTGATTTAGTATTATGTACTGCAGGACCGGTTGGCTTGTTTATGGCAGGTTATACAGAGAATGAAGCTAAGCGTGAAACAAGCTTACCTTTGTTACCAGGTTCAATTGCTGAGTTTAATCGCTTTGAATTTAGTCGCCCTGCCGTAAAAGCATTATGTGAAAACCCATTACGCGTATATTCTCATATTGCGCCTTATATGGGTGGTCCAGAAAAAATTAAGAATACTAATGGTGCAGGTGATGCGGCATTATCCGCTCTGTTGCATGATATGGCGGCGAATAAGTATCATAAAGAGAATGTGCCAAATTCAAGTAAGCACCAGCATTCATTTTTAACATACTCGTCATTCTCTCAAGTGTGTAAATATTCAAATCGTGCAAGCTATGAAGTATTAGTGCAGCACTCACCACGACTTTCTCGTGGTTTACCAGAAAGAGAAGATAGTTTAGAAGAAGCTTACTGGGAACGTTAAGTATAATAGATAGGCTAAAGTATTTGCTCAAATATTATAGCAACGAAAAAAGGCTCCTAATTAATAGGAGCCTTTTTATTTACTGCAATTAAAAATTACAGTGCGAATTCTTCTAGAGATTTACCAGCATCAAGTTGGTCTTGGATAGCTGAAGGTGTGCGACCTTGGCCTGTCCATGTTTTTTCGTCGCCATTGCCATCGATATATTTGTATTTAGCAGGACGAGGTGCACGTTTCTTTTTCGGTGTTGCTTTAGCTTCGCCAGAAAGTGCCGCAATTAAATCGTCAAGCTCAATACCATCTTTAGCAATCATTGCTGCATATTCTGCAAGTTTAGCTTCACGCTCAGCTTTTGCTGCACGATCTTCAGCTTCAACTTCTTGACGCTCTTGAACAACAGTCGTTAATTTTTCTAGAGCTTCTTCTAATTGCTCTAAAGTTAGTTCACGTGAAAATGCACGTAGGCTACGTATATTTAATAAAGTTTTAGTTAGTTCCGACATGACTTTTCCTATTGGATTAAATTACTACTTCAGTATTTCTAATAATAAACAGTGAAATCTATTATGACAATAATAAAAGTAAATTAAAATGTAATTAACAGTTATATTTTTAATTTATTTAAACAAAGAGAAGAACAGATTTAGACTGACAGTTTAAATATTATTAATGATGGCGAGTTACTGAGGGCGAACTTAAATGAATCTAGTCTAATACTCATTCATCATAGTTTAGGTCCATACATGCGTGCGAGCATATGACAAAACATCACATTAATATCATTTTAGAATGTCCTGTTGCAAAAGTAGATATTATGAGTACAATAGTTCGTACCTGTGCAGGAGGGTAGTTAAAAAGTTGTTAACTTACGTTAATAATGAATTAAATACCTATCTTGCCGTAGAGGCGCGAGCATAATAAGTAACTATTATTGGGGTGATACCAATGAGTAATAGTGAAAGGTATGGTTGCCGAAGTGAGTTGTATATCGATGCAATTTGCTGGGGTTGTCACCGAATAGGGTCAACACTGCCATAGTCTTATTTTTTAAACTATGGAGCGCTACTGTGGGGTTGGGTGAAGTGTTCGCTTCCCTTTCGCTTAGTTCAACATTGCAATAATGAAATGTATCATTAGTGCTTTACTGCAGTAGATCTCTAACCAAACAACTGGTTTTTGAAGATCATGAATTTAATAGATTTTGCAACATCACCTTTATCTCTCTTGCCACCACTAGTGGCTCTTAGTCTTGCGATTGTTACTCGCCGTGTCATCCTTTCATTAGGTGTCGGTATTGTAGCGGGGGCATTGCTTCTTACAGACTTTTCTTTTACTAACGCACTCACTTACTCAGCAACTAAGATCGCTAATATTGCTGTTGAAGACGGCAGTTTAAATACTTGGAACTTAAGTATTATTGTCTTCTTAGTACTGCTAGGAATGA
Source organism: Vibrio sp. 10N.286.49.B3 (assembly GCF_002873395.1). Taxonomy (GTDB): domain Bacteria; phylum Pseudomonadota; class Gammaproteobacteria; order Enterobacterales; family Vibrionaceae; genus Vibrio. The sequence goes on along the minus strand of NZ_MCUV01000001.1, from coordinate 373,211 downwards.
CGACAGCCTTATTAACACTCTCTGGCGGTACCCGTGCTTTTGCCGAATGGGCTCAAGCTCGAGTGAAAAGTAAGCGTGGCTCAAAGCTTTTAGCAGCATTCTTAGGTGTTTTCATCTTTGTCGATGATTATTTTAATAGCTTAGCTGTGGGTTCGATTTCTCGCCCTGTAACTGACCGTTTTCAAGTCTCTCGCTCTAAGCTTGCTTATATTCTAGATTCTACCGCTGCACCTATGTGTGTGATCATGCCAGTATCGAGCTGGGGTGCTTATATCATGACGATCATTGGTGGTATTCTCGTTAGCCATGGTGTGACTGAATATTCAGCATTAGGCGCCTATGCACGTCTAATCCCAATGAACTTCTATGCTGTATTTGCTGTGTTAATGGTTTTTGCCGTAATTTGGTTCCAACTTGATGTTGGTCAAATGCGCAAACATGAAATTGAAGCATCGCAAGGTCGTGGTTTTGACAATGATGGCGAAAGCTTACATGAAGAGCTAGGCATTGATGAAAGCTTAAATGGTAAGGTATCAGATTTAGTCTTACCGATTTCAGCACTGATTATTGCGACGGTTTCTGCATTAATGTTAACCGGTGCACAAGCATTAGCATCAGAAGAATTACCATTTAGTGTACTTGGTGCATTTGAAAATACAGATGTAACGACTTCATTAGTATATGGTGGCTTGATTGGTCTAATCGTTGCGCTTATTACGGTATTTAAGCAAAAACTACCAACCGTTGATATCGTACGCACATTATGGATTGGTGCTAAGTCAATGTTTGGCGCTGTGCTTATCTTAGTGTTTGCTTGGTCAATTGCATCTGTAATTAGTGACATGCAAACGGGTACTTACTTATCATCGCTTGTTCAAGGCTCGATTAACCCACATTGGTTGCCAGTTATCCTATTTTTGTTATCAGGGATAATGGCATTCTCTACCGGTACGTCATGGGGTACATTCGGCATCATGTTACCAATCGCTGGTGATATGTCTGCAGCAACGGATATCGCGCTAATGCTACCAATGCTAAGTGCAGTGTTAGCTGGTTCTGTTTTTGGTGACCATTGTTCACCAATCTCTGATACGACGATTCTATCTTCAACCGGTGCTCGCTGTAATCATATTGACCACGTAGCGACACAGTTACCTTATGCATTATCAGTCGCTCTTGTTTCTGTTGTTGGCTTTATTGTCTTAGGCATGACTGATTCAGTTTGGTTGTCGTTCTCAGCGGCAATGGTAACCTTTATTGCGGTTTGCTTCGCTTTATCGATGTTATCAAAATCAAAAATTAAAACAGTTAGTTAACATTGATTTAAACTGATATTAAACAAAAGGGAGGCGTTTGCTTCCCTTTTTTGTATCGAATGAAAATGAGAATGATAGTTTTGTTATCGCTTACCTAAAAACATTCAAAAAAGTTAAAATTAGTAGTTGAAAAATGTAAGCAGCTTAGTTAGTGTGGAGACAAGAAAGAAAACAACCAAGAGTAATAAGTATGCGTAAATATGCCGTGAATATTCATCGTCACCATCATCACCCAATCTAGTCTTTCGGGAGGTGTACGCATACCCGGGAGAGAGGAAGCTCCCGGAGGTTAAATCAAATAATTCAGATTTAAACCCTCGGAGACTAAACCTCCCGAGGGTTTTTTCATTTTAAGATGTTTAATTAAACCAACATAATATATTTACTAGCGCACAGGGAAAATGTCATGCAAACACAACGCCTAAGAATTGCTATTCAAAAAAAAGGTCGCTTGAGCAAAGAGTGTCAGGACTTACTTAAAAAATGTGGTGTAAAGTTCACCGTCATGGGCGAGCGTTTGGTGGTTCATTCAGAAAATATGCCAATTGATTTACTGTTGGTTCGTGATGATGATATCCCTGGTTTGATCATGGATGGTGTCGTTGACTTAGGCTTTATTGGTGAAAATGAACTGGAAGAAGTTCGTCTTGATCGTCAAGCAAGCAACGAACCTAATAAATTTACAACATTACGTCGTTTAGATTTTGGTGGCTGTCGCCTATCGATTGCGATTAATAAAGGTGATGAGTACAACGGACCACAAGATTTAGCTGGTAAGCGTATCGCAACGACTTATCCTCAGTTGCTAAAGAGCTATATGGATGAGCAAGGTGTAGACTTTAGCGTTTGTATGCTAACGGGTTCTGTTGAAGTTGCACCGCGTGCAGGTCTATCTGATGCTATTGCTGATTTAGTATCAACAGGTGCTACGCTAGAAGCGAATGGCTTGAAAGAAGTAGAAGTTATTTTCCAATCAAAAGCGACGCTAATCCAACGTGATGGTGAATTTGATGCAGATAAAGAGGCTTTGATTGAAAAGCTGCTGACTCGCATGCAGGGCGTTCAACAAGCTAAAGAATCAAAGTACATCATGTTGCACGCACCAACCGATAAGCTAGAGCAGATTAAAGCGCTCCTACCAGGAGCAGAAGATCCAACAGTACTACCACTGGCGAGCGATCAAGATAAAGTGGCTGTTCACTTAGTGAGTACTGAAAATCTGTTTTGGGAAACAATGGAGCAACTAAAAGAGCTAGGTGCAAGCTCTATTCTTGTGCTGCCAATTGAAAAAATGATGGGGTAAAGCCAATGAGAACTCTGGTATGGTCATCATTAAGTGAATCACAGCAAGATGCTGTCTTAGAGCGTCCTGCTATTACTGAAGGGGCAAATATTACCGCAGCGGTTGCTGATGTTATCCAGCAAGTTCGTCAAAGCGGTGATAAAGCGCTAACTGAGCTAACAGAAAAGTTTGATAAAGTAACCCCTAAATCAATTCGTGTTACTGATGAAGAAATTGATCAAGCTGCACAGCGTCTAAGCTCGGAAATGAAGCAAGCTCTAGAGCAAGCTTATCAAAACATTGCGAAATTCCACCAAGCTCAAAAACCTCAAGGGATTAAGGTTGAGACGCAACCAGGCGTAATGTGTGAGCAAGTGACACGCCCGATTAACACTGTCGGCTTGTATATCCCTGGTGGCAGTGCGCCTTTACCTTCGACGGTATTAATGCTTGGTGTGCCATCACAAATAGCAGGGTGTCGTAAAGTTGTGCTTTGTTCACCGCCGCCGATTGCCGATGAAATTTTATACGTCGCAAAACTGTGTAATATTGATGAAGTCTACAATGTCGGTGGTGGTCAAGCCGTTGCTGCAATGGCGTATGGCACTGAGACTGTCGTAAAAGTGGATAAGATCTTTGGCCCAGGTAACGCTTATGTTACCGAAGCTAAACGTCAAGTAAGCAATGATTTTCGCGGTGCGGCGATTGATATGCCAGCAGGACCATCCGAAGTACTTGTCATTGCTGATGACAGTGCTGATCCTGATTTTGTTGCTGCTGACCTATTAAGTCAAGCTGAGCACGGACCAGACTCACAGGTCGTATTAGTCACACCATCGATTGTGATGGCCGATAAAGTGACAGATTGTGTTAAAAAGCAACTGCAACAACTTTCACGAGCAGACATTGCTCAACAGGCATTGGCATCTAGCTTGATAATTGTTGCAGACTCCGTAACGCAAAGTATCGCAATTTCTAACTATTACGGCCCAGAGCACCTTATTGTACAGACTCAAAACCCAAGAGAGTTATTACCATTACTTGATAATGCAGGCTCAATTTTCTTAGGGGATTGGTCACCAGAGTCAGCCGGTGATTACGCATCGGGGACTAACCATGTGCTACCAACTTATGGCTATACAAAAACCTACTCTAGTTTAGGCTTAGCGGACTTTTCAAAACGCATGACAGTGCAAGAGTTGAGTGCCGATGGTTTGAGAAATTTAGCCCCGACAGTCGTCACTATGGCTGATGCTGAAGGTTTGGATGCGCATAAGCGAGCGGTCACTATTCGTATCGACAAATTGGCGCAAATGGATAATCAATAAGGGGAAGGTAATGGAAAAATTAGCACGTAAAAAAGTGCAAGCATTAACACCATACCTTTCTGCTCGTCGCATTGGTGGTAGTGGGGATGTGTGGCTAAATGCCAATGAATCGCCGTATGATAACGAATATCAGCTGAATTTGACGCGCTTAAATCGCTACAGTGAATGTCAGCCAGACTCATTAATTAATGGTTATGCTGCTTATGCTAGTGTCAAACCAGAGCAGGTGCTTACTTCGCGTGGTGCTGATGAAGGGATTGAGTTATTGATTCGTGCCTTCTGTGAGCCAAATGAAGATGCAATTCTATATTGCCCTCCTACGTATGGTATGTATTCAATTAGTGCAGAAACCATTGGTGTTGAAATAAAAACAGCACCGTTAACCAGTGACTGGCAACTGAATTTACCGTCAATTGAAGCTCAGTTAGATAATGTTAAATTAGTTTTTGTGTGCAGCCCGAATAACCCAACTGGGAACTTGGTGGCACGAGAAGATATTATAACGTTATTAGAAATGACCAAGGATCGCGCAATTGTAGTGATGGATGAAGCCTATATTGATTTTTGTATGCAAGCTTCAACGGTTGATTTATTAGCGCGTTACCCTAACTTAGCTATTTTACGAACCCTATCAAAAGCCTTTGCACTAGCTGGGTTACGATGTGGGTTTACGCTGGCTAATAAAGAATTGATTGATGTTTTGCTGAAAGTTATTGCGCCTTATCCTGTGCCATTGCCAGTGACCGAAATAGCAACGCAAGCTTTATCGGCAACTGGGTTAGCGCGAATGAATCAGCAATTGGCTGAATTAAGTGATAACCGAGATTACTTACAAGCAGCATTAGCACAATTAAATGCGGTCACAGTATTTGATGGATACGGTAATTACTTATTGGTTCAGTTTCCAGATGGTGATGCTCTGTTTAAAGCGGCTTGGGATAGCGGCATTATATTACGCAATTCGCCAATAGAAAATTGTGTACGTATTAGTATCGGTAACCGTCAAGAGTGTGAGAAAACACTCGAGTTTATTCGAAACTACTATTTATAAATTAAAAATGATACCAAGTTTTATTCTTTGCTAAATGCATTGATAGAACTTGGTACAGAGACTAAGAAAAGGATACTTCTGTGAGTAATCAACAAAAAATTCTATTTATCGATCGTGATGGCACCTTAATTGTTGAGCCTCCAGTTGATTTTCAAGTTGACCGTTTAGATAAATTAAAATTTGAACCTCTCGTTATTCCAAGTTTATTAGCCCTTCAAGATGCAGGCTATCGGTTAGTTATGGTGACGAATCAAGATGGTTTAGGGACAGCCAGTTACCCTCAAGCCGATTTTGATGCACCACATAATATGATGATGGACTTCTTCACATCACAAGGCGTTAAGTTTGATGATGTACTTATTTGCCCACACTTTGATGAAGATAATTGTTCATGTCGTAAACCGAAACTTGGAATGGTTAAAGAGTATCTACAAAGTGGCAAAGTAGATTTCCAACACTCTGTTGTGATTGGCGATCGACCTACCGATCTACAATTAGCTGAAAACATGGCGATTCGTGGAATCAAATACGGACCAGCGAGTGATAATCCTGAGACATTAAACTGGCCACAAATTGTAAAAGATTTAACCATTAACGCACGCACAGCAACCGTGGTCCGCACGACGAAAGAAACCGATATTCGTGTTGCAGTAAACTTAGATGAGCAGGGCGGCAATAGCATTACTACTGGCTTAGGTTTCTTCGACCATATGCTGGATCAAATCGCGACTCATGGTGGTTTCCAAATGAATATCTCCGTTGATGGCGATCTGCATATCGATGATCACCACACGATTGAAGATACTGCATTAGCACTAGGTGAAGCATTAAAAGAAGCACTAGGGGATAAACGTGGTATTGGTCGCTTTGGCTTTAGCTTACCAATGGATGAGTGTTTAGCGCAGTGTGGATTAGACCTATCAGGCCGCCCTTACTTAAAGTTCGAAGCTGAATTTAGCCGTGAACAAGTTGGTGATTTATCGACAGAAATGGTCGTTCACTTTTTCCGCTCGTTGACGGATACCTTAGCCTGTACGTTGCACCTTTCATCGTCAGGTAATAACGATCACCATATTATTGAAAGCCTATTTAAAGCCTTTGGTCGCACACTACGTCAAGCGGTAAAAGTGGAAGGTAATGAGCTACCAAGTTCAAAAGGTGTACTGTAATGGAAGAATTATCTGCGCAAAAAGTTGTCATTATTGATACCGGATGTTCAAACGTATCCTCCGTTAAATTTGCCATTGAGCGTCTAGGTTACGACGTCGTAATAAGCAAAGATGCACAAATCGTTCTTGCTGCCGATAAGCTGTTTCTACCCGGTGTAGGGACGGCAAGTGAAGCGATGAACAACTTGACTGAGCGAAACCTGATCGACTTAGTAAAACAAGTTGAGAAGCCACTTTTAGGTATTTGTTTAGGTATGCAACTGCTAGGTAAAATATCAGAAGAAAAAGGGCAAAAAGCAGATCAAATCGTTGAGTGTTTGGGTCTTTGTGAGGGAGAGGTTCGTAAGCTTGAAACGGGTGATTTACCTCTGCCTCATATGGGCTGGAATACAATTAAACCTCAAGCTGAGCATCCTTTGTTTAAAGATATTCCTTGCGAGAGCTACTTCTATTTTGTGCACAGCTTTGGTATGCAAGTCGGTGATTTTACCATCGCATCTTGTGAATATGGTCAACCATTTACTGCAGCACTACAAGCTGGCAATTATTATGGCGTTCAGTTTCACCCAGAACGCTCAAGTAAAGTTGGCTCACAGTTAATCAAAAACTTCTTAGAATTATAGTTTTATGATTAAGTAGCATTGGTATTACAAACGGTAAGTAGCCCAAAAGTGCTTATCGATTAAAAGGAATTAACATGATTATCCCAGCATTAGATCTTATTGAAGGTCAGGTTGTACGTCTATTTCAAGGCGATTATGGACAAGTAACAGAATATAAAGTTGATCCAGCTGAGCAGTTTAATTTGTACCATCAAGCTGGCGCGAACTGGCTGCACTTAGTTGATTTAACTGGGGCAAAAGATACCACAGCACGTCAATTAGATTTGATCGCGACTTTGCTAGCAAGTACACCTGCTAATATTCAAATTGGTGGTGGTGTGCGCACTGAGCAAGATGTTGTTGACTTATTAGATGCAGGTGCTCAACGTGTGGTTGTTGGCTCTACTGCAGTGAAGCAACCAGAGCGAGTTAAAGGTTGGATGGAAAAGTATGGCGCAGAGAAAATTGTCTTAGCGCTAGATATCAACATCGATGAAAGTGGCGTACGTAAAGTGGCCATTTCTGGCTGGCAAGAAGATTCAGGTGTCACCATTGAAGCATTGATCAATGATTACCTTACGGTAGGGCTTAAGCACGTGTTATGTACTGATATTTCGCGAGACGGCACATTACAAGGTTCTAACGTTGAGCTTTATATCGACCTTTGTAAGCAGTACCCACAAGTACAGTTTCAATCCTCTGGCGGTATTGGATCACTTGATGATATTGCAGCACTAAAAGGATCTGGTGTTGCTGGCGTTATCGTTGGTCGTGCTTTACTAGATGGTAAATTTACGGCAGAGGAGGCATTTTCATGTTGGCTAAGCGAATAATTCCTTGCCTGGATGTAAAAGATGGCCAAGTAGTAAAAGGTGTTCAATTTCGTAACCATGAAATTATTGGTGATATTGTCCCTCTAGCGCAGCGTTATGCGGAAGAAGGGGCGGATGAACTGGTTTTCTATGATATTACGGCTTCAAGCGATGGGCGTGTTGTAGATAAAAGTTGGGTTGCACGTGTTGCTGAAGTTATCGATATTCCTTTCTGCGTTGCTGGTGGCATAAAAACGGCGGATGATGCGGCGAAAATTTTAGAGTTTGGCGCAGATAAAGTGTCGATTAACTCTCCCGCTTTAGCCAATCCAGAGTTGATTACTGAACTTGCCGATAAGTTTGGTGTGCAATGTATCGTAGTTGGAATTGACTCATATTTTGATAAAGAGACAGGAAAGTACCAAGTCTATCAATTTACCGGTGATGAAGAGCGTACTAAAGCGACCAAATGGGAAACCAAAGATTGGGTTGAAGAGGTACAAAAACGCGGCGCAGGTGAAATTGTATTAAATATGATGAACCAAGATGGCGTGCGTAATGGCTATGATATTGAGCAACTTAATATGGTTCGTGAAGTTTGTCATGTGCCCTTGATTGCTTCTGGTGGCGCTGGTGAAATGGTTCACTTTGCCGATGCTTACCAGCAAACGAATGTTGATGGAGCGCTTGCGGCTTCTGTTTTTCATAAACAGATCATAAACATTGGTGAGTTAAAACAGTATTTAAAACAACAAGGCGTGGAGATACGTTTATGAGCGAAATAAATAAACCGTCAGATGTACAGGATGTTGCGGCACTTTCTGCTCGTATTGATTGGCAAAAAACAGAGGGATTGATTCCCGCTGTGGTACAAGATTTTCAGTCGAGCCAAGTTCTAATGCTCGGTTATATGGACCCTGCAGCATTAGATAAGACGATTACCACAGGTCAAGTAACCTTCTTTTCTCGCACTAAGCAACGCTTATGGACGAAAGGGGAAACCTCTGGGAATGTTTTACAGCTTAAAAATATGGCTCTAGATTGCGATAACGATACTCTGCTGGTTAAAGTGGAGCCTATTGGTCCTACCTGTCACACAGGGTCAACAACTTGTTGGGATAACGATCAGCAAGAAGAGAGTCAAATGGTGTGGCTTCATCAACTTGAACAGCTTTTGGCTGCAAGAAAAAATGCCGATCCTGACTCTTCTTATACCGCCAGTTTGTACGCCCGTGGCACCAAGCGTATTTCGCAGAAAGTGGGCGAAGAAGGGGTTGAAGTCGCGCTTGCAGCGACGTCGGGTGATAAGGCGGAACTAGTTTGTGAGTCAGCTGATTTAATGTATCACCTGATGGTACTGTTGCAAGATCAAGGCTTATCGATGAACGATGTCATTAATAAGCTAAAGGAAAGACACCAGTAACATTAATACTCGGTCTCGCCTAAAATAGATTGACGATTTTAAGTAAGCCAGTAACGCAAGTTGCTGGCTTTTTAATGTGTTTTAACCGCAACACTTCTTAAATTTTTTACCGCTGCCACAAATGCAGGGATCATTGCGACCTACTTTTAAGCTCTCTATAGATTGAGTTAATCTTTGATCAGTCACTATGTCGCTACTTTCATTTTGTTGATCAGGGAAAACTCCATCGATGTAAAACCATAAGTTATCTTCTTGAATAAAGCGCGACTTTTCACTTAAACAAAATTCTTGCCCGTTATCATTAAGATAAGCATTAAATTCAACAAAACCTTCTTGAGCATGCTCACCTGGTTGAGTCGCAACAATTTCTAACTTTTGCCAATCACTATTGACAGAATCTGCAATCCCTTCACGCTCAGACTCAGCATGACAACTTGGGTGATAAGTCTTGATAACGTAATCAACCAAACCAAGGACATGGGCACTATAACGCGAACGCATAAGTTGTTCTGGCGATGTAACAGCAGCATGATTCTGGTGAGCAATTTCACAACAGTCTGGATAGGTTTTATTTGAACCACATGGACAAATTAACATAGTGCACCCTATGAGTGAGGCAAAAGAAAAGTATTGTTATTGAAACAAAGGTAGCATGCAATAAAAAACCAGCGTAGTAGGCTGGTTTAGCACAGAAGGTCGCCTTGTTATCGTTAAGTTTGCTATGACACCGCGAGTTCTGGGGTGAGCAACTCTTGTGACCATACCATTGCATTATCATAAGCTTGAGCGAGATTTTGCTCACTTAACCCTAGTGATTCACGTAATGCAATCACCGTTTCCCATTCTGCTTTTTCATAAGCAAGAACAAGAGCAAGTAACTGACCTAACACCCCCTCATTATTAGTCAATGCCGCTTTTATCTCTTCGTCAATAGGAACGGACTCAAGGATCACCGCTAAAGGTTGATCTAATAACGAGTCCAACAAAGAAAATAACCCAGTCAGGAATGCTTGCCCTTTAATATGAGTGGGAAGATTAGCATCAAGTAATTCACATAATCGAGCTCGCTGAACCGCTAAACCATACAGTGAGTCAGGCTTATCATTATCAACCGAAGCAATCGCAACAAGCGATATAAATTGACGCAATCTTTGCTCACCTAAATAGACGAGAGCTTGGCGAAATGATTTTATTTTTGCTCGAATTGAGACGGTTGCATTGACATAAGTAAGCAACTTAAATGAAAGTGTCATATCTAATGAAACCAACCTTTCAACCTCAGTGAAATTGATCGGATCATTGGATATTTCTTTACACAGCTGAAATATAGTCAGTGATGCTGGATTCAAAGCACGTCGCTGTATCATCTCTGGCTTACTAAAGAAGTAACCTTGAAAGTAATCAAACCCAGCGGTTTTAGCTTGCTCATACTCTTGATAGGTTTCTACTTTTTCGGCAATAAATTTAATATCATATTGTGCTAGACGCTGAATAAAAATAGCCGACTTATTAATAGGAACCAAGCGGATATCAAACTTAATAATAGCGATGTAAGGTAAGAAACGTCGCCATGCTTTATTGGGAATAAAGTCATCTAATGCGATGGTATACCCAGCATCAAAAAGTTTTTTAATCGCGAGTAAAAGTTCATCCGTAGGAGGGCAGTCTTCTAAAACTTCTATGACTAACTGCTCTTTAGGAAATAAGGTCGGAACTAAAGTGATTAAGCTTTTATAAGGAAAGTTCACAAAGCCGAGTTTATTACCCAGTGTGCTGTAGTGAATAGATAAAAAATGATCACAAAGTAAACGGCTAGTGGCAAGCTCAGGTTCTATTTCTGGGAAGGTATTTTTAGGGCCATCCCGAAATAGTAACTCATAGCCAATCGTCTTTTTTTCGCGGTCTAAAATTGGTTGGCGTGCTACGTAAGAATACTTCAAAATAACCGAACATTCGTTAAATATAATCATTAAATAATAACGAAATTAGAGAATATTTCTATGCGATAGCTCTTATTTTTTAATCATTTACGCTAAATTTGGTTATTTTTCTTTAAATGGTCTATTTTCTAGCCACTGACCATCTCGTGTTGCGACTAAAATTGATCCTTGGCTATACCAATCACCCAATACAATGCGTGTTTTATCACCAGTGGAGGTATGGATGGTATGAACATTAGGGCGGTGAGTGTGACCATGAATCATTAAATCGACATTATATGTTGCTAAAACGCGGTCAACTTCTTGTTGATTGACATCCATAATATCGATGGATTTTGTTTGTTTTTCTTGTTGAATATCGCTTTGTACACGCGAGACTATTTTCTTTTTAATAAAAAATGGAATTCGGTTGAAAACCCATTGTAACCAAGGCTGATGTACCTTTTGACGATAAGCTAAATATTTTACATCATCGGTGCATAAAGTATCGCCGTGTAAAACTACTGCTTTTGAGCCATATAAATCAATAATGCTTGTTTCATCAAGTAAAGTGACGCCTGTCTCTTTGCTAAAACGTTTACCGATTAAAAAGTCACGATTACCTTGAGTAAAGAAACACGGTACACCACTATCAACGAGCGTTTTAAATGTGTGTTTAATCTGTTGTGAGAAATCAGAGCGGTCATCGTCACCAATCCAAAACTCAAATAAATCCCCTAAGACATACAAGGCATCAGCATGAGGGGCTTCTTCTTGCATAAAGCGTAAAAAGCACTCTGTAATATCAGGGCGAGAAGGGGTTAAGTGTAGATCTGCGATAAATAATGTAGTCATTGATATAAATAGGGGAGCACGCAGCTCCCCAAAATCCTTTTTGTGACTATCAGCGATTAAGCTTCGATAGTTGTGCCAGTGATGATCACTTCTTCTAGTGGAACATCTTGGTGCATGCCCATAGTACCAGTGCTTACACCTTTAATTTTGTTTACGATATCCATGCCTTCAACAACTTCAGCGAATACACAGTAACCCCAACCATCTAGGCTTTCTGAACGGAAATCAAGGAATGTGTTGTTGTTTACGTTGATGAAGAACTGAGAACTTGCTGAATGCGGTTCCATAGTACGTGCCATCGCTAATGTGCCAACTTTGTTGCTTAGGCCATTGTTTGCTTCATTTTTGATTGTTGCACGTGATGCTTTCTCTTTAAGGCCAGAAGTCATGCCGCCGCCTTGAACCATGAAACCATCGATAACGCGGTGGAAAAGGGTATTATCGTAAAAACCGTCACGACAGTACTGTAGGAAGTTAGCACTTGTTGCTGGTGCTTTTTCTTCGTTTAGTTGAACTTTGATGTCACCAAAATTAGTGTGAAGGATGATCATGATTGTTACCTTATTTATATTTTCAGTATGAATGCGGATTCTAGCCTAAGTTGATGTACTTTCAAATGACGAAATGGTTTTCCGTATCAGAAGTTTGCTAGTAGACGGTTTATTTAAGGGATTAATGAGCATATTTAAAGCATTTGGATAGAAATGGTATTACCTTAAAACTCATGAGTTGATATACTCATAATTAGTTTTGTTTACTTACTGAATAGATAGAGATCATGTTAAAAATATATAACACACTCACAAGACAAAAAGAGGAATTTAAACCAATTACTGCTGGCAAAGTCGGCATGTATGTCTGTGGGGTAACCATTTACGATCTCTGTCATATTGGCCATGGTCGTACCTTTGTATCATTCGATGTGGTATCTCGTTACTTGCGCTACTTAGGTTATGATCTGAACTTCGTACGTAATATCACGGATATCGATGATAAAATCATCAAGCGTGCCGCTGAAAATGGTGAGTCATGTGAAGCATTAACAGAGCGTTTAATTGCTGAAATGCATGCTGACTTTGATGCTTTAAATATGCAACGCCCAGATGTTGAGCCGCGTGCGACAGACTATATCGAAGAGATTGTTGCTTTAGTCGAGACATTGATTGAACGTGGCTTTGCTTATGTTGCGAGCAATGGCGATGTGATGTTTGAAGTAAGCAAGTTTGATGAATATGGCAAACTGTCTAAGCAAGATCTTGATCAGCTACAAGCAGGTGCTCGTGTTGATATCGAAAGTGCTAAGCGTAGCCCTCTTGATTTTGTTTTATGGAAAATGTCAAAACCAGGTGAACCAACATGGGAATCACCTTGGGGTCCAGGTCGCCCTGGTTGGCACATTGAATGTTCTGCAATGAACTCTTCAATCTTAGGCAATCACTTCGATATTCATGGTGGTGGTTCTGATTTACAGTTCCCACACCACGAAAATGAAATCGCACAATCATGCTGCGCACACGGTACTCAATATGTGAATACCTGGATGCACAGTGGCATGGTAATGGTCGATAGAGAGAAAATGTCTAAATCTTTAGGTAACTTCTTTACTATCCGTGATGTATTAGGTCACTACGATCCAGAAACAGTACGCTACTTCTTAATGTCTGGGCATTACCGTAGCCAACTAAACTACAGCGAAGAGAATTTAACTCAAGCGCGTGCTTCGTTAGAGCGCCTTTACACTTCTTTGCGTGGTCTAGATTTAACCGCAGCACCAGCGGGCGGTGATGAGTATGTGACTCGTTTTGCTACAGCGATGAATGATGACTTTAATACACCAGAAGCGTACTCAGTTCTATTTGATATGGCTCGTGATATTAACCGTATTAAAGTTGAAAGCGTTGAAAAAGCGAGTGCACTTGGTGCCTTGATGCGTGAGCTTGCTGATATCATCGGTATTCTTCATCAAGACCCAGAATCTTTCCTAAAAGGTGAGGCTGTTGGAAATGATGATGAAGTGGCAGAAATTGAAGCATTGATTAAGCTGCGTAATGATTCGCGTGCTGCAAAAGATTGGGCAAATGCCGATCTAGCGCGTGATAAGCTTAATGAGATGGGCATTGAACTGGAAGATGGCGCTGAAGGAACGACTTGGCGTAAAAAATAATCTTCTAGATTAATGGCGTAAGCGTCAGACATTATTTGGTATAAGCCAAATGTATAACAACCCAGATATCCCTTTTGCTAAAAAGGAATTCAATATCTGGGTTGAGTTTTATTATTAACCACAGGATCTTCTCCCTTGGCTCAGATGTATTTTTATTACTCTGCAATGAATGCAGGTAAGTCAACGACATTACTTCAATCTTCTTTTAACTATCAAGAGCGTGGTATGAACCCCGTTATCTTTACTGCAGCGTTAGATAATCGCTACGGTGTAGGAAAGGTGAGTTCTCGTATTGGCTTGCAATCTGAGGCGCAATTATTTGCCGAGGAAACGGATCTTTTCCATGAAATTACGCTATTAAACCAAGATCAAAAACTGCATTGTGTTCTCGTTGATGAGTGCCAGTTTTTATCCAAAGATCAAGTGTACCAACTAACAGAAGTGGTGGATAAACTGCGTATCCCAGTGCTTTGTTATGGCTTACGTACAGACTTTCTCGGCGAGCTTTTTGAAGGTAGTAAATATTTGCTTTCGTGGGCTGATAAGCTAGTTGAATTGAAAACTATTTGTCATTGTGGACGTAAAGCCAATATGGTGATTCGCACTGATGAGCATGGCGTAGCAATTTCTGAAGGCGATCAGGTTGCAATCGGTGGCAATGATAAATATGTATCCGCTTGTCGTCAGCACTATAAAGAAGCATTAGGCAAATAGGCTTTAATTCATATCCAATATTTTTGGTAAATCCATAACGGCATCAAGCGTATGCTGATAAATAAATTCATAGCCTAGGCTTTGGATTTTCTCGGCGACAATTTTTTTATCGGCTTGAGCAACTTGCTTGGGTAAAGCGTTGTCTAACCCCATAGTGTCTAATGCAGCTTGGTAAAAGTGTGCTTTATCAACGGTGTTCGGGGTAGTGGCGTTAATCACATCATTATGTATATGCGTGATGGCAAAGTTTAAAATACCAATAGCATCATTAAGGAGAAGCATATTAGCTGGAGCGAGCGTACTCACTTGCTTCAGTTTTGCCACAAAGCGAGCGGGGTGGCGGTTTGGACCAATAAGACCGCTGCAACGTACAATGACGTAGTCGATAGCTGAATCAATAACGTACTGCTCAGCTTGCAGCATGATACGTGCGTTATCTGAAAACATATCACCACCGTTATGGACTTGCTCCAATGACGCTTTGTCTTCGCTCATAGGCAGTGCTTGGTTAGGGTAAACCGTTGTAGAGCTCACCATAATAATTTTTTTAACGTTGGCTTGTTGAGCCGCAAGTGTCAGTTGTTGCCAATAATGCTGATATTGTTCACTGTTACCACGACGAAAGCCTGGCGGAAAGCATCCGATGACCACATCACACTGTTGTTGCTTGAATTGTTGGGCTAACGTTAGCACTGAGTCTGACTGAGCGCTTACCTTGTCACCGACTAATTGACATTGGAAGTAGTGAATAATAGCAGTATCACCGGTGGAATTTTGCAAAAGAGGCGGTGTGGTATGACTGGCATAAACGATATGGTTGAGGTCGACTAAAGAGTCAGCGAGAGGCTTACCTAGCCATCCAGCCCCAATAATTGTGATGACAGCCATGTTGTATGCCTCTAGAAGGGAAGTGTTAATTTGTTGCGAGCAGATAAATGAGAGGAAGCTATTTCCTCCCACTATAGCTAAGTAAAACTATGCGCTGAGTATACGTATAACTCGGTCAGCATGTTCAGCAACGACAATACCTTCATCGGTTAGGTAGCCACCATCTGGCATGGTACAAAGCCCTTTGCTATATAAGCTTTTTACAGCATCTAACACTTCTGGTGCAGCATCTTGGTGAACTTTGATGCCAGTAGCAGCGCTGCTTAAATCAAATTGAAGTAGTAGGTTCAGTTCGGCAATATTTTGTGTTGTGTATTTCATTCATGCACCTTGTATTATTCATTTGCTTTAAATTCACCATAGTGCGAGTGTGATTTTACCGCAATGATAATCTCAGCAAAGTGTTACCTATACCCTAATTGGTGCTAAATTATACGACTTTTAAGCGATTTGTAATATTAAAGTAATTTTTCATTCATATAACTACGTTAGTGATGTGATTTTTAAAGCTGATGATTTATAGTTAACCTTCTTCATTCGTTTAGATAAAAAAGGGATGTTTTTCATTATCTAAACTGCATTTAAAGTTTAAATAGGGATTGTTTTTTAGGAATTAGACATGAAGCTAATACATATAACCGTACTAATGAGTATGCTGCTTGGTTTAATTGGCTGCCAAAGTACTCCGAAGGAAATGAGCAGCAGTGAGTTAGCGGTGCAGTTAGAACAAGATAATATACAAAATGCTGCGAACCAACAAGTGATCGATCTGCATGATCATTGGGCAGCAAAGCTATCGACCGTTGATGAGTTAGAAATCTATGCCCCAGAAAATTATCATGAGTTGATGTCGGCTTGGAAAAGTAGCCAATCCATTTATACCGATCTGCAAAGTAACCCTGAAAAAGTAGCGTCTAACTACTCTATTTTTTCCAATGAAACCTACCAACAAGCGTTTAATGACCGTTTGACGATAGTAGAACAAAACTATCATGCCATTGTTGAGCTTAAACAGAAGGCGGATGTGATTTTAGCTGATGCGATATCGCAAATGGAGTATTTGGATAGGATAGAAGCACAGTCTATTTTTAACCGTACGTATCGCAGAATTCATAGACAGTATCGTAACCTATTTAGCTATATTGTTGTCGATGATATTGCACGAGCAGAAAAGCAGCAAACTCAATTTTTAAAAGATGCAAAGGAACTAGAAGTTCAGGTCATGAAAGAGAAGTATGTTAAGCCGCTTAATGCCAAGCTACAGGTATTAAAAGGGCAGTATGCTGACAATTATGTACCAGAAAGCTATGCACAGGCAGCGAGAAGTATTCTGACAACGCAGAATGTTATTGCTGCTTACCCACGAGATCTTGAATTGATAGAGAAAGCCGTGGCTGCTAGTCAATTTGAAATGGATCGAGTTCATCATCGTGCAAAAGATGTGGAGTCTTTAATTAGCATCCGTAGTAATCGATTTGAGCCTGCTGTTGTGGATACGGAAAAGCAACTTTATGCGATTTCTCAAGCGATTGATAATGGAGATTATCGAAACTTATCGGTTGAGCAGCAAAAGGAAAAAATCATTGAATCGATCACTCAAATGCATTCAAGTGATCAAACCTTAACATTGCAGAAGCAGGTTAAAAATTTAATCGCTGAAAATAAAAAGTTGGCCAATCAACTGAGAAGTAAGATAGCGAAAGTTGAGACTTATAAGCAGCAAATACTCGATTTAGAGACCGATAATGCAAGCCATGACAATGAGAGTTTAGATGAGGATCGTTTAGCCATAGAGCCAGCAGGTGAAGCGCTCAACGATACCGTTTATTCCTCATCATTGAGTGATGACGCCGTATAACTTAACTTGTAGACCTTCATTTTTAAATAGGCTCATTATGACAATAATGAGCCTATTTTTTATCCTATCAATAGCAATGTTATCCACAAAAATTGTGGATAACATGTTTCCAACTCCACTTTTTCTTTTGCTTGTTCAATCGCATCCCTAAATGCAAAGGCATAAATGTGATTTTTGGGCTTTCAATGTAGCCACCTTCCTACGCACCTAATGTTAATTATCAATCAATAATTGTGTCGAATTTATCTGCAAAGCCTATATTTATATGAGTACTTCCTAAGTAACATTGCATTAACATTACGTGTGGTATATGCAGGTTTAAGCCTCTTATCAGTTATGTTTAAGACGGTTTGTTAATGGAAGATGTTGTTAACATGTGAATATGTGAAGGAATATGAAAATAGATTATTTCTTCATATTTAGTCACGTTTTTACACATGATAATTTAATCATTAACAACTCTGGATGAGCTCAAAAAACTGTTACTTAACAAGGTCTGGTCGATGGTTATTGATTGAACCTGAGGGGCAGAATAGTCTAATATTTTTTAATAGAGATATTAAAAATGATGATGTGTAGTAAGCATTAATCTTGAGTTACTAAATACAAAATAGGCAAAATGTATGAGTGATGTTAACAAAATCGAAAGTGGTGAGAAAAGTGGGTTAGAGTGGAAATCATTTCTATTCATTACCGTCATTCTTTTCCCTATCTTAAGTGTGGCATTTGTAGGTGGCTACGGCTTCTTAGTTTGGGCGTTACAGGTTTTCGTATGGGGACCACCAGGAGTACATGGTTAATTTAGCCATCCTTTTGTTGTAACCATTTTTTAAGAGAGCAAATAATGAAATCTTTTATTTCCAAACTATGGACGACGATGACGCGTCCTGCAGTACACATCAGTTTAGGTGTACTGACCATGGGTGGCTTTATCGCTGGTGTTATTTTCTGGGGAGGATTTAACACTGCCCTAGAAGCAACCAATACAGAAGAGTTTTGTATCAGTTGTCATACTATGCGTGAAAACGTATACGAAGAATTACAAGATACAGTTCACTGGAAAAATAACTCAGGTGTTCGTGCAACCTGCCCTGACTGTCACGTACCACATAACTGGACAGATAAAATTGCACGTAAAATGCAGGCTTCAAAAGAGGTCTTTGCACAAATTTTCGGTGATCTTGATACGCCAGAAAAATTTGAAGCTCGTCGTTTAGCGTTAGCTCGCCACGAGTGGGATCGTTTCTCTGCTAACGGTTCACTAGAATGTAAAAACTGTCACAACTACGAGTCTATGGATTTTGATACTATGTCTCCAACGGCACGTATCCAAATGAGTTCTGCAGCAGAACGAGATCAGAGTTGTGTTGATTGTCACAAAGGCATTGCTCACCACCTTCCACAGGATATGGCAGCAGCTAGCGGCATTGTTGGCGATCTTGAGCAAGTAGCAAATAATACGAGTTACTCAAGTGGTAACGATGTTGTTTCTATTCGCCACTTACCGCTGTACACCGATGAAACAGCAAGTGTAGAAGCGGGTTTGCTTAGCCCTGCAAGCCAAGTTGAAATTATTGCTGAAAAAGGCGATATGATTGAAGTTCACATTGACGGTTGGCGTAAGGCGAAAGGCTTTGGTCGAGTGCTACAAGAAGACTTTGGTATGAACATTTCTACCGCTATTTTAACGCGTGAAGTGGCGACCAGTGACATCATTGAAGTGGGTGAGAAAAAAGAAGATGAGCTAACGGGTCTTCCTTGGGAAGAGGTATCGGTTAGCCTGTGGATGAAGAAGGAATCTATGGTTCCTGATTTTGCACCGATTTGGAGTGCAGCAGGTGAAGCATACACAAGCAACTGTTCAACTTGTCATACACAACCAGACGAAGGGCACTTTAGCGCTAATGGTTGGGTTGGGATGCTAGACGGTATGATCGCATTTGTTAACTTTGACACAGATACAGAGGCGTTGGTATTGAAGTACCTACAAAAACACTCTTCTGATTTCTCTGAAGGTCACCACTAATAAGACGTCAATTGGAGTTTAAAAATGGCAATTACACGAAGAAGTTTTCTTAAAGGTGTAGCGGGTACAAGTGCGGCGTCTATTATTGGTCCAAGCTTGCTTGCCTCGGCGTCTGCTAGTGCGGCTGAAACAGAAGGTACTTGGCGAGTATCTGGCTCTCACTGGGGTGCATTT
Organism: Vibrio sp. 10N.286.49.B3; assembly: GCF_002873395.1. Classification (GTDB taxonomy): domain Bacteria; phylum Pseudomonadota; class Gammaproteobacteria; order Enterobacterales; family Vibrionaceae; genus Vibrio. Next base: position 353,630 of record NZ_MCUV01000001.1, on the reverse strand, counting down.
CGCGCTCGAGTGTGGGGTGGTAAAGTTCAAGAAATTAAGCCACTAGAGACAGATAAATACCCAACTGAGATGCTTAACGGCATCAAAGGGATTATTTATAGTCCATCACGTGTTCGCTACCCTATGGTACGTCTTGATTGGCTGAAAAAGCACAAGTATTCAGCGGACACTCGTGGTAATAACCGCTTTGTACGTGTGACATGGGACGAAGCTTTAGATCTGTTCTATCGTGAGTTAGAGCGTGTTCAAAAAGATTATGGTCCATGGGCTTTACACACAGGTCAAACCGGTTGGCGCCAAACGGGTCAGTTCCACAGCTGTACTAACCACATGGCACGAGCAACGGGTCTTCATGGTTACTCGGTGAAGAAAGTTGGTGACTACTCAACAGGTGCAGGTCAAACGATCTTACCGTACGTTTTAGGTTCAACAGAGGTGTATGCACAAGGTACATCTTGGGATTTAATTCTTGAGAACAGTGATAATATTATTCTATGGGGTAATGATCCTGTTAAGAACCTGCAAGTTGGTTGGACGTGTGAAACACATGATTCGTTTGCATACTTAGAGCAGCTAAAAGAGAAAGTCGCGAACAAAGAGATCAACGTGATCTCTGTTGACCCTGTGCGCAATAAAACCGCTCGTTATTTAGGTAATGATTTACGTTATATCAACCCGCATACCGATGTTCCATTTATGCTTGGTGTTGCTCACGAACTTTACAATCAAGATCTACATGATAAAGACTTTATTGATACTTATTGTTTAGGCTTTGAAGATTTCATTAAGTACGTTCAAGGTGAAACCAAAGATAAAGTTGAGAAAACGCCGGAATGGGCGGCTGAGATCTGTGGTGCATCAGCACAAGAGATCCGTGACTTTGCTCGCATGCTAGTTAATGGTCGTACACAAATCTTGGTTGGTTGGAGTGTGCAACGTCAAGAGCACGGTGAGCAACCTTATTGGATGGCAGCTGTACTAGCGGCGATGATTGGTCAAATTGGTCTACCAGGTGGTGGTATCTCTTATGGTCACCATTACTCAGGTATTGGTGTACCAGCGACTGGCTTTGCAGCACCGGGTTCTTTCCCGCTCAACATTGATCAAGGTCAGACACCAAAATACACTAACCAAGACTTTAACGGTTACAGCCGTGTTATTCCTGTCGCACGTTGGGTTGATAGCTTGTTAGAGCCGGGCAAAAAAATCAATTCGAATGGTTCAGTTGTGACACTGCCAGACGTTAAGATGATGGTATTTAGTGGTAATAACCCATGGCATCACCATCAAGATCGCAATAACATGAAGAAAGCCTTTAAAGCACTTCAGACCGTTGTATCGATTGATTTCGCTTGGACTGCAACATGTCGTTTCTCTGATATCGTTCTGCCAGCTTGTACTCAATTTGAGCGTAACGATATTGATGGTTACGGCGCATACTCAGGTCGTGGTTTGATCGCGATGCAAAAGTTAGTTGATCCACTGTTCCAATCAAAAACTGACTTCGACATCATGACAGGCTTAACAGCTCGTTGGGGCCGTGACAAAGATTACACTCGTGGCATGACAGAGATGGAATGGGTTAAGTCACTGTACGACAGTTGTAAAGCGTCAAACGAAGGCAAGTTTGATATGCCAGAGTTTGAAGCGTTCTGGGAGAAAGGCTACTTAGATTTTGGTCTTGGTAAATCATGGACTCGTCATGCGGCATTCCGTGAAGACCCAGAGATCAATGCACTAGGTACTCCTTCAGGCTTCATTGAAATCACGAGTCGTACCATCGGTAACATGGGCTATGAGTTCTGCCAAGAGCACCCGATGTGGTTTGAAAAATCGGAGCGTTCTCACGGTGGTCCTGGTTCTGATAAACACCCATACTGGTTGCAATCTTGTCACCCTGACAAGCGTTTGCACTCACAGATGTGTGAATCAGAAGAGTTCCGTGCCACCTATGCTGTACAAGGGCGCGAGCCGATCTACATTAACCCCGAAGATGCTAAGAAAAAAGGCATCAAAGAGGGGGATGTGGTACGTGTCTTTAATGACCGTGGTCAACTTCTTGCCGGTGCTGTCCTTATGGATGCTTATGCACCTGGTGTGGTTCGTATCGAAGAAGGGGCATGGTATGGCCCACTTAACGAGAAAGTGGGTGCGATTGATACCTATGGTGATCCAAACACCTTAACGCAGGATATTCCATCGTCAGAGCTTGCTCAAGCAACCAGTGCTAACACATGTCAGGTTAATATTGAGAAGTTCACAGGTGAATTACCGCCAGTTACGTCATTCGGTGGACCACTCGAAATCGTATAAGTTGATACACTAGTCGATATAAATGCTCACCTCTGGTGGGCATTTTTTATATCAATCGAAACGACTGGATGTTTTCCGCCGTTTTTTAGCGTAAATATGCTTTGAAATATTTATGAATGGCTAAGATCATGATATTTTGTGCCTAACACTAAATTATGTGAGTAAAGTAATATGCCAAAGGCAAGTGATATTAAAAAGTTCGCTGCGATCGAACATAACGGTAAAGTTTACCTTGTTAAAGAAATCAGTAAATTAACGCCAAGTGGCCGTGCTGGTGCAAGCTTGTACCGCATGCGTCTTTACGATGTAGCAACGGGCAGCAAAGCTGATGAAAGCTTTAAAGCTGACGAAATGATTAGCTTAGCGGATTTTCAACGTCATCAAGTAAGCTTCTCTTACATCGATGGTGACGAGTATGTCTTCATGGATAATGAAGATTACACACCATACAACTTCAACAAAGAAGCGATTGAAGAAGAGCTACTTTGCATCACTGAAGATACACAAGGTCTGCAAGTACTCACTGTTGACGGTCAACCTGTTGCTATTGAACTACCTGCTATGGTTGAGCTCGTTATCACAGAAACGGATCCATCAATTAAAGGTGCATCAGCAAGTGCTCGTACTAAACCAGCAACGCTTTCAACTGGCTTAGTTGTTCAAGTACCTGAGTACATTGCTTCTGGTGACAAAATTAAAGTTAATACTGCTGAGCACAAATACATGAGCCGTGCTTAGTCATTATAACTAATTACTGATAGCGTTTATCTCATCAGTAAGGCTAACTAAATGCCATTTATTCCTTATTTCTTATCGAAGTGTAGGGGTAAATGGTTTTTTTATGGCTAAAATTAGTGGAAAAGACGATTACTCAATATTTCTTGCGTTCTTGTTGGTACAATAACTTTTTTATTTAAGAGAACTCCACTTATGGAAATGATCATAATTTCATCTGAGCAACAAAAGCGAATGATGATGATATTTAGCAAAACCACTTCAAACATGTCTGACAAGGTCTTGTTAAATAACATTGATGATTGGGAAGTAAAATCTCAAGCATACCCAGCTTTTAAGGCAGCAAGAGATCACCGTGTTGAGCGAGTAACCTTATCTGAAAATCCATTTTTAAATAAAGATGAAGCTGGAGATTTTCTCTACCTTTACCTTAAGAAAGGGTACATCTGTTTAGGTAACCTAACGGGCGACCCTAAACCAAACCTAGCACCTTGGGGTGTAAGGTCAGTACGCAAACTGAAGAATATTGGATTTGGCTTATAAGCTTTCCTATTGAAAAGGAAATGCTTTCTCAGCGATGACAAACTTGAAAATTCAGGTAAAGTATCGTTAGTAGTTAAAGAAGTCTGAAATTGGTATCAGACGAATGAAAATAAGATAGGAAGAAAGATGATTTTAGTTGTTGGTCATAAAAACCCAGATAGTGATAGCATTTGTAGCGCTCTAGTAGCGACAGAACTTCTAAAAGCACGTGGTCTTGAAGCGATGCCAATTCGTCAAGGTGAAATCAACCGTGAAACTCAGCATATCCTAGAGACAGCTGGCGTTGCTCAACCAGAGCTACGTACAAGTGTTGCTGGTGAGAAACTGTGGCTAGTTGATTACACCGATCTTGCTCAAGCACCTGATGATATTAGCGAAGCTCAAGTCGTAGGTATCGTTGATCACCACCGTCTAGGTGACGTGATGACAGTCAATCCACTTGAAGCTTGGATTTGGCCTGTTGGCTGTACTTGTACTATTTTGTTTAACTTATTCAAAATGGAACAGGCTGAAATTACTCGCCCTCTAGCGATTCTAATGATGTCTGCAATCCTATCTGATACGGTTGGCTTTGCTTCTCCAACGTGTACACAAAAAGATAAAGATGCCGTTCAAGAACTGGCGACAATTGCTGGTATTGAAGATCTTGATGCTTTCATTCAAGCGCTACTAATTGCGAAAACGGACATCGAAGGTCTTTCTGCACCTGAGCTGGTAGAGAAAGATCTAAAAGCATACCCATTCAATGGTGCTGACGTGGTTGTTGGTCAAATTGAACTAGCAACTTTAACTCAAGTTGATGGCATGATTGAAGCTTTAGAAGCAGACCTTGCTCGTCGTTGTGAAGAAGAGAAACTGGCTTTTGCAGCGGTAATGCTAACGGACATCACAACAGCGCAAACTCGTCTTCTATACAAAGGTGAGTGGGCCGCGAAACTTCAAAAGCATGAAAAAGATGGCATGCTAATGATGGAAAATACATTAAGCCGTAAGAAGCAAGGTTGGCCTTGGTTACAAGGTGAATTGGTTTAAGCTGTTATTTTACAAATCAATATCTAAGTGAGATCTCTTATGTCAAAAGAGCTGGATACAACACAAATAGAAGCAATTAATAAATACGATGGTGAGCAACGTTTCAAATATTGTATTAAAGAAATTGTTGCTAATCGTGAAGTTTGGATTCTGAAAGATGAGCATGGCTGTGTCATGTTAAATACGGAAGATGAAGATTGTGTTCCTGTATGGCCAAATCAAGAGTTTGCTCAGCAGTGGGCAACAGGTGAATGGGAAGCGTGCCAAGCGGAAGCTATCTCATTAAATAAATGGCATAGCCGTTGGACTGTTGGCCTAGAAGATGATGAGCTTGCTGTGGTTGTGTTTCCAAATGAAAATGAAGAAGGGGTTATTTTATACCCTGACGAATTCGACTTTGAATTGAAGAAACAGGCTGCTCGCCGTTAATATTGGTTGAAAAAGCTTAAAGCACAGGTCTACTACTAATAAAGTAATAGCCTGTGCTTTTTTATTACTGACTGACTGGTATAAACCGCCGATCTTGTTGCAAACTAGGCTTGCGGCAGAAATAACCAACGGTTTTCCATATAAGAGTTGTAGTAATAAAGCTGACATAACCATCAAGAGCATAGTGCCAAGCTAAGTGCACAGATCCAATCATAATCATGCCGGCAAATAGCCACATCACCACACCTAATTTTTTATTCAAACTCGAGCAAGCCAAAGCCATCATAACAGCGATGGAGACATGCATACTTGGCATCGCAGAAATACCCGCGCCAATATTATTTTCAGCCGCTAAATGAGTAGCCCAGAGCGCTTCTTGGGTGGTTAGTGCCCATAACGTGATATATGCGTCACTCTCTATTAAGAGTTCGTGTTGCTGATAGAGCATCGTCATAAGCTCGCTATATGGTGTACTTCCATCAACGAGATTGCCATAAAAAACAGGCCCAACTGAGGAGAGTAAGATAGCCAGGATATTACCGTTGATAAACCAGCAGAGCAAAAATGAAATAATGATGGTTGGTCGCTGTGGTTTGCTAACTGAAATCAGTATAGTAACTAAAAAGAACCACAAAATAAGAAACCAAACATTATACAAAAAGTTGATAACCATAGACCAAACTTGGCCGGAAAAAAGGTAATGGGTTAACTCCCATGGATGAGAATTGAAGTGCATCAAATAATCGAGCTTAATTAATAGATCGTCTAAATAGAAAGGCACAATGTAGGGGATAGATTGCTTTATAGCGGTAAAACTAGAAAAGCAAAATGAGATAGCAATGATGATAAATAACAAGTTAACTATTTCATACCACTTGACGAAAACACGTTTGATTGCGTGTAAGTAAGCTCGAGTTGGTCTTGGCTCTCTTTTTGTGATGAGGTAAAAATAGTAGCAAACTAAATAAACGGCGATTGAGTATTTAATCGCGGAAAAAAAGAAGGCTAGATAGTGGCTAATAACAATATTATCGGTTAAATCATACTGATATAAAATAGCAACACTGATGGAGAAAATAGCAAAAGTAGTAAAATAGATAAACCTATCCCTTACCACGGTCTGAAACAGTGGTAGGAGAAAAGATGTCCTTATCAAAACAAAATCCTTATTTGTAGGTTGGCGCCTTTACAAAATGACTTTCAACTAAGCGCTGGGTAACAATATGTTGTGGTTGTGAGAGTACAGTTTGGGTTTCCCCTGACTCGACAACATTTCCTTCGTGCATAACAACAATTTTATCGGAGATATGTTTAACAATACCAATATGTTGTGACACATAGATAAACGATACTCCCATTTCTTCTTGTAACTCTAGAAATAGATTAATAATTTGTGAGCGCATCGCCATATCTAAGCCATTTAACGCCTCATCAGCAATGATAATCGAAGGTTGTAGAATCAAAGCCCTTGCCAAACAAACACGCTGCTTTTGACCGGTAGCGAGCATTTGTGGATAGAAATAAGCATGCTCTGCTAATAATCCCACTCTTAATAACGTCTGTTTAACTCTCAGCATCCGCGCACTTTCAGTCATATTAGTATTACGCTTAAGCGGACCTTCTAAAATACGACCAATTTGAATGCGTGGATTGAGTGATGTATTGGGATCTTGAAAGATCATGCGGATCAACTTACAACGAGTGGAGTAATCTTTATGGGCTAAAGGCTCACCATTCACTCGGATTTCACCAGAGGTTGGGGCTATCATACCTGCGAGCATACGCGCAATCGTTGATTTACCCGAACCATTTTGACCGATAAAGCCAATAGTTTGCCCAGGCTCTAAACTAAAGCTAATCGGTTTTACTGCATGATGCACATGGCGGCGAAAGAAACCAGAACGCGTTGTGAAGCTTTTTGATAAGTTGTCCACTTCTAATAAACTACTCATGATTTGCTCTCAACTTTTTTATGTTTATCTGCATTGGTCACTTTCTTTTCCATATTCAGTGGAAAGTGGCAGCTAAATTTATGGTTTTTAATTCGCTGTGCCTGAGGTATCTCGACACATTGACGTTGTGCATAGGGGCAGCGAGGTCCTAGACGGCAACCAATAGGTAAATGCTGCAAGGGTGGAATGGTACCTGGCAACGACTGCAGTTTCTGTTTGTGTGGAATCCAATCACTAAAATCAGGCATCGCTTTCAGTAGCGCAACCGTATAAGGGTGTTTAGGTGCGGTGAGGATTTTTTTCGTATCCGCTGACTCAACAGATTGACCACAATACATTACGGTAATGCGGGTAGCCCATTGGGTAATCGTCGTTAAATCATGACCAACCAAAACAATCGTCGTATTGTTGATTTGATTCATCCGGCTCAATAAGCGCAGGATCTGTGACTGTGTAATTGGGTCTAAATCATTGGTTGGCTCATCGGCAATCAGTACCTTAGGCTTAGTCGCGATGGCCATTGCAATCATGATTTTTTGACATTCACCATCGGTTAACTCATAAGGGTAACAGTCCATCACCCGGCTATGATCTTTAATACCGACTTTATGCAGCAGGACGATCGCTTGCTTCTTACGCCATTTAAATCTCTGCCACCATTTGCCAGTAAAGGAGGTCGATGGGATAGATTCGGTCAATTGCTTGCCAACTTGTTCGGAAGGGTCTAAACAGGTTGATGGCTCTTGAAATATCATGGCGATATCACGTGAAATGACTCGTCTACGTTCTTTTGGAGTGAGTTGCAATAGATCAATACTGCCTAAACGCATCCGATCAGCACTGACTTTCCAGTTTTCTTTACATACGCCAACAATCGCTTTAGCCACTAAGCTTTTGCCTGATCCTGATTCCCCCACTAAACCGCGAATTTCTCCCTCATTTAAGGTCAAACTCATACGATCAACGGCTTTAACTCGACCCTGAGGAGTCTCAATTTCAATCGTTAGATTACGAATATCAAGTAACGGCATTATTCTGTTCCTGCATTTAATGCTTGGCGGACACCTTCACCAACAAGATTAATCGTGATAACGCTAAACATAATGGCTAAACCAGGTAAAGTAACGGTCCATGGGGCAAGGAAAATAAGCTCGACAGAATCGCCTAGCATAGCACCCCATTCAGAACTTGGCGCTTGAGCCCCTAAGCCTAAAAAGCCTAACGCCGTGATATCTAAAATCGCACTAGAAAGAGCCAGTGTCGCTTCAGCGGCAATAGCAGAAAGGACATTAGGTAAGATAGAGCTCCACAGCAGGTAGAAGTTATTTGCCCCATCTAAGCGAGCAGCCATAATATAATCTTTTTCAACTTCGTCATGCACGGCAATATAGACCACGCGAATAAAACGAGGAATCAAAGCCAGTCCTATTGCCAGCAAAATATTAAACTCACCAAAGCCGAGAAATGCGACAAAGATAATCGCGAGCAATAGAGAGGGGATGGACATCACAGTGTCGAGTAAGTGATTTAAAGTACTGGAAATCAAACCGCGCGTCATGCCTGCTAATACACCAATAAAGCAACCAATCACACCTGCGATCACTGTAATTAAAATCGCGTTAGCAAAAGTATACTGAGTACCGGAAATAAGGCGCGAGAGAATATCTCGACCTAAGTCATCCGTGCCAAGAAAGTAGACAACAGTCCCTGCGGGGTTCCATGACGGTGGCATTAACAGAACCGATGATTGCGCTTGTGGATCATGCGGGGTTATCCACGAAGCTAACAGTGTGATTAAAATTAAAAACGCAAAACACCACAGACCCAGCATCGCCATGCCATTGGAACGGAAACTACACCAAAAGCGTTCAAACTGAGTTGGAATATGCTCTTCTTGATAAATGTTATTTGTTAGCATACCACTCTTTCCTTACTAGCGGATTGATCATAGCACCGAGCAGGTCGGATAAAATATTCGCAGTTAAAACAAACGTAGCCACCACAATAACGCCGGCTTGAATAGCCACATAATCTTGGTTAGATAGTGCGTCAAGTAACCAGCGCCCAATGCCTGGCCAGTTAAAAATAGATTCGGTAATAATGGCAAAAGTCAGCATACTCGACAGTTGAATACCAATTTTAGAGACAATCGGTGGAATCGCGTTTCTCAACACGTGCTGAGTAATAATCTCGTACTTAGTTAAGCCTTTAATTCTTGCTGCTCGGATGTAGTTTTTGCTCATCACCTCTGCAACAGAGGCGCGCATCAAACGCGTGACCTGTGTGGTTGGTGGCAGGGCTAACACTAAGCTCGGTAAGATTAAATGGTGTAGAACACTTTGTAGGGCATGTGCACGATAAGCACCTTTATCAAGAAAGGCATCGATGGTTGCAAAGCCGGTGACATATTGAATTTCATACAGTAAGTCATAGCGACCAGATACCGGGAACCAGCCAAGTTGTAATGAAAACACCATGATCATCATTAACGCTACCCAGAAAATAGGTGCAGAGTAGCCAGACATCGAGCTAAAAGAGATGACAGCATCTACCCACTTTCCTTGACGCATACCAGCGAGAGTACCAAGTGGAATCCCAATCAATAACGAAATGACTAAAGCGACAAGACACAGCTCTAATGTTGCAGGGAAAACCAGTATTAACTCATCAAAAATCAAATTGCCATTACGGCTGACCCCAAAATTAAGTTGCGAAATTTCACCAAGATAAACCAACCAACCTTGCCAGAAATCTTGTATTGCCCAAGGGGACGTCTCTTCTAATCTTAGAATGGAAAAGCCAATAATGGTTAAAATGGTCAAAGTGATAGCAAAGAGGTTGAATCGTCGAATCGTATACCAAAACATAAATTACTTCCTCTCCACTAAATCAAATGACTGAGTATGAAATGGGCTTGTTTTGAATCCCGTCAATGTTTTGGTATGTACTTGAAGCTGCACACCATGGGTGAGTGGGATCACAGGAAGCTCTTCGTTGAGAATATTTTGCACTTGATGGTATAAATTTAATCGATAGCGCCCATGATCTGCCTCTAAAGCAAGGTCAAGTAAAGAGTCGAAATCAGAATTACACCACATGGAGACATTGATTCCAGCTTGATCAGAATGACAGGAAAGTAGCGGACGGAAGAAATTATCCGGATCGCCAGTATCACCAATCCAACCGGTGAGAGAGAGATCGGCATGGATCATTTGTGCGGAATCTGAGCGGCTATAACGTTCATCGGTTAATAGCGTGATTTCAACACCGATGTTGGCTAAATTGGACTGAATTAGCTCTGCGGTTTTCTTTGGGCTAGGGTCATAAATACGTGGTTCAAGAGGCACTGACATGGTTAGCGCTAATCCTGACTCATAACCCGCTTCTTTGAGCAGTGCTAATGCATAATTACGATCATAGCGGATTTGAGAAGTATCTTTTTGATAAGCCCAAGAAGAAGGTGGCAGCAGAGTGAAGGCTTTCGTTCCTGTACCATAATAGACAGAATCTAAGATGCTCTGACGATTGATGGCTAAACTTAGTGCCTTGCGTACTCTTGGGTCATTAAGGGCTGGACGCATAGTGTTTAAGGCAATAAACGCCACATTCATGGTTGGCTTTTCAGTAATTTCCAAATGTTCGGTTTGCTGTTGAATGATAGGCAGCTGACTTGAAATGGGTGCATGCAAAACATCACACTCATGGCGCAATAATTTTGCTAGGGTGCCCGTACCTCGGTGCGAAATATCAAAAACAACCTGGTCTACCTTAGCCGCGCCATGCCAGTAATTGTCGTGGCGGCGTAAGCGAATAAAGTCATTGGCTTGGTACTCATCAAGGTAAAAAGGACCAGTACCTATTGGCTTAGAATCAAGTAGGTGTTTTTCATTTTTAGCAATCAATACTTTTGCATATTCAGCCGAGTGAATCACGGCATGGCTGGTGGAAATATTGGAGAGAAAAGTATTGTTTGGGCGATTCAATATAAACTTAACCGTTTTTGTATCAATCGCTTGCACATCAACGAGTAGATTTTGAAAACCAATTCCAGAGAACCAAGGGTAACGGGCATTATTGATGTAATGGAAGGGGTGAGTGTGATCAATAATACGTTTAAAACTGAAAACGACATCCTCAGCATTTAGTGGACGTGTCGGTGTAAACCATTGTGTGGATTGAAACCAAACATCAGTGTGTAAGGTGAAAGTATATTCTGTACCAGCATCGTTTACTTGCCAGTCTTTCGCTAGGCTAGGTATTGGTTGATGAGTCACCGGATTTAGGTGCGTTAACGAGTTGAAAATTTGCGTACTTAAAGCTTCCGATGTCACGCCACTATCCACCAATTGCGGATTAAATGAACTAGGGGTGCTGTGACCGCAAACGATAAACCCATGCTGACGAATTTCACTATGATCGAGTTCATCATTACAGCCAGCTAAAAGGCTAAAACAACAGAGAGTTAACGTTAATTTTAATAATATTTTCATACAAGAAACAAGCTGAGAAACGAGGGGTATAATCACCATTATTAGCCCTCAGGATCTGATTAATTTAACATTATTTACAGATAGGCACAAAAAACTATAGCGAGAAAAATACAGAAAGACGCTAATTCATTTGATTAACTGATACTTTCGAACCATTCCTCTTAACTGATGGTAGCTCAAACCAAGCATGTCCGCTGCTTCACGTTGATTATACTTAGCCACTTTTAACGCTTGGCGTAGTAGAGTTTGATCTTGCTCTTCATGCCAAGTTTTATAATCAAGCGGGAAAGTAAAAGCGTTTTCAGGAGAAGTTGCAATATCTATAGCCTGATGCGAATCGGAATTAATAGATGCCGACCATTGGTTATCAAAAGGGTTAAGGCTAACGGAATGGATGAGTTGTGTTGCCATGCCGTGTTGATAAATAGCACGCTCGACGACATTTTTTAGCTCACGCACATTACCTGGCCAAGCGTGTTCGATAAGTTGCTTTTGCGCTTTGGGATCAAAACCAACAAAAAATGGCACATTGAGTTCACGGCACATTTTAATCGCAAAGTGTTGAGCTAATAGAAGCACATCATCTGGACGGTAGCGCAATGGTGGTAAATGAATGACATCAAAGGCTAATCGGTCTAATAAATCCGGACGAAACTTACCTTGTGAAGCAAGCAAAGGAAGGTCTGCGTTGGTTGCACAAATCACGCGAACATCAGCACTGAGTTTCTGCTGTCCTCCAACACGCTCATAATGACCATACTCTATAACGCGCAGTAATTTCTCTTGTACCGCGAGGGGAGCTGTGGCTAATTCGTCTAAAAAAAGTGTGCCATGTTCAGCGCGCTCAAAACGTCCTTGATGACGACCTTTTGCTCCAGTAAATGCGCCAGATTCATGACCAAACAATTCCGAATCAATCAAACCTTCGCTCAGAGTCGAGCAGTTAAGAGAAATAAGCGCTTTATCCCACCGTTTAGAAAGGTAGTGCAGACGCTGGGCGATGAGCTCTTTACCCGTACCGCGCTCTCCCATGATCAACACTGGGCGTTCGATAGGAGCAAGTTTAGCAACCTTATCGAGTACCGCGTGAAATAGAGCAGATTCACCAATCAATGTTTGTGGCATAAGCGTACCTAAAAATAGCGTTGCTGATAGGTGTTATCCTCATAAGGTAGCTGAGAATAATGCGTTAAATTTACCAATAGTAGGTTAATTTTATCAATGTCATTTTAGTCTAATTATTAACCTTAGATTAACTTATTGAAAAGTATAGATGAAAAAATTGGCACAGATATTGTTTTATATTTAAGCGAAATGTCGACATCGACAACATTTATTCATTACATTGTAAGGAAGAATATTATGGGTATTTTCTCGCGTTTTGCAGACATCATTAATTCGAACATCAGTTCACTGCTCGATAAAGCAGAGGAACCGGAAAAAATGATCCGTCTTATTATTCAAGAAATGGAAGATACATTAGTAGAAGTGCGCACTAACTCAGCGCGTTCACTAGCCGATAAAAAAGAGTTAGCACGTAAAATAAAATCAATGACAGATTTGGTTTCTGACTGGCAACAAAAAGCAACATTAGCGCTGGTCAAGCAAAGAGAAGATCTTGCTCGCTCGGCACTGATTGAAAAGCAGAAAGTTGAGGACTTGTTGAAAGGGTTGCATCAAGAGCAAGAGTTAGTCGAAGAGACGATTGATAAACTGGCGGGTGAAATTGCTAAATTAGAAAGCAAAATCGCCGAAACTCGCGCCAAGCAACAAGCATTAACCATTCGTAGTCAAACGGCATTCAATCGTCGTGACGTACAAAAACAGATGCACTCAGGGCGTACTAATGAAGCCATGGCAAAATTCGAACAATATTCACGTAAGGTGGATGAATTAGAAGCCGAAGCCGATACTTATGCGCAAGCTGGTCAAAATAAATCGTTAGATCAAGAGTTTGCTGAGTTGAAAGCACAAGATGATATTGAGAAAGAACTTGAAAAATTAAAGCAGCAAGTTGAGCAAAACAAAACCAGTTCATAGCTGAAAGCCACTATTTAGCCTTAACAAGATACAGGAGTAACTATGTCTTGGATTATTACCGTACCCGTGATTGTATTTTTAATCTTTGTTGCGCCATTGTGGTTATTTTTACACTACCGCAGTAAGAAAAATTCGGTGAATACGTTATCAAGTGAAGATTTTCAAAAGCTACAAGATCTGTCTCAAAAAGCAGAGAAGATCCAATATCGCGTGCAAACGTTAGAAAGAATACTTGATGCAGAGGCGCCCAATTGGAGACGCAATTATGAGTAGAGAGCTTTATCGAGATACGCAAAATGGCAAACTGTCGGGGGTTTGTGCCGGAATTGCTAACTACCTGGCATGGGAAGTGTGGCTAGTCCGTATCTTATTTATAGCCGCAGTCCTGCTTAGTGGTTTTTTTCTGCCTATATTAGCTTATGTTGCTATGAGCTTTATGATTGAAAAACAGCCGCGCGATTATGCAGAGAGCTTAAAAGCGAAACAGGACCATGAGTTAAAAGATAAGCCATGGAAAAAAGGGCAAAATGCGCAACAGCTATTAATGATTTTAGATGACGATTTCCATCAACTAGAGTCGAAAATTAGGGATATGGAAGCGTACGTGACTTCAGATGCTTTTAAAGTTAACCGCGAGTTTAGAAACTTATAACGACAGAATATATTTCAAAAGGGGAGTGACAGATCGTTGCTACCCTTTTTCTTTGCAATTCATATTATTATCAATACTAAATATTGGCAGGTTTAATTTTCGTCATCTATGTTAATAGAGATTAATATAAATTACGGACGATAATATGCGCAGAGTTTCAATCCTTCTGTTTAGTGTGCTGCTTGGTATTTCAGGTTGTGGTAAAGACCTCCCTCCAGTGCCTGAACCAAGCTCCCGACCAGCAAAGCTTTTTATGGTCTCTGTCGGCAATAATCAATATCAGCGAGACTTTCCTGCAACGACTGAGGCGGGTGATCGTGCTGTGCTAGCATTTCGTGTTCCTGGTCAGTTAGATAATATCCTTGTGCAAGCGGGGCAGCAAGTGAGCAAAGGTGAAGTGCTGGCAACGTTAAACCCGGATGAATATTCAGTGTTAAAAAAGCAAGCATCAGCACAGTTTCGTTTGGCTGAAGTGCAGTATTTACGTATGAAAAAATTGCGTAAAAGCCAAGTGGTTTCCGAGCAAGATTTTGATCAAGCCCAAGCCGATTATAAGTCTGCACGCTCTTTTCTCGATCAAGCGGAAGCTAATTTACGCTATACCAAATTAACCGCGCCTTATGATGGCACTATCTCTTTAGTTCCTGCTGAAGTCTTTGAGTATTTACCAGCCAATGAAGCTGTGATGAATATTCAGTCCAATCAAATTCTTAAAGTTATTTTTCAGCTACCAGAGCATCTATTAACTCGTTATTCAAGCCGGGCTCGAGCAACAAGTACGATGCAGTTTGATGCTCTACCAGAAACCTCCTTTCCGCTTGAGTTTCAAGAAATCGATACTGAAGCTGACCCATCAACTGGCGCTTATAAAGTGACAATGGTTATGGCTCGTCCGCAAGGGATTGGCATTTTACCCGGTATGGCAGGAACAATTACCGCAACGGCAGCGAAAGGAAAAGCCACCGAAGTACCGTTAAGTGCACTGTTTGAACAAGATGGCGAGACTTGTGTATGGCGTGTTGCCGATGATGGCATTGTTTCCAAAGTACCAGTAAATCTGGATGAAAAACGGCATGTAATCAGCGGATTAGAAGATGGCGATCGGATTGTTATTTCTGGTGTAAGTGATATTACCAGTGGTATTCGTGTTAGAGAGTGGATTAAGGAAAGAGGGCTGTAATATGCACAAGCAAGCTAAAAGCCTATGCAAGTTGAGTTTACTACTGACAGCTAGTGCACTCTTATTAACAGGATGTAATGCAGAAAAAGTTCAGCCAGAAGCGCTGTCAAAACCGTTAGTGAAAGTGATGCAACTGGGCAGTGCTGAACGTCGAGATAGCTTGTATTTCCCTGCAATTGCTAATGCATCCGATCGCTCTCGGTTAAGCTTTCGCGTGGCAGGTGAAGTGAGTCAAATTCCGATCAAAGAGGGGGATAGTGTTAAAAAAGGCGATGTGATTGCTATTTTAGACCCAACGGACTTTAAATTAGATGTGGATAATGCCAGAGCCAAATATACCGTTGCTGATAGTCAGTATCGACGCTCTCAACCACTGGTAAAAAAAGGGTTATTAGCAAAATCACAATTTGATGAACTTGCAGCGCAAAGACAAATAGCACTGTCAGAGTTAGATCTGGCGAAACTGCATCTCTCATTTACCAAGCTTATTGCACCAGTTGACGGCATCATTTCGCGGATTAATGCTGAGCAATATGAAAATATCCAAGTCGGACAACAAATTCTTAATATACATAGTGTCGACTTTGTCGATATTTTTATTCAGCTGCCCGATAGGCTGCACACGAGCCAAGAGCCCGATCTTGATGAAAGTCATTTAACTGCCGTTGTCCGTGTGCCAAGTGGCAATGAATATCCTGCAACAGTGAAGGAATTCACCACTGAGCCTGATCCTGCCACCGGGACATTTACTGTCACTTTGACGATACCCATGCCAGAAAATGAATATTTACTCGATGGTATGCCCGTAGAGGTAACGGCAAAAGGGGGCGATATTGGCTTGAATTTGGCGGAAAGTATTTTAGTACCAATTGAAGCCATTTTTAATCCAGATGGGCAGGCACTAAATCGAGACAATATGTTTGTTTGGGTACTTAATGGCGACAATACCGTCAGCCAAAGACAGGTTCAGGTTGGTCAGGCGACCAAATCAAACATACATATTATTGGTGGGTTAAGCAGTTCAGACACCGTAGTGATTGCAGGAATAACAAGGCTTAGGGACAAAATGCAAGTATCAGTGATCGATTCGGAGGCCGGCTTATGAGCACGGATGTGGAAAAAAACGAGCCAACACAGAGCGTTACTGAGCCAAACAGTGATGATCAAATTACCGGTATTGCCGCTTACTTTATTCGTAATCGGGTGATCAGTTGGATGTTATCGCTGATCTTCTTAATTGGTGGTACTGCTGCTTTTTTTGATTTAGGTCGACTAGAAGATCCAGCCTTTACCATTAAAGATGCCATGGTGGTAACGTCATACCCTGGCGCTACTCCACAGCAGGTCGAAGAGGAAGTCACTTATCCATTAGAAAAAGCCATTCAGCAATTGACCTATGTTGATGAGGTTAACTCATTGTCCAGTCGAGGCTTATCACAAATTACCGTCAGCATGAAAAATAATTATGGTCCGGATGATTTGCCACAAATATGGGATGAATTACGCCGTAAAGTGAATGACCTAAGCTCACAACTTCCACCCGGTGTTGCTGATCCAACGGTGATTGATGATTTTGGCGATGTGTATGGCATTCTACTTGCCATAACAGGTGATGGTTATAGCTATAAAGAACTGTCTGATTATATTGACTACATGCGTCGAGAATTAGAACTTATTGATGGCGTGAGTAAAGTCTCCGTGTCTGGGGAGCAACAGCAACAAGTTTTTATTGAAATCTCGATGAAAAAAATGAGTTCGTTAGGACTCGCACCGAGTACGATTTATAATTTACTCTCAACGCAAAATATCGTCTCTGATGCAGGGGCGGTGCGTATCGGTACGGAATATATTCGCATTCAACCAACCGGTGAATTTCAGGATGTTGAGCAACTGGGTAACCTTATTATAAATAGTGGTGACTCAGAAGGGCTTATCTATCTGCGCGATGTGGCTGACATTAGCCGTGGTTACGTGGAAGTACCGAGCAATATTATTAATTATAACGGCCATTTAGCTTTAAACCTTGGGGTCTCCTTTGCATCAGGGGTTAATGTGGTCGAAGTCGGCGAGCGTTTTGACCGCCGTTTAGCCGAGTTAAAGTATCAACAACCCGTCGGTATTGAAATTGCCGAAGTGTATAGCCAACCGAAAGAAGTCGATAAATCGGTGAGTGGTTTTGTGGTCAGTTTAGGGCAAGCGATTGCCATTGTGATCATTGTCTTGCTGTTTTTTATGGGGCTACGGTCAGGCTTATTGATTGGGTTAATTCTCCTGCTCACGGTACTGGGTACGTTTATCTTTATGCAGTACATGAAAATTGATCTGCAACGTATCTCTTTAGGCGCTTTGGTGATTGCGCTTGGTATGCTGGTGGATAATGCCATTGTGGTGGTTGAAGGGATCTTAATTGGGACGCAAAAAGGTCGAACTCGCTTACAAGCGGCCACTGATATTGTGACGCAAACCAAGTGGCCTTTATTAGGCGCGACTATCATCGCCGTGACAGCATTTGCCCCAATTGGTCTATCACAAGACGCTACGGGTGAGTATTGTGGAACACTATTTAGCGTTTTACTGATCTCATTAATGCTCAGTTGGTTCACCGCTATCTCTTTGACTCCATTTTTTGCTGATATTTTCTTTAAGGGGCAAAAAACGCCAAGCATGGAAGAGGGCAAAAATCCTTATAACGGCTTTGTGTTTACGGTTTATCGCAAATTCTTAGAGTTTTGTATGCGCCGTGCTTGGCTGACGGTCATTGTACTTATTCTTGGTCTGGCAGCGAGTCTCTATGGCTTTACCAAAATTAAGCAATCTTTCTTCCCATCCTCAACAACGCCAATGTTCCTAGTGGATGTATGGATGCCTGAAGGGACCGACATTCGAGCCACCAATACCAAGCTCACCGTGCTAGAAAACTGGTTAGATGAACAAGATGAAGTTGCCCATATCACCACCACAGCAGGTAAGGGTTTGCAACGATTTATGCTGACTTATTCACCGGAAAAAAGCTACGCCGCTTATGGTGAAATTAGCGTTAGAGTGAAGAGCTACGAAGTACTTGATGAGTTAATGAAGCGCTTTAGAGGTTATCTAGATGATCGCTTTCCAGAAATTAACTATAAGCTGAAAAAAATAGAACTCGGTCCTGGTGGTGGAGCAAAAATTGAAGCACGATTAGTTGGCTCCGATCCTACCATTTTACGTGGTCTTGCTAAGCAAGTGATGGATATCATGCATGCCGATCCTGGCGCTTATAATATTCGTCATGACTGGCGCGAAAGAACCAAAGTGTTAGAGCCATTATTTAATGAAAGTCAGGCACGTCGCTATGGGATCACTAAGTCAGATATTGATGAGTTCCTAATGATGTCTTTTTCTGGTAAAACCGTTGGTGTATACCGTGATGGAACCACCTTAATGCCGATTGTTGCCCGATTGCCAGAAGATGAACGGGTGGATATTCGTAATATCGAAGGCATGAACATTTGGAGCCCAGCATATAATGAGTTTATTCCTCTGCAACAAGTGACCCAAGGATATGAAATACGCTGGGAAGATCCGCTCATTGTGCGTAAAAACCGTAAACGTATGCTAACCGTCATGGCTGATCCCGATCTATTAGGAGAGGAAACCGCGTCAACATTGCAAAAACGTCTCCAAGATCAGATTGAAGCGATTGAGATGCCATCGGGTTACTCTTTAGAGTGGGGGGGAGAATATGAATCATCGCGTGATGCTCAAGAGTCACTATTCCAAACGATGCCGTTAGGTTACTTATTTATGTTCTTAATCACCGTATTCTTGTTTAATTCGGTAAAAGAGCCATTGATTGTTTGGTTAACCGTGCCATTAGCGGTGATGGGGGTTACCACAGGTCTACTCTTGCTTGATACACCTTTTGGGTTTATGGCGCTACTGGGCTTTCTGAGTTTATCGGGGATGTTACTTAAAAATGGTATTGTGCTGCT
Organism: Vibrio sp. 10N.286.49.B3; assembly: GCF_002873395.1. Lineage (GTDB taxonomy): Bacteria > Pseudomonadota > Gammaproteobacteria > Enterobacterales > Vibrionaceae > Vibrio. Next base: position 334,293 of record NZ_MCUV01000001.1, on the reverse strand, counting down.
CGATCAAATTGATATAGAAATGAAATCAGGTAAAGATCCATACCTCGCGGTTGTTGATGCAGCTCTTAGCCGTGTGAGACCCGTTTGTATGGCAGCGATCACCACTATTTTGGGTATGGTGCCATTGCTTCCTGATATATTCTTTAAACCTATGGCGGTGACCATCATGTTTGGTTTAGGCTTTGCGACGGTGTTAACGTTAATTGCCGTACCGGTATTTTACCGATTATTCCATCGTATTAACGTTCATTAATCTATATTGTTTTACCGATGCACCTAACGCTTCTAAAGTGGTTAGGTGCATTTATTTTTAGGAGTTCATTATGAGTCAATTACTTGATAGCACCTGCGCTTGGGCATGCAATCATGAGTTGGATCGCGAGTACCATGATAAAGAGTGGGGCGTGCCGGTTTACGATGATATTAAGCTGTTTGAATTTTTGACTTTAGAAGGGGCGCAAGCTGGATTAAGTTGGCTGACTATCTTAAAAAAGCGCACGGCTTATCGAGCTGCCTTTGAAGAGTATGATATCGCTAAACTCGCAACTTATGATGAAAGCCGAGTGCCTTATATCATTGAAAATTATGATATCGTCAGAAATAAGCTAAAAATTAATTCGGTGTATAAAAATGCACGCGCGACATTAGCGCTGCAAGAAGAGTTTGGTTCATTATCGGCGGCATTGTGGCAATTTGTTGATGGAAAACCGATCGTTAACCGCTGGCAAACGATGCAAGATGTACCAACTTCAACAGCAGAGTCATTGGCAATGAGCAAGTTTTTAAAAAAAAGAGGCTTTGTATTTGTTGGTGAGACGATTTGTTATGCGTTTATGCAAGCAATGGGTTTAGTTAATGATCATGTGATTGATTGCCCGAGATATCATCAGGTTTAATCACAGCACATTCATGCCTATCAAACATTGCTGCATTGATAGGCATGAAAAAAAATGTATTTATGGTCTCAATTTTAGCTTTCACTATTCGCTACGTTGTAACGCTCAAGTCCTGCTTCAAGATCTGCGATGAGATCATCGACATCTTCTAAACCGATATGCAGACGGATAAGTGTGCCAGTAAAGTTTGGATTGGCAACCGTGCGCAAACTATTAAATGATTTAGGTTCATTGGCTAAAATCAAACTTTCAAACCCACCCCATGAATAGCCCATACTAAAGTGAGTCATACCATCGAGTAGCGCTGTTGTTGCTTTTGGATTGGTCGTTTTTAACACAAATGAAAATAAGCCATTGCCACCAGTAAAATCACGGGCAAAGAATTCATGACCCGGACAAGAATCCAGTGCAGGGTGACGAACATGATCCACTTCAGGTCGGCTTGCTAACCATTGAGCCACTTTAAGGCTACTTGTCTCATGCTGGCGTAAACGCACATCTAAAGTACGCAAGCCACGCAGTGCCAGGTAGGCATCATCGGGCGAGATGCACTGACCCATTAAGTAGCTTTGTTCACGTAGTTGATCCCAATGCTTTTCATTCGCAATGGCAGTGCCTATCATGACATCCGAATGACCGACTATGTACTTAGTCGCGGCTTGAATTGAGATATCAACACCAAAATCGAACGGAGAAAAGTTAACCCCAGCCGCCCAGGTATTATCTAACATCACCACAATATCATGCTGGTGGGCAATGGCGGCTAAGGTTGGAATGTCTTGCACTTCCATAGTAATCGAGCCTGGCGATTCAGTGAAAAGTACCGTGGTATTGGGACGGATAAGTTCGCTGATATCAGCCCCAATGGTTGGTGCATAATAGGTGGTTTCTATGCCCATTTTTTGCAGCATAGTGTCACAGAAATCACGAGTCGGCTCATAACAGGTATCAACCATAAGGATATGATCGCCTGTTTTCACAAAAGATAAAATCGCATTGGCAATCGCAGCGGTGCCACAAGGGTAAAGCGCACAACCAGCGCCACCTTCTACTTCAACCATCGCATCTTGCAAGGCAAAGTGAGTATTGGTGCCACGACGTCCATAAAATAGCGTTTTATTCGCACGGTTTAAGGTAGCTTGATGTTTTTCAGCCACACTATTAAATACAACCGTTGAAGCTCTTTGTACTGGAGGATTGACGACTCCATTTGTCCACTTCTTATCGCGACCAGCTGTGATCAGTGTAGTTTGTTTTTTTTCAGACATTGAGATCCCTTATCAGTGTCAAAGTTATGCTCTATATAAATCATATTGAGCATAACTATTGCAAGTATTAATAATAAAATTAATGCGATGGGATAGTAAGCAGAGTTGGCTTATAGCGATTAAAGCAAAGGATTGAATAGATAAAACAGGCGCTCGAAGAAGCGATTAGAGAGGTCGCGCTTTTCCCACTCTTGATGATCAATAGCATAAGATTGGTCAATGTAACTTTGTTGTAGCCAATACATCTCTTTGGTAAACTCCGCATCATCGACCGCTAGGGTGACTTCAAAGTTGAGCCATAAGCTACGCATATCAATATTAACGGTACCAACTAAGCAGAACTGCTCATCAATTACTACCGATTTAGTGTGCAGCAGTCCACCATCAAATTCATAAATTTTTACGCCAGCAGCCAGTAATTCACCATAAAAAGCACGTGATGCCCACTTAACCATTAAAGAATCATTTTTATGCGGAATAATCAGTTCGACAATGATCCCGCGTTGAGCGGTCATTTTGAGTACGGTTAGCAGATCAGCACTTGGGACAAAGTAGGGCGTGGTGATGCGTACCGATTTATTTGCTTGGTTAATGGCAATATGCAGCACTTGTAAAATGAGATATTCAGGCATACCAGGACCTGATGGCACCACTTGTACGGGATGTAAGCTCTGCTGAGGATCAATATGGCACTCAGGTTGATTTGGCAGTTCACGATCACCGGTTTCTACTTCCCAATCCCAACCATGAATCGCTGAGAGTACGTTAACCGTAGGACCTGTAATACGCACCATAATATCAATCCACTGACCAACACCGGAGTTTTGTTTAAAGTGAGCAGGATCAACCATATTCATTGAGCCTGTATAGGCAACAGAGTCATCAATTACGATAATTTTTCGGTGCTGACGCAGATCGAGGCGACGTAAAAATATTCGCCACGGACTGACCTCTAATGCTTGAACGACCTCAATTCCGGCTTGCTCCATCATGGCAACCCAATGGCTACGGAAAAACTTAGGGCTACCCGCAGAATCAAGCAATAGTTTTACTTTCACTCCACGTTTAGCCGCTTGGATCAGTGCCGAACCCACTGCATCAACTAACCCGCCAGGATGCCAAATATAGAAAACCATGCGAATGCTGCTTTGTGCACTTTCAATATCTTTAATAATAGAACGTAAGATTTTGTCGGGAGAATTTTGTAAAGAGAGGGTATTACCACTTAATGCCGGTAGCCCCATGCGGTTATTACATAACTCATCGATTTTATGAATATGCACACCTAATGATTCAGGCAAGTGGGCTTGGCAGTCGTTGAGTTGATTAAACCAAGCGCCAAAAGGGGAGAACATATTTTTTGCACGTTCGGCTCGCTTGCGACCAAGGTTCAGTTCACCAAATAAAAAGTAACAGATAACCCCAACAATTGGCAGGATATAGATGATCATTAGCCAAGCAAGAGAAACACTGACCGCCCTGCGCTTAAGCACAACACGAAAGGTAACTCCGGCAACAAGTAGCCAATAAAGCACTAATGAAGCAATCGTAAGGAAATGGTAAACCTTGTCCATAGGGAAATTTAAGCCTAAAAGAATGAATAATGATAGTAATAGCAAATAGGTTGAATAGAAATAATAAGCCTAATTTTTATTAATAAATTAGACTTTTAGCCACTTTGTATTATATGGTTAACAGGGTGTTAAATTGGTGGTAAGTTGGCGTTAAAGCTCAAAAAAGCATCATTTAGTAAGGAAAATGTTGCTAAATGCACTATTTACAAGTTTTGGGCTTCCAATCTTATCGGTTAACTGGTTTACTTACTACAGGTCGAGTGCGAGTAATTATTTTTTGAAGTGTAAACTTTGCTATACACCCTTTTAACTCTGCGCTTCTACCAATCATTGAGTGACTTCGATTGGTATTATTTATCATATTAAAAATATATTTGGAGCAAGTGTGGCTACAGCTAACTCATCACCACGTGATACGTGGGGCTCAAAATTGGGCTTTGTTATGGCAGCAGCAGGATCAGCTGTTGGTTTAGGTAATATATGGAAGTTCCCTTATACCGCTGGTGAAAGTGGTGGTGGCGCTTTTGTTGCTATTTATCTGTTCTTCGTTATTTTCATTGGCTTTAGTGTCATGCTTACCGAATTTACTATCGGTCGTATGAAGCAAAAGTCAGCGGTAGGTGCTTATAAGTCGACTGACCGTCGTTGGACGTTTGCTGGTGTTATCGGTGTCGTCAGTGGTCTGTTGATTATGGGCTTTTACCCAGTCGTTGGTGGCTGGTCGATTGCTTATATCTATAAAATTGCTACTGGCTTATTAAACACGCCAGCGGCGATTGGTGACAGCTTTGGTGGTTTCATTTCTAACCCGATTGAGCCATTAATGTGGATGGGCTTATACCTATGCTTTAATATTCTTATCGTAATGAAAGGTATTTCAGGCGGTATTGAAAAAGCGGGTAAGATCTTAATGCCGCTGCTGTTCCTTATCCTTATTATTGTTTCTGTGAAAGGGATGAGCCTACCAGGTGCAAGCGCAGGTCTTGAATTCCTATTTAGCCCAGACTTTTCTAAAGTAAATAGCAGTGTTGTTTTATCTGCACTTGGTCAAGCCTTCTTCTCATTGAGCTTAGGTATGGGTTGTATGATGACCTACGGTAGCTACCTTAAGAAGAAAGAAAACCTAGTACAAACAACCGGTATGGTTATTGGTATGGATACCTGTGTTGCTCTACTTGCTGGTATTGCTATGTTCCCTGCTATGTTTGCCTTCGGTATGGAGCCTGCAGCCGGTCCTGGTCTTGTCTTTGTTGTGGTACCGCAAATCTTTGCTGAAATGGGTGGCATGATAGGCTTACTATTTGCGCTTATGTTCTTCATCGGTTTAAGTGTGGCAGCATTAACCTCATCTGTTTCATTGCTTGAAGTGGTGGTTTCTTACCTGATTGATGAGAAGAAACTGAAACGCTCAACCGCCGTATTAGCTGCATCGAGTGTGATGGCATTCCTATGTATCTTCTCTTCACTCTCTTTAGGTGGCGTAGGACCAACACTATTTGGTACGGGCGCATTTGATGTCTTTGACTTGCTAACCGATAAGATCTTCCTAGCGATTGGTGGTCTACTTGTGTGTATCTTTGCTGGCTGGAGACTGAACCGCGCTGAGTTAGAGAAAGAAATTACCAATGATGGTGAAATTTCATTCCCACTATTTGGTCTATGGTACAACCTAGTGAAGTACGTCATTCCTGTTGCGATTGCGATCGTGGCAATTGCCGGCATTGTGTCTGGATTTGAAAACGGTAATGGCGCGATAATGGTGACCGGTATTGCTGTTATTGTGATTGCTGCGCTGTTGTCTAAGAAACTGTAATTGTCTAAGCAATAACAGTCCAAGAAGCTGTAACGGTTTATAGCAGTCGACAAACATTAAGCCATTCGTTTAGCGTTTGACGCTGTAAACCGTATAACGAGAGTCTCCAGTGAGGCTCTCGTTTTTTTATGCCTCAATACTTGCCACCGTTGCTATCGGTAAACATTTGAATGACTCTCAAATAAGCAAGCGTTATACTTTGCCTTTCAACTCGATAATGATGAATAGGCCTTGTGTGTTTGATATTCTTTTAGACCATCCTGACTTTATTGTAATTAATAAACACCCCAATGTGAGTGTACATAAAGACGATGGCGACACCATGTTGTTGCAAGAAGTCGGCAAGATAACCGGTGATCAGCAACTTTATTTAGTTCATCGCCTGGATAAAATGACCTCGGGTATTTTATTACTGGCTCGTTGCCAATCGGCTGCACGTGAATTATCGCAGCTTTTTGCCGATCGCAATGTGAATAAGTACTACTTAGCGATTGGCAGTAAGAAGCCGAAAAAGAAACAAGGTTTGATCAAAGGGGATATGGAGCGTTCACGCCGTTCTGCATGGAAACTGCTTGCCAGTCAAAATAACCCCGCGCTCACTCAGTTCTTTTCACTGGCAGGCGAACCCGGTGAGCGACTATTTTTATGCAAACCATATACTGGCCGTACCCATCAAATTCGTGTGGCACTGAAATCGCTCGGTTCAGCGATTGTCGGTGATCCTATTTATAATCCATCCAGTGAGGCAGACAGAGGTTACCTGCATGCTTTTGCCATTCAATTTGAATATCAGCAGCAGAGCTATCAAGTGGTCTGTGATCCTAGTCAATTAGCGTTAGGCAATAAATGGCAGCAGCCAGCGACAAAGCAAGCGCTTGAGGCATGGCAGCAACCTTGGTCTTTATTATGGCCCGCGATTAAATAATGAGAACGATTATGCAAGCAAGCGCGTTACACACTTTCTTCACTCACTTAGAAGAGCAAATTCCTGCAGCGCCCAATGAAGTGCGCCGTCTATTTCATGGTCGTGGTCGTTATTGGCCAGGGTTAGAGCAGATCACCTGTGACTGGTTACAAGGGCAACTGTTAATCACCGTTTTTAAAGAGGTCGATGACGCTTTTAAGCAGCAACTAGTTAAGGGTTTACAAGAGCTTTCCGAGCAACCCTATTGGCTTGAGAAGCAACCAACCAGTATTGTAATTCAATCGCGCTATCTGGAAGGTTCGCCTTGTGAGGTGATATGGGGTGAGCTAGATGATGCGCCCGTTGTCGTTGAAAGCGGCTTGAAATATCAGTTAAAAATTGGTCGTAATCAGAACTTTGGTCTTTTCCTTGATATGCGCAATGGTCGTGATTGGGTTAAAGCCAACAGTGATGGGGCAAAAGTATTAAATCTGTTTGCTTATACCTGCGGATTCTCTGTGGCAGCCATCGCTGGTGGGGCAAAAAAGGTAGTTAATGTCGATATGGCACGTGGCGCTCTGAATACAGGGCGCGATAATCATCGCTTAAATGAGCATGATATGCGTAGTGTGGACTTTCTAGGCTATGATATCTTTAAGTCTTGGGGTAAGATAAAGAAAGGTGGTCCATACGAGTTAATTATCATTGATCCGCCTTCTTTTCAAAAAGGCAGCTTTGCATTAACCAAAGATTACAGCAAAATTTTACGTCGTTTACCGGATTTATTAACTGACAATGGTCAGGTTTTGGCTTGTGTCAATTCGCCAATGGTCGAAGCAAGCTTTTTAGTCGACTCAATGATGAGAGATGCGTCACAAATTGAATATAAATCGCGATTGCAAAATCCTGCTGAATTTATTGATACCGATTCTGATTCTTGTTTAAAAGTTTTATTATTTCAGAAGTCTTAAATATAAGACAGATAAACTGACATCTCGTGAGTTAGGTCAATATATGTAGCCCAAATTAAAATTTAATTAATTTGGGCTTTTTATTATCTTATTCATAGTTGTTGAATAAATATAACTATCCTTTGATATATTTATCATTATATTGTTCGGTAATAACAAAAATATCAATTCAACTACCTGTTAATTCATTATATTACCTAATTATCTATTAACTCTATAGTTAGTTATATCTATTACCAATACTGTTTGTCTCAAAACTAATAATCTATTATGAGCCTGGTTGTACCTTTTATTTGACAATGCTATGTTTATATCACTTACGGCAGGATGCTATTTTATATAGGTCCTATATTAAAACAAAAGGGAAGACAATATGTTAACTAAACTTTATGTGAATACACAACTTGCAGTTGAAAACTTTAAAAAAGACCAACGCGGCGTAACAGCGATTGAATACGCAATCATTGGTGTAGCAATATCTGCGATTGTACTGGCGGTATTTAATGGCTCCCTAAAAGAAGCCTTAGAGGGCGCTATGTCTGCAATAACAGACAATATTAAAGAAGCTACTACCGGTGGAAGCTCTACTACTACTACTACGCCTTAATATGAGTCTTCTAATACTATGGTGGCTATCCGTAGCCACCCTTTCCATCTATATATCGGTGATGGACATCAAGCATCGGCATATATCCAATTTGGTGTGTGGCTTAGTGTTAATATTGTCAAGCATGATGTTTGTCGCTCAGCAAGAGTGGCAAGTACTTATTTATAGTGGCGCGATATTAATCATTGGCTTTATTGCAACAATATTTAGAATTATTGCTGCAGGGGATATTAAACTATTAACCGCTTTTTCATTAGCGATTTCACCGGTCTATTTACCACTCACACTAGTGATAATAACCTTCATCGGCGGTGTCATGGGCATAGGGTATTACCTGTATGGCAAGTGGAGCGGTAATGAAAAAGCAGTTAGACAGCGAGGCGTACCATATGGGGTGCCTATTTGTCTCGGTTGTTTATTTGGGATAGCGGCATCCTTATAGGGAGAAAAGGTGAAAACAAAAATAATAACGCTCATCGCGGGGCTGGTTATCCTCGTTGGCTTATATGGGCTAGCAAATAACCTTACCGGTCAGCAAATCGTTGAGTCCGTTGTTGCACCTGAGCCTGTGGTTGAAGAAGTGAAATTCAAGGTATGGCGCATCAATCAAGATGTTGAGTTGGGTCAATACGTTAAGCGCAGCGACTTTACCTTAGAAGTGATGCTGGAAAGTGACGCGCACCGTATTGGTGTCGATCAAGATATGTCGGCTGACTTTAGTTTAGGCGCGGTGTATCGCACTGATGCGCCGCAAGGCACGCTGCTGTTCGCGCACACTATGGTCCAACCTCGTGATGCTGAATATATCGATTTTATCATTACCCCAGACATGGTGCCCTTCGCGATTGGTGTGAAGCCAAAGTCGATCATTGGCGGCGTGATTGGTAACGGTACCTTAATTGATGTATTAGCTCTGACCCTACCACAAGAACTCGCCTCGATTGAAGTCACCAATGCCAGCAACCAACGCAAGCGCCAACTGTCGGTTGCCCCGGTGCTGATGAACATTAAGGTACTGAAAGTCGAGAAAACCTTCGGTAAAGAAGAGAAGAGTGACAATGTTGAGAAAGTCGACTTGATATTGGAACTAACTCGTAAGCAGGTGGCGAAATTAACCGTAGCGGGACGAATTGCTGAACTGGAAGTGCATAAATCCATCGGTGATTATAAACCGGCGGATTTAAAAGCCAATGCTGGGGATATTTTAGCAGACTTTAAATCCATTACAGAATTTCGTGCTAGCGACGCACAAATACGATAAGGCAAGGATACCTATGTGGCAACTAAGTAAATATATCGGAATAAGCCTGGTACTTGCGCTGTTTTCAGTATCAAGTTACGCGCAACGAATCATGAATTTAGCCGAAGGGGATGCAAGAACCATCGCCCTTTCACAAGAGATGACCTCAGTGTTTGTCTCTGACCCAACCATTGCCGACTACCAAGTGATTGATAAGCAAAAAGTGGTCATTTTTGGTAAGAAAATTGGTACCACCTCATTATTGATTTTTAATGAAGAAGGCAAAACACTCGCCAGTCGTAAGTTGGTGGTCAACAAAAGCATGTTGCATATCCAGCAACAGATCCAATTGAAATACCCATTGGCTGAAGTGACCATCTATAACTTAGGCGAGCAAGTCGTGTTAAGCGGGGTGGTTTCCACTGAGCAAGAAAAAGATGAAATTAATATTTTGGTCGGTGAACTGCTGGGTAAAAGCGCCAGCAATACTGAAATTAGTTGGGATGGTGAGGAAGAGGCGGGCCCCGTTGCGTTTATGCAGCGTCGTCAATTCCAGGGCATTGTCAATAACATTGAAGTTGCCACCACCAAGCAAGTGAATGTCAAACTGTCGATAGCTGAAGTATCACACTCCTTTTTAGAACAAGTTGGTTTTCAATACGGCAGTGCAGGCTATAGCAATGGCGTTTTTGTTAACCAACTGACCAGTTTTAGTGCTTCTGATATCATCTCTGTGATTACCGCTATTGGCGATGACACGGTAGGGCAAGTGCTTGCTGAGCCAAACTTATCGGTGATTTCTGGGGAAAGTGCTAGCTTCTTAGTCGGTGGCGAGTTGCCGGTGGTGACCATCGTTGATAGTGGTACCAATGTTATCTATAAAGAGTTTGGTATCCGTCTGGACCTGATGGCTAAAGTGCTCAACGATGACAAAATTAAACTGTCACTGATGCCAGAAGTGAGTTCGTTAGATACGCAATACTCCAATGAAACCTATAATTTACCCTCGCTAAAAACCCGCCGCGCTCGTACTACCGTTGAGCTTGGCGATGGACAAAGTTTTGTCTTAGGTGGGCTATTGAATACCGAAGATAAAGAGACCCTGCAACGCATTCCTTTTATTGGCGATATCCCTATCCTGGGCGCGTTATTTCGTAACAGTGGTACCGAACGCAGCAAGACCGAGTTGATTATTGTTGCCACCGTGAACTTAGTACAACCGATTCATCCATCACAAATTCAACTGCCGACGATGCAAAAAACCACCACATTGCAGCGCTTCTTTGCTGTGGAGAGAAACTATACCCATGCCAGTGAAAAATGGGCGGATGAAGTGCTTGCAACCGGAGGGTTTAAAAAATGATTAAACAATGGAGTGGTATCGGCGTTTTATTTTTACTGTTGAGTGGATGCGCAGAGCATATCGGTGAAAGACAGGGTACTCAGATGGATGTTATTCCCGTCCACTATTCAATGGCAGTGAAGGTTAAGCCAAAACAGTCAAAAGCGGCACAAAAAGAGGTCGATCAATTTATTAATGATCATTGGAATGTGATTGTTAACCAAACGGTGGAGCTAAATTGGCGCACCAAAGAAGGTCAAAAGTGGGCAACTAAAATAGAGCAAGACTTATTAAAGCGTGGGGTGAATAGAGATAACCTAAGCGTGTCACAGGTCAGTGCTGGCTTTGGTGAGCGTTTTGACTTTGAAGTGAAAGCCACGGTGCACAAAGTGATGGCTTCTGTGTGTGATTATGCGCAAGTGGGGCATTTTGGTGAACCGAATAATGGTTGTTATACCGATAATGCTCGTTGGGGTTCGATGGTCAACCCTGAGAAAATGCTTAATCATTATCTTGACGCTGATAACGTGAATAAGTGATGCCTATGTTTGATTTAGTAGATCTATTAAAAAAAGAGACCACCAACACCGCCTCAGGTGCTGAAGGGGACGCAGAAACCAAACTGACCTCGGTATTGTTTAATCAAACTACTCAGTGTCGAGAGTTGGTTTCAGAAGCGTTTCGTTTTGAAGGGATCAGCTTACCGGCGATTCTGAACAATAGCGATAGTGAGATCAAGCAGCATGTGCGTGAATCGACGATTGAAATTGTTATCGTTGAGCTGAATCTCAGTGACAATGTGACCGAAGATATGGAGCGCATCCGTCATTTATTGCCTAACCACGCTTCTGTGGTTGTGATTGGTAGCGAAGATGCCATTTCGACTATCCGTAACTTAAAGGCGATGGGCTTTTATTATCTGTTTTGGCCAATATCTAAGCAGGAATTAATTGATTTTATCATTAATGTTAATGATAACCGATTTAGAAATAGCGGTTTAGGAAAAAACCGCCGAGCAAAAAAAGTCGCAGTGTGGGGAGCAAAAGGTGGCGTAGGCGCCTCGTTGCTGACGGCAGAAATTGCTTCAGACTTGTCGGTCAATAAAAATAGTTCCTGTGTCATCGTTGATCATCAGTTCTCTGGTGGCAATCTTGATATTTTACTGGGCTTAAGCCGCTTTGAAAAAAAAGCAGTCTCACCTGGGGTGCTATCCAATAGCCTCGATGTGACCTATGCGATGAATATGACCAAAAAAGTCAATGAAATGCTGTCACTGCTGGCGATTGAATCGGAAGAGCTCAATGAGTTTGAACTTAAAGATTATGTGCGTACGCTGTCCAATGAACTGGCTGTGCAAAGTAACTTTATTTTAGAAGATTTGTCCAGCTCATCGCACTGCCAAACCGATATTGATTATATTGCCACTGAGTGTGAAATGTTATTGCTAATCATTGAACCAACGGTGTCGTGCTTACGCCAGGCGACGCGTTTTTTGAGTGACTTGGACAAACGCAAATCGAATGTGCGCTGTTTTAAGATTCTTAATTACACCTTGCCAGAAAAATATGCAACGGTGACCAAAGACGAAATTGAAAAATACATACGTCAAAAAATTGATGTGGTTTGCCCACATGAGCCAAAACTGAATCAAATGGTGCTGGAAGGTAACCATCTTTATGATCATCAGTACCCGCTCAGCCAGAGTTTAACCAAAATCACGGCACTTTTATTGGGGCAAGACAATAAATTTTCTCAACGTGGGTTTATGAAACGTTTAATGCGGAGACGATAATATGGACCAATCGAAATCGATATTTATCTCTATCCGTGACCAAATCTTTGAAGCACTGGAAGCTGAGGCGGTTAATACTTTATCTCGTGAACAGTTAAGTAAGCAACTTGCCAAAGCGATTGATTTACTTATTGAGCGTGAAGGTTTATCGGTTGCCACCATTGTACGGGCTGACTTTGTTACAAGCTTGGTTGATGAACTGTTGGGTTTGGGCCCACTGCAAACCTTAATGGACGATGACTCAATCAGTGACATCATGATTAATGGTCATAAAAATGTCTTTATTGAGCGTGGTGGAATGGTTGAAAAATCCTCGATTCACTTTATTAATGAAGAGCAGTTATTGCAAATAGCCAAACGCATTGCTACCCGTGTTGGCCGTCGAGTTGATGACTCGCAGCCAACCTGTGATGCGCGTCTTGCCGATGGCAGTCGTGTCAATATTGTTGTTCCTCCCATTGCCATCGACGGCACATCCATTTCGATTCGAAAGTTTAAAAAGCACAGTATTGATCTGCCTAAGTTGGTTGAATTTGGCGCTATGAGCCCTGAGATGTGCCAGGTGATGATGATTATTGCCCGTTGTCGATTAAATATACTCATCTCTGGCGGTACGGGTTCGGGTAAAACCACCATGCTCAATGCCTTATCGCAATATATTTCAGAAAATGAGCGTATTGTCACCATAGAAGATGCGGCGGAATTGAAGCTACAGCAACCGCATGTAGTACGTCTAGAGACACGTAAAGCGGGGATCGAAGGTAATGGCGCGGTGGATCAGCGCGACCTGGTGATTAACTCTCTGCGTATGCGTCCCGATCGCATTATTGTCGGTGAGTGTCGTGGTGGTGAAGCGTTTGAAATGCTGCAAGCGATGAACACTGGTCATGATGGTTCGATGTCGACCTTGCACGCCAATACGCCGAGAGATGCGCTGGCACGTGTAGAAGCCATGGTGATGATGGCCACCAATAATTTACCCTTAGATGCGATTCGTCGCACGATTGTCAGCGCAGTGGATGTAGTGATTCAAATCAGCCGTTTGCATGATGGTAGCCGTAAGGTGATGAGCATTTCTGAAGTCGTAGGGCTTGAGGGCAGCAATGTGGTGTTAGAAGAGATATTTAAGTTTCATCCTTCTTCAAAACAGAATGAAAATGGCGATGGGAAAGTGAAGGGCAGTTTTATGACCGCCGGTTTGATGCAGCGCTCAGTCCTAGTTGAAAAAGCCCGTTTTTTTGGTTTAGAAGAGAAGCTAAACAGCGCCTTTATTCGAGGGCAACACTTATGATCTATTGGCTAGCATTAATATTGGGCGGTGGTTTACTATTTTGGGCATCACGCCGTGACCAAAAGGCAGGGAATCATTACTTAGAAGAGATGAATAAAACCGTTTTTGTTGACTCCATGGATACGGATAAACAAGCAGTTAATATGCAAAGTTTAACTGCAGAAACCTTTTCACAGAAGGTTGAGCGTTATTGGAATAACATTTTGCGACAACTTGGTTCAATGGCGCTAATAAAAGTTGCCATATACTTTGTTGTTGCGACCATTGCGGCCAATTATCTCAATCGTATGTTTATTCAAACCCATTGGTTGGTGGCCATTATTGCCTTTAATATTCTCGCGGCAATATGGGGAGTTATGTGGTTGCAAAAGCGTGAGAAAAAGCAATTTGAGGAATCTTTTCCTGATGCATTAAATATGTTAACCAGTGCGGTCAGTGCCGGTGAAAGTATTATGCATGCGATTATGTTTGTCGGCAGTTCACTGGACTCGGAAGTGGGCAAAGAGTTTAAGAAAATGGGCGAACGTTTACAAATTGGTGAAACGCCTGACAGTGTGTTTCGTAAATCTTGCCGCCGTTTTCCTTATTCTTCTTTTCAATTTTTTGTTATTACCCTGCGCGCCAATATGAATCGCGGTGGGCAATTGAAAGAGGTGATGACGCAATTAAATCGCTTGATGTTTATGGCGCGCTCGGTTGAAAAAAAGAAATTTTCGATGACCTCGGAAGCGCGTGCTTCGGTGAAAATTGTCGCTGCGATTCCCTTTTTCTTCTTATTTATCTTGCAGTATTTAAGCCCAGAAAATTTTGAGTACGTGATGTTTAACCCCAGTGGGCGACCGATTCTCTATTACGTAATTTGCAGTGAAGCCATCGGGATATTTATTGTCTGGAAACTAATGAAGGCGGTGGACTAATGTTAACTGAACAACACACAATTTTTCTTTGCTTGGTTTTTATAGTTGCTGGTTTTTTTATCTTGCTTAGCCAGATTTTTAACCGTATTCAGAGACGCCAACACTTTGATAACTTTGTTGGTGATAAGAAAGAGCAGCAGAAAAAGCCATTCTTAGATGTGATATTATTTGCCATTACTCGCGCCTTTACCAGTAATGAGGAAGAGGTGTTTAAAAAGTTTTATGCTGCGGGTTTTTATCACTTTAAATACGCTAAATATTATATCCCGTTAAAATATATCAGCCTGCTTGGCGGTCTAGTTGGGCTCTATTTTATTCATCAAGAGCAATGGTTATCGGCTAATAATGTGATGATTGCTTTTGCCATTTGGTTGATGATTTGTATTTTGGCCCCCGACGCTTTTCTGGCATCAAAGGCTAAGGCATTAACGCGTAAAATTTCCAAGCAACTGCCTTATCTACTGGATTTAATGGCAGTCTGCGTGCAAACCGGGATGACGATTGAGTCGTCGATGAGTTATTTGGGTAAAGAGATGGCAAGTTTTGATAAAGATCTTTCGCACATGCTGAATAAAACCACCGATAGAGCCAGAATTGTTGGTTTAGATAAAGCGCTGGATGAACTGTACGCAACGATTATTTCCAATGAGATGCGCAGTTTTGTGATGACGTTAAAGCAAAGTTTGCAGTATGGGACTTCGATTTATCATGTCCTGACGACGCTTGCTAAAGATATCCGTGAAGTGCAAATGTTGGATATCGAAGAGAAAATTGGTCAATTGTCAGCCAAGATGTCGATACCGTTAGTATTATTCATCATGATCCCGGTTGTTATTTTGATCACAGCTCCAGGAATTATGAGGATGATGGCCGATGTATAGATATAGCATGGTGTTGATTATGTTGGGCATTTTATCTGGTTGCGCCGCACCAAAGTCCAGTCTGAACTCTTTTGATAGCCAAGAGAGTATGTTAGCTCAGACCCAGAACCACAGTAAGCTTATTTTACTTTATAAAGAAGAGCTGAAAGTAAAGGATTCTGTTGAGATGCGTATCAAACTGGCGAACTCTTACCTGCAATCGGGCGATCCTGAATCGGCGTTGTTTGTTATCTCCCCCGCAACCTTTGGTCAAAAGCCACCGGTTGAGGCTTTGTTGATTCAAGCCCATAGCCAATATGAACTGGAAGACTTTACCCGCGCTGAAGTCACGGCAAAGAGAGCCTATGAACTTGATCCGAAAAATGCTGAAATCGAAAACTTTCTCGGAGTGATTTACGCCGGTAATGGCAAGTACCCACAAGCGAGAACTTATTTTAATTTAGCGCGTACGCATTTTTATGATGACGTGAAGATAAAAAATAATTTAGCCGTATTGGATATTATCGAAGGTGATTATAAACAAGGTGTCCAACGCTTATTACCTGTCTATCTCAATGGTCAAGCCGATAAGCAAGTGGAAGCCAACTTGACGCTGGCGATGGCAAAGCTGGGTAACTATGACTACGTAAAATCGCTGTTGATACAGAAGTTTAGTAATCATGAAATTTCAGAACGCTACGCAGCGCTGCGAGGTCTAAAGAGTATTACCACGCAAGAAGCAAGCCTAGCGATTGATCCACCGACCGCGACTTTAGTGCCTTTGAGTGAGGAATCGCCACTCGACCAGGCGGTTAATGTGAATAATGGTGAATCCCATGAAACGCTTTAAACGGAATAGTAAAAATAAAGCTAAATCTAAGTCAAAAGGCGTGGCGACTATAGAGTTCGTGTTAGGTTTTATGGGTTTTTGGTTGATGTGTATGGCGTGGGTTGAGATGAGTTATATGTCGTATGTGTCTGCCGTCGGTGATCTTGCTGTGGCTGAAGCGGCCCGTGAATCGAAAACCGCTGGTGACGAGGATAATCCGCAATATTTAGCTAAATTTCGTGAAGTGATTAATAGTAGTGACGCTTTATGGGCAGGGTTAGTTGATACCAGTAATTTTCGTTTAACCGTTCAGCATTTGGCCGATCAAGATGCGTTAAACAAGTTCGAGGATTTTTGTGTTATCGAAGATGATGACGGAGAGGAAGCAACAGAGGTTGAGTGTGATGCACAACCTAATATGGCTATTGCTATCTATCGTATTGATTACGATTTTAACTTTATGTTTACCTACTTTATCGATACGACCTCGGTGTTTAGTCGTGAAGTGATAGTGATACAGGAGTATGAGCGTGAAGCATTTAATCTCTAGGTCACATTTAAGCTCTAGATCTCGTTTAAGTCCTAAGCCACGAGGTAAGCAAAAAGGCACGTTTAGCATAGAATTTGCCATTATTGGGGTTTTCTTTAGCCTTCTGATTGCCTTTAGTGGCGATGTGATTATTAAACTATCGGTCAAGGGTAAATTGGATCGTTTATCCTATTCATTGGTCAATATTTTAAAAGAGCGCACTCAGTTTTACTCGAGTGATCCTGATTTTACCGCAGATGGTAAGGTACTAAATAAGATATCAAAACAGTCACTTCAGCGAACCATGCCTACGTTTGAAAATAGTAATTATGGCTTACTCATTGAGTCACTGGCATTTTATGATCCAGACGATAACAGTACTTATGCTTCTCCATATTATCAAAGTCTTGAACGTGGGGGTAATCACTGCAGTGTGTCTGATTCACTTGAGGACTTAGAAAGTTTAGCGATACTCTCTTCTTGGGATCGTAAGGTGCCTTTATATCGTGTGACGCTATGCTATGAAACGGATAACTGGATTGGCGACTTACTGGGAACGCAGTTTAGTACTGTGAGTTCTTCTTCTTTTATGATTGGGCGTTAATTATGAATATAAAAGCTCGAATTAAACTCTTATTGCCCGTTGTCTTGCTTTATCTTTTTTCTGGTTATGCAGCAGCAGGCACTGATAGCGAGATGGCAAGAGATGGAAAAACCTATATTTTTATTAACAGTGATATTGATAATCAACAAGTCACTATTAACCATTTAAACAATATTTTATTACAAGCTCAGCAGTTAGAGAACAGAGTATATTTAATCGATATTGCTGAAAAAGCGAAGGACTTTCGTGGCGAAATCACTTATGTGCATGATAAAGATGGTACATACGTTGGTGATTTTATGCCAAGAGAGATCCCCGAAGTTGTCGAAGTATTTCGCGGCAAAGTTGTACAACATTATCGATTAGATTTTTACGGATTGAAGCTACTCAATGCGCTAGTCGTCGAGTATCAGGAGAATAATGATGAAAAATAAACCATGGAAGGCCATAGCAGTCGCAGTTAGTCTATGTATGGCATCCGGCGTACAAGCAAGTTCAGTTGATAATCAAGCACTAAGTTACTACTGTGGCGGCAAGAATGTTGAGTTTGAAAAGCACATCACGGTTGGTAAGGGCACGCGTGTCTTTTTAAACGAAGGGCCTTTTTATCAAATAGAGCAAGCGGGTGAATATGAGCCAACGTTAGACTTTATTAATAAACAAATTATCAGTACGGGTGTTAATGAAGACTGTTCGGAGTTTTTATTAACCAATGGTCTATTTAAGCCCGTTAATGATGATGGTGTTATTGCTCGTGTGTACTTCGACTTCAATAAAGCAACGCTCACTGATCAGTCTCGTTATGTACTCGATAACGTTATCCGTCTTATTAAGATGAATACGCAAGATATCGTTCTCGAAGGGCATACCGATGAAGTAGGTAGTCATGACTATAACTTTTCATTGGGCTTAAAGCGTTCGCAAGCGGTAGAGCAGCACTTGACTCGTTTGGGTGTCGATCCTGGACTTGTTGATTCAGTCTCTCGTGGTAAAACGCAGCCGATAGCGAGTAATAGTACAGCTGAAGGTCGAGCACAAAACCGTCGAGTAGAAATTAAATAACGCTTCTATCACGATAAATATACCTTGTTCGTGTTTAGGTTTAGCTAACGAGCCCTTTATTTCGTAAAATTTAAAGGGCTTTTTATTGGTAAGTGTTTAACCTGCAACTAACTAACTAACTAACTAACTAACTAACTAACTAACTAACTAACTAACTAACTAACTAACTAACTAACTAACTAACCAACGATCTTATTTTAATCATAAGCGACTATTTATTATGTTAGCTAGGCAATAAATTATTCATCCCCTCTGCTTACTGCTATTTTTATTGTTACATTCCTTATTGATATTTATTTCACTTATATTTCTCTTTCGTGTCACTTTTATTTAATTTGTCTAAATAGCAATCTAATTAATATTTCCAGTTGGAGTGATGGCTTGGTATTATCAATTTCATAATGTGACTCACGTCACGAAATGGATTGAAATTTGCAATGTCATGAAAGTTATTGCTGTGACATACCTCACATTAGAGGGCTAATTTGTATTGAATTGTATAAAAAAGCATCTTTCTGTATGTTTTTTTTGTATATATCAACTTTTTAGGGGGCTCATCACTAATAAAGTGAAATATGTATGAAATATTTCCCGAATAATATTCTTTCCAGTTTTTATCGACATGTAAAAACAGTAAATTCTATTTTGGTTACTTTGGAAGGGATAATGAAATTAACAACTACTAAAGCACTACTTACGACAAGTATTGCACTAGCATTAGTCGGCTGTAATAGCTCATCGGATGATAATAACGATATTGTTATTGAAGAATGTCAAACATTTAATAATAGCCCAGAGATTATTGTTAAAGGCGGTAATGGTGATGAACTGACGCAGCAAACTATAACTATTGCTGCTACAGGTGATATGCATGGTCGTATTTTTGCCCATGACTACGCGACTAACCGTGCAGATGCTAACGCTGGTTTCACTAAGATCTCAACGTTGATGCAAGAAGAGCGTGCGCAAAATCCTGATATGGTGCTAATTGACTTAGGCGATACCGTTCAAGGTAACTCTGCTGAGTTGTTTAATGACCTTCCTGTACACCCTGTTGTTGAAACATTGAATGCAATGGATTTTGATGTATGGGTTCCAGGTAACCACGAGTTTGATTTCGAACGTTCTTTCTTAGATCGTAACTTAGCAGGCTTTAATGGTTCTGCTGTTTCTTCAAACATCGTTTGGGATAAAAACTCTACAGAATGTGACACAAGTGGTGAAGAAGTTGATTTCCTAAAAGGTTACCAAATCTTTGAAATCAATGGTGCAAAAGTTGCTGTTGTTGGTCTGACACCTTCTTGGGTAACTAACTGGCAGTCATCTTCGCCAGAAAACTTCCGTAACCTTGGCTTTAAAGAAGAGCTTGAATCAGTACGTGCTGCTGTTGATGAAGCGATTGAAAAATACAGCCCAGATGTTGTTATTGGTGCACTTCACTACGGTCGTAAAGATGGCGGAACAGGCGTTCATAAAATAGCCGTTGAACTGGCGGATCGTTTTGATGTTATCTTTAATGGTCACGAGCACTCAAAGCATATCGAGCAAGTATTTGCTAATAACGATCACAGCCAAGACATGACTGACATCTCAGAAGGTGGCAGTAATGAACTAGAAGATAAAGAGCTATCTATCGTACACAACAGTGAAACTCGCCACAATTCTGTGAAAGTGATTGAACCAGGTAACTGGGGTTGGGCATTGGCTAAAGCTGAAATTGAACTTGAAAAAGATGCACAAGGTCAATGGCAAATCGTTGATACCACACTGGCAAACCGCACTGTGAATGGTATTGATGAAGATCCTGCAATTCAGCAACAATTCCAACATATCCATGATCAGTCAATTGAGCATGCAGAAACAACCGTTGGTATCGTTGATGGAAACTTTGTCTTCCCAGGTTACGATGCACTAGGTGTTGGTGGTGATGAAGCGACTGGTGAAGGCACGGTTGAAAATAGTGAAGGTGCACGTCTGTATACCACTATTCATATGGCAAAAGTTGCCGATATGCCTTTAGTTGATTTGATTAACCAAATTCAAATTAAGAACATTGAAGAAAAAGCCGTTGACGCTGATAACAACCCACTGAACTTAAGCGTTGATGTATCTGCAGCAGCGTTATTTAGTGATGAGTCTAACCTGATTGACGGTCAAGAGTACCGTAACATGGATAGCTCAAACCTTTACATGTATGACAACCAGTTAGTGGCTGTTTCAATGAAAGGTTCAGCACTAAAAGAGTACATGGAATGGTCTTACGGTTACCTAAACCAATGGCAAGACGGCGACCTTATTGTTTCTTTCAATACTGATGTACGTGCTTACAACTACGACCATTTTGATGGCACGATCCAATACGTCGTTGATATCTCAAAAGATGAAGGCGAGCGTATTACGATCAGTGAAATCGCAGGTACTGCTTTTGACCCTGCAGCTCAATACACTGTTGCAGTCAATGATTATCGCTACTCTTCAACATTAATTAGCAAAGGCTGGATTACTGAAGATGACATGCTTTGGATCTCTGCAGATGAACCTGTTTATGCTATCCGTGACATGTTGACAGCGTACGTAAATGAAGCTGGAACACTTGATGCTGAGCAGTTTGTTAATCAAAACTGGTACATCAAACAGTTCGGTAAGATGAACCTTGACGGCACATGGGATGAAGCAACTAAAGGCGATATTCTTAAGGCTCGTGAAACTGAAGAAGGTAGCGCACTGTGGAAGAAACTGCAAAATAAAGAAATTTGTGTAGTTCGTGATGATAATCGTGATAACTCACTTGTTGAAGCCGTTAACTACAAGAATGACAGCTCTTACTTCATCAATACTGATAAAGAAAATCCATACGAAGGTTGTACCCACGCAGCTCAAGCTAAATAGATTTATAGCTTTATCATTTAAATAAAACCCAAGCGGGAGCCTACTACTCCCGCTTTTTTAGTAGAAGTTACCATGAAACGTTCGATTTTCCCTTTATCTATATTTTTACTCTCTAGCTTAATTTTATATTTTTCAATGCAATGGTCACAAGAATTTCGTCCATCGACAGTGCATAGCCAAGCATTTGTAGCAGCAACAGTGAGTGAAGTAACAGCAAGTCACGTCCAGCGTGATCCACGTGTACCTTCTATTTATACGGGGAATCAGACCGTTCAAGTCGTTATCAATGAAGGGCAGCATGAAGGGAATCAAGTACAAGTCGAAAACAGTATTAGTCGTCTGCACAATGTACATTTATCAGAAGGGGATGACTTTATTCTTTTGATTCGTGAGCGTGGAGATGAGTTACTTTATTGGGCATTTAACCATGACCGAGCACCAGCAATCTATTCCATGTTATTTGTGTTGATTGCATTAGTGGTTGCTTTAGGTGGTTGGCAAGGCGTTAACTCACTGGTCTCTCTCTATTTTACCGGTGCGTTGATTATTGGTGTTTTAGTCCCTGGACTATTTGCAGGTTGGCACCCAGTTATATTAGCGATAGGCCTTATTACGCTCAAGGTTGTCGTTAGCTTTTTACTTATCGCAGGCTGGAATAAAAAGTCTCTAATCTCAATGCTAGGCACACTATCAGGCTTAGTCGTTGCAGGCTTTTGTGCGCAACTGTTTGGTGAAATGGCAAACTTAAATGGTCTGTACCTTGATAAGGGTGAGGACATTTTATTTTTAGGTGGGAGCAATCAAGTGCAAGTGCGCTGGCTACTATTTGTTGCCATTATGATTTCAGCATTAGGTGCTGTGATGGATGTAGCTATTTCAATGGTTTCATCTTATCAAGAATTACTTGAAGCAAACCCTAACCAATCGAAAAAACAGCGATTTATAGCAACAATGAGAATTGGGCGAGATATTTTAGGCACCATGACCAATACGCTAATTTTAGCCTTTGTGGGTAGTTCGCTAACAACGATTATGATGATTTGGGGCTTCCAGATGCCGCATATACAATTTATTAATATTCCAGCTATTGCACTATCTATTATTCACGGACTTGCTGGCAGCATTGGTTTGACGCTAACCATTCCTATTACTGTTGCACTTTGCCACTGGATATACAACAGAGAGCAAAAGTAGTATCAATTCTAGGATTCAGGATTCAGGATTCAAGGTTGCTGGCTCAACAACAGCGCTATTACGATGACGTTTAGCGCTGTACATTGAAACATCGGCATAATGAATCGTCTCTTCAATATCCTTATGCTTCTTTTTATCGTAATGACAAAAGCCAATACTAGCGCCGACTTTCAAGTGAATACCATTGAAAACGATATCGTTATTGATTTTACGTTGTAGATCGCTAATGAGTTGAGTGGTTTCATTTTTATTATAATGTTTATGCGTAATGATAATAAATTCATCCCCCCCTAAGCGATATGCCACACCCTTACCTTTAACCGTATTGGTGATACGCTTCGCCACGGTTTGTAATAAGTAATCACCAGCAGAATGACCATACTTATCATTGATTGGTTTGAATTTATTTAGGTCGAGCATAAAAATAGTAGGGGTGGATTTATTGCCACCTTTTATTTGTGCGATGTGCTTGTTAAAAGCAAGACGGTTATTGATCCCCGTTAATGGGTCAGTGACCATCTGCTTTTCAGTATCCTTATGAGCATTAATCAGTTTCGTAATATCAAGCGCTGAGCATTCTAATTGATATTCATTGACGATGGCAGTATTCACTTTGAAGTAGCGCCAACCATTTGTTAATCGAATCATAAAACGACCGCCATGGCTGAACTCTCCCTGCATCGCTTTAACAATAAACGCTTCACGCTTGGTTCTATTTTGCTGGTTATTGACGATATGTAAGTCACCAAAAGCAGATTCGAACTCATTATTAGCACGGATTAGTTTTTTGTTCTTGGTATCGATAACAAATAGGCAGACTTGAGTTAAATCATAGGTTTTTTGATAGATTAACTCATTTTTTTGAATAGTATCCAAGCTCGATATTAAGTGATCACGCAGTTGATCAATCGATGAAAAAAGTTGTGAAAATTCATCGAAACGATAGGAAGGCGATTGTGTGTTTAATTTACCTTCACAAATCAAGTAACCATAGCGCTTAGCTTCATAGAAGGGTGTGGATACAATTTGCAGAATTTTACGGCTAAATAGCATAGCCATTAAGAGTAGAATAAGGGCAATAAGAATGATTTCTGGCAATGAAGATATGATAAGTTCCTGCCACGAGGTGAGTTCAACTTTGCCATCATTGATACCTAGGTGCTCTTTCGATAAAAACAAGATTGAAAGTAAAATAGAGGCAGGAATAACTGAATAAATAATATATAAGCCAATAATATAGTTAGATAGCTTTTTTGTTGTTTTTCTTTTAGACATGACCAATCTCGAGATATCCTCCTAACCCGAATTGATTATATATTACTCTATTATAACAAGCACATAATTATAAGCCATTAGTTGCCTATTGGCGCGTAAGTTAGCACTTGATCACAAAACTAACCCCATTGGTTTACATTACTTACATTGATTTCTGAAGCAACATCGCGTTAATTAAGGCTAAAGGCAGTACTCTTACTTATATTGATAATATTGTTTTTTAAATGGCTAAATTTAGATCGAGTTAAGAAGCTTTTGTGGTGCTTGATTGCAATGTTTGAAAGCCAAAATAAATTCTCATAAATGTTGTGATCCAGCATAAAGCAGCAAATGAAAAAGCAATAAAATCAAAGTGTTGAGGGAGCAAGCACAGCAGAATAAAACAGAAAATAGTTTCCGTACCCTCCGTTAACCCAGACATATAATAGAGCGACTTATGCTTGTAAACTGGGTTTTCTATACCTTGTTTGCCCGCCATGATTGCAAAGGCCAAAAAGCTGGTACCTGTGCCAATAAATGAAAAGATAAGTAGTGCACCAGCAATGGCATTTTGTTCAGGATTAGCAAGAATGAAACTAAATGGAACAAGAGAGTAAAAAAGAAAATCTAGGCTAATATCTAAAAATCCTCCAGCATCTGTGATCCCTTGTATACGAGCTAAAGCGCCATCTAAGCCATCACAGATCCGATTGATGAGGATGATGGCTAAGCCCAGTTCATATTGCTTAGCCCATAATGCAGGTAAAACAAGGCAGCCAATAAGAAATCCCACCACTGTGACTTGATTCGCGGTGACGCCACTCTTATGAAGTAAACTTGCGGCTTGTTTAAGTGGCCATTTGATAATTTTGATACTAAA
This sequence comes from Vibrio sp. 10N.286.49.B3, assembly GCF_002873395.1. Classification (GTDB taxonomy): domain Bacteria; phylum Pseudomonadota; class Gammaproteobacteria; order Enterobacterales; family Vibrionaceae; genus Vibrio. Next base: position 309,577 of record NZ_MCUV01000001.1, on the reverse strand, counting down.
TCGGTCTAACATACTATGACTCTACAGGTGTTGGCAGATGAATAGACTCCCAAGGCCAAGTTAAAATTTGACCATGAGGAGGAATGTCACTGCTGTCGTGTGTGACAATGATGGTTGGAATATTCGCTAGCTGTAATTGTTGGAAAACCCACAACCTAAACTTCGATCTTAACTTTTGATCGAGCTTACTAAAAGGTTCATCTAACAGGGCTAATTTAGGCTTGGCGAGTAACATTCGGATTAAACTCACTCTTGCTCTTTGCCCACCTGAAATTTGATCTGGGAATGAACCAGCAAGGTGTTGTAGTGCAATATTTTCTAATGCGTTGATAGCGTGATATTGCCTATCTTTACCTTTTATCTCATCAGGCAGAGCAAATGCAAGGTTTTGCCAAATAGTCATATGAGGAAATAATAGATCGTCTTGAAATAAAATACCGATACCTCGGGTATGAGGCGAATGTGTTGTGATATCAATATGGTCTAAATGCAGTTGTCCAGTATATGAAAATGCACTAGATAGGTGACCGGCAATATAATTAAGTAGGGTAGATTTTCCACAGCCACTCGGACCCATAATAGTGAGTATGGACCCAGGTTTGACCTCAATGTCTAAATTAGAAAATAAAGGCATTCCATCGCGCTTAGTGATGGTGAGATTGTTGAGATAAAAGCTCATGCTGCCTCGTATTCTTCGTGTTTGATTGACAGGGTATTCGACGTTGCCAGCGGCTTAAACAGAGTGCCAGAGCAAAGAAGAAAACGGGTAAAAAGGCTTGCCACAATGCATAGATCGCGGTGATCCTGCGGTCAAATCCACTGGATAAAGCCACGGCTTCAGTTGTGATAGTGGCAATGCGTCCAGCACCTAACATCAAGGTGGGTAGGTACTGAGCTAAACTGACACTGATGCCAATTGCCCACGCATAGAAAATGGCTGGCAGTAGTAATGGTGCTTTGATCGTTAAAAAAGCCTGCAATGGAGATTTACCTAAACTTAATGCTGCCTTGATATAGTTATCATTGAAGCTCTGCCACGGCCCTTCAAGAGTTAAATAGACAAAGGGGAAGGCAAAAAAGATATGTGCCCAATAAACCCAGAAAATATAATGCTCGCTGGAGAGATAAAATGTCATCGCTTGCAAGCCAAATAGAATGGATAACTGCGGAACTAATATCGGCAATGCAATAATATAGACGGGTAATTTTAACTGATAACGTAAGCGATACTCATGGCTGATCATCGCTAATAGTAACGCACAAAAGCCACTGATTAGTGCAAGAATCAAGCTATCACTGATTGTTGGTAATATGTTGGTCCACTCAAAGATCCAGAATTTAGCGCTATATTGACTTGGGAGTACGTCAGGAAAGCGCCAACGCTGTGCAATACTCCAAATCAGCATTAACGGTATGATAGCAAGGATGATGCTCGCGATGATGGTAAATAGGCTGCGACCAGGAAGGTTAACGCCACTGCGACCTGCATAGAACCATCGACCTAAATAGTACTTAATCGCAAGCTCGATAAGCACAATGGTTAGCAATAATAAACTTGCCAGACCAAGTAGGATAATTGCGCCTGCTGCAGCTCTAGGCAGTAATGATAAGTTAGGCTCATTGAACCATTGCCATACTAGCACCGCAAAACTTGGTGGGTTAGTGGGCCCCACGATTAAACTCAAATCAACCACAGAAACGCCATAGGCAATAACAGCAAACAGTGGGAAGCGAATCTTGTTTAACCATTGAGGTAAGAGGCATTTCCACCACATTTGTGAAGTGCTATAGCCAAGAGATGCACAGACTTGACGCGTTTTATCGATATTTAATTGTTGCAGGATCGGAATGCTCATCAGCAATAAAAAAGGCACTTCTTTCATTGCAAGGACAAGGGTTAAGCCTAACGCATAGGGATCATTAACGACAAGGTCAGCGCCTGCTTGGTTAAAAATGGGATGATTATGATCGATAAAAGTTGCAAGCAGCCGCGCGATTATGCCTGTTGAAGAAAATAAAAAGGTAAAGCCAATTGCAAAGGCGACATGCGGCATGGCAAGTAGTGGCGCTAAACTATTCTCTATCCAGCGCCATTGTCGACGGTGCCAACAGCTTTGTAATATGGCAAAAGTCATCAGACAGGCTAAATAGGTGGAGCCTAATGCACTAAAGAGGCTGATGAGTATTGATTTCTCAACACCACTCCATGTGAATACTTGCCAAAATGCTGCGACCGATGGTTGGTTTAATCCAAGGACGGGAGCATAAGAGAACGCAGAGGCTAACACCCCCAACAATCCTGGAATCGTTGGGGTGATACAAACAATAATAACGAGTAAGTAGCCTAAGCGCAGCATTTAGTGACCATATCGTTGTTGCCACTTATCTTCGAGCGCTTGTTGCCAACTTGGGTGCGGCTCTGGCAGTGATTTAAATAAGCGAGTCTTCTTTGCGCTACCCGTTAGGTATTGATTTTGCAGCACAGAGGGATCGCCCCAAATGGATAAATCGCCTTTACGAGATTGTGCTTCTGGGCTGAGTAAAAAGTTAATCGCAACCTGTGCGCCAGCTTTGGCATCACTATTCCAAGGTATTGCTAGGAAGTGGATATTGGATAACGCTCCGCGGCTAAATGCATAACTTTGTGTTGATGGTGCCAATGTCCCGTTTGCTTGAGAAGAAAAAACAGCGTTAGGGTTAAAGGTGACCGCTAAGTCTAATTGACCATCATCGAGCATCTGTATGGTTTGTGCCGTTCCAGCTGGAAACTGTTTACCTTGTCGCCAAGCAACGGCATGCAGTTTGTCTAAATATTGCCACAGAGGTTGAGTGAGCTCGGCAAAGTTATCAGCATTAACGGCTTGAGAAAGTTCAGGGCTATTATCGGTTAATTCAATTAATAATGCTTTTAGGAAGCTGGTGCCATGAAACTCTGGTGGGCGAGGGTAGCTGATCTTATTTGGGTATGCCTGAGCATAGCTGAGCAATTCAGCAAAAGAGTGCGGAGGGTTTTTAAGTGATTGGTTATCATTAATAAAAACTAATTGACCAACCCCCCATGGTGCTTCAAGTCCTTCAGTTGGTACAGAAAAGTCACGATCAATCGGTAGACTTTTATCAACATACTTCCAGTTTGCTAACTGCTCAGTAAAAGGACCAAATAATAGCTCATTGTGCTTCATCGATTTGAAGTTTTCACCATTGATCCACACCATATCGACACTGCCATTGGTATCTTTGTCTACCGATTTTTCTGCCAGTAAGCGAGTAGTCGTTTCAGCAATATCTGTGACCTTAACATGCTTTAAAATTACACCATATTGCTCAGATAAGCGTTTCGATGCCCATTGCAAATAGCGATTAATTTCAGGGCTACCACCCCAAGCATGAAAGTAGACTGTTTGCCCTTTAGCTTGTGCTTCGATTTTTTCCCAGTGGGAATCTGCGAAAGAAAGCGTCGGAACTGATAGGCAAAAGCCCATGATTAATGTGGAGAGGCGCTTCATATGACATCCTTGTGATTGGCAGCATTTTACCAGCTCGTTGTTATTACTGATAATGACTATCGGTATTTGCACTATCCATTAGCAGACCGTGTTTATTGTTCATTACATGCATTATGATAGAAATAAATTCTTAATACCAATTCCAATCAATAACTTTCTAGATTTAATACAGTTAGTGTATGAGTATCAATGGCAGGCAATAAAAAAGCGATACGTAGAGTATCGCTTGATAGGTGTTTTTTTCAATTAACAGTCTACTTAACCCAATCTTTTAATTGGTAAGTTAAGGTGTGAGCTTCATTTTTTAATACCATCGTTTCTTTTGTGAGAGTGATGTCACTCCAGTTAGAAAGTGTGGTCGTTACTGCTCTCTCAACCGCCATTTCAGCATCAGGGCACATCTTCATTGTCATGCCCATTTTCTCTATACGAATTTTGCCGTCTTTTATCTCAGCTTGACCGAAAAAATTATTACAACCTGCATTACCATTAGCGGTCATTTTTTCTCCGATCTCTAAACGAGAAACCTGTGTGTTATTCGCATCCATTACAACGTTTTGTTCATCAACCTGAATCAGTTGCCAATTATGGTGTTGCAAATCTTGCGCTGATACTTGTGCTGGTTGGCTATTATTGCTTGCACAAGCCGCTAAAATCATAGGTAAAGAGAGGGCAAGAAGGTATTTTTTTGAACGAAAAATCATAGTAAGTCTCTCAAAGTTATCAGTAATTAATATTATAGGCTGATTGTGAATATTATTGTCAATGCTAGGTTATAAATATAGCGATAAATATAATGATAAGTAGCGGTTTATTGGAGATCTAGTTCTTAACATTAGATCATAAAGTTGTCCGCCACCTCAAACTCCATGGTTTCTCCCGTGACTGGGTGTTGGAAGGCTAAATATCCGGCATGCAGATAGAGTCTTTGATCTTTATAGCCATATAAGTCATCACCAACAATCGGCATCCCTAAACCTAAATGATGCGCACAATGCACACGTAACTGGTGTGTTCGACCTGTTTTAGGGTATAGATGTACTTTTGTTCTTGGCGCTGGCTGTTGTGAACTTGGTTGTTGCGAATTTAGCTGTTGCGAATTTGATGCTTTATCGAATGCTTGATTAGTATGACGGCTAACCACTTCAAAGCGTGTTTCGGCACTACGACCTTGTGCAAAACAGACTAATTGGCGAGGTCTATCGGTGATATCGCCAGCCAATGGTAAGTTTATTTTCCCTTCAGCTTGATCTAACGCTCCCTCTAGTAATGCAGTATAGCGTTTAGCAACAGTGCGTTGAATAAACTGTTGTTGTATATGTTTATTGGCTTGAGGGTTTAGAGTGAGCACTAATAGTCCAGAGGTCGACATATCTAATCGATGGACAATAAGCGGACCAGTCGCATGAGGGTAGCGTGCTTTGATACGGCTATGCACCGAATCCTCGATACTCTTGCCTGACACCGAGAGAAATTCAGCGGGTTTATTAACTACAACTAAAACCTCATCTTCATAGACTATTTCCAATGACTTACCTAGCGCTGGATTAATAATCAAAGGGTTTGGATCCATGGCTAAGCCGTTGAGCATATGAGTCAATATTTCAAAGCAGCGACTTTGGCAGACAGGGTAGATATTTTTATGTTGTCTTACTTCTTTAGCGGGTGGATTACCCCACCAAAACTCACCGATGGTTAGTGGTTTTAGTCCAGCCTTGAAAGCATAGTTGAGTAGTTTAGGCGCATTTTCATCTTCAGAGCCGATAATAAGCGCGTGAGAGGGGTCATCAGCAAGAATATCGCTAAGAGTTTTACTGTTACCCGAGTAAGCGTTGAAATGGCAAAGGTCAGTAAGTTGTTGTTGGTTGCGTGTCACTTGCTGCTGATAAGCTTGTGTGAGCGTTTCGGTAACGGTCTCCATTTTGGCAACCTGCTGCTCTAATGCTGCCAACTCGCTTGCCCATGATTGCTTGAGGGTTTTAAAGGCACTTTTCTCTTTACTACTTGCAATGCCAAGTTGTTTAATTATTTCGTTAAGTTCATCTGGATTTGCTGAATGTTGAGCGGCAGAGCGAGTTTGTTTACGTTGCGCTTTGGCTTGAGTCATTTGTGTCTGAAAATCAGCAATGTCTTGTTCTGCTTGCTGTTGCTTGGCGGCATAAGTGGCTAGTAGTTGTAAGGACTCTTGTGAGTTGTGATGGTGCTCAATTGCATCCTGACAGCGAGATAGGTCATGCTGATGCTGGCGCAGTAAGGCTTGTTTTTGCTGTATATCATAAACAGGAGGGACAAATTGCTCGGCATCCGCTTCAGCAATAGGACTGCCAGCATAAGAGCAAAGGTAGCCAATATTTCCATTGGGTAACTCAACGACTAAGACACCAAACATCGCGCCGATAGCATCGCTTGATCTATTGTTCTTCTCTTGCCAATAGGGCTGCTTAATAAGCTCCGCTTGTAACGCTTCCATTGCCAGCTCGCTCAATGCATGGGGCGTATAGTAATAAGGGAAAGGAAAACAATTAGGCAGATCGACACAACTAATGTCACTTTTAAACGATCTAAGATAAGGGTGAGGATTATCAGTCATGAGTATCGACCTAGAGCAAGGAAAATAGCTTCTAGTATAGCGATGAATAGTCGATGTGACTAACGAATCTATCAGCAGGGCCGTTGGTTAATATGTTGATAGTTTTCAAGGCACACTGTTATATGCCGCGTCAAGTGGGTCCTATATTACGATGGGTCCGATGTGACGAACCCATTCTATTTTTCCCAGCGTTTGCCGTTACGCAATCCGCAGTCCTTGTTGATCAAATAAATGGCAAGATGAAGTGTGACAACTGAGCGCCACTTCCTGAAATTTTTCAACCTCTTGATCGCCAGGCAGGTGTACCTTGAAGCCATCAATATTACACGTTTGACCAAACATATAAGTGCTATTTCCTAAACGTTCGACAACTTCACTTGTAAATAGCAGTTTGATAGGGTGTTGATGGTTGATCTCTAAATGCTCTGGTCTAATGCCTAACTTTATTGCTGTGCCAGGTGTTAGAGTTTGCTCTACTGGCGGGAGTGTAATAATGGTATTTTTATCCGCTTGTAAGGTTAAGTTAGTACTATCGCTACTGATCACTGTAACTGGAATAAAATTCATTTTAGGTGAACCAATAAAGCCTGCAACAAATTCGTTTTGTGGTTTGTGATACAGGTCAAGTGGCGAACCTACCTGCTCAACATGACCATCTTTTAATACCACGATCTTATCTGCCAGTGTCATGGCTTCGACTTGATCATGGGTCACGTAAACCATGGTGTTTTGTAGATCATTATGCAGTTTCGCGATCTGTAGGCGCATATCAACACGCAATTCAGCATCAAGATTTGATAGCGGCTCATCAAATAGGAAAACTTGCGGGTTACGTACGATTGCTCGGCCAATAGCCACTCGTTGGCGTTGACCTCCAGAGAGTTCTTTGGGCTTGCGGGTTAAAAATTGGTCGAGTTGCAGCGTTTTTGCGGCATTGCTGACTTGTTTATCAATGTACTCTTGAGGGTGGCCATTCATTTTTAGACCAAAGCCCATGTTTTTTTCGACACTCATATGTGGGTATAGAGCATAGGATTGAAAAACCATCGCTACGCCACGCTCTGCAGGGTCAACATCATTAACTAACTCATTATTAATATAAATATCGCCTTCCGTTATATCCTCAAGACCCGCAATAAGGCGAAGCAAGGTTGATTTACCACAACCAGATGGACCAACAAAAACGACAAACTCACCATTTTCAATTTCTAAATCAACACCATGAATAGTTTGAATATCGCCAAAGCGTTTAATTACTTGTTTTAAGCTGATCTCAGCCATATCAACTCCTTGCTATAGCCATTAAATAGTCGGTATATAGAGATGCTGATGCAACATATTTGATCGATCTCTATACACAAATTCATAATAAACATACTTGTTTGTGCTTGATTTTGTTATCTCTCATTGGTGAAATGTTGATCACCGTCATGCATTTACACAAAGTTTTAACAAAATATGTGAAAACGTTTACAATATGGTTTGTTTGTTAAGCATTTATTTTGTATTACTTCTAATATAAATACTTATCTACTGTATGAGTTCATATTTTGGTTATTTCTTTTTTGTTATTGATTTTCAAAAGAGTAATAACACAATTGAATGTGAATCAAGGAGCATAAGTTAATGACGTCATTGGTAAAAGAGAGATACCCAGAAAATCGACTTCCTTCTGCTAAAAAAAAGCGCAGTCGGATAAAAATAGCGCCTTGGCTATTTCTTACTCCAGCCATTATTGTTTTTTCTATCTATGTTGTTTATCCAATATTTGACAGCATTGCCCTTAGTTTTTATCAATGGGATGGTCTAGGAGAAAAGCGCTGGGTCGGGCTTGGTAATTATCAAGAGCTGTTTGATTCTGCAGCCTTTTATACCTCACTGAAAAATAACTTATTGTGGCTGATATTCTTTATGCTTGCTCCACCAGCTGGGCTTGCAATTGCACTTTTTTTGAATCAGCAAGTGAGGGGGATTCGGGTGGTGAAGTCGCTCTTTTTCTTCCCGTTTGTTATTTCCCAAGTTGTTGTCGGTTTAGTGTTTGCCTGGTTTTATGACCCATCATTTGGGCTGTTTAATATCTTTCTTGGTCACTTTGGTATTGAACCTATCTCTATTCTCGCTGATGAGAAATACGTCACCTTCGGTATTATTGCTGCAGGTTTATGGCCGCAAATTTCTTATTGCATGATTTTGTATCTCACGGGCTTAAATAACCTTGATCCTGAGCAGTTAGAAGCAGCACGTTTGGATGGTGCGAAAAAATGGCGCATGCTTTGGTATGTTGTTTTACCACAATTAAGACCTGCGACATTTATAGCCATCGTGGTTACCGTTATTGGTGCGTTACGATCGTTTGATTTAGTGGCAACCATGACCGCTGGTGGACCGTGGGGCAGTTCAACCGTATTGGCCTATCAGATGTATGAAGAGTCAATTTTTAACTACAGAATGGGATATGGTGCTGCGGTTTCCGTTGTCTTATTCCTTATAATGGATATCTATATCGCATACTTCCTATGGCGTATGTTAAGGAGTGAAAAGTAATGTTTCCACAACCTATTCAAAAGTCAGGACGCTTCACTAATATCAGTTATCGAATAGCATTACCGATTGCGATCATTTTATGGTTGTTGCCGTTGATTGCGGTAATGATGACTTCGATTCGCTCCATTGAAGACATTAATGTGGGTAACTATTGGGGTATGCCGTCAGAAGTCCAATTTATTGAAAACTATACGCAAGTCTTTACCTCAACAGCGATGGGGCAATACTTGATAAACAGTTTGATGATTACCCTACCAGCGGTTGCGGGTGCAGTAGCACTATCAACCTTGGCAGGTTTCGCGCTAGCAAAGTACAACTTTAGAGCTAACATCTGGATTTTTGCCATGTTCATTGCCGGCAATTTTGTTCCATTTCAGATATTAATGATACCGGTGCGAGATCTAACCATTAGCTTTGGTTTGTACGATACTCATTGGGCACTTATCTTTTTTCATGTCGCTTTCCAATCTGGTTTTTGTACTCTCTTCATGCGTAACTTCATTGTTGGAATTCCTGATGCGCTGATTGAAGCTGCGCGCGTCGAAGGGGTCTCTGAATGGAAAATATTCTGGCATGTGGTTCTGCCTTTGGTTCGCCCAGCATTGGCTGCGCTGTCTGTTCTGGTGTTTACCTTTATTTGGAATGATTTCTTTTGGGCATTAGTGCTAGTGCAGAGTGATGAAGTGAGACCAGTAACGGCAGGGCTCAGCTCTCTGCAGGGGCAGTGGTTAGCGTCATGGCAATTGATGTCGGCAGGCGCAGTGGTTGCTGCTATTCCACCGGTTGTGCTGTTTTTTACGATGCAAAGACACTTTATTGCTGGATTAACTTTAGGAGCAACCAAAGGGTAACTGCCTGGCAGTGGTTGTTTCAAAATTTTATACCCTACAACATTGAGAGAAATATAACATTGGAATCATGGGCATTTGCTCATAAAACAAGGACCTCAATATGAAAGATGTGAAAAGTATTGTTGCGACCGCAATACTCGGGGCAACATTATCAACCGCGAGTTGGGCGAGCACCTTAGTGATTAACTCAGATGCCTCTGATCCTGCACCGAAAGAGGCATGGGCAGAGATCATTCATCGCTTTGAACAAGCCAATCCTGATATTACCGTGAAGTATAATTTGTATGATCATGAGGCGTACAAAACAACAATCCGTAACTGGCTAGTAACGTCTCCGCCTGATGTGGTGTTCTGGTATGCCGGCAACAGAATGAAAACCTTTGTTGATCGAGGTTTATTTGAAGATGTCAGTGATATTTGGCAAGCGGAAGGGATGTATGACGACTTTTCGTCGGCTAAGCCAGCAATGACGATAAATGATAAGCAATATGGTGTTCCTTACACTTACTATCAGTGGGGTATTTACTACCGCAAAGATATTTTTGCCAAGTATGATCTAGAAGCGCCTAAGACGTGGGACGAGTTGCTTAATGTCTCTGCAACGTTAAAAGCGAATCAAGTGACGCCTTTTACCATTGGTACTAAATACCTTTGGACGGCAGCCGGTTGGTTCGACTATATGAATTTGCGTACCAATGGCTTAGATTTCCATATTGATCTTATGGATGGCAAAGTCGCTTATAACGATGATCGAGTGAAAAAGACCTTTGCCAATTGGGCGCAACTCATTGAACCGGGTTACTTCTTAGATAGTCATGCTTCATATTCATGGCAAGAGGCACAACCTTTCCTTTATAACGGCAAAGCAGCGATGTATTTGATGGGGAATTTCATTACGCCAAACTTCCCTGACAATGTAAAAGACGATATGGGCTTTTTCCAATTCCCTGTGATTGATGCCAATGTAGCGTTGGCAGAAGATGCGCCAATGGATACGATTCACATTCCAGCAAAAGCAAAAAATAAAGCCGATGCACGTAAGTTCTTAGCATTTGTTGCTCAAGCGGAGAATCAGCAGTTAATCAATGAAATGATGATGCAGATCCCAACGAATAATAAAGCAAAAGTAAAAGACGATGTGTTCCTCAATACCGGAGTTGAAATGCTAAATACCGCGCAGGGTACCGCTCAATTCTATGACCGTGATACCGATCCTGCAATGGCAAAAGAGGGCATGAAAGGCTTCCAACAATTCATGGTACACCCTGATCGTATTGATAAGATCCTAGACCAATTAGAAAAAACCAGAAAACGTACGTTTAAGTAGCAGCACGAGCATATTGATAGCAAACAGATTGGATTTTTTATAGCTAAATTTACCCAATGGCTTCTGATTTTTAACCGGAAGCCATTTTCTATCTAATTGATAAATAAGAAGCTTAAATAATATCTGTATTTACTTTCCTCTCCCTCTATAAAGACACTCTATAACAGCGTAGGATCGCCCCATTCTAGATAAAATTAGGTTTGCACTGCGGTGCATAATATAGCCATTATGAAGTTAACAGAATCACCATCACTTAATCACGCTTTACTGATTTCGATTACCACGCCACAGTTTAAAGGCGAGGAAGCAAAAGCGTCAGTAGAAGAACTTGCCCGCCTTGTGACGACGTTAGGTTTTAAAGTGGTCGGGACGCAATCACAACGACAGAACTCAACTCAGAAACTAAATGTTTTAGGGTCAGGGAAACTGGCAGAAATTGCACACCTTACGGGTAATCGAGGCTTAGTTGAAGACGATGATGAGTTGCTCGATGATTCTGGCTTTATGGAACTGCCGACAGAAGATTTACCATTTTCTAGTGCTGATGTGGTGGTTTTTGACTGTGATTTAAGCCCTTCTCAATTACGTAATGTTGAAGAGCAACTCGGTGTTGAAGTCTTTGATCGCACCGGCATTATCATTGAAATATTCAGTCGCCATGCTCGTACTCGTACGGCAAGATTACAAGTTGAAATTGCACGGTTAAACTATTTAGTACCACGCCTTCGAGAGTCAGCAGGTGATAATAATGAACGCCAAATGGGTAAGGGTGCAGGTGAAACGTCTTTAGAGCTGGATCGTCGTAAAGTACGCGACCAATTAGCCGACTTGCGCCGTGAACTGGTTAGCGTTCAAGATGAGATGAAAGGTCGACGTAAGCAGCGTTCAGAGCTTTTCTGTGTGGCTTTAGTTGGCTATACCAATGCTGGTAAATCATCGATGATGCGTGCGATCACCGGAAGCAATGTCGAGGGTGAGAATAAACTGTTTGCGACGCTTGATACCACGGTACGTGCTTTGTACCCAGAGACTCAACCGCGCATATTAGTGTCAGATACGGTCGGTTTTATTAAAAAGCTACCTCACGATCTGGTTGCTTCATTTCACTCGACACTGGCTGAAGCGCACGATGCTTCACTGCTTTTGTACGTTGTTGATGCTTCTGATGCTTCGTTCCGCTCTCAACTCGATGTTGTACATCAGGTATTAGGCGAAGTGGGTGTTGATGATATTAATAAGCTATTGGTCTTGAATAAGTCAGACCAATTAAGTTTAGAAGAGCAGCAAGCCTTGATGGAAGAGTTTCCTGATGCAATGTTGACTTCAACACGAAACCCGCTCGATATTGCTAAGTTGCACGAGTACATTGTTTCTGTTGCTCAAAATGAAATGATCGAAGATGAGATTATTGTTCCTTACACAGCCAATGGCATTATTGGTGAGATCCGCTCGACGATGAGTGTAATTAAGGAAGAGTATGAGTACAGCCATATTAAACTGACAGTGCGTTCGAGTGAAATTGATTTAGCTCGCTTAAGAAAGCGTATGTCAAAACTGTAACTGTTATTGCAATGCAGCAGAAGAGGGGATCTCCTGCTGTTTAGCTACGATTAATGATTAAGCGTAGTTATTTCTTTTCATTAAATTCAACAGTGTACTCGCCGATACCAGCGTAGTTAATTGTTGTTTTCTTTTCAAATCCAGTTTCAACGATGCCACAGTAAGAACCTGTAATGATCGCTTCACCAGTTTTGAATGATACACCACGACGAGTCATGTGGTTAATTAGCCAGTAAATTGGCGTTGCAGGCATTGTGTTAGGGTGCTTACCAGCAAATGTTTGAACACTCTCACCTTGAGTGACCGTGATATCGATTTGTGAAGCAGCAAATGCTTTTTCACGATCAATTTCAGGACCGATGAATAGACCTTGGTTAACTAGACCATCCGCGAGTCTTTCATAGAACTCAGCACCACTTTCATCAGAGAAACGTGATTGCATTAGTTCTAGAGCCATGTGGCATGAACCAATCGCGTCATTGATTTGCTCTTCGCTGTAGCCTTCAGTGCTTGCTGGTAAATCTTTACCAAGAACAAATGCAATTTCTGGTTCGATGCGAACAACATTTTTATCAGCAAAAAGTGCACAGTTATCACCTTGTTGTACGCTACCTGAGAAGATAGGTGCAACAACAAACTTGTCTTCAGCAAGAGGTAATAAACATTTCCAACCGCTAACTGCGTCAGTATGAAGATCAATCATTGATGCTTGGATTTGAAGTGCATCTTCAACAGTGTCTGGACGGTACTGTTCATCTAGACGAGCAGCTTTAGTTCCTGCAACACGGCGGCTTAGCAACTCAGTCGCTGCTTGAGAGTATTTATTTGTCATATCATATCACCTTTAAGTAGTATTCTTTGATGATATAGGAATTTATTGATTTTGAATAGGTTATCAAATCGTTTGTTTTAAAAGCTGACTCAATGATCACGACTTTCCGATCAAGAAGCGTTAACCAATGAGCCAGCATCGAATAAATAGGGTTATTTATCCTGTGATTGTATCTTGTGTTTCTTTGTCATCACTTTTAGAGAAGTAGGCTTTTGTTAATGCAAAGACGACTGGGCTAAGTATTGCTAACGCGATTAAGTTTGGAATTGCCATCATGGCATTCAACGTATCACTCAGTAACCAGATAAACTCAAGGTCAATAGTTGCACCAACAGGTAAGGCTAGAACAAAGATAATTCTAAATGGAAGAATCGCTTTATTACCAAATAGGTATTTAGCACAGCGCTCACCATAAACAGACCAGCCAACAATCGTTGTAAAGGCAAAGATCGCTAAGCTAACCGCAACAATGAGGTTACCAACGCCAGGTACAACACTACCAAATGCCGCTGAAGTTAATGCAGCACCAGAAATACCAGAAGTCCACTCACCAGATATAATGATCACAAGACCAGTAATCGTACAGATGATCAGAGTATCAATGAATGTCCCTAACATAGCGATTAAGCCTTGTCGTACTGGATCATTGGTTTGTGCGCTTGCATGGGCGATTGGAGCAGAACCTAAACCCGCTTCGTTAGAGAATACGCCTCGAGCGACACCAAAACGAATCGCCATCCAAACGGTCGCACCAGCAAAGCCGCCTTGCGCCGATGTTGGTGTGAATGCTTGCTCAACGATAAGCGCTAATGCTGATGGAATAGCGGTTGCGTGCATAGCCAAAATGACGACACCACAAAGTACGTAAGCAGAAGCCATTAGCGGAACTAGTGCGCCAGCGAATGCACCGATGCGCTTTAAGCCACCAATGATAACTGCGCCAGATAGCAGCATGACGATAATGCCAACCACTAATGGAGAGTATGAGAAATTAGATTCAAGCACTTGAGCGATAGAGTTTGCTTGAACCCCATTACCAATACCAAAGCAAGCAAACATACCAAACATAGCGAATAGTGAGCCTAGCCATGCCCATTTTTCACCCATACCATTTTTAATGTAATACATTGGACCACCAAGGTAACGACCTTGACTGTCTTTTTCACGATATTTTACTGCGAGTACCGCTTCTGCGTATTTTGTTGCAAGACCAAATATAGCCGTTATCCACATCCAGAAAATAGCGCCAGGACCGCCAATGAAAACCGCGGTTGCTACACCCGCAATATTACCAGTACCAACGGTTGCTGACATCGCCGTCATTAGTGCTTGGAAAGGTGGGATCTCCCCATCACCTTTGGATTTTTCACGTCCACTCCAAAGTAAGCGAAACGCATTAAAGATATTAAAGAGTGGCATGAATTTAAGGCCAACACTGAGAAAAATGCCGACACCGAGTATCAATACCAGCATTGGTACACCCCAGACGATACCGTTGATCGTGCCGACGAGTTGAGTTAAAAATTCCATTTATTTGTCCTACATAGATGAGTAAATAATATTCCTTATTTGATTAATGCAATTCGCATTCCATTAACCTTAGTTATTGTAAGTGAATTATATTTTCATGGTCAAAGTATATACAGTCGAATCTAAGGGCAGATTAAGAGGATAGTACTGTTAAAAAACAGTTTTATTTTCAATAAGAAAAAGCAAATGCGCACCATGTTGGGGCAGGGCTTGCTACTATGTGGTGCGGTAAGGTTGACTTGGGTGTTCTTGAATTCTTTTATGTATCAGTAATAGAAAAGCAGCACTGATCAAATCTAAAGCAATCCAGATTTGAGATGAAATATAGAGATCAATGATAGGGTTATACAGAATGGTAAGGGCAACGGAAGTCCAAAAGATGATAGGTAAATTACGGTCGAATGCAACGGTTGCTGCCCATGTAAATGCACCACAAGCAAGAAAGCGCATGAATACATAATAGGCGTTCGGCAGTGATAATGTTCCTAAAAACAGCAAGCCTGAAACGAAGAATATTGCTATTTTTGGTATGCCCATCAGTACTTCTCACTATCCTTATGATGCCTGTAACTAGTTGACAAAATCGAGTTTACATTTTTATAAATGACTTGTCATACTTTATATTGTTACATGAGTTTAACGAGAGATAACAGAAGCATACTATAGTTAATATTTTTAGTGTTTAGTCTGTCACGCATTCTATTTATATAGATTGACAAAAAGTGATTTTTATTCAAGATATAAAAGTTATTAGCAACTAGACAGGATGTCTAGTTTAATTCATTGTGCAATAAGCAATTGATGTGGAAAAATGGAACTTTTAGTTTTAGCTATAGCCAGGTTTCGTAGCGATAAAAAAGAAGCCATGAGTAAGAATTTTGTTAACCTGGCAGAAGGTTTAACAAAAAAGGGACACTCTATTTTAGCGATATCTCCAACTGGGTTTGAATCAGAAAACTCTATACAACAACGTACATTCAGGAAACATACTCGATATGAGTCATTGATAGATAGTATCATTAATCTCATAATGCTTTGTCGACTGCTAAATGCTCTACTTGAAAAAAACAAAAATAATAAAATTAAAGTTAATATACATATAGCAACGCCTATTGAGTTATTAATCATGTCTTGTACATTGAAATCAAAATACTTTAAGTATATAACGTTATCTATTTGGCAATCATATTTAACTTACAAAGAGTTTAAAAATGATTGGCTATTTTACTTTAAAAATATACATAAATATTTTCATTTGTTGATATTTAATTCATTTGTTAGTGCCATTATTTATCGCTGTTTGTTGTCATTTTTTGATAAAGTCATTGTGCATAGTCAATACCAAAAAGAACAATTAAATGCTCTTTCTGATAAAAAAACAATATTTATTCAGAATGGAGTTTTCCCAAAGAAGATCTTTTCACTAAAAAACAGAAGGAATAGTAATCGATTAGAATTACTTTATATTGGTCACTCTAAACCTTCAAAGGGAGTAGATAAACTGATAGAAATAATGGCTAAATTAATAGAGCGTGATCAGAAAAAATTTCATCTAACTATCTGTTTAAGTGGTTTCGGAGGGCAGAAGGAAGTCGACATCCTAATAAAAAAACATCAATTAGAGCCATATATAACCTTTAAGAATGAAATCGATGTTGCATCAGAAATGACTAATGCAGATTTATTAATTTTGCCATTGAGAACCTGTGTTGGAACGAGTTTAACGCCAAATGTCATAGTTGAAGCAATATCTTGTGGACTGCCTATTGCTATTCCAGAGTTTATTCAACTAAAGAATATTATTAAATTTGATGAAAATGCGATAAGAATTGATTTAAAAGATATGGTAGTTAGTGCAAAGTCAATTGAAAATATGCATGATAAAAAAACACTGACCACCTTACTAAACTATCAATATAAACAAGCAAGCAATAACTATGACTTAGATTCATTTATTTATTGCTACTCTAGAGAGTTAAAAATCATATGAAAAGAATCAGTTTCATTTCCCCATGTTTTAATGAAGAGTTAGTTATTTATGAATATATAGCGAGATTATGTGCGATATCCGAAACTTATTCAGATTATATGTTCGAATTTGTGGTTGTTAATGATGCTAGTGAAGATAGTAGTGCATTAATTCTAAATCAGTTAGCAGAAAAAGAACCTCGTTTAGTTGTAGTACATCTAGCTGCAAATGTAGGTCAGCAAGCTGCATTATTTGCCGGTATTGAGGTAGCTACTGGAGATATTAATATAACTATTGATATAGATCTTCAAGACCCGCCAGAGCTAATTGATAAATTTATTGAAAAAATAGATGAAGGTTTTGATATTGTTCATGGGCAACGTTTATCCCGTAAGGACGAAACATGGTTCAAATTAATTAGTGCCAAATTTTTCTACAGATTTTTATCGATGACTTCGAAAGCTAATCTAGTTAAAGATTGTGGTGACTTTAGAGCATTTACTAAGCCTGTAAGAGAGGCAATTAGCTTATATAGAGAAAAGCATAAATACTTGAGAGGAATATTTTCTATATTGGGATTCAATCAAAGTATTATTCAATATAAAAGAGATGGTCGTCACGCTGGAGAAAGCAAGTACTCTTTAGCTAAAATGATATCTCTTGCCTCTGATGCTGTACTCAATTTCTCACGTTTTCCAATTCAACTGATGTTTATTATATCAACACTAATGTGGTCGGTCGGGTTAATATATTTAATGAAGGCATTAATAAGTAAGTTTATATTTGGAACTACGATAGATGGTTGGACATCAATAATTTTTTTTCAAGTGTTTTTTTCAGGAGTTCTATTGTTCTTTATCGCTTTAATTGGTTCGTATGTAGGAAGGATATTTGAACAGGGGCAAGGAAGACCTGACTATATTATTCGTGAGACTAAGAATATAAGAAAAAACAATGAAGCTAGCTAGGTTTTTTTCTGTTGGAGTGTTGAATACACTTTTTAGTTATGCTGTGTATTGTACTTTGATTTATATTGAAGTCTATTATATTTTATCTTCAATTATATCATTTTCTCTAGGCGTTTTGGTTAGCTATGTCTTAAATACAAGATTAACCTTTTCTCGTCGAATGGATTCTAAATCATTATTGAAATTTTCTACTATAATGTGTCTTTCATTATTGATAAGTATAGGCATGCTCTTTATATTAAAGACTATGCTAAATATAAATGTTTTAATAGCTCAAGTACTTGTTGTATGTATTAGATTTCCAATTGTATATATTGTGATAAAAAAGAATGTGTATATCTAAGATAACTCATATTGATGAGTTAAAGGAGGATTTATAAAAACTAATAAGCAAGAAAAAAAGGAATTTTATAGTAAACCTGAAACAGTCAGTCAGTATCAGTCTTTACGGTTTTCTAATCCTGGTGGTAAACTAGTTCATCAATTGGAAGAGAGGTTATTTAGAAAATACCTTGATAATTGCAATCAGCGCGAAGAGGTTTTAGACATCCCGTGCGGCACTGGTCGGTTGCTTCCTACATTAAAAAAATTAGATTTTATAAGTATTTATGCTGCAGATTATTCAAGTGAGATGCTTCTAGTTTGCAAATCTAACTCTTCATTTACATCAATAAAATTCTCAGAAGAAGATATATATAATACAAGCTTTAATGACCAACGTTTCATGGTTCTGCTTTCTAGTCGCTTTATTTTCCATTGTGACGATCAAGAGCGATTGTTCACTGAGTTCAACCGTTTAATTAAGGCCGATGGTTATTTGATATTCGATACTTTACGCTGGTCTCCTAGAACTTGGACATCACTTTTCTCTTCTAGGTTAGGAGGTAATATTTATACAAACTCTGACATAAGTATATTAACTTTGGCTAACAATCATGGCTTTACCATTGTTGACTCTGAATCAATACTTATACTCCCTAGTTTTATATATAAATTCTTACCTAAATTATTAATAACCTTATTAGATAAATTAGAGTCTATATGGCCAAGTAACCTAAAAACAAAAAAAATATGGATTCTTAAGAAAAAATGAACACCCTACATAGTTACCGGTTAATTATTTTCTGTGCGTGTGCCGTGTTGTATATAATATCATTAACTAACACAGTGCTAGTTAATGATGACTATATGGCACTTTATACATCTTGGTTACTTAGTATAAGTATGGAAGAGAATGTTGATTTTAATGTAGATAGTTATACATTATTATTTAGTCTACTAAAGCCAATTTATTACTTGTTGGGTAACGAATTTGAAGTTATATATGCATTTAGATTTATCTTTTCGATAGTAATCACTATTATCTCGTATCAATCTTATATATTGATGCGTTTTTTTATTCCTAAGTCATCTGCAATATCAGCTTTGTTTTTATTATTAACATCTTTAGCATTGGTAGTGCGAGGGTTAGATATTCGTCCTGACTTGATAATTACTTCTTTATGGTTGCAAATTATCATTGTGATTTATGTATATTCTTTTAATGGGATATACAAAATGATAATCATTGGTTTTACTATATCTTTAGCAATTCTTTTTAAGTTTAAAGCAATAGTAATTTGTCCTATCATTGTTTATTACTGGGTTTTTAGATTGGTGGTAAATAAAAGCATTAAAAAATCATTTAGTGAAATAATAGCTTTTATATTCGGTTTTTTAGGGTGTTTTTTATTATTTATAGCAGTCGAAGGAGGAGGGGGTTTTAAGTTATTTATTGATACAACAATAGATTTAATATTATATTCAACAAGTAATAGTAGTACGGCAAATTTACTTAAATTTGAAGTGCTAAAGTCATACATGGTCTTAGACATTATGTTTTGGCTACCTGCTATAGCAGGTATAGGTTCGTCAATTATAATGATTAAAAGTCAAGAATTGTCCTTTAATCAGGCCCAATGCTTAGTATCTATACTCATTTTAGCATTACTTTCGATCGTTACAAACCCTCACTATCATGCATATAATTTAGTGACACTCTACTCTCTTTTAACTCCTTTTGTTGCTTTTACTATTCACAAAATATCTAAGGTGAATGGTATTATGTCATCTTTTATAGTTTTTATTAGTTGTTTATTTCTTCTTTATCGAGGTTTTTACTATACATTTAAAAATAATAATCAACATCAAATAGCACTACACCAATTTATAAATAAAAATACAGAAGAAAATGATGCTGTCTTTGCTTTTGAGGGTATTGGTCTTTATCGACCTTCTACTTACCACTGGCGAACTTCTGCAATTAAATTGAGCAATTATTATGAAGGTAATTATAGTGTTTGGTATGAAATTAATAAAACAGCACCTATTTTAGTGATAGAAAGTTACCGTATTCCTAAATGGTTAACTAAAAAAGACAGATCGCAACTTTATAATCATTATATAGAATTAGCCCCATTTGTTTTAGTTATGGGGTTTGAAACAGAATCAATAAAACAGGCAGAGGTATTACGAGAAGGTTGGTATTTAATTACTAACTCAGAGTTAAATGCTTGTTTAGTAAATGAAGAAAATATAGTGTCGGGAGATAAAGTATGGCTTAAATCTGGTTTAAATACAATGGTTGCTAAAAAAGGTCATTGTAAACTACATTGGTTCTTTTCTTCAGAAGCTATTTCTTTATTGAAAGAAAGTAATTTAAATCATCGACCATACCTTTATGCGCCATAATATTAGATTAGAGGTGCTCAAAAACGGTGAAACCCCGATGTTGGTAGCATCGGGGTTTCGAATTTCTAGACTTCTCGGATGGTAAGGCCGATGATCTTAATGCAAAAGGAATGGAATTAATCCACTAAATCCTAAAAGGAATTAGATACGGATGAAGTCCATGTGCTCAACTTTTGGCTTGTACGCGTGACGTTGAACATCTTGTGGCTTAACTTTAACTTCTGCGCCGTCAATCATAAGAGTGATTGCTTCGTAGAACTCAGGCTTATCCATTTGGTTCATCACTAAGTCGTGGTCAAGAGCGATTGCAACTGGAGCTGCTTCGCCACCGTAAACTACTGCTGGGAATTGACCCGCGTGACGTAGGCGGCGGCTCGCACCCTTACCTAGTTCAGTACGTACTACTGCTTCAAAATTCATAGTTTTTACTCTCAAAATAGTAAAATTAAAAAAATCAATACTGACAATGCGACCTTGTCATATATCGTAAAGTTAAAATAGAAATTGGTAGTAACTATTCTAACGAGCGCGGATACTATCATCACGCTCGGCAGAGAGCAATATGTTTACTCTATAATTGCCCTTTTTAGAGTGAGTTCCACCTTTAAACCGCCCATTGCACCCCGATTTAGTTGCAGATGACCACGATAGCTATGTGCCATTTCACTCACAATGTTTAACCCTAAACCAGAACCGGGCGTTGTTTCATCGAGTCGAATGCCACGCAGAAGGACGTGATGGTAGTCTTCAGGTGCGATACCTGGACCATCATCTTCTATACATAAGGTAATCGTGCCTTGTATAGCGTCCTCTTCGCTATACACCCTGATCATGGATGTTGCCCATTTATAACTGTTTTCTAAGATATTACCGATCATCTCATCAAAATCAGCACTATCAGCAGCCACCCATAATTCGCTCTCTAGTTCATTGATAAGCATTATTTCTCTATGGGCAAAGACTTTATCAAAGGCAATGGATATCTCATCGACACGCGCAGCAGGGGAGGTTTTTACCGCGAGTATGTTCATCGCCCCTGCCATTCTTGCGCGGCTGAGATGATAATCAATATGTGTTTGTACTTGCTGTAACGACGGAGTTAGCTTGTTGGCTATCCCAGGCTCGAGTTGACTGACTTCATTTCTGAGTACCGACAATGGCGTTTTTAGCGCATGAGATAAGTTACCTGAATGGTTTCGTGCTCGCTCTAGTACTTCTTGATAATGAAATAGTAGGGCATTGAGATCGGAAACTAAAGGATCAATTTCTTTCGGGTAATTATCACTGAGCTTAACCTGCGCTCCAGAGCGTAATTGCTTGAGTTCTTTTTGCATGCGATTTAACGGTAACAAAGACCAACTCACTTGCGCACCGATGAGTAAAAGAACGCCAGTAAAGAGGGAAAGCAAAATAAGCCATAGTTGACCGGTGAGTTGTTGCAGGGTATGCACTAATGGTGCTTCATCGACGCCAAGAGTGATAGTGATAGGTTGTTTAATATCAGGTAAATAAATACTTCGCTGCAGATAAATGAGTTTTTCACCTTTAGCGCCTAAAACAATATTGCCATGACCTTTTTTCTTGATAGTTAGGTTTTTATCCCACAATGATCGTGAGCGTAACAAGTTATTTTGTGAGGAGATAGACCAATAAGCACCGCTATAGGGTTGATATAAGCGCGAATCGGATAACCGGCGAGTTAAGGTCAGTTGCCCTTGTGGTGTTGAGTCTAAATTAGCGGTAATTTCATCTAAGGTTAAATTTAACTGGGAGTGAAGTTCATCCATTAAAAACTCTTTAACAAGCATGGGCATGCCGACACCAGCCGCTAAAATCATAGTTGATAACCAGATCGCTGCTGCGGTGAGTAATCGGCTTTTTAAGCTAATGTTTTTAAAGTTTTTCCTAGGGTGAAAGTAGCGACTAAGCAGCATTCAATTGATACCCTAATCCACGTACTGTTTTAATGATTTTCGCATCAATTTTTTTGCGTAGACGACCAATAAAGACCTCAATGGTATTAGAGTCGCGATCAAAGTCTTGTTTATAGATATGTTCGACTAATTCTGTGCGTGAAATAACCTTTTCGGGATTATGCATAAAATAGGCAATCACTTTATATTCTAATGCTGTCAGGCTAACGCTTTCGCCTTGCCAAAAGACTTTTGAAGATCGAGTATCTAAGCTCAATTCGCCCACTTGCATCACAGGTGAAGTGTTGCCCGCGGCTCGGCGTAACTGCGCCCTTATTCGAGCAATCAACTCCACCATCTCAAAAGGTTTAGTTAGATAATCATCTGCTCCAGCATTTAGACCTTCAACGCGCTCTGTTAAGGTGTCTCGCGCACTGAGAATAATAACCGGCGTATTGATATTCTCATTGCGTATACCTTGTAATACAGTGAGCCCATCCATTTTTGGTAATCCAAGATCAAGCACAATCGCATCCCACTCTTCAGAGGTCGCACGATACAGCGCATCCACACCATCTTGAGCCAGTTCCGTGACCCAACCGGTATTGTCGAGCGTCTCAATAATTTGTTGACCTAATTGCGGGTTATCTTCTACGACTAATATCTTCAAAACGGCTCACTCTTCTAATCAAATTCTATTTGTTAAGCATAGTGCTTTATGGGTGTTTTATAACGTTATATAGATCGCGCCCTTTGAGTTCGAGTAACTCAAGTGTTGCAGCGTTATACTCGACCTTAATGATCTGGTCGTTATGCATTAGCCTTAACTCATAGGCCCACTCATTGTCATCTTCTTCAAGTTCAACGCGAATAATGCGGCCTTTAATTTGGCGATTAACCGTTGCGTATAGTTCAGAGAAAGGTTGAATAAGCCCCGCCTGAACAGCGGCATAAACTTCATCTTGATCTTCATCAAACTTGATATTGACGTTGGATATTTGCTCACTATCTTGAACTAAATGATAGCCATTGGTATCGCTTTGTTGGGCTAAGGCAAATGGACTCATTAAACCTAAAAGGGCACAAGTGATGATGGTTTTATGATTAATGCGATACATAAGAATGCTCCTAACTAGATAATAAGTTTAGTATAAAGATGGAAAATGAATACAAGCTGAATCTAACGCTCTTGCAGTTCATCGGCGAATATCTTATCGCGCATCTTCCAAAAGCGACCAGATTTACGGGCGATAATGAATTGAGGCAAGCGAAAACGGTGCTGGTGGTTAACGACTTTCGTTGGTGATGATTCTTCAAAGGGACGATGTCTGTCAGCAAGGTGAGGACGGACAAATTGTGCTTGGAAAGTTTGTTTCTGTTTTTTCGTTGTCAGAGGCCAGAATTCATGAACTTGGGCGTTGTTGTCACCAAGGTAACTGATTTTTAATTGTGATTTACCTTTCGAATCTTTATGAACGCTCAGTTGCATGTCTAAACATTCAAATACAAGGGCATCTTTAAGGTTTAGTGCTTCTTTTAGTTTTTTATCGGGATCAACTAATGTGGCATCGCACTCATGGCAAATTCTGGCGGCAATATCATTGTCAGCCCCGCACTCGCCACAATACTTAGCACGAAAACGGTAGCCACAGTGTTCACGCTCGCCCGTGTCTTCATCCGTAAAATAACCTTGGCAACGGCGGCCAAAATGCTCCAATAAAAAGCCATTAGTATCGAGTTTGCCCCAAAAGTTATTATTAAAACCGCAGGCAGGGCAAGGAACAGTAACCACCTCACTTTCAGAGTCCGGTTTAGGGTCACCTATTTCGGGTTGGTATAAATCGTAACTGTTGCCCGCGTAATCTAAGACTAAGCACTCTGTTTTACCGGGAGATAAACGTAGCCCACGCCCTACAATTTGCTGATAAAGAGAGATAGATTCCGTCGGGCGCAAAATGGCAATTAAATCAACATGTGGCGCATCGAATCCTGTCGTTAGAACTGAAACGTTAACTAAGTATTTAATCTTTTTCTCTTTGAAATCATTAATTATGCGATCTCTTTCAGGCAAAGGGGTATCACCAATAACTAACGCGGTTTCAGTTGCCGGTAATAGCTGAGCGATTTCTTGGGCGTGACGCACGGTTGCAGCAAAAACCATAATGCCTTGTTTATCTGCGGCAAGATGAATAATTTGCTCAACGATTTGTGGTGTGGCTCTTTTTGATTGCTCAATGACCATATCCAGTTCTGCTTCTTTATATCGTCCTGAATTCGCAGGTTTTAATTGCGAGAAGTCATAACTGAGTACTGGTGCATCAATGATTTTAGCAGGGGTTAAGAAGCCTTCATCGAGTAAATATTGAATCGGTAACTCAAAGATGCAATCACGGAAAAAGCGTGGTTCTTCAGAGCGTACTTGTCCGCGCGTATGGTATTGATAGAGCCAACCAATGCCCAGTCGATAGGGCGTTGCGGTTAAACCTAATACTTTGATGCCTGGGTTCACCGAGCGTAAATGTGTGATCACTTTTTGATAGCTACTGGTCTTTTCATCAGGAACGCGGTGGCACTCATCGATAACCAGTAAGGAGAATTGGTTGGCAAAGGCGTCAAGGTTTCTCACCACCGATTGCACTGATGCAAACACCACTTGTTGGTCCGTCTCTTTGCGTCCTAAGCCTGCTGAAAATATCGCGCCCTTTAAACCGTAGCCTTCATACTTTTGATGGTTCTGTTCGACAAGTTCTTTAACGTGCGCCATCACCAGTACTCGCCCTTTGGCAAGTCGTGCTAACTCGGCAATAACGAGGCTTTTGCCTGCACCCGTAGGTAAGACGAGCACAGATGGGGTCTGGTGCTGACGGAAATAATGGATAACAGCTTTAACGGAATCAGCCTGATAGGGGCGCAGTGTGTACATAAAGTTCTTATTATTCGATAAAAAGTGTGAAATAGCTCAACTATTGTAGCAAAGCGGCTTATAATACCCGCACAGATAAGTAGAGGTATTCATGCGTTTAGATAAATTTTTGTGCGATGCACTTGGTGTTACTCGAAAAGAAGCAACTATCATTATTCGTGGTGGTGGTGTTACGGTTAATGATCAAAAACAAAAAACTGGCTCATTTAAAGTGACGACTGAGTGTAAAGTTGAATGGCAAGATCGCCAAATTAAGATCTCAGGCCCTCGTTATATCATGCTGTATAAGCCAGAAGGTTTTGTATGTTCGCATGAAGATGGTTTTAATCAAACCGCATTTGAGTTACTTGATGAAATTAAGATGGAAGATCTTCATTTTGCAGGTCGCTTGGATGTTGATACCACCGGTCTGGTTTTAATTACTGATGACGGTAAATGGTCGCATCGTATTACTTCGCCAAAGCATAAATGCACAAAAACATACCGTGTTTGGTTAGAAGAGCCGGTAGAAGATGATTATGTTGAGAAGTTCCAAGAAGGTATTCAACTACGTAGCGAAACGGGCTTAACTCGACCAGCTATTTTAGAAGTGAGAGCAGAGAAAGAAGTGTTACTGACTATCTATGAAGGTAAGTACCATCAGGTTAAGCGTATGTTTGCTGCTTTGGGTAATAAAGTTGAAGCCCTACATCGTGAAAAAATTGGTGAAATAGAGCTTGATGAAGATGGCTTAGAACTTGGCGAATACCGCTACTTAACTCAAGAAGAAGTCGACTCTGTTTGGCGCTAATTTTGGAACATCATGACAACTAAGAATATGGGCACTCAGGCAGCTACGCCAACGTTAGGTTTAATGCTGTTTATTGTGCTAGGGGCCGTGGGTGCGTTAACACCGCTTGCGATTGATATGTATTTGCCCGCGATGCCCGCCATTGCGAAAGATTTAGGTGTCCTACCTGGTGCAGTGCAAATTACGTTAACCACTTATACGATCGGTTTTGCACTTGGTCAGCTTTTACATGGACCATTATCAGACAGCTATGGTCGCCGACCAATTTTAGTGATTGGTATTATCCTTTTTGCTATTGCTAGTGTGATTAGTGCGACGACAGAAAGTATTGAAGCACTGATGTATGTTCGTTTAGCGCAAGGTTTTGCTGGTGCTGCAGCGGCAGTTATCATACAAGCAGTTATTCGAGATATGTTTGATAAAGAAGATTTCGCTCGTACGATGTCTTTTGTCACGCTCGTTACTATGGCAGCGCCACTTATTGCTCCGATGTTAGGTGGGCACTTAGCGGCTTGGTTCGGTTGGCGCTCAATCTTTTGGGTACTCGGTATTTTCTCTATGGTTGTGATTGCAGCCGTCATGTGGAAAATTCCAGAAACATTATCAGAAGAGCATCGTCAGCCTCTGAACTTACGTACAACGTTAAAAAACTATGGCACATTATTTAATAATCGCGCCGCACTCGGTTTGATGTTTGCAGGGGCATTTTCTTTTTCAGGTATGTTCGTGTTTTTTAATGCCGGTTCGTTTGTTTATATTGATATTTATGGTGTTGATAGCGAAGTCTTTGGCTACTTGTTTAGTTTAAATGCGGCTGCGCTGGTGGTAATGACCAGTATTAACGGTCGTGTTGTGAAAAAAATCGGTTCACATAAAATGCTGCAGGTTGGTCTATTTATTCAGCTGCTTGCTGGTATTGGTTTGTTCTTTGGTTGGATGGCTGATATTGGGCTGTGGGGGATTGCACCGTTTGTGATGCTATTTATTGGTATGATATCCACAATCGGCAGTAACTCGATGGCGCTATTAATGAGTCAATATCCACAAATGGCGGGAACGACCTCCTCTTTAGCTGGAACGATTCGTTTTGGTACCGGTTCGATACTTGGGTTGATTATTGCACTGCTACCGACGACATCGCCTTTACCTATGGTTCTAGGTATGGGTGCATGTGCTGTATTGTCATCTTTATCTTATTGGTTATTAGGAAAAAAGACATAATGTCAGACTATTATTTAGAAATACAAAAGCTGGTTAATTCTGCGCTCGATGAGTTAGCGGCTGAACATGCGAGTGGTAAGGTTATTGATGCACCAGTACCTAATAATCACTTTATGGTTCGTTGGGTAACAAAAACGATTAAAACACAACGTTTTAACCGCTGCATTAGCTCGGACTTACAGCGCTGGCAAAAAGCTGGACGTTCAAAAGGAAACCAATCGGATCTTCTTTTTACCTTTAAACGTATTTCCGCTTTTTATGGTCAACATGTTCCAGAAGGCGAACCGGTTCGTCAGTTGAAAGATAGTGATGTTGAAGCATTTATCGACCAAATGGATGAAGCGGGTTGGTGTGTCACCAATACCGAAGTGTTAACTAACGGTGAGAAGGTGCAATTTTTCACTGATGGTGCGGATTCGTTTGCACTGTGTGGTGATCAGTGTGACAACGCATTTGATGGTGAAATCATGGCACGACCAATGAACTGGTTTGTACGTGGTAACCATGCGCAGTTCATTGAAATGGCATCGAAAGCGGGCTTTATGTTGCATAAGCATACCGACTACAAGTCACTAGTAAAATATCATGGTGAATATGTAGTCTACCCAGCAAATCATGGTCCAGAATTAGCAGAAATCCCAATTAGTGTTATTGGGTAAACGCTGAATATAAAGGTCTTCTTGTTAATCATATAACCAATGATAAAAGAAGACCTTTTGTTTATGTATCCACAGGGGCTGCTTTTTTACTAATTGCTTTTACCATACCATTAAAGATAAACAGGTGGGCTGGCATCATAGCAAACCAATAAAGCAAGCCAAGAAAGCCTTGCGGATGCCACCAAGCGGTCACATTCAACTCTCGATAGCTGCCTTTATCTGTAATGGTAAACTCTAAACGTCCTAGTCCTGGACCTTTCATACCAAAAAAGAGTGATAAGAATCGATTATCTTCACAACGAATCACTTTCCAAGAGTCGATATAATCGCCCACCTTTAACTTAGGTCCTGCAGGGGAGCGCCTCGTTGGTAATCCTCCCCCGAATAAGAGATCTAACCACTCCCGCGTACGCCATAATATATTCGCAAAAAAATACCCTTCGCTACGGCTGCCTATTTCCGTTATCACCTCCCATAAATCGCTGGCACTTTTGTCGGTTTTAATTGTTGAACCTGCTTGTTTCGGGTAGTAGCCATAACCCGGCTGCCAACGTTGTAATGCTGCAGGGTCAAAGCCCCAAACGTTGCTACGGGTAAATTTACCTTCTTGATTAATGGCATCACTAACCGCGTCACGATAGGAGATCAGTGGTTGCGGATAGCGTTGCCTGATTGGTGCCGAGTTAGCAATGAAATCATGCTCCAATCCAGCCAGTAGCGCACTGCCTATAGTAGAGGGTACTGAGGTCACCAAGCCTAGCCAATATGATGCCATTTTAGGGGTGAGTAATGCCGTTGACCATAAGCGCAATGGTTTGTTGATCACGCTGCAAATCATCATAAATTGCTCGCGATAAGTTAGCGTGTCAGGACCACCAACTTCGAAGGTTTGATGCTCAGTCACTTCAGATTGGCTAAGCGCGACAAGATAGTAATTTAAGTTCTCTAGAGCGATGGGGTTGGCCTTTGAGTCAACCCATTTCGGTGCAATCATGAGGGGGAGGTTATAAATGAAGTCGAGCATTATCTCAAAGGCAGCGGAACCCGAACCAATAATAACCCCTGCTCGTAACTCTGTGACTGGGATACCAGCTTGGCGGATGACTTCTCCTGTTTTTTGTCTGGCAAGTAAATGCTCGGAGTTTCCTGTTTGTGGTTGGATGGCACTTAAATAGATCACATGCTGTACATTGCTTCCCTGCAGTGCTTGCTTGAAATTGTCAGCGAGATCAAGTTCATAGTCAATAAAATCATGCCCTTGTGCCATGCCATGCACGAGAAAGAAAATTAAATCAAACTGTGGAATAAGGTTTTTGGTTGCCTCTTTATCCGCTAAATCTAAATACTCGATAGTTAAGTTAGGGTGAGGCTGTACTCTAGCGGTAAGGTAATCAATTTGACGAGAAGCAGCAGTAATACGATGGTTTTCGTTAAGTAATATCGATATTAACTGAGAGCCTATGTAACCAGATGCACCTAATATCAATATATTTTTATTTTTCATACTCACAGCCTCAGACAAGAAAACCCATTAATCACCAATGTGAATGAAACAGTAAGAAACTGCACTTTGTTGTATGTAATTTAGACATAAAACTCGTTATTTATGCAATTAAATTCTTAGTCTGTGATCTTGTGTTCAAAATACTTTCTACTCACAAAGAATTAGTGTAGATTCATTTTCCCATTTCCATAAAAATATGAGTGCTTTAATGTTAAAACTGTCAAACCTTTGCAAAGGGTATGTCGATGGTGGCGAATTTCACCCTGTATTACAAGGGGCAGAATTAACATTAAATAGAGGGGATCAAGTTGCTCTCATGGGGGAAAGTGGCTCGGGTAAAAGTACGATACTAAACTTAATTTCAGGCTTAGATATGGTGGACTCAGGTGATGTTAGTTTCCCTGATTTTTCGATGAGTAACAGCCCAGAAACCAAAAGAACAGCGTATCGCAGAAATAATATCGGTAATATATTTCAACAGTTTAACCTAATACCGACATTAAATATTGCTGATAACATTCGCTTTTGTCGTCAACTTAAAGGGTTAAGTGAAGATAAAGGTTTATGGCGACTCATTCTCTCTGCATTGGATCTTATGCCATTGCTCGGTCGTTATCCTGAAGAAGTCTCAGGTGGTCAACAGCAACGAGTTGCGATTGCGCGTGCCCTTTATATGGAACCGCAAATATTATTGGCCGATGAGCCAACAGGTAGTCTTGATGAGCGTAATGCTGAAGCTGTGATGCGTTTATTGACCACATTAAGCCGTAAACTAGATTGCACACTGCTTTTAGTTACCCACAGTAAAAAGGTCGCCGAGCACATGGATAGTTGTGTTCGTTTACAAGGGGGGCTACTCAATGTTATGGCCCGTAATTAAAGCATTACTCGGCCACTACCGTCGCTATCCGTTACAAATTATCTTAGTTTGGTTAGGTCTAACGCTAGGGATTTCTTTATTGGTCGGAGTTATGGCGGTCAATAAGCATGCTCAGCAAAGTTATACCTATGGAGAACAACTTTTTTCTAATCCTCTTCCATATCGAATTCGACCTAAGCACAGTGCTAACAAAATTCCACAAGGTTTCTATATTCAATTGCGCCGTTCAGGCTTTGAACAGTGCGTGCCGTTTGAATTAACCAACGTCACTACAGAGGATGGCGAAGGCTTTTCTATCTTAGGCATTGATCCTGTTGCAATGCTACAACTAGTAGGTAATGCGATATTAACGGATGTTCAAAATCTAAACCTAATGAAGTCACCTTATCCTTTATTAGTGAGTAAGGATCTTGCTAATCATTTTAAATGGGAAAATGGTGATTATCTTAAATTAAGAGATGGTACTTCAATAGGACCGCTTTATCTCGATCAAGATAATAAAATCAGCGGAACACGTATCATTTCAGATATCTCTTTATTGAGGCAGCTTGAGCGCGGATCAGGCCTAACGGTTATTGGCTGTGGTGATATGCCAGAAGAGAAACTGGTTAAACTACGTGAATTATTGCCAAATGGGCTACAAATCACCCGCAGCACTAAGCTTGAACTGGAATCATTAACGAAAGCTTTTCATCTAAACTTAACAGCGATGGGGATGCTTGCCTTTGTCGTCGGGCTGTTTATTTTCTATCAAGCAATGTCACTCTCTTTTATACAAAGACAACCTTTAGTCGGTATTCTACGCCAAAATGGTGTATCGAGCTGGCAGCTGGCTCAAGCCTTATGTTTAGAGTTGATGCTGTTGATTGTTGTTAGTTGGCTGTGTGGCAATGTCTTTGGCTTATTATTAGCGAACGAATTAATTCCAACCGTATCTGCAAGCTTAGGCGCACTTTATGATGCGAATGTTGGTCTATCGGTTCAGTGGAGCTGGGACTGGAGCCGCTATACACTATTAATGGCCATTGCTGGTGTTGTTGTTGCTTGTGGTTGGCCTGCGACACGCTTATTAAGAGCGCAGCCTATTCGTTTATCTGCTCGACTCTCTTTAGTGCGCTTTGCTGGCTCTGAGTTCTTGTGGCAAGCCATTATGGGTGGTGCATTCTTTATTGCCGCGATTGCGGTTTATCATACGCCGCAAACTCAGCAGTCGGGTTTTTTGATTATCGCCTTTATTCTGCTCAGTGTGGCGCTGATCGTTCCATTCCTTATTTGGCAATTATTTACTTTCTTTGGTTATTCACTTAAGTGGGTTAAAGCTCGCTGGTTTTTTGCCGATGCAGCAGTGAGTATGAGTTACCGTGGTGTTGCTGTGATGGCATTTATATTGGCACTGACAGCCAATATTGGTGTCGAAACCATGGTGGGTAGCTTCCGTGACACCACAGATAAATGGTTGACTCAGAGGTTAGCTGCTGACCTTTATATTTATCCATCTAATCACTCCGCTTCAAATATGAGCCAATGGTTAGAAAAACAGCCTGAGGTTGATACAGTTTGGTGGCGCTGGGAGAAAGAGTTACAGACGCCGAACGGAGCAATAGAAGTTGTCAGCTCTGGTGAGTCGCAGGGGGAGTTGCACTCACTCACCGTTAAAGTTGGTATCCCTAATTACTGGTATTACCTACATAACTCGCAAGGGATAATGATCAGTGAGTCAATGGCTATTAAATCGAATATACGTCCTGGTGATCGGATTACACTTGGCGATGTTTCAAATACTCAGTGGCAAGTTTTAGGTGTCTATTATGACTATGGCAACCCTTATCACCAAGTTATGATGTCACATCAAAATTGGCTTGCTTCTTATGCGGGCGCAGGCAATGTGGCTTTAGGGGTGTTATTTGATAATAGTGATGTTGATACTCTCAATTTTAAACGTCGTTTAGAGCGTGTCTTTAGAATTAACTCGCAGCGTATTTTTGATAATAGCAATATTCATAATCAAGCGATGAAAGTGTTTGATCGAACATTCTCTGTTGCAGCTTTATTAGGCAATATTACCTTAGTGATCGCTGTCTTTGGTATTTTCTTTTCTACGCTTGCAGGGGAGTTTTCAAGGCAGCGCCATTTTGCTTTATTACGCTGCTTGGGCGTTTCTGGTAAAGAATTAATAATAACGGGCAGTTTACAGCTATTAGTATTTAGTTTAATCGCCATGCTTGTCTCGATACCGCTGGGGTTGTTATTAGCTCGCCTTATTGTTGATATTATAATCACTCATTCTTTTGGTTGGTCTATCGATTTACAAGTGATGCCTTGGGAATATTTAGAGACATTCCTTTGGACCATTTCAGCGCTTATGTTAGCTGGCGCTTTACCGGTATTGAGGTTGATAAGAAATACGCCAATGAAATCTTTACGAGATGCTTTATAAATGCAAATGAATCGCTTTAAATCAAATCTATTAACGGTATTAATCGTTGCATTGGTGATCTCGTTAATCTTTTCTGTATATATCTTAGTTTCACCCGATCGATACGATGAGGTACAAGCTAGAGAAAGTGAAACAGAGCGACTTGAAGAGGAAGATCAAGTCACTTTTGATCCAGTTTTGCCGGGCTATGAGATTTCCTTACCTAAAGATTTTCAGCTTCACTCTGGCTTTCAGTATGAGCGTTGGCAGTATTTTGCAAGCCTTAAGGGGAGCGATGGAAAGCGTTATACCGCGCAGTGGAATTATTACCGTGTTGCCTTAGATGAAAGGGAAGGTAAGGGCTGGCAGAATCCTAATATTTTTGCGTCGAATATTATCATTACCGCAGAAGATAAAGTATGGCGAGAGCAACGTTTATCTAGAGCCGGTATTGGTCAAGCTGGTATGCAGAATCGACCATTTCGTTTGTGGATTGATAACTGGAGTTGGCGTTCAATGAATTCAACCCCGTTTCCAGGTCATTTAGATATCCAATCCGATGACTTTGAGGTGGAACTTTTTACGACAAATGCAGGGGCTTATGTGCTCAATGCTGATAAGGGCTATCAGCAGCAACATGACTTTTTACCGATTGCTTCGTATAGCTTTGCTGCACCTTATTTACAGACTAAAGGTGTATTAGAGATCAATAATGAGGAAATAACGGTTTCAGGTCCTGCTTGGATTTATAAAGAGTGGGGAAGTGATCAATATGAAAAGCCGCGACTTGGTAGTGATCGATTTGTTATCCCTCTCGATGATAATCAATCGATAACATTAAACCGCTATCGCTATAAGAACCAGAAGCCTTATCTATCAGCTACCTTATCTAATCGTTTAGGTGAAGCTATAGCATTAAAGGATGAAGACATAATGATGACGCCATTGATCACAACTACGCTTGATAATGGTGTTCAGTTACCTTTGCATTGGGCGATAAAAATTCCTGATTATGGTATCCATTTAACCGTGAGAACCAAGAATAAAGAGCAGTGGCATCCTTTGCTGCTTCCTGGATGGCAAGGTGAAATTATCACATCAGGCAGTCACCGCGTTGTTGGTTTTATGCAGTTAAGCGGCTATTAAAGGCATTTACTTTTGATACATTTATAGTTATTAAACTATTCACATATAGTGTGGCTCATTAGGCGATGTAATCTTCTTCATTAAGGGCTCCATATCATATCAGTGAGTAAATGACAAACGTTCAATAGCTAATTTGTACTACAATTGATCTGGTGTTGTAAGGTTTATGTTGGGCTTGTATCTACATATGTGGGTATTTTGTGCCTATATTGTGATCGGTTTCGTATTAATTATATAAACCATCGGAAAAACCGAAGTTAATCATCCAAACAACTGATTATTCCTTAGTGTAGGGAATGGATAAAATCATACTATTCGTTACTTATGTAATAAAATTAATAAGCTAAAGGGTTAACATCATGAACGCAGTCATTCGTGACTTTTTCAAAATGGAATCAGCTGGCGGTATCATTCTCGTAATTGCAGCAGCAATCGCGATGATTGTTGCTAACACGTCACTGAACGATACATATCAAGCAGTACTGCATGCTAAAGTACTAGAAATGTCGGTATCTCACTGGATCAATGATGGTCTAATGGTTATCTTCTTCTTATTAATCGGCTTAGAAGTAAAACGTGAGCTACTAGAAGGTGCCCTACAGTCAAAAGAAACGGCTATCTTCCCTGCAATTGCTGCAGTCGGTGGTATGCTAGCACCTGCACTTGTGTACGTGATGTTTAACTACGGTGATGCAACGGCACTTCAAGGTTGGGCAATCCCAGCGGCAACCGATATCGCATTTGCTTTAGGTGTTATGGCACTACTTGGTAAACGTGTACCGGTAAGCTTAAAAGTATTCTTGCTAGCACTTGCTATTATCGATGACCTTGGTGTTATTGTTATTATCGCACTTTTCTACAGCAGCGACCTTTCAACGCTAGCATTAGCGATTGGTTTTGCGATGACTGGTGTTTTATTCATGATGCATGCAAAACGTATAACTAACCTTACGTTTTATATCATTGCTGGCTTAATCTTATGGTTTAGTGTTTTACAATCTGGCGTTCACGCAACGCTAGCTGGTGTGGTGCTAGGTTTTGCTATTCCATTGAAAGGCAAGCCAGGTGAGCATTCGCCACTAAAACATATGGAGCATACGTTGCACCCTTACGTTGCTTTCCTAATTTTACCTATCTTCGCTTTTGCTAACGCAGGTATTTCTTTAGAAGGCGTATCATTGGATGGTCTAACGTCAATGCTACCAGTCGGTATCGCACTTGGTCTCCTAATTGGTAAGCCACTAGGTATCTTCACATTTAGTTGGGCTGCAGTAAAACTAGGTGTAGCTAAGTTACCTGAAGGTATTACATACCTACACATCTTCGCAGTTTCTGTTCTATGTGGTATCGGTTTCACAATGTCAATCTTCATCTCATCATTAGCATTTAGTCCTGCTGATCTTGAAGGCATGACAGACCCGCGTCTTGGTATTCTGATGGGCTCAACAATTGCGGCTATTATTGGCTACACTATGTTGCACTTCACGCTACCAAAAGCAAAAGCTGAGTAATATAAAGCGAAATTTATCGCTGCATTACTAACTAATGAGTCGAAACCCTTACAGGTAACTGTGAGGGTTTTTTTATGCGTAAAAGGTTGGTAGTGGTTAGGCTAATCATCGTGAGTTATGCAAACGCTACGGGTAGCGGCTCAATCCAGTGCGTAAAAATGTTAGAGGCAAAAAAAAGCCCAAACCGAAAGGAGGGTTTGGGCGGATACAAAAAATAGGAGTTAAATATGAAAAAAAACAGTGTAGTTACAGAGGTAGCAGGGAAAATAAGTTCGACGGCCAGTTAAACTTTGCTGCATTCTACTACCTACACATATTAAGACCCGCCTTTATTAAAACAGTTCCTTAAATTATTAAAAAAAGATAAATAAATTTAATTTAACTAAAATTCAATGCCTTACATTTGTTCTGGATATCTGGTCTGATCAGTTCTCGATTTTAACCTGTTAAGGGGTTGTTAATTATATTGCATGGATGTATATTTCAAACAGTTGTTTAATACGAGTGATTGAAATGACCCGCAAGAATAAAACAAAAGAAAAGATACTTGATGTTGCTGAAAGCTTATTTGCTGAGCGTGGATTTAACGATACGTCTTTGCGCGCAATAACCAGCAAAGCGAATGTGAATCTTGCATCAGTAAATTATCATTTCGGTGATAAGAAAAGTCTTGTACGTGCGGTATTAAATCGATACTTAGAATCATTCATGCCTAATGTTCAGCAATCACTGCTCTCTTTAGATAAAAAAGAGAGTGTAGAGATGGTTGAAGTGTTTGAATCATTGCGCTCCCCACTCGTATCACTCAACTCGTTACGCCCAAATGGAACCAATCGCTTTATGTTGCTTATCGGTAGAGGTTATACCGATGTTCAAGGGCATTTACGTTGGTTTATTTCTGCCCACTATTCGGAAGTATTGAATTTATTCACTAAGTCAGTGCTCAAAGCGAACCCATACTTAACCCCAGAACTGCTTTTTTGGCGTTTACACTTCACCTTAGGTGCTTGTGTTTTCACTATGGCATCAAGCAAAGCGTTAGTTGATATGGTTGAGAATGATTTCTCGCAAAAGGTACATATTGAGTCTGTGATTGATCAAATCATTCCCTATTTAGCAGCAGGCGTAACGGCTAAAACACCTCAAGTACTCGTCAATGAGTAGAAAAAATAATCTAGCATGCCCTACAACATGCATTACTAATAAATCTCACGTTAATGATGAGTTATGTGCAAGAACAAAAGGATCTGAACTATGAGCTCTTTAAGACAAAAATGGATAAGTGACCCAGCGTTTAAAATGTTTAAAAAGGTACTGCCACCACTTTCTAATACCGAGAAGGAAGCCATGGAGGCAGGAAGTGTTTGGTGGGATGGGGAGCTTTTCTCAGGCAAGCCGAACTTTGATACGTTACATCAATACCCTACACCAACATTAAGTGCTGAAGAACAGTCATTTATTGATAATGAGTTAGAGACGCTATTAGCAATGATTGATGATCATAAAATTGTCAAAGAAGATCGAGATTTACCCAAAGAAGTGTGGGACTTTTTACGTACCGAGCGCTTTTTCTCTCTTATTATTTCCAAAGAGTATGGTGGACGTGAGTTTTCTTCACTGGCTAACTCAACCATAGTCACTAAAATAGCAACGCGCAGTATCAGTACGGCCGTTAGTGTTATGGTGCCAAACTCGCTAGGACCTGGTGAACTATTAACGCACTATGGGACGGAAGAGCAGAAAAATTATTGGCTACCAAGGTTGGCTGATGGCACGGATATTCCTTGCTTTGCGCTAACAGGGCCAGAAGCGGGTTCAGATGCCGGTGGAATACCAGATCAAGGCACAGTCTGCTATGGCATGCATGATGGCGAGGAAGTGCTAGGTATTCGCCTTAGTTGGAATAAACGCTATATTACACTTGCCCCTGTTGCTACGGTGCTAGGGCTTGCATTTAAGCTTAATGACCCTGATGGCTTGCTTGGTGATACTAAAGAGTTAGGTATTACTTGTGCATTGATCCCTGCAGATCATCAAGGTGTAGAAATTGGTGAGCGCCATGACCCATTAGGGCTCGCTTTTATGAATGGTCCAACACGTGGGCAAGATGTATTCATTCCAATGGACTGGCTGATTGGTGGTTCTGAATATGCTGGGAAAGGCTGGCGTATGCTGGTTGAGTGTTTATCGGCAGGGCGTGGGATTTCATTGCCGGCATTAGGCACGGCAGTGGGGCACCTTACCGCTAAGACCACCAGTGCATACTCTTATGTACGTAAGCAATTTGGTATGTCGATAGGGCGTTTTGAAGGCGTTGCGGAAAGTCTTGGTCGTATTGGTGGACTGACTTACCTACTTGAAGCGAGTCGAACGTTAACAACAACGGCGCTCGATTTGAAAGAAAAGCCAGGCATAGTTACTGCGATCGCTAAATATCACATGACTGAAATAGCACGCACGTTAATGAATGACTCCATGGATATTCATTCAGGACGAGCTATTCAAAGTGGTCCTATGAATTACCTAGCTACCCCTTATCTTGGTATTCCGGTAGCCATTACCGTAGAAGGTGCCAATATTTTAACGCGTAACTTGATGATTTTTGGTCAAGGTGCCACACGTTGCCACCCATATGTTTTAAAAGAAATGACAGCTGCAGCTAACCCAGATGAAAAAGAAGGGGCAGAGCAGTTTGACCAGTTACTGTTTAAACATATAGCGCATGCGACTAAAAACAGCTTTGGTGCATTTGGCGCTGCACTCACAGGCTCACGTCTAATTAAGTCACCAGTGGATGGATCAACCAAGGTGTACTACCAAGAGATCACCAGAATGAGTCGTAGCTTAGCGGTCAGTGCTGATTTTGCTATGTTAACTTTAGGTGGTGATTTGAAGCGTAAAGAGATGATTTCAGCGCGCTTAGGTGATGGGTTGAGCTACCTTTATATGTCTTCAGCGGTATTGAAAAAATATCAAGATGAAGGACAGCAAGCAGAAGACTTAAATTATGTGCATTATGCTGTGCAGTACTGTTTACATAATGCGGCTAAATCATTAAAAGAGGCGTATACCAACTTCCCAAGTAAAGGAGTAGGTCGTATCTTAAATACGCTTATTTTCCCTGTAGGCAATCATTTTGCTAAACCGAGTGATGAGCTATCACTTAAAGTTGCAGCCAGCATGATGATACCAGGCGAGCATCGTAATCGACTCACAAACCTGTGTTATGTCGGTAAAGAAGACAATGACAGTGTTGGACTGATTGAGTCGGCGTTTATTGCAATGTACGGCATTAAAGATTTAGAGCGTAAAATGGTACAAGCGGTTAAGGATGGTAAAGTAGCACGTAAGGGTTCACTATCAATCAGGCTTGCAGAAGCACTGGCTGAGAATGTCCTAACACAAGCAGAAGTTGATCAAATTAAGGCAGCAGATGAGCTTCGTTATCGAGCGATTCAAGTTGACCACTTTAGTCATGATTTAACTGAAACACGAACTCACCAAGGTAGTAAAGCGAAACTTAACAGCGTCGCTTAGTGACTCGGATAAGATGAAAGGCACCTTTTATAGGTGTCTTTTTGTTTGTATTAAGCACAAAAATGCAGCGAGTGATCCAACCACTGCTATTTTAGTGTTATTTTTGCAGAAATTAGATGCGAATTCATAACGAACCTTTTATCCTAGTTGTGATTTTTAAAGGAATTTTAATATGATAATCAAACCTAGAATCCGTGGATTCATCTGTACTACTGCTCACCCTGCTGGTTGTGAAGCCAACGTAAAAGAACAAATTGCTTATACGAAAGCACAACCATCAATTACTTCTGCACCTAAACGTGTTTTAGTTATTGGCGCTTCAAGTGGCTATGGTCTTTCTTCTCGTATTGCAGCTGCTTTTGGTGGCGGTGCTGCAACGATCGGTGTCTTTTTTGAAAAAGCGGGTACTGATAAAAAACCGGGAACGGCTGGTTATTATAACTCAGCAGCATTTGAAAAATTAGCGGCA
This sequence comes from Vibrio sp. 10N.286.49.B3, assembly GCF_002873395.1. Lineage (GTDB taxonomy): Bacteria > Pseudomonadota > Gammaproteobacteria > Enterobacterales > Vibrionaceae > Vibrio. The sequence goes on along the minus strand of NZ_MCUV01000001.1, from coordinate 270,201 downwards.
GAAGAAGGTCTATACGCTAAGAGCTTAAATGGTGATGCATTCTCAAATGAAGCAAAACAAAAGACGATTGATCTTATTAAGCAAGATCTTGGTCAAATCGATATGGTGGTGTACTCCCTTGCTTCACCTGTGCGTAAAATGCCAGAAACGGGTGAAGTGATTCGTTCATCATTAAAGCCTATTGGTGAGGTTTACACTTCAACAGCGGTTGATACGAATAAAGACCAGATTATTGAAGCAAGTGTCGATCCTGCTACAGAGCAAGAGATCCAAGATACCGTAACCGTTATGGGTGGCGAAGATTGGGAATTATGGATGCATGCACTCAATGATGCGGGCGTATTGTCTGATGGCTGTAAGACCGTTGCTTATAGCTACATTGGTACTGAGCTTACTTGGCCTATCTATTGGGATGGCGCATTAGGTAAAGCTAAAATGGATCTAGATCGTGCTGCTGGTGCATTAACAGAATTGTTAACACCGCTTTCAGGTACGGCAAATGTAGCTGTGCTTAAATCGGTTGTGACTCAAGCAAGTTCTGCTATTCCAGTTATGCCTCTTTACATTGCGATGGTATTTAAAAAGATGCGCGAAGAAGGTATCCATGAAGGCTGTATGGAACAAATCTATCGCATGTTTAGCCAACGTCTTTATAAAGAAGATCAAAGCGCAGCAGAGACCGATAGCGAAAATCGTTTACGTTTAGATGATCTAGAATTGCGTGATGATATCCAAGATCACTGCCGTCAACTATGGCCACAGATCACCAGCGAAAATTTGAAAGAATTAACCGATTACGTTGAGTATAAAGAAGAGTTCTTGAAGTTATTTGGCTTTGGTGTTGATGGCGTTGATTATGATGCTGATGTTGCAACAGCATTAGATTTTGATGTTATCGATATTTAGATAATAGTCATGTTATTAAGTATAAAAATGCGCTCTTAGTGAGCGCATTTTTTATGTTTATAATTATTCAACTAAAGAGTGCTAACTGAGAATAATCAGAATCGTACCTGCTAGTGTCATTAATATATTGGCTATCGCATAAGTGCCCGCATAGCCTAAAGCTGGTATTGTTGATTTGGCATACTCGTTAACGACGTCCATAGCCGGGGCACAGGTACGAGCGCCAACAAGTGCACCCAGTAATAACGCTTGGTTCATTTTTAAGATATAAGCCCCCACGCAATAGGCAGCAATAACAGGCAATACACTAACGATAAGTGCGAGACCTAAGATTTGAGGACCAACTTGTGCTAAATGTTCGATAATTTTGCCACCAGCGCTTAATCCGATACCAACCATAAAGAACATCAAGCCTAGATCTTTGATCATATTTAACGCCCCTTGAGGCACATAACCAAACGTTGGGTGGTTAGCTCTTAAAAATCCAAGCGTAATCCCTGATAGTAATAGGCCAACCGCATTACCTAGGCTAAATGAAACTTGACCAAAGGTCATAGTGATCAAGCCAAAGACAACGCCGAGAATGAAGAAGCTACAAAAAGCCATCAAATCTGCCATTTGACTGTGAATTGAAATGAAACCAATTTTTTCAGCTAAACCAAGAACACGGCTCTTTTCACCACTAACTTGTAAAATATCCCCTTTAGCAAGCACGATATTTAAGTCCATTGGCATTTCGATTTGAGCTCGAACCACACGGTTCAAAAAACAGCCATATTCCGATAAGTTCAGATCAGATAGACGCTTACCTGCAATACTGTCACTTTTAACGACAATCTCTTCTTCAACGATGCGTAAATCAAGTAAGTTTCGGTCAAAAACTTCTTTACCATTACGAAAGCTCGGATCTAGTCGGGCATGGCTATCAGGAAAGCCAACCAATGCGATTTCATCACCTTCTTGCAAAATAGCATCACCGTCAGGGTGGGCAAGAATACTATTACGGCGAATACGTTCTATATAACAACCCGTTTGACGATAGATACCTAATTCACGTAGGTTTTTGCCATCAGTCCAATCAATCAGTTCTTGGCCAACACGATAGGCGCGAATAATAGGTAAATATACCTTACGTTGTGAACTACCTTCGAGTCCACGCTCTTGAGCAATTTGCTGAGCAGAATCATGTAAGTTCTGTTTTTGTAATCGAGGTAGTAAACGTACGAAAAAGATCATACTAATTAAGCCAATTAAATACGTCATGGCATAACCGACAGAAAGATTTTCAATAATAAGGCTTAAATCAGCATTTCTTGGCAGGGTAGCTAACCCAGAAGTTAAGGCATCCTGTGCACCAACTAAAACGGGCGTTGCTGTGAGCGCACCAGCCATCATGCCAGCGGCTAAACCAAAATCCAGTCCAAGGTAATGGCTAGAGAAATAGGTCAAGGCAACGGCAGTGGTGAGTACTACTAAGCTTAGGATCAGGTAATGCTTACCATCTCTAAGGAAGATACCAAAAAAGTTAGGACCAGCTTCGATACCAACGCAGTAAATAAAGAGCATAAAGCCAATAGTTAAAGCATCAGCATTAAATGAAAAGCCAAGGTGCCCCATTATCAGTGCAGTAATAAGCACACCAATGGAGTTCCCAAGTTGTAAGCTGCCAAAGCGGATCTTACCAATGGCAAGGCCCATAGCTAAAACAACAAAGATAAGAAGGATAGGGTTTTGTTCTAAAAGTAAAACAACATCAATATTCACAGTTGAGCTCGATTAAGCGTGTGGTTAGGTAAAACAGACAGGTGGTGAGATTGTAACGTAAACAAGTCAAAAGATAAGTGAAGTTTATTTATTTTTACCATTAATTGACCTAATGCCAAAAAGCCTGCGTTTATATCGCAGGCTTGATGTAGAAATTGATTTAGATTACTCGTCAAATAAACCAAGGTGCTCTTTTGCGTATGCTTCAAACTCAGTGCAGCCACCGATATGGTCTTGATCAATGAAAATTTGTGGAACCGTTTCAACTGGCTTACCAACAGTCTTTTCAAGATCGGCTTTGCTGATACCTTCAGCATGGATATCAACATAACGGTAGTTAAAGTCATCACGTTTTGCTTTTAAAGTCTCAGCATGCTCTTTAGCACGGACACAAAATGGACAAGCAGGGCGACCAAAAATAACAACAAACATAACTTTCTCCTTAATTTTCTTTGTAGTCACTATGCACTAACCTGAAGAGGAAATAAAGTGGGTTTTTTGCGTTAAGTTGATAGTAAAAAGCGATGATAAGTGCGTGTATTAAAATCAATATAAGAAATATGGATAGGTCAGTGTGATTTAGGGCTAAATTATAAATAATGAACTGATTCAATGCTTAAAAATTGGTCTACATCAAATTTTTTAATACCGATTGAGTGCATTCTGAACAGCAGAGCTCTAACAATAAAAGGCAACAGGTTAAAGATACCGCCTATAATTGAAGTGCGGATAAAAAGTGATTAAGCACAGAGTGAATGATTTAAATTTAGAAAAAATAAGGATATATCATGTTTCAATTTATGACTTCAACCAGGATAATTTTTGGTGAAGGAGCATTGATAGACTCACTTTCAGTATTAAATCAATTTGGTTATAGCGTTTTGCTCGTCACCGGCAAAGATCAGCAGCGCGCCGCTCCTATCATTCAATATCTCAAGCAACAATCAATGCGCTATCAGCATATCGCTATCTCAGGCGAACCTAACATTACTATGATTGAGGAAAGCGCGATTACAGGGCGACATTTTCAGCCTGATATGGTGGTTTCAATTGGTGGTGGTAGTGTCATTGATATGGGTAAGGCACTCGCTGCTATTATTCCTAACCAAGGCAATGTTTATGACTACGTCGAAGTTGTTGGGCGCAACGTGCCGCTGAAAACAAAGCCTATCCCTTTTATTGCCATCCCAACCACGGCCAGTACCGGCTCTGAAGTCACTAAAAATGCAGTTTTAAAATCGGGTCAAGATAAAGTAAAAGTGAGCTTACGCAGTCCTGAAATGCTCGCTGATGTAGCTATTGTCGACCCAACCTTAACGTATGGAACCGATCAAATGACATCAGGTCGTGGTGCTATGGACGCCTTTACCCACTTGATGGAGGCCTATGTCTGTGGCGAACCAAACCCGTTAACTGATATGGTCTGTGAAGAGGGGCTGCGCCGTTTGAGCCAGTCTATCATTGCCGCTTGTAAATATGACGATCATAAAGCGCGTCGAGATCTCTCGTTCGCTGCTATGCTCGGTGGAATGGCGATTACCAATGCTAAATTAGGTGCTGCGCATGGTCTAGCGTCTGCTTTAGGCGGTAAGTTAGATGCGCCGCATAGCATTATTAGTGGACGTTTAGCGCCTTATGTGATGCAGGAAAACATCAAGGCAGCGAAAAAAGCAGGGCGCAGAGATGTATTAAATCGATATAAGCGTATTGCCCAGATCGTGACAGGAAGAACAAATGCAGGTCGCCAAGATTCGGTGTTATGGGTACAGATGGTATTAGACAAACTAGAACTACCGACCTTATCTCACTTTGGTTTATGTAATACCTCGTTTGAGCAGGTGGCCCAAGATGCCTTAAAGTCGACTGCAATTAAGGGTAACCCTTTACCACTCAATGAGGAGCGGTTGGTTTATATTTTATCTCAAGTTTGTAGTTGTCACTTAGAAACAGAGGCATCAAATACAGAAACAGTGAATGGTGCATTTGTCATGAAGTTAGACTCAGAGCAAGAGAGTGAGCAGCCTTCTTAAATATGTGCATAGACTTAACCGTGTATAAAAAACAAAAGCCCTTCACACTAACCTAAGGTCGTTGATGGAGGGCTTTTATTGAATAAGACGTTTTTAAAGTCAATCGATCAATTATAGCTGAGGCAATTTATCGTAACGAGAGCCTTTTAGAGACTCTTTTACACGCTTCAAATTATCGCGGAAGCGTGAACCTCTACGTAGCGTAAAGCCTGTCGCTAAAACATCAATCACTGTCATTTGCACGACACGACTCGCCATTGGCATATACATATCTGTATCTTCAGGTACATCTAAAGAAATCGATAGTGAGCTCGCTTTATCTAATGGAGAGTCTTTTGCAGTAATAGAAATGACCGTTGCACCATTTTCACGCGCTAAATTAGCAACTTCTACTTGGCTTTTGGTGCGTCCTGTATGTGAAATCAGGACGATAACATCGTTATCACTACAATTAATACAACTCATACGTTGCATGACGATATCTTCAAAACAAGTGATTGGGATATTAAAACGAATAAACTTATTTTGTGCATCTTTGGCGACAGCGGATGATGCGCCTAAACCAAAGAAAGAAATGCGTTTAGCTTGAGTTAACAGATCAACAGCACGGTTAATTTGCATGGAGTCGATGCTATTTTTTGCGACATCAAGGCAAGCCATTGTTGACTCGAAAATTTTGTGGGTGTAAGCGTCAGGACCGTCTTCTTCTTCAACATTACGGTTTACATAAGGTGTACCGTTAGCCAAGCTTTGTGCAAGATGAAGTTTAAAATCTGGGAAGCCTTTTGTGTCTAGACGACGACAAAAGCGATTGACGGTTGGCTCACTCACATCAGCCATCTTAGCTAGAGTAGCAATGCTCGAGTGAATAGCTGTTTGAGGGGAGGCCATGATAACCTCTGCAACCTTACGCTCAGATTTACTAAAGTTTTCTAGATTTTTCTGTATTTTTTCTAATGTATTCATAGTTTTCACTGGAGTATAGAGAACAACAGTCTGATTGGGGAAAAACGTGTCAAATCAGTAGTTGTGCACAAAATAATCAGATCTCTAAATCAGAGACTCTTAAGGCAAGGTCAAATCAACGCCATATAAAGAGTATAAACCTATAGGGCTAACTGCGTAATAAAAGTAACGAATATTTTAGTAATAATTTGACGCTCATCAAACAAAAAAATTGCAAAAATACAAAATTATTTGATGAACGATAAATTTTTAAACGAAAAATCGATATTGATGATTTAAAACTACACAGTTAAGAAATTAAATTTCATCAGCCATGTAGTTTTATCTACAATTGCTCAACATTAATAGCACAAGCTTATAAATACTTAGCAAGAATTGCTTGGCTTAATAACTCAATATCATCAAGTAGGTTTGGTGCCATTTTAGCAATGTCACGTTGCTCATCTAAAATACCATTTAAGATATCATTAGTGGTGAGAGGGTTAGCGAGCACTACTCGAAATACAATGGTATTTAATCCATTCAAATATTGTGGGTTTAAACGAGTTCTAGAAACGAAGGATTTACCAGTTTCACGCTGCTTTTTCTGAATAAATTGAGTAAGAGTGTTCAATTTATCATTGAGTAATAATCGCTCGTCATTGTTTGCTAATCGGAGAGCCTTATGCACATTATGAGGGATATAGCGATAGGTTAATAAGCAAAGCTCTGGTTTTGAAATGAGTTCAAAGTCATCTTGTTGATCAATAACATCAGCAAAGTAACGAGCTTTCTTAATGCTTTGGTCAATAAGTAACTCATAACCTGGACGACTAATGATATGCATACTGGCATAGACAAGCATCGCCATACCCGAACGAGAACCTTCTAGTGTATGACTACCAAGATCTTTAGAGCCTTTACGCAGGATATATTGAGCGTGGTGCTCTATTGCTTTCATTGCATCAGGATCTTTAAATAACACCATCCCAGCGCCCATAGGGATGTAAAGTTGCTTATGAGCATCAATAGTGACGGAATCGGCTAACTCAATGCCATCGAGCAAATGTCGATGGTTATTCGACATTAAAGTCGCGCCTCCCCATGCGGCATCAACATGGAAGTGACAACCGTATTTCTTGCAGATAGTTGCAATGGCTTTTAAAGGGTCAATATTCCCAGTCTCAGTCGTGCCCGCAACGCCAATCACAGCGAATGGTTTAATGCTCTTCTCTTCTAGTTGCTGAATTTTCAGCTCTAGATCTTGTGGGCAAATGCGGTTGAAATGATCCGTTTTTACCGAAATGAGGCTTTGTTGACCGATGCCAAGTAAATCAGCGGCTTTCTTTAACGAGTAGTGTCCGCGTTCTGAAACTAATATGGCTAAACCATCATAATGGTAGTGTTTCATTGCAGAAAACAATCCCGCTTTTTCAACACCAGCAAAATCTTGATCGGCTTTGAGGGCATTATTACGAGCAACCCAAAGAGCGGTAATATTCGCAATTGTGCCACCAGAACAAAAAGCGCCTAATGAATGATTAGCACTGTGCATCCAGTGGTGATAAAACTCATCGCTTTGTTGATAAATCAATCGGTGTAGCATACCGAGAACTTGACGCTCTAACGGTGTAAATGCTTTGGACGTTTCGATTTTTACTAAGTTTTGATTTAAAGCAATCATGATCTTAGATAGCGGCATTAAAAAATAAGGCAGCGCTGATGTCATGTGGCCAATAAAGCTTGGTGCGGATGTATGAACAGAGTGAGCGACTAGAGAGCTCAGAAGGTGCTCTGTATGCTCAGAAACAAATTCAGCGTGTTCTGGAATATGCGCATTAGAGAAGTCTTTTTCAATCTCTTTTAAAGGCTTTTCTTCTGCGACAATGTGCTCTCGTAAGAACTCATTAAGGTTTTGCGAGAGTTTATTTTCAATTTGAGTGAGTGTTGAATCTGGCCCTTCGGGCACAGTAAAAATTCGAAGTAGGTTTTCGAAATTTACATCTGCAGTTTTCTGTTCTGTTACCATGACAGCGTTCTATTTGATCTATTATTTTGCGCGAGCGGAATAATCTAAACGAAAACGGAACTAATGTCCCGTCTTTATTATGTAAACCTAATTTTCCGCACCTAAAAAGCCTCGCTTATAAGCAAGAGATTGCTGCAATATTTGCGATAGCAAGGTTATATTTTTGTAGAGCCTCATCGATCTGTTTTGGATGACTAAGCAACTCTGCAAATGCGGAGCGTAATTGATAGTTTTGCTGGTGAGGGGTAGCTTGACGATCAGTAAAAGTCACCAATGCCAATTGGCCTAATTTGTCTTGTCGAGCCGATAAGCTCTTGATGTCTTGCTGCTCTAACTGTAACCAAGCCTCAACCGATTGCTCGGTAGCGACTTTAGCCGGTTCATTTTCAAGATAATAATGTACTGCTGCACGATTTAACTCAAAATGGTTATTTCTACCAACTAGAAACCACTCACCGACGTCTTGCAAGTCAGGGTATTGTTCTGTGGTCAGTGCAATGAGATCTTGGTACCAAGTTAATGAGGCATCAATATATGCGTCATATTTACCGTTTAAGCACTGTGTATCTTCTGCAAGAGTTAAGGTTGACGTCGTCGCTAATACTAAGCCAATAAAAAAACGCTTCATATTGAATCCTTTCATTATTCTCATTCGATAACAAGTAAGTCACTTGTGTATCTATTGTAAGATAAATGTTTCATTTGTCACGTAAGCTAAGTTGCTAATGAGATAAAAAACAGCATCATAACTGGGACTAATAGGCTAAGGATGAAGCCACTGACAATCGCAATAGGGACACATTTAACCCCGCCTGTTGTTTGTATTACAGGAAGAGTGAAATCCATTGCTGTTGCGCCAGCATATCCAATAGAAGTGCAAGGTCGAGAGTGAATAAGCAAAGGGATCATAATAAGAGCGACTAATTCTCTTGAAAGCTCAATAAGGAAAGATGCGCCACCAAAAACAGGCCCGAACGCATCACCCATTAAGATACCTGATAAAGAGTACCAGCCAAACCCAGATGCCATGGCGAGCGCTTGGAAAAGAGGAATATTAAGAATTAAGGCAGCAATACAACCACCTATCAATGAGCTTATTATCACCACTAGAGAGATAATAAGACCATGTTTATTGAGTAAAATTTGACGTAGTGTAAGTCCACTATTTCTTAATTGAATACCAATAAAAAAGAGCAGAAGAAATAGAATCCATTCACTTGCGCTATCAACCCAAGCCAAAGATATAGGTAAAATTAATCCCGCGGCTAGACCGCCACCAACGACAAAAACTAACTTTAATGACTCAAATGCCATGCTAGATAGGGGAAGCTTAGTTTGGTTTTCAGTCGTTTTTAGTGGGAGGATTTTATCTATGATGGGCAGCGTCATTAAATTACATACACTTAGACAGGTAAAGAAGGTAAAGGTATACAATAAAATAGTTTGTAAGTTAGCGCTTAAATTATCTAGAGCAGCGAGGCTTAATCCCATCAAGGATAAAATGACATAAATTAGATACGATGTGGCTTGGTTAATTCTTGTTAATACTCGCTTATTATTAATTGAGAATAGGTAGCCAGCAACAAGTGGAGCAAAAATAAAAATCATCCCTGAAAACATAATATATTCGATATTCCTTAGTAAGTTACAAGCCTATAGGCCGCTCACTTTGATAATATCATTAATTTGAGTATTAAACTCCATATCACTTAAGTTGGTTAAGGAATATAAAACTTCGGCACCTGTCACATTGATTTCGACTTCATGATCATCAATACCATCATCGTTATTACGGAACATCAGTAGGTGATTGGCAATGCGTGCAATATCAAGATAAGACACTTCTGGTCGAGACTCAGCTAATAATTCATTAGTGGCAACTTCAATATAATCTTGATCAAAACCCCATTGCTTCAATACTAACTGGCTACTGCTTGAACAACGAGAGTGGAAGATTTGTAAGGCGATAGCAGGGTCAAGGTAATTGCCGTTGTCTAAGTAGTTATGATACTCACTCACCAAGCAAAATAGACCAATATCAGCAAGCAGGCCGACCAACAGTGCCTTTTCTTGTTCTAAATGTCTGTATTCCTTTGGCTCAAGTCGCTTAAACTCATTGGTCACTAATACCATTGTTGCACCTAACTGACGCGAAATAGCAGCACTTTTTACTAAAATAGCACGACATTCATCACTTAGTGTGGTGGCATTTTTTAATTGGTCGATAGATTGTGCAGTCACAATGTCACGAACTCTAAAAATCCCTAGGCGAGAAACCGCAGTATTAATATCGTGGAAAGTAATATTACGGCGATTAAAAATAACGGAGTTGGCAATACGTATAACAACAGCCGCTAAACTCGGATCTTGAATTAAGCATTCAGCGATATCATTAACAGAACTGTCTTCATCAGCACATAGTTGTTGGATTTTAACAACAGCTTCAGGAATGGGAGGTAGTGATATTTTGCCAGCTTGAATCGATTGTATAACCAGTGTTGAGAATTCAGCCTCTAAACTTTTAATGAGTAGGTTTTTACTGCTAGGTAACCAAAAAAGAGATAAATGTTCTGTCATGTTGTAAAGGTCTAAAGGGCGGTATTGAGCAGTTTACCTTTAGGAGGATGCTAACCGCAACTTATCTAAGTAGAAAATAGCAACTGATGTGACATTTTTTTGGCTTAGGATACACTTCGTCAAAATTTTACGATCTTATTTAGCCTTCAATGATCTAAATCAACGTTTTATTTAATTCTAACTCTTGAAAGTGTGATCTTCGTTCCAAGGTGGTGATGGTTTTTTGTTCACTAGTGTTGTTATAATCTGGTTGCAAATTTGTTGCAAGTGGAAGTATTTAGGAAGATAAGCTTATACGAAGAGGGATGTGAAAGAAATAATGGAAGATTTATATCAGTACCTTATGACATTAGGTTATTTTAAAACTCGGAAGAAGTTTGGTGAGTATACGTTATATGTTAATCAATCAGCTTTAATACGGATTGTAAAAAATGATATCTATTTAAAGTCCGAAGGACAGCTTGCAGGGACGTTACTTGATCACAACTGTTGTCAATATCGAAGGGATATGCCGAAAAATAGGTTTTTGCTCTATCCATATTACAATATCACTCGGTTATTCAATTCTCAACGCGAGTTTTGTGAGCAGCTGATAAAAGAAGCCGTTGATGAGTTAGACGTTCAAAAAGAGTCAGATAGACCTGCAGCTAATGGGGATTTTAAGCAGTTACCCAATATTGATAATCGCCATGTTCGCTTGTTAAAAAACATAGGGATTGATTCCGTGTCTAAGCTTAGAGAGGAGGGCGCAGTTCGATCGTTTATGCAGATTCGACGAAGTGTGGGTCCTAGAATTGGCGTTGCTTTATTGTGGCAATTAGCTGGCGCTGTTGAAGGTAAGCACTGGAGTCTTATTTCTCAGGAAGATAGAGAGCAATTATTAGTTAAATGTAAATTGACAAACTATGAAAAGTCTATGTTTCACTAATAAAAACACCGAGTATTTTGTGATACTCGGTGTGACAAAAAGCTGAAAAGTTGTTTAAAATTTAAAACGTGCTGTCAGCATTAATTGTTCATTGTAAGTGTCATTAATGCGAGCTTCTGCACCAATTGAAAATAGCTCAGTAGAGTGGAAGCGAGCATAAACAGAACCAATCCAGTCATCGCTGTTATCAATGGATACATAACCCGCTTTACCACCAATTTCAAGTTGTGGACCTAACCACTGGCGAACACCTAAATTAAGCTCCATACCAAGATCGGTACTGCTGCTTTTTTCTGGCTGTACAATGCGCATTAGCATCTCACCGGTGAAATCAGCCCAGTTATTAATCGGAGCATGAAAACCTAGCCCTGTAGCAACATCAAAGTCACTCTCAAATTCAGAATCAACACGGGCAATAAAGTGAGCATTAGGGTGAATAGATTTACTCAATGCTGCACCCATAGTCATTGGACCTGCGCCAATGCGAGCTTCAAAAAAATCGTAATTGAAGTTACTCATAATTGCTTGGTTTTGCTCATTAGGAGCTGCAAACGATGAGGTAGAGGCTAATAATAAACCAACAGTAATAAGTGCTTTACGCATAATAACGACAAACCTATGTTCAAAAAAATTGTTGGGAGAGTAATCCAAGGTATCTCTCCCATTAACAGATAGTATATCTTAATTCATTCAATGGCATAATCACCATCAAAAGTTGCCTCTCATTTACATTCTGTACCGAAAAAAGAGAGCTAAGCTTCCTTTTTGGCATTGCTTGTTGAATTAATCACTAAAGTTAGTACGGTTTTTAGCTGCCGCATTTAAGATAGCTTCACTATCAAGTATCGATACCCAAGATAGCAATTGTGAGTCATGAGAAATAACATATTGGCTTAATTGAGCTGTGATTATATTGCACAGTGCCTCACCATCCCAAGGTTTTGATAGATAAAAATCTAGGCTCGCATGGTTAACTGCCTCAACCGTTTCCTCTAAGCCCGCTTGACCTGTTAGTAAGACTTTCCGTGTATCTTGTGTAGCAGTTGATTCACTGAGCTCAATTAAAAAGTCAATTCCAGTTTCTCCTGGCATGATGTGATCACATAAGATAAGCGCAAGCTCTATTCCATCCTCTGCGCACTCAGCAATGATACTTTTGGCTTCATGAACCGATTGAGCGCCTTCCAAAATGAAGTGTGATTCAAACCTAGCGAGATCATGGAGGACACAATCGAGAATTTCACGTTCATCATCGACGCATAAGATAAGGTATTTATTCATCGTTTATTTCTCCATAAAAAATCGGTTTAATGATCACTATCGTTTTATCGTAAAGTAGCAGGCTCGATGTGCTTGCCCGTTGGAAGACCGACTTGCATAAGCGTATACAAGCCAGGTTTTGACTCTGCTTTTATCCAGCCGTTATGACTATTAATAATTTGTTGGCACACAGACAAACCAATACCTAAGCCAAAATGTCCTTCTTTTTTGGTGGTGTAGTTTAACTCAAATATTTTCTCTATAACGTCCTCAGACATTCCACAGCCGTCATCGCGTATAGAGATAACAATATATTCACGGTTGTTGATATTACTTAGCTCGGTCTTTACCAATAGTTGACCTTGACTAGGTAATGCATCTAAGGCGTTAGAGATCAGGTTGGTCCATACTTGCTGCAAAACGACAGGTTGGCATTGGATTTCTGGCAAGGGTTGATACTCTTTGGTGAGATTATGACGTTTTAATCTATTTTCGAAGATAACAAGTGTGTCTTCTATTCCTTCGTGTATATCAACAACTTGTAAAGATTCGTCATCAGGGCGAGCGTAACCTTTTAAGCTTCTTACCATATCGGCAATACGCTGTGCGCAAACATTAATCGAGCGTAAGGTTGTACCGGCTAAGTAGCATTTTTCAAACTCATTAATATTTGCGAGTGCTAATTTCTTATTTTTTTTCAATTGCTGAATAAACGGTTCGTTTTGATGTAGACCAAATTGGACTATTTTTTTTGCAGCTAGTCGATCATTAGTTAAGCTTGTCAGTGACTTAGTTTCAGAGCGAATCTGTGACGTCGACATAGGATGTGAACATAGTGCATGCTGCATTAGCTTTATTGCTTGTTGCTGATTATCAGTACTGATCGGTTGCTGCATTAACTCATTGAGTGTTTGGGTGAGTGTTTCTGCGCCACGTAAAATTGCTGCTATTGGATTGTTGAGTTCGTGAGCAACCCCTGCGACCAACTGACCAAGCATTGCCATTTTTTCGCGTTCAATTAACTGTTGATGGGCGAGTTCAAGTGACTCTAAGGTTTTCTGCAAGATGATTTTGGTATCAATGCTGCGCTGTAATCGACGATTAAAATGACGTAATAACAAGTTAGTAAAAAGTGGTAATAGCCTATCATTAGTGTGCATCACTTGAGCAAAAATATCTTTATCGAGTTTAATCACTTCAGTTTGGGTCAAAGTTATCGCCGTTGAAAATGAGTCCTCTCCAGTAACAAAAGACATCCCACCGACAATGTTACCTTTCTTATGTCTGACAACTTCACGTTGCACCCCCATATCATCTTTTTTATACAATGAAACCTCACCGCGTGTAATGAACCATAGAAAGCGGTTAGGTTCTCCTTCTTTTGTTAGTAAGTGATCGGTTGAATAGGTACGACAGGCGTGAGAGTCATCTTGTTGTGAAAAAAACTGACGTAGGGCATTGATGACTTGCTGTGCTAAGTCAACATCCGATAACTTGTGAAAATCATGAATAAAACCGACACGATAGTCATGCAACTGGCGCTCAATGTGCCCTCGCATGATTTTGGGTTGATCCAGGATGCTACTATAACGGAGTAAATCCGCTTCTTTACAGGCTAGAATAAAGGTCGTGAGTTCCTTTAAAACAATATCGTGCAGTTGGTTACTTTGCAGCGGTTTTGTTAAGCAGTGATCAAGTCGACCATCATTAACTACGCTTAAGATAGTGTGTATATCATTTGCATCACTGATTAAAATTTTTCGTGCTTGTTGGGTATGGGATTGTTTATCTAAATGGGTTAAAAATCGAGCTCCATTCAGTGCTTGCTCATGGCTTGCGATAACAAGTGCTAATGTTTGCCCTTGAAGCTTCATTGATGAGAGTGCATGTTCCGCATCTTCAATAGTTCGTGCGCTATGAATATCAAACTTAGAGGCAAAGCAGGCTAGATCACTGGCAATTTGCTTGGCGACCATGGGCTGGTTCTCTAAATATAACAATGCATAACGACTCACACATACTCCTTCAATGCTAAAATGATGTTAATTCTAATTAAAGTAGCAAATATGGATCAATAGGGTTGAGAGCTAAGTATAAAAACGTTAGTAAAAAACAATTATGACGATATTTTTTGATATAGCCCCTTATATTCTTTTCGGGAAAGTGTTGCTACCTATGACGCAAAGATTTCAACCTGCAATGACATAAGGTAGACTCAAACTATTCACATCAAGGAATTAATAGTAATCATGCAACAATTGAAAAAGTTAGGTGCCATCGGTGGTGCTGTTGTTTTAGTTTTATGTTGGCCACTAGCTGTTGGGCAGATTGGTCAAAAAGTCATTACTGATGGGATCCAAGAGCTCAACAGTAGTCAAGTAAAGGCTGAAATTGTCGATTACGACCGTGGTTATTTATCTTCTATCGTTCAGACGCGTTATAGTATTTCAGATCCGTCTTTGAGAGAGCAATTAGTCGTTGATGGCTTACCAACAGAGTTTGTTTTAGATAGTAAAGTTAAGCATGGTTTATTTAGCTTATCATCGACATCAACACTAGAGGATATGGATGCATTACCTTTAGTGCTAAACACGACAACACAACTCAATGGTAATACTAGCTTTGAGCTAAATTTAGCCAATTGGAATCATCAGAGTGAATCTGGCACGGACTTCTCGATATCGCCGGCAACATTATCAGGTCATGTCACCGTTTTAGGTCAGATCGATTATCAAGTTGATGCGCCGTCTATTCATATTAACTTTGCCAGTGGTGAGGCTCTTCACTT
Source organism: Vibrio sp. 10N.286.49.B3 (assembly GCF_002873395.1). Taxonomy (GTDB): domain Bacteria; phylum Pseudomonadota; class Gammaproteobacteria; order Enterobacterales; family Vibrionaceae; genus Vibrio. The sequence goes on along the minus strand of NZ_MCUV01000001.1, from coordinate 254,974 downwards.
ATCCGATATCGTAGGGCAAGGAGAAGGAAAGCAAGCACAAGGCTATTGGTTAGGCACACAAACGATGGCCGTTGGAGGTGTTGATATTACAGACACGGCTCAACAGTCTGTTTTTTCTATGAACGATTCAACTTACTGGTTTAACTCCGTACAAGATGAAGCTACTTCGCGTTTAAATAGCCAAATTAAACTTGATGTTGCTAACTTGACGACCACAGATGGTGCCGTGAATGATGTTAAGGTTGATTTTGCTTTAACAGATTTAGATAAAGGCGCTTTTGATGAGGTTTTAACTCGTTACCGTAATGCACCACAGTTATCGGATCAGGATATTAAAGGAATGCTGCCTTATATTGATATCCTATTCTCACAAGGTTTTAGCCTGGCATTGAATGATTTATCGTTGAAAGTCGGTGAGGGGGATTTCTCTTCGCAGTGGTTATTGAGCGTTCCTCAAGGTACCGATAATATTACGCAAAATATGATGGGATTATTACCCGCTTTAACCGGTGAGTTCTCAACGTATTTTTCTAATCAACTGGTCGAGTCATACCCATTTATTCAACAAGGTATTGATGAGCTAGTGGTTATGGAAATGATTAATAGCACAGAGGATGGTTATGAAATGAAGGCTAACTTAGTGCAAGGTAACTTTGTGTTTGAAAGCGGTTATGAGATCCCGGCAATGACATTGTTTTTACCGCTACTGCTTGGGCAATATTAAGTTATTTGCAGGCATATGAATAAAAGTAGGCAATAAAAGAAGAAAAGAGATCGAAAGGTCTCTTTTCTTGCTTTTTATGTCGAGAAAAAAATGGTATTAATTTAGGTTAGCAATATTTAGAACTTATTATCACTAGCAGGAGCAATGACATCATGGAATTAACATCGGATAACGTTTTTAACTTTAGTGCCGGTCCAGCAGGCTTACCAAAAGCAGTCATGCAGCAGGCACAAGCCGAATTTGTTAATTGGGAAGGACTAGGAACTTCAGTGATGGAGATCAGTCATCGTAGTAAAGCCTTTCTTAACGTTGCTGCAGAAGCTGAGCAAAATTTGATTGAGTTACTCTCTATTCCAGCTAATTATAAAGTACTGTTCTGTCAAGGTGGTGCTCGTGCTCAGTTCGCTGCTGTGCCGATGAACCTTTTAGGCAATAAAAAGAAAGCGGCTTATATCGATGGCGGTTACTGGGCTCGAAGTGCCGTTGATGAAGGGCAAAAGTATTGCGAAATAGACGCCTTTGATGCCAAAACGGTCATTGATGGTAAAAGTGCGATTCTTCCAGCCAGTGAATGGGTGATTGATCCCGATGCGGCTTATGTTCACTTTTGTCCAAATGAAACGATTGATGGTGTTGAAATTAATGATTTACCTGTAACGGATAAGCCAATTGTCGCTGATATGTCATCAACGATTTTATCTCGTGAAATTGATGTGTCTCAGTATGGGGTTATCTATGCTGGAGCACAAAAAAATATCGGTCCAGCAGGGATCTGCATTGTTATTGTTCGTGATGATTTATTAGATCTTGCCTGTGACACTTTGCCGAGTATTCTAAATTACAAAGTCTTGTTTGAAAAAGAGTCGATGTTTAACACTCCACCGACTTACGCATGGTATCTTTCTGGTTTAGTGTTTAAGTGGCTAAAAGCACAAGGTGGCGTGCAAGCGATTGAAAAAGTAAACCGTGAAAAAGCGGCATTATTGTATTCATGCATTGATGAGTCCTCTTTTTATAAAAATACGATTCATCCGAATAACCGTTCTTTAATGAATGTTCCTTTCCAATTGGCGAACCCTAAGTTAGATGCACTTTTCTTATCTCAAGCAGAAGAAAGAGGCTTACAAGCGCTAAAAGGTCACCGAGCGGTTGGCGGTATGAGAGCATCTATTTATAACGCAATGACGTTGGAAGGTGTTCAGGCACTCGTGACGTTTATGGGTGAGTTTGAAGCACAGAATGCTTAATCATAGCTAGATTTCATACCCAGGTCATAATCAAATAGTTGGATTAGAGCAACTAAATTGTAAAAACTTGGGTATGATTAAATTAATCTACAACTGACTAAACTGATTCCGATATAGCTCTTTACTGGCATTCAAGGTCATTTTTATTGGAATAATAACAAAGTAGAGTGAAGCAATAATAACCATCATAGGATCTGCATAAGCCGCATAGGCACTCAATGAGGTTAAACTTAATACTTTGGCAATAAAGAAGCCCACCAGAACAGCACCACTAATTATTGCATCCATCATCCATTGCTTAGCCTCAGCATCAACTAATGACGAACGAATTGCTTTTGCCCCTTGCTTCATAATTCGATACGAAACAACACACCCAATGACATTCACAACCGCGAAAACGATGGCTAGATCAGCATCTACTTCATGACCACCAGAAAGCAGTGTGGCTAGTGCAGAGTAGAATGAAAAAAGGCACATTAAGGTAATAATAAAGCCCTTAAATGCAATGACGGCATGTTCAATAAAAGCTGAGTTACTATTATTTTTAGGATGATTTATAAAAGTAGCAGCCATTAATGAAACTAAAGTAAGTGCTAAACTGACCAGTGAATAAACGCCATCAAATAAAATAACGAGAGAGCCCATCCACCAACCTAGCCCAATACCAAGTAAAGCAAAGAAAAGGGCGAATAATGTTGAAAATAAGAGTAATTGTTGTTCTTTTTGGATGTGTGTTGAGTTTTTTTTATTCGATTGAAGATTCGAACTATGCATTGGTAGCCTTATGGTGAAATAATTAAGTCAGAGCATAACCAAAAAGTGTGATAACTAAATGGATATCAGAAGAAATTGAACAGTATTTATTAGCTGTTAGCCGCTAATGATTTAGTTTACAAGCCATACCACGATTACATTTTTGTGAAATGGCTCGTATTGGGGAATATTAAGAAATCAAAGTGTTTGGCATAGCTGGTGGTAGCGACCTTTGCTTGCTATCAACTCATCATGATGACCGTGTTCAATGACTTTCCCTTCTTCAAGTAGACAAATTGAATCCATACGATCAAGTTGGATTAAACGGTGAGTAATAAAGATAACCGTCTTATCGGAAAAATGTTGTTCCAATAAAGCCATAATCGTACTTTCCGTCTGCTTATCTAGTCCTTCAGTAGGCTCATCAAGTAATAAGATTGGCGCATCATGCAGGAGTGCTCGACCAATACCAATTCGACGCTTTTCACCGCCAGATAATTGGCGACCAGCATCACCCAGCCAGGCATCTAGACCATGGTTTTCAAGTAACCCTTCTAGTCCTACTTGCGTTAAAATCGCTTCAAGTTGGTCATCAGTAGCCTCTGGTGCTGCCATGAGTAGGTTATCGCGCAATGTGCCATTTAATATATCAACACGCTGACTAACAACACTGATTGCTTGACGTAATTGTGTTTCACTCCAGGTCGTTATTGGCTGCCCAGCGATAGAAATACTACCTTGTTGTGGATCCCAGTAGCGACATAATAGTTGCAGTAGCGTAGATTTACCAGAGCCTGTTTGTCCGACGATTGCGATGCGCTGCCCTGCGGCTATATCAATAGAGATATCATTGATAACCGTTTGATCACTATCTGGATAATGGAAGTGAATATTATTAAACTGAATATCATAGTTGCTAGAATGGTTGACCTCTTCTTGCGGGAACAGAACATCAGGTTCAACTAAAATGATCTCGTTCAGTCGACGTGCTGAAGTTAGTGTTTGACCTAAATATTGGAATGCACCTGCAATCGGCATTAATAGTTCAAAACTGGCCATTGTGGCAAACGCCATCAGAGCAATATATGGATTAGGAATATCACCGCCAACACCATCGGCAGCAAGCCACAGCATGAGAATTAAGGTCCAGCCATTAACGAGCATGAGCAATGCCGATGCTAATCCAGTTAAACGAGCGTGGATGTATTGATTGCTGATGAGTTTATGCTGCGCGTCTAAAATAGCATTACGGTAGCGCTCTTCAGCTCCAAACAGTGTCAGTTCACTGTATCCTTCTAGCCAATCAAGGGTTGCGATGCGTAAATCTGCTTTATTTTGCGTTAACTCACTGCCATTTCGTTTGCCGAGTTTATAAAATAAAATGGGCCAGATAATAAGCAAAGCAGAGAGGATCCCACCAAGCAATAAGCCTAGAGTCATATCGAACCAACAAAGCACTGCGGTTAAACAGATGATCCCTAATGTGCTAACCGTAATAGGGCTAATTAAGCGCAAATAGACATGATCCATGGCATCAACATCAGCAACAAGGCGGTTGAGTAAATCGGCATCTCGCAAGGTTGAAACTCTGCCAGGGATCAGAGGGGTTAACTTTTGAAAGAAAAAAATACGTAAGTCAGTGAGTAGTTTAAAGGTCGCATTATGGCTAACAACACGCTCTCCCCATCGGCCAGCGGTGCGGCTCATTGCTAACCCACGCACACCCGCGCCAGGTAGCATGTAATTAAAAGTTTCACGTGCAATGGTTAAACCTGCCACTGAGGAAGCTGCAATAAACCAACCAGATAGCGTCAGTAGGCCAATTGAAGCAAATAGGGTAGCGAAGCCTAATAACATGCCAAGCGATAAACCAAACCAGTGTTTTTTATAGAGCTTAAGGTAAGGGAGTAAATCACGCATCTAAGTTCCCCTTCAAGGTTGTTTGAGTCTCGGAAAGGTTACTTTTTAGCATGGTGGCAAAAAGCCCATCTTGAGTTGAAAGTTGTTGATAAGATCCAGTTTGAACTAATTGGCCATCTTGCATGACAAAAATTTGATCGACATGCTGTAGTGGTAGTAATTGGTGCGTTACCATCAGCGAAGTCGTTGATTGGGTATAGCGTTCGATACCTTGTACAACGAGCTGCTCACTACGTGCATCCAAGCTAGCTGTCGGTTCATCGAGTAGCCAGAACTGTCCATTTTGTAGCATGGCTCTCGCTAAGGCAATACGTTGTGCTTGACCAACGGATAGTCCACCAGAGCGATCAGAGATAGCATATTCTAGACCTTGTTTATTGACAAACTCACTGGCATACGCATCATTAAGAACTTGTTGAATACGTTCATCCTTAACATTCTCCTTGCCCAATGTGACATTGTCACGTATTGAGCCGTGCAGTAGTAATGGATTTTGCCCAATCCAGCTAATCTGTTTTCTCCAACTGGCTAAATCGAGATCGCTGATCTCAATGCCATTAATTTTTAAGCTGCCTTCATAGGGCATGAAACCTAAAATGGCGTTGACCAAACTGGTTTTTCCAGCGCCGCTTGGCCCTACAAGTGCAGTGCGAGTTTGAGCGTCTAAGTGAAAGGTAATAGGACCAACGAGTTTGGTACCATCAGGGCTTAATATCGATAACCCTTTGGCTTCAATCGTGATCCCATCGGTAAGCTCAGTAGGTAAAGACGTCGCACCAGATTTAAGTTCGGTTGCATCCGTATTTAAGAAATCGACAATACTTTCTGCTGCACCAACGGCTTGCTGTTTCGCATGATAGAAGGTACCTAAGTCACGAAGTGGTTGGTAAAACTCAGGGGCGAGAATCAATATGAATAACCCAGCAAAGAGTGTCACACCAGTACCATAGTGACCAAAATTAAGTTCACCAATGTAGCTAAAACCAAAGTAAACAGCAGTAATTGCAATTGAAATTGAAGTGAAAAACTCTAAGACCGCAGAGGACAAAAAGGCAACTTTTAATACATCCATCGTTCTTTCACGGAAAACTTCAGATGCACCTTTTAGCACTTCTGTTTCCTCATCAGCACGATTAAATAAACGTATCGTTGTCATCGATTGTAGCCGGTCATAAAAATGACCAGAAAGGCGCTGCATTGCTTTAAAGTTTTTTCGATTTGCATCGGCGGCTTTCATCCCCACTAAGGCCATAAACATAGGGACGAGTGGGGCAGTGATCAAAAAGATCAGCCCAGCAGCCCAGTTTATAGGGAAGACAACCACTAATATAATAAAGGGAATTAAGACAGATAAGGACATTTGAGGTAGATAACGAGCAAAAAAGTCTTGCATATCTTCCACTTGTTCAAGCAGTAATGTTGCCCAGCTCCCCGCAGGTTTTCCTTTGATGTACGCAGGACCTAACTCTCGAAGTTTATCAAGGATAAGTTGGCGAATGTAAAGACGAACTTGTTCACCGCTGCGATATCCGGCAACTTCTCGCCCCCAAGAGCAAACAGCACGGGCTGCAACAGTAAAAAGTAAACCGATAAAGTGAGGAATAAGCTCATACTTATCAGTATGTTCAATAATTAATTGATGCAATATAGAGGCAATTAAAGCCGCCTGTACCAATAAGAATAGACTTGAAACGATCCCAAGACCGATAGCAACCATCAACCAGCGCTGAGCTAGTTTTCCTTGCTGCTTGAGCCATTTATTTAAATTTCTTTGTTTCGTTTTATCCATATCGAAGGCTTAATGATAATTATTATATGATTGGAGTTATCTAGTATACAAAAGAAAACCCAGTGTATATACCACTGGGTTTTAGGGTTTTTGCTCAGAAATGAAAAATAAGCTTTACTTTGCTTAGAATACGACGCAGTAAAGTTTATTGGTTAAGAGCAAGCGCATCTAAATAGCGCTCAGCATCTAAAGCTGCCATACAACCGGTACCGGCAGACGTAATGGCTTGGCGGTAGTTGTGATCCATAACATCACCTGCGGCAAAAATACCCGGAATACTGGTTTGGGTAGCATTACCGTTTAAGCCAGATTGCACCACGATGTAACCATCTTTCATTTCCAGTTGGTCTGCAAAGATAGCAGTATTGGGTTGGTGACCGATGGCAATGAAAGCACCCATCACATCAAGTTCTTCAAATTGATCTGATTTAGTATCTTTGATTCGTACGCCCGTAACTCCCATTTCATCACCAAGGACTTCATCTAAAACGCGATCAGTGTGCAAAATGATATTGCCCGTTGCGACTTTATCCATCAAACGGTCGATTAAGATCTTTTCTGAACGGAATGTATCACGGCGGTGAATTAAATGTACTTCAGAAGCGATATTTGAAAGGTACAAGGCCTCTTCAACAGCCGTATTACCACCACCAACTACAGCCACTTTTTGATTGCGATAAAAGAACCCATCACATGTTGCACACGCTGAAACACCACGACCTTTAAATGCCTCTTCAGATTCTAAGCCAAGGTATTTAGCAGATGCACCTGTTGAGATAATTAATGCATCGCAGGTGTACTCAGAGCTATCACCTTTTAGTCGGAAAGGACGGGTAGAAAAATCAACGTCATTGATATGGTCGAATACCATTTCAGTTTCAAAGCGTTCTGCATGCTCTTTCATGCGCTCCATTAAACCTGGTCCCGTTAACCCTTCAGGATCGCCAGGCCAGTTCTCGACTTCAGTGGTGGTTGTTAGTTGACCACCTTGTTGCATCCCAGTCACTAGGACAGGCTTTAGATTTGCACGAGCAGCATAGACTGCAGCCGTATAGCCAGCAGGGCCAGACCCAAGAATTAATAGATTACAGTGCTTTACATTGCTCATAGTGTCTCCAAACCGGTGGCTATTCCACCAAAAAAAATCATGCGATTATTACGTATATGAGGGAGGAAGATGTAATAAACAAGGGGGCTAATCAAAAATAGCCCATACTTTCCAGTCCCTCGAATGCACTGCATACTTAATGAAGTAGCTTGCCCAGAAATATCTTAAGATTACTGAATCTACGATATCAAGATGTTATTTAGCGGTTACTTCAACTTCGTATGAGCCAAATTTTCTAATATTAATAACCCCGTTATCAAAAATTAAATATTGCCCTTTGATACCCTGCAAAAGGCCACTAACTTCTGGGTTTTTATCAAAGTTATGTGAGGTTATTTTTACTGGATGTTGCGTAACTGGGTAGTGGATATCCGTAATCGTTTCAGAGAGAACTTCAACACTATTGTCACCATATTTAGCACGGATATCAGCAATAACTGCATCGGCTAAAGGGAGTAGTTGCTCTGCTAATTGCGCTAGAGCTAGTGGGTCATTATCCCCTTTTAGTAGCGTTCTCCAGTTAGTTTTATCGGCAATATGTTTGGCTAATTCAACTTCAATTAGACCAGAAATATGACGGTTTTTAACTTTTAAAATCGCGAGTCCTTGCGTTGCGCCTTGATCGATCCAACGGGTTGGCAACTGCGTGTGGCGAGTAATGCCGACTTTTAAACTTGAGGTATTAGAGAGATAAATAAAATGGTCAACCATACAGTTAGCTTCTCCCCACTCAGGCTCACGACAAGTACCAGCATCATAATGGCAAGTTTCTGGTTTCATGATGCAAAGATCGCAACTCGCTAACTTACGCATACAGACGAAGCAGTGACCTTGTGAATAGCTTTTCTTGGTTTTCTTACCGCAGGATGAGCAAAAAATACGCCCAGTATGGGTCAGAGTGAGAGGGTGTCCGATGAAAGGGTTTAAATCAACAAACGCCTCTCCAACCGGTAGTTGATAGAGTACATGGCTATTTTCAAGCGATGCACGCATTTTTGATAAAGTGCCTTTGGCTATAATCGACATGACTGAACTCATTATTGTTGTTTTTGTTTCTTTCATAGTAATTTGAACACTCTAAGTAATCAACTTAGTGCTTTTCTTTAAATGAAAAAGGTGGCATTTCAGCCACCTAAAAGAGAGGAGTATTAACAATAGTATTACCAAAATATCCAAGCGAATAGGGTCAGTATAGCAATACAAACAATATTTAAGATCATACCTACTCGCATCATCTCTGATTGCTTTATATGCCCAGAAGCAAAAACGATGGCATTTGGTGGAGTAGCAACAGGGAGCATAAATGCACAAGAGGCAGCAACGGCAATTAACGCTGATAAGATAACCGGTGATACCCCGAGCGCTTCTGCAATGGTTGCAAATACAGGGACAAGTAGCGCTGCACTGGCAGTATTACTCGCAAACTCAGTTAAAAAAACCACAAAAGCCACAATGGTTAATATGACGAGGAAAAGCCCAGCTTGCTCTAGGAAACCACTTAAAGAGTGAGCAAGAAAAACACTGGTTCCGGTTGCTTTTAATATATTACTTAAGCAGATACCACCGCCAAATAAGATTAAAACGCCCCAGTCTGTAGTCTTTTCGATATCTTTCCAGTTAACCACTCGAGAGGCTCCAAGTAACACAATCGCGCCAATCGCAACCAAAGTATCAAACTTAGAAAATCCGCCAAGCAGGGCATTAATCGGTTTACTAAATATCCAACACGTTACGGTTAGTAAGAAAATAGCGAGGGTGATTTTTTTACTGTTCGACCATACTACAGGCTCATGGTTGAGTTTGAAGGTATGATTCAGTTTTGGTTTTGTCACGGTATAGAGAACTATCATGGTGATAGGTAGTAAAATCAATGAAATAGGAAGACCTAGTGCCATCCACTCTGTAAAGCTGAGTCCAACTTCTGCTGCGGCAATAGCATTGGGAGGGCTACCAACGAGAGTGGCAATCCCACCAATCGATGCACAGTAAGCAACGCCGAGCAGTACAAAAACGTATGTGCTGCGGTTTTTGTCTGGATCGACCTTTGTCATAACCCCTAAAACTAGAGGCAACATCATTGCTGCCGTTGCAGTATTCGAGATCCACATTGATAGTCCAGCGCTTACACCAAAGAGCATAAATACGGCAACCGACATCTTTCCCTTAGCTAAAATGAGTACTTTATCAGCGATAGCTTTATCTAACTCTTGAGCATGTAAAGCTGCAGCAAGAGCAAAGCCTCCTAAAAATAGAAAAATGATGGAGTTAGAATAATTATTTAGTGCAGTTTGAGTATCAAAAACACCAAGTATAACAGCAAGCATTGGTACTAACAGAGCCGTGATACTGACGTGTATCGCCTCGGTCAACCAAAGTACAGCGACAAAGACGAGAATGCTTAATCCAATGACCACATTGGGGTCAAAAGGTAAGGTATTTAATAGAGTGATGAATAGGGCGGCATTAGCAGTCAAAATCATGCTATTGCGCGTAAAAAACCAATGTTTAAAGGTTAGTGCAAGTGTCGTCATAGGGCAGGTTCCTTATGTTTACCTCTATTTATTTTTTATTAGTGAGGTATTCATTTAATGTTCAGCTGATGGTGTTGTTATTGTCAGTCTAATGTTACTAGCGCTATTTGATGAAGATCGGAATGAATCAGCGAGGAGTGGTGAAAGTGTGAGATGAGAAAACAAAATGGGTAGAAACTTACCCATAACAACATTATTGATTATCAATCGAGACTTTTTTTTCAGCAATTGGCTCTTTGGGACCGAGAAACTTTGGCTGAGTGTTTAGAATAAACAAATCAAGAAAAGCTTTGCTGCGAGCAAAAACTTCACGTAAGCGGATGCTATAACCAGAATGATGAGTGGGACCAGAAACCGCTAAGCAGTGCGCATCGATATCAAATGAGTGGGCAATAAATAAAGCGCGTTCACAATGAAATTTTTGGGTGATGATAAGAAAGCGATCGCGGTCGAAGATTTTTTTTGTACGCACGATAGAATCGAGGGTTCTAAAGCCGGCATAATCTAAATAGATCACATCTTCAGGGACCTCAGCCTTCAGTAAGTCTCGTTTCATGGTCCATGGTTCATTATAAGAGCGGTGTGCATTATCACCGCTTAATAAAAACTGTGACACCTTCTTCTGCTTATAAAGGGTGATAGCAGCGTCAATTCGATGGGTATAGTATTCATTGAGTGTCTTACCTAAATACTTGCTAGTTCCTAGAACGACAGCAACATCAAAAAGTGGTACATCATCTATTTTACGAATAATACGGTCCTGAGACTGCCATGACACCCAGCGATCAATACCCGCCACGACAAGGACAAAAAGTAATAATAAAATGCCAGTCCATTTCGTCATATGATAGGCAATATGCTTGATTTTTTTAGCAGTAAAGAATTGTATAAGCGGTTGTAATTTCACTGTGACAACTAGATCCTATGTCATTGATCATGCAGCAGGTAACTAAATATAGCGCAAACGAAAAAGCCCTTCCACTTCTTATCCTCTTTCTATTAGAAAAGAATATAAGAAGTGGTAAGGGCTTTACTGCTATATCGCTATATCGTTAGATATTAGAAGGCAGAGCGTTTGTAGCGACGGTATACAGGTTGCCAAAAATGTTGATCAATAGCTTGCTGTAACGCTTCATCAGTTAAAGCAAGTGCGACACCTTGCTCAATGGCTTTTTTAGCAACGGCGATAGCAATTTTCTTTGACACTAAGTGAATTTCCTCAAGTGGAGGAAGTAGAGGGCCTTCTCCATTGAGTGCTAATGGCGAACACATCGCTAATGTACGGCTCGATTCCATTAGCATCTCATCCGTTACACGCGAAGCTCCAACAGCCAGTACACCTAAGCCAATACCTGGGAAGATATAACTGTTATTACACTGCGCAATAGGGTAGGTTTTGCCATCGTGTAACACAGGCTCAAAAGGGCTGCCGGTAGCCACTAATGCTTCACCATTCGTCCAGCGAAGAATATCGTTAGGGGTTGCTTCCACACGACTTGTTGGATTTGATAGTGGGAAAACAATTGGACGCTCACAGTGCTGGTGCATCTCTTGAATGATCTCTTGACTAAATAAGCCAGGCGCTCCTGAAACACCGATCAGTACCGTTGGTTTTGCATTGTGAACGACATCAAATAGTGAGAAATCTGAATCAGCAGAGACCCAACTTTGTGTATTTTCTGTTTTTTGCACTAAGCGTTGTTGGAAATCTAAAAGATTTGGCATACCTTGTTGCAGTAAGCCCCAACGGTCAACCATGTAGACTTGTGAACGTGCCTGGCTATCACTGACGCCTTCAGAAACCATTTGAGCAATGATTGCTTCGGCGATTCCACAGCCAGCTGAGCCAGCGCCTAAGAAAGTGATACGTTGATCAGAAAGTTTTGTGCCTGCGGCTTGGCATGCTGCAAGTAAAGAGCCGACAGTTACCGCTGCCGTTCCTTGAATATCATCATTAAAACAACAGATACGATCTTTATAACGCTCCAATAGAGGCATTGCATTCTTTTGCGCAAAATCTTCAAATTGAATGAGGGCATCAGGCCAGCGACGTTGTACTGCCTGAATAAACGCTTCAACAAAAGCATCATATTCAGCACCAGTAATACGAGGATGACGCCAACCCATATACATTGGATCAGCTAAACGTTGCGGGTTGTTAGTACCTACATCTAACACGATAGGTAGCGTATGTGCAGGGCTAATGCCACCACATGCCGTATAAAGAGCAAGCTTACCGATCGGAATACCCATACCACCGATACCTTGATCGCCTAGACCAAGAATACGTTCACCATCCGTTACAACAATGACTTTAATATCATGGTTAGCGGCATTGTTTAGTAAGTCATCAATTTTGTCTTTATTTGGATAAGAGATAAAAAGACCACGACCGCGACGATAGATATTAGAGAAGTTCTCACAAGCAGCCCCAACGGTAGGGGTGTAAATGATAGGCATCATTTCGGAGATATGGTTTTGTACTAGGCGGTAGAATAAGGTTTCATTAGTATCTTGGATATTACGTAAATAAATGTGTTTATCCATATCACTTTCAAAACTACGGTATTGTTGATAAGCACGCTCTACTTGTTCTTGAATGGTTTCCGCTGTTTCCGGTAATAAACCCTCTAAGTTAAAAGCGCTTCTTTCTGTTGCTGTAAATGCACTGCCTTTATTGAGTAAAGGGGTACTAAGAAGCGCTGAACCTGCGTAAGGGATATATAATGGGCGTTTATCGTTGATCATTGGGTGCCTATCGTCGAGTGTAGAAGAATAAGGATGTTACATTGCTATTTTACAATAAAATGATAACGAATTTCGGCATATTTGATCAGTAAATAAGTGTTGCAAGAAGTGTTAGTGATAGGGCTGAAAGTAATATTGCTAAATAAATAGCTAGAAGCGCCTGAAATGAGAATAAATGTAAGAAAAATGACAGCAACCAGATGCATAGGTAGTCGGTTTGTTTACCTTTTGTTACACCTTTGATTTTAATATAGCCTTTTGATAGTTAAATAGGGAATAAAAGACCATTCTTTTATATCCTATTGCTATATAGATAAAGTTGGTTGATAGTATGTATTAACAGTGGTGAATACGTCAGGGGATATGATGAATCATCTTAATCATGTGATTTTTGATTACACATCTTTTTTAGGGGCATCATGCAATAAAAAGTGGACCTTTTTAGAAGCCATGACCACATTTGCTCCCGTTTTTTCAACGGTGTGGAAAGATAGTATTAAAGAGAATACCAAGCCAGAAGATCGCTTATGGGACATGGCACTTAAATCACTTTCAGCACGTAAGAGTGATGAAGTTAATTTAGTGGTGTTATTTAAATTAGCGAGGCTTGAAGGTATTAGCAAGCTTACGGTAATAATGCCTTATGCATTGGAGCCAGAGCAAATTCAGTACATGGAACAGCGAAGTCATTTGAAAGTATGCTGTAAAGGTTTAGAAGAGTTTGTGGTTGACTTAGGCGCGGATGATAAAGTGAAAGACAATGTGATGGTTTAGTTATTGACCAACCATGGGTAGAACCTGCATGGTTGGTCATATGCTCAATTCAGTTAACTTTGTTAATCAATTAAGTTGTATTTAGAACGTAATACATCAATGATTTCTTGCTTTGGATTTTGGCTGAGCTCGACAGGCTTACCAATGATTTTTTCAGCAATACCAAGATAGGTTTTTGATATATCCATTAAAGCAGATAGAGGTAATGCATTGTCGCGTGCTAAAGCTTCACGTTCAGGCATTCTTTCTTTGTTTAATAAAATGTCTGGATCTGGGAAGTAATTAAGCAGAAATTGTCGAAACCCTTCTTTTGAGTTCTCAACAATACGCCCTTGCTCATAGTGTTTTTTATCCCAAATGCGTGAGGAATCGGGGGTTCCAACTTCATCCATATAAATTAGCTTTTCATTGCCATTTGCATCATTAACGTAGCCAAACTCAAATTTAGTATCTACGAAAATTTGTTCAGCTTTAGCCAATGCCTCACTAATAACAGTAAACCCTTCTTTTAGTAGCTTTTCATAGCGCGCAATGTCTTCAGCTTGAGAAAAGTTAAAAGCAGCAAAGTTATCTTCAATGTTTTGACGAGTAATATTGACATCGTCAGCTTCAGGAACTCCTGGGATGTTCTTTAAGATCCCTTTTGTCGATGGGGTAATCAAAAGCTCTGGTAATATACTATCCTTAATTAGCCCTTCTGGCATATCAATGCCACAGAAGTTACGCTCACCATTATCGTAGGCGCGCCACATTGAGCCAGTAATATATTGACGACAGATTGCCTCAATCATAACCGGTTTTGCTTTTTGTACGATCCAGACAAAAGGGTGGGGGATATCAAGAATATGGCTATCGGCTAATTGATTATCTTTGAATAATTGAAACCAATGGTTAGAGATAGCATTCAGTGCAGCACCTTTACCTGGAACTCCTTTTATATTGCCTTCAGCATGCCAGATACAATCAAAAGCAGATATTCGGTCACTAATTACCATGATAGCAAGCGGGGCATCTGGTGATACATCGTAGCCTTTTTCTTTAATTAAGCGTTGGCTATCAGCTTCAGTTAACCAGTAGACAGAGCGCACTTTACCGCTATGAACGGGTTTGTCAGTACGAATGGGTAGGTCATCATTTACGGCAAGAACTTGATCAGCGAGACTCATTTAGACATTCCTATCTTTTATCAAATGTCACACAAAAAATATGCTTTACACAGGTGGTAAGGCTCTATCATACCAGAACTATTACTAGCTTCCAGATAAAAAGCAAACGTTTGCCTTTGGTGGGCAAAATTAGTGCCTCTAACTGAAAGAGGCACTGAAATGATTAATGTACGGAATAAACCTTTGCGGGAATAAAAAACACCTCACAATGGTGAATGATTGCTAAGCGGTGTAAATGGCGTTGAGATAAGTAACTTACTCTATCGCTCGCAACAATGGCACTTGCCGTACCTGTTCGAATGGCTTTTTCGACCACATCGGCTTCAGATAACTGTAGGGAACGTTTCATATGAATAATGTAATCGTATTGTATCGCATGTTTTTTTAAGTTCTGCTTCGAAGGGCGATCGCATTCTGCTGTGAACAAGATCCATTTTTTAGTTAATGATAATTGAGCTAAATTATTTAAATAATCTACTTTCTTCTTATCATTCTGTATGACTTTTAGACCAGTAAAGTATGAGTGGTGATCATAGAAATGATGTTGCTCTAATGGTGTGTCGTTGTGTGATTCAACCTTAAACATAAATACTGTTCCCTTGTACATACTGTGTGTGTATACAGTAGTTTTTTTTGGGAGTGAGATCAAGAGAAAAGTATGATTGTTCTAATAAAATATGTTTGATGTAACGAATATAAAAAAAGCGCCAATAGGCGCTTTTGTTCAGGCGGTATAACCTCAGGCGATTATATGCCTGTAACTAGGTTGTTGAAGCTTTTAAACAATAAGATAAATTAACTGGCTTGTTTCAGCTTCTCTTTATCTCGTTCTTCTTGCTCTTCATTATTAAATTGACGCACATCGTGTGTAGCGCACTCATTACAGTTTTGGCATGAGTGGTGAAAAAGGCCATCGAGATAATCATGTCTCATGACATAATTATGTTGTTTACACCAATCACAAATCCCTTCTTGCTTTAACATTAGATACTCCGCTGCTTTTGTTTTTCTTATTTTTGAAAAAGAGTATGGCATATTGAGTTCAATCAAGTGAATAATTCATGACGTTTTTGTTAAAAAGTATCGTTGAATATTATTATTAAGATTCTTTGCTGATACGTTTGATTTCTTGAGCCCCATTGACTGGACGATTAACCGAAACTTTACGTCCTTTTTTAAGCCCAACTTCATAATCTGCAGTGATATTTTTCATTGCATCACGTAGTTGTTGTTTGAAAGTTTCGCGATCAATATTTTGAAATTCGCGATCAATATAATCATTGATTTTGTTATTCGATTCATCATCAGGCGTGATAGTCGGTAACTTTTCTAAAGCCCCCTCAACCCAACCAGAAACAAATGAATTAACACGGCGCGTGACTTCTGCACTGCTTGTCCCTGAACCTGCAAAGCTATTACGGAACTGCCCTGTGTGTTCATTCATTTCACGATAAACAATATCAAAAGCAAACGCGGCAAAAATAGCGCGATCCGCTTCACCAATAAACTCTAAGCGCTTAAGACCTTTATGGTTAAGTAAAACAGCTTCAACGCCAAACTTTGTATTGATACCGCGCACAATACGCAAGATAGTCGACCCGACATTCGCAGGTAAAAGATGGCTAGATTGTGTTTTTCCCATTTTAATGAATTCAATATCGTCTTTATCAAGACCATATTTCATCATTAACCTATGCGCCATCTTAATGGCATTGGCTGCTTCGTTTACATTTGCTGAGTTACCGAGTTCAAGGCATTTAGCGATTTTTTTTAGAGCTTTTTTCTTATCCATCAAATTTAATACAACGATCTACGATTTTTGAATAGCCAATCATTTTACTGTTTTTTGCTATGAACTCAAATGAAGTGAGAAAATAGATCTGCCTCACAGTTCATTCTGTGGAGCAGATCGAAATAATAGAAAAGGATTTTGGTGTAGGAGTGTAAAGGCAAGAAGGGGCTAAATACCTAACTCATCTAACAAGTCATTAGCTTCGTTTTTGTTTGAAGCCGCTTGATTGTCAGAGTTTTTTGACACTTTTTGCATGTTTGATTGTGTCTCTTTTAAAATCTCATCTGGGCAAACGTCGGTTTCGACTTCAAACTCTTCTAGCTGAATGAACTCCGTTTTATCCATAGCAAGCTCAAGATAGAAAATATTATTTTGTTCAGTTGAGAAGCTAACGCGGCGTGCTTGTGGGCGGTCTAAATTAGTATCAACAGATAAGATAACTTGCTTATTTAGTGCCAGCATTTTAGGTTGATTTTGCGTGATATGTGTCTGTAGTTCTTTACGGATCTTATTGGTAAAATTGCCAACAAGTTGGTTCATTAGCTCACCAAGTACATCGGCAACTTCATCTGAGGTATGTGAAATCGCTAGTGTTTCTTCAGGCATTCCCATATTGCGCATATAATTGCTATATAACTCTAATGCCGCTTTTGCCGTGAAGTTGATAACAACTAAACCTGAAAAACCACCATCAAAGAGAACAAAACAACCAAAGTCAGGCTTTAGACTCGTTTTGTTGATTTTTTGTACCATCGCCGAATAAGAGACTTGAGAATCTGTGGCTGAAGTTAGCACGCTTGAAACCGACTGACATAATTTTAGTAGAATATCTTCCGTGGTTATTACTTTATTTTTTTTCATTTTTTATGCTCAATGAGTCCTGTGCTCTAAATTAACGTCAGCTATTGTGCCGTGAAATTAAAATAAAGAAAGCATGAGTTGTATTTTTGAGTTGAGATTATGATTTGATCGCCTTTTTAGATGGTGTAAAGTGATCAGATTCAAAGATTATTAATGAACATTTAACCCATAACTGATTGGATCAGTGTTTTAGGGGGCAGGAAGCACTATGTTACCAAGACTTCAATTACATTCAGATGTTGATCCCGTTATTGTCCAGTTTTTAGAAGCACTAAAAACGGCTGGTTTTAGCGGAGATATCGAAACACACTATTCAAGCCGACTTGCTGTAGCGACGGATAACAGTGTATATCAACAATTACCACAAGCTGTGGTACACCCTAAAAACACCCACGATGTCACTCTTATCGGTCAGTTAAGCACGGACTCTATTTATGAGCGTGTTACTTTTTCACCTCGTGGGGGGGGGACAGGTACGAATGGGCAATCTCTCACTCAAGGCCTCGTCGTTGATCTTTCCCGATATATGAATAAGGTTATTGAAATAAATGAAAAAGAGGGGTGGGTTAGGGTTCAAACTGGCATTGTTAAAGATCAGCTCAATGATGCTATTAGACCTTATGGTTATTTCTTTTCTCCAGAACTATCAACCAGTAATCGTGCCACAATTGGTGGAATGATCAATACCGATGCTTCAGGTCAAGGTTCGTTAAAGTATGGAAAAACCTCAGACCATGTTTTATCGGTTCAAGCTGTATTAGCAGACGGTTCATGCCTAGAGTCAGATTTATCTCATGGCCTTCCTTTAGAGCAAGAGTACGCTGCGAATGCATTAAAGGTAAGTGAACAGGTTTGTAGAGATAAGCGAGAGCAAGTTAACGCCAAATTTCCGCCGCTCAACCGTTTCTTAACGGGTTATGATCTAAAAAATGCCCTTAATGACAAAACGGATCAATTTGATCTTACACGCATACTTTGTGGTTCTGAAGGATCATTGGCGTTTATAACGGAAGCGAAACTTAATCTAACGCCAATACCGAAAACTCGAATATTAGTGAATGTTAAATACGATAGTTTCGATGCTGCTTTGCGTAATGCGCCATTTATGGTTGAAGCAGAGGCTTTATCAGTCGAAACCATTGACTCAAAAGTTCTTGATCTCGCTAAGCAAGATATTGTTTGGCATACCGTTAGCGATCTATTAACCGATGTGCCTAATCAGGAAATGCTCGGTATTAATATTGTCGAATTTGCTGGGCAGAGTAAAGATGAAGTGCTGCAACAGGTTGAGGATCTTACCGATAAGCTGGATGAACAATTAGCAGCGCAGCAGTCTGGTATTATTGGTTTTCAAGTGTGTTCAGAATTAGTGAGTATCCAGCGTATCTATGCCATGCGGAAAAAAGCCGTTGGGTTATTAGGAGCTGCAGAAGGTCGTGCTAAACCGGTTCCATTTGCAGAAGACACGTGTGTACCACCTGAAAATTTAGCGGACTTTATTGCTGAGTTTAGACAGCTTTTAGACAGCCATCAGCTGCGCTACGGTATGTTTGGGCATGTTGATACAGGGGTTTTACACGTTCGCCCAGCGCTTGATTTGTGCGATCCAAAACAAGAAGCATTGATGCATCAAATCTCTGATCAAGTTGTCGCATTAGTCGCTAAATATGGTGGATTAATGTGGGGTGAGCATGGTAAAGGCTTTCGCTCTGAATACAGTCCCGCTTTTTTTGGTGATGAATTATTTACAGAACTGCGTCGTATCAAAGCGGCTTTTGACCCTCATAATAAGATGAACCCTGGCAAAATTTGTACACCGCTAGAAGCGAATGCAGCAGCACGTACTGCGCATACAGAAGGTTTAGTCAAGGTTAGTGCGGTTAAACGTGGCTATTACGACCGCCAGATCGATGTTCAAGTTAGAGATAGCTTTAAGCAGGCGATGGAGTGTAATGGTAATGGCTTGTGTTTTAATTACGATACAAGTTCTCCGATGTGTCCTTCAATGAAAGTTACCGCTGATCGTCGTCACTCACCAAAAGGGCGCGCTGGGTTAGTTCGAGAGTGGCTGCGTCAATTAACCGAACAAGGGATTGATATTCTTGACCTAGAAAAA
The DNA here is from genome assembly GCF_002873395.1 of Vibrio sp. 10N.286.49.B3. Classification (GTDB taxonomy): domain Bacteria; phylum Pseudomonadota; class Gammaproteobacteria; order Enterobacterales; family Vibrionaceae; genus Vibrio. The sequence goes on along the minus strand of NZ_MCUV01000001.1, from coordinate 235,445 downwards.
CTGGTTCTTGAATCAACACCGTCAATTAAAACCATGATAGAAAAAGTACGCAATGGGATAAATAAACGCCATGAGTACGATTTTTCACATGAAGTTTATGAAGCGATGAATGGATGTTTAGCTTGTAAAGCTTGTGCTACGCAGTGCCCGATCAAAGTCGATGTCCCAAGCTTTCGATCGCGTTTTTTAAATATTTACTACTCTCGTTATCAGCGCCCAGCAAAAGACTATTTAGTTGCAAATATTGAAACAATGCTGCCGTTAATGGCGAAGTTTCCTAAAGTGGTGAATACCGTTATTGCCCAACCTTGGGTGAAAGGGTTAACCAAAGCAACGGTCGGCTATGTTGATACTCCTTTATTATCAGTACCAACATTAGAGCGCCATTTAACAATGCAGGCTGAGCAAGGGGTGGTTGATTTTGATTTAGCGATGCTAGATGCTCTGACGGTTGAGGAAAAAGCACAGTATGTATTGATTGTTCAAGACCCTTTTACTAGCTATTACGATGCGCAAGTTGTAGCCGACTTTGTTTCATTAGTACGCAAGCTGGATAAAGTTCCTGTTATGTTACCGTTTAAACCCAATGGTAAAGCGCAGCATATTAAAGGTTTTTTAAAACAGTTTGCGAAGAGTGCACAAACAGCCTCTGACTTTTTAACTGATGTGGCTAGCTTATCAATACCTATGGTTGGTGTTGATCCTGCTTTAGTACTTTGCTATCGAGATGAATATGCCGAAGTACTAGGGGATAAACGAGGTGATTTTGAAGTATTAACGGTGCATGAGTGGCTTATGCCGAATTTGGCACAATTTACTCCATCGACTGCACAAAAAGAGAGTGATGCGCTGACCAAACCTTGGTACCTGCTTGCTCACTGTACTGAGAAAACCAAGCTTCCTAATGCCGAAAAAGAGTGGGGCGCTATATTTACTCACTTTGGTGGGGTGTTAAATACAGTTCCTGTTGGTTGCTGTGGCATGGCAGGTACTTTTGGGCACGAAGCCGATAAATTACAGATGTCGAAAGATATTTACGATTTAAGTTGGCAACCAAGCCTACAAACACTACCTAAAGAGCGCTGTTTGATCACTGGGTATTCGTGTCGAAGTCAAGTTAAGCGCTTTGAAGGACAAGTATTGTTACATCCACTGCAAGCACTAAATGAGATGCTGTAATTTTTAGTGATGCCTTTCTGTTTGCTTTATTAATCAACTCAATAACCACTAGTTATCAAATAAAGCCTCCTAAAATGAATCTATTTTAGGAGGCTTTTTGGTGCGTAAGTGTCAGAAAATCGATTCATGGCTTATATTTATCACTGACGACTTTGATTACTCGAAAGGACATAGTGACCATGCGATTGTTACGCCTTATTTTAAGTACAGCACTTTTTTGTTTTGCTTTTTTTCCTTTACATGCGCAAGAGTCTGACTCGTCAACTCGAATTATTGGTGGAGAAGAGGCAAAGTCAGGGCAATGGCCTTCGATGGCGGCACTTATACAGGCTGGAGTGAATGCATTTGATGGTCATTTTTGTGGTGGAAACTATATTGGTGACGGGTATGTATTGACCGCTGCTCACTGTGTCGCAGATAAAGACGCTGATGAGATTGAGGTTGTTCTGGGTGTCAGTGATTTGACCGATTCCCCTTTGGTTGGTGAGCGTATTGCAATAAAAGAGTTATATGTACATGAATTATATAATTTAAATAGCACTGATTATGATATTGCGCTTATAGAACTGGAGCAACTTCCATCCGTCGAAACAGCCTTATTAGCGACTTGGCTAGATTATGGTCAAGTTAATACAGGAGAAACTTTAACGGTTATGGGGTGGGGGAATTTACAATCCGATCCCAATTTAGTTGCTGACTATCCAGAGCTGCTTTATCAAGTCGATGTCCCTTTAGTTTCACAAACTCAGTGTCGCAGTTTAGGTGGTGACTATGCAGGTATTGGAGATGATGCTTTTTGTGCGGGCTACTTAGCAGGTGGAAAAGATTCTTGCCAAGGGGATAGTGGTGGTCCGATAGTATTTAATGATAATGGTGAATATAAACAGTTAGGCATTGTCAGTTGGGGTGTTGGCTGCGCTCAAGAAAATGCTTACGGTGTATATGCCAATGTTGGGTATTTTGAAGAGTGGATAGCGCAGAAAATAGCAGGCCAGCACTTTATTAATCAAGACGATCTTGGTGTATTAGAAATTCGCTCACAACATTATTCGCATACTTTCACTATTGAGAATAACAATTCACAGAGCGTAGTGTATCAACTTAGCGAATTAGAGAATGCAACCTTAGATGAAGATAACTGTAGTGATTTAGTGATCAATAATGGTGGTTCATGCACTGTCAGCATCATTTTTTCAGTATTAGATTACGGTGAAGCGCAAAGTGCCATCGTGTTGAGTCATGATGTAGAAGGTATTGAACCATTCACATTGGAAATACATTATATAGGAATGGATGCAGCAGAAATAGAATTAGATAGTGGTTCAAGTGGTGGTGCTATGGGTTGGTGGCTCTTGGTTTTATTCGCCATGGTAGGGAAGCGATTGAGCAGGAGGTGTACTCGAGTGATTTTTAAGGGCATCACTCGATATAATGATTAAGTTCAATTATCGTTAATTAACCTTAATAAGGGGGACTGATTGAAATGTCGGTTTCCCTAAAGAGAAGTGCTTATCTCTGCGGCCAAAAAAGCAGACTTACAGGCATTGAAGCGCTCAACAAGATCGTCAATAGCGTCTTGTTGGTAAGGTTTTAGTCCGCTAGCAACCATGCGTTTTATGCCATGACCAACCACTTCTCCTTCTTCTTTAAAGGCGAAATTTAATGTTACAACGCCACGTTTACCGTCAACATTGAAAGTAGCACCGGTAAAATCGACTTCAGGATGCGAGAGATCAAGGCGACTAAACTCAATATCCATACTTTCATATATAACTAAAGGACGTTGGCAATTGATCATCATCTGCTGTTCTTCCATTAGCGGTACCATGATGTGTGGGAAGTTCATGCCAGAAAACTGTACGTAATTGGTGACAACATGCTCGATAAAGCTAAGATCCTGTGATGAATCACCTTGACGAGTCATGTGTAGATACTCTTTGCCGTTATCATCAACGAGCGCACTATCACTCGCACTAATATTCATGATCTGTAGTGGGGTATTATCGCTAACCATCCCTGAAAATTTCACCTGCATTTTTTGGCTTATCCCTTCTTTTTGAAGCAATACTGCAAATAGCAGATCACCAGGGACACAAAAACGCTTATTGTCTTCATCGTGGATGGGGTTAAAGTCTCCAGCCACTTTTTTGGCAAAGTGACTCGCTTGCTCACGAGTGAATTGGAACTGATTATTGGTATTTGAGTGGTAGGGTGTTAAAAACATAAATATCTATCGGTAATGGGAACTGCAGTGATTATAAACAACTAGGAGGTGCTAAATGGTCTATCCAGTTATTTGGCATAAGGTTGTTATTTTTGTAGTGTCAGTTACAATGTGCAACTGACTCAATTTAGGTGCATCAGTATTTGTACTTAGTTTGTGTTATCTCAAATCAGATGATTTACCCGTATCTCTAAGCATTGTATTGATTAGAGAGATAAACTTAGCAAGTGTTGCTTGGTATGCAACACCACTGTAAAGGATATAAAATGCCTGTAATTACTCTTCCTGACGGTAGTCAACGTTCATTCGACGCACCTGTATCTACGATGGATGTTGCTGCATCTATTGGTCCAGGCCTTGCTAAAGCGACAATCGCTGGACGCGTTGACGGTACCCGTGTTGATGCTTGTGATCTTATTGAACACGATGCTAGCCTAGAAATTATCACGACAAAAGATGAAGACGGTCTTGAGATTGTTCGTCACTCGTGTGCTCACCTACTAGGTCATGCAATTAAGCAACTTTTCCCTGAAGCAAAAATGGCGATTGGTCCGACCATCGACAACGGCTTCTACTATGATATCGATCTTGAGCAATCTTTAACTCAAGATGACTTAGATGCAATTGAAAAGCGCATGAAGGCGCTAGCTAAAACTAAGTATCAAGTAATTAAGAAAAAAGTTAGCTGGCAGGAAGCTCGCGATGCATTTGAAGCACGCGGCGAAACGTACAAAATTGAAATTCTAGATGAAAATGTATCAAAAGATGATCGCCCAGGCTTATATCATCATGAAGAATACATTGACATGTGCCGTGGTCCTCACGTACCAAGCATGAGCTTCTGTCAGCACTTTACGTTATTAAACGTTGCTGGCGCATACTGGCGTGGTAATAGTGACAATAAAATGCTTCAGCGTATCTACGGTACAGCATTTCATGACAAAAAAGCACTGAAAGCACATTTAACGCGTCTTGAAGAAGCAGCGAAGCGTGATCACCGTAAAATCGGTAAGCACCTAGATCTATTCCACATGCAGCAAGAAGCACCTGGTATGGTATTCTGGCACCATAATGGTTGGTCTATCTTCCGTGATCTTGAAGTTTTTGTTCGTGAGAAACTAACAGAATACGATTACCAAGAAGTAAAAGGTCCATTAATGATGGATCGCGTATTATGGGAACGTTCTGGTCACTGGGACAAATATGCTGAAGCGATGTTCACAACAAGTTCTGAGAACCGTGAATATGCAATTAAGCCAATGAACTGTCCTGGTCATGTTCAAATCTTTAACCAAGGTCTGAAATCGTACCGTGATTTGCCATTGCGTATGGCTGAATTTGGTTCTTGTCATCGTAACGAGCCTTCTGGTGCATTACATGGTATAATGCGCGTTCGTGGCTTCACTCAAGATGACGCTCACATTTTCTGTACTGAAGAACAAGTACAAGAAGAAGTGAAAGGCTGTATTGAGATGGTTTACGATACGTATACAACATTTGGTTTTGAGAACATTGTTGTTAAACTATCGACTCGTCCTGAGCAACGCGTTGGTTCTGACGAAATGTGGGACCGTGCCGAAGCCGATCTTAAGCTAGCGCTTGAGTCGATGGAGATACCGTACGAAATTCAAGATGGTGAAGGTGCCTTCTACGGACCGAAAATTGAATTTACTTTGCATGATTGTCTGGATCGTGCGTGGCAATGTGGTACAGTGCAGCTTGATTTTGCATTACCAGAGCGTTTAGGTGCAACTTATGTTGGTGAAGATAACGAGCGTCACACGCCAGTTATGATTCACAGAGCGATTTTAGGCTCTCTTGAACGTTTCATCGGTATCCTAATTGAAGAATATGCAGGCTTCTTCCCAACTTGGTTGGCGCCGGAGCAGGCTGTTGTAATGGGCATTACGGACAAACAGTCCGAATATGTGCAAGAAATTACAAAAAAATTGCAAAAAAGTGGATTTAGAGTCAAAGCAGACTTGAGAAATGAGAAGATAGGCTTTAAAATCCGTGAACATACTTTGAAGCGTGTTCCGTACATGTTAGTTTGTGGTGACCAAGAAATGGAAGCCGGCGAAATTGCAGTACGTACACGTAAAGGTAATGACCTTGGCAAATTTAAAGTGGATGACTTTATTTCATACATCCAAGCTGAGGTTTCAAACCGTAAGCTCAATCTGGAGGAATAGCTATTAAAGGCGGAAGACGTGGCCAACAACCGGCCAAACAAAACCAGCACCGTTTAAATGGTGACATTCGTGGCGTTCGTGAAGTTCGTTTAACTGGTGCAGACGGCGAAGCCGTAGGTATCGTATCGATCAACGAAGCGCTAGAAGCAGCTGCTGAAGCTGGTATGGATCTTGTAGAGATCAGCCCTAACGCCGAGCCACCAGTCTGTCGTGTGATGGACTATGGTAAGTTCCTCTTTGAAAAGAGTAAAGCTGCGAAAGAGCAGAAGAAGAAGCAAAAGCAGGTCCAGATCAAGGAAATTAAATTCCGTCCTGGGACTGATATTGGAGACTATCAGGTAAAACTACGCAACCTGACTGGTTTCCTAGAAGACGGCAACAAAGTGAAGGTAACAATTCGCTTCCGTGGTCGCGAAATGGCCCACCAAAACATCGGTGTTGACGTTCTAAATCGTTTGAAAGCGGATACTGAAGAATTTGCAGTAGTCGAATCTTTCCCAACGAGAATTGAAGGTCGCCAGATGATTATGGTATTGGCGCCTAAAAAGAAGTAATTAACGGCCTACAAGTAATATGACATCATTGCTGTATTATACAGCGATGGTGTTTTATTCGCCCTGATTACTATGTTTATTAACAACTAACAATGCGGAGTCTTCATCATGCCGAAGATGAAAAGCAACAAAGGTGCTTCTAAGCGTTTCAAGAAAACTGCTGGTGGTATCAAATTTAAGCACGCTACAAAACGCCACATCCTGACTAAACGTACTACTAAGAACAAGCGTCAGCTACGTCCAAACGCAATCTTACCTAAGTGTGAAGTTGCTGCTGTACTACGTATGTTGCCATACGCTTAATTTTTTAGTTTATTTATTTTAGTTTAGGAGAGACATAATGCCTCGCGTAAAACGTGGTGTACAAGCTCGTGCACGTCATAAGAAAGTTCTAAAACAAGCAAAAGGTTACTACGGAGCACGTTCACGTGTTTACCGCGTAGCTTTCCAAGCAGTTACTAAAGCTGGCCAATACGCTTACCGTGACCGTCGCAACAAAAAGCGTCAGTTCCGTCAGCTATGGATTGCTCGTATTAACGCTGCATCTCGTCAAAATGGTCTATCTTACAGCCGTTTCATCAACGGTCTTAAGAAAGCATCTATCGAGATCGACCGTAAGATCCTTGCTGATATCGCAGTATTCGACAAGGCTGCATTTGCAGTTCTAGTTGCTAAAGCGAAAGCTGCTCTTTAATTAGAGTTGCCGTAAGGTTTAAGAAAAAGGAGAGCTTCGGCTCTCCTTTTTTATTGCCTGTCATTTAAGAAAAGTAACGCTATACCAGCATTTACTACGATTGGCATTCTTCATTAAGATTTTATTTTGCATTGGTACCTCCTCAACAAATGGTAAGAGAGTTAGATTTGAGCATATTATTTTCACCAGCCCGTATTGGCAATATGACATTAAAAAACCGGTTTGTACGTAGTGCAACTTGGGAAAATATGGCAACAGATGATGGGCATATGACGGCAAAACTGTATGATATTTATGAAAAGTTAGCTCAAGGAGAGGTTGGGCTTATCGTAACGGGCTATGCCAATATTGTTGAAGAAGAGAAGCCTAATGCTGGCATGATGGGTATTTATAACGATAGCTTCATTGATGAATACCAGACATTGACCGATCTTGTGCATCAATACGACGCTAAAATAGTTATGCAGATAGCCTATGGTGGAACAAAAACGACTTACAATGTTGGCGAGCGAGTGATTTTTTCTCCTAGTGAAGTGCCTGAGCGGGGAACAAAAACCCAAGGTAAGGCGATGACAAAAGATGAAATAGATTACATCGTGAATGCTTTTGCTCATGCTAGTTTACGGGCTAAAAAATCAGGCTTTGATGGTGTAGAAATCCACGCTGCTCATACTTATCTGATTAATCAGTTTCTAAGTCCTTACTACAATCGTCGTGATGATCAGCACGGTGGTAGTTTAGATAATCGTCTGCGTTTTTTAATCGAAATACTAGAACAAACGAGACAGTTAGTTGGTGATGACTTTCCACTTTTAGTTAAACTAACAGCAAGCGAGTTTTTTGAAGGTGGCTTAACATTTACTGAAACGCGTGAAATATGTAAAAAACTGGAACAAATTGGTGTCGATGCCATTATTGTCTCAGGTAATATTCATGGTAATGCCAGTGCATTAGTGGGTGAGTCATTTGATGGCTGTACTTTGCAAGCGGAAGGTTATTTTCATGAATACGGAGATATCATTAGTCGAGAGGTTGATATTCCCGTTATAACTGTTGGTGGCTTAAGTGATATTCATGCAATAGAAAGTATGGCTGAGAAAACAGGGATTGAATTTTTTGCTGTATCTAGACCATTACTTGCAGAACCACATTTAATTAAGCGTTGGAAAGAAGGTCAGCAAGCCCCTGTTGATTGTGAGCGTTGCTCTAAATGTCGAACCAGGCGTGGTAATTTTTGTGTTGTCTATAATGCCAATCGTAATAAAGAAAGATCAGTGCAATTGAGAGAGGGGAAATTGTGACGTTAACTTTTTCGCTGGGGACTATTGATGATCTTTTATTGGTTGATGCTCAAGTGCCAGAGTTCGACGGTCGTACCACAAGACAAAAAATCGAAGCAAGACTCGTAAATAAGCCATCTCTGATCTTGATTGCCAAGTCAGGTGATACTCCTGTTGCTTATAAAGTCGGTTACCAGCTATCCGACAGTGAATTCTATAGTTGGTTAGGTGGGGTCATTCCTAGTTATCGTAAACAAGGGATTGCTACTATTTTACGAGAGAAACAAGAAGCGTGGGCTTTAAGTGCAGGGTATAGTAAATTAAGTGTAAAATCGATGAACCGCTACCCAGCTATGCTCCAGTTACTTATTTCTAGCCAATATCAAATTAGTGGCTATGAAGATAATGGCTCAACATCAGACAGTAAAATCAGCTTCATAAAAACACTAGTAAAATAACGCTCACGCTTTTAACCAATACCTATCAAATATACGATATTTAAAGGTATTTCTACGCCATTAATAAACCGTTCAGATTAATTACTGCGTAATACTATCTGAGCGGCTTATAAAACCTCACCTCTATTATTTATAAATTAGATATAAATAATTAAAATGAATAAATATTCAGTATGCTTAATGCTAGCTTCGAGGAGCGTCTTTTATAGTACGAGCTACCATCGCTATAATTATTTCTATTTATTGGATTAAATATTCATATATTTACTTTGTTGTGGTGTGTCTCGCCATATTAATCAGTATTAATTATAGTATTAACAAATAATCTTCTTGTGTGGTTGATTAGTGAGCATGTGAATTCAGCATGCTTGTTATTGTTGGTAATTATAATATAGTACTTTAAATGGAATAATTATGTTCCTTAAAGAGCGGGGAAGTTATTGGCGATAAAGTTCAATAGCTTTCATTGCACCCACGCGCGTACGATGTTTATGAAAGGGTTTATCATGATTGATTTTTGGCCTTTAATTGGTGTAGCAATTATCACCATTGGCTTAGCGTTACGCTTAAATACCTTATTGGTTATTTTGATTGCAGGGATAGTAACAGGACTGGTTGCTAAGATTGATTTTATTGAGATCTTATCGATTCTCGGTGCTTCTTTTACACAGAACCGCTACATGTCATTGTTTATTTTAGTGTTGCCTATGATAGGTGTGCTAGAAAGGTTTGGTTTAAGGGAGCGTGCTGAAACGCTAATTGGCTCGATAAAGCAAGCTTCAGCGGGGCGTGTGATGCTGACTTACTTATTACTTCGCAAAGTTACTAATGGGTTAGGTCTTAACTTAGGTGGTCACCCTTCAATGATCCGTCCTCTTGTTGCACCAATGGCAGAAGCGGCAGCAGAAAAGGGAAGAAAGCCACTATCAAATAAAGAAAGACAGCATCTACGAGCATTAGCAGCAATGAGTGAAAACTTTGCTAACTTCTTTAGTCAATTAATCTTTATTGGTGCTGGTGGATTATTACTCATCAAAGGTGTTCTAGAAGATCATGGCTATAGCGTGGCATTAAATGAAATGTTCATGTGGGCAATTCCGACAGCACTTGCTTCATGCGTCGTATTTTATATTAGAGCTTGGATTGAAGATTCTCGCTTAAAGAAAGCAGGTGAGCAGGAGTAAGACAATGTTAGAGTATATTTATCAAGCAACAGGTTTACTATTAATTGCATTTGCTATTCAGAGTTTTGCAGATAAACAAAATGCTAAATCCATCGGAACAGGCTGTTTCTGGCTCGCTTACGGTGTCTCTTTTTGTCTTGGCAGTGTCTTACCAGATTGGTTTGTTGGTGTACTTGTTTTAGTCATGACACTGATAGCGGCATCTGGATTGATGGGCATCGGGTCTTATAACACTAGTAACAATGAATTTAGAGCAGCCAGTGCACAATCACTGAAAAATAAATTATTCCTACCAGCCATTATCGTGCCGATTGGTACTATTTTATGGAGTCAACTGACGGGGACAAGTGCGTTAATTGGTCTTGGTTTTAGTTCTATTTTGGCACTGCTAGCGGCGAATGTCTTAACTAAATGCAAGCCTGTACAAAGTATTCATGAAGGGCGTCGCTTAATTGATACCATTGGTTGGGCAGCAATTTTATCTCAATTTCTCGCGGCACTAGGCTACTTATTTGGTCAAGCTGGTGTCGGTGATACGGTTTCACAGATAGTAAAAGAGATCGTTCCTCATGGCAGTGTACTGGCTTATGTGATTGCTTATACATTCGGAATGGCGATATTTACCATTGTAATGGGGAACGCATTTGCAGCTTTTGCTGTGATTACTGCCGGCATTGGTATCCCGCTGCTTATGGTTGAAATGGGCGGAGATCCGATAGTTATTGGTGTTCTTGGTATGATTTCAGGTTATTGCGGTACCTTAATGACGCCAATGGCAGCCAACTTTAATGTTGTTCCTGCAGCATTATTAGAATTAGAAAATAAGAACCAAGTCATCATGACTCAATTTATTCCTGGTCTTATTATGTTAGTGATTAACACTGCATTTATGTATATGTTTGCTTTTTAGGAGTTTATTATGAAAAAAATCTTAATTACAGGTTTTGAACCATTTGGCAATGATAAGATAAACCCTGCATTAGAAGCAGTGAAGTTAATTGCAAACCGTCAGTTGAATGGTGGGGTAATTACAATTTGTCAGGTGCCTGTTGTTCGTTATAAATCGATTGATGTTGTACAAAAAGCGATTGAAGAGCAAAAGCCAGACGCGGTGATTACTGTTGGGCAAGCATCTGGACGTGCTGCCATTACTCCTGAGCGTATAGCGATTAATGTTGATGACTTCCGCATCCCAGATAACGATGGTATTCAAGTGATTGATGAGCCAGTTGTTCAAGGTGGTCCAGATGCCTACTTTACGACATTACCGATAAAGGCAATGGTAGATGCAATGCAAAAGCAAGGCATTCCAGCGGTGCTTTCTAATACGGCTGGTACTTTTGTTTGCAACCACTTATTTTACGGTATTCAGCATTATTTAAAAGATAGTAATATTCGACATGGTTTTGTTCATATTCCTCTTTTACCTGAGCAGTCCGTTGATGGTTCGCAACCAACTATGAAGCTTGAGGTTATCGCTGAAGGTTTGGCTATTGCAGCACAAGCTATCATTGATAATGAACAAGATATTCAGCAAGGTGGCGGAACAATCTGCTAACTGTGGACGCTGAAAACGAGTTCATCTTATTAAGCCTAATAACGTATTGTTGTTAGGCTTTTTTGATCTTGTTTCGGTAATAAGGGCTTAGTTTCGGCGTCGTGAATAATATCTCACCATTATCTGTTATTAAGGTCACAAATCGTTGTTTTTTATCGTGATCAGATGGATAGATAACTAAGCGCTACATACACTTAATGAGTTGTTATTGATAGGCGGTCACAGCGTTTATTAATAGCTTATTAGAGACAGGGAAGGTGTGTATGAAGTGTGTGATGGCTTTTTTTAAAATACTAATTTTGAGTGGAGTATTATTGGCAACTCCGGTCTATGCTCAGGCTCTTATTGAATTACAGCAAAAGTTAACCGCCGATCTTGTCGAGTTAGAACAAGCTCATGAGAATGATAAAGAGTTTCTAGAGGATATTCTGCGTCGTAAAAATGAGCATTTACGTGACCAGATTAGGCTTAAAATCACAGAGAATACAGAGAATACAGAGAATACAGAGAATACAGAGAATACAGAGAAGGTAGAGGGGAGACCTGAACTTGTTACTGACCTGTTACTTGGACAAATCAAGTTACTGGAAGATTTATTGGCATTAAGCGACACTAAGTTACACAGCTTAGCCTCAGAGGTTCGCGCTGCCAGTGATGAAGAAAAGCTAAAGCTAGAACTTAAAATGCAAAGACGTATTTCAATAATGGATGTTTATTATAAACAGCTTGATACCACGTTGAAGCTAGCTGCAGATAATGGATTAGACATTACTGAAACACAGGATAGCTTTAAGCTAACGCTTATTGAACGAGCTGAAATGCTATCTAACTTAATTCTTTATACCGATACACAGAAGAAAGAAGTGGAAGCAAGACTCGCTTATGTCAGCGCGACTGAGAAAGCTGAGTTAAAAGATGTGGTCGTTCGATATAATGAGCGAATTGCGATGATTGTGCAGAGCTTAGAAGCTGGCATGAAGCTAATGGAGCCTATGGGCGTTAATGTCACAGATTATAAGCAATTATTAGTGTTACTCACGGGTAATATTAATGCGGATGTTCTGGATGCAAGTGTTGCCTATGGCTTACTTGAAGAGTGGGTCACTTCATTCAAAGCGTGGCTTTTTGAGAATACACCTTCAATTATTGTTAAGGTTGCAGTATTTCTCGGTATCTTATATCTAACGCGTAAGGTTTCACGTTTAGTCGCGAAAACCGTGGGTAAAAGTCTTAAGCGCTCGAAGATGGATTTTAGCGTATTAATGCAAGATTTCTTTGTTTCTATCGCTGCTAAAGTGGTCATTTTCATTGGCTTACTCATCGCTCTATCTCAGGTCGGTATTGAACTCGCCCCACTATTAACAGGTTTCGGGGTTGCTGGGGTGATTATTGGTTTCGCCTTGCAAGATACCTTATCAAACTTTGCTTCTGGTCTTATGATTCTGGTTTATCGTCCGTATGATGTTGGCGACATGGTTAAAGTGGCTGGTATTCAAGGTACTGTTAAAAATATGAGTTTGGTGTCAACCACAGTACAAACGATTGATAATCAGAGGTTGGTGATCCCGAATAATAAAATTTGGGGTGATGTGATTAATAATATTACAGCAGAAAAAACACGTCGGGTTGATATGGTCTTTGGCATTGGTTATGCCGATGATATTGATAAAGCTAAAATGATTTTTATGGACATTTTAACCAGCGATGAGCGTGTCTTAAAAACGCCGAATCCTATGGTAAAGCTGCATACATTAAATGAATCTTCGGTTGATTTTATTGTTCGACCTTGGGTTAAAACCACCGATTATTGGGATGTGTACTGGGATGTCACTGAGCAAGTTAAAAAGCGCTTAGATGCTGAAGGTGTTTCGATACCATTCCCACAGCGAGATGTTCATTTATATACACATACTCCTGAAAAGAGCTAAGTCAAAAAATATATGGTTTATATAAAGTCTGATAACCATGGGGAAAGGTTATCAGACTCAGAATTACTTTAATTTAGCATTATCTTAGTTCAGGAAACCGACGTTGGTACCTTGGCAACATACTTTCATTGCCTAGAATCCCCCCTTGGTGAATATATAAGATGGTTTTTTCCGGGTTCTCTTGTTGCCAGTTGCGTAAACATTGCCACATCAATGGATCATAAAGTAGATCAAATTCAATATTTGTTTCTTCTTCAAGCTCTAACCATATCGCGTAATCTTCTTCGTACAGCTTGCCAAAGTGATGCTTAGTTTCCAGTGGTAAAATATCAGGATGCTGGCTTTCTTCAAGCTCATTAAACTGGGTTGTCAAATAGTCATCCCCACCAACACATGCGCAGGTGATCACCGGAATATTATGCGGCTTTAGGTGTTTATTTAAATACAGAGCAGTACAGCCCGTTCCTGATGGTAAGGCAACCACGAAATCATGTTTAGGTTCAAATCGTATCCAGTCGACAATTTCTTGTGCCAGTTGTTTCACACCATGCTCTGCGATTTTTGAACGACCACCTTCAGGTACCGATAGACAACTCGCATCGGGTTGACGAATGGTATTAATGTATTCAGCTGGGTGTAAATCCGAAAGATGAGCGACCTCGATAACTTTCGCGTTAAGCTCCATAGCACCACGGTAGTTACCCGATGGATTATCTTTGAGGCATTGCGGAATACGATCAACGTAAAACTCTAATTGCCAACCTTTGATATGCGCCAGTGCTGCTAAAGAATAAAGTGAGTTAGCTTGAGCTGAACCATAACCAATTAAGGTGCTGACACCTGGGTAGTCACCTTCGAGTAAGCTCATAAACTTTCTCGCTTTATTGCCAGAGAATAGAGGATGTAGCTTATCATCACGCTTAATAAAAAAGGTCTGGTTATCAAAGCGGTGTTGCGTTATCGGGCTGTTATTTAGCTTCATGGTTCAAGACATTGCATTTTTGTGGGGCGACAGTATCTAGCACTCTGCATCTGGTGTAAATGATTAGATGATAACTTTTTATATTTTAATATTTATGCTGCAAATATTGATGAGGTAAATGGATGTTCAAGCAATAAAAAAAGCGCAGAATAGTCTGCGCTTTTGTTTTCAATTGGAAACCGGCTTTCTTAGCAACTAGCAACTTAGCAACTAGCAACTTGCTATCGACGCGTCTTAGGTTTTCCTCTTGCTGCAGCGGGTCTATCGTTAGACTGACCATTGCCAGTATTATTACGGTTACCCGACTTATTTTGTCCTGGCGCTTTACCCGCTGGCTTTTTACGTTGCCCTCGGTTATCGCGGCTTTGCTCACCACCTAATCCAGGTTGTCCTTTTGCTCCCGTATGCTTAGTCGCAAAACGATTCGCGCCATGACGGCCTGATTTACGGCGTTGAGCTGGCGTTTGTGCTTCAAGATCTTCTTCTGGGATCAAACAGCTTGGCTTATCACCGATAAGGTACTTTTTACCCATATTGATCAATGCTTCACGAATAAGAGGCCAGTTTGCTGGATCGTGGTAACGAAGTAATGCTTTGTGTAGGCGACGTTGACGTTCACCTTTAGCAACCGGTACTTCTTCACGTTTCTTATACTTCACACGTTTTAATGGGTTCGTCTCTGAGTAGTACATAGACGTTGCATTACACATAGGTGAAGGGTAGAAGTTTTGTACCTGATCACACTCATAGTTATTTTTCTTTAACCATAAGGCTAAATTTAGCATGTCTTCATCTTCAGCGCCTGGGTGAGCTGAAATGAAGTAAGGGATAAGGTATTGTTTTTTACCTGCTTCCTTACTGTACTTCTCAAACATCTCTTTAAAGCGATGGTAAGAGCCCATACCTGGTTTCATCATCATATCCAGAGGACCTTTTTCAGTGTGCTCTGGTGCAATTTTCAGGTAGCCACCGACATGGTGAGTAACCAGCTCTCTGACGTACTCTGGTGATTCAATCGCTAAGTCATAGCGAACACCAGAAGCAATCATGACCTTCTTAATCCCTTTTAGCTTACGAGCAGAGCGATATAGATCGATGGTGTGCTTGTGATCCGTATCTAATTTGCTACAAATTTTAGGGAAAACACATGATGGATGTCGACAGTTTCTTTCCGCTTTAGGATCAGAGCAGCCTAGACGATACATGTTCGCCGTTGGACCACCAAGATCTGAAATTGTGCCTGTAAAACCTGGAACTTTGTCGCGAATTTCTTCTAACTCATCCAAAATAGACTCTTTTGAACGGTTTTGAATAATACGACCTTCATGCTCAGTGATACTACAGAAAGAACAACCACCAAAACAGCCACGCATGATATTGACCGAAGTTTTGATCATGTCATAAGCTGGGATTTTAGCTTTGCCGTACATCGGGTGAGGGACTCGTGCAAAAGGCAATGCAAAAACGTAATCCATCTCTTCCGTTTCTAGCGGGATCGGCATTTGGTTAACCCATAGTTCACGATCACCGTGACGTTGGATCAGTGCTCGACCTGAGTATGGGTTGGTTTCTAAATGCATTACACGGCTAGCATGCGCGTATAAAATGCGGTCATTATTTAATTTTTCAAACGGAGGCAGACGAACGGCGGTAGTTTTCGAGTCATGTCGAGAAGGGCGGATAGTGATAGGTTGAGCCACCACTTCTGCTTTTGCTTCTTTGTTGGTCTCACATTGAGTTTCCACTTCATATGGATTAACCGGCACATAAGCCTTGCCTGGTTTTTCAATGCGCGATGAATCAATCACAGTGTAACCTTCTGGTACCGCTGCTAAGTTAACTGCAGTACCACGAATGTTAGTTAACTGCGTTTTTTCTTCACCATTAGCAAGGCGATGAGCCACTTCAACAAGTGCGCGTTCAGCATTACCAAATAGAAGAATATCGGCTTTGGCATCCAAAAGTACTGAGCGGCGGACTTTATCTGACCAGTAATCGTAGTGGGCAACACGACGCAAGCTCGCTTCAATGCCACCTAGCACAATCGTGACACCTTTATAGGCTTCACGACAACGCTGAGAATAAACCAGAGTTGCACGATCAGGGCGCTTACCACCTTCATTGTTAGGCGTGTAAGCATCATCGTGGCGTAGTTTTTTATCCGAAGTGTAACGGTTAATCATCGAATCCATGTTGCCGGCGGTGATACCAAAGAATAAATTTGGTTGGCCGAGTTTCATGAAGTCGTCTTTGTTATTCCATTCTGGTTGCGCAATGATACCGACGCGAAAGCCTTGGGCTTCTAATAAGCGACCAATAATCGCCATACCAAAACTTGGGTGATCAACATAGGCATCACCAGTGACGATAATAATGTCGCAACTGTCCCATCCTAAGGCATCCATCTCTTTTCTACTGGTTGGAAGAAAGGGTGCGCTACCGAAGCACTCGGCCCAGTATTTTTTGTATTGATGAATTGGGGTGATATCGTCGCTGTACATATTACGGCCTCAGGTTGAAGAGCGGGGCATTATAGCGATATGTTATAGGCTTATCTACACCCATCACTGCTTATAAAGCCAGAAATGAAAAAGGAATAGAGAGATCGTAGCAGGTTTTGCTATTATCAAACATTACCCTGACCAAATGATGAAGAAAAATGCTGGATGCCCTATTAACTGTATTTGTTCCTATGCTATTAGGTACACAACTGATTTTAACGCTAATTTTGTTAAAGGGAGATATTTGCCCAGGCCAAAGAGGGCGTATACATAAAGTACTACCCGCGATTGGTGTTTTGTGGTTAACCGTGACTTTGCATCATATTGAAGCTTTTCTTGTTGTTGCGACAATATTTTATTTTTTCTCTCAAGTTCAAACCAAGAAAACCCGTGATCAAGGACCTATGTGGTTACTGTATGGTGCGAATATTTTTGCCTCTATCATTATGCTGATGCAGGCCTTTGAGCAAAACTCATTGGCTGGTGGTATAACTTATTGCCTCTTTATTCTTTTTTTAGGTTCAGGCTTTACTCATCTACTCCTAACTATAGCGCGTACTCGCTTACAGGCTTTCCACCATATATTGCCACTTGCTGCTCTTGTCTCAGGGATGTTCATCGTACTCTCGATCATTTTTCATACTTACACTCTGTCAGACGATACTTTATCAGCAATGACGCCAGCACTTTTAATGGGTTTTGCATTACTAGTTACGACGATTGTGATCAGTTGTTGGCATTTATTTACCCAGAAAAGTGCGGAAAAAATCCAGTTATTTATTAGCGTGGCTGTTGGCTTGATGGCTGCGACTTATTTTCAAATGGTACTTAGCGTGTTTTAAGGTGTTTATTCATTATAAGGTTTAATCGTAAGGAATGTGACAGAGAATATTCCTCATTGGCCTAAATCGAACTATGCTTAAAACGTTAACCTCACATTGGAGAACGGCTATGGATTTAAGTAATGTTAAGGGGTTCGACAGTACGATTTTGCTGGGTATAGTCAATGAAAAATTACGCTTAGAATGCGATAGTTTTGATGAGTTGGTTATTGCTTACGAAATGGATGTCGAGCATGTTGTTGGTAAGTTTGATGTATTAGGCTATCAATACGATCCACTTACCAATCAGTTTAAAGCCAGTAAATCTTGAATATTATGCCATCTTGATCCCATCAAGGTGGCTTTTACATTGTAGGCGGGCAGTGTTAAAAAAGGCTTGCAGATAATGTTTCTCTTTTTCTGAATTTCTCGTTGCGGCAAATAAGCGTCGCCATAACCCTGTATCTAACGGTTTACTAGTAATTAATCCCTGTCTTGAAAATTCATTAATTGCCCAGTTAGGTAAAGCGGCAACCCCTAAGCCTGCCGATACCATCTGCACCAACATTAATGTATTGTCAGCCTGTTTCCACTTTGCTGGTTCAACCCCTGCTGGCTGTAAAAAATGCTTCACGATATCTAAGCGCTGCTTTTGTACGGGATAAGATAGCATGGTTTGATCGCTAAGGTGATGGGGTTGAATAGACTCTACATTGGCAAGGGGAGAGGTAGTTGAGGTGATCAAACACATCTCAAAATCAAATAATGGCTCGTAATGTACTTCCGAGCGCGGTTGTATGTCGGAAGTGATAACCAAATCGAGCTCTCCAGCAAGCAGCGCAGGTAGAGGTTCAAAACCAAATCCAGAAGAAAAATCGAGAGTGACACTTGGCCAAGCAACTTGGTATTCCTTTAATGCTGGCATCAGCCACTGGAAGCAAGAGTGGCATTCAATTGCCATATGCAATCTGCCATTTACATCTTCTTTTAGGCTGGCTAATTCATTTTGAGCTTTGCCTATTCGAGGAAGAATATCATCCGCTAATTTTAATAGAATATTACCTTCAGAGGTGAATTTTACTGGGCGAGTTTTGCGCAAGAAAAGTGGTCCACCTAACCTCGACTCCAACTCTTTTAATTGATGTGATAAGGCTGATTGTGTTAAGTGCAAACTGGTCGCTGTAGCCGTTAATGACCCTGTATCTCTTAATACACTCAATGTGCGTAAATGTTTTAGCTCTATCATGAGAAGTCCTCATATTTCCTTAAGCTTGAATTCATAAATCAATATTTCAGAGTTAAATTACGTGTATATCGACCATTTGTAAACGGCTAGATGGCTATTGCCCCACTTAAGTTGAATTTTTCTCATAGTTGAAATGAATATTTAACGATTGTTCATGTTTACAAAAAACGCGATAGTTTAGCCATCCAGACATCTTATTGAAAGTGTCAGCAACGTTTATTTAGGAAAGGAATTCAACAATGACAAAAACAACTACGCATATTTTAGGTTACCCACGCATTGGCGAAAAACGCGAGCTTAAATTTGCACTAGAGAAGTATTGGCGTGGTGATATCGATCAAGCAGAGCTTAAATCTATTGGTTACGGTATTCGTAAAAAGAACTGGGATACACAGCAAGAATCTGGGCTGACCTTTGCAACAGCAGGAGACTTTGCTTGGTATGATCATGTGCTAACAACAAGCTTATTACTGGGTCATGTTCCCAAACGTCACCATCAAGGCTTTCCTGATTTAGATACGCTATTTCGTGTTGGTCGTGGGCAATCACAAGTTGTCTGTGGTTGCGCTAATGAGGGCAGTGCAGCGTCTGATATGACCAAGTGGTTTAACACGAATTACCATTATATTGTCCCAGAGTTTAGCCGTGATGATACATTTGAAGTAAGTTGGCCTCAGCTCTTTGATGAAATAAGCGAAGCTAAAAAACACGGTCATAACGTAAAGCCAGTTTTACTTGGACCACTGAGTTACTTGTTTTTAGGCAAAGAGGTTGATGCACAAGTTAATGATGATGAATTTGATCGACTGAGTTTATTACCGCGCCTGTTGACGGCTTATCAAAAGATTCTCGCTAAACTGGCGGCATTAGGAGTGGAGTGGGTACAAATAGATGAGCCCATTCTCGCTTTAGATTTGGCAAAGCCGTGGTTAGATTCTTTTAAACTGGCTTATCAAGTATTGCAAAGTGAAGTGAAGGTACTTTTAACGACGTATTTTGATGCTGTTGACGGCGTACTGGATAAAATCGTTGAGTTGCCTGTCGACGGTTTACATATTGATATTTCGGCGGCACCAGAGCAGTTAAATAGCGTCGTTAATGCATTGCCAAACGAGTGGGTGTTATCGGTTGGAGCCATTAATGGACGTAATGTATGGCGTGCTGATCTAGCTAATCTTGTCACGACACTGCAACCCATTAAAGCCGCATTAGGTGAGCGCTTATGGGTCGCTAGCTCATGTTCGTTGCTGCATAGCCCTGTTGATGTCACATTAGAAGAAGGTCTTAGCGAGGAAACCTATAACTGGTTTGCTTTTGCTAAACAAAAAGTTTCAGAGATCAGTCTCTTAGGCTCTGCACTTGATGGCGATCTAATGGCCATTGCTGCCTGCAAAGCTTACAGCCAACCGATTATTGAGCGTCGCTTATCAACTCAGGTCAATAAAGCGCAAGTTCAGCAGCGCTTAAATAGTATTACTGATCAGTTGACGCGTCGAAGTGCCCCATATTCTGAGCGTGCTCACCATCAAGCGGAAGTACTACAATTGCCACCGTTACCGACCACGACGATAGGATCTTTTCCACAAACCCGTGAAATCCGAACTCAGCGCAGTGCATTCCGCCGTGGAGAGTTAACAAAAGAGGCGTATGAGATTGCATTAAAAGGGCATATCAGCGATGCCGTTAAACGCCAAGAAGCGCTCGATCTTGATGTATTAGTCCATGGTGAAGCCGAGCGTAATGATATGGTCGAGTATTTTGCTGAGAATCTGGCAGGGTTTCAGACGACCCAATTTGGCTGGGTACAAAGTTACGGCTCACGATGCGTGAAACCTGCCATTGTTGTTGCCGATATTGAACGTGAAAAACCTATGACCGTGGAGTGGTCGGCCTATGCACAGTCATTAACGTCAAAGCAAATGAAAGGCATGCTAACAGGACCTGTAACTATTTTATGTTGGACGTTCCCGCGTGAGGATGTATCACGTAAAGAGATTGCTAACCAACTGGCTTTTGCATTGCGTGATGAGGTTAACGATTTACAAACTGCAGGCATTAATATTATTCAAATTGATGAACCGGCTATTCGAGAAGGTTTACCTTTAAAAAAAGCGGCACATAGTGAATATTTACGTTGGGCAGTTGATGCATTTAAGATTTCAGCAGGGAGTGCAAAGCCTGAAACTCAAATTCATACTCATATGTGTTATAGCGAATTTAATGAAATTATTCAGTCGGTGGCTGATTTAGATGCCGACGTGATTACCATAGAGACTTCGCGTTCAAACATGGAGTTACTGCAAGCGTTTGAAGATTTTAATTACCCGAACGAAATTGGTCCTGGTGTGTATGATATTCACTCACCCAATATACCATCGCAAGCATGGATTACCGATTTATTGCGTAAAGCCGCAGTGAAAATCCCACATGAGCGTTTATGGGTAAACCCTGATTGCGGTTTAAAAACACGTAACTGGGAGGAGACGGAAGCCGCGTTATCCAATTTGGTAGCAGCAACCAAAGCACTGCGTAAAGAGTGGCAGTTATAATTAACTAGATAAAGAAACAGCCTGATACTCATTATGAATATCAGGCTGTTGTGTTTTATATCTAAATGACTTTACTTGTTAACGCAGCGGTTAATTAAGGTTCATTATATGACAAGGTTGTCATTGTCATTGTTATTGCACAGGGCTACAGGTTGCCTTCGTTATAAACTCATCAACCATTAATTGACCACGCGAGTTTCGCAATTGAATACGGTACGCTAACCCTTGCTCTAGACTGGCTTTTACTTCAACGTTATGGCAGTAATAATTAATGCTACTTGCCATCACTTGGCTGATAGGTTTTGCTCCTTCAGCATCTTCGTTATAGAGCATCATCATTTCAACTACGCCAGATTTTGCCGTTGCTCGCATAATGGAAAGTGGCCCCGATTTTAGTGGTAGCCCTGTTGATAAAACCGCAGCACGATTTTTTGCCATCATTTCAATACGCTGCTGCTCTTCTTTGTCAGCCGAGCTTGCACATCCTGATAACAAGGCAATTGCAGCGAGCACACCTGCAATGAGAGGAAACTTTTTCATATTAGAATACTTTTTTAAAAGGTTTATGGTGATGTTGCCATAAACAACATCACTTTTAGGGAGATTGCTACTAACCATTGGTTGGGATAGGGCGAGGCTTACCATTGCTATCAATCGCAACATAGTTGAAAGTTGCATCACAAACCATGAAACGTTCACCAACGCCATTTTCTTTAATTGGTTTAATCCATACGGCTAAATCAATGCTCATGGACGTTCGGCCAATCTTAGTGCATTCACCATAACAGCAGACAACATCACCCACTTTAACGGGTTTTCTGAACGTTATACTTGAAACCGATACCGTTACAATTCGACCGCAGGATATTTCTTTCGCAAGGATGCCGCCCGCTAAATCAAGTTGAGACATAATCCAACCACCAAAAATATCACCATTCGCATTCGTATCTGCTGGCATTGCAAGCGTGCGAAGTAGGAGCTGTCCCTTTGGTGAGTCTATATCTGTCATAACAATACCTTAGTGTTACAAATGAATCAGCGACCTTGATGACCGCTGTATTAGCATAATCGCTATCATATCAAAGTTGCAGTGAGTACGTTAGTACACTGTTGTTAATTATTCATTAACATATAAATTAGTGTATTAATAACGATTACTTTTTATCCGATAAGTCGTTATTAGCACTGTGATGATTAGCGGTATTATTTTCAGTGGCTAATGACTCTTTTGGTAAGTGCTTATAAATATACATTCCCGTCAGGACGGTATAAGTCAATGTAGCAGCGAGTAAGCCAAAGACTTTAAAGTTCACCCACACATCTAAAGGGAGGTTGAAAGCGACATAGACATTTAATGCGGCACATATAGAGAAAAAACCGATCCATGCACCATTGATGCGATTCCATATTCGATCAGGTAAATTAATGTCTTTACCAAGCATACCTTTAATTATTGACTTACCCATTAGTTGGCTGATTAACAGACCTAAGGCAAATATCGCATACACAATGGTAACTTTCCATTTTATGAAATTATCATCGTGTAAGAAAATAGTCATGCCACCAAAAATAGCTACCATAATAAAAGTAATGACCTGCATCTTTTCAACTTTTTTATAGATGAAATAAGTCACTATAATTTGTACAGCTGAAGCGGCAATTAACGCCCCAGTTGCGGTATAAATATCGAACATTTTATAGAGAGTAAAAAAGATAATCAGTGGAATAAAATCAATAATTTGCTTCATGGTGCAGAGCATCCTAGTCAATTGAGTGATGACAGTTTAACCAGAAATTTCAAATAATAACAACTGCAAATTTATCCTGAAGATAGAAGGGAATATTAGATTGTTCTTTGTATTTATAATCTTTAGAAATAAAAAAGAGCGGCTAAAGAGCCACTCTAATAATATTGAATCAATAGTAACTATTTATAATTATTACTATTTTTGAGTCGCCGCTTTCATTGGAGCAATAAATTGATGTAGTTCCGTGAGCATTTGCTCGTGATCATCAACATTTTTTTCAATGATTTTTACCACAGCAGAGCCCGAAATTGCTCCAGCAGCCCCAGCTTGAATGGCTTCTTTTACTTGCTCGGGTGCAGAGATACCAAACCCTAATAAAGCAGGTGGTGCATCAAACTGATTTAAACGATCAAGCAAAGCACCAACGGGCATATTTGCTTTTGTTTCAGCGCCAGTGACCCCAGAGCGAGACAGTAGGTAGGTGTAACCACCACCAAGAGAAGAGACTTCTGCTAGTGTTTCGTCGCTTGCTGTTGGTGGAGCAATAAATATTGGGTGAATACCATGTTTTTTTGCCGCAGCAACAAACTCAGCACTTTCACCAGTTGGTACATCGGCAATCAGCACGGAATCAATGCCAGCTTCTTCGCAACGAGCATAAAAGTTCTCAATACCACGAGCAAACACAAGGTTGGCATAGGTCAGTAGACCAATAGGTAGATCTGGGTATTTGCTACGGATCTGACCAATAAGATCAAAACAAATTGCTGGTGTCGTCTGTGAATCAAGGGCGCGGATGTTAGCGCCTTGAATCGTTGGGCCATCAGCAAGAGGATCAGAGAATGGAATCCCCAACTCTAGCGCATCAGCACCGGCTTCAATGAGGGTTTCCATTATTTTTAATGACTGTTTAGGGTTTGGATCACCCACAGTCACGAAAGGAACAAATGCACCTTGATTTTTGTCAGCCAAACGCTGAAATAGAGCTTGATAACGATCCATAATTACTCTCCTTGAGTTTCAGTGTTGCGTTGCTCGGCTTCTTTTTGTTTAAGAATATCGTGAACAGAGAAGATATCTTTATCACCACGACCAGATAGGTTAACCACGAGTAGTTGCTCTTTCTCTGGTTCATCAAATGCCATTTTAAGTGCATGAGCCAATGCATGAGAAGATTCAAGCGCAGCAATAATACCTTCTTTACGAGCAATGAGCTGGAATGTATCTAATGCCTCATCATCAGTAACACTTTCGTATTCAGCACGACCAGTTGCACTTAGGTGGGCATGTTGAGGACCCACTGATGGGAAATCTAGACCAGCAGAAACAGAGTAAGACTCTTCAACTTGACCATTTTCATCTTGCATAAGAGGGGCTTTCATACCAAAGAAAATACCAGTTTTACCATGCTTTAATGGTGCACCATGTTGGTCGGTATCAATACCTTTACCAGCTGGCTCAACACCAATTAAGCGCACGTTCTCTTCTTCAATAAAATCAGCGAACATACCAATGGCATTGGAACCACCACCAACACAAGCAATAACAGCATCGGGTAGGCGACCTTCACGCGCTAAAATTTGGTTTTTTGTCTCTTCACCAATCATGTGTTGGAATTCACGTACGATCGTTGGGAATGGGTGAGGACCTGCTGCGGTGCCTAACAGATAATGTGCCGTTTCATAGCTTGCCGACCAGTCACGCAGCGCTTCGTTACAGGCATCTTTTAGTGTTGATGAACCTGAATGCACCGGGATAACGGTTGCTCCCATCATCTCCATACGAAATACATTTGGACTTTGACGCTCAACATCTTTTGCCCCCATGTAAACGCGGCATTTTAGATCGAGTAAAGCACAAGCAAGAGCGGTTGCAACACCATGTTGACCAGCGCCGGTTTCTGCAATGATCTCTGTCTTACCCATACGTTTTGCCAGTAGCGCTTGTCCAAGAACTTGGTTTGTTTTGTGCGCGCCACCATGCAGTAAGTCTTCACGTTTTAGGTAAAGTTTTGTTTTTGTACCTTTCGTTAGGTTACGAGTCAGCGTCAGTGCAGTTGGACGACCAGCGTACTCTTGTAGTAACCCCATAAACTCAGCTTGAAATTCAGGATCAGCTTGAGCATCGATAAAGGCTTGTTCTAATTGGTCAAGTGCAGGAACAAGAATTTGAGGTACATATTGCCCACCATATTCGCCAAAATAAGCATCGAGTTTAGCCATGATTGTGTATTCCTTTATTCTGTTGTTCAGTTACGCCCTAACTTCACTTATCTTGAAAAGCAAGAGAGGGCGGAACCGTAAAAAATTTAAAATTGGCGAACGGCTGCAAATGCAAGCGCAAGCTTATTACTGTCTTTTGTGCCTGGTGCTGTTTCAACGCCAGAATTGAAGTCTAAACCTAAGCAGCCCAGTTTTGCTGCTTGCTGTGCATTGTCTGGATTTAGACCACCGGCCAACATGATATTTTGGCTTAATTGTGCGTCAAGTAGTGACCAATCAAACGCGACACCTGTCCCACCGGTTTGCTGACCAACTTGAGAGTCTAACAAGTGACGATCAATATTTTCAGTGAGTAGTGCAGGTACAATAGCACTAACGCCATAAGCTTTCCAAACCTCAACTTGCTCTAACTGTTGATTATTTAGTGCTTGTTTTAATGCATTAACAAAAAGCTGATCTTCTTGTCCATGCAATTGAATTGCCGCTAAGTGCAAGCTTTTACACGTACTAATGATGTCATCGATACTGTGGTTTTGAAAAACACCCACATAACGTAACGGAGCTCCACTCATCACGAAACGAGCGGCTTCTAAATCAACATGCCGTTTTGAGGCTTCGACAAAAATAAGACCACCAAAGATAGCACCAGCTTGGTAAGCTTTTGCAGCATCGTCAGCATGAGTTAGACCACAGACTTTATTCTCACCAAGAATGACTTTGCGCGCGGCAAGTTCAAGATCGTCTTCCGCCATTAATGAACTGCCAATTAAGAAGCCATGGGCAAATTCAGAGAGATCACGAACTTGTTGATGAGTGTAAATGCCAGATTCTGAGATAATAATCGTACCAGAAGGGATTTTTGGAGCTAATTCTTTTGTGCGATTTAAATCTGTTGATAAATCACGCAGGTTACGATTGTTAATACCGACAACTTTTGCTTTTAAAGCGAGTGCACGCTCAAGCTCTTCATCGTTACTGACTTCAGTTAACACCCCTAAGCCCAATGAGTGAGCAATATCGGCAAGTTCAGTGTATTGGTCGTCATTTAGCACAGATAACATTAATAGAATGGCATCAGCTTGATAATAACGAGCTAGGTAAACTTGGTAAGGGTCGATCATAAAGTCTTTGCACAAGATTGGCTGCGAAGCGATAGCACGAACTTGTGGTAAGAAATCAAAATTACCCTGAAAGTACTTCTCATCGGTTAATACTGAAATAGCGTTAGCATGACGATTATAAGTACTGGCAATGTAATCAAGATCAAAGTCATCACGGATCAAGCCTTTTGATGGCGATGCTTTCTTACACTCTAAGATAAAAGCAGTTTTATCACTGGTTAATGCCGCATAAAAGTCACGGTCAGAGGCTGTGAGTTGTGACTGGAATGAATCCAGAGGTTGTGACTTCTTACGTTCGGCAACCCAAATCTCTTTATCGGCGACAATTTTCACTAGTACTTGAGCCATTTCTTTATTTTGCTGAGAAATATGCTCTGAACCTTGGTGGGTATTTTGTGTCATGTTGTTAGCCTCGTGCTGCTAGTTGTTCGACAAGAGTAAATGCTTTACCTGAGTTCATCGCTTCAATGGCTTGTAAAGTATTTGCTTTTAAATCTTCATGGCCAAATAAACGCATCAATAGTGCCACATTTACCGCTACTGCGCCTAGTTGTGCTTCTGTTCCTTTGCCAGTCAATATGTTGGTTATGATGGCGCGGTTTTCTTCTGGCTCTCCACCTTTAATCGCTTCTAAAGGATGGCTATTCACCCCAAAGTCAGCAGGAGTGAGCGTGTACTCAAAGATTTGACCATCGCGAATTTCAGCAACCAATGTTTCGCCATGAATCGCCACTTCATCTAAGCCGCTACCGTGAACGACAGCCGCGCGTTTCATCCCCATTTGCAACATAGTTTCAGCGATAGGCTTGACTAACTCTTTACTGTAAACACCCATTAACTCAATGTTCGGGCGTGCAGGGTTAATCAGTGGTCCTAAGATATTGAATAGAGTGCGCGTTTTCATTGCTTGACGTACAGGCATCGCATGACGAACGCCACTGTGGTATTGAGGAGCAAAGAGAAAAGCCACGCCAAGTTCATCAACCGCTTTACGGGTATCTTCTGCGCTCATGGCTAAGTTGATGCCAAAAGAGTCTAACAAATCAGAAGAGCCCGACTTACTTGAAACGCCACGGTTACCATGTTTTGCCACTTTCAATCCACAAGCGGCAGCAACAAAGGCCGCTGTGGTTGAAATGTTAATCGTATTTGAGCCGTCACCACCTGTGCCGACAATATCAGCAAAATCATAATCTGGGCGAGGGAATGGGTTAGCGTTTGCAAGTAGTGCCTTTGCTGCGCCGGCTATTTCATCGGGTGTTTCCCCTTTTATTTTCAGCGCTGTTAGCGCAGCCGACATTAAAATAGGCTCAAGCTCACCACGGATAATGGCATCAAACAATGTTTGGCTCTCTTGTTGGGTCAAAGAGTGCTGGTCATAAAGTTTGTTAATAATCGTTTGTATCATAATCTCTATCCTTGATTAAGCGTTGGCGATGGTTGATTGTGCACTTGGTTCTTGTGCCCAGTTGATAGCATTAGCGAGTAGTGTTGCGCCATAAGTGGTCATGATAGATTCTGGGTGGAACTGGAAACCACAAACCTTATCTTGTTCATGAGTGACAGACATAACTAGGCTATCCACTTCTGCAGTAATCGTTAAACTGTCTGGAATGGATGTTGCTACCAGAGAGTGGTAACGGGCAATTGCGAGTGGTGAAGGTAAACCTTGATAGATTGCATGATCTTGATGCGCCATCATCGACACTTTGCCGTGAATAATCGCACCAGCGCCAGCCACCGTACCGCCATATGCTTCAACAATGGCTTGGTGACCCAGGCAAATACCAATCATTGGTACCTGTCCCTTTAGGCGCTGAATAAGTTCTGGCATGCAACCGGCTTCTGATGGTGCGCCAGGTCCAGGAGATAAAAGCACAACTGGGTTTTCAAGTTGTTTAACAGCGTGCTCAATCGTTTGTGCACAGATACTATTGCGGTAAATAGTGACGTGATGACCAAGCGAGCGGAACTGATCAACTAAGTTATAGGTAAATGAGTCAAAGTTGTCGATAAATACGATGTTCGCCATGAGTTACTCCTTATGAGCGGCTTGAATTGCGGCGATCACTGCTTGAGCTTTACCACGAGTTTCATCGGCTTCTGCTTGAGGGTCCGAGTCAAATACAACACCAGCACCGGCTTGTACTTGAGCGATACCGTTTTCTACGTAGGCAGAGCGGATAACAATACAAGTATCTAAATCACCTTCACCAGTAAGGTAACCAACAGCGCCGCCATAACTGCCACGGCGCGTTTTTTCTACATCACGAATTAACTGCATAGCACGGATCTTTGGTGCTCCCGTTAGTGTCCCCATATTCATACAAGCTTGATAAGCATGCAGAGCATCAAGATCGTCACGTAACTGACCCACCACTCGAGAGACTAAATGCATAACATGGCTATAACGATCCACTTTGAGTAAATCGGCAACGTGGCGAGTGCCGGCAGTTGCAATGCGTGCGACATCGTTACGAGCCAAATCAACCAACATCATGTGCTCGGCGTTTTCTTTCGTATCTGTACGCAGTTCAAGTTCAATGCGACTGTCTAAATCAAAATCAATACTACCATCGCTGTGTTTACCGCGGCGGCGAGTACCTGCAATCGGGTATATTTCGATTTGGTTATTGTCCGTTGCGTACTTCAATGCACTTTCCGGAGAAGCACCGAACAGAGTAAAGAGCTCATCTTGCATATAGAACATGTAAGGGCTTGGATTGCTCTCTTTTAGTGCCTTGTATGCTGAAAGTGGTGATGGGCATGGCAGGGTAAAGCGGCGCGATGGCACTACCTGGAAAATATCCCCTTTGATAACCAATTGCTTTAAGTCACGAACGGTTTGGCAAAAATCGTTATCACTAACATTGGTGGCAACACTGAGGTCTTTTACTTTCGTCGCTGGTGGCAGTAAATCAAGCGTCTGACATTGCTCGGAAATGGATGCTAAGCGTTGCTCTAATTCGTGTGTGGTGGACTTTGTTGGTTCAAAGATGCTGGCCTGTAGTGTGCAAGACTGTTGCTGGTGATCAACAATCATCAATGTTTCTGCAAGGTAAAAAACATAGTCAGGACACTGGTTATTACTAGCAGCATCGCCAAGGGACTCAAAATTCGCCACTAAGTCATAAGCAAATAAACCACCTAGGAAAATAGCATGACGATCCTTGCCTTCTAAATCAAAGCTATGTTGCACAAGACGCAAAGCATCAAAAGAAGAGGCCTCACGCAATCGACTGTCTTCATCAAGGAGGTCATTCGGTGCAGTGAAAGTAAGCGCCAGGTTATCTGGTGTATAAGTCATCGTAACATCATCACGAATATTCATCGCGAGATGTGCTAATAGTTGACGACCATTATCGGTCAATGCTTGAAAAGTGACCTCATGACCATAACAAATAATACGCACAGCAGAGTCAATCAGTAATAAGCTTTTTAGATCTTTTTTAGAGTCAATTTCAGCGGACTCAAGGAGCAAACTATCGCGCTTATTTTCACAAAGAGTATGAAATAAACGAGTTGGATCTTGCGCGTAAGGAACGTCAGTATATAGAACTTCAACGTGACCTAACTTTTCAATTTTAATGGCCTTATTCACAAGACCTCCTTTAATTTGTTAAAACAACCTATTGTGTACATAGTCGCATAAAGCGCAGACTCACCCAAATAGCAATCGATTAATTTTGTTTATTTATTAGCCGTTTAGACAGCATTTCAAGTAAAAGTGATTTAGATGCTATGATTAATACAATAAATAAAATGATAAATATGAAAAAGCCCGCTGAGTGAGCGGGCTTGAAGGTATATACTTTCGATATTAGAAGTACACGTTCACCCGCCAAGATTGAGTCCAAGAGCGCCACCAACATAGCGCAGCCTTCGCTGAGCGAGTATTGTTATTATGATTTGGGCTTAATTCTTGTACCATGATCAACCTAATGAAATAGCTTCGTGTATTTGTGTACTAGTTAACTAGTGCAGAGGTAAAAAGTCAAGTCAAAAAGTATGGAAATATGAGAATAGATCTACATAGTCACACCACAGCATCCGATGGTCGCTTGTCACCACAAGATTTAGTTGACCGAGCGCTGAGTTTTAGCATCGAGTTTTTAGCCATTACGGATCACGACACCATAGATGGTCTTGCTCCTGCTCGACGCTTCATAGAAGATAATGCATTACCGATTGGTTTAATCAACGGAATTGAAATCTCGACGGTATGGCAAAATAAAGATATTCATATTGTTGGCTTAAATATTGATCCAGACAATCCACAGCTACAGGCATTAATAGAGCAGCAAAAAGCGCACCGTATTGGGCGAGCAGAATTAATTGCTCATCGATTACAAAAAGCAACGCGTGAAGGTGTACTTGAAGAAGTGCAAGCCATTGCTGGAGATGCGCCGATTACTCGTGCTCACTTTGCCAAATGGCTAGTTGAAAATAATTACGCAAAAAATATGCAGCAGGTATTTAAGAAATTCCTAACTAGAGACAAGCCAGGTTATGTGCCACCTACTTGGTGTAGTATGGCTGATGCTGTCACCGCTATTCATGCTGCTGGTGGCCAAGCGGTACTTGCTCATCCAGGTCGTTATGATTTAACGGCTAAATGGGTTAAGCGCTTATTAACAGCTTTTGTTGAAGCCAATGGTGACGCTATGGAAGTGGCTCAACCTCAACAAGGGCAACAAGAAAGACGCACACTTGCTGACTATGCTATACACTATAAACTACTTGCTTCTCAAGGCAGTGACTTTCATTACCCGTCTCCGTGGATGGAGTTAGGACGAAATCTCTGGTTACCTTCAGGAGTTGAAGGGGTATGGACAGACTGGGGTCTTGTGTCACCAAAAGAGATCGCAGAAAATAGGGTCGAACGACTCGATGATGAGGGAAAGTAATGAGTCAGTTTTTTTATGTACACCCAGATAACCCGCAGACGCGATTAATCAATCAAGCCGTCTCTATTATTCGTAAGGGTGGTGTTGTCGTTTATCCAACCGATTCAGGGTACGCTTTAGGTTGCCAGTTAGAAAATAAACAAGCCTTAGAGCGTATTTGTCAAATTCGTCGCTTAACGGATAAACATAACTTTACTTTGTTATGTCGTGATTTATCTGAACTGTCTATCTATGCTCGTGTGGACAATACGGCTTTTCGTTTGTTGAAAAATAATACGCCAGGGGCATACACCTTTATTTTTAAAGGAACAAAAGAAGTGCCTCGACGTTTGATGAATGCGAAGCGTAAAACGATAGGCATACGTGTGCCAGATAACCGTATCGCGTTAGATTTATTGGAAGCGATGGGCGAGCCATTAATGTCAACGTCTTTGATTTTACCTGGTAACGATTATGCTGAATCTGATCCAGAAGAGATCCGCGATAATCTAGAGCATTCGGTTGATGTTATTTTAAATGGTGGCTATTTGGGTGAACAGCCCACAACGGTGGTCGACTTTAGTGATGATGAGGTAGCTATTGCGCGAGTTGGAGCGGGCGATCCTGCACCATTTGAGTAAATCGAACTGAGAATAAAGTAGCATTATAATGCGCTTATTCTGTAATCATAAATAACAGATGCTTTCTTACGTTGAATTTGAGATAATATGCGCCCGCGATTCTATTCGCACCTAATTCATTCGACGTCTGTGAAGACGACACAAAGGTAGATAGTAAGTAAATGAGCGAAAAATTACAGAAGGTATTAGCACGAGCTGGTCATGGCTCTCGTCGTGAACTTGAAACTTTAATCAAGTCAGGCCGTGTAAGTGTTAATGGTCAAGTGGCAAAACTAGGCGAACGTTTAGAAGACGACACTGCGGTTATCCGTATTGATGGTCATATCATTACAGGTAAGGCATCAGAAGAAGTCGTATGTCGCGTTTTAGCTTATTACAAACCAGAAGGTGAGTTATGTACCCGTAACGATCCAGAAGGTCGCCGTACTGTATTTGACCGTTTACCTAAAATTCGTGGTTCTCGTTGGATCTCAGTAGGTCGTCTAGATGCTAATACATCAGGCTTACTACTGTTTACCACTGATGGTGAATTAGCAAACCGTCTAATGCACCCAAGTCGCCAAGTTGAACGTGAATATTTAGTACGTGTTTTCGGTGAAGTTACTGAGCAAAAAGTTAAAAACTTAGTGCGTGGTGTTAAGCTAGAAGATGGTATGGCTCGTTTTGAAGACGTAGTTTATGCGGGTGGTGAAGGTATGAACCACACGTTCTATGTTGCGATTAACGAAGGTCGTAACCGTGAAGTTCGTCGTTTGTGGGAATCACAAGAAACTACCGTTAGCCGCTTGAAGCGTGTTCGTTACGGTGATATTTATCTTGATAAAAAACTGCCTCGTGGCGGTTGGAAAGAGCTTGATCTTAAAGAAGTTAACTACTTACGTGAACTTGTTGAGCTTGGTCATGAGAAAGATACACTATTAGACTTAGATCCAAACAATACTTCACGTAAGCGTGAGCGTTCTCGTAGCCAAAAGATTCGTCGTGCTGTTAAGCGTCACGAAGAGCGAGTAACAACACCAAAAGGTCGTAGTAATCAAGCGAAGCGTCCAAAACCAGACACTCGCGGCACAACGACAGGTGATGCAAAGCCAAAAACACCAACGAATAAAGGTGGAAACGCAAATAATAAAGGCGGTTCTACTCAACGTGGTAACGGTAAACCAAATTCGCGCAATGTTCGCAATACTGGTCCCAATAAGCCACGTACTCGTCAATAATCAATATTTAATTGACTGAGTTATCGTTAATAAAAAACCTGCCGAAAGCAGGTTTTTTACATTCAACGCAATAAAAACTAATCACGCTTCCATAACATGTGGCAGAATTTATGCTCTGGATCACGGCTAATCAACATACGAGCAAAAACATCATCTAATACATCATCGGTTTCGTTGACAAGACCAATTCGCACTTCAGCATAGATTTCTTTATCGACATCAAAGCCAACATGGCCTGCCCAGTCATCGCCTGTTTCTACAAGCTCTGCAGCACCACGGTCTTCAAATTGAGCGGTAAATAAAATTACGTCAGCAGCTTCAAGGTTATCTTCAGCCATCTCAAGAAAAATATCATAAGCGGCATCGATAGCATCATCGTAAGAAATTAATTCAGTCATGTGTAACCCTAATTTTATCGGAGTAATTTTATAATAGTATACCTTAACTATTGAGCATGATAAGGAATAACTTGATAACCCTCGTCGGTTAGGCGATCATAAAGCTTCTATTTGTACCTTTTATTTATAGTGCTTATGCCATTACCTATCATTGATCCCAATGCGCCTTTTCAAACCGAATTCACACCTGCTATTGCGGACTTACTTCGCTTTCTCAAAAGTGGCTTAGCGGGCAATCTGCACAGTGTCTACCTGTTTGGCAGTGTTGCCCGCAAAACGGCTAAAGTCGGCGTGTCTAACTTAGATGTTGTTGTGGTGACAAAGTCGGAGTTTAGTCAGCAACAGGCGACCTTATTTAATAGCATCAAGTGGCGTTTTCAAAAAAGTTTCCCGCAAGTTCGTGGCATCTCAATTCAGACGGCACTGGTTAAAGAGGTGGCAAGCTTAGAGAGCATTTTTACGTGGGGCTTTATGCTTAAACACTGTAGCGTTTGTGTGTATGGTGAGGATCTAGCCAACTGTTATGGTGAGTATGAGCCTAGTTGGGAAATTGCGAAATACTGGAATATGGATGTTGATGAATGGCTTGTACTTTATCGTCAAAAAATCGTGGCAGCTGCAACCCCTCAAGAGCTTGTTGACGCTCAAACTATCATTGCTAAAAAGTTACTAAGAGCCAGTTACTCATTAATCATGCATAAAGATAAAAGTTGGTATGATGATCCTATTGAGTGTGGCGAGCATTTTTTACGCTATCATAATGATAAAAAGCAAGAGATTGAACGTTTAGGTATTTTGTTATCGGGTCGTTTAATTCCCAAACGCTCTGTGGTTGGTTTACTCGATAGTTTTGGTGGTTGGCTTGTTAAGCAATACCAAAAAACAGAGTTTCGCATTGGCTAGTCCTGCTGCAATGGGGTTATCGATTAAAAGAGACCAAGCTGTGGAGCATTGAGCCGTTCAAAATCTAAATCGATAAAAGGTAAAATAGCCTCTGCAACGGGTTTTAATTGTTTATCAATATAATGCTGATAATCAATAGGGCTCTTTTGATACTCTTTAGGCTCAGGACCGGCAAGTGTGATAACGTACTCGATGCGACCTTTATTCTGATATTGCAAAGGACGACCGAGTTGGGCGTTAATATCATCAGCCATACGGGCAGCGCGCACTTGCGGTGGGATATTTTTTTGATAATCATGCAAGTTACGACGTAAGCGTTTTTGATAGGTGAGATCAGTATCATAGACGCCATTTGCCGTGTCTTGTACAAATTGACGGATGTAGTCACTGGGATCATCACCATTAAATATCATGGTATAGAGCGCTAACTGAAACTGTTGAGCTAACGGTGTCCAGTCTGTACGAGCACTCTCTAGCCCTTTAAAAACAATACGCTCATTATCACCTTCACCAATTAAACCAGCATAGCGTTTCTTTGAACCTGTTTCGGAACCTCGGATCGTCGGCATCAGAAATTTTCGATAATGGGTTTCATACTCAATCTCTAAAATAGAAGTTAGGTTGTGCTCGGTTTGTAGGTGACTCGTCCACCAATTGTTGATTAACTCGACCAGTTTATTACCAATACGATCGGCATCTTGTTGTGAGAAGCGAGCATTGAGAGAAACAAACGTTGAGTCAGTATCCCCATAAATAACTTGATAGCCTTGTTCTTCAATTAAGCGCTTAGTCGTTTTCATTATTTCATGACCACGCATGGTGATTGATGAGGCCAAACGAACATCAAAAAATCGACAGCCAGATGAACCTAAAACGCCATAAAACGAATTCATAATAATTTTTATCGCTTGAGAAAAAGCTTTGTCATTATTTTTCTTCGCTTGATCGCGCGCAGCCCATAGATCCTCGATCATCTTAGGTAAAAAGTGCTTAGAGCGATGAAAGCGCCCACCAACAAATCCTTCCACAGATTGCTCAGATTGATGACCAATAGGCAGCTGTAACCCTTCAATCAAGCCAATAGGATCAATTAAAAACGATCGAATAATAGCAGGGTATAGGCTTTTAAAATCGAACACTAAAACCGAGTCATAGAGATCAGGGATAGAGTCCATAACATAACCACCAGGACTGGCACTCCATGCTTCTGGGGCTAAGTTTGGTGCAACGTAACCGACACGATGGATCTGCGGCAAATAGAGGTTAGTAAATGCCGCCACTGAGCCACCAATACGATCCAACTCTAACCCGGTCAGGCGCGATCGTTCAATGGCAAAATCGAGCAGGTGAGTATGGGCAAAAATTTGCTGAACAAGGGTGCAATCTTGAAGGTTATATTTGGCTAATGCCGGCTTATCATCACGAAACATACGATTGATTTCGTCCATGCGGTCATGAACATTATGAATATCTTTGCCTTCTCCCAATAGTGCTTGAGAGACAAACTCTAGTGACCATGAACGGAACTGATAGGTTGACGTTTTTAGGGTATCAATACCATCAAGAACTACGCGACCTGGAATGGTAATAAACCCTTGTTGGCTTTGATTCGATTGGCGATAAAAGCTAGATTGCTGCCCGCGCCCAATGGTGAGTTTTAGTTTATGCCACTCAGCACGTCGATGTAATAATCGAAAATCAAAATCAATGACATTCCACCCGATAATAATGTCAGGATCAAAGCGATGAAACCAATTTATGAGAGCAAGTAAGAGCGCTTTCTCGTCGGCTACCCATTGTACTGGTGTTTCACATTCTTGCTCTGGACCAATCATTATCACCCGGCTATCTATTGGGCTGTCGAGTCCAATAGAGTATAAAATCCCTTTTTCTGAACACTCAATATCGAGAGAGACCATAGAGAGTGTCGGAGTGAAATCGGTGCTACGGCACTTTACTTGTGAAAAATGCTGGTAGGTGAGAGCGCCTTTATGGATCCGCTTTTGTTCACCAGAGAACTCGATGCCACCTTGAATAAATCGCTCCATTAGGTAGCGATCAGCCAATTTAATATCAGCTTCGAAAGTGATGATGTTGTTCTGGGTAATGACTTGAGCAAGGGCTTGCGCTTGACGATTCGCCTGGCAATAGACGCCTGAGATTGGTTGCGATTGAAAAGTAGTGAGGGCTAAAGGTTTACATTGCGCTGCATACTGACCTTGCGTAATCAGCGTTTCAACGGCACTTTGGTCAGATTGTGTAATAAAGAAAACCGGCTTTTCTGCTGGCGTAGTCAGTAAAGCTGGACCTTGTGCGGTACTGACCCACAATTCAATATGAGCATTGCCATTATAGTCTCGTGCTTGGCGAGTTAAGATAAATCCTTGCTCAATAGTCACTCTGTATTCCTAGCTCTAGTGGTACACAATCGAGGTGCTAATATAACGAAGTAGGAGAGAGGAATAAAGCGCCATAAGAGAATGCTCTACACTAAAATCTTGGTTATTGTGGGGCTTCATCCTTAAAGGGGTAGATAACCGGTAAAAGTAGTAGATAAAATCGTTTTTCAATTAATAATTAAGATGTTATAAGTGTCAATCAATTGGTACAACCAGTTTAAATTCCTCGTCATTGATGACAGGTGAATTGTACACTTATGTTGCTATTTGGTGAGATATAGCGCTGGTTTGATGGAATTATATGCAACCAATCAATTACTTCTTGCCAAAGTTTGCGTTTCAGCACATATTGAGTCCAAGCATTTTTTTTTAGATGCGGTAAAATAGAGAATGATGCTACGCAGAATATGCAGTGGCAGAGCCGATTGATAAGTGTGGAGATACAAGTGTGATAAATGTTTTCCTTGTAGATGATCACGAGCTGGTTCGCACAGGGATACGACGTATAATTGAAGACGTCCGTGGTATGAACGTAGCAGGGGAAGCTGAAAGCGGTGAAAATTCTGTAAAATGGTGTCGCGAAAATAACGCTGATGTTATTTTGATGGATATGAATATGCCTGGAATTGGTGGCTTAGAAGCAACCAAGAAAATCTTACGATTTAATCCAGATGTTAAAATTATAGTATTAACGGTTCATACTGAGAATCCGTTCCCAACAAAAGTAATGCAGGCAGGAGCTTCAGGTTACTTAACGAAGGGTGCTGGACCAGATGAGATGGTTAATGCAATTCGAATTGTTCACAGTGGGCAACGATACATTTCGCCTGAAATTGCACAACAGATGGCATTAAGTCAACTTTCGCCAGCCTCTGAGAACCCTTTTAAAGATCTTTCTGAACGTGAACTTCAAATTATGATGATGATCACCAAGGGACAGAAAGTGACCGATATATCAGAGCAGTTAAGCTTAAGTCCAAAAACAGTAAATAGTTACCGCTATCGCTTATTTAGTAAGCTAGATATCAGTGGTGATGTTGAGTTAACTCATTTAGCTATACGTCACGGAATGCTAGACGCAGAGACATTATAGTGTGTGAATTGTTTGACTCAGTTGCTTTTTTAAAGACTGTGACGCATCAGCCCGGTGTTTATCGTATGTATAACGCCGATGCTGTTGTGATTTATGTTGGTAAGGCGAAAGATTTAAAAAAAAGGCTGACGAGCTATTTTCGTAAGCGAGTAGATAGTGAAAAGACTCGAGCCTTAGTGAGTAATATCGCTAAAATTGATGTGACGGTAACGCATACTGAAACTGAAGCATTAATTCTTGAGCATAATTACATCAAGCAATACTTGCCTAAATACAATGTATTATTGCGAGATGATAAGTCTTACCCTTATGTCTTTATTAGCCATCATAAACATCCTCGTTTATCGATGCACCGAGGTGCGAAAAAACGTAAAGGCGAGTATTTCGGTCCTTACCCAGATTCTGGTGCCGTGCGAGAGTCTTTACATCTTATCCAGAAAATCTTTCCCGTTAGACAGTGTGAAGACAGTGTCTATGCCAACCGAACTCGTCCTTGCTTGATGTATCAAATAGGTCGCTGCGCTGCGCCTTGCGTTCAGCGAATTATCTCTGATGAAGACTATGCCGAGTTAGTGAGTTATGTACGACTTTTTTTGCAAGGTAAAGATAAACAAGTCTTAGAAACCTTGATTGAGAAAATGGATACAGCGAGTCGAAGTCTTAATTTTGAACAAGCCGCTAATTTTCGTGATCAAATACAAGCTATCCGTCGAGTTCAAGAGCAGCAATTTGTATCCGAAGACAGCATGGATGATATTGATGTCTTAGGGTTTGCTCAAGAAAACGGTGTTGCGTGTATTCATATCCTAATGGTTCGTCACGGTAAGGTACTCGGAAGCCGTAGCCACTTTCCTAAAATACCAAATAAAACGAGTCGAGAAGAAGTATTTTATAGTTTTTTGAGCCAATATTATTTGAGCCATAATGAAGCGCGTACGATTCCAAGCCGTTTAATTCTAAATCCAGAATTAAGTGATGATTATCATTCATTACAAGAAGCACTAACCAAAGTGGCAGGAAGAAAAATTCACTTTCATGTTAACCCAACAGGTGTTCGCCAGCGTTACTTAAAATTGGCAAATACTAATGCTTTGACTGCTATTACCACTAAGATTAATCATAAGATGACGATAAATCAGAGATTTAAAGCATTACAGGCAGAAATTGGACTAGAATCTATCTCGCGTATGGAGTGTTTTGATATCAGCCATACGATGGGGGAGAGTACGATAGCTTCTTGCGTGGTTTTTAATCATGAAGGGCCTGTAAAGCAAGAGTATCGTCGTTATAATATCAGTGGCATTACGGGCGGGGATGACTATGCAGCCATGGGACAGGTGCTTGAGCGCCGCTACTCGAAGCAAATTGATGTCGATAAAATCCCTGATATTGTCTTTATTGATGGTGGTAAAGGACAACTAAACCGAGCTCATGAGATTATTAGCCAATATTGGCATGAGTGGCCTAAAAAACCACTATTACTTGGTATTGCCAAAGGTGTGACTCGTAAGCCTGGATTAGAAACTATAATCAATATTGATGGTGAGGAGTTTAATTTACCGAGTGATGCTCCAGCTTTACATCTAATCCAACATATCCGTGATGAGAGTCATAATCATGCCATTGCTGGTCACCGCGCTAAGCGAGGGAAAACTCGTCGTACTAGCCCATTAGAAGGTATTGAAGGTGTCGGACCAAAACGCCGACAAGCTTTGCTTAAAAATATGGGTGGATTACAAGAACTCAAGCGTGCAACTGTTGAAGAAATAGCCAAAGTACCCGGTATTAGTATTTCTTTAGCAGAAATCATTTATCAAGCATTGAAACAATAGTAAAAATCACGCACCATTAACACGCAATCCAAAAGAGCCTAATACTATGCGTTTTAATATACCTAACATTTTGTCATTATTGAGATTATTTCTTATACCTGTTCTTGTTGTGGCATATTATTTGCCTTATGCATGGGCACCTTTCGCTGCAGCAACGATTTTCTTCATTGCTAGCTTTACTGACTGGCTAGATGGTATGTTGGCGAGGAAGCTAGGGCAAACCTCTCGTTTTGGCGCTTTTATTGATCCCGTTGCTGATAAGGTATTAGTTGCCACGGCATTAATTTTGATCACTGAGCAATATTATTCGGTTTGGGTGACAGTTCCTGCCATTACAATGATAGGGCGAGAAGTTATCATTTCAGCTTTACGGGAGTGGATGGCTGAAATAGGTAAGCGAGCAAGTGTTGCCGTTTCATGGGTTGGAAAAGTAAAAACAGCATCTCAA
Source organism: Vibrio sp. 10N.286.49.B3 (assembly GCF_002873395.1). Classification (GTDB taxonomy): domain Bacteria; phylum Pseudomonadota; class Gammaproteobacteria; order Enterobacterales; family Vibrionaceae; genus Vibrio. Next base: position 195,187 of record NZ_MCUV01000001.1, on the reverse strand, counting down.
ATGTTCGCATTATGGTTTTTAATTTGGGGCTACAATGACGCAATGATCTGGGCTGGCTATATTGGGCTTTATATTGCGACTGCTTTAACTTATTGGTCGATGATGCAGTATTTATCTGCGGCTAAAAGCGATCTTTTAAACAAAGACTATCATTAGAAAAACGAGCTTCGGCTCGTTTTTTCGTTTAAATAGCCTTGAGTTGACTTTTAGAGTGTTCTTATCCGCGTACAATAAAGCACTAAGGGCTTAGTAATAACAGTAATATTTGCTTATAACTCGCTTAATAAAGTAAATTAAGTGCTAAATATGACCAGTTAGCTCAACTTTCATTCAAATGAAATAAAAAGTAGAAAAAACTATTGACTCATCCCTGAGAATCCGTAGAATGCATCCCGTACCCAAGAGGATGGCAACATACTTTAAAGGGTAGTGAAGATTAAAGGCGCCTTGGCAGAGTGGCTATGCAGCGGATTGCAAATCCGTGGACCTCGGTTCGACTCCGGGAGGCGCCTCCATCACTTATTAGTGATTTGATATGCGACACTAGCTCAGCTGGTAGAGCGCAACCTTGCCAAGGTTGAGGTCACGAGTTCGAACCTCGTGTGTCGCTCCAAATTTTGTACCTAACAGCCATTATATGGCAGGCTGTTATAAAGATGGTGTCTAACCTGCTTTTAAAGCACATTGGTTAGGAGCATCGCAATAAAGAATTGCGTGCCCTGGTGGTGGAATTGGTAGACACAAGGGATTTAAAATCCCTCGGCGTTCGCGCTGTGCCGGTTCAAGTCCGGCCCGGGGCACCATCTATTAAATCTATATTCTTTTTGTTGAGAATATAGCATGCGACACTAGCTCAGCTGGTAGAGCGCAACCTTGCCAAGGTTGAGGTCACGAGTTCGAACCTCGTGTGTCGCTCCAAATAAAGAAAGCCCCGATAGAAATATCGGGGCTTTTTTTGTTTTGAATTTAAAGGTTGACAGCTATTGTCACTTAATTAATATAACTGCCTATTTTATATTAAATAAATAGGGCATCATGCCATTTATGTTATCAAAACCGACTCGCCATAGTATATCTTACCTGTTTCTTATCTTGTTTGGTTTTTTGTTTGTAGTGTCGACAGCTCATGCAAGATCAATCTACAGTTGCCAAGTGACGACTCATAATGATTTTGAATTAACTTGGAGTGTCGATGGTTATGATCAAGCAAATCATAATGTATTGGCTATTCAGGGTTTTACTAATCGATCTCAAGAAATTTTTTGGCTAAGCGGCAATAGCAAGCAACCCAATACGTATTTTTACGATGATGCCTTATTTGCACTGAGTGATTACTTAGAAAACCAGTATCGACTCAACTACGATGCAGACCTGAATCAGTTTAGCTACTCAAAAAGAATCAAATCAAGAGGGCGATGGGGAGAGTGGACAACACCACAAATCGTCACATCCTCATTATCCCATAATGAAACTGTTGTATTTCGCACTGATCATAGCAATGCTGATGATCAGTGGCGTTTTACATCCTTACATTGTCAACAAGCTTATACACCACCAACTCGCGATGCGTATTGTGAATACTTTCCTGAACCTATCCAACCTTGGAGTAAAGACTCCTCTCTGTTTATTTCTAACGTAGCAGGAGAGGATATAACAGGTTGGTCTAGTGATTATTTAACGCAATATAAAACCACAGTTACGCAAGGTAACAAAGAATATGACGCAGTAATGACAGGCTATAGTGGAAGTAGCCTTGTCAACAATGTCACGAAGAACAGCTGTGGTGCAGGAGGGGTTTGTAGTCCGTTTTCAGGAGATGAAAATAAAAGACCGCTAGCAAAAACACCACATGCATTAGAGGAAGAATTTATCTCCGGCTTACCGCTATTAACATTCCAAGGCTACAATAGCTCCGATCCTGATACGCATTGTGAAACTTTAGCTAATGCCTGCAGTTATGACTTAGCGACTCAGACGTTAACCATGAGAAAGTCGGTATTTGATTATAATATTAATGTTTATTATCAAAGCGGCGCGCCAAAACCGATTAGATACATTATTTTTGAAAGTTCTGAAGGGCAGCCATTGTTTTTTAACTCTTTTGATACTGGCTCTGATCTCAATTTACGTTTTCGTGAAAATAATGCCTATACATTTAGTGAGTTGAACTTTGGCGGTGGTGGCTTAAAGGTTGTTGAAACTGAATCTCATGTAGTACTCAATATTGTGAATAGTTTGACGCAAAGAAACCCTGTTAGCTATCAGGATGTTGGAGATATGAGGGATCTGTTTATTTATGGACCAGGTGCAGATATCACCATCCATAACACCAGTACTGATAATGAAAATGTGTATGCCTTTATTGTGGCTGATAATTTAGAGTTGAGTAATAAGACCAATATCAATGGAGGGATCACAGCGAATCACCTTAAGATGACTAATGGTTCAAAAGTGATCGGTACGGGTTATTGCTACGATCGCCCTGCAGCACCGAGTGACGAGTATTTTATCTCAGTGCAGCAGGTTGAGCAGATGGCATTAACGTGTCAATCGCCACAAATTCAATTTTTAATTACTGATCAAGACGGTAATCCAAGTGCGCTGCCAAGTGGTACGGTTGTTGAATTGGATCATGAATTTGATCGGATAGAGCTTGTTCCTAACTATGGCAGTCAGGTGGGCAATAGCTATCAGCCAAACCCAAATGGTGAGTTATGGTTTACGGCAAGTCATGATAAACCAGAACTTGATGTTGCTCTTACTGCCAAGATAAAAAACAGTACGCAAGATAGTGATGCGACCACGGTGATTAACTTTGTCCCTTATAAATTTGAGGTAGCAGGGGTTAATGCGATCGCTGGTATGAAGACCAATATCAATGCAGCGGTTTTATCATGTAATACAAACGATAAACCGATTGACGTTGCCTATGCAGGTAAGCCAGAGATTTATTTTACGCTTAACTTTCCTGTTCAAGGTCAGCAAGGTTCATTGGCTTATCAGCCTCGTTTTTCCAACGGCATTTCAAGCGATGATTTAACGCTTTCTGAAGTGGGCAGTTTTACCGTTAATATCACCGATAATCAGTTTAACTGTCATGATTACCCAAGTATTGATTGCCCAATTGATGGCGGTGGCGATTTAATGGGGCGCTTTGCTGTAAATGTAAAACCTTGGCGCTTTGATATATGCTCACCAACCCAGCAACCTTTGAACGGCACTTCGTCTTCAGGGGATAAATTTGCCATCGCAGGTGAAGCTTTTGATTTGCAGATCATCCCGGTTCGTTACCAAGATAAGGCGATGGAGTGCGACTCGAGTACTCGTGTGAATAATTACTGGCTGCCGATTAGTCAATACCCTAATGCTGCGATTGCATTATCACATCAGTTACATTCACCTGTTGACGGTACAAGTGGGGTACTAAGCAGCGCAAAGGAATTGGATCGTAAATTAGTTGATATCTCAGAAAGCACTTTTGATGAGTTGGAATACAGTGAAGTGGGCAGTATGACGCTTATCGCTCATGATCACTCCTCATTTTATAGCGATCTCTCTGTTATTCCAGATTTTGGTGGTATTGAAACTGGAGTGGTTGGTGAGCGTCCAATTGGTCGCTTTGTCCCGGATTATATCGCAGTCACTGACACTACTTGGCAGTATGCAAGCAAGCACCATGGATTTGCTTATATGGGGCAAGGTATAGGGCATACTTTTGCTGTGCAAGCTTTTAATAAGCATGATAGACAAACGCGTAATTATGGCCTGTTTAGCAATGGCAATGTTGTTGACTTGAATTATCAAATTTATGACAGGCATGGTGAGCGAATAACCAAGAGAGTAGTAGATAAAGCGAGTTCAGTGTCGAGCTTTAATGATTTGTCATGGACTGCTGAAGATTGGACACCTCAAGGTTTACGTGTTGAATTTGATACCTTTGTTTTCCATAAAGATGGTGCACAAAGTAATGAAGATGATAAAAGAGTGGCAACGATACCGGATGGTCCATTCTTAGAAGGTTTTAAACTTGCTATATCAAATACAGTTGATGGTGTTGATTTTGCACCAGGGAGTGACGATGAAACCGAGTCGCCTCTATTAACTCAACCTCATTTTCGCTATGGACGCGCAGCTTTGCAAGATATCAATGGGAGTAGTGGTAGCACGCTTACTGTGCCGCTTAAAGTGGAATTCTGGAATGGTCGCCAATTTGAAACTAATAGTTTAGATAGTGGCTCTGAGTTTAGCAGTGCTAACTATTGTTTTGATACGCGTTGGCATGAGCAAGAGGGTCAAGCGGATCCTTTGCTGATTGGTGAAGGGCAGGTGCTCGCAGGTATTTCCAATGAGCTTGCGATGTCCCAAGTCGCAGAAGAGGGCTATGTACGTGAACAAGTACAGATGTGGTTGCGTTTTGGTAGTGAAAGCTCAAAATACTTAGAAACACGCTATGAAGCGCAATCATGTGTTGGCAGTCACGGCGATCGCCCATGGCTACAATATAACTGGGATAACCTTGGCGATGGAGATCCAGCAGCATTAGTTACCTTTGGTGTTTACCGAGGGAATGACAGAGTTATCTTCCGAGGTGAAGCAAGGATGACTGGCTACTGATAGGAAAGTGGTGTGGAATACACTCATATAAATGAAGCACTGTAAACAACTTGCATATTAATGGAGTACTGTAAACTACAAAAGCGCTTTTATTTGACAAATCTCAAGCAATAATATTGATTTCATATCCGAGATTGTGCTATTTTCTGCCGCAATCTCGGAATGCTTCTGGGGGATACGCGTGATGACCTTCTTGCTGATTGTGACATTGCGTAGGGTAGGTATTAGTTAAGCCTTTAACTAATAGACGGGATACTAATGGTGCTTGCATCATGTTCATGGGAAACCCAACATTGAATCCAAATAATCATATTGTATTAATCAGCGTTGTATTACCAATTTGCCCTGTTTTAGAAAACAGCAGCATCACTGAACCTTGATTCTAGTATCCGCGTTTTTTGCTATTCAAAAGTAGTAGCCATTTGTTGTGCTGATGCATTTTGCATGGGTATTACTTCTTCATTATTCAAAATAAAATTCTAATTGCTTTCGCTCATCAGTAACCATTATTGATGTGAAGATAGCTAGTTCTAAGGTTTTAGGTAAATGAGTACAGCCTTTAATATTGAAACATCGAGCATCACCCCACTATTGTCTATCCAGGTTCCACATGTTGATGGAACTTATGATCTGAGCTTAGACCAAGCATTGCTAGATCAAATTGAGAATGAATCAGACGTTCGTTCTTATCCTCGACGTCTACCTATTGCCATCAAGCGTGCTTTTGGTGCTTTAGTTGAAGATACGCGAGGCCAAGTTTTCTTGGATTGTTTGGCTGGTGCAGGAACATTGGCTCTGGGCTATAACCATCCAGAAATCAATCAAGCGCTAAAAGATCAACTTGATTCTGGTTTGCCATATCAGACGTTAGATATTACGACGCCAGTGAAAGATACGTTCATGAAGCGTGTTAAAGCTTTCCTTCCTCAAGAGTTTGCTAAAGATAGCGTGATTCAGTTCTGTGGCCCTTCAGGTGCTGATGCTGTTGAAGCTGCGATTAAGTTAGCGAAACAAACGACAGGTCGTAATACGATGTTTGCATTCCGTGGTGGTTACCATGGTATGACGAATGGCACTATGGCGATGATGGGTAACCTGGGGACGAAAGCTCGTCGTACTGGTTTGATGTCAGATGTTCACTTTATGCCTTTCCCATATAGCTTCCGCTGTCCATTTGGGCTAGGTGGCGATGCGGGTGCTAAACAAAGCATTCGTTATATTGAACGTTTACTTCATGATGATGAAGCAGGGATTATGAAGCCTGCTGCTATTATCGTTGAACCCGTTCAAGGTGAAGGTGGCGTTATTCCTGCACCTGCATTTTGGCTTAAAGAGTTACGTAGAGTTTGTGATGAGCACGGCATTCTACTTATCTTTGATGAAATCCAGTGTGGTGTTGGTAAAACAGGCAGCCGTTTTGCTTTTGAAGCTGCGAATGTGATGCCAGACATCCTTTGTTTATCTAAGGCGATTGGTGGTGGTCTACCAATGTCATTGCTGGTATTTAATAAGCGCAATGACACATGGAATGCAGGTGAGCACACCGGTACTTTCCGTGGAAACCAACTTGCAATGGTATCGGGCACAAAAGCACTTGAGATCATTGAGCGCGATGGTTTAGTTGAGCACGCTCAAAAAGCCGGTGACTACCTACGTGCAGGTCTTGAAGCGATCCAACAGCGTGTAAATTGCATTGGTGAAGTTCGCGGCCAAGGCTTAATGCTAGGTGTTGAAATTATCAAATCTAACGGTGAGCAAAACCGTTTTGGTGAGCCTGTCGCTGATGGTGAACTGACGCTTGCTATTCAACGTGCAGCTTTAGAGCGTGGCTTGATGGTAGAGAAGGGTGGACGTGATGGCTCTGTTATTCGCTTCTTACCACCGCTGATCATCTCTTACGAACAAATCGATTTTGCATTAAGCACGATTGAATCGGCAATTTTAGTTGCTGGTGGTGAATCAGTAGTGAAGAATGAAGTGGCTCAAAGTAACTGGCGTCAGCACTTTATTCATACTGGCATGCAAGGCAGTAAAGAGTTTGAGAAAGTTTTAAACCATACGACTCAAACGATGAAGAGCGTTTTTGAACAGGTTGAAGCGCCATATTCAGCATTTGAACCGCAACAACTAGAGCAAGCTATCCGTGATGTCAATCTAGATAGCGATCACTCGAGTTTAGTTGACGTAGTTTCAGACACCGCTGAGCTTGTTGCTAAAAACTCGATTTTTGTTCAACACCCAGACTGTATTGCACACTTACACACGCCACCATTACTATCAGCTGTTGCGGCTGAATCAATGATTGCGGCACTGAACCAATCAATGGATTCATGGGATCAAGCGTCTTCGGCAACTTATGTTGAACAGAAAGTTGTTGATTGGATGTGTGAAAAGTACCAATTAGGTGCAAACGCTGACGGTGTATTCACCAGTGGCGGCACACAAAGTAACTTCATGGGGCTGCTATTGGCTCGTGATTGGGTTGCTGACCGTCAAAATCAACACTCAATTCAAAAGTTAGGTCTACCAGACTACGCGGATAAGTTGCGTATTATCTGCTCTGATAAATCTCACTTTACGGTGCAGAAATCAGCTTCGTTACTTGGTTTAGGTGAGAAAGCCGTACATTGCGTTGCGACTAACCCAAATGGCACGATTCAACCTAAAGCGCTTGAGTCAGCTGTGGCTGAGTTGAAGCAGCAGGGCTTAATTCCATTTGCTCTTGTTGGCACAGCAGGCACAACCGATCACGGTGCAATTGATGATCTTAATGCCTTAGCAACAATCGCTGAAAAAGAGTCGTTATGGTTCCACGTTGATAGCGCTTATGGCGGTGCATTAATTCTGAGCAGTCATAAAGATCGCTTACAAGGAATTGAGCGTGCAGATTCGGTGAGTGTTGATTTCCATAAACTTTTTTATCAAACAATTAGCTGTGGCGCTATACTGGTAAAAGATAAACATAACTTTAAGTATCTATTACATCATGCTGATTACTTAAATCGTGAGCATGATGAACTACCAAACCTAGTGGATAAGTCAATTGCTACCACGAAGCGTTTTGATGCATTAAAAGTCTTTATGACAATGCAAAATGTTGGTCCTCAAGCACTTGGTCAAATGTATGATCATTTACTAGAGCAGACAGTACAAGTTGCCGATTTAGTGAGCCAGACAGATGGTTTTGAGCTGCTTATCGAACCATCATTATCAACGGTATTATTCCGTGCAGTACATGATGGTGTAAGTGATTTAGATGCGTTTAATAATGTATTACGAATGGAAGCACTGACTCGTGGTGTTGCTGTATTGGGTGAAACAGTAGTGAATGGTCAGACTGCTCTGAAATTTACTATTCTAAACCCATGCTTAACGATGATGGATTTTCAGTCATTATTACAGAAATTGAATAAACTAGCTGCAGAGCTAGTGGTACAAGTGAATTAATAGAAAGGAAAGCGATAATGTCCATTTTACAAATTGGTGCAGGCGGCGTTGGCTGGGTTGTTGCACATAAAGCAGCTCAAAATAATGATACCTTAGGTGATATTACTATCGCATCACGCACTGTATCTAAATGTGAAAAAATCATTGAATCGATTAAAGGTAAAAATAACCTTAAAGATGCAAGCAAGAAACTAGAAGCAAAAGCGGTTGATGCCGATGATGTTGATGCTCTAGTTGCATTGATTAAAGAAGTAAAACCTGACCTTGTTATTAATGCTGGTCCTCCGTGGGTAAACATTACTATCATGGAAGCGTGTCTACAGGCGAAAGTATCGTACTTAGATACTTCTGTAGCGGTTGATTTATGTTCGGAAGGTCAGCAAGTACCAGAAGCTTACGATTGGCAGTGGGGCTTCCGTGAGAAGTTTGAGAAAGCAGGCATCACTGGTATTTTAGGTGCAGGTTTTGATCCAGGCGTAGTGAGTGTTTTTGCTGCTCACGCAGTGAAGCACTTGTTTGATGAGATCGACACGATTGATGTAATGGACATCAACAATGGTGATCACGGTAAGAAGTTTGCAACTAACTTTGATCCAGAAACAAACATGCTAGAAATTCAAGGTGACTCGTTCTACTGGGAAAATGAAGAGTGGAAACAGGTTCCTTGTCATACACGTATGCTTGAGTTTGATTTCCCTAACTGTGGCACACATAAAGTTTACTCAATGGCGCACGATGAAGTTCGTTCAATGCAAGAATTTATCCCTGCAAAGCGTATTGAATTCTGGATGGGTTTCGGTGATAAATACCTAAACTATTTCAACTGTATGCGTGACATTGGTCTACTAAGCCCTGATCCATTAACACTACATGATGGCACCGTTGTTCAGCCTCTACATGTGTTAAAAGCACTGCTACCTGATCCAACCTCATTAGCACCAGGCTACACTGGCTTGACGTGCATTGGTACTTGGGTTCAAGGTACAAAAGATGGTAAGCCACGCAGCGTATTTATCTACAATAATGCTGACCATGAAGTTGCTTATAAAGATGTTGAGCATCAAGCGATCTCTTACACAACAGGTGTACCTGCAATTACTGCAGCGCTACAGTACTTCCGTGGTGAGTGGGCAGATGCAGGTGTCTTCAACATGGAACAGCTAAACCCTGATCCGTTCCTAGCAACAATGCCAGAGATTGGTTTAGATTGGCATGTTCAAGAACTTGAGCCAGGACAGCCAGATATTAAGATTTTAAAATAATCTTGCGATAATTCTGGTAGAAAAGTTAAGCAAATATAGCCGATATGATTTCATGTCGGCTTTTTGGATTTTAGAGAGATAATCATGACATCATCACTGAAAAAAAATGAATTAAAAACCCCTTACTTCATGATTGATGAAGCGAAACTGGTCGCTAACTTAGAAATTGCTAAGCGCTTAAAAGAGTTATCAGGTGTGAAGCTCGTTCTAGCGTTAAAATGTTTCTCAACATGGGGTGTTTTTGACATCATTAAGCCTTATTTAGATGGCACAACGAGTAGTGGTCCAAACGAGGTTAAGCTAGGTCACGAGACTTTTGGTGGAGAGACTCATGCTTATAGTGTGGGCTATAGCGAAGATGACGTGAAGGAAGTGGCAAGCATCTGTAATAAGATGATTTTCAACTCACAATCTCAACTTGCTGCATACCGCCATCTTGTTGAAGATAAAGTATCGATTGGGCTGCGATTAAACCCTGGTGTTAGCTATGCAGGGCAAGATTTAGCCAACCCAGCTCGTCCATTCTCTCGCTTAGGTGTTCAAGCCGATAAGATAGATCCAAGTGTGTTTGATCGTTTAAATGGCGTGATGTTCCATATGAACTGTGAAAATAAAGACGTTGATGCATTTACCGCTCTATTAGACTCTATTTCTCAGCAGTTTGGTCAATATTTAGATAAGCTTGACTGGGTTAGCCTAGGTGGTGGCGTATTCTTCACTTGGCCTGGTTACAACGTCGAGAAGTTAGCTGCTGCATTGAAAGCATTTGCAGATAAACACCAAGTTCAACTGTATCTAGAGCCTGGTGAAGCCATCATCACTAAGACGACAGATTTGGTTGTGAGTGTGGTTGATATCGTAGAAAACGGTAAAAAAACAGCCATTGTTGACTCAGCAACCGAAGCGCACCGTCTTGATACGCTTATTTATAATGAGCCAGCGTCAGTATTAGAAGCATCAGATAAGGGCGAGTTTGACTACGTCATTGGTTCATGCTCTTGTCTTGCTGGTGATCAGTTTTGTGAAACCTCTTTTGAGCAGCCATTAGAAATTGGTCAAAAATTACACTTGATGGATAGCGCAGGCTATACCATGGTGAAATTGAACTGGTTTAATGGCTTGAAGATGCCTTCAATTTATTGTGAGAGAGCTTCGGGAGATATTGAACTGCTTAATAGCTTTGGTTATGACGACTTTAAGCGCTCACTATCACAGTGGTCTATTTCTTAATGTTGTGATGGTTTGATTATAATGGGTAGCCTTTTGACTCTTTCTCGTCAAAGCTACCCATTCATAGGTAGAGTGCGGATTAGTATTTAAGCATTAAGTTAACACCATAAAATTGGCTATCGTATGAAGCACCCGCATCCATAGCAAATTGAGCAGCGTTTGTATTACCAAACCAAGGCGTGTGAGTAAACTGAAACTCCGCAGAGCCACCCCATGCATCTTTAACCCAGTAATGAATATGACCAACAGGGTTTAGGAAAAACAAAGAGACATTTCCCATTGTTTCTGATCCCATAACCTCACCACCATTTGCCACTATATCTTGCTCAGCTTCAAACATCAGTTCACCGGCAACAGCGCCAAAGAATGGAGTGATGAATAGATCTTGCCATGAAGGAACTTCGGCGAATGCTTCAACCCCATACTCCCAAAAAAATGCCGACATAGTAAAAGAATATAGAAATGATTCAAATTCATTAAAACCAGAGTGACGGGCAGCAGTGTAGTACACACCACCGAAATAAGGGTGCATTACGTAGTTGAGAAAGTGTTCATCACGATCCCACACCGGACCCGATCTGACATTCTCTTTCCATTTTTTGCCTAGATTACTTAAATCACGATCATCGGGATCCCATTTAGTAATACTTTCTGGTAATAAGGTCATAAAGCCGACAGTAATAACACTTAAGCCTAAAATAGTGTAAGTCTGCTCCATAAGGTAATCCCAATCTTTCTCACTGCGAGGGTGTAAATAAGCAGGTAGGTCAGGAACAGAAAAATCGAGACCAGACTCTTCCTCTGCAAATGCATTAATACTCTTATTTTGATATGTATAAAAGCTAGGATTGCAAAAAACATTATCACAATTTGAAGGATAAGATAACTCTATGGCGTTGTGAGATTCACTGTCAAATGATGATGCCAATGTAGGTATTGGTAAAATCAGTGTGGCATATAGGCCTGTACGCAAAAACGGTTTTAGCGTCGCAATGTTTAGCAAAGAGCACTCCTAAAAGTCGCAGTAGTTAGAATTGATCACTTGTTAATAAATAGTAGGTTAAGTATGAGTTTGGTGTATGCCTACTTATTATTTATTATTGAGAATTATACCTTAAAAAAGAGCGGTCATTTCGTAATATCTGTAAAAGTAGAGTAATATCTTTAATGAGGGAATGATGACCTCGACATTTCTAGAATCAGAACAAAGGAGTGGTGTGTTGAAAATTGCAATGCTGAGTACAGGCGAAGAAATTCTTCATGGGGATATTGTTGATACAAATGCAAGTTGGCTATCTGGCTTATTTTATCAAAATGGTTTTTCACTATCAAAACGCTCGACAGTAGGCGATCAAGAGCAGGCCCTTATTGAAGAGCTGTTAATGCTGAGTTTTAATAGTGATGTGGTCATAGTTAATGGTGGCCTTGGGCCAACAAGTGATGATATGACAGCCTCGGCTGCAGCTCAAGCAGCGGACGAAGAGTTAGTGCTATCTCCAAGTTGGTTGCAACGAATGGAAACGATGTTTAGTAGCCGAAGCAGTGTCATGCCCAATAGCAATTTAAAGCAAGCTATGCTGCCCAAGAGTGCTACGATTTTAGATAATCCAATTGGCACAGCTTGTGGCTTTAAGATGAAAATTAATGACGCAACATTTTATTTTACTCCGGGCGTTCCCAAGGAGTTTAAAATGATGGTTGAAGAGCAAATACTCGTCGATTTAAAGAAAAACCATCCTGATGTCGAAGGTTTTGAATGTACCCGTTTATACACTTTAGGGTTATCAGAATCAGGAATTTCAGATTCATTGGCACCCGTTGAGCTTCCACCTGGTTATGAACTCGGTTACCGTTCGTCTCTGCCATTTATTGAAGTGAAGGTATTTGGTCCTAGTGAAGATGAGCTAACCAGAGACAGAGTTGTCGATATTATCCACAGTATCTTAGAGCCTAATGTGGTCAGCTTTAATGAGACGATGCTGAATCATGTTGGACTGTTACTTTTAGCTCATAATAAACGCATTTCGGTAGCTGAAACCTCAACTCAAGGGCATTTAAGCGCTTGGTTACGATCGGAACCGTACATAGAGCAATGCTCAACAGCAAGCTGGATCTTGGATAGTGGTAGTCAAGAGCTAGATGACAGCGGTGATATTTTAGCTTCAGCATTGGCACTCGCGACAGCAACCCGTGTAAAGTGTTTAGGTGATATTGGTCTTATTACCGGAAAGCGAACTGGGAATCAGTTTGCACTTGCTTTATCGACGGTAACAGGGGAGTGGTCACAGCTATTAGAGTTCAAACGCGATTATCCAGAGGATGATGCACGTACTATCATAGGAGCATTAGCGCTTGATATGTTACGTCGTCACCTTGTGGCTAAACCGATATTTGCGAAATATGGTAGTGTGAACAGAGTAAGAGAGATATATATTCCAGCAGGCATTACTCCACTTGCTGATATGTAATGATTTAAATAAGATTCAACTCCACACGTTATGTAGAGTGGAGTTGAATTTTTTGGCTCAAGAGGGCATTTTTAACAAGCTTTTGATTGGACCAATTAAGTGTTAGACGGCTTCTTGGTTGAGCGTGAAATTGACATTTGTTAATACTAAATCTGTTTTCGCTCGGCATATACAAGGCAATATTTCACTATTCTCGGTATAGGCCATAGCAAAACCAACATACTCAACTTTACCTGATTCAAGCGTGCAACGACATGCTCCGCAGTGCCCATCACGACAGTTATATTCGGGTTTAAGTCCTGCTTTTTCCATTGTTTCTAATAATGTACTAGAAGGGTTGGAACGAATAGAGGTGAGCGTGTTGATCTTGATAACAGACATTAGAGCTCAAATCCCTCAAAATCATTGGCATTAATTTGGTTATCAATTTGACCAACAAGGTAAGAGCTGATTTCGGCTTCTTGTGGAGCAACTTGGACATTATCAGAAGATAGCCAAGCATTAATCCATGGGATTGGGTTTGAAGTTGCTTCAGGGTACGCCACACCTAAGCCTACAGCTTGCATACGGATGTTAGTTATATACTCAACATATTGGCATAAAATATCTTTATTTAATCCGATCATAGAGCCATCTTTAAATAAGTATTCTGCCCACTCTTTCTCTTGCTCAGCAGCATCTTTAAATAAATCAAAACATTCCTGCTTACACTCTTCAGCTATCTGCATAAAGGTAAAGTCATCTTGACCGTTACGCAGGATATTGATCATATGCTGAGTACCAGTGAGGTGAAGTGCTTCATCACGAGCGATTAGCTTAATGATTTTGGCATTACCTTCCATTAATTCACGCTCAGCGAACGCAAATGAACAAGCAAAGCTAACATAAAAACGGATCGCTTCTAATGCATTGACAGACATTAGGCACACGTACAGTTTTTTCTTTAGTTCGTTTAAGCTGACGGTAACCAATTGTCCATTGATTTGATGCTGACCAACACCGTAGCGGTGATAATCATTTGAGAGCGTAATTAACTCATCGTAATATTTAGCAATGTCTTTCGCACGCTTTAAGATCTGTTCATTTTCAACGATATCATCGAAAACAACACTCGGGTCATTAACTATATTACGAATAATATGCGTGTAAGAGCGTGAGTGAATCGTTTCAGAAAATGACCATGTCTCAATCCATGTCTCAACTTCTGGCAGTGAAACAAGAGGAAGAAGCGCCACATTTGGGCTGCGACCTTGGATCGAATCTAATAACGTTTGGTATTTTAAGTTACTAATAAAAATGTGTTTTTCATGATCAGGAAGCTTGTTATAGTCGATGCGATCGCTTGACACATCCACTTCTTCAGGGCGCCAGAAGAAGGATAATTGCTTTTCGATAAGCTTTTCAAATATTTCGAATTTTTGTTGATCGTAGCGCGCCACGTTAACAGATTGGCCTAAAAACATAGGTTCTTTTAACTGGTCGTTCTTTTTTTGAGAAAAAGTACTGTAAGCCATAAATGCCTCAATTTCCTTAAGCCTCTTTATTTGACTAAAGAGGCAATGCTAATTTTTATGTTCAGAGCGTTATAAAGTAACAAGCGTTAAATTTTACAACCGCCGCCATCACAATCATCGTCTTGAGCAGTATCACCCTGGTCGTCTTTGGCACCATCTCGAGTATTGTGATAGTAGAGTGTCTTCACACCATATTTATAAGCAGTTAATAGATCTTGTAGTAGCTTTTTCATTGGCACTTTGCCATTTCCATATAAGCTCGGATCATAGTTTGTATTGGCTGAAATCGATTGATCGATAAACTTTTGCATAATACCAACTAAATGGAGGTAACCATTATTACTGCCAATATTCCACAAGAGTTCATAATTATTTTTAAGATTGATAAAATCAGGTACAACTTGCTTCAAGATCCCATCTTTTGATGCTTTGACAGAGACGAAACCGCGCGGGGGTTCGATACCATTGGTAGCATTCGAGATTTGAGATGAGGTCTCTGAAGGCATTAATGCTGTTAGCGTTGAGTTGCGAAGACCATGCTCGACAATCTCTTCACGTAATGTATCCCAATCATAATGCAAAGGCTCTTGGCAAACTAAGTCCAGATCCTTTTTATAAGTATCGATAGGCAGTAAACCTTTCGCATAATTGGTTTCATCAAAAAGAGGGCACTTACCTTGCTCTTTTGCTAACTTAACCGACGCTTTTAGCAAGTAATATTGCATCGCTTCAAAGGTGCGGTGAGTGAGGTTATTCGCACTACCATCAGAGTAACGAACCCCATTTTTTGCCAAGTAGTAGGCGTAGTTAATGACACCTACACCTAGTGTACGACGGTTCATTGTTGATTTATGAGCCGCTGGTAACGGGTAATCTTGATAGTCTAATAGCGCATCAAGAGCACGAACGACAAGTTCAGATAGCTCTTCAAAATCATCGAGTGATTCAATAGCGCCTAAGTTAAATGCCGATAGAGTACATAAGGCAATTTCACCTTCATCATCTTCAACATTGCTTAGTGGCTTTGTTGGCAGAGCAATTTCAAGGCATAGATTCGACTGGCGTACAGGTGCCACTTTTGAGTCAAATGGGCTATGGGTATTACAGTGATCAACGTTTTGAATATAAATACGACCCGTAGAAGCCCGCTCTTGCATCAGAAGAGAGAATAGTTCGACAGCACGAACCGTTTCACGCTTAATTAGTGGGTTATTTTCATACTGTACATATAAAGATTCGAAACGATCTTGATCTTCAAAGAAAGCGTCGTATAGGCCTGGTACATCTGACGGTGAAAATAAGCTAATGTTGCCACCTTGAACAAGGCGTGAGTACATCAGTTTGTTCAGTTGTACACCGTAATCCATATGACGGACACGGTTTTCTTCTACGCCACGGTTGTTCTTCAATACTAATAGAGATTGAACTTCACCATGCCATAGTGGGTAAAATACAGTTGCAGCACCACCACGTACACCGCCTTGAGAGCAGCATTTAACCGCGGTTTGGAAGTACTTATAAAACGGGATACAACCAGTATGGAAAGCTTCGCCATTACGGATTTCAGATCCTAATGCACGAATTCTTCCGGCGTTGATGCCGATGCCAGCACGCTGAGAAACATAGCGAACAATCGAACTTGCTGTCGCATTAATTGAATCTAAGCTATCGCCACATTCAATGAGTACACATGAACTAAATTGACGAGTAGGGGTACGTACACCAGACATAATTGGCGTAGGTAATGAAATTTTAAATGTAGAAGCCGCATCATAAAAACGCTTAACGTACTGTAGGCGACTCTCTTTTGGGTATTTCGCGAATAAACACGCGGCAACTAAAATATAGAGAAACTGTGCGCTTTCATAAATCTCTTTGGTTACTCGGTTTTGAACAAAATATTTCCCTTCTAATTGCTTGATGGCTGCATAGGAAAAATTAAGATCACGAGTATGATCAATATAAGCATCGAGCTCATCAATTTCAGATTTGCTGTAGTCTTCAATGATGTGCTTATCATATTTACCCATATCAACTAATTTGTTGATGTGGTCGTAAAGAGCTGGTGGCTCATACTGACCGTAAGCTTTTTTACGTAAATTGAAAACGGACAGACGGGCTGCTAAATATTGATAATCTGGCGTCTCTTCTGAGATCAGATCAGCGGCCGATTTGATGATCGTTTCATGGATATCTGTGGTAGTAATACCATCATAGAATTGAATGTGAGCCTTCAATTCTACTTGTGATACTGAGACATTATGGAGACCTTCAGCTGCCCATGTAATGACACGGTGAAGTTTCTCTAGTTCAATACTTTCTTTGCGGCCATCACGCTTAGTAACGGTAAGTTTTTGGTTCATTCTGCTTTATTTCCCTAACAAAACTGATTAAAGCCATGTTTTAGTGTAATTGTTATCAATTTTATGGTGGCTTTGTGAGCTAAATCGTCCTAACAAATAGTGATAGAAACACTATATATAGGGGTGCTTTGTTTCGTGGCTACAAGATAGTGCTATTTTCATGAAATTTCAATATTGACTTTTAGAGCATGTGGATGATTTATACATGGAATAAAAAAAACAGTTAGTAGCTACTTACTGATGGGGTTAGACCACACTTAGTTGTCTATAATCATCCATTTTAGAAATAGTTGAGATTTATGGCTTATTAAAAAAAATGGCTTGATCTTTAATTAAATTTAAGCGTTATTTCTATCGATTAAAATTAAATCAACTCTCGCTGTGAGTATGGTAATAAATCGAAAATTTTCCAAGCAAAATAGGGGATATGAAAGATGAGAGGGTCATCAAGTGAGAATGAAACGGAGTATAGATATAAATACCAATCAGCTCCGTTTTTTCTTTTGTTTATGCTGTGGGATTGTTAAACGAGACAGGTATGCACGATGTAATTGACATCAACATTATTACCCAGTTTATAGGTATCTGTTAAAGGGTTATATAATAGCCCAGTGATCCCTAACTCTTGCAGTGGGGTTTGATCGATCATTTTGATCATTTCTGAAGGGCGTATAAACTTATCATGGTCGTGAGTACCATCGGGAACAATTTTTAAGAGCTTTTCAGCCCCGACAATAGCAAAGAGGTAGGATTTTAAGTTGCGATTTAAGGTGGAGAAAAACACATGACCACCAGGTTTGACTAATTTTGCACAAGACTGAATGACAGATAGAGGATCTGGCACATGCTCTAACATTTCCATGCATGTCACAACGTCATAGTGACCTGGGTGCTCTAGGGCATGGTCCTCAATTGTACTTTGGATGTAACTGACTTGAGTTCCTGTTTCTAAAGCATGTAGGCGTGCAACTTCTAATGGCTCTTTCCCCATGTCTAGCCCTGTAGCAATTGCTCCTTCGCGTGCCATGCTTTCTGTCAAAATACCACCACCACAACCGACATCGAGGACATGCTTGCCAAATAGCCCATTTGAGCGCTCTAAAACGTAATTTAAACGCAGTGGGTTGATTTGGTGCAACGGCTTGAATTCACCGTTAAGATCCCACCAGCGAGAAGCCATATCCTCAAATTTTTTGATCTCATTAGGGTCGACATTCTGGGCTTTATTCAGTGTCATTTTGGTCATAATGGTTTGGTCCATAGTTAATAATGCATCCATGATAGTGTTTAGCATTATATCGAGAAGAAATTTACTGAAAAGTAATAGTCTATAATTTGCCTATTTGTTGGGCATTAAACAACCTTCATTCTGTAACATCTAGGCTGAATGGACGATTTATCATCAATTGATTCGCAACAAAGGTCACAACATGATAAAAGGTCGGGGAAAGAGATGCCGAATTGGGTAATTTTGTGTTATATTTTTTGGTCTTATACGTATTCAAAAATACGATCTGACTATAGAGGGAAAATGGCTCTATGAGCGATCTAGCTAAAGAGATCACGCCCGTAAACATTGAAGATGAGCTTAGAGGTTCATACTTAGACTATGCGATGTCTGTTATCGTTGGTCGAGCTCTTCCAGATGTTCGCGATGGCCTAAAACCGGTTCACCGTCGCGTGTTGTTCGCGATGAACGTGCTGGGTAATGATTGGAACAAAGCATATAAAAAATCTGCCCGTGTGGTAGGTGACGTAATCGGTAAATATCACCCACATGGTGACAGTGCAGTTTACGATACTATCGTACGTATGGCACAACCATTCTCGTTGCGCTACATGCTTGTAGATGGCCAAGGAAACTTTGGTTCTATCGATGGCGATTCAGCAGCGGCAATGCGTTATACCGAAGTTCGTATGGCGAAGATCGCCCATGAACTATTGGCTGATTTAGAAAAAGAAACGGTGGATTACGTACCTAACTATGATGGTACTGAACACATTCCAGCGGTTCTACCAACTAAAATTCCTAACCTATTAGTGAACGGCTCTTCTGGTATCGCTGTAGGTATGGCAACAAACATCCCACCTCATAACTTAAATGAAGTGATTGATGGTTGCTTGGCGTTCATTGGTAACGAAGACATTACCATTGATGAGCTAATGGATTATATCCCTGGCCCTGACTTCCCGACAGCTGCGATCATTAGTGGTCGTAAAGGCATCGTTGATGCTTATAAGACTGGTCGTGGTAAAGTCTACATGCGTTCGAAAGCGGATATTGAAGTAGAGAAAAATGGCAAAGAAACCATTATCGTTACTGAGATCCCTTATCAAGTGAACAAAGCTCGCTTGATTGAAAAGATCGCAGAGCTAGTTAAAGATAAAAAAGTTGAAGGCATTAGTGCACTGCGTGACGAATCTGATAAAGATGGTATGCGTATTGTTATTGAATGTAAGCGTGATGCTGTCGGTGAAGTTGTTTTAAATAACCTTTACTCACAAACACAACTTCAAACGACATTTGGTATCAATATGGTTGCGCTTGATAATGGCCAACCTAAGTTGTTTAACCTAAAAGAGATGATCAAGTGTTTCGTTGATCACCGTCGTGAAGTGGTTACTCGTCGTACTATCTTCGAATTGAAGAAAGCGCGCGATCGTGCACACATTCTTGAAGCACTTGCACTAGCATTAGCGAACATCGATGAAATCATTGAGTTAATTCGTAACGCAGCAACACCTGCAGAAGCTAAAGCGGGCTTAGTTGCTCGTGGTTGGGATCTAGGTAATGTTGCTTCAATGCTAGAGCGTGCTGGTACTGATGCTGCTCGCCCTGATTGGTTAGAAGATGAATACGGCATCCGTGATGGTCAGTACTTCTTAACTGAACAGCAAGCACAAGCGATTCTAGAACTTCGTCTACACCGTCTAACCGGTTTAGAGCACGAAAAAATTCTAGATGAATATAAAGTACTACTCGAAGAAATTGCTGAACTTATGCATATTCTTGCTAGCACAGAGCGTCTAATGGAAGTTATTCGTGAAGAGCTAGAAATGGTTCGTGCTAACTATGGTGATGCGCGCCGTACTGAAATTACAGCAGCAGTTCACGATATCGATATGGAAGATCTGATCACTCAAGAAGATGTGGTTGTGACGCTTTCTAATGCCGGTTACGTGAAGTACCAAATCCTAAGCGATTACGAAGCTCAGCGTCGTGGTGGTAAAGGTAAGAGTGCTACGAAGATGAAAGATGAAGATTACATCGAACGTCTTCTTGTTGCGAATACGCATGATAACATTCTATGTTTCTCTACGCGTGGTAAGACATATCGCTTGAAGGTTTATCAACTGCCTCAAGCAAGTCGTACAGCTCGTGGTAAGCCGATTGTTAACATTCTACCTCTTGAAGAGGGAGAGCGTATTACAGCAATTCTACCGGTTTCTGAGTTTACTGAAGATAAGTTTATCTTCATGGCGACAGGTGACGGTACAGTGAAGAAAACATCACTAGCAAGCTTCTCTAACGTACGAGCTAACGGTCTAATCGCTGTTAACTTACGTGATGATGACTCGCTAATTGGTGTTGATATTACTGATGGCGACAGCGACATTATGTTGTTCTCTAAAGCGGGTAAAGTGGTTCGCTTTAGTGAAGATAAAGTACGTGCAATGGGACGTACTGCAGCAGGTGTTCGCGGTATGAAGTTGGCTGAAGATGATCAAGTTGTGTCACTGATTGTTCCTTCAAATGAAGGTGACATTCTAACAGTAACGCAAAATGGTTATGGTAAGCGTACAACGCTTGCTGAATACCCAACGAAAGGCCGTGCAACGCAAGGTGTGGTATCAATCAAAGTTTCTGAACGTAATGGTCCAGTTGTTGGAGCAGTACAAGTAGAAGAAGGCGACGAGATGATGATGATCACCGACGCTGGTACTTTAGTTCGTACACGCGTATCAGAAGTAAGCCAAGTGGGTCGTAATACTCAAGGTGTCACTCTGATCCGTACTGCTGAAGATGAAAGCGTTGTTGGTCTTCAACGTATCGAAGAGCTTGAAGAAGCAGAATTAGTTGAAGGTGATGAATTAGAAAATTCAGAATCTGAAACAACAGATGCTACTCTAGATGCTGAAGCACCGAAAGAAGATGGTAGTGTAGACGAAGAATAAGTTTACTGCTGATATCTTAGAAAAACCGAGCCTAGTGCTCGGTTTTTTGTTTTAAATTTCATACTTAGCTTATTTTATACGCAACGGTTCATTTATGTTGCTGTTTGGCAATAATGTTATATTATAACATTAATAATTTATTATCGTGCTTGTTGAAAATATCAGGTTTAGCCCCCATAGTTGAGTCAATTAGTCGGGTTAATGATTTCAATGACACAATCAAAATAATTTCAAGTGAGTGATAATATGGCTGAAGTGCGTGCCAGAGTAGAATTTAAAGTCGGTGTTAAAAGTGATATTGATGCTGAAATCTTATCTTTTCATGGGCTAAAAACAGAGAAAGAGCATGTTGCCGTGATCTTCAAGCTAGCGGATCAATGTCCAGAAACGCCTTTAGTTCGTATGCATTCAGAGTGTCTGACAGGTGATGTGTTTCATTCATCACGCTGTGATTGCGGCGAACAATTAGAAGAAACGATCAATATGATGGGTGAGGAAGGTGGCATTATTCTTTACTTACGCCAAGAGGGTCGTGGTATTGGATTGTATAATAAAATAGATGCTTATCGCTTACAAAGTGAAGGGATGAATACTTACGAAGCGAATAACCATCTTGGCTTTGGTGATGATCTACGTGACTTTACAGAAGCAGCTCAGATGTTAAAGGCGCTTGGGATTGAAAAGATTCGTTTAGTCACTAATAACCCTAAAAAAATTAAAGAACTGCAAGATAATGGGGTAGAAATCGAGTCTGTGGTCAATACAGCAGCCCATATTAAGTCTGGTAATGAGAGTTATTTGCAGGCTAAAGTCTCCCATGGTAAACATGATCTTAAGTTATAAAACTATATAGCTACTCTTATTTAACAACCTCACTTCGGTGAGGTTTTTTGTTTTGGTGAGATAGAGCTTTTCATCTCAACTAGAACAGTACATAACATAACTTGTGAAATTGATGCAAATCAAACTATCGAAAAGTGAGATCTTTGCCATACTTGAATTTAGACATGTTTGAGGTGGTGTATGAATTTAAATAAATATATAGCGTTGTTGTCACTATTTGTGTCAACTCAACTTTGGGCTTTAGATAGTTTTTATGAACTAGGTTGGATAAAGCCAGGGGCGAAAATTGAGAAACTTATTCAATACCCGAAATTAGTTGATGAGTTATATTTTACTAATCAGCATGAGCTCATGTGGAATAATGATGAATTAGCTAACCAGCTTGAGTTTCAAATAGGTATTCTGGATAAAGCACAACTGAGCCCTCTATTTAGCCGTAATGTTGAGATGCTGCGTACATATCGTAAGCAAAACCAAGCCTTTGAATATGATTTATTGGCAACAGATACATTAATTTCTTATCTGAATTATGTGGAGCAAGCCCCAAAGCTTGGCATGACATGGTTTTTTGAAGATCAAAAAATAGGTTCGCTAAACCAATCTTCATTAGCGGTAGGAGAGGAAATTACCCCTATCTTTGCAGATGCTGTCGTCAAAAATCCACAATCCAGTGCTGTACAGTTATCTAAACTGCTCGATCATTATGCACCGCCAGTTCAGCACTATGATGCTTTTGTGCAAGCTTATGCCTTGCTAGAGCAGCAGAACGAATTAAAGACCCCTCTATACCAACAAGAAGGTTTAAAAAGATCAGGAGATGCACTACCTAACAAATCTCAGTTGCTAGATAGAATCAGTCTCGCTGGTATTGATGTCTCTGCTCTTGAAGGCAAAATGAGAGAGGATAAAAAACAAGCAGAAATTGCGATGGCTACTTTTATCGATGAATCGATTGAGCCTATTGAAGCGGTTGAAGAGCCAAACCCAATGACGGAAGATGATGCGCTAGTGGGCATGGAGTCTGCATCATTGATGGCTACAGAAGTTGATTTAACACAACAGGAGAGCGCTGTTGAAGTCACCAAGCCACAACCGTACCAAGATACATTAGATAACGACTTATTGGTGGTTGTTAAGAAATTTCAAACCATGCATGGTCTAAACCCTGATGGGGTGATTGGACCTAAAACAATGAAATGGATCAATATCGATGTTGATGATCGAATTAAGCTATTAGCGCTAAATGCTGAGCGTATGCGTTTATGGCCGAAAGATAGAGAATCCATCATCATGGTGAATGTCCCAGCGTTTAATATGAAGTATTGGTATCAAGGAAAAACGGTTTTTGAATCACGAGTTATCGTTGGCAAAACAGAGCGCAAAACACCTTTAATGATCACTAAGCTTGATTCGGTGATTCTAAACCCGAGTTGGAATGTACCAAGAAAGATAATGGTTGAAGATATTTTACCGAAAGCGAAGCGAAACTTGAGTTATTTGAGTAAAAATAAAATCGAAATCATTCCAAAGTGGGGCTCAAAACGAACAATAAACCCAGCGAATATTAACTGGAATACGTTAAATCCTAAAAACTTCCCATATAAAATGCGTCAACGTTCGGGGTCTAATAATGCATTAGGATTATATAAATTTAACACGCCAAATGCTCAAGCAATATATCTGCATGATACACCAAGCAAAGGTTTATTTAATCGAGACTCTCGTGCATACAGTTCGGGCTGCATTCGGGTTGAGGGTGCTCGACAGTTCGCTATGTCGCTGGTTGATACTCAAGGTGCGTATAAAAAAAGTCGCTTAGAGAACTCAACACGGTCATCTAACGCCCGTGTTCCACTGCATCAAAAAGTACCCGTTCATATTATTTATCAAACGGTGTGGTTTGATAATGGCAATATAAATTATCGTGATGATATTTATGAATACGATCACTTAGCTGCTAATTAATGATAAAAATATTTAAGGGTATCTTTCCTCAAGATGCCCTTTGTGTTTAATACTTAGGCTTGTAAAACCACTTTCTCAATGTCATTATTCAAATCATTTTATGTTTTTGAAGGTATAGCATGTCCCTTAAATATCAAGTTGTTCCAGTGACTTCTTTTGCACAAAACTGTTCGATTGTATGGTGTGATGAGACCATGAAAGGTGTGGTTGTGGATCCTGGTGGTGATGTAAAGCAACTCGCGATGTTAATTGAAGAGCTAGGTGTTGAGGTAGTCAATCTAGTTTTAACTCATGGACACCTTGATCACGTGGGTGGAACAGAGCCACTCGCTGATATTTTAAACGTAGAAATCGTGGGTCCTCATAAAGATGATAACTTTTGGCTGCAGGGCTTAGAAGGTCAGAGTCAGATGTTTGGTTTCCCATTGACACATGCATTTGAACCGCACCACTGGTTACAAGAAGGTGACAGTGTTGTCTTTGGTAATCAAACAATGCAAGTTATTCATACACCCGGTCACACGCCAGGTCATGTTGTTTTGTTCAGTGAAGAAGCTCGTTTAGCCTTTGTAGGTGATGTATTATTTAATGGTGCTATCGGTCGAACGGACTTTCCTCAAGGGGATTTCAATACCTTAATCCATTCAATTAAAACCAAACTTTGGCCTTTAGGTTCAGACGTTACTTTTGTTCCTGGTCACGGTCCGCAATCAACATTTGGTCATGAAAGAGCATCAAATCCATTTGTCGCTGATGAAATGCCGTTGTATTAAAATATACGCAATTGCATGCATTACCTTCTTTGCGAGAGTAAAGTAACAGAAATTATATTTGTATGATTTTTCATCGGTCAGGTGCGAAATATCGACTTTTAGGCCTCTTTTGGGTCTAGATACTACAAATTACGATGTTTTTTTGGTATAACACGCGCTTCAAATTTTCACCACTGCGTTAGAGCAGTGAACTGGAGAAATATTCAATGAGACTTGCTCATAAACGCAAAGTGCAGGCTAAACTGCAAAAGCGTATCAAAGCGACTGTTGCTAATGTTGCAGCAGCATCTAAAACAGTTAAGCCTGTCGTAGTCGCTAAACAAGCAGTTGAGAAAGCCGTAGCTCCAAAAGCTGTAGCTCCAAAAGCAATCACTGTAGCGCTAACGCCTAAACAGCAACAAGTTTTAGATATCGTTGTGAGTAATGCCGATGGTATCAATCCAAAAGGTATTGGTCTTGCTGCTGGTCAGGAAGATGCAAAAGCGGGCTCTTGGGCAACAGGAGCACTAAAGAAACTTTTAGAAGAAAACCTAGTTGCTAAAGAACAACTAGCAGGTAATAAAGTTATCTATAAAGCTATCTAATATCTTTTTCGATCCTATGTAGTGATAAAAGCCTCAATGATTTGAGGCTTTTTTTTGGTCTGAGCAAAGGGAATGAAACCTATATACTTTAGCTATATATTCATCAATTGATTCGGCTCTTGAATTATTTTAGGTCGAAAAACAACCGTTTAGTGGATTAGTAAAATAAGATGTGTAGACTAAAGGGGTATTTCAGTGGAGAAACTTATATAACCAGAAATAAACAATTGATGGTTTATATCTATCGTATTTTAACCGAAGTTTTTTGATCTGAATTTATTTACTCATAAGAGAGAGGGAAGATGACAAAAGGTATTGATAAGTACAGTATTGACAGTACAGATTACACTGTAGGTCAAGATAATGTACAAAAGTGGGGGTTTGATGTTCATAACCCTGTATTTGGTATCAGTGCAGGTTTTATTGCGCTGTTTCTTGTTATCACTATGATCTTTGATGCTCATACAGTAAAAGAGTCACTAGATGGTGTTAAGAATACAATAATTCATTCTTTTGATTGGCTATTTATCTGGTCAGGTAACGTATTTGTTGTATTTTGTTTAGCTCTAATTGTATCGCCATTTGGTAAGATCCGTTTAGGTGGTAAAGAAGCAACGGCTGATTACTCATTCATGTCTTGGATAGCAATGCTTTTTGCTGCAGGTATGGGTATTGGTCTTATGTTCTGGAGTGTGGCAGAGCCAGCAGCTTACTTCACTGGTTGGTATGGAACACCACTAGGGGTAGAAGCTAACACACCAGAAGCTGCTCGTTTAGCGCTAGGTGCAACAATGTACCACTGGGGTTTCCATCCTTGGGCTATTTACGGTGTTGTTGCATTATCTTTAGCATTCTTTACTTATAATAAAGGGTTACCACTTTCTATTCGCTCAATTTTCTACCCTATTTTAGGTGATAGAGTGTGGGGTTGGCCTGGGCATGTTGTTGATATCTTAGCTGTAGTTGCAACCCTATTTGGTCTAGCGACATCGCTTGGCTTAGGTGCTCAACAAGCGGCAAGTGGTATTCATCACGTCTTTGGTCTTGATGCAGGCATGGGGCTGCAAGTTGCCGTTATTTCCATTGTAACGTTACTAGCTGTGGTTTCCGTTCTACGTGGTATTGATGGTGGCGTAAAAGTTATCAGTAACATCAACATGATCGTTGCGTTTGTCTTACTGCTACTTGTCGGCGTGATTGGTTACCATGTTACGTTTGAATCTATAGCGATAACATTTGGTGCTTACTTTGGTAATATTATTGAATTAAGCAACCCTCATGGCCGTGAAGATGAAGGTTGGATGCACGGTTGGACGGTATTCTACTGGGCTTGGTGGATTTCATGGTCACCATTCGTAGGTATGTTCATTGCTCGCGTTTCTAAAGGTCGTACCATTCGTCAGTTCATGACAGCGGTATTAATTGTTCCAACGGCAGTGACTCTTATCTGGATGTCAGTATTCGGTGGGATGGCAATTGACCAAATCATTAACGGTGTTGGTGAGTTAGGCGCAAATGGCTTAACGGATGTTTCTTTGGCTATGTTCCAAATGTTTGATGTATTACCATTTGGCGCAATCTTATCGGTTATTGCTGTTCTACTTGTTCTGATTTTCTTTATTACATCGTCAGACTCAGGATCATTGGTTATCGATAGCATTACCGCTGGTGGTAAAGTTGATGCACCTGTACTTCAGCGTGTATTCTGGGCCTTCATGGAAGGTGCTATTGCTGTTGCGCTATTGTGGATTGGCGGCAATGAAGCTGTTCAAGCACTACAAGCTGGTGCAATTTCAACAGCCTTACCATTTACCTTCATTCTATTGATGATGTGTGTCAGCCTTATCATGGGTATGCGTACAGAAGAACGATAGAACTCGGTTAAATCGTTATATTATGAAATGAAAAAGAGAGCCAGTGGCTCTCTTTTTTTATATTCAATATCTTTAAATCAATTCAATTTCGTGAATAGATGCAATATCTATTGGCTTAAAAGTCAGCATCAACTTGAAAATGAATAACTTCATTTGTAATCGGATGGGTAAATTCAATGGATTCAGCATGCAAGTGCAGTCGCTTGCTCTTTTGACCATATAAGCCGTCACCAACAATTGGCATACCGAGCCCATCAGGGTGTGCACAGTGCACTCTTAACTGGTGAGTACGACCTGTCTTAGGGTAGAGGTAAACTTTTGTTTGTGATGTCTCTGAGTTAGTCTCAATGACCTGCCAGAAGGTATTCGCGGGCTTGCCGTGGGTATGGCAGACTAATTGACGCGGTCGATCGTATAAATCGCCACGCAAAGGGAGTTCAATAGTACCAGATGTTACTTCTGGCACACCTTCAATGAGAGCTACATAGCGCTTTTGTACAAAGCGACCAATAAATTGTTTCTGCAAACTTTTGTTCGCTCGTTTTGAAATTGCAATCACCATTAACCCTGATGTTGCCATGTCTAAACGATGAACAATTAAAGGTCCCGTCGCCTCAGGGAATATCTCCTGCATGCGTGATAGTACCGAGTCTTGAATGGTTTTTCCTGGTACAGAAAGGAAATCAGCAGGTTTGTTGACCACCGCGATGTCTTCATCTTGATAAAGAATATCGACACTTTTTCCTTGCGCCGGATTGATCAGTAATGGATTATCGTCCACCTGCAACCCCAACATCATATGGCCGAGAATAGGGTGGCATTTACCCATACAAGAGGCATAGAATTTTTTATGTTGTCTAATTTCGGATTTAGGTGCACATCCCCACCAAAACTCAGCAAGTGCAATAGGGGTGAGGTTATTTTTAAAAGCATATTGTAATAGCTTAGGGGCAGCACACTCACCAGCACCAGCAGGGGGGACTTTATTAGGTGTTGGTTCAAATATAGCGGTGAGGCTTTTTGTCACCCCATTGGCATTTAAAAATTGATATTGGTCGAATAACTTCTGCTGTAGCGTGTTCGACATTTTTCTGCGCAGTTGTTTTTTATCATCAAGTTGACGCTTAAACTCTGTTAACTGCAGTTCAATAGCCGTGATTTTCGCTTGCCAAGTGCTTTTTAATTGCTTTAGGGCATTTTTGTCCATTACACTTTCACGACTCATTTGGATCTGTAACTGAGTCAGTTGTTCGTGATCCAAGGTATGCTCAGCTTGTTCTCGTTGCAACTTTCTATTCTTTCTGTTCTCTATCATCAGCGCACGATGATTTTCAATCTCTTGCTCAGCAAGTTGTTTTTGCTGTGAGTGCAGGGTTAAAAGTTGCTGATAATCTGGGCTTTTCTCAAGGGCTTTGAACTCACGGCTTACTTTGTTTATGGCATTGTGCTCATCGCGAAAGAAACCATCTTGCTCGAGCATATCGAAAATAGGGGGAACAAAGTTTGGAATTTGATTGGAATCGGCAATCTTGCCAGAAAAAGCGGACAGATAACCTAATTGACCTTGAGCATTTTCAACCACTAAAACACCAAACATTTTGCCGATCGCATCTTTAGTCTGCTCTTGAGGCTTTAAGTGACCGTGTGCATCAACACCAAAGTCATGCTGCCATTCATGCGCTTGATTTAAGTGACGTTGTAACTCGGAAGCGGCGAGTACACTCAATGGATGCGGCTCATAGTAAAACGGGAAGGTGAAGCGTTCGGGCTTGGTGTAGCCTTCAGTACTTTGCTGAAATGGAGTAAAGGAATCGTGTGATGAAATCATAATGAGAACGTTCTGCCTGTGAGTGCGATAAAAATAGTGTAGAGGAGCTAGCGACAACTCGCACGGTATGCGTCGATGATCGAGGAGTGTACCTGCTAGGAAATATCAGGTCACTAAGATATTTCGGTGATTGAGGGTAAATTGAGTTACTATATTAGAAACTTTTATAAAGACCATTTCAATGACAATTCCTATCACCCAAATACCAACAAAAGAAGTGACGTGTAGTACTTGCCAAGCGTGCTGCTGTCGACTTGAAGTTATGCTCATTACTGAAACTGGTGTCCCTGAAGAGTTCATTGCCACTGATGCTTGGGGTGGGGAAGTGATGAATCGACTCGATGATGGTTGGTGTGCAGCTTTAGATCGAGAAACCAAAATGTGTACTATTTACGAAGTTCGCCCATGGATTTGCCGTGAATTTGAAATGGGTTCTTATGAGTGTCGTATTGAAAGAACAGAGCACAATATTATTGATTAAAGTGCTATTTGTCGCTTAAGTATAACGAGTCAATCATTCTTATACTATTGCTCTAAACCCAGCAGATGTGAATTCATGCTCTTGATACAGTGAGTAATGAAGTTAAATCTTAGAAAATTGTCCTGATATGATGGTTATTTAGTCATATTAAAGCGAATTTTCAGATTCAATTTGGCATTGGTTGCGGGTTTGATTAATATGTATAGTTATCCGAAAAATACCATTACTCCCTATGGGCAGACCACAGGGTAGATGAGGAAACGATGCAACATCTAGAAGAGATCATTGCTAATGCAACGACAGCGATTGAAAGCGCTGATTCGTTAGTCGCACTTGATGAGGTGCGTGTTCAGTATTTAGGTAAGAAAGGTGAATTAACCCTTCAACTTCAAAGCCTAGGTAAACTTCCACCTGAAGAGCGTCGTACTGCTGGTCAAGAGATCAACAAAGCGAAGGGCGCGGTTCAAAAACTAATTGCAGAGCGCAAAGATGCACTTCAACGCGCTGAGCTTGAAGCAAAACTTGCGGCTGAAATGATTGACGTGAGCCTACCAGGTCGTCGTATCGAGAACGGTGGTATTCACCCTGTAACTCGTACCGTTGAGCGTATTGAGCAGTTCTTTGGTGAACTAGGTTTCAATACCGAATCAGGTCCAGAAATTGAAGATGCATTCCACAACTTTGATGCACTGAATATTGCTGACGATCACCCAGCGCGTACTGACCACGATACTTTCTTCTTTAACCCTGACCTTATGCTACGTACGCATACTTCAGGCGTTCAGATCCGTACGATGGAAAATGGTCAACCACCATTCCGCTTCATCGCACCTGGTCGTGTTTACCGTAACGATTACGATCAAACTCATACGCCAATGTTCCACCAAGTGGAAGGTATGCTGGTTGATGAAAATGTAAACTTCGCACAACTAAAAGGCATTCTAGCTGAGTTCCTACGCAACTTCTTTGAAGAAGATGTTGAAGTTCGTTTCCGTCCATCATTCTTCCCGTTTACAGAACCTTCTGCTGAAGTTGATGTAAAACGTAAAGATGGTAAATGGTTAGAAGTTTTAGGTTGTGGCATGGTTCACCCTAACGTATTACGTAGTGTAGGCATTGACCCTGAGAAATACTCTGGTTTTGCATTCGGTATGGGTGTTGAACGTCTAACGATGCTCCGTTACGGCGTAAACGACCTTCGTGCGTTCTTTGAGAACGACCTTCGTTTCCTTAAACAATTCAAGTAATCCGAGGCAGTCAAAACTATGAAATTCAGTGAATCTTGGCTACGCGAGTGGGTTAAACCCGCAATTAACAGCGAAGAGCTAGCTCACCAAATCACTATGGCTGGTTTGGAAGTTGATGAAGTAGCACCTGTTGCTGGTGAATTCACCGGCGTTAAAGTAGGTAAAGTGGTTGAGTGTGGTCAACACCCAGACGCAGATAAACTTCAAGTAACAAAAATTGATATCGGCGCAGAAGAGTTATTAGACATCGTATGTGGTGCTTCTAACTGTCGCCTTGGTCTTACTGTTGCTGTTGCGACGGTTGGTGCTGTTCTTCCTGGCAACTTCAAAATTAAGAAAGCAAAACTACGTGGTGTGCCATCACACGGCATGCTTTGTTCTTTCTCTGAGCTAGGTATCGATGTTGAATCTGACGGTATCCTTGAGCTGCCTGAAGGTACAGCACTTGGTATGGACGTTCGTGAGCTTCTAGAGCTAAACGACGTAACTATCGACGTAGATCTAACAGCGAACCGTGCTGACTGCTTCAGCATTCGCGGTCTTGCTCGTGAAGTTGGCGTACTAAACCGCGCAGACGTTACAGAGCCAACGGTTGAAGCTGTAGCTACAAGCATTGAAGATACGGTATCTGTTGAAGTCAAAGCAACAGAGGCATGTCCACGTTATCTTGGTCGTGTGGTTAAGAACGTAAACGTGAAAGCCGAATCTCCAATTTGGATGCAAGAAAAACTGCGCCGTTGTGGTATTCGTTCAATCGATCCTGTTGTCGACATCACTAACTACGTGATGCTTGAGCAAGGTCAACCAATGCACGCATTTGATCTTGCTAAGATCGAAGGCGGCATCGTTGTACGTCTAGCAGAAGAAGGTGAAAAACTGACTTTACTTGACGGTAACGAAGCAAAGCTTAACAACAAGACATTAGTTATTGCTGACCACACTAAAGCACTAGCAATCGCTGGTATCTTTGGTGGTGAAGCGTCTGGTGTAACGACAGAAACCACTGACGTACTTCTTGAAGCAGCATTCTTTGCACCAGATCATATCCGTGGTCGTGCAAGAGCTTACGGTCTTCACACGGATTCTTCTCTACGTTTTGAACGTGGTGTTGATTCAACGCTACAGTTAACGGCAATGGAGCGTGCAACACAGCTTCTTGTTGAAATTTGTGGTGGTGAAGTTGCGCCAGTGAACGGTAGCGAGTCAGAAGCAGGCCTTCCTAAAGCAAATGTTGTTGCTTTACGTCGCGCTAAACTAGACAGCTTACTAGGTCACGAAATCCCATCGACAGATGTGGTTGAGATCCTAACTCGTCTAGGTTGTGAAGTAGAAAGCACAAATGCAGGTTGGACGGCAACGTCTCCATCTTGGCGTTTTGATATCGCAATCGAGCAAGACCTAATTGAAGAAGTAGGTCGTATTTACGGTTACGATAACATTCCAAACCAAGCACCTATTGCCGCATTAGTGATGAATGACCATAAAGAAGCAAACCAACCGCTTAAGCGTGTTCGTGACCTTCTTGTTGATCGTGGTTACCATGAAGCGATCACATACAGCTTTGTAGAACCAGAACAGCAAAAACTGATTGTTCCTGGTGTTGAGCCACTGATCCTGCCATTCCCAATCTCTGCGGATATGTCAGCGATGCGTCTTGGTCTAATCCAAGGTCTGCTAAACACCGTTGTTCATAACCAGAAGCGTCAACAGTCTCGCGTTCGTCTATTCGAATCGGGTCTACGTTTCATCCCTGAAACAAGCGCTGAAAACGGCATGCGTCAAGAAATGATGCTTGCGGGCGTTATCTCAGGTACACGTGGTGAAGAGCACTGGGATATGGCAACGAACACTGTCGATTTCTTTGATCTTAAAGGTGACCTAGAAGCGGTTCTTGAGCTTTCTGCGAACGAAAAAGCATACAGCTTTAAAGCGGCTAAGCACCCAGCACTTCACCCAGGTCAAACTGCAGCGATTATCGTTGATGGTAAAGAAGTTGGCATCATTGGTACCGTTCACCCAGAACTTGAGCGTAAATTTGGTCTTAACGGTCGTACTATCGTATTCGAAATTGAGTGGGCAGCAATCAATACTCGCGTGCTTCCTGAAGCAGTAGCGGTATCTAAATTCCCTGCAAACCGTCGTGATATTGCCGTTGTTGTTGATCAAGAGGTCGCTTCTGGTGATATCGTGGCTGCATGTCGCGCTGCTGGTGGCGAATTCTTAACGGATGCAACACTGTTTGACGTATACGTTGGACAAGGCGTTGAAGAAGGTAAGAAGAGTCTTGCTATCGCTTTAAGCCTACAGTCTTTAGAGCGTACATTGGAAGATGCTGATATTGCTGGCTCTGTAGAAGCAATTGTTGCGGCAATTTCAGAACAGTTTGGTGCAGCATTACGTGACTAATTAATACCCTATTAATTAAGTCATATTGATATAAGCAGGCTTATTATAAGTCTGCTTTTTTTATGCATTTAGAATAGCCTTATTTTAATAAATATAATACTAAGGGTGAATTATAAGGCGTAGTTTTTATATATAGGGCGTACCTTCTACGCCCTATATGTGCTTATTTTGATATTAACAAATATTGACTTAGATCGACCTCTGTATATATACAATGTGTGATTTAGTATCAATAAAATCACTAATAATGCCCACTTTGCAATAATTCCTATATCAATCACATTATGTGTAGATAGATTGTTTTTATTATTTAGATGCTTTATTCAACAGTGAATCAATACTCTAAATAACAATAAACAAGACGTTAATTTAATTAACGCCTAGGACATAATATATGGAAATGAAAATAAGTACCTTAGCGAAACTAACTATGCCTTTATTAGTTTCTGCACTAGTGGTGGGCTGTGGAGGTTCAGATGATAATCCACAAACTCCTGGTGACTTAGTTGATGGTTTATATCCAGCCGCTGACAATGAAGTGGTCATCTACTACAAGCGTGATGATGCACAAACACGCAGTGGTGACTCTGTTTATAATGATTGGGGCTTACATCTTTGGAATGGAGAAGGATGTACTAGTACTGATTTAGAAGCAATGGGTTTGCCAGCAGGTGGAACAGATTGGAATTCACCTTATTTATTCAAAGGAATTAGTGATACTTACGGTGCTTATTACGTCATAAAATTTGATCCTATGGCATCAGATCCGCATAAATGTATGAATTTTATTTTGCATAAGGGCGATGATAAAGGATTTGGAAGTGCTAACCAAAAAGTCCATTTAGAACGTGTAGGTGACAGTAAAGGTTTATTTGGGTTCCATGGTAGCAGTGAGTTGTATTATGTGCCAACCGCAGAGCGCCCAGTGCTGATTGATGGTCAAAAAGCGCATTGGTTAGATGAAACAACGATTGCATGGGAATCCATCGCAGGAGCCGATAGCGTCGAATTACGCTATGACTTAAATAATAAAATCGTCATGGATGCCGAAACTAAAGAGTTAGAGGGTGGGGAAATTATTACCCTATCTGCTGGTTCAATTAGTGATGAGTTAAAAGCGAAGTTTCCACACTTATCAGGTCTATCTGCCGCTGAAATTGATGTTGATAGTGAGCTGTTACACACCATTTTAAAAAGTCAGATCGTTTTAGCAGCCTATGACTCAGACGGTAAAACTTTAGCGGCAACCGAAGTGCAAAAGCCAGGCGTTCTTGATGATGTGTTTGTTGAGGAAGAGGCTGGTAATGCTATTAATGAAACACTTGGCGCCATTGTAAGTGGTACGGATGCTGAGTTTAAATTGTGGGCACCAACCGCACAAAACGTATCATTAACCATTTATGATTATGTTGAAGGTCAGCACAGCGTACTTTCAACACATGAGATGACCGAAGACCCAAATACCGGTATTTGGCAGTCAGAGTCCATTTCTGATGTCGTTGATAAGTTTTATCGATATACCGTTACTGTTTATCATCCAACCACGAAAGAAATCGAAACTCGTGAAGTGACGGATCCATATTCATTAAGCTTGTCGATGAATTCACTATATTCACATGTTGTGGATTTAGAAAATGATGAATTATTAAAACCAGCAGATTGGGATAATTATACTCGTCCAGAAATGAACAAAGATATTGATCATATTTTGTATGAGTCGCATATTCGTGACTTTAGTTTTAGTGATACGAAAGGGCAAACGGGCAATCAAGGTAAATACTTAGCATTAACGGAAAGTGATCGAGAGTCAGTCCAACACTTACAGGCATTGGCTGATGCTGGTTTAACGACATTACACATTCTACCTGCATTTGATATTGCGACGGTTGATGAAAATCCACAAACTCGCGTTGAAATTACTGATAGCGTAGAAAAACTCTGTAGCATTAAACCAGATGCGACGGTGTGTGATGAAGTAGGATCAGAAGTGATCATTGAGGATCTACTGACTTCTTATGATCCAACCACTACAGATGCTCAAGCATTAATGAATGACTTGCGTGCACTGGATGGCTTCAACTGGGGTTATGATCCATTCCATTACACAGTGCCTGAAGGGAGTTATGCTTCAGACGCTCAAGGTTCTGCTCGTATTAAAGAGTTCCGAGAGATGGTCAAAGCAACCCATGATATGGGTCTAAAACTTATCATGGATGTTGTGTATAACCACACCAATGCTTCCGGAATCAATGATAAGTCGGTGCTGGATAAGATCGTCCCTGGTTACTACCACCGCTTAGATGCCAATACCGGTGGTGTAGAGCAGTCGACTTGTTGCGACAATACGGCAACAGAGAACTTGATGATGGGCAAGCTCATGATTGATTCTCTGAAGGTATGGGCACAAGAGTACAACGTAGATGGTTTCCGTTTTGACTTAATGGGTCACCAGCCAAAAGATTTGATGGTTGAAGCATTAGAAGAAGTGCGCAAAATTGATTCTGGCACGTTATTTTATGGTGAAGGTTGGGACTTTGGTGAAGTGGCACAAAATGCGCGCTTTACCCAAGCGACTCAAATCGAAATGGCAGGTACTGAAATTGGTACATTCTCTGATCGCTTAAGAGATGGTGTGCGTGGTGGTAGCCCATTTGATGATGGCACTCTGAACCCAGCAGATAACACACGCTCTATTCGTAAAAATCAAGGTTTTGCTAACGCTGCATACTTAAATGACAACAATAGTGATGAGGCTGCATTTAGAGATAGTGCACTGCATAATCAAGATTTAATTCGTTTAGGCATGGCGGGGAACTTAGCCGATTATCTATTGATTGATTCTAATGATGAACTCAAATATGGCAAGCAGGTTGACTATAATGGCGCACCAGCCGGTTATACAATGCACCCATCAGAGAACATCTCCTATGTCTCTAAGCATGACAACCAAACGTTGTGGGATAACAATGCTTACAAAGCGGATTATGCTGTCACTAATGCTGAAAAAGCCAGAATGCAGACTGTGGCTCTATCAACGGTCATGTTAGGTCAAGGTATTCCATTTATTCACATGGGTTCAGAATTACTGCGTTCAAAATCTATGCAGCGAGATTCATACGATTCAGGTGACTGGTTTAACCGTGTACGCTTTGACGGATCAGACAACAACTGGAATGTTGGTTTGCCACGTGAAGATAAAGATGGTTCAAACTATGATTTAATCAAAGAGATTTTAAACAATGCCCCAGAAGGTCCAACAGCATTAGAAATCGAAGCCGCTAAACAGCAGTTCTTTGACTTACTGAGTATTCGTAGTGGTAGTGAACTGTTCCGTTTAGAAACGGCTGATGAAGTGAAAGACAGAGTCGATTTCCGTAATGTAGGCAAAGAGCAAACTCGTGGTCTTATTGTTATGTCGATTGATGATGGCACTTTGGCTGGAGCAGACTTAGACCCTAATTACGACGCCGTTGTCGTTGTGATTAACGCTACTAGTGAAGAACAAGTGTTTAACATCGAAAACAGCCTTAACTTTGAGCTGCATGATGTTCAACAAAGTTCTGCCGATAGCATAGTAAAAGAAGCCAGTTTTGATCAAGGCAATTTCACTGTTCCAGCATTAACCACTGCGGTTTTTGTTCAACCACAAAATGGCGAACAAGGTGCGGGCTTACCTATTGATGGCGATAAAGATGAATCTAATATCCCACCATACGGCAGCACAACCGTCTATGTTAAGGGTGATATGAATGGTTGGGGTGATGATGAGGACTTTGCACTATCATTTACTGGTAAGGGTATCTATACGCTTTCTACGCCATTAGAAGTAGGCGAGTATAGCTTTAAGTTTGCGGATAGCTCTTGGAGCGCGCCAGATATCGGTTGTAGTCCAGAGTCAACAGAGCAAGCAGATGGCTCTATGGACTTAGGTGTTGATGGCAACTGCAAAGTCACCATTGAAGAGGCTGGTAGCTACTCTTTCACACTTGATGCCAGCTATGTTAACTCTAATAGCATCGAAAAACCGGTTGTTTCTGTAGTAAAAGAGTAAGGGTTTAATCAAGGGTTATTAACCATATAACCACTCAATGCCACTAGCTTATTGGTTAGTGGCATTTTTTTATATTAACCAGTTTAGTGTATAAAAGTAGAATATAGAAAACAATGTTCATAAAAAATTTGTGTGCAAAGCACTGATAAATAATGATAAAGAATTTTTTTTTAATTTTTTTTTACAGAGAATTACGCAACATAGATAAGTTTTTTAATTTGCATATCATGATGTAACTGGTATTATTATCTGTTATATCATGTTATTATGGATTTAAATCTTGTTTACTGTTCAGTAAATAGTCTTTTTATGTATTTGTTTTATATAAATAGTCTCTTCTTATCAATAAAAAAGTTGGCGAAAATCAGAAGCTTGGCATACACTTTCTTCATACAGCGAATATCTTATTGATTGGCTGAATGAAATGCTTTGGCGCTACTAAAATAGTAGCAATGTTTAACACAGCTCTGAGGATAGTTTATGGCGCTCACAAAGGCCGATTTGGCTGAGAACCTGTTTGAAAATCTTGGATATAGTAAACGGGATGCCAAGGAAACGGTTGAAGTGTTTTTTGAAGAAATTCGTAAAGCACTGGAAAATGGCGAACAGGTTAAGCTTTCTGGCTTCGGTAATTTTGATCTACGTGACAAAAATGAACGACCAGGACGCAACCCTAAAACCGGAGAGGACATTCCAATTACTGCTCGACGTGTTGTTACCTTCAGACCTGGGCAAAAGCTCAAAGCTCGTGTTGAAGATATCAAGATCGAAAAGTAAGCCAAGCACTAGACCACGCCTAATCGCGTGGTCTTTTTGGTTTTGAGATAAATAAAAGTAACGGGATGGAGCGTAGGGCTGTTATACAGAGAGGGAAGTCTAGGCTGCTTGTATATGCGTAGTGATATAAGGCTGCCATGCCTCTTGGTAAAGTTGTGCTGATTGGCTACGTATCATGGCAATTTTAGCGCTTTCAAGTTCATTTAACGAGCGCTGCTGGCTATATGCTTGCCTTTCAATGGCTTGAATATCTTCATACCATCCGTGTTCCTTACCATTTTTAACATGGGCAATCGCCTCCAGATGCAACTGAACTTCTGCCACTATTTCGCTTTTTGGTAATTTTACTAATAAATTCAGATCGCGATAGCCTGATGCTTTTGGCGACTTAAAGCGATTTTTGACTTGTACGATTTCTGCTTCTTGACTCAATTTCTCATACACATCAACTAGGCTTTCAACATCATTGGAAACAATGGTAGCCCTGGCTATATCAGTTATCCTATTGACCTGACCATTAAACTTTAGATTGATCTTTTCTAGTGCCCGTTGTTGAGATTTAATCCCAGCAAAGGAGGTCGTTGAACCGGTAAGTAGAGCAGTATTAATACACAAAGCTTCAAGCTCACTCTGTGCTTGGTGTGAGTGGCTATAAAGCTCATCAAAATCAGAGTAGGGCTGAATAGGATCAGTGGAGAGTGATTTTATGCCGTATAAACCACTTAAACTATGTCTAAAGCGTCGAGACGACGTTTCATTTTGGACTGTAGAGCGAGAATTTTGCTCGATAGAAGAAGGTAGCGGTGCCGCTGCTGCAAATGCAGGTGCCCTGCTGAGTACCAAAAACATTAAAGCCGCGGTACGTAAAAATGGACTCATTGATGCTCCTAATTAAGTTACTAAAATGGGATAAAAAAGGGCAGTAACATTAGTTTGCCAGACGATTATATCGATAATAGATGAAGCTTGTTGCGATCTGTATTACATAACTGAA
The DNA here is from genome assembly GCF_002873395.1 of Vibrio sp. 10N.286.49.B3. GTDB lineage: Bacteria > Pseudomonadota > Gammaproteobacteria > Enterobacterales > Vibrionaceae > Vibrio. The sequence continues at coordinate 156,290 of NZ_MCUV01000001.1, read as the reverse complement.
ATTAATATGATGGAATACATAATAATGTTATCAATATAGAAAAATCTGCTTGATTAGAAAAAGAAGGATAAAAATGAGCGAATCAATTAGAGTAGAGTTATCCTTTTAGATGATGAATTAAAGAGCGTTTTATGCACGATCCTGAATTTTGGCACAATAAGTGGGCAGCGAATCAAATTGGTTTTCACTTGAACGATGTGAACCCATTATTAGAGCAGCATTGGCATCATGTAAATCCGCACTATGAAGCCTCGGTCTTTGTTCCTCTGTGTGGGAAAAGTGAAGACTTAGTTTGGTTAGCGACTCAGCATAGTAAGGTTCAAGGTGTCGAACTGAGCAAGATTGCGGTAAGAAGCTTTTTTGCTGAGCATTTATATACGCCTCAAGTTACCCAAATTAACTCTCAGCATGAAGAGTACCTATTTGATGAACTGACGATTTATACTGGGGATTATTTTACAGCGCCAATTGAACCCGTCGATATTATCTATGATAGAGCGGCATTAGTTGCGATGCCGAAAGCGTTGCGAGAAGTGTATGTTCAGCGCTTAAAGAGCTTACTAAAGCCCGAAGGTCGAATTTTATTGGTTAGTTTAGATTACGTTCAACAAGAGATGTCAGGTCCTCCATTTAGTGTTGATAAAGTCGAAATTGAGAGTCTGTTTAGTGGTTATGACATTCAATTATTATCTCGTGATGAGGCCGATAACAATCACCCTAAAATACAAAAAGGCTTATCACGCTTTGCTGAGGAAGTGTGGGTAATTGAAAATCATAAAGAGTAATAAGTATCAACTTTATGCGCGGCTTAAAAAGTTGCGCTTAAGTTAATCAACCGCATGCTTTTGTTACAAAAACATATCGCAATTCATTAAAACCTAACTATAGTTTAAATATATCTGAAAATTAGCCCTTTCTTAGAGGTCTAATTTTTGTATTTAAGCATTCCATGGCAGTGAAGTGGAAACAAGTTGAGGTCTTTTATGAAATGGATTTTACGTACATCATCAGTACTAATATTAGGGGTGTTAGCTTCTGGTTGTACTGATGATCCGGGTGAATTAACCTTTACTCCAACCCCATCACCAGAACTACCTGGTCCAGAAGAACTAAACCTTCAAATTCGTGAAGTGGATGTGACCGCAACACTTGCTCCCGTTACTATTACATCAATTAATGGTGAAGAAAATTCGATTAATATCGAAGAAATTAAGGGCATTCCTTATGCATATTCTGAACGATTTGAACATAGTGAATTGTTGCCTATATCGAGCTTAGCTCAGCAACAACCCTTCGATGCGACTAAATTTGGCGATGTGTGCCCACAATTAAATACCGATTTAGCGATGTCTGAAGCCTGTTTAAATTTAAATATATGGAGACCAGAAGGAACGGTAGAGGGTGATGATCTACCCGTATTTGTATACATGCATGGTGGATCATTTGAAACTGGATCTGGACAATCAGTTGATATTATACCTGATATTATAGTGGCACAAAGTGTTTCAGATACAGAGCTAGGTCGCAGAGATACCCCATTTATTGCTATTACTTTAAATTACCGGTTAGGTCTTTTAGGTACTTTGTGGCAAGAAGATAACGGGGATACTAAAGGGGGTAACTTTGGTATTGGTGATCAAAAGCGCGCACTGCAGTGGGTGAAAGAGAATATTAGCTATTTTGGTGGTACTGCGGAAAATATTACTATTTTTGGTCAAGGGGCAGGAGCTACCGCAGTTAATATTATGCATCAAGTGCCAGATCCTGTCATTGACACATTAAATATTGATAATGCAGCAGGACAATATTTTCATAAAAGTATCATGCAAAGCTTACCTTTTGGAATCCCTTTTAAAAGCTATAGCTTAGCGAAAGACACCAATGAGACGATAGCAGCCATTCTGGAAAATGAAGACTATTCAGGTAAAACACTAGAGGATTTATCCGTTGATGAATTACTTACCATACAGTCTCAAGTAAAGTCTGAAATTACAGGGCGATTATTTGGTTTACCTGATGGGACGGTTGAGGAGATTATTACTGATATCTTAGATTGGATAGAAGCAGGTGATAGTACCGCAGCCATAGGAATTAAGCTTACAGCTAAATATGCAACAACAATTGCGGCAATAGAGTCAAGAGCAAAGATGATAGCTTTTGCTCCATACTTAGAATCCCATAGGGAATGTATATCATCAGGTATTTTTGGCTGCAAAGAGTATGCAGACTATACTGGCTATCATGTTACCCAACAAGCGATGGATACTAAACTAACAGTCTCATCAGTTGTTGGTTTTAATAGTGATAATTCCAATTCTTATACCGCTGCATTTAAAATACCATTCTTAATCAACCTAGAGATCATCGATGGTATTAATATTATCGATATTGTTCAATGGTTGTTAAATAATGACAGCATATTACCAACGGATATCGATGAATTTATAACATATAGTGATGACTCGATTAATATCCCTGTCTATACAATACTCTCGGCTATTATTCATTTAGATAACATTGATGCATTATCTTTAAGTGATTTTTCTCCAGCAGAAGATGATACTAACTTAACGGGTATTAAAGAGAATATGTCTAAATTTAATGCATTAAATAATCAACTTATTTTCAAGTGTGAAGCTAGAGATTTCATTCAGAGAAATTCATCTGATGAAAATATAACTATGTATCATTTTGATTACATAGCAAGCTTTAATACTAATATTCTTGATGATTCACTTCTTGGTACACTAGGTAATTTAAGCTGTTTTTCTGGAAAAGCGTGTAATAAAGCAGAAACCCCCTTTATTTTTAATCGTTTATATAATGAAAGAGGCTCTGTCATTAGTCCTACAGACGTCGATAGTGACTTAATTCAGGAGGTTTCGAGGTTATGGTTTAGCGATGCACTATTTGAAAACTATGCTTATGTGGATGCAAATGATAATGCGCTGATGATACACAATATCTCTGATGGTGAAAATGACATAGGAAAAATAGAAGAAATTTCAGATTGGGATAGTTCAATCAATTATGGTGTAGATAGTCAGACACTTGATGGTATTTGTGGGGCAATTTATGATTAAAGTTAATTGTAGATATTTTCATTTTAATAATAACAAGAGTTTGGATTTACCTATAGTTATCAAGGAGGAGTATGATGAAAATGTCTAAAGATTTATTTTGCAGCGTAATGTCATCAATCATGATGTTACTATGTTGTTTGATTTCATTGCCAGTATTTTCAGAAGTACGAGAATTACCTGAAGAGATCGATATTTTCGAGCAATATGGAATACCTAAAAATTTACCTAAACTTGGTTTAAGTACATTAAGTCAAGGCGACCACTTAGTTGAATATGTCAATAAAAAAGTAACAATTGATGGTAAGACTAATACAGATAGCTTTTTTCTCGTTCAGAGTACTGACAAAAAAGGAAATATCGATCTTCGAATTAAATATTTTGATGAAGATATTAGTGGTGGAAAAGATCAACCAGGGCTTGTTGAAGTTGATGGAGGACTTGATTCTATTGAGAACTTGACCAAAATAGAATATAAACTTCGTCAATATGCTCAATCCTATGATACTTCATCAGTTAGTGTAAGGGATATTGATGAAAAAACAGCGATAGTTTCATTTAACTATTCAAAATATGCACTTCCTCAGGATATAGCTTACTTTAGGTTTATGCATGTTGAAATTAAAGTTGTTGATGGTCAACCTAAATCAATGATTATGACAAATAGTCAACCTTTCAGTTATGGAAAGTATAATATTGAACAATATCGACAAGAAATAACGTTAGATTACTTGGAAGATGGTCGAATTATTGTAAATGAAAAATCGATAATTGGGGTAGGGACTTATAAGCAGAAACCAGTAACCTTGAGAGTAACAATGTCACCTGTGGCGTTCTATGATGATGCTTTGGGTACCATTGTCAAAGATGTAGAAAAACTTCAATATGTCTCTGATCCTCGTATTCGCGAAAAAGAATTACAAGTTGATAGAACTTTTCCATTGATGGGAGATTTAGTCAGACGTCAAGGTATTGACCTACCTTTACCTTACGGTATTTCTGTTGCCTACCGTAATCAAGATATGGATATAGATTTTGAGTCATTCAACTTAGGTCTAGGTAGCTTAGGTAAGGTGGATCTGAATAAAGATTTTGATCCAACAAAGAGTTTTGCGACTGTTTCTGCTGAAAGTTTTACCTTACGTGGTGACGTATATATTTTACCCTTTTGGAATGTATATGCTTTATTAGGAAAAATAAAAGTAGTGGCGAATGTTGATGCTGAATATACCGCAGAAACCATGAATGAAATCCGTGACTCATTAAATAGCCAGGTACCAGGTTTAGGAACAGGCATTTGTAATACACTTGCAGATAATGGCTTACCCTTCTGTGATCGTGGACGTCTTAATGTCCCTCTTAGTCTCGACTATGACGTTGCAGGTATTGGTACAACTTTATCTGTTGGTTATCGAGAATTTTTTGCTTCACTTAATATTAGTATGACAAAGACACGTCTTGATGGTCAGGATGATTTTGGGGATTCTTTGATTGTTGCTCAGCCAATGGTTGGTTATCAATTAGTCGATTATAGAGCACAAATTCTAGTCGGTGCCGAGTACCAGGGTTTATCTTCAAAGATGAAGGGTAACTTAGGTTATGTTGAAGAACTTGGTGGTGATTTTGAATATGATATTGGTGTTGATATTAATCAATGGGCTTATTTAGTTGGTTTTAATAAACAGATTGGACGTCATTATAATATCACTGCATTATACAATAAAGGAGAGACGCGTGAAGCGTTCACTGTGAATTTAGGCTATCGCTTTTAGCTAAGTATATTCGCCTGAAAAATGAAATGGATTGATTTTTGTAAGAGTCAATCCATTTTTAATTACTAGTCTACAATAAAAATTATACGACAATTATCGTTAATCCTAATGTACTGCTATTGTTTCTATTTATCATATGAAATTTTTATTTTCTTTGCAGCATTCACTGACTTATCAATCGCTTTTTCTGTCGATTTATCTTTTGCTAGTACAACGCCTAATCGACGTCTACCATCAATATCAGGTTTACCGAATAAACGTAATTGAGTTTGCGGTGTCACGAGGGACTCTTGCATCCCTTCAAAACAAAGATTAGTGGAAGTGCCTTCACCAAGTATCACCGCAGAGGCTGCAGGACCATATTGTTCGATGTTACCAATCGGCATTTTGGTAAATGCACGAACATGCAGTGCAAATTCAGAAAGATCTTGTGAGATAAGCGTAACTAAGCCAGTATCATGTGGGCGAGGGGAGACTTCATTGAAGATAACTTTATCGCCCTTAACAAATAGTTCAACACCAAACAGCCCATAACCACCAAGTGAATTAACAACTTGCTCAGCAACATATTCAGCCGCTTTTCGAGTGTTTTCAGACATAATTTGAGGCTGCCAAGACTCTCGGTAGTCACCATCTTCTTGGCGATGACCAATTGGAGCACAAAAATGAACACCATCAACAGCGCGAACCGTTAGCAAAGTGATTTCATAGTCAAAATCAATAAAGCCTTCGACAATAACGCGACCACCCCCTGTTCTACCACCTTCTTGAGCGTACTCCCAGGCACTTTTGATGTCATCTTGATTTTTGATGATACTTTGCCCTTTACCTGATGAACTCATCACAGGTTTCACTACGCAAGGGGTACCAACGAACTCAACTGCAGCACTGAAGTCTTCAAAAGTATCAGCAAAACGATATGGTGAGGTTGGTAGTGCTAGATCTTCTGCAGCAAGGCGACGAATACCTTCACGATTCATCGTCAGTTGAGTCGCTCGTGCTGTTGGAACAACATTAAGTCCTTTTGCTTCTAATTCAACTAACTTATCGGTAGCGATAGCTTCAATTTCAGGGACAACATAATCAGGTTGCTCTATTTTAATTAGCTTTTCTAGTGCATCGGCATCAAGCATATCAATAACATGAGAGCGGTGAGCAACTTGCATTGCTGGTGCATCGGCATAGCGATCACACGCGATCACTTCTAACCCTAGGCGTTGGCATTCAATTGCCACTTCTTTTCCAAGCTCACCAGATCCTAAAAGAAGAACACGAGTTGCGTTCTTGCGCAAAGCAGTACCAAACATAGAAAACCCTTAGATATAACAAATTGAACAATTCGACGGGTGTGATGATACTGCAATTTAAATGATAAGCAAACGTTTGCGCGCTGATTTTAACACTAGATAGAAAAAAAGGACGCAACGATGCGTCCTTTTACTTTTATCTATCTGATTTATCGAAAATCGATAATTAAATTATTTGGTCTTAAATTGCTTTATAAAGGAAAGGAATATCAGGGTTAATCGATTCGATGGTTGCCTGAGTATCTGCAAGATGGCTAATGGAGGCATCCTGCATTTCGACTAATGTAATTGTATCAATATTCTCGAAGCTGTCTTGAGCAAGTAGTAGTTGGATCAGAGCAACTTGTAATGGTGGAAGGCTTGGGTTAAAAGCAGCATTTTCAGCGTATGCACCTTGATAAACAGAGCCTTGCTTTGTTGTGATTGCGATACCGCTGTAGTTTTTAGTGTAAGGTGCGTGACTAATATTTAACCCACCTATCGCAACAGCGAGATTTGAGTCATCGCTGGCTAACTGATAGTTGTGATTAACCTTTGTCATGAGCGCGGAAGTGACACCGAGATCGCTTGGACCAAACGATTCAGGCAGGTACTCTTGCAACGTTTTTTCATCACGCTGTGGAAGTTGAACTTTTAATTTATCAGCCGTTGTTAATTCATTCATGAACTGTCGGCAGTGGCCGCAAGGGCTAAAGTTGATGGTGATATCACTGATCCCTTCTTCCCCCTTAATCCAAGCATGGCTAATCGCTGATTGTTCAGCATGAACGGTTTGGCCAAGTTGTACGCCAGAGAACTCCATGTTAGCACCGAAGTACAATCGACCAGATAAGCCTCTTACGATCGCGCCAACGTAAAATTTAGATAATGGTGCATAAGAATAGGCTGCAGCAAAAGGTAATAGCGCAATACGTAATTCATTATCAGATAGACCTGTTGCTTGGCATAATTGCTCAAATTGTTCTGGACTAATTGTGGCATCAAAGTCATCAGATAATAAAAGAGGGGTAAGATGCGTAGCAAGATTTTGTGGCGTTTCTTGTAATGCGTTTTTAATGCGGCAGTGCATGTTGAATCCTTATAAAAGCTATGAACGCCATTTTATTTTAAATCAAAAACAAAACCGTGATCTGGATCTCACTTGTGTATGTAACAGGTTATTTTGTTACAAGTTAGAGTGGTAACAGTAAGCCCAAGTTGATCGATTGAGAGAAAAACCTAGGCTTAGTGGTTGTTAATCAAGCGAAATGAAAGCTAAATTATAACCAAAAATTACGAATTGGAGCATTAGGTTCAAAATGATGTGCGATTTGAGCTTGAAGTAATTCAGCGGTCGCAATGGCATCCGTTAATGCATGGTGAGGCGTATAAGAGGGCAATCCGTAGCGTTTACGACTTTGACCTAGACGGACTGATGCTGGCTTTTTCCCTTGCAGTCGCTGCCATATTCCACCCATTAGCCGCTGCTGTAATTCGGCTTCTATTTCTAATGTATCAAGAACAGGAAACTCGATTCCTTCCCCTAGGCGCGATCTCAAAGCTCTATCTAAAAACTCCCGTTCTATTTTACGGTAATGAACAACCATGACATGACCTGAAAGCGTATTAAGAACATCTTCGATAATTTCGCTTAAATCAGGAGCATCCAAAATGTCATTATGAGTAATACCGTGAATGATTACGGATTCTTCTTCAAGTTGCTGCTTAGGGCGTACAATCCAGTGCTTCGCCTGACTGAGGAAAATACGGTTTAAATTAAAAGGAACAGCACCAATAGTGATGATGCCATCGCTTTTTGCATCTAGCCCTGTCGTTTCAAAATCAAGTGCTAAAAAAGTTATCTCATTTAGCGGTGTTTCAGGGTGAGGTAAAGCTTGCTGATAGAAAGACTGCAATCTTTCATCTTGAGCTTGCTCAAGGCGAGCTTGGAATTTTCGTTGCCAGTCAATACTTGGTTTTTGCCATAGTTTTGAAATCATAATCATCCTACTTAAAGTTATTGCTGGCTTGGTAACGGAACTTAAGGAAGTTTTGCCCATTGCTTAAAATTTGGAATGCGTCTTTTAAATTACGGCGTTCAAAATCAGATAAGTTCTCTGGCTCAATGTTGTTATCAGGAGTAATGGTGCTCTCAACATCATAAGCTTGGTGGCGAATACGAACCATTGAGATAAATTCTAATGCATCGCGTAAATCTTGAGCTCGACCTTTGGGTAAAATGCCAGCATCAATGATGTCATCTAAACGCTCAAACGAGTTCTGTGAATGAGAACCAACAGCAAGAGCATGTACACGAATCAAATCACATAGAGGCGCGGTACCTCGGCGTTTTAAGTTAATCGAATTTTTATGCTGACCATCTTTTTCCATTACGAAGTCTTTAAAGAAGCCTAATGGAGGAGTACGGTTTAAGGCATTACGAGCGAGACAGGCTAAGAATCGGTTATTCTTACGTGCTCTGCGCACAATAAAACTTTGTAGCTGCTCCGCCCATTTAAGTCGACCAGACACGCCATCTAAATCAAAAAATATTGAAGCATTGAGTAGTGCCTTTGGATTTGGATTATCGATCCAATCTGCAAAGCACTCTTCCCACTCACCACGCTTCATGCGCCACATTGGGTTCGTTGCCATTATGTCGCCAGTACAATAACTGTAGCCACATTTATCTAAACCATCACAAATAAATTTCGAAAATTCGGCAAAGTAAGCGCCGTGTTTTTCTTCATCATAATCGTCATCTAATATCATGGCGTTGTCTTGGTCCGTAACGAGAAGCTGCTCATCACGCCCCATAGAACCCAAAGCAAGAAAACAGAAAGGGACAGGAGCATTGCCTAGAGTATCTTCAGCTAACTCAATGATGCGCTGCTTAAAACTGCGACCAATAACAGACATTGCAGTTCCAACCATGTGCGAGTTGGCATCTTCATTCACAAGGCGAACAAAACTGTCTTTTACTTGTTCGGCAAGGCTTGCTAACTCTTCAATGGTTTGTTGCTGAAAAATACTACTAACAAGAAGCAGTGAGTTTTGAGATTCATAGCGAATAATATCCGTCGTCTCAATGATACCAATTGGTTTTTTGTCTTTCAAAACAGGAAGGTGATGAACGTTATAGCGCAGCATTACCAACATCGCCTCATAAACGTAAGCATTATGATCAAGAGAGACAAGTTCAGGTGTCATTACTGTACTTACTGTATCTTCAGGACTTAATCCGTTTGCTAACACACGTGTACAGAGATCGCGGTCGGTGATAATGCCTATCACCGGGTTTTGGTCATCGTCACTGTTTTCGACAATATCAGGATCGCTAATCAATATAGAGGAGATGTTTTCTTCAGCCATTAAAATAGCAGCTTGTTGAATCGTTTGGTTTTTATCTATTGTAGGTGCATCGCGAGTTAGCAGCGTGCGAACTTTAGATGTCGTGAGATCATTTGCTTCTTCATTATGCATGACAGCTTGACGTAAACGCGCATTATCGGCGACTTCAACAAAATCGGCGAACGAATCAAAATGATCATAGAGATCTTGGAAAACACTGCCAGGAATGCAGTAGATTAGTGAATCTTCAATAGCTTTTACAGGAAAACGAATCTTATTATTAGTCAGTAACCCCATCTGGCCAAATAGATCACCTTGATCTAGGCGATTATAGAGCTCCCCTTTACGGCGATATACTTCAACAACACCACTACGAACCATAAACAAGTCTTTGATATCATCGCCAAAATGTATGATTGGAGTATCTTGTCGGTAATACGAGATCTCGATGCTTTGAGTCACTGTCGTGAGAACATCTTCGGGAAGTCTATCAAATGGTGGGTATTGAGAAAGAAAGTTTTGTATCTCGAGTAATTCAGCTTCCATTTGCGGTGTGTCCTTTGATCTTTAATCAGCTGATAATACAGCAATTAATTTATATTGTAATAAAGATTTTATTGGCAGGTCAAAAGCAATCCTGTATTAATAGCAATTTAATATCCTTGAAGGGAAATAATAGTAAATTATAATGTATAATATTATTAATAATGATGATTTTTCAAGGAGATGAAAGTCAATGATCAAGTGCTGGCCACTATTATTTATATCCACACTCAGTATGAATGTTTTTGCTCAATCAATGAATGATCAACGCAGTGGAAAAGCAAGTTATGACTATGTAAATCTCGGATTTAGTTCAGGCAGTTTTAATCCTGAGTATGGGGATAGCACTAATGTTTCATCATTAACTTTAGGCTTAAGTCACCAATTTGCCGATCACTGGTTAATATTAGCAGATTATAACGCTCGCTATATTCATCCAGATGACGCAAGCGTTCAACTCGACATATTGACGGTGGGGGGAGGTTATCGGTTCCCGTTGCAAGATAACTTGGATATCGTTGCTGCTTATAAGTTAGGAGCAACGAAAGCAAAAAGTGAACTCGATCATTCATCAATCACTAATTCATCAGATACTGAATTTATTCAGGCAGGTTATATCGGTTTAAATTACGCGATGACGTCACGTTGGTTTAGTACAGCAAGTGTACAATTTAACAGTAGTGATTTACTTGATGAAAATATTTACTCTATTGAGTTACGCTACTTTATGAGTCAACGATTTTCTCTCGGTGGCTCTTACACTTATCGTGATGCGAAGGGGCAAACAACCAATGAAGGTGGTGTATCTTTACAGTTTGATTATTAAGAGACTCTCGTTATTGTCTACGGCCTATATAAAAGAAAAACGGGTGAATTGACGTTCACCCGTTTACTAGCATGGTAGTTCTATCTAATGCAGTAATGTGCTGGCACTTAAAGTACAGCAGCAATGCCTTTACATAGTGGACCCATATTTGATTTAGTCATACCTGCAACACTAATACGACCAGAGCCTACGATATAAATAGCAAACTCTTCTTTTAAGCGATTTACTTGTTCTTTGCTCAAACCAGAGAAAGAGAACATGCCGTTTTGACGCTCAATAAAGCTAAAGTCTGCTGATACGCCTTCAGCTTTTAAAGTATCAACAAACAGTGTACGCATTTCTTGGATACGATTACGCATCTCTGCCACTTCCGCTTCCCATTCAGCACGTAGATCAGCATTATTTAAAATGTGAGTAACAACAGCAGAGCCGTGCGCTGGTGGATTTGAGTAAATAGAGCGGATAATGCCTTTTACTTGTGAGAACGCTGTTTCAGCAATTTCACTTGATTCAGCAACAAGAGTGAATGCACCAACACGTTCGTTATATAAACCAAAGTTTTTAGAGAATGAGCTAGCAACCAATATCTCTTTATTATAACGAGCAAAGATACGCAGACCTGCAGCATCTTCTTCTACACCGCTAGCAAAGCCTTGGTAGGCAAAGTCAAACAGTGGAAGTAAGGATTTCTCAGCAACCAGTTTAGCTAACGTTTCCCATTCATCTTGTGTTGGATCGATACCTGTCGGGTTATGACAGCAACCATGAAGAAGAACAATATCACCAGCATTAGCTTGCTCTAAATCCGCTAGCATTCCAGCAAAGTCTTTATCTTTTGTTTCCGAGTTGTAGTAGCTGTACTGCGCGGTTTCGATACCAGCAGCAGCGAAAACACCATTATGGTTTGCCCAAGTTGGGTTACTGATCCAAATTTTAGCCCCATCAAGTTGGCGTTTAATAAATTCACCCGCAACACGTAATGCACCTGTACCACCTGGCGCTTGTGCTGTTTTGGCGAGTTTTTGATTAACGATGGAAGAATCTTCACCAAAGAGAAGTTTTTGCACAGCTAAGCCATACTCAGCAGTCCCTTCGATAGTTAAGTAAGATTTGGTTTTTTCTGTTTCAAGTAGTGCCGCTTCCGCTTTTTTTACCGTAGCAAGAACTGGTGTTTCTCCAGCTTCATTCTTATAAATACCAACACCTAGGTTGATTTTCTCAGCTCTTGAGTCTTTTTTAAACTCTTCAGTAAGTCCAAGAATAGGGTCTGCGGGCGCTGCTATGACTTTTTCAAACATAATCTTCATCCATGCGAATTGAAAGGGGAATACACTGTAGTATTTATACCTTTAAGGTTTTTGCCTGACAATAACAATAAGACAGAAAATATCAAATAATTTGATTTGAAGCAGAAAAGAGAGGAAAGGGCAGATTTTATCAATAAAAAACCTCTGCAAAGGGCAGAGGTTTTAGATTTATCTCAAAACATCTAAATGATTAGAAGTTTGCAGAGCGTGGTGTACGTGGGAATGGGATTACGTCACGTACGTTACCCATGCCTGTTACGTAAGATACTAGACGCTCAAAACCAAGACCGAAGCCAGCATGAGGCACTGTGCCGTATTTACGTAAATCGCGGTACCAGCTCATGTGCTCAGGATCAATGCCCATTGCAATCATACGCTCGTCAAGAACATCAAGACGCTCTTCACGTTGTGCACCACCGATGATTTCACCGATGCCTGGTGCAAGTACGTCCATTGCAGCAACTGTTTTGCCGTCGTCGTTTAAGCGCATGTAGAAAGCTTTGATGTCTTTCGGGTAGTTCTTAACGATAACAGGTGCTTTGAAGTGCTCTTCCGCTAGGTAGCGTTCATGCTCAGAAGACATGTCGATGCCCCACTCAACGTCGAATTCAAATTTCTTACCTGAATCAAGTAGGATTTGGATTGCGTCAGTGTAGTCAACTTGTGCAAAGTCAGCGTCAACGAATTGCTCTAGACGAGTGATAGCTTGCTTGTCGATGCGAGAAGCAAAGAACTCAAGATCATCACGACGCTCTTCAAGAACCGCTGCGAAAACGTACTTTAGCATGTCTTCAGCAAGCTTTGCTGCATCATCAAGATCGGCGAATGCGATTTCAGGTTCAACCATCCAGAATTCAGCTAGGTGGCGACTTGTGTTCGAGTTTTCTGCGCGGAAAGTAGGGCCGAACGTGTAAACTTTGCTTAGTGCACAAGCGTAAGCTTCCGCATTAAGTTGACCAGAAACCGTTAGGAACGTTTCTTTACCGAAGAAGTCTTCGTTGTAATCAACGTTGCCTTTGTCATCTAAAGGAAGGTTATTATGATCAAGCGTAGATACGCGGAACATTTCACCAGCACCTTCAGCATCAGAAGCAGTAATTAACGGAGCAGAAGTCCAGAAGAAACCTTGCTCGTGGTAGAAGCGGTGAATCGCTTGAGATAGACAGTTACGAACACGTGCTACTGCACCAATCACGTTTGTGCGTGGGCGAAGGTGAGCAACTTCACGAAGGTACTCAATAGAGTGACGTGTTTTAGCCATTGGGTAAGTATCAGCATCTTCAACCCAACCAACCACTTTAACATCTGTCGCTGCTAGTTCGAAATCTTGTCCTTTAGCAGGAGACTCAACAATCTTACCCGTTACTTCAACAGAGCAGCCAGTGGTTAGCTTTAATACTTCATTTTCGTAATTATTAAGATCATTAGGGACCACGGCCTGAATCGGGTCGAAACAAGAGCCGTCATAAATGGCAAGGAAAGAGATTCCAGCTTTGGAATCACGACGTGAGCGGATCCAACCACGAACAGTTACTTCACTGTCTACAGCTAGTTTGCCACCAAGAACGTCAGTTACAGGCGCGTAAGTCATGTTTAATACAATCTCCATTGAGGTTAAAACTCAGCTCAGTACTTGTAGGAAAGTCACCATTACATACGAGCTGTTAAATATTTTTATTTGATTCTCCATATTACCTGTCAAATTGATAGCTTCAACCTTTATTGTCATTTATAGCAATAATTATTTGTGAAAAGCAGGTAACTGGTTAACTATTGAGTATTTTTATGGGCGATATATTGGTATGGGTAAATTTTTTAGCTGAGTAGCGGTGAATTGAGAATGTCACCAGATAAAGAGTAAGGTTTGAATATCAATAAAAAGGCGACCCAAATAGTCGCCTTGATTCATGTGAATATAAGAATTTTAATTCAATTGATTGAATTAAAAAGCACCATAAATAACCGATGTCATAGCAGCAATACCACAAATAACGGTGAAGATCTGTGCTGGTATTGATGTTTTAAGGTTGCGCATTGCTGGTACTTTCTGCATAGCGATTACAGGCATAAGGAATAGAATACCTGCAATCATAGGTGCACCCATTGTTTCAATCATGTCCAGAATACTTGGGTTAATGATTGCGACAATCCAAGTTGTGATTACGATGAAGGCAAGAGACGCTTTCTCGACAATACTTGTAGATACTTTTGTTGTTGCTTTACCTAAACCAACAAGACCTTCTTGTGCGCCTAGAAAATGCCCAAAATAACTTGATGTAATTGCAGCAAAAGCAACAATAGGACCTAGAATAGAAATTACTGGAGATTCGTGGATGTTTGCAAGGTATGACAAAATACTAATATTTTGTTCTTGTGCTGATGTTAATTGTTCTGGTGTTAGAGATAACACAACAGAGAATACAAAGAACATTACAAAACCCATTAACATGGTCGCTGCACCACCGGTAATCATATCAGTTTTCTTGACCGCATTTGAACCGTAAGTTTGGCGTTGTTGTTTCGCAAACTGGCTAATAATTGGGCTGTGGTTAAAAGAGAAAACGATAATTGGGATTGCTAACCAAATTGTTTTAGGCATATCACCCCAAACAGGAGCAACAGACATCATCGATGTATTCCAATCAGGAATCAAATACAAAGATAAAGCTAATAGAATAGATACAAGAGGATAAACTACTAATGATGTTGCTTTTAACATTAGCTCTTTGCCAAATACAACACCCGTTGTCATCAGCGTGATAAGAGCTGCAGATAGCAACCAGCGAGGGATAGAGACCATATCCATTTGATTAACAAGGAAAGAGTCCACAGTATTTGTTATACCCACACCATAAATTAGAACGATTGGATAAATGGCAAAAAAGTAAGCAAACGTAATAAGGTTAGCGCCAGTTTTTCCAAAATGTTCTTCAACGGTATCAGTAATATCAGCATCAGGGTTTTTTGATGACAAAACAAAACGCGCTAAACTTTTATGTGCAAACCATGTCATCGGTGCTGCGATTAGCGCTAGGATTACAAGCGGCCAGAAACCACCAGCACCTGCTTTAATAGGTAAAAATAGTACGCCAGCCCCCACAGCCGTACCAAATAAAGATAATGCCCACGTAAAGTCTTGGTAGGTCCATTTGGATTTAGACGATACTTCACAACTGGTCGTCGTCGCCGTTTTCATATTCATGTTTAGATACTCATTGGATACAGGAAAAATTAAGAGCGCAGATTCTGCCTAAGTAAAAGGCAGAAGAAAACGATCTAAATCATATAAATAAAGACTTAATGATAGTTTCATCAAATCTGACGCTAGCCTCACGTTTTTTGTGTGCTACAGGTGAGTTTGATTGTCTTTTGAGATTAGTAAATCTAATGCTTGAGCGGTATTTTTATGTGTGCGGTTGACTGTAAACGTTTGCTATGGATTGTATGTAATATGACCAGGTGAATGGTGGTTTGTAAAATTATACGGTATTAAATATCTCACGTGCCGAGTTGGACCTGTAAAGCTTGAATAATTTGCGCAGTGACTCCCCATATAAAATGTCCTTGATAGGGGATGGCAAATAATCGATGTGGTGTGTTTTTCACGATGAAATGTTGGCTATATAGATTTGATTGATTAAAAAGAAAAGAGAGAGGTACTTCAAAAACCGTTTCAACTTCATTGGTATCGAGCTTCAAACTATAGTCGTGGTCGATAAAGGCTAAAATAGGCGTTACAGAAAAGCGACTTATCGTACTCAATGGAGGGAGGTGACCGAATACTTTAATTTTGTCAGCAGGAATGCCAATTTCTTCATACGTCTCACGAATGGCGGCAGTTTGTAAGGAGTGATCATCGGGCTCTAGTTTACCTCCAGGAAAACTAATCTGCCCAGGATGATGGCGTAAGTGATTAGAGCGTTTAGTTAAAATAACATTTAGCCCAGACTCTCGCTCTACAAGCCCAATTAAAACCGCAGCTTTACGTAGATCTAGTGGTTTAAGATGAGAGACTCGCAAGATACTTTCGGGGTGATAACCCAAGGGAGCATGCAGCTGAAACCTCTGCACAAAAGTCTCTTTATCGACATCTCTCATCGCTGAAAATCAGTTAAAAAAATGATCGGTTAACCCAAAGATGCCAAAAAATCATCAACTTGTTTATTAATTTTACCTAGTTCAGTCACCACTACTGCAACATCACTGTCATCGGGTGCAATACTATCGCGGGTTTGTCCTTCAATACGCTCTAAAACGTCAACCGCAGTATCTTCACCGAAGCTAGCTAGAATGCCTTTGAGCGAGTGTGCTGTCATGAATAACTCTGACCAGTTTTGTGTTGAGAACTGTAACTGAAGCTTATCAATGCTTTCACTATGCTCTTCAACATAAGCCATTAAAACAGCTTCTACGATGTCGTCATCGTTATCTAAATAGCTTCTGAGTATGTCAAAATTTATCATTCGTATGTCCTTATCGCCGTTATTCTATTAATGGGTTTGAATTTTCAGGTTGCTGTATTGAAATGTTATGCGCTTTAGTAATAGAGGATAAGTGACTTTTATTGCCTTTTCCCTCTGCTGATAATGATGCCCATTCTTGCCAACAACTGGGTAGCGCTATTACGCTAAGTTCATCAATTACCTGTTTAGCTTGTACTTTTATCTTAGAATCAATTTCTCTATCTGTCATATATTTATCCGCGTTTAGTGATGATTGGTGCGGATAAATAGAAAAAATAAAACCGACTTGAGCTTCACTGCAATGCGGATAATGATTCAGAATTGCTTGGTATTGTTGAGTTAACTCTGATGACTGATTTAACACACTTGGATCAGTTGCAAACCTCTTATTTTGAGCCAAGTGCTCTCGAAGTTCAGTTAATGCTGAGTTGCTCGCTATATTGCTATATAAGCGCTGTAATTGTTGCTGTGTTTCTGCATCAAACTTGTCTCGCTTTTGTAAAATGGCCATTAGATCGTCAACTAACCACACTTCGCCTAGCGTCACTGCAATTGGGATAATGCTTGTCATCACAATACTTGGTATTGAGTCAAAGTGATCATAAAAAGGAGAAATAGATTTGTATAAGAATAGTTTGGCGTTTTTACTATCTTGATCCTCTAATGAAAAATAGGCTTTCATCAAGAGTTGGTAGCTATCAAGATATCTTTTTTGACCAGAGGTTAATCGCTTTCGAATAGCGCTAAGTAAATCAAAAATATATAGCTTAAGTTCCTGTTTATTCGCAGGCTCTTGGTATTTATGATAAAAGGCTTTAATGCAATCACAATAAATAGAGACAGTGGTTACCCAGCCAACATCAATAATTGACAAATGACGGGTAAAGCTCATTCCCACCTTTAAGACCGTTTTATGTAAATTCAATTCAGTAGCAATGCGGCATACCATGACAGCGCGTGAATTGACCGATGGTGTTAAGTCAAAACTTTTTTGAGCGTAGTGCAGGGCTTCTTTTTTATTGTTTAAGTGTAAATACGTATGCACCAATTGGTCTAAAATTCTTGGTGATGCTGGGTGTTTAGCTAGATAGTGCTGTGCGATTTCAATGCTACGTTCTATCTCACCTTCATTGAGTGCAATAGAAGCATTTAAGAAAACTTTAGTCAGCGAAGTTGCGGTTGATGAATGTTCAATCAAATACTTTAAAACTGGCCAGTTCTTATCATCATAAAGAGAGTTTAAAATAAGGTTCTCAACCAGAATAGGTGAAGGTGAGCGGTCAATCATACGCAAGATATTATCTAAAGTGCTACGTTCTATTTTTCCTTCCTTTAGCTGATGCTCTATATATTGAATTGCGTGTAGATTCTTTTTAACCTCAATAATTTTGTTACCAATATCAACGGTTTTGAACGGCTTTTTCAAAAAATAAGGGCTATGACCAGCTAAGACGGTAAGGACAGTCGTTTGTGTTGCGTCTGATGAGATAAAAATAATGCCAGTATTTATACTGAGTAAGCGACGACGATAGAGTAAGGTCGCCAACTCATTACCGTTAATGTTTTGTTCTAAATGGTAGTCAATAAAAATAATATCGTAGTAACGTTTAGATACTTGGCTCATCGCTTGCTGATAGCAATTTACACAATCAATATGGTTAGGCTTGATCTCCAATTGGCGTAATTGTTGCCCCAACATCTGTGCAGAGGTTTTTGAATCATCCACAACGAGTATAGCTAACTTCTCTAAAAGCCCTCGATGTTCGGAGATAAAGTCATTCATGAATTACGAGCCTCATATCTTTAGGCAATTGGCGCAATTGAGTTGGGTATTTTTAAGTCTAGTACAGTTTTATTCTATACTGCTATTTATAGGTTAACTTTGTTGCATATTCTTATGTGGTGGGGGGAGCGTCGCTAAAATTAGAAAATAGTGCGGTTTTCGTGTTGATTTATCGCAGTTTTGTGACTAAAAATTTACCTATTAGATGAATTTTTACTTCAATATTTTTACTTCAATATTTTAACGTAAATAGCGAATTAAGGTGCCGAGATGAAAGGAATCATTTTTACTGAGTTTATGGAACTCGTTGAAGACCAATTTGGCTTAGATGTGCTTGATGAAGTGCTGGCTATGTCGCAAGATGAGGGGATTTATACCTCTGTCGGTAGTTATGATCATCGCAGCTTGGTCAAATTGATTGTGAATTTGAGTAAAAAAACAGACATAGACGCAGAGACGTTGCAACAGGTGTTTGGTCGTTCAGTTTTTAAAAGCTTATTAGCATCCATTCCTTTAGATGCCAGCTTAATTGAAAGCTCGGGAACCTTTCAATTTATTAAGCACGTAGAAACCTATATTCATGTAGAGGTGAAAAAACTCTATCCAGAAGCTTCACCGCCAACATTTAATTTTATTAGTGAAGGTGAGTCAAAGATGACTTTAGATTATCAAAGTGCACGTTGTATGTCTCACGTCTGCTTCGGTTTAATTAAGGGCTGTGCCGATTACTTCGATGAAGAGATTGATATATCGATGGAATCTATTTCGGATGATGACAACTTAGTGCGCTTTAACTTAACGAAAGTAGCTTAGTGCTTTGAATACACCGACTCATGCTGCCATAGAGCGAAAACTTAAACGAGAAATAGCCTCGAGAAAGCAGGCTGAATTACTGTTAGAGGAAAAAAGTTTAGAGCTATTTCGCACCAACCAAAAATTAGAAGTCGCCCTTAAACAGCTTGAAACGAAATCAGAAGGGCAGATCCGTCGCTTACAGTTTCAAGAACAGATAGATACTATCCTTATTCACTTTGGTGGGATGTTTTTAAGAAAAAGCCTTGATGACATTCTTATATCAGACTTAATTCAGCACTTAACCAATGACGGTATAGGCATTGTTGAGTACAGTAAAATAACGCTTGATGCAAACATATTGCCAGAAGTCACTCGTGGCGTATATGGGCATGCAGAACTCATCACATCACCGCTAGAAGGTAAAAAATCACAGCTACATTGGAATGGTCATTTGTTGTATGTGCCAATTAAAGTAGAAAATAAAGTGATTGGATCACTCAATATTCAAATTCACGATAATGAAGAAGATAATAGCTACATAGAGAGTCAAATGTCGTTGGTGGTTGAACTTCTTTCTAATGCAATCATACGTCAATTGAATGTATTGAGAGCAATAGAAGCGAGACAAAGGGCAGAAGCATCTGAGCGTTCAACTCGTGACTTTCTAGCAATGATAAACCATGAATTGCGAACACCACTTAACGGTTTGCTTGGTAGTGCTGAGCTATTACGAGATACACAGTTAGATGAACACCAGCAAGCGCTGTGTCATAACCTAGGTCAATCCGGTGAGTTTTTACGCGTTATTATTAATGACCTCCTTGATTACAGCAAAATTAATGCAGGGATGATGGAGTTAATTCCTTCTGCATTTAAGTGGCAAGACTTGCATTATACCTTGAATAGTATCTTCCTAAATAGAGCACTGGAAAAACAGATAAAGTTTTCGATTCATGCTGATCAGTCAGTACCTGAGCGTTTTTTTGGTGATTTAGAAAGAATTACCCAAGTCTTAGTAAATTTAATTGGTAATGCGGTTAAATTTACAGAATCAGGGGGGGTGACAGTCGGTGTCTGTTGGGCAGAGCACCAGCTCATGGTGAGCGTAAAAGATACCGGTATTGGCATCTCTGAAAAGGCTCAGGAAAAGCTGTTTCAACCTTTTACTCAAGCTGATCGTTCTAGTAGTCGCAAATACGAAGGAACAGGGTTGGGTCTCGCTATTTGTAAGCAACTCGTCGAGTTAATGAAAGGCAGCATAACCTTACAAAGTACTTTAGGAAGCGGGACTGAGTTTAAGGTCACACTGCCTTTACAGCTAATGGAAGTCGATAAAGAAAGCGATCAAAGTGAAATCACAGCCATGCCTTTAGCTGACTACTCTCGACTAAAGGTGCTGGTGGTCGACGATATTAAAATGAATCAAATAGTCATCACTAAAATGTTGGCAAAGTTGGACGTGAAACCACAAATTGTCGATAACGGTCTGCTGGCAGTAAATGCTGCGACAGAAAGTGAATTTGATATTATATTTATGGATTGTCGAATGCCTGTTATGGACGGTTTTACGGCTACAGAAACATTAAGAGGTCAAGGTTATAAGAATCCTATCTTAGCCGTCACAGCAGGTACAACCCTCGAGGAGCGTGATAAGTGTATGGAGGTGGGGATGAATGATATTTTAACCAAACCTTATACTGCTAATGATTTAAAACAAATATTAAGTAAATGGATTTAATGAAAAAGCGATCGGTTTTGGAAGGGTGATCGCTTTCGAAAGAATAAACCGTAATGAGGGAGCGTGCCAGCCTCTGTGTCAGGCTAGTTGTCACTGCCAGGTGGGTGACTTAAAATCGGTAAAATACGACTGAGTTTATCGAGGGTTTCTTGATATTCACTGTCACATTGGCTATCTGCCACAATACCGCCACCAGCCCAAGCATAGAGATGGTCATTTTCTGCAATCAGCGTACGAATAGTAATATTGGTATCCATTCGTCCATTACGACTGATATAACCAATACTGCCACAATAAACAGAGCGACGATGTGGCTCTAACTCTTCGATGATTTGCATAGCCCGTATTTTGGGTGCGCCAGTGATAGACCCACCTGGAAAAGAAGCTCTCAACAAATCACAAGCTTGATATTCAGGGCGCAGTTTCGCGCGAATCGTACTCACTAAATGGTGCACAGCTGGAAAGCTTTCTATATCAAACAGCGTTGGTACGTGTACTGATCCTGGCATAGCAACTCGACCGATATCATTTCTTAATAGATCGACAATCATCAGGTTTTCAGCTTGATCTTTCTCTGTATTCGCAAGTTCAATCGCATGGCGTTTATCTTGAACAGGGTCGGTTGAGCGTGGTCGAGTTCCTTTAATCGGCTTAGTTTCAATAATGGTGCGATTTAGCTGTAGGAAGCGCTCAGGAGATATACTTAAGATCGCGGCTTCATCAGTGCGAATAAATGCAGAAAATGGTGCTTGATTATGTTTCTCAAGGTGTTGGTAGGCTTGCCATTCACTGCCTTGGTAACGAGCTTTAAAGCGTTGCGCTAAGTTAATTTGATAGCAGTCGCCAGAGAGTAGGTACTCTTGGATTTGAGCAAACTTATCAGCGTACGTTTGCACAGTCATGTTAGATTGCCATTGCTCTTGCAATCTAAACTTGGTTTGTTGACTTGACGTTTTTTGCTGCATGTTCAAATCGGCTTGCTGATTCAACCATTGCCACTGCTGAAGTGCATTATCACCGACCAAGTAAGACTGTTGCGTCTTGTGGTCAATGACAAGTCCCCAGTCATATAAACCGACCGCCATATCAGCACTTTGAATATCATTAATAGCCAATGTCGGTAAAGACTCCACTCGACGACCTAAATCGTAGCTAAAGTAACCTAAAGCACCACCAATAAACGGCAAGTCGATCTCGCAATCTCTAGGTGGTAATAGCTTATTTTGATATTCGCTAAGAAGCTCAAACGGATCTCGCTCAGAGACAGTTTGGTTACCTTCATGAGTGATGGTCGTGCATTTACCGGTTGTTTTTAGCGTTGCGATAGGGTTAGCAACGAGTATGTCATAACGACTGTCAATATGGGTGGTCGAAGCAGAACGCAGCAGCATTGCCCACGGCTGACTTTCTATATGAGAAAACAACTGACTTGCCATATCTGACTGATATGGAATATTCATAATTTTATCGGATTGGAATGCTTTATAATTCATTTGTTTAATTTGTGACAAAGAGTTTAATCACTTCATGGCATACGAAGGAAAGCAAGAGTATCATAAATTAAAATTAAAGGTGGCTTGTTAGTTTACTTCGCCGATAAGTTTTATTGCTTTGGTCGCTCTTTTAGCGTGATTGACAGTAAAACAAAAGGCAGTAACTAAAAGTTAACGATGGAAATAAAGATAATAAAGAGGCAGTCATGACGATTATTCGCCAACAGGATGTCATCAGCAGTGTAGCTGACGCACTTCAATATATTTCGTACTACCACCCATTAGATTTCATCCAGGCATTGGAAGAGGCTTATCACAAAGAGCAGAGCCAAGCGGCTAAAGATGCCATTGCACAAATTCTAATTAACTCTCGTATGTCGGCAGAAGGGAAGCGCCCAATCTGTCAGGACACAGGGATTGTAACCTGCTTTGTTAATATCGGTATGGCAGTACAGTGGGATAATACGGACTTGACTGTACAGCAGATGGTTGATGAAGGCGTGCGTCAAGCTTACCTTAACCCTGAAAACCCACTAAGAGCCTCGGTCTTAATGGATCCTGCTGGCAAGCGCATCAACACGAAAGATAACACACCAGCAGTGGTTCATATCAATATGGTGCCAGGCAATCAGGTGGAAATCCAAATTGCGGCTAAAGGTGGTGGTTCTGAAAACAAAACCAAAATGGTCATGCTTAACCCTTCTGATGATATTGCAGAGTGGGTGGAAAAAACGCTACCTTTAATGGGCGCAGGTTGGTGTCCACCGGGTATGCTAGGTATAGGCATTGGTGGTACTGCTGAAAAAGCAGCGGTACTCGCAAAAGAGTCATTAATGGAGCATATCGATATCAATGATTTGATAGCTCGTGGTCCGCAAAATGCTGAAGAAGAATTGCGCTTAGATATCTTCAATCGTGTGAATAAACTCGGTATCGGTGCACAAGGTTTGGGTGGTTTAACAACCGTGGTTGATGTGAAAATCAAAACCGCACCAACACATGCCGCTTCGAAACCCGTCTGTTTAATTCCAAACTGTGCAGCCACTCGACATGTACACTTTACTTTAGATGGTCATGGTCCTGCAGAGTTAACGCCACCGAAATTAGAAGATTGGCCAGATATCACTTGGGAAGCTGGCGCGAACACTCGTCGCGTTAACCTTGATGACGTGACTCAAGCTGATATTGAACAGTGGAAAACAGGCGAAACCGTTTTATTATCGGGTAAAATTTTGACAGGTCGAGATGCTGCGCATAAACGCATTCAAAGCATGTTAGAAAGTGGAGAAGGCTTGCCAAAAGGTGTCGACTTTAAAGGTAAGTTCATTTACTACGTAGGTCCTGTTGATGCAGTAGGTGATGAAGCAGTAGGGCCTGCTGGTCCAACGACCTCGACACGTATGGATAAATTTACCGATATGATGCTCGATGAAACTGGCATTTTAGGCATGATTGGTAAAGCAGAACGTGGACCTGCAACCGTAAACTCAATCAAGCAGCATAAAGCGGTGTATTTGATGGCCGTTGGTGGTGCCGCATACTTGGTGGCGAAAGCGATCAAAAAAGCACGTGTTGTCGCATTTGAAGACTTAGGTATGGAAGCCATTTATGAATTTGAAGTGGAAGATATGCCAGTAACCGTGGCCGTTGACTCAACGGGAGAAAATGCACACCAGACCGGTCCTGATACCTGGAAAGTCAATATTGCAGAAATGGAATCATAGTCTAATTCTAATGCTATAATCTTCAATAGATTACAATAATAAATAGGGATATCAGGAGAAAGTATGGTTCGTTTTATTCAAATATTGCAATTAATCATTCTGGTCGTAGTCGGAGCATTTGTTGGCTATGATTTGGTCTTATACGGTGTCTCTATTTTTGATAATAAGTACATCACTATTTCACTTTCCCTAATGGTATTGTTAGTGATCAGCCTTTTCGTCATAGTGAAACTTATTGAAGACGATTAACAATTTGATTTGGCAGTAAAAATTAAGCCTCTGGTTCATATCAGGGGCTTTTTTGTTCATCTAGCATTAAGATAGAGATAAGTAGACTAGCCGCCTATAGGTTGGAGTAACACAATGAACAAAATCACCCAAGAAGTAAACGATCTGATTAACCGTGGTATGGACTCTCATGTTCGTATTGCCGTCACCGGTCTATCTCGAGCAGGCAAAACCGCCTTTATAACCTCTCTGGTTAACCAGCTTTTGCATACCTCGACACACCAAAATCTGCCTTTGATGGAAGCGGCACGCGATAAACGTTTAATTGGCGCTAAGCGAGTCCCTCAAAGCAATATTATGATCCCGCGATTTGCTTATGATCAAGCGATGGATTCACTACATAGCACACCAGCAAACTGGCCAACGCCAACACGTGATGTGGGCGAAATACGTTTAGCACTAAAGTATCAGCCAGCCAAAGGGGCAAAACGATTTTTGACCAAAAGTAGTACTCTGTATTTAGATATTATTGACTACCCAGGTGAGTGGTTACTCGATCTCCCGTTGTTAACGATGGACTATGAGCAATGGAGTCAAAGTCAGTTCCAGGCAATGAAAGGGGTGCGTAAACAACTGGCACAACCTTGGCTAGAGCGACTGGAATCCTTTGATGAAATGCAACCCGCGAATGAGCAAGAACTAAGTGACATCGCTGAGCAATATACGCAATATTTGCATCAGTGTAAGGATAACGGTCTGCATTGGGTACAACCAGGACGCTTTGTATTGCCGGGCGAACTTGCTGGTGCGCCGGTCTTGCAGTTTTTTCCCTACTTGGTAAAAGAGGCAGAATTAGCCAATCATAAAGAGAATAACTACATGATGCTTAAATCTCGTTATGAGCAATATCAGCAAAAAGTAGTGAAAGCTTTTTATCGTAATCATTTTTCGACCTTTGATCGCCAGATTGTATTAATTGATTGTTTGCAGCCATTAAATGCAGGTTATGAAGCCTTTCAAGATATGCGTGATGCTTTGGAACAGTTGATGGGCAGTTTTCGTTATGGACAAAATGGTTTTCTAAGACGCTTATTCTCACCACGTATTGATAAGGTGTTATTTGCAGCAACCAAGGCGGATCATGTCACACCAGAGCAGCATCCGAATTTAGTGTCGCTGCTACAGCAAATGGTGCATCCCACTTGGCAAAATACCGCCTTTGAACATATTGAAATGAGCTGTATGAGCATAGCTTCAATTCAAGCAACCAAAACTGGTTTTATTACCACACCAGCAGGACAGAACTCACCAGCATTGCAAGGGCTAACGTTAGATGATCAAGCGATGACACTATTTCCAGGTCAAGTACCGAAAAAGCTGCCTCAAGAGGATTACTGGCACAATAACCAGTTTGATTTTCGAGCCTTTAGACCACTTGCGACCAATAGTGATGAACCTTGCCCACACTTAAGAATGGATAAAGCATTAGATTACTTAATTGGAGATAAATTACGATGAGCAATAAAGAGAGTCGTGACTATTATGAACCCGCTCAAGTCTTTTCTGGTGACTTAAATACACAGCAATTGAATGTGGGAAAAGAGAAAAGCCCTGAACTTGCCAGTATGCAAGAGTTTACTCAAGATGATGAATTTAAAGAAGTCGTTAACACTGTCGATGTGACAGATGATAACCCACTAGAGCTTGAGCAAGTGATCAGACCCAAAAAAGGGCGCTTAGTCTTATTGGCTAGCGGGATCGCCACATTTGGTGGATTGCTCGCTTGGCAGGCGGTGGATAATGTCATGAGTGCCATCTCGCAAGCCGATTGGTTAGCGTTAGGTTGGTCTGGCTTTATTGCTGTAATAGCCAGTTTAGGTTTCGGTGCGCTAGGTAAAGAGTTATGGACGCTGTCTAAGTTACGTCGTCACTTCTCGGTTCAAGAGCAGAGTGAACAACTCTTAGAGGGACAAGGTGTCGGTAAGGGTGTCGCATTTTGCCAAAAGTTAGCGACAAGTGGCGGCATCATAGCGGAAAGCCCAGCCTTTGACCGTTGGAAAAATAGTGTTAACCCTGCGCATAGTGATGCGGAAATCTTAGAAATGTACGATGCGATTGTGATTAGTGAGCAAGACAAAAAAGCCACTAAAATTGTTACCCAGTACTCAGGGGAATCAGCCGTTATGGTGGCGATCAGCCCACTGGCGATAGCCGATATGTTGCTGGTGGCATGGCGTAACTTTAAAATGGTCGATCAACTGGCTCAAGTCTACGGCGTTGAGTTAGGTTACTGGTCAAGACTTAAATTGTTCAAGCTAGTACTGGTGAATATGGCCATGGCTGGGGCGAGTGAAGTGGCGGTTGATGCCAGTATGGATATGCTCTCAATGGACTTAGCTGGTAAGGTTTCAGCGCGAGCAGGCCAGGGGCTTGGTGTGGGGATATTAACAGCACGATTAGGTATCAAAGCGATGTCATTATTACGCCCAATTCCTTGGAAAAAACCGCAAGTGGTTAAGCTTAGTGCAATTCGTAAACAGATCACGGCAAAAGTCAAACAGGTAGTCGTAAAATAATGACTTAGGAGCGCAACATAACTTGACGATATAGCAGGGTTAATTCAAACTACTGTCAATATTTCGTGACACTTTTAATTTTGGGGATCTCTCTGTGCGTCTTGAAGTCTTATGTGAAGATCGACTTGGTTTAACGCGAGAACTACTGGATATACTCGTATCTAGAAGTATTGACTTGCGCGGTATTGAAATTGATACTGTGGGCATTATTTACCTTAATTGCCCGGAAATAGACTTTGATACTTTTAGCGAACTCATGGCAGAAATACGTCGAATTGCTGGCGTTAATGACGTGAGACGCATTCAGTTTATGCCAAGCGAAAGACAAAACACCGAGTTAGTCGCCATTCTTGCTAACCTGCCTGATCCTGTGTTGTCGATAGATTTAAAAGGTAACATCAATACAGCTAACAATGCGGCATTAAAGTTGTTTGCCAAGTTTCGCGATGAAGTGCTCGGTGAACCTGTCGCTACTTTGCTGCCATATTTTAACTTTAGCCGTTGGTTAGAGGGTGATATTGTTCGTCAACGTGAGCGCATTATTATTGATGGTTTGGATTACATGATGGAAGTCATGCCCGTCTACCTAAATAGCGAATCCGATGAGCCACTTCTTGCCAGTGCACTAGTGACAATCCATACCGAACACAAAGATAGTGCGTCGGTGGAAATGATTGCTGATTATAACAATTTAGGCTTTGACCATTTTGTTGGTATTTCTAACCGTCATAAAGCATTGATGAGTCAATCGAAAAAATTAGCGATGCTTGATCAACCGCTTCTGATTGAAGGGGATACCGGTACGGGTAAAGAGATGCTGGCAAAGGCGTGTCATAACCGTTCTCACCGAGCAAGTGCGCCGTTTTTGATTTTAAGTTGTGCGTCAATGCCTGATGATGTTGCGGAAACCGAGCTATTTGGTCATGCACCTGGTTCATTTAATCACCAGCAAGGTCATAAAGGCATTTTTGAGCAAGCACACGGTGGCACTGTTTTCCTCGATGAAATTGGTGAAATGAGCCCTCACTTGCAAATTAAACTGCTACGTTTCTTGCAAGATGGCACTTTCCGCCGCGTAGGTGAAGAGCATGAAATGCATATTGATGTGCGTATCATTGCCTCTACACGTCATAACCTTGCCGATTTAGCGCAAGAAGGCACATTCAGAGAAGATTTGTTCTATCGCTTGAACGTCTTAACTCTGTCTATTTCGCCTTTACGTGAGCGTCCAAATGATATCGCGCCATTGTTAGCCCTATTTATTGCCAAGTACACTCAACAGTTAGGCATTAAAAAGCCAGAGCTAGAACGTGATGTAATCGAGCAGTTAGCGACCTATCCATGGCCGGGTAATATTCGTCAGTTAGACAATATGGTACTAAGAGCATTAACCCAACTAGACGGTGATACTCTGCGTTATCAGCACTTTAATTTGCCTAAAGTGGAAGCAAATATCACGATTAATCCGCACGTAGCCATCGAAGGCTCTTTAGATGAAATAATGAAAGATTACGAATCTCAAGTACTTGAGCGTCTGTATCAATCATTCCCATCAAGCCGTAAATTGGCGAAACGTTTGAATGTATCACATACCTCCATTGCGAATAAATTACGTGATTACTCAATTAAAAAACAGGGTTAACCGTGTCTGTTGATCAAGATAAGCTTATTAAGCAGAACATGTTTCTTGAACAAGATGTGTGCACCAAGCAGAGGGTATTCAAAGTCGTCAAATTAGCCAACTCTAACTTGACGATTTGTTTGCGCACTGTGCGAAATACCGATGCATTGCTATTGAGTCAATACTTTCAAGATAACCGCGATCACTTACAGCCTTGGGAGCCGAAAAGAGACAGCGTCTTTTTTTCCGTCAATGGTTGGGCACAAAAGCTTATCAAGCTCAATGAACTGCATCGTATGGGCTTAGGCTATTATTGTTTGATACTGAATCATCACACACAAGAAGTATTAGGTACGCTCTCTTTTAGCCAGCTGTCTCGCTTTCCATTGCATGCGTGTAATGTTGGTTATTCTTTAGATAAGCAAGCGCAAGGGCAGGGCATCATGCGTTCTGCATTGCACTTAGCGTGTGATTACATGTTCGATCAGCATAATATGCACCGTATTACCGCTAATTACATGCCAGAGAATAAAAAAAGTGAAGGTGTCTTAAAGGCACTTGGTTTTGTCGAAGAAGGGTATGCAAAAGCGTATTTGTTAATTAATGGCCGCTGGGAAGATCATAAATTAATGGCGCTTATCAACCCCAACTGGCAAGCTTAACCCGAATTCCAATTAATACATTAAGGATAGTTAATGTCATATATCACTTTGGATGAATATCAAAGAAAGTGGATTTTCACTCACCAATCAATGCCAGTACCGGCAGAAGATTTAGCTAAAATTCACCCAATGAGCCAAGCAAGGGCTTCACAATTATGGCAAGAAAACGTGAGCCCACAAAGCCCTGATGCTGATCGCTTTAGCCCTCAAGATTGGGCAAGTAAAGAGAGTAACTGGAGTGATACTATCGATTGGATGACAGAGTGGGAAGCCGATGAAGAAGCGCTTCCGCAAGGCATTCTTGACTTTATCGATTGGCAAGATGATGTCACTGTGTACTTCTGCTATGAAAAGTACAATGTGATTGAAACCAAATGGTCAGTGTTTAAAAAGCATTGGAAAAACTTCTTATTTTACGATGATGGTCCAATCCTATTAGGTCGTCGTCGTAGCGAAGCATTATGGTTTGACAGTAAAGGCAAAGTTAAACTCGGCAAAAGAGCTTAACCCTCATCATCCTCCGCAGTCGTGAGATTGCTTTATAAAATCAGAGTGTTATTTATTTTTATGCGTTAAAGCACATAAATAGAATAAATAACACTCAACTTCACTTCTTTTTGATCTGCCCCAAGAATAGCCCCTTTCTTTTCATAAATACTAAATGTTACATCATGTTACGGTTCTATAGAGACAAACGAGTCAATTGGTGATGAGTTTGTTTTAAATTTTAGAAGATTAGAGCCCGTTTTACCTCAGGAAGAGTAGTCATCTCATGCGTCAGTACATCAAATATATTATCCCACTGGTTATTCCATTTATTGTTTTAATGTTGCCGCTCAGTGCCTTTCCGTTTGAAGGCATCACTGTTATACAGCAGCGTGTGATTGCTATTTTCTTACTCGCCGCACTTTGTTGGGTGTTTGAGCCCATTCCTATTTACGCGACCTCGGTGGTTATCATTGTTTTAGAGCTATTGATGTTATCGGATAAAGGTATTTTCTTCTTTAGGTTAGAGGAGGGGCAAGATCATTTCGGCACCTTGCTCACCTACTCAGATATCATGGCGACCTTTGCTAGCCCAATCATCATGCTGTTTTTGGGTGGTTTCTTTCTGGCCATGGCAGCGACGAAATATCGTTTGGACGTCAACCTAGCGCGAGTGTTATTACGTCCATTTGGTCACCAACCAAAATACGTAATGCTGGGGTTGATGCTGATCACTGGTATCTTCTCAATGTTTATGTCAAATACCGCCACCACGGCAATGATGCTGTCTATTCTAGCCCCTGTGATTGCACTCTTTAAGCCAAGCGATCCGGGTCGTATTGCGTTTGCATTGTGTATCCCTGTTGCAGCGAACGTCGGCGGGATCGGAACCCCAATCGGAACTCCACCGAATGCGATTGCATTAAAATATTTAGTCGGTGATAACCTGATCTCCTTTGGCGAGTGGATGGCCTTTGGTGTCCCGTTCGTGGTTATCATGATGGCATTAGCATGGTTCTTGATTTGCTATATCTTTAAAGCAGAGCAGCAAAAAATCGAACTGTCTATCAAAGGTAAATTCTTAAAAACACCAAAAGCGATCGTGGTTTACATCACGTTTGGCCTAACCATCTTGTTGTGGTTGATGGGTTCAAGTCATGGTATGAACTCTTACACTGTCGCACTGATTCCTGTGGCGATATTCTCGATTACTGGCATCATCAATAAAGAAGATTTGAAGAAGATCTCTTGGGATGTGTTATGGCTGGTTTCTGGTGGTATAGCACTTGGCTTAGCATTAGATCAAACCGGACTGGCTCGTTTAGTAGTTCATAGCATTCCGTTTGATGCTTATTCTCCTTATGTTGTTTTGTTTGGTGCTGCGTTCTTATGTCTTGTGATGGCGAACTTTATGTCACATACAGCAACGGCTAACTTGTTGATGCCGATCATGGCTGCACTTGGTTCATCAATGGCTTCACTGACGCCGCTTGGTGGTGAAGTGACCTTGATTCTGGTTGTGACGTTTGCTGCTTCGTTGGGTATGTCGCTACCAATTAGTACACCACCTAATGCACTGGCTCATGCAACCGGTCATATACAAAGCAATCACATGGCGAAAGTGGGTATTATTTTAGGCGTAGTTGGGGTGTTTTTAAGTTTCATCATGGTATGGGTTTTACATTATGTCGGTCATATCGGTTAAATCTCGGTCTGAAATATAATTATTAGAAAAATATACGGTGAGGGTAAAAATGGAAAAGTTGAACCTAATTTGTGTGGATGACCAACGAGAAGTATTAAGTGCAGTGTTGCAAGATCTTAATACGTTATCGAGTTGGGTGCATATTGAAGACTGTGAATCAGCCGATGAAGTGCTAGAACTGATGGATGATCTTGATGCGGAAGGTGAGCATATTGCGTTGATTATTTCCGACCATGTTATGCCAGGTAAAACGGGAGTTGAGTTGTTAAGTGAAGTGACTCAAGACTCACGCTTTGCGCAAACGAAGAAGATTTTGCTAACAGGGCAAGCTACCCACTACGACACCATCACTGCAATTAATACCGCTGGCATTCATCAGTATTTTGAGAAACCGTGGGATGGCGAAGCCTTGATTGATGCAGTTCGACGTTTGATTACGGAATATGTGTTTGATCGCGGTTTTGATTATACCGATTATCAAGAAAACCTTGATCAAATGGTCGTACTCAAGCGTTTACGTTAAAGCAAAGGCAACGAAAGCAGGGCAATAATAGATAGAGATATTGGTTATTGCCTTGGTTGTATTTGGAAGAGAGCACCGTGATCCACGTGTATAAGTCAATCTAGTGATATCACTAACTCATAAATAAGACATACCGAACGAAATATTTGTTATTAACCCTAAGGCGTTTGTCTTGATGTTTTAAGAGAGTAAAATATTATTCGCAAAGTGAGCATGCGAGTTTTATTTATAGTTATTATCAACCGTTTGATAGTTATGAGTCGATCTGAAAAGTATCGATGGGCATGTACACTAATATAATGTTAGCGAGTGCATATGAAAACGGAAACGAGTGAAGATCTAAATAAAAACCTTAAAGCATTCTCAGTCCTGATAGTGCAGATTATCGCTTGGAGTTTTCTACGCGCTCCTTTTTACGAAGATTACAATATCGCAAGTGATACTGATGGTATTGCTATGACCCAAGGGCTTGCATACTTATTTATTACCATTCCAGGTATGATTTTCATATTCTTTACGACACTCTATTTATTATCTATCAAAGACTTATCAAGATGGTTTAAGTTTATAGCTATATTAAATTTCATTGGGCTGTTGTTCACTTTTAATGCGCTTAACTGGTAATCCACGCAGGTTGAGGCTAGCCTTCAATCGATTAGGTCTATATTGCACTGTGATATTGATTCTGTCACAACGTGTAAATATAACGAAGTAAGCACTGAATTCACTTAACGCTGATTAGTAAAAGAACATTTAAGTTACCAGTAATTTTTGGAATCCTGAATTGATTTCATCGTGTATGATAGTAAATGGAAATTAATAGCTTTAAAGAACTAGGATTACAATAACTTATGCAAGCCCTTTTAAATAAGCCAGTACGTTCGGCGTCGTCTTTATTAGTGACGATACCTACGACATCTATCGGCTACCGCTATGATGTTCAAATCAGTCCATGGAATGAGGGGTTCAGCGCTTTTCGCCGTTATGAGAATGGTCGCCTTGAGCTTATCGAGGGCGGAGTAGGTGTCGGTCTTAATTTTATTCAAGACGATGCTGACAAAGAGCAGTGGTTGTCTACTATTCCTGATGGTTTTTTAAGTAAAACAGGCCTTCTCCCAGAGCACCAGTATCAGATGCTTTGGCTTGCAGCAAATAGTGATAAAGCAAAAGATATTTTGGCAGTACGTCCGCTTATTTTGGCGCTGATTTGTGAGCGTTACCCAGTAGATAATAGCAAGGCGTTGAGTGTTGCAGAGTTGGGCCAACGTCAAATTTTAGACCATTTAGGATTTGCTTCGACTAAAGCGGTATTAAGATTTATTGATAAATTAGATCTTACTTATCACCGCACGAGTGAAATCATTTATGTTATGAAAATGCTGGATGCAAGGACGGGGTATTTTAAGCGCTTTAGCCATTACTCTAAGGTTAACTTCGCAAGTCTTTCTTTAGATCATACGCATCCATTTTTAACCGGCACGCATCTTGGTAGAGCTATTGGGCAAATTAGTTATACAACACGTCTTAAAATAACCTTATGCATTGAAGATACACTGAGGCTTGGTCAGGCATTAGGTGTGCAAGCACCAATGGAAAATATTGTCAATCTGACTGATTATCAATCACTTGTTGAGCTTCACGATGAGTGGGTTAGACGTCGTAATGACATGCGAATTGAGTCAACAAAGCCGACTGATGCTGATATTCCTTACACTAAACATCTTCATGAAACAGCATCTATATCACAAATTGTTGATTATCAAGAGTTGTGTAAAGAAGGTAAGGATATGCTTCATTGCATCGCGGTATATCACAACCGCATCGCACAAGGTCGTTATGCCGCATTTAAGTTGACTCACCCAGAACGAATGACGGTTGGCGTAACTATTAATGATAATAATAAATTCCCATATACGATTGAGCAAATATATGGTCTACGAAATAAAGTACCAAGTCATGAAACTCGTACAAAGGTCTATGAGTGGCTAGAGCAAGCTCGAAACAATAAAAAATTGAGCCGAAAAATTAGCTAATGCTAATCGTCATCTCGAAAGTGGTCTGCTATTTTCATAAATTGCTCCTCAATCACTTCGAAAGCCTCAACTATTTGTGGGTCAAAGTGACTACCACTACCTTGCTTAATTATCTCTGTCGCTTTTTCGTGTGAGAAAGCGGCTTTATAAACCCTGCGACTAATCAGTGCATCATAACAGTCGGCTAGCGCCATAATTCGTGCTGATAAAGGGATATTGATTCCCATTAAACCTTGCGGGTAGCCACTACCATCCCAACGCTCATGATGGCCATAAGCAATTTCTTTGGCGACATTTAGATAGCTCGAAGTCCCATATTCATGTTCAGCATTCTCCATTGCTAGCTTACCGTATTCGGCGTGTTTTTTCATTTCCTCCCACTCTGCACTATTTAGTTTGCCTGGCTTGAGCAAAATAGCATCAGGAACCCCAACTTTACCAATATCATGTAGGGGAGCCGATTTAAATAATATATCAATATAATCACCATCAATTTGGTCTGCATAGGTGGAATGCAGTCTTAAATACTCTGCCAATGCTTTGACATAATATTGAGTACGACGAATGTGTTTACCTGTTTCATTATCTCGGGTTTCGGCAAGTGATGCCATACAGTAAATTGCGACATCTTGCGTCCGAGATATCTCAGCCGTTCGCTCTATCACTTTGGCTTCTAAAGTATGATTTTGTTCGGTTAGCGCTTTATTGGCAGCGGAAAGGGCAAGGTGTGTTTTTACTCTTGCACGAATAACAGGAAGACTAAATGGTTTAATGATGTAGTCAGCAGCGCCTAACTCAAAACCGAGTATCTCTTCTTCCACTTCATTTTTCACGGTTAAAAAGATAACAGGTACATTGGAAGTATCAGGGCTATCTTTTAATTTCTTACATACTTCATAACCATCTAACCCAGGCATTAAAATATCGAGCAGCACTAGATCTGGTATAAAGCCTTTAGCAATGCGGTCAAGGGCTTGTTCGCCACTTTTTGCTATTGATACATGGTATTCATCCCCAAGTATTTCAACCAAGACACTGATGTAGAATGTTTCATCATCAACAATTAAAATTTTATCTTTAAGGTGCTGTGACATTGTTAGCTCCCTGTGTTACTTGGTTATTCACATTGACTATTGCTTGGGCTATTAACTCTCTAGCGGTATCAAACTCAAACTCATTGATCTGTGCCGTCAGTTGTTGAACCAGTTCGTTATCTACTTTGCCATCAAGAGTGAGAATTTGCTCTTTCACTTTTGGATTTCCTGCCGCTAATAGTTCATCAATAGGGGCTAATATGGTTTTTAAATCAGTGGCTGAAATATACGTTTCTTTGTTATTATTCACTGAATTTATTAAGGTTTTATGATTGATCCATGGGCACTGTTTAAGCTCTGCAAATAATGCGGTAAAACTATCAATAAAAGGTTGCCATTCCAGCGCATCAAAAGGAGAGGAGTGATGATTTAATTGGCTTT
This sequence comes from Vibrio sp. 10N.286.49.B3, assembly GCF_002873395.1. Lineage (GTDB taxonomy): Bacteria > Pseudomonadota > Gammaproteobacteria > Enterobacterales > Vibrionaceae > Vibrio. The sequence goes on along the minus strand of NZ_MCUV01000001.1, from coordinate 120,820 downwards.
CTAACTTGGCGGCCACTTGCTCTAATTGCTTAGCGCCTAAATTACCCGCAACACCTCTTAACGTGTGCACAGTACGTACTGTTGATTTTAAATCACCCGCATCTTTATAATTTTCTAGCTTGTGTAGTTGATCTTTATGGCGAAGGTAAAACTCACTAATGAGTTGGACATAGAGTGTTTGGTTCCCACCTAAGCGTTTCATTCCCCAGTGTACATCAACGCCTTCTATCGGAGAGAGTAGAGTGTTTTGTGCTGGCTTCTCTGGAATATCATCAGGTAATTTAATGTGCTTATGATTAAGGTAAGCGCTCAGAGTTGAAAAGAGTTGATCAGGCTCGACAGGTTTAGGTAGGTGATTATTCATACCAGCTTTTAAGCATTTTTCTCGGTCACCTTTCATTGCGTGAGCTGTCATAGCAATAATAGGTAATTGTTTTTGGTCGTAGCGGGTACGAATTATTTTTGTTGCTTCAAAACCGTCCATAATCGGCATTTGCAGATCCATTAAAATGACATCAAATGTTTGTTCATCAAGTCGTTCTATCGCTTGCTTACCATTGTTTGCAACTGTCGATGTTACCCCCATACGCTGTAGAAACTCTGTTGCCACTTGCTGGTTAATCTCTTGGTCTTCAACTAATAAAATATGACCTTCTAACTGATCAATCGTATTTTTTGTTATTACAGGGCTAGACGGTTGTGATGGGTCGAATACTTTCATTAAAGTATCAAATAAGACGGAAGCATTAATTGGTTTGATCAAAACAGCATCGAAAATCTCATCATCAATTTTTTGTATCACATCTTCACGACCATAAGCCGTCACTAATATGATTGATGGGTGCTTGCTAAGCGGTAAAGATTTAATGCTTTGACTTGCATCAATTCCGTTCATTTTAGGCATTTGCCAGTCCATAAATACCAAATGGTATGGAGATTCATTTTTCACATTATTCATGACACTTACCATATCAATGGCTTGAGCACCATTGGAGGCAGTATCCACTTTAAAGGAAAATGACTCTAATAATGATTTTAAAATCTTCCTTGCACTGCCATTATCGTCAACAACGAGCACTTTCATTCCTTTAATTGATGCGTACTTATTGATTTCCGTTTTTTTACAAGCAATTGTAGAAGGTAAAGTTAAGGGAAGTGTAAAGCTAAAGGTGCTGCCTTTATTGGGTTCACTGGCTGCGGTAATCGTTCCGTGCATTAATTCGACTAATTGTTTACTGATGCTAAGCCCTAAGCCCGTCCCGCCATGAAGGCGAGTAATGCTGCCATCCGCTTGGGTAAAGGCGTTAAAGATGGCTTCTAGATTGCTAGGGTCAATACCAATACCGGTATCTTTTATCGAGAACTCTATGGATAGCTTATGAACCGTTTGGGAGATGATTTTAGTACTTAGTAGTACTTCTCCTTGTTCGGTAAATTTAATCGCATTTTGAGTCAGGTTAATTAATATTTGCTCTATGCGCAGTGCATCTCCAATAAGAAGATCAGGGATGCTAGGGTCTAATTCAAATAATAATTCGATGTCTTTAGTGGCAGCTTTCATTCCGACTAAATTAGCGATATTGGTAAAGACTTCTTGCAGGGAGAATTCATTTTCATCAATTTCTAATTTCCCCGCTTCTACTTTTGAAAAGTCGAGTATGTCATTGATGATCCCCAGTAAGCTTATAGAAGCGCGTCGAATTTTTTCAGAGTAATCCAGTTGTTTAGTATTTAATTGGGTATCTTGCAATAGGTGAGTCATACCGATAATGGCATTCATTGGAGTGCGAATTTCATGGGACATGTTGGCCAGAAATTGACTTTTAAATGCGCTGGCTTGTAGTGCTTCTTGTTTGGCGGCTTCAAGGTGAAGACTGCTTTCCGTTAACTTAAGGCGTGCTTTATTCAGCTTTCTATTCCAAACGAGAGTATAAATAATAAACGGCACTAATATACTGCAGGTAATTAAAATTGCTCGCCAAATTTGAAAGTGATTATCCTGATGCTCAAATTGGACAGAAAACCATTTATTTTCAATATCTTGAATTTCTTTGTCACTAATATTTTCGATAGCCAAATTGATGATTTCAAGTAGCTCAGGCCAATCTTTACGGATACCAATAGATTGCTGGAAGGAGTATGGAGTCGTTGCGGTCACCTTTACATTACGGATACCGAGTGCTTCTAATGTCCAGGATGATGCATTTAAATTACCAATATAGCCATCAATGTCACGAGCACTTAATGCCATCAGTGCCTCTTTATTTGATTCAAATGAGACTAAATTTAAATCGGGATAATCGCGCATCAATATCTCTTCGATGGCATGCCCTTTAACAACGCCAACTTGTTTATCAATTAGTGTATCAAGGCTAGTAACTAAGCGAGTATCTTGATGAACTAATATCATATACGGGCTTTCAAGGTAGGGATTAGAAAATAGCATCTGTTCACGCCGTTTTGGCGTTGGGGTTACCGCTGGTAAAATATCGATTTTTCCAGCCGAAAAATCCGTCAGAATCTGTGACCAGGGCTTATCTACTGGAGGGGAATAACTAGTCTCAATCATACGTGCTAGTGTGCCCATCACATCAGCGGAAATGCCAGAATAAACGCCTTCATTATCAATGAACTCAAATGGCGGCCAGCTATTATCAATGCCTAAACGCCAAGTTGGGTGAGCTTCTAACCAGAGGCGCTGTTGATTAGATAGAATGAGTGGGGAAGTGAGTTGGTTTTCTTGGTTTATCCATCTTGCATGTATTTGTTGGTGTTGTGAGACTGTCATTGCGTCCAATATTTTATTTAAAATGCCAACTAAAGGTTCCCACTCTGGGTCTTTGAAAATAGCAAACCTTTGATGACCTGGTGGAAATTGAGGGTCGCCGCTAAAGGTCAAATTTGTGAGTTGTAAGCTATCCATCAACCAATCCACAACAGCTTGGTTTCCTATGTAGGCATCAACCTTGCCAAAAGATACCGCTTTTAATGCCTCTTCAGTATCGGCAAAAGTACGGACGATAATTTCTGGATGATTAGTTTTAATTTCTTCAACGATATAAAAGCCTTTTTCAAGTGCTAACTTTTTACCGTAAAGTTCAGATAGTTGTGAGTATTGCTGGCTATCACTCTGAGAAACAATAACTTTGACAGCACTAAAGTATGGTGAGGTAAACCAGACGTTTTTCGCTCTGTCTGGTTTTTTGACTATAGTAGCACCGACTTTTAAATTACCATTGCGAACTGAAAAGAGCATATCCTGAAAATTGGCAAAGACAATTGGATTGAAGATGACGCCTAACTGCGTTTCAAAAACACTCAAATAATCTTGTAAAACTCCAGAAAGATCGCCATTAGGGTCGGTAAAATCAACAGGAGGCCAGCGCCCATCAACACCTATCGGGATGACTGGGTGCTCTTCTAACCATGCTTTTTCTTCTTTAGTAAGTAAGACTCCAGATGGTGTAACTAATTGTGGGTCAGGTATTTGTTGATACTCCCAATGAAATCCACTCCATTTGGCTGAAATGGCATCTTTTTTATTAATATCGATGTCTTGTATTACATAGTTGATTTCTTTTAGTAAGCTGAAGCTTCCTTTCTTTACAGCTGCACGATAAGGATGAGAATACAATGCACCTTCAACCGGTCTAAATTTAGTTGTGGAAGGGGTTTGTTTTAAATAAGTATCAAGATAAAGGGGTTGACTGATGAATAAGTTAATATCCCCGCTTACTGCCGCGTCAAAAAGAGCTTTATAACCTTTAAATGTACGGATATCTGCATTGGGGAAATGTTGTTTTAGCCAGTTATGGTGAAAGCTATTGAGAGTGACGCCGATAGGATAGTTTATTGCTTGTTGAATGTATTCAACTTCCGAAGTATTGGCGAATAAATAGTATTCACTGTGTAAAAGTGGCGCAGAAAAAGACATGGTTTGAGCGCGTTTTTCATTTCTAAATACACCAGCGAGTAAATCGACTTTTCCTTGTTCTAACCAAATTTGCCCTTCAGCATTAGAGCCGGGAATAAATTCTATCCTTCTTCCTGATATTTGTGCCCAAGTACGCCAGTAATCAATTAAAATTCCGTCAGCTTCGCCTTTCTCATTTTGGTACTGCAGTGGTGTGCTATCAGTTCGATAACCAATACGTATAACAGGCTTATTATCATGAGCATCGGATGGCGTTAATGTTATGGCATAACTATAGAAAGGGTTGCTAACGGTCAAGAGTAAAGCTATGTAGACCAATTTCCTGACAGAAAGTGATGGAATAGAGTAGGCGAAAATTAGACGGAGAACCCTTATCAAGCGACTCATGCTAACTCCCTGTATCAAATTGAATAATTAAACCCATTATGTGCATAGATGCACTTGGTTAAGCTTAACACTGATAGCCAGATATGCAACTGGGTGTTATTATTTTGACGCATATAAATATTATTTATTGCTTTGGTTGAGTTGAAATCAAATGGTCTATTTTAGGGGGAGGGAGTTACATAGGTACAGTGCCTCGAATGCGAGACTTGACTTAGCAAGGTAACTTTGTACCAAAAACCTGGCATGCTCTTCAGGTGAAGGTATCGATGTATCTATATGTGCAGGTAGCACTCTTTGGGTTAGATCATAGACCTTATGAAAGTTTTTCCGTTCGCTAATTATCAAATCTCCCTGCACCACTGAAATAGTATCAATCTGAATATACCCTAATATTCGCTATATTTTTATGTGCACAAACTCGCATGAATGGGAGATTTATCTTTTATAACAGTTAGTTGATAACAGCATTATCCGACTGTTTACAACAGACCCATTTTGATCTGCTTTGGTTTACTGATCCCCGATAATACAATGTGATACGACTCAGACAAATAATATCTTAGCTGCTCATCTAAGTTCGCAGAAGTGTCGGTCTGTTGAACCCATTTCATCCCGCGATTAGCAAAATAGGGAGCAGGGCGATAACCGTCACTTTCATGTAAAAAGTAGTAATTTTGCTCAGAGGCTTTAAAGGTATATGCCGCTTGTCCATTTTTCAAAGTAAAGCCAATGGCAAACACTTTGCCACCGACTTTCCATACATGAGAGCCACCCCATTGCATTACATAGGTTGATGCTTTGAATGAGTCGCAATATTGGTTGAAATCATTATGGTTCATGGAATGCTCTTATGTATAAATAGGAGTGGCAAATAGTATCGTTCAGATTAGCCGTATCGGCTATAAAGTTTAGTCGAGTCACTGACAAACTTTTGGTTAGAGGCATGCTGACGAAGATGCATAACAGAGATCTGCGTTGACTTATTATGTCCTATTCAGTGTTACAGTCGATCAAAAACTCAGTTCACCTAAGTACTATGTGACTAAGAAGTTTGCGCTCATTACATGTTTCGGTTTTTTAACCATATTTGACCAAATAACAATTCTACTTGTTTCCCTTTAAATAGCCTTAAAAGACTAAATTCTTATCGGCAATTGAATCTTGCAGCAGCTATCTCACATTAACAGTTGTATTTTTGAGCGGTTAGTGGTGTTTTTTTCATCATTTGGTATGATATGTTAATTAATATGCAAGATAAGAAAAGGTAAAGATATGGACTTCATCGAACGCCTACAGGGGTTATCCAAAAAAATAATTCAAGTTGGCACAACATTAGAAACAGAAGAAGCAACTAAAAATGCACTTATTATGCCATTTTTACATACTGTCTTAGGCTATGATGTTTTTGATCCAACAGAAGTTGTTCCCGAGTTCAATGCTGATACTGGCACTAAAAAAGGCGAGAAAGTAGATTATGCATTGCTTAAAGATGGTGAAGTTCAAATCCTTATCGAGTGTAAAAAGTTTGGTGAGAAGCTATCGACTAAACATGCTAGCCAGTTATTCCGCTATTTCTCAGTCACTAATGCACGTATAGCTATTTTAACAAATGGTGAAGTTTACGAGTTCTATACAGACCTAGATGCACCGAACAAAATGGATGAAAAACCATTTTTAACGTTGGATATATCTGATCTTGATGAGCATATTGTTCCAGAAGTTAAAAAACTAACTAAATCCTCTTTTGATGTTGATTCCGTTGTTGATGCTGCTGGTGAACTTAAGTACTTAAATCAGATTAAGAAAATTCTACAAGAGCAGTTTAAGAGTCCAGAAGAAGATTTTGTGAAATTTTTCACATCAAGGGTTTATGATGGTGTCCAAACTGCAAAAGTTAAAGCTCAATTTCTTGAAATTACGTCAAAAGCTCTCAAACAGTTCCTTAACGACAGTATCAATGACCGATTAAAGTCTGCTATTGGCACAAGTGAAGAGGTCGCTATTAAGGCTCAAGCGCAAACTCAGTCGATAACAATAGAAGCAGAAATTACACCAGAACAAGTTGAAGATGATAAGCCTAGAATTGTAACTACAGAAGAAGAAATAGATGGTTTCAATATTGTTAAAGCCATTTTGCGTGCAAAATTAGATGTTTCGCGTATTACTGCAAGAGATACGCAAAGCTACTTTGGTATTCTACTTGATGATAATAACCGCAAACCTTTATGCCGTTTACATTTTAATGCTAAACAAAAGTATATTGGGATTACAGGTGAAGATAAAAAAGAAACTCGCCACCCAATCGAAAGCTTGGATGATATCTATGGCTTATCGAATAAGTTGCTAGAAAATGCAGCTAGATTTGAATAAATAGAGTATGGGAGATTAGCTCTCCCTTTTTTATATATGAAATATTTCACCTTACCCCGATATAACGCTATAGCTATCGTTATGGCTGTCATACTGGCTTTTCTTAGCAGTTATAGTAACTCAATCCTTATACATGCCTTGAATTGGTTAGTCGTTGTTTATTTTTATCTTGAGGCATTTTTCAAGATAAAAGAGCAAACTTGGCTCGGCTATATATCAACTTTTGGAAATAAATTTGATTTCTCAATAGTTGTGATAAGTTCTATTTTCTTATTTTTGCCAAGTGAGGCACTTGGAAGCGTTATCTACTTAAGAATTTTTAGAATAATTTCACTTGTCAAGATTATTCGACTTATGCCAAATACTGAGCACATTGTTAATGGTCTTATAAGAGCTATAAAAGCATCTAAAGCAGTCTTAATATTATTAGCTGTGCAATTGACCTTTTTCTCTTTATTAGGGTTTACGTTATTTTCTAATGTAATTCCTGAGTATTTTGGAGATCCGTTGCGTTCAATGAACACTATCTTTGGGATTTTCACGATAGAAAACTGGGGAGCAGTGCCAGAAGCAGCGAAAGAGTTGGCTAATCCATATGCTTATTATGCTGTAAATACCTTTGTTATAACTGTTTTGATCTTAGGCGGTTTTATTGCTTTATCTCTTGCGAATGCAATTTTTGTGGATGAAATGGCGAGTGATAATAATGATGTTCTTATGGAAGAAATAGCAGAGCTCAAGACAGAGTTAAGTGAAATCAAAGAACTATTGAGGAAGAAATAATTCTTTGATGCTTTAAATTACCCATTATGTTTTAGATCAAAAAAAATTGCATCAATTGTAGTGACGTCATATCGTTGAGTTTTTTCTATAGCAGAAAGCTTAATAATAACTTTGAGAAATTAGAGCAGAAAGGGTTCGTACATTATAATATGTACAACATTTAAATATTTAGAAGTGAGCTGGATATGGATATCTCGACAAAAATCAAACAAGCATGTGGTCAATGTAAGCAGTTCACGAGAACAAGAGAGAATAGCCAAGATTTATGTGGAGCGTGGGAGCAACCGACCAAAGTGGATAGACAGGCATGTGGTTTTTATATCCCTAAGCATTTAAAGTTATTCAATGAGGGAAAAACTTAGCCTAAATCTTAGTTAGCCGTTATAATCAACAGTTGTTTACTTATTGAAGAAAGAGAAATTACATGTCAGGAATTACCGATCTTAACGCTCTACTCAGCTCAATGAAGCCAGCGCTACTTGAACCTGAATTTGTCTTTTGCACAGTTGCAGGAAAGTTGAGTGAATATACCACGCTTAACCCAATTGCTACTTTTGTTGAGAGCGAAGGGCTTACCTTAGTTTTAGAAAAATCGACGGCTATGCAGGCTAACTTGCCATTTGATGGTTCATTTCGTCAGATCACACTGACCGTCCATTCAAGCCTAGAAGCTGTTGGTTTAACGGCTGCCGTTGCGACTAAATTGGCATCGAAAGGCATTAGTGCCAATGTTATCGCGGCTTTTTATCATGATCATATTTTTGTGCAAACAAGCTATGCCGATGCAGCGTTGTTAGCCTTGCAAGAATTTGCTGCTTAAGACAATTGAGATTTACGCTGAGCTTATTTAGGTTAACCCTACCTTATGTTTGGTAGGGTTATATGATACCAAGCGTCATTAATTAGTATTGATACACTTTTTCTGCTTGTGCTTTCGTCACTAAGTTAACGTTGCCGCCTCTTACACTGCGAACGTAATTATCGACACGAATATAATCACCTTGTGGTCCTCGCGATCTTGGCTGACCTATTTTAGGATCGCTACGTTGAGAGCCTGCGCCGTGAACATCCATTACTTTGCCACGCATTTTTCCTAATGCTTTACCAAAAGCCACATAAACAGCACCTCTTTCAGGAACGGCGCCATCAAGGTGTGTTGTCGATGCCCAGTAATATGGATAATCTTTTTCATCACCTTCATTGTTAATCGAAGAAGTGTAAAAAATGGGATCAATAGCAGCCGATTGAGAAGTTTGTGGCGAACGCGAGTAATCGACGATACTTTGCAGCTCTTTGGCTGTCGGGAGTCGCCAGTCACTGTGTCCAGCCAGTGTTAAGTTCTCTGAATATGCAAGCGCACTTTGCCAGTTTAGCCCTTTGTTGCTATCGGCTTGTTGCCAAGTTAAGCCTGTCGCTAGATCGGAAACCGTGCCATCTTTATTATCGACAAAGCGGTTTTGTCCGTAGGCGGTATTTCCTCTCACAAATCGAAAATACATCGTATTGGCAGAGTGGCTACGAGGATTAAATTTAGGGTAGCCTTTGATGCGACCATCAACAAAATTGACACCAAAAACCGTATCGTCATTGCGCATCGTTTTACCTACGTACTCGGTCAGCGACCAAGTCTGTGCATCAATTTCTCTGCCATCACCAAGAGGCTGATTAAAATAGCTTGTGTCGATAAAAGGATACAACGCTTTTTGACCCTTTACGCTGCCAGTAAATTGAATGAGTGAATAGAGTTCTTTGATGGTTGGAATACGCCAGTCGCTGTGACCGGCTAATTTAAATTGATGAATTTGCTCGATAGCTTCGTCATAGGTAAGTTTTTTACCCATCTCTTTTTGCCACATTAACCCCGTCACATTATCGGTGATTGTGCCATCCTTGTTGTCAGTGTAGGAGGGAGGGTTACTGGTATAGTTGGCATCTTGACCAAAAAAGTTATCATCTTGCTGTGGTAATGAAATCTCTTTTTTATCGCTATAAGCTTTATGTTGCCCTGTATCTACGATCGGATAGCTAACCTGCTTTGTACTCGAAGTCACAGCTTGAGTTAGGGTGAGATCGGTAGCGTTAGCCGATGTTGCGAGGATTGAACTTGTGATTAAAGTGCTAAGAATGATTTTGTCCATAAAATACGTTTCTCAAGTTATAGAGTTAATACAAGTCACATGATTAATTCAGTGAAGCTAACTATATTACTCTTTCCACATACTTTATTTGCTACTCTTCTCTAAGAATTGAGGTCTTAAACTTAAGACCTCAATGATATTTTGATGGCAGTTATTTTAGCAGTGACAAGCCATGAGGCAGCGCATCACCAAAGACGCGTTTTGATTCGCTATCCGATAACTCTTTAACATCTGTGACGAGACCAAGCCAAGATTCAGGGACTTTGCTCACCTTAAGCTTGTCAATCACTTGCTGGCGGAAGTCATCTGAAATATCAAATAAGCGGTCGCCGGTTTTACGGCAAATCATTACCGTTGCAAATGCTGCCATGGTTTCCTTGTTCCAGTTCTGCTCTAAGAGTTTTGGTAACCATTGCTCGACTTGTTCGCGAGGGATCACGTTGTGCTGGCTTCCGTAAAGTAGGGTACGTGAAGCTAAGCGACCTAATGCCCACCAGTGTGCTTGAGAAAATTGCGCTTGGTTAACCGCTTTACTTAAAAACCATGAAGAGAGTAACACTTTATCTTCAACATCTAAGTGCTCTAACGATGCGGACAAACGAACCATCGCTTCATAGCCTTTATCTTGCGCAGCTTTTGCCGTTGTCGGATTTTTCATTGCGCCTGGATGAAGGTACTTGGCAATGTCAGCTAAGATCGTTTCTTGTTGCTCTTGATTCAATCCACCGGCAATGCGACGCCAGAATACCCACCAATCACTCCAACCTTGATGGTTTTGAAACTGAATGCCTTGTTGATATAAAGACCAAACTTGATCGACACGCCAAGAGTCCGTTGGATCACCAAAGCCAGGTCGTAATGCAAAGCCACTTAAACGTAACCAGTTTTTTTCATGTTGTTCAGAGCGACGACGACGCTTACGACCTTGAGATAATGCATCAAACAACGGACGTAAAGTGAAAAAATCCCACTCTTCACGTTTACCAAGTTGTTTCTCTAAATTTTTAGTCAGGGTTTTTATCTCATTGCCTTCAGCGCTTTTTTTGTTACCGCTATAGAGTTTCGTGATCAGTGCTTTACTGGCTTCAAGGCGAGGGGAGGTGGTGGCTTTCGTTTCATCATTTTTTTGATTACGAACTTCAAACTCCAATTCCCAACGGCGTGTTTGATCATCGACGCTGACACACTCCATTTTTAGTGTGCCGACTTCCGTCAGTTGACAAGCTAACTGGACTTCAACACGCTCTTTCTGGTTTGCTTGCAGTTCGACATTGTCACCAGCAAGCGTTGAAATATAGGGAGGCAGAGGCAAGAACAGATCCGCATCGACCGCAACCATGACACCGTTTTGAACCTGGGTATCTTCGGTTAGCATGTCATGAGTTGAGGTTAATAGGTTGAATCGAACCGGCTCACCAAGTGTCAGAGAAAAACGACGACCAGATAAACGGATCTCTTGTCCTTCTTCGGTTCCTTTCGCCAGCAAGCACAGGGCATTCCCCAGCTTATTTTTCTCTTGCAGATGTAAGAAATAAGAACGAGCAGCACCACCACCAATTTTCAGTTGCGCACCATGGCGAGCTTTACCAAATGCGACAGCGCCTAATGCAACCGCCCAATCGGGATGAGGGTTATCTAACACGCTCACCGATTCGCCGCGCCAGTTGTCGAGCAAGGTGGTCATGCGGTCGGTAATTAATTCACTATTGAACATACCGCCGTTTAATAACAAACCGACAGGAATGGCTGGCTGCTCACTTTCTACGTCGTGATTTAATACATCACGTGCAATCGCTTGGTGCTGAGTCAGAAATTCGGCAATGTGTTTACTAACGGCAGGGTCGGCAACATAAGGCAGACCAAACTCAACCATGGCGCTACGACGTTTATCTGGTACTTGGTCAAAATCGCTAAGTGGGAAGAACCCATCGAGTGCAATGTCATAGACTTCTTGCTTGTTTAAGCTAACGCTCTTGGTTCCGCCTAGTAGCTTTGAGCCACTACCCAGCATCGTAATTTTCACATCATCAGGTGCTGAATGAGAAAGCAGCCCTTCTTTCGCTTGACGAGTTTGTTGAATCAGTTTTGTTAGGCTTGCCGCGGTTAGCTTTTTATTTTGGTTGAAGCGCTGTTCGGCTAAGTGAGCAAGTGCTAAGTCTAAGTTGTCGCCGCCTAACATTAAGTGCTCACCAACACCGATACGATTTAAGCTCAGTTCGCCAGTGTCACTGAATTTAGCTTCGATCAAACTTAAATCCGTGGTACCACCACCTACATCACAGACTAAGATTAGTGGAAGTTGCGCCAACTCTTCATTTGCGCTTGCTTGATGGCGAGCATACCAGTCGTAACAAACCGCCTGTGGCTCTTCAAGAAGGACTAGGTTAGTTAACCCGGCAAGTTGCGCGGCTTCTAGGGTTAATTTACGTGCGGTTTCATCAAAAGAGGCAGGGATGGTAACTACGACCTCTTGATCTTCTAAGCGGTGACTTGGGTTTCGGTAATTCCACGCTTGACGAATGTGGTTCAAATAGCTCGCACTGGCAATAACAGGAGAGACTTTTTCAACATCACTGGCACCCGCCCAAGGCAATATTTCCGAATGGCGATCGACACCTTGATGTGATAACCAGCTTTTCGCACTGGACACTTGTCTGCCTTCTACTTTAGCGCCTAATTCTCGAGCCCATTCACCAATAATGACATGTTGGATATCACCTTGAACAGTTTCAGGTTGCCAAGGGAGAATGAGATCCGTTGGCGAAATTTGGCTGGTGGCGGGATGATAACGGAAAGAGGGAAGTAAAGGTTTACGGACGACTTCACCAGGACCGATTAACTGGTCAATATCAAATAAAGAAACAGGGGAGTGTTGCAAATCATCATTGATTTCACAAAAAGCGACAACGGTATTGGTCGTCCCTAAATCGATGCCGACTAGAAAGCGAGGAGATGGCATAAAGAAACCTCTCAGGGGATAAAATGAAAAAGCGGCGCCCAATGGGACACCGCTTTAATTATAGAACGTTTAAGCGTCTTGTTGTGGTTGGTCTTCTGTAGATTCACGTACGTCATTATCACGCACATCAAACTCTACATGCCATTTTTGACCGTTATCAGCAGCAATTGCTTCAAGGTATAATGTGCCAAGCTCTGTAACACGAGAAGCTAAAGTAACGGGTACCACTTCGCCAATGTTACGACCTTCAGAAACCGGTAATGTCACTTGAATTTCCGGTAACTCTTCAAGCTCTTCTGGTTGCCAGAAGTCTAGGTGTGTACCTGCTTCGTCATCACGGCGAGTGGTTGAGCCAAAGAATTGGAAGTGAACTGGCTGACCGATCACTAGTCCAAACTCTTGACTTGGTACTTGAACGCTAGAGCCTTCTTCCATACCAAATGGCGCAACACAAAGTGCTTCTAATGGTGGAGCCATACCTGGAATCGCTGGCATTGCACTTTCGATACCCACGTAGTAGCTTGATGCGATACCGCCACGAATACGTACGCCTTGACCACGACGAACAGAGCCGTAGTAAGAAGCGCCACTTGCAACGGCAAGATCAAGGTCTAGACCCGTTAGGCGTTTTGCTGCATCCGTACCAGCGGTTTCTAGCCACTGATTAATGGTCGTTTCTAAGCGGTTAGCGAGTAGATCAGACTTCAATACACCACCATTAAACAAGATAGCGGTTGGTTTGATAAAGTCAGTCGCTGGTGCTTCTTCCATGCCAGGCATACCTGCAAACGGGTTATGCTCTTGCGGTGCGGCTGGTTCGTCACTGAGTGCGTTCGCTTGACGACTTAGGAAAGCAGCAATGTGACGAGTAACCGCTGCATCTTGTGCGTACGGTAGACCCATTTGCGTTAATGCACCACGCGCTTTTTGTACTGGGTGTTCGTGAATGGCAACTTGTGGGAAAAAGCCATCAACCAATGTTTGTTGTACTTCTTCTTGTGTCAGTTCTGTTTTCAGTGTTGAACCAAGAAGCTTAGAGCCTCGGCTTGGCACAACAATAGGAACCGATTGTAACTCTGCATCATTAAGTAGTGCTTCTTTCGCATCACGGCAAGCTTGAGTCATTGCTTGAATTTGCCATGGCTGCAGCATCTTACCATCTTGAGCGAGTTTCATTTTTAGGCGGTAAGCCAGTGCTAAGTCCATGTTGTCGCCACCAAGCAAAATATGCTCACCAACGGCAATACGGTTTAGGTTCAGGTTTCCGTCTTCTTCCGTTACAGCAACTAAAGAAAGGTCAGTCGTACCACCACCCACATCGACCACTAAGACAATATCACCCACATTGACTTCATCACGCCAAGTGTCGTTGCTGTTATCAATCCAGCTATAAAGCGCAGCTTGTGGCTCTTCTAATAGTGTTAAATGAGCAAAGCCAACATTACGAGCGGCTTCTGCGGTTAAATCACGCGCTGCTGGGTCAAAAGAAGCGGGCACTGTGATAGTAACGTCTTGTTCTTCTAATGGTGCATCTGGGTGCGCGTGATCCCAAGCTTGCTTTAGGTGATCAAGGTAAAGCTCAGTGGCTTTTAGAGGTGATACTTTTTCCACTTCTTCAGGGCTACCTTGAGGAAGGAAGTCATCACGACGATTAACACCACCGTGGCATAACCAAGATTTAGCACTTGCTACCAAACGAATCGGGCTTTTGCCACCTAGGTTACGCGCAATAGCACCAACTAACGCTTTTGGTTCACTTGTCCATGGTAAGGTGCGAGTTCCATCGCCCATCTCATGTTCATGTGGTTGATATAAAAATGAGCCAAGTTGGAAGCGCTCTTCAACCGTACCAAGAGACGTTAACTGAGGAATCGCCATGACTTCAACGCGCGCATCTTCATCGGTTGTATCAAGGTAAGAGAGTACGCAGTGTGTTGTACCTAAATCGATACCAACGCTGAATGTTGCTTGAGTATTGTCTTGAGAAATAGTCATTATAGTTCCACCTCTGCTGGTGCAATAATTGATGCGTCGTAATGCTCTGATACTTTAGGCAGTTTAATATTAGTTGCTTTCCAGCCTTTGTGGATCAGTGTGCCGTTAAATGGTGCGTTACCCGTTACGTTACCAATTAGACGTACTTCTTGTGCGTTAAAGCCTTCAGCAATAGTGATGCGTGTCTCTTCATCTTCTTGACGGATATGTGCAAGCTCGATGTAATCTTTTAATACTTTTTGACCACCAGAGTGAATCACTCGAGCAGCCGCGCCTACTTCGTCATCAGCGAATGAAGTCAGGTCTTCTTGTAGGAAGTCAATTAGGCGTGACTCCTGTTGCAATAGCGAGAGTAACTGCATCGCTGAATCGGTTGAGGCAGTAGCAAGTTTTGACTCAACTTCTACGATCTTCTCAACGACTTTTTCAACTTCAACGATTTTTTCAATTTCGATAATTTTCTCAACCGGCTTTTCGATTTCAACAATTTTCTCTACAGGTTTTTCTATTACTTTCTCGATAACTTTTGATTTGCGAGATACCGCAATAAGAAGGAGTAATACGCTTGA
Organism: Vibrio sp. 10N.286.49.B3; assembly: GCF_002873395.1. Classification (GTDB taxonomy): domain Bacteria; phylum Pseudomonadota; class Gammaproteobacteria; order Enterobacterales; family Vibrionaceae; genus Vibrio. Next base: position 105,685 of record NZ_MCUV01000001.1, on the reverse strand, counting down.
GCAAGCAAGGCCTGCATGTAGCATATCGAATGTTGTAGGAATTAGGTTTAAATCAAAGTTCATAATGAATTCTCTTTAGATTGATTTAAGTGAGTGTCGATGTGAGTAACACCACTTCAACACTGCATGTAAAACGTTATGTTATACACTTTTATATAGTAAAAATTTGGGGCAGATAATAACATATTCAAGCCCTAAGAAAGGCTGTTTACTGAAATTAACAGTAGAACAAGGCTTGATAGCTTAAAAATACAACGAACTCAGAGGGAATTAAAGAGCAATAAATCTAAATATAAGAGAGATAAGAGATAATAGTCTCTTTCTGTCGGTGAAATGAGCACTTAACAGGTCAGGTGTCGAGATTTATCTTTGGCTCAGGTACAATTCGATATTAACTGAATAGATTAACCATAAGAAATAAGAAGACTGAGTATGAACCATAACAGAGTTGTATGTTTCGATTTAGAGATGTGCTGCTGGAATGTCGATGGGGTAGGCACGACAGGTGAAATCATTGAAATCGGCTTGGCCGAGATTGATTTAGCGACCAACAGTATCGTGAAAAGAGCCCAGTATTACGTTAAGCCAGAGAAAGACGAAGTCTCTTTATTTTGTTTTGAATTAACGGGTATCTCCCCACGTACGGTTGAAAAGCAAGGTCGACCGTTAGCCGATGTCATTAAGTCAATGGTGAAAAACTTTGGTGGACCGAATAAAATCTATGCGGCCTGGGGACGTGACGATCAAATCCTATTTAATGAGTGCAAAGAAAAAGGCTTAGATGCTCCTTTTAAAGAGTTTATTAACTTAGCGACGCTATATCGTATTCAAAATAGAATGAAAGAAAAGCGAATAGGTCATAAAGCGGCGCAAGAAAATAAAAATATAGAGTGGGAAGGTCGACAACACTCTGGTTATGTCGATGCCTATAATTTAGGTAAATTAGCGTTAACTATGCTGTAAAATAAGTGTTATAACGTGCATAGTAAAACGAGGTGTAAGAAAAGTGAATATTTTACTCAGTTGCTAACACTTCTATGACATCAGCGGTTGATAATTCATGCCCCATTAAGAAGAGACCAAGTAACGCATCTGTTTTTTCATCTGTCGTTCCTGCTTCTTCTAATAGTTTTTTAAACCGCTCACGTAGCATGTCGACCTCATGATCTAAGAAGCCACGACCTTCATCATCGCCTTCGGCATCATCAGGTACATTATCAAACTCAAGGAAAAGCAGCTCATCTTTATGTTGAGTTGCAATCAGTCGTTCAGGTAGCCAGTGTTCACCTATAACAACCTCTGGATCATTATAGGTTAAGATAGACTGTAATTTTGTTTGTAATTCAGAAGCTTTCACAAAGAACTCGATAAGTTGGAGTGGAAGGCTATTGTAACGATCAAAATAGAAAAAATAGAAGCAAGAATAGTAAAAAATTGAAGAAAAACTCACAATTGATTAAATCTCGTTCATCGTCGGAGATGTATTTTAAACATGCTTGTATCACATCATTATAAAACCTGGTTAGCTGCCTGTTTGTCCTCTTTGTTTGCAACTGATGCTTATGCTCAAAATGCAGAACAAGAGTGGGGAATTGCTGCTATGTATCGTCTAGCGAGTATTCCTTATGAAACGGGAGAAAGCGATCAGTCGGTGAGTACTTTTGTCCCTATGATGTTTTTTGAAAATGAGTATGTCTATGTAGATGGACTTGAGGGCGGAGTTTTTCTTTATAATGATGCTCAGTCACCTTGGCAAGCGAGCATGCTAACGCGATTACGTTTCATTGATATTCCTCAAAAACACCAAAATGCCATTGAGGGTGATACTGCCGATTATGGCTTTCAGGTGCAATATCAGCTTAATAATGACTGGAAGACGCAAGTTGAATTGATGACAGATAGTGATTATAACTTGCATGTAAACTGGCGCCTGGCAGGAGAGTATCACTATGGAGATTGGCAGCTAAAACCGCATCTTAATTTGCGTTATAAAGATTCTGATTTTAATAGTGCCTATTACGCTCTTTCTGCCGCGACAAATGAAGATATTGGTGCAGGTGTTGATGTCAGTGTAGGCATTAATGCGAAATACCATGTGATGTCTAACTTATATCTGCTGGGTTCAACCTCTTTCACTCGTTTAGATGATAATGCCTACCAAAGCTTTGCCGTTGATAAGCGTTATGAAGGTGAAGTGTTTTTTGGCTTTGGCTTTTTTAATAATAAAGATAAAGCACCTAAATCTCAGTTAAGCAATAAACCCTATTTACGTGTCGCTCATGGTTGGGCGACGCCTTCAAATATGGGCGACATCTTGAAGTTTAATCGAGTAAAAGACCAATACAATAATCAGATGAGTTCAGTGTTTTATGGTCACCCGTTAACCGATGAACTGTTTGGTTTGCCTCTCGATATTTACTTAACGCCTGGTATTGCTCATCACTGGAGCTCAAAAGTTCAGCGAAGTAGCACCGAATTTATTGTGGCGATTAAAGCGTACTATACGTTGAATTGGCCGACGACCTGGCGTATTGGTGTTGCGGAAGGGATGTCATACATCGACAATGTCACCTATATCGAGCAAACTGAAATGGATGAAAAAGGGTATGTTGCTAGCCACTTGCTCAACTATATGGATATTTCTTTTGATGTGAATATTGGCGATTTAATGAATAAAAAAGAGCTAAGTAACATGTGGTTAGGTTACTCCATGCATCACCGTTCAGCTATCTTCGAGCAGTCTTCGCAGTATGGTCGTATTAAGGGTGGCAGTAACTATAATACTATCTACCTTCAGTATGAGTTTTAATCTTTCAATATAGCTCCTTGTCTTTTTTATCAAGGGGCTAGGTATGAAGACCTTAATGGCGAATACCACTTTAATGGTGGCTGCTATTGAGGCCTTTTTATTAATGTAATCAAGTAGGCTGTGATACACTTATCACAGTTTTAGTGAGTAAGAATAGGAATTGCTTTGACCTCGTCGCAGCCAGAATCAGACAAAAACACCCCAACAGCATCTACCAACAACGCTGCTTCACTACGTAAAGCCCTAAGCGAATGTATGATCCGTGATCGTTTTCGTTTAAGTAAGCGCATTGCGGGTGCTAACAAAATTAAAAAACCAGAGGCAAAAAACACTGTCTTTGATGAAATTGCTTTAGATATCGCAAAATCAATGATGATTGCAGGCCAAAGAGCCTCTCATCAGCCAACCATTGAATACCCTGAAATCCTTCCTGTTAGTCAAAAGCGTGATGATATTGCTAAAGCGATTTCTGAAAACCAAGTGGTGATCATTGCTGGTGAGACAGGTTCAGGTAAAACGACACAAATACCAAAGATATGTACGGAATTAGGTCGTGGTCAATTTGGCCTTATTGGTCATACTCAACCTCGTCGTCTTGCTGCGCGCTCTGTTGCTGATCGTATTGCAGAAGAGATGGAAACGACACTTGGTGAGTTTGTTGGTTATAAAGTTCGATTTAATGATCAAATCTCTGATCGTACTCAAATCAAGCTAATGACCGATGGTATTTTGCTGGCTGAAATCCAACATGACCGTTTTCTAAATCAATATGATACGATTATTATCGATGAAGCTCATGAACGTAGCTTAAATATTGATTTCATCATGGGTTACTTGAAAGAGTTACTGCCACGTCGCCCTGATCTGAAAATTATCATTACTTCGGCAACCATTGATCCTGAGCGTTTCTCAAAGCACTTTAATAATGCCCCGATCATTGAGGTATCAGGTAGAACATACCCAGTGGATACTCGTTATCGTCCACTCGGTGGTGAAAATAGCGATGAAGATCGTGATCAAATGGAAGGCATTTTCGATGCTGTCGATGAACTGTGCGATGAAGGTGGCTTAGGCGACATCCTGATCTTCATGAATGGTGAGCGTGAAATCCGTGATACCGCCGATGCATTAAGTAAGCGTAAGTTACGTGATACTGAAATTGTACCTCTGTATGCACGCCTTTCTGCTGGTGAACAAAACAAGATTTTCAAACCTCATGCTGGTCGCCGAATTGTATTGGCAACCAACGTGGCGGAAACATCATTAACCGTGCCTGGCATTCGTTATGTTATCGATCCAGGTACCGCGCGAATTAGTCGTTATAGTTACCGTACCAAAGTTCAACGTCTGCCAATAGAAGATATTTCTCAAGCAAGTGCTAACCAGCGTAAAGGTCGTTGTGGCCGTGTTGCAGAAGGTATTTGTATTCGTTTGTACTCAGAAGATGACTTTTTAGCGCGCCCTGAGTTTACTGATCCTGAAATTCTGCGTACTAACTTAGCATCGGTTATTTTACAAATGACGGCTTTAGGCTTAGGCGACATTCAAGCTTTCCCATTTGTAGAAGCGCCAGATCAACGAAATATTCAAGATGGTGTACGTCTGCTTGAAGAGCTAGGCGCTATCTTAACGGATAAGCAAAAAAGTAATACTAAGCGTCTAACGCCAATTGGTCGTCAACTGGCGAAACTGCCAATTGATCCTCGTCTAGCGCGTATGGTTATTGAAGCACCAAAGCACGGTTGTTTAAAAGAAGTGATGATTATTGCTTCAGCGCTTTCTATTCAAGATCCACGTGAGCGTCCTTCAGAGCATAAGCAGTCATCGGATGATAAGCATAAACGCTTTTTCGATAAAGAGTCTGACTTTATTACTTTTGTAAACTTGTGGGATTATATTAAGGAGCAACAAACGTCGCTCTCTAGTAACCAATTCCGTAAGCAGTGTAAGCAAGATTATTTGAACTATTTACGTGTGCGTGAATGGCAAGATGTTTACTTTCAGATCCATCAAGCAATGCGTGAAATGGATACTAAGCTGAATGCTGAACCTGCGAGTTATCAGTCGGTTCATACTGCTTTACTTGTCGGTTTGCTTTCGCACATTGGTGTAAAAGATCAGGAAAAAAATGAATATCAAGGGGCTCGTAATGCGCGCTTCCATATTTTCCCTGCATCTGGATTATTTAAAAAGCAGCCTAAGTGGATTATTTCTGCTGAGTTGGTTGAGACTTCAAAACTGTGGGGTCGCATCATTGCCAAAATTCAACCTGAATGGGTCGAGCCGGTTGCTAAGCATTTAATTAAGCGTAGTTACAGCGAACCTCATTGGTCGAAGAAGCAAGCGGCAGTCATGGCACATGAAAAAGTCATGCTGTACGGGATCCCAATTGTTCCAAAGCGTTTAGTTAACTATGGCGCTATTGATCCAACCGTCAGTCGTGAAATTTTTGTTCGTAGCGCTTTGGTTGAAGGTGAGTGGGAAACAAAACACGCCTTCTTCAAACAAAACCGTAAGCTACTGCTTGAGGTTGAAGAGTTAGAACATAAATCTCGTCGTCGTGATATTTTGATTGATGATGATGAACTGTTTGATTTTTATGATCAACGTGTCAACACTGAGGTGGTATCAGGTCGTCACTTTGATAGCTGGTGGAAGAAAACCAGTAAGAGCGAACCTGAGTTATTGAACTTTGAAAAAGAGATGTTGCTGCGCGGTGATGCCAGTCATATCACGGATTTAGATTACCCGAACTTTTGGCACCAATCAGGTATGAAGCTGAAATTAAGCTATCAGTTTGAACCAGGTGAGGATAGTGATGGTGTAACGGTTCATATTCCATTGCCGATCTTAAACCAAATCGATCAAAATGGTTTTGACTGGCAAATTCCAGGTTTACGTCATGAGTTGGTGGTTAGCTTGATTAAATCATTACCTAAGACGTTACGACGTAACTTTGTACCTGCGCCGAATTATGCCGATGCATTCCTATCACGTGTGGCGGCAATGGAAGCCCCTTTACTCGATACTCTAGAGAAAGAGCTGCGTCGCATGACAGGCGTGGAAGTTTTGCGTGAAGATTGGAAGTTAGAGCAAATTCCAGAGCACTTAAAAGTAACGTTCCGAGCGGTTGATCATCGCAAGCGTAAGCTAAAAGAGCATAACAACTTGCACGAGCTAAAAGAAAGCTTGAAAGAGAAAGTGCAGGAGACGTTATCTCAAGTGGCTGATGATGACATAGAACAGCAAGGTTTACACACTTGGAGCTTTGGTGAGTTACCTAAAGTTTATCAACAAAAGCGCGGTGGTTTTGATGTTAAGGCATACCCAGCCTTAGTTGATACAAAAGACAGTGTGGAAATTAAGCTGTTTGAAACCGAGCAGGAGCAGACGTTAGCGATGCAAGCGGGTCAACGTCGCTTGATTTTGTTAAACATTCCATCACCAATTAAATACTTACATGCAAACTTACCGAATAAATCAAAATTGGGTTTGTACTTCAACCAATATGGTAATGTGCTTGATCTGATTGATGACTGCATAGCATGTAGCATCGATAAGCTGATTGAAGAAAAAGATGGTCTCGTGTGGGAATCAAGCCAGTTTGAAGCATTGAAAGAGCATGTTCGTGCTGAGCTTGGAGATGCGGTGGTTGAGATAGCACAGCAAGTTGAAACCATCCTTACGACAGCGTTTAGTATTAATAAAAAGCTTAAAGGTCGTATTGATTTTACGATGGCGTTTGCACTCTCTGATATTAAGGCTCAAATTGAGGGGCTTATCTTTAAAGGGTTTGCAACCGAGTGTGGATGGAAACGTCTACCAGATATCCTGCGCTATATGCGTGCCATTGAAAGACGTATGGAAAAGCTGCCGACAGATCCAAATAAAGATCGACTCCATATGCTGAAAATTGAGTCAGTAACGAATGATTACAAAGAGTTACTTAATAAGATACCTAAAGGCATGGATATCCCTGATAATGTAAAAGAAATACGCTGGATGATACAAGAATTGCGAGTAAGTTATTTTGCTCAGCAGTTAGGTACCCCTTATCCTATTTCGGATAAACGAATTAAGAATGCAATTGATGCTTGTTAGGCATACTTTTTGCTTTGTTATTAAGTAGTGGCAATTTAACAGCGATCAATAAAGCATAACCATACTGAACAGTGGCTTAGTATGGTGTGTGAAGGAGTGATCGCTCATAAAACAAGAAGGTTTAAAATGAAAAAGACGTTACTAGCACTGGCTCTAATCGGTGCATCTTCAACAGCAATGGCTGATGCATTAATTTATGCTGGTGCTTCTGTAGGTCAATCGGATTACAACAGTAGTACAGGTACGGCAATGGGTTTCCATGTTGGTACAGGTCTTCTACCTATCATTGGTGTTGAAGCGGGTTATTGGCAACTTGGTGATCTTGATGTAAATAGTGGTGCTGCAGATTTTTCAACTTGGTACGCTGCAGTAAAACCAAGTATTGATCTTGGTCCTGTCCACCTTTACGGTCGTGCTGGTTTACACAGCTATAATGTTGACTACACAAAAGGTTATACTGGTTCAACTAGTGGTACATCAATCATGTACGGTGTTGGTGCAGAGTACTTTGTATTTAGCATGCTCTCAATTGGTGCTGGCTACCAAAACTTTGCTGATGTTAAGACAAGGTCAGGTAAACATAACGTAGATAGTTTTACTGTTAATGCCACTTTCCACTTTTTATAAACGCTAACGTTTATTGGCTTAATTGAATAAAATTAAAAAGTGCCAGTATTTTATCTCTTTCTAGTCGAAAGGATAATACTGGCGCTTTTGTTTATGGATTATGCTGGTGTTAGCCGTTAAACCAAACGACAAAGTTGTAAACAAATGGTGCTAAGACAGAGGTAATAATGCCGCAGATAACTAAAGCTAATGAGCTAAACGCAGCGTCAACAGGATCCCTTTCAGCACAAGCAGCTGTTCCGACGGCGTGAGATACAGTACCCATGGTTAACCCTCTTGCAATAGGCTGAGTAATATTAAGTAAGTTATAAATTGGATAAGCAGCAATGCCACCAAAAAGACCAACGATGAGGACAAGAATCGCAGCAATCGCTGGTTCGCCTCCTAAATGACTTGAGACTTCCATCGCGATAGGTGTTGTTACTGATTTACCTAATAAGCTGGCAATTAATTGCAGATCGGCTGAAAAATAGATCGCAATGAGTGACGCGCTGAACATAGATAGCAAACAACCTAATGTGCAAGCGAATAGGACAATTTTCCAACTTCGGCGAATTTGTGGTAGTTGTTCATAAAGCGGGTAGGCTAGCGCAACAACGGCAGGTTGTAGTAAGTAGCTGATGATTGAGTTGTCACTATAATACTCATCAAAAGGTATATTAAAATAGAGTAAAATAGGAATGATAATCGCGACACTGAGAAGAAGTGGATTCATCAGTGGGTGTTTCATTTTGATACATAACCAGCGAATAAAGAAAAAGACCACTAAAGTAACGATTAACCACATGATTTATCTCCCTTCTTTAGCATTCGATCTAAGATAAACCCCAAGGTTACGATAACAAATAGCGTGCCACCAACAGCGCTAGCAAAGATAGGCAGTGCATTATTTATCAACATGTCAAAATGCTCCATTAATCCCACGCTGATTGGAACAAATAATAAAATCATAAAACGGATGATAAGGTGTGCGCTAGGTTGTACCCAACGCACGGGAACGAGACCAGATGCTAATAGAGTGAACAAAATGAGCATCCCGATAATACTACCTGGGATCGATATCGATAGTAGGTTTTGAATTCCGTTTCCCGCAGTGAGACAAGTGAGGATGATGGCAAAAGAGATAATATAGCCGAATAATATTTTTGCGGCTTTTTGTAGGTTCAGTGATGATATTGGCATGATCTATTACTTTATCAATGGATAAGACTGCGAGCTAAAGAGCGATTCAATTGAACCGCTCTATATGTATATTATATAGCTAAGAGACGAGTTTTTGTACGTGTTGGTAAACTAATTTTAATACCGCTATTTTCTTTTCGTCACTCTCATGTTCATGAACTAAGTTTTCTAAATTGATGCTGTATTCTGGCAAGTTACTTTCAAAATAATCTCGGCAATGATCGAGCCAACGCTGTCGTTCAGGTTCACTTAATGTCGATGGGTAGTGGCGAGCACGATAACGGAATAGCAGTGGTTCAATACGAGGATCGTTAAAAGTAATATCAAGTGATCCTAGATCTTCAGGTGCCGCTTGGCGAATAATATCCATTGCTGCTCTATCGGCAGGTGAGAAAAAGTTCGCATAAAGCTGAGTGTCGACATTATTGTTATCAGGGTAGCTACGCTCGTTGCTATATAAGGTGACTAGTTTATCTCTTAGCTCAGTGTGTTGACGTAAAAGCGCTAAATTTTTCAAGCACTGCTCTCGGTCAATACCAATATACGCTGCATTGTCAGCTGTTAATGTTTTGGCTGGTGCAAGAATAGGGCACTTATTTAAATGAACCAGTTTGATAGGCACTGGCAGTTCATCTTCTGCGAGATCATTGCGTTTAGTGTATAGACGCTCTAATAGTGCATCGCCTTCTAGTTCTAATAAAGCACTTGGATCTTTAGCTAGATCGACAACAATGACCGCATTATTATTGGTTGGATGCCAGGCAATAGGCACGACCCAACTGGTATAAGCACAGTCACGGCCAAGCATACCCGATACATGCATTAATGGGGTCATGTTGACGATATCGACTAAATCACTCAATTTACGTTTATTTCGCATCGAGTATAAATAGTCAAACATTTTAGGTTGTGCGGTTTTTAGCTTCTTCGCCAGTTCAATAGTGGCAATAACATCGGCCATTGCATCGTGAGCATTGGCATGTTCAATACCGTTGGCAACAGATAGATGCTCCAGTTTAAAGCTTGGGTAGCCTTCGTCATTGGTTGGCCAGTTAATGCCATCAGGGCGTAAGGCATGGCAAGCACGCATCACATCTAATAAATCCCAGCGAGAGTTACCATTTTGCCAACTCCAAGCATACGGATCGATAAAGTTGCGGTAGCAGGTATAACGTGTCACTTCATCATCGAAGCGGATACTGTTATAGCCTAAGCTCGTTGTATTTGGTTTCGATAACTCTGCGTGGATCTTGGCGATGAACTCAGGCTCTGGAAGTCCTTGGCTCTGGGCTTTTTGTGGAGAAATCCCCGTTATTAGTGCGGCTTCAGGCGAAGGAAGGTAATCGCTAGGTGGTTGGCAATAGATAACAAGTGGCTCGCCAATAATGTTGAAGTCTTTATCTGTTCTTACACCAGCAAATTGACTTGGACGATCATTGGCAGGGCTAACACCCCATGTTTCGTAATCGAAGAAGAAGAAAGTTGGTTGTTGGTTTTGCTGCATGTAAATTACCAAATGATAAAGAGAATTAAGGGTATTAGACCATTGGTAGCAAAACTTAGCAATGCAGTGACACAAAGCTAACTACCAGATTTGTATAATAATAGCTTATAAATTGAGCGCCTACCTTATTTGTTGTAAAAGCGAGGTTTTTGAATGGAAACAAAACAGGTATTATAGCGTTAATAGAGAAATAACTTTGGGTAGAACATGGCTAAGTTAACGTTACAAGAGCAAATGCTAAAAGCTGGTTTAGTAAATGAAAAAAAGCTAAAGAAAGTAAAGAAAGGCGCGAAAAAATCACGCGTACAAGCACGTGAGGCAAAAGAAGCCGCTGAAGCAAATAAAATTGCCCAGCAGGAGCGTGATAAAGAGCTCAATCAAAAGCTTAAAGATGAGCAGTTCCAGAAAGAGATTAAAGCGCAAATTAAGCAACTTATTGAAATGAATAAGATTGACAGCAATAGCGGTGATATCAAATATAACTTCACTGATGGAACGCTGGTTAAGTCTTTTTATGTTGATGACATGACACAAAAGCAACTGGCTAATGGTGTACTGAGTATTGCTTACCATGGTGAAGGTTACGCCGTTATTCCAACCGTTGTGGCAGAGAAAATCGCTCTACGTGATGAGTCGATGATTGTTGAAACGAAACAACGTCAAGAAGATACGCTTGAAGAAGATGACCCGTATAAAGATTTCGTCGTGCCAGATGACTTAATGTGGTAATTGATTTGATTAATATAAAAAAACCGCTCTTTGATGAGCGGTTTTTTTATGTCGGGATAAAGTTCTGCTGGTGAAATTACCAATCAGATAAAGCTCAAGGCTCTATTTTTTACCGACACCACGATTTTCTTTTTGCGCTAAAGTCAGCTTAGAAAAACCGAGTTTTCTGAAATGATTATCACGGTAATTACGTACCGCTTTTGTATCTGAAATCATTTCAATTTGTTGTTCCATTTTTAGATATTCACGAATATCAATGCCTTCCGCTTCTGCGACGGCTTCTTGAATATTGCGGTGTTTTTCATAAGAAAATACTAATGTTTTGTCGACGTCTTTGTAAGTATAAAGGATTGTACGTGCCATAAATTTCTCTTTTACATGCTTGATACAAGGGAAAGCTAAGCGATTAGACGATCCCTTGATTATTAATGACTAGATTCTGCCTTGAAGTGGGATGATTGTCACGCTTTCCCCTTCTTTTACTGTATCAACGGCAGGTGATATTTCAATTAAGCAGTTTGCTTCACTCATTGAACGTAAGATCCCTGAGCCTTGTTTACCAGTGGTCTTTACTTCTAATTGACCTTGCTGATTAAGCTGATAAATACCACGGCTAAATTCTGTACGACCTTGACGAGAGCGAAGTGGCTCTAATGCAATCGCACTTGACTTAAGCGGTTGCCAATCGGGTTGGCCTTGCATTTTTCTTATTGCAGGTTCAACAAAATTAATGAAAGAGACCATAACGGCAACAGGATTACCTGGCAGACCGAAAAATGGCTTTTGATTAATTTGACCAAACGCTAATGGTCGACCTGGTCGCATGTTAATACGCCAAAAATCAATATTACCTAAACGCTCTAAGGCTAACTTGATGTAATCAGCGTCACCGACAGAAACCCCACCAGACGTGATCACCATATCGGCTTGTTGTGATGCATTAGTGATTGCACCCATCATAAGCTCTTCATCATCTTCGATAATACCGAAATCTAACACGTCACAGCCTAGCTTCTCTAGTAAGCCTATGAGAGTAAATCGATTTGAATCAAAGATCGCATTGCTACGCTGCTCGCTACCTGGCGCTTGAACTTCATCGCCTGTTGAGAAAATAGCGACTTTCATTTTCTTTACAACATTACAGCAATTAAAACCCAGTGAGGCCATCATGCCCATTTCCGGAGACTGAATTCGTGTACCTTGGCTAAAGACTTGTTGACCCATCGCTAAATCTTCACCAGCTTGGCGAACATTTTGCCCAGCTTTAATGAATGTATCAGGGAAGGAAACAGTGCTGCCATTGTTACCACACACCGCTTGCTCGCGCATAACAACACTGCCGGTACCTTCTGGCATAGGTGCGCCGGTCATGATTTTTACCGCTTGCCCCATCTCAACTTGCTGTTCATAAGCATGACCCGCTAGCACTTCAGCGACAACTTGATAAGAGTTACGAGCTAAGTCTTCATTAATAATCGCATAACCATCCATCGCAGAGTTGGTGTATTGCGGAACATTGATTGGCGAAATGATCGATTCAGCTAAAATGCGTCCATACGCTTTTTCAACCGCAACATTTTCTTGTTCAGATAAAGGGTTAACTAAAGAGAGAATTTTTTCTTGGCCTTCAGTGACCGATAAAGCGGCTGGCGCTAAAATGTCACAGCAGCCAGTCACTTTCTCTTTTGGCGCTGAAACTTCAGTACTATTCGTTACGCTGTCACAGTAGTTTACGTTCTTTGTCACTTTTGGATCATATTGTTCAGCGTAATTGATAACAAACTGAGCAATCGCATCGATGTCATTAATCGACATTTGTGGCAAATGGCTTGCGACAGTGGTATCAGCTGCAATGGCAATAATGTTGTCATCATTATCATAAAGCCATGGCTTACCTACTGATTCACGATGCAGTTCAATTTTAGGGAAAGCGATATTCTTACAGCCTTCAACTAAAATCAGATCCAGCGCTTGCGCATCGAAACGCGTTAGTAGGTAGCCAAAATCGGCTTCTTGCTCTGGCGTTTCCGTCATTAAAGCATGGCGATTGCGCGATGAGATAAGCATCTGACTTGCGCCAGCTTTACGTAAGCGATAACTATCTTTGCCAGGTTTATCGACATCGAAATTATGGTGAGCGTGCTTTAATACACCAACACGTAATCCAGCCTGTGTTAGCTTAGGGAGCAATACTTCAAGTAAGGTCGTTTTTCCTGTGCCACTATACGCAGCAAATCCCAACAATGGCAGGTGAGGGCGCGTAAAGTGAGGCGCAGCTGTTGAATGGCTTTTCATGAGTTCAAAGTTCCAAATTGTTGAAGTTCTTCTGGTGTGTTCAAGTTGACGAAGCAGTTAGGAGAGTCACTAAAGTCGACATATTTAGTATTACACTCTTTGTATAATAAAATGATCTTTCTATCACCGCGCTGTAAAAAAGCATCAAGCTTAGGTAGCACACGTTTGTGATAGAGTGTAAATACCGGTTGTTGAAAGTCGCCATCATGAGCGACAAGAATATCAGAGTCACTTTCAACGTGAGCGCAGAATCGTGCTACCAGATCATCGTTAATTTGTGGGCTATCACAAGGCACAAAGCCAACCCAATCGCTTTTAGAGTGACTGAGACCCGCATGAATTCCCCCTAGTGGTCCAGGGTAATCAGGAAAGGTATCACTAATCACAGGAGCAAATTTTTGATAGCTATCTTGATTACGATTGGCGTTGATAGTAATAGCTTGAGTTTGTGCTAATAATTTATCTAGAACGTGCTCAATCAGAGGCTTACCGTTGAGCTTAATGAGACCTTTATCTGTCCCTCCCATGCGGCTAGCTTGACCACCCGCTAAAATCACCCAACTAGTTTGTGCTGGAAGTAACATAGGAACTCTCTTGTCGATTATTTTTCGGGATCATATGCAATAAAGGAGATTCAATCAAAGTGGTCTCTTTTATCCACCATTGTTTTTTACATAGATCGGTTAAGGCATTCGTTTGGTGGCTAGTGATCACCAAGCTTGCTCCACGATCAATAAGATCTTGCGCCATAATGACCAAACGCTCTATTGATTCTTGGTCAAGTGAAGCGCTGGGTTCATCCATTAATAAAATTGATGGTTTTAAAATCCACGCTCTTGCCATTGCCACTCGTTGACGCTCACCACCAGATAATACCGAGATATGCTCATCAGCAAGAGTCTCTAACCCAACCATCTTTAGGGCATGAATCACTTGCGTACGAATATCTTGGGCTGTATTCAAGTGAGAATGTTTTTTATCAAGCAATGGGCTTTTATCAAAGGATTGATAGCGAATACCATAAGCGACATTTTGATAGACGCTGCCATCAAAAAGGTAAGGCGTTTGGTGTAGGTAAATTACCCCTTGATTCTTTTTACTTAACCCTAGCTTTGACCAAAAAGAGCGCAGAGGTGGGGCAAGTTCACCGCTACTTGGTTTAATGAGGCCGGCTAAGATCTTTAATAGCGTCGTTTTACCAACACCATTATCGCCTTTTAAATAAATCGTATCATTAGGACCGATAGAAAGCTCCGGGATATGGAAGAGTACCCGGTCTTTAAAGCGCATTGAGAGTTGTTGTGCTGTTATCTTTATGCTCATACAGCCTTCTATGTTTTCATATAACCTTTGCCCCTCATTGAAGAGAGTGCAAAGTTAAGCACTAATGCTAAAGCAAGTAAGACAATACCTAGCGCGACACCTTGTGCAAACGCGCCTTTATGACTTTCCATAGCAATGGCAGTAGGAATATTACGAGTCATACCCATAATGTTACCACCGACCATCATCGAGCATCCTACTTCGGTTACAATGCGTGAAAAAGCACTAACAGCAGCAGCCATAAGAGGAAAGCGTGTTTCCCAAATGAGTGTGCCAGCAACTCTTGGTAGTGAGGCACCAAGCGTTATTGCTGTTTCGACTACTCTGCGGTCACTGGCTTGCAGCGCGGCATGCATCATTGAAATCAAAATAGGGAAGCAGATGATCATTTGTCCTAATATCATCGCCCTTTGGCTAAATAGCATTTGCCAATCACCTAATGGGCCTGCTCTAGATAATAGCATATAAAGCAGTAAACCTATCACCACCGTAGGGACAGCTTGTAAGGTGTTAATGATCGATAGCAGTACCCATTTGCCCGTGAAATCGGTATAGGCAAAAATAAAGGCAATCAAAATAGAGGGTAGCAGCACTAACGATACAGCGGTCAGTGATACACTAAAGGAGACCGCAACGATCTCCCATAGATTACGATCAAAGCTGAACAATAGTTGCAGGGCTTCTAACGTTGTTTGCCATAAACTCATTCAGCACTTGCCACAAAGAGTTGTTGACCATTCAGCTTAAACTCATTGATCAGTTGCTGACCATTCGGGTGTACTAACCAATCACTAAAAGCTTTTGCACCATCGTAATTAATGTCAGCGTAACGTTTCGGGTTCACTAAGATCACTTGGTATGGGTTAAATAGGCTTTCGTCACCTTCAAATAAAATATCCAACTCGAGTTTATTTTGGTAAGCCAACCAAGTACCACGATCAGTGATGGTATAAGCTTGCATTTCTGATGCCATATTTAAGGTCGGTCCCATGCCTTGACCCACTGAGCGGTAACCACCAAAGTTTGGTTCAATTTTGCTTTGTGACCAAATAGTCAGCTCTTTTTTGTGAGTCCCTGAATCGTCACCACGTGAAATAAAGGTGGCATTTTGCTTCGCGATATTTCCAAAGACGCCCTCAATTGTGTTTTCAGCCGTGATTTTTGCCGGATCTGAATCTGGGCCCACAATAACAAAATCGTTATACATCAGTTTTTTTGGTAAGACGCCATATCCGTTTTCAACAAATTCAGCTTCGGCTTCAGGTGCGTGCGTCATGACTAAATCAACATCACCATTTTCACCCATACGTAATGATTTCCCCGTACCCGCTGCAAGTACATCAACTTTATAGCCGGTATCTTTTTCAAACTGCGGTAAAAGAAAATCCAATAAGCCTGAGTGGTATGTGCTGGTGGTTGTCGCTAAACGAATGTGAGGTAATTCAGCGGGGTTAGTGTCAGCAAAGGAAGAGAAGCTAATTAAAGAGCAAGCAGTTAATGTTGCAATTATTGATTTCATAAGGGGGTCCGTTGTATGAATTTATGAGGTTATCTTCTGATAACTATCTGTTTATATTAATCCGATTGGTTGAACTACTGCAATAGCAATGCCAATAATAATACTAACGTAAAAGGCGCATAGAAAGTGAGCTAATAAGCTATTATTCAAACAATTATGAGAAATAAAAAGAAATGAAAGACAAAATGTCTCAGGTGGTCGATAGTTTAATTTGTCGAAGTTGGTACACTCTGTCCTATTAACGTTAAATGAATGATTATATATGTCTCAACCAATTGATTATAACAATATGAATCAGTATCGCGCCTTTTCCATTTTAGTTGTCGATGATGAAGAAGGTATGCAGGCGATCTTAAAAAAAGCACTGGGTAAACTGTGTGATAAAGTGGATTGTGCCGGTTCAATTGAACAGGCTGAAGCATTAAGAAAAAGCGATCACTATGACCTCATCGTATTGGATATCAATTTACCAGGTCGTTCGGGTATTGATTGGGAAGAAGCGTTTAACGATCCAGAGAAAAAAGCCGACATTATCTTTATGACAGGTTATGCGGATTTAGAAACCGCCATATCAGCTTTAAAATTAGGTGCAGCAGACTTCATTCTCAAGCCATTTAACTTACAGCAAATGATCCAAGCCACGCAAAAGTGCATGGATAAGAGAATTACTCAGAGATTGCAATATGCGCTGCGAATGGATGTTAGCCGCCATATAAAAACCGAATTGATAGGTCAATCACAACAGACCAATGCTTTAAAATGTTTGATTAGTCAATTTGCACCTTCACGAGCTTCTGTGCTGATTGAGGGTGAATCAGGCACGGGGAAAGAGTTGGTTGCTCGTGGTGTTCATGAGGCAAGTCAGCGTATAGGACCATTTGTTCCAATTAACTGTGGGGCGATTGCGCCAGAATTGCTTGAAAGTGAGCTGTTTGGTCATACCGCTGGTGCTTTTACTGGGGCGAAAAAGAGTCGTGAAGGGTTATTTCGAGTTGCAGATGGTGGCACCTTATTTTTAGATGAAATTGGTGAAATGCCTTTAGCGATGCAATCTGCACTTTTAAGAACTTTAGAGCAGCGCACCATTCGTCCTGTTGGCTCCGAGAAAGAAATGCCTGTCGATGTACGTGTTGTCGCTGCAACCAACCGTAATTTAGAAAAAGAGGTCGAAAAAGGCAGCTTTAGGCAAGATCTCTATTATCGTTTAAACGTACTTAAAATCGAAGTACCAAGCTTGCGTGCTCGTAAAGACGATTTAAATGAGCTGGTGCCGTATTTCACCCATTTACTTTCGTTAGAGTTAGGCATACAAGAACCGCATTGGGCACATGAAGATATTCAAGCCATTCATGATTACGATTGGCCAGGCAATATCCGAGAGCTAAAAAACCTCATTGAACGTTGCCTATTATTAGCGAAACCACCAGCTCACTATTGGCGAGAAATTAAAGGTATCGTTGAATCAGATACAGTAAAGCCAGTAACGACAGCGAGTCATGATCAACCTCAAGTAAATGTTGTTGCTGAGAAAACAGAACATGGTTACCCGAATGAATGGTGTTTAAAGTCGGTAGAGAAAGCCCATATTCAACAATTGGTCACTTATCATGATGGTAATAAATCCGCCGCAGCACGTGACCTAGGTGTCGCCCGTAAAACACTAGAACGTAAATACAAAGAATGGGATAGCGATAGTAATGAATAATAAGGAGTCTGAGTCCCATCTACTAAACGTGAATACTTGGCATCAGCGCATTACAACCATGGTGCGTTATCGCTTATTATTTCTCACTTCAGCGCCTATTTTTCTTACTATGTTCGCTTTAATGGGAATGACGTTATATTGGTCGGTTCATTACACTTGGAATAGTGCTTTAGTGAATGTATCAGAGCGTTTAGATGTGGCTGATAATAGTTTAAGGCTGCTACAAAAGAGCCAAGTTGACCATATGACAGCATTTAAACAATCCTATGACTTTAGAGTGAGGCTAAATAATGCAGGAAAGGACGATTTAGCCTCTTGGGTATCGAAGCAAAAACACCAATATGAGTTGGATTTCTTGCATTGGCGACCAATTAAAAACGTCAGTGAGGTGTGGCGTTATTTTGAATATAGTCGTAAAGCCTCTTTTTTTGATCGCTTAGAGAGTAATGAGTTAAGTCAATTAGATGCAGAACTCGTTAAGCAGGCTGAAGTGCCATTAATTGAATCCGATCAGGTAGAACGTAATGGTTTAGTCAGCCGAACGATTTTGCCGGTATATAACGAGTCTAAGCAAATTATTGGTTTTTTAGATGGTGGCTTGCTATTAAATAATAGTAGTTTGTTTGTTGATAAAATTCGTGATCTCATTTATCCACTTCAACAAGATAGTGAGCGACCATTAGGGACCGTCACTATCTTCCTCGATGATATTCGTGTCAGTACCAATGTGCCTTTAGATAGTCAATCACGGCAAGGGAGAGCGATTGGTACTCGCGCTTCTAGTGAAGTAAAAAAACAAGTTCTTGGTGATGGTAAAGAGTGGCGGAGTCATGCCTATGTGCATGATGCTTGGTATATCTCTGCCTATCAACCTCTATATGATAAATCAGGTGATGCCATAGGAATGCTATATACGGGCTATTTAATTTGGCCACTCATTCAAACCTATATAACCAATATTGGTGAGCTGAGCATCATTATCATTATCTTATTACTGGTGTCGGGTGTTGTCGTGTATCGGGGCGCGAGAGACTTATTTAATCCAATAGAGAAAATTCACAAAGTCGTTAAGCAGGTCCAGTTGGGTGAGGATAAGCGTATCGGTCGACTTGGTTTAAATGATCAACATGAACTCGCTCAACTGGCCAAACAATTTGATAATATGCTCGATCTGTTGACGCAACGGAACAATGAGATTCAGCAGGGTGCGCAAGAGTTGGAAGATAAAGTCCGAATCCGTACCGCCAGCCTAAATGAGAAAACTCTACAGTTAGAGCATCATATAAACCTTTTGCATCAAACACGTAATAAACTCATCGTAAATGAAAAGTTAGCGGCGCTGGGGGAGCTAACAGCAGGTATCGCTCATGAGATCAACAACCCTACAGCGGTTATCTTAGGCAATGTTGAACTGATTAAGTTTGAGCTTGGTCAGCATGCAGAGAGTGTGGATGATGAGATAAGTGCTATCTTGACTCAAATTGATAGAATCCGAAATATCACCCGTAGCTTATTGCAATACAGTCGTCAGGGCGGGGTTCAAGATGAAATTACTTGGCAGCACATTACCCCGATCATCGAAGAGAGTATTACCCTTGTTAAAACGGGCGCTAAGAAAAAAGGCATCAGCTATCAAGTCTCTTTACAAGCTAAAGTGTCGGTGGAAGTCAATCGCAATCAGCTATTACAAATATTGGTTAACTTACAGATGAATGCGATTCACGCCATGAACGGTGAAGGGCAGTTATCGATAAGTAGCGAAGACTGGGTTGAGCAAGGATTGACACTAGGGGCAATCATTCATATTCAAGATCAAGGCTGTGGAATTAAACCAGAGCAGTTAAAGCGGATCTTTGATCCATTTTATACTACCAAGAGAGATGGTACTGGCTTAGGTTTATCTGTTTCGCAAAGTATTCTAAGTCATACTGGTGGCGAAATACGCGTGACTTCAGAGGTTGGCGTTGGTAGCTGCTTTAGTATTTATTTACCTTCGAAAGCCGAACATGAAGGTGAAGAGCGAATTCTGACCATTTCTTAATGGCAGCCTCTTGAATTAACAAAATGGTCAGAACGTTATGCGATAGTGTAATGTTCTGACATGCTAACGCACTATAATTAAATCCAGTGAAGCATAGGTTTAAATCAGAGCTAGAGTGACTATCAAAATCCATATCAGAAAGGCATTATGGCAAATAATAGTGGTACTGTTTATTTATACAGTGTGGCTAAAAAGGGAAACCACCTTGAATGCGCGCTCTTAATAAATGCTTATAATTCAATGATTAATGTAAACATTGCTGGTGGATATGAAAATAGGCGGATTAGAATAGATCTTCACCTTTAGTGACCAACTTCACATACTCTGTTATACTTTGCGCAACTTCGGCATTGAAAGTACGGATAACACAGTTTGTGTCGCTACTTTTGCCAAAACACACACGCATAATTCGGAATAATACATTGATTTCAACAGCAAATATTACCCAACAATTTGGCGCAAAGCCGCTTTTTGAAAACATCTCAGTTAAATTTGGTGAAGGCAACCGTTACGGCCTAATTGGTGCCAATGGTTGTGGTAAATCAACGTTTATGAAAATTCTGAGTGGTGAATTAGAGCCGTCAGCAGGTAACGTAAGTACTGATCCTAATGAACGAGTAGCAAAACTAAACCAAGACCAGTTTGCCTATGAAGAATTCACAGTAATCGATACTGTTATCATGGGTCATAAAGAGCTTTGGGAAGTTAAAAAAGAACGTGACCGTATTTACTCACTACCTGAGATGAGTGAAGAAGATGGCATGAAAGTCGCAGACCTTGAAGTTGAGTTTGCAGAAATGGATGGCTACATGGCGGAATCAAAAGCGGGCGAATTATTGCTAGCGGTTGGTATCCCAATGGAACAGCATTTCGGCCTAATGAGTGAAGTTGCTCCTGGTTGGAAACTGCGTGTTCTTCTTGCTCAAGTTCTTTTTGCAGACCCACACATCATGCTACTTGATGAACCTACCAACAACTTGGATATGGATACTATCCAATGGTTGGAAGATACGCTAAACCAACGTAACTGCACAATGATCATCATCTCGCATGACCGTCATTTCTTAAACAGTGTTTGTACTCACATGGCTGACTTAGATTACGGTGAATTACGCCTGTTCCCAGGTAACTACGATGAATACATGACAGCAGCAACACAGGCTCGTGAACGTCTACTTTCTGACAATGCGAAGAAGAAAGCACAAATTGCTGAGCTACAAACTTTCGTATCTCGCTTCTCTGCAAACGCATCAAAAGCAAAACAAGCGACATCACGTGCAAAACAGATTGATAAGATCCAACTTGATGAAGTTAAAGCATCAAGCCGTCAAAACCCGTTCATCCGTTTTGAGCAATCTAAAGAGCTATTCCGTAACGCATTGGTTGTTGAAAACCTAACGCAAGGCTTTGACGAAGATCTTTACTCAGATTACAGCACTATCTTTGAAGTCGGTGAGCGCGTTGCAATCATTGGTGAGAATGGTGTCGGTAAAACAACACTACTAAATACTTTAGCTGGTGCCTTAGAGCCAAAAGCGGGTTCTTACAAGTGGTCTGAAAACTCAAATATCGGTTACTACGCACAAGATCATGCGCATGATTTTGAAGAAGATATGAACCTATTTGATTGGATGAGCCAGTGGCGTCAAGAGAATGAAGACGAGCAGGTTGTTCGTAGCTTCCTTGGTCGTATGCTATTTGGTCAAGATGATATCAAGAAGTCAGTAAAAGTGATTTCTGGTGGTGAGCAAGGTCGTATGCTACTGGGTAAAATCATGATGCATAAACCAAACATCCTATTAATGGATGAACCAACAAACCACATGGATATGGAATCAATTGAAGCATTGAACCTAGCGCTAGAAAACTACAAAGGAACGTTGTTCTTCGTTTCTCATGACCGTCAATTCGTTGATTCATTAGCAACTCGCGTCCTAGAAATCCGTGATAACAAAATTACAGACTTCAAAGGGACTTACGATGAGTTCCGTAAGATGCGTGCAGCACAAGCTTAATATTATCTAAGTTTGTCTTGATAGCTGATTATTAGCTAATCTATACGAAAACGGCTCACTATCTTGATAGATAGTGAGCCGTTTTTTATTGTTGCTAGTAACAAACTACCTAGTAACAGAGTGCCTAATGAGAGATAGAGAGTGTTAAGCCTCTTTGCCCTTTACATCAAACTCAATCTTTTCAACACCAGTGAATACTTGAAAGCGTAACCCTTTGGCTCTCGCTATTGTGGTAATACCAAACTGCTGAGCAAGCTCTAAGCCCATTTGAGTAACGCCAGAACGAGAAAGCAACACAGGTATTCCCATCTGAGCTACCTTTATCACCATTTCAGAAGTTAAACGACCTGTGGTATAGAAAATCTTATCACTGCCTGACTGTTGATTAATCCACATCTCACCAGCCAATGTATCAACCGCGTTATGACGACCGACATCTTCGACAAATGAAATAACTTCATCGCCCTTACAAATCGCACAGCCATGCACAGCTCCCGCTTTTTTATAAGTATCATTATAATGCGTTAACGCTTCTAGCGCGGTATAGATAGCGGACTGCTTAAGCGCATTTTGAGGTACTTGATAATTTTCAAGCTGCTTCATGACATTGCCATACATAGTGCCTTGACCACAGCCAGAGGTAACGGTCTTTTTCTTGAGCGCTTTTTCCATATGATCGGTATTTTCTTTCGTTGTCACTGCGGCGCTATGTGTTTCCCAATCAATAATAATCGACTCAATAGCTTGGGGATCGGAAAGAAAGCTTTGGTTCTTAAGATAGCCAAGCACAAGCGCTTCAGGTCGAGAACCAAGCGTCATCAGAGTCACAATTTCTTTCCAGTTCAACATAACCGTTAGAGGGCGTTCACAAGCTATCTGTTTCGTTAGCTTTTCACCATATTCATCAAAGACATCAACTTCTAATGTTTGCACAGGATCATCACCTGTTTTTATTATATGAGGTAGAGACACAAGTAGATTCCTTAATGAGTTGCACCAGTAAACAGTCATAAACTGTATATGATAAGACGCTGACCTGCCACTATAATTGTTATTAACAGAAATTCTTATCAGCAGATCTAGTCGATGCTTTGGCGTAATATTTGCTTATTGTAAGTAAGATCACCTTGATTGAAGCGATTTACTACTAAGAGGTTATATATGGAAGATAGTCATACCGAACCATCACTGGCTCATGTTATTAAAACAGAAGATAGATGGTCGATAGAGTGTCATCTAGAGTTACAAGAGATGGCTGGAAAGTTTTGGCAAACATGGCAATGGAATTTACTCGGGTTTGATCTTCATCCACAACAGGTGAACACCAATGTTAGTGTACTTCAGTTATATAGAGATGAAAGAACGGACTATCGCTTTAACCTAAGTTCGACTCAACCTAAGCTATTTGTCGTTTTAGATAATCATCAAGATAGTGATGTATTAAATATTGTCATGCTCACGGCTGCACAAAGTGTTGCTGGTCGCTATATGGATACAGACTACACTGTGCTTTCTTTTGATATGCCATTAGCCGTGCAGGCTTGGATGGAGGCATTCATTGGTCGTCATGGTGAGTTATTAGAAATTAGACGTAAAAAGCGTAAAGGTGCGGGGCGTTCAAGTGAAAAATGATTTTCTTTCTCGTTGGTCACTACGTAAATTAGGCCAAGAAGCGAAATTGACTAAAGAAGCACAAGAGACACCGACACCCCCAGCAGAGACACTAGATGTCAATAATGCAAATAAACCTGTTGAAACTACCAATGAAAATGGCACTTCAACGGCGCTTAATCAAACACTACAACATGATAATGCTACTCAGGCAGTCATAGAGAACCAACTGACGAGTGAAGTGGTGGATGACGCTGAGCTCGATAGTGGTGAAAGTGAACACTCTGACTCTCTATCTGTTGCTCATCTACTGATTAGTGATGCTGAAAAGTCAGTAAAGAAAGCAGCGTTAAGGAAGTTATTTCTAAGTGGTGAGTTTAGCGAGATAGATCCGCTCGATGATTACAATCAAGACTTCCATAATGTGAAAAATATGGCTGGTGGCATAGCAAATACACTACGTGATTGGGTAAACACTATAGAGGGAGACGATGAAGTGGCTCAAAGTAGTGAAAGCGTAGAGAGTAAAGAAGCTCTAGTCGATAAACCAGTCGCTGATGAACGAACGGAAGAAGATAACAGTATAGAGACAGAAAGTGAGGATACCTTATGGTCAGACGACATATCTCCAGAAACAATACCCCCGGAAGCAGTATCTCCAAAAATAGTGGGACAGAATAACCCACATCATAAATAGGTACATTTTGTACTAACACAGGGAAAGGGCGATGAGACAAATTGTCCTTCCTGCTGGATTTTCCATTCATCAGTAGAGCCAAATCTTAGTATAAACGGCTTTATCTCTCATTTTAGTCGGTATATATCGAGGCATTATAAATTGGAACACTATTTGCTTTATTAGTGCATATCAACGGAAACCACTCCAGATGGAACCGAACTATGTCGATGTCACCAGAACTATTAAAACAAGTATTATCAGACAAGCAACTACCAGACTCTAAATCAAATCCTATCGCGTTTGAACATGATCTGACCGCTAATAATTATGCGCGTTGGTACGCTGTTGAAAATACAGTTGAATTGGCAAACCTTATCCCTCCGACCGTCAGCTATGAAAGCGGTGGTAATACACTCATTGTTGGGCCAACAGAAATAATCGTTAGTGCTGCTGAGCAACTAGAGGTGAACTCTTTAACGTTACTTTCAATCGATGGTGCGCCATTAACGGATAATACTCATCGCCTAGCTTCTAAGGTCTACTTTACCAATACGATTGCAATTAATGGTTTTTTGGGTGCTTTTGAGGTGATGGTTGAAAGTCAGGGAATCAAAACAAATCTTTCTAAGGTTTCGATTGGTCAAGACTGCTTTGATGTCATTCTTGATTTGTCGCTCAATGGTTGTATGCCTGAAGAAGTCCCTGTTCCTGGTTATTTCCCTGTGGGTCGTGGTTACCCGAAGCTGACGGAAGCATTAGAAGAAATTCCAACATTAATGGGAACATTTGATAAGCCCAAATACTTTCGTTTAGATACTGATTTATGTGCGCATAGTTCTCGTGGCGTTAAAGGTTGTGAACGTTGTGTCGATGCTTGTCCTGCGGGGGCTTTATCCAGTGAAGGTAATGACAAAATTGGGCATAATATACAAATTAATCCTTATTTATGCCAAGGCGTTGGTACTTGTGCGACCGCATGCCCAACAGAAGCTATTCATTATGCACTGCCTACACCTCAAGAGACTCAAAAATTCATAGAGCGTACATTAGCCAACTACTTAAAAGCGGGTGGTTCGAATCCCATTGTTCTGTTATGTAGTTCACGTCATGAAATGTATAACGTTATGGCATTAAAAGCTTTGCCAGATAATGTCATTCCAGTGGTTGTAGAAGAGCTTCCTTCTGTTGGTATTGATAGTTGGTTTGCTGCTTTAACTAATGGTGCGACTCAAATCTTATTTGCAGCAAGTCGCCATATGCCAGCAACGATCCAACGAGTACTCAATCATGAAGTCGGTGTTGCTCAAGGTTTACTCGAGCAACTTTCATTACCACGTGAATGTATCGATATCCTGTATTTAGAATCACTACGTGAACAAACTCCGACACTGCAAATTGAATCCTTAGGCTACGCTTCATTACAAGAGACGCTGGGGGATTTAGAGGGCAATAAACGCCAACGTCTATTTACTGCGCTTGACTCATTATCTGCTCGTTATAAACCCGAACTGATGATCCATCCATTGCCGAGTACTGCGCCTTACGGAAAAGTGAATTGCGAAACATCGGATTGTACCTTGTGTATGGCATGTATTGCCGTTTGCCCGACATCGGCTTTACATAATGATGGTAAATCACCAAGCCTAAGTTTTGTTGAACAAGATTGTATCCAATGTGGATTATGTGAAAAAGCCTGCCCAGAGAATGCATTAAGTCTAGAAGCTCAAATTAATTGGGATCCAGCTACTCGTCAAGAAGCCATTACTTTGCATGCTGAAAAAGCGGCAGAGTGTTTGTTATGCCATAAGCCTTTTGCGCCTCAGTCTATGATTGATATGTTGCAATCTAAGTTACGTGGTCACGCTCACTTCTCTGATGATAATGCGATTAGACGTATTGCGATGTGTGAAGATTGTCGAGTTAAAGATGTATTTGAGTCGATGGCGGATTCTCCAGAACAACAACTAAAATATTAATAGGACGGTATTGTGGAACAACAAGAACAGTCTTTACGTGCGGATATTTACCTTTTAATTGCCGCCTTATTACGCGATGCGCCTGACGCTGATTTACTGGCTTGGTTGAGCTCGCTCGAAATAGACAATGAAACGAGTTCGATGTCCTCTGCTTGGTATTCCGTTGTGAGATCGGCAGCGCATCATAATGACGCTATTAATGGTGTTGAGTTACTAGCAGAAGAGTATCAAGACTTATTTATTGGTGTTGGTCGTGGAGAGGTTGTTCCGTTTGGATCATGGCACATGAGCGGTGCTTTGATGGAAAAGCCTTTATCAGAATTAAGGCATCACCTAAAGCAATTAGGCATTGAGCGTAATGATGGGGTGAAAGAGCCTGAAGATCATATGTCGGCATTATGTGAAGTTATGGCAATTTTGATCGCAGATACACAAACGGATGCAAGCGTTAAACCTCTGCAAAAGGCGTTTTTTAATCAACATATTAATCCATGGTTTGGTTCCTTAACGAAACAAATCAATGAAGCATCATCGGCGCAATTTTATTGTTCCGTTGCTGAGCTCATTTTTAATTTTATGACACTTGAATCAGTGGGCTTTACTGAGAATCCTATTCATACAAGTAAACCGCCAGTCATCAATGTCAAAAATGTAGTCGACACTTCTTATGAGTAGTTGCAAAAGCAAACATAAGAAAATCAAGAAGTGCTCAGCACTCACGACTGCCTATTAGATAAAGGAAGCAAGTTATGAAAGAGAAGAAAGAAATTGACTCAAGTCGTAGAGATTTATTGAAAGGTCTCACTACGGCTGCTGTTGTTGGTGTCGCAGTTACCAGTACGACGAAAGTGGTTGTTGCTGAAGAAATTAAACCGTCTGAAGCAAAAAAATCCACGGGTTACCATGAAACACAACATATTCGTGATTATTACGATTCACTTTAGGAGCCGACAATGAAATTAACTAAACGTTCTAACAGCGTTTCTAAAGCAGAGCAGCAATTTGGCATTAGCCGCCGTACTTTTATGCGTAACTCATCTTTAGCCGCTGGTGGTGCTGTTGCTGGAGCATCACTTTTTGTGCCTGGTATGATGAAAAAGGCAGAAGCTAAAAGTGCTGATCCTGAAGCTAAAACCGAAATCAAACGCACGATTTGTTCACACTGCTCGGTAGGGTGTGGGATTTATGCTGAAGTACAAAATGGCGTATGGACGGGGCAAGAGCCTGCCTTTGATCATCCTTTTAATGCTGGTGGACATTGTGCTAAAGGAGCAGCGCTTCGTGAGCATGGTCATGGTGAACGCCGCTTGAAATACCCAATGAAACTGGAGGGTGGTAAGTGGAAGAAGCTTTCTTGGGAGCAGGCGATTGAAGAAATTGGTAATAAAGCATTAGAGATCCGTGAAGAATCAGGACCTGACTCTGTTTACTGGTTAGGTAGTGCAAAACATAGTAACGAGCAAGCGTATTTATTCCGTAAAATGGCTTCACTTTGGGGAACTAATAATGTCGACCATCAAGCTCGTATTTGTCACTCAACGACCGTTGCTGGTGTAGCTAATACTTGGGGCTACGGGGCGATGACGAACTCTTTTAATGATATGCATAACTGTAAATCAATGCTATTCATTGGCTCAAACCCAGCAGAAGCACACCCTGTAGCGATGCAGCATATCTTGATCGCGAAAGAGAAAAATAGTTGTAAAATTGTGGTAGCTGATCCGCGTAGAACTCGTACCGCGGCAAAAGCAGATCACTATGTTGCTTTACGCCCTGGTTCCGATGTTGCTTTTATTTGGGGTGTGTTATGGCACGTATTTGCTAACCAATGGGAAGATAAAGAGTTCATTCGTCAGCGTGTTTTTGGTATGGATGAAATTCGTACCGAGGTAGCAAAGTGGACGCCAGCTGAAGTTGAGCGCGTCACCGGTATTTCAGAGCAAGAAGTGTATCAAACAGCGAAATTACTGTCTGAAAACCGTCCGGGTTGTGTGGTTTGGTGTATGGGGGGAACGCAACATACGACAGGTAATAATAACACTCGTGCATATTGTGTATTAGAGCTTGCACTGGGCAATATGGGTAAATCTGGTGGTGGTGCAAACATCTTCCGTGGGCACGATAACGTGCAAGGTGCGACGGACATGGGCGTATTATCTGATACTTTGCCGGGTTATTATGGTCTTTCAGAAGGCGCGTGGAATCACTGGTCAAAAGTATGGGATCTCGACATTGATTGGGTTAAAAATCGTTTTGACCAAAATGCCTATAATGGCAAAAATCCAATGAATAATTTTGGTGTTCCTGTCTCTCGTTGGGTTGATGGGGTGCTAGAAGACAAAGAGAATATCGAGCAAAACGATAATATTCGTGCAATGTTCTATTGGGGGCATGCGGTTAACTCACAAACGCGTGGTACTGACATTAGAAAAGCGATGAAAAAGCTCGATATGATGGTCATTGTTGATCCATATCCAACCGTTGCTGCTGTAATGAATGATAGAACCGACGGTGTTTATCTATTACCAGCGACGACGCAATTTGAAACTCATGGTTCAGTTACCGCTTCTAACCGTTCATTGCAGTGGCGCCAACAAGTCATAGATCCACTGTTTGAGTCTAAACCTGATCATGAAATCGCATATTTATTAACTAAGAAATTAGGCTATGCCGAGCAGTTATTCAAAAACATTGAGGTAAAGAATAACCAGCCAGTCATTGAAGATATCACTCGAGAATTCAATAAAGGCATGTGGACGATCGGTTATACCGGGCAAAGTCCTGAGCGTATTAAAGCGCATACGATGAACTGGCATACTTTCCATAAAACTACCTTAGAGGCCGAAGGTGGTCCCGTAAATGGTGAAACCTATGGTCTTCCTTGGCCGTGTTGGGGGACTGCTGAAATGAAGCACCCAGGCACGCATATCCTTTATGACACATCAAAAACGGTTGCCAATGGTGGAGGAAACTTCCGCACTCGTTTTGGTGTTGAATTTGAAGGGAGTAATTTACTTGCAGAAGATAGCTACTCTAAAGGATGTGAGTTAGAAGATGGTTACCCTGAGTTTACTGATAAGTTAATTAAACAACTTGGATGGTGGGATGACCTAACAGCACAAGAGAAGCTTGCTGCGGAAGGGAAAAACTGGAAAACCGATTTATCTGGTGGTATCCAACGTGTTGCTATTGCGCATGGCTGTATTCCGTTTGGTAATGCCAAAGCGCGAGCTGTTGTTTGGACTTTCCCTGACAGAGTGCCACTACATCGTGAGCCACTTTATACGCCTCGTCGTGACCTTGTAACGGACTACCCAACTTGGGATGATAAAGAGGCAACGTTCCGCATTCCAACGTTATATAAATCAATTCAAGATAAGGATGTGTCGCAAGAGTACAACATCATTCTTACTACTGGTCGTTTGGTTGAATACGAAGGTGGTGGTGAAGAAACGCGCTCAAACCCATGGCTAGCAGAACTACAACAGGAAATGTTTGTTGAAGTGAACCCGAAAGATGCCAATGATATCGGCTTTAAAGATGGCGATATGGTATGGGTCGAAGGGGCAGAGAAAGGACGAATTCACGTTAAAGCGATGGTGACTCGCCGAGTTAAACCTGGTTTGGCTTTTTTACCATTCCACTTTGGTGGCAAGTTTCAAGGCGAAGATCTGTTAGAGCGCTACCCAGAAGGTACTGCACCTTATGTCACTGGGGAATCTGCTAACACCGCAACTACTTATGGTTATGATCCGGTTACTCAGATGCAAGAAACCAAAGTCACTCTTTGTAAAATTAGTAAAGCGTAAGGAGTCATAAAATGGCTAGAATGAAATTCCTATGTGACACCAAGCGTTGTATTGAATGTAATGGCTGTGTCACAGCATGTAAGAATGAAAATGATGATGCACTTGAATGGGGTATCCAGCGCCGTCGCGTAGTGACTCTTAATGACGGTGAGCCGGGAGAAAATTCGATTTCAGTGGCTTGTATGCATTGTACTGATGCGCCGTGTATGGCGGTTTGTCCTGCAGACTGTTTTGAGCATACAGAAGATGGCATTGTCTTACACAATAAAGATCTGTGTATTGGTTGTGGTTACTGCTTATTTGCCTGTCCGTTTGGAGCTCCACAGTTTCCTAAGCAATCTGCGTTTGGTGAGCGTGGTAAGATGGATAAGTGTACCTTCTGTGCCGGTGGGCCAGAGACAGAGGCTGGATCGGAAGAAGAGCGTCATAAATATGGTGCGAACCGAATTGCTGAAGGTAAGTTACCGATGTGTGCTTCATTGTGCTCAACCAAGTCACTTTTAGCTGGTGATGCTGAAAAAGTATCAGAAGTGTTCCGTCAGCGTGTAGTCGAGCGTGGTGCTAAACACGCTGGTTGGACCGATGGTGAAGATCTCGCTTTTGATGCGACTAAAAGCTAATAATGGAGAGCGTTATGTTACAACGTATTAAGCATGTGACGCTCGTTATGCTGCCTTTATTGGTAGCATTCCTCCTGAGTTTTTCGTTTCAGGTATCAGCGGAAGAAGGTTCATCACAAACCAGTTCATCACAAACAGTAAAGCAAGAAATGACTCAACTAGGTGGTGCTGATTTTTGGCGTAAGGTTAAGGAAGGCGAAGAGGGTTATACAACCTCTCAATTTCCTGAGCATGGTGTGTTAATTAGTACGCCTGGTGAGACATGGTTTATCTTGAAAGAAAAATGGATGTCACCGGCAGGTGCTGTGGCTATCTTTGGTAGTATTACCCTCGTCTTCTTAGCCTATGTTGCAGTTGGTCCATTAATGTTAAGTGGCAAGAGAACTGGGAAAACAATCAAACGTTGGTCGAGGCTAGATAGAGCTTTACATTGGAGTATGGCATTTACTTTTTTAACATTAGCATTTAGTGGGTTAATGTTGGTTTATGGTAAACATTTTCTAAAGCCGTATATTCCTACTGATTTATGGGGATTCATAATACATCTCGCTAAGCAGTATCATAACTATGTTGGTCCACTATTTTTTATTTTACTGGTATTCGTTCTTTTAAAATGGTGGCGTAAGTCATTATTTACAAAAACAGATATAACTTGGTTTATGAAATTTGGTGGTATGGTCGGAAAATATAAAGGGACACACCCTTCAGCTGGTTTCTCTAATGGTGGTGAAAAGGCGATTTACTGGCTATTGATCGTATTTGGTGCGATTGCTGCAATTAGTGGTCTTGTTTTAGATTTCCCTATATTTGGGCAAACTCGTCGTGATATGGAGCTATCGAACCTCGTTCATATGTTCTCCGCACTTATCCTTATCTGTGGTTTTATTTTCCATATTTATATTGGTCTGTTTGGTATGGAAGGGGCCCTAGAAGGGATGGTGACTGGTGAGGTTGATGAAACATGGGCAAAAGAGCACCATGATTTATGGTACAACGAAGTAAAAGATAATCAATCAGATGCCACTAAACCAGATAAACAGCCATAATAACGCTTTTATCTATATTGTTATAATCTAGGGTAGCGAGCTTTGTCGAGCTACCTATAAATTGAGATAGAATACGGATGAAAAATAACAGCAATAATGGTATCTGGTTGGCCTATATAGCAAGTATATTGACACCATTTACTTTTTTGATTTCAGGTTTAATCGCAATTATTTATGCCGGATATCGGCTAGATAAAGGGGAAGATAGTGATTTGGTTAATTCACATTACTATGGCTTAATTCGTAGCTTTTTTCTTTACCTAACTTTTTTTGTGGTTTTGATCGTAACAGTCGCGACGTCAAATGGTGTATTAATTGGGATTAATAACTATTGGTATAAAAGTTCACTAATCGATACATTCGGTCATGCGATACCATTTGTCGGAGCTGGGTTTGCTATTTTAGCGATTTTAGTTTGGTTCTTTCGAATGGTTCAAGGGATGCAGCAATTAAAAAATAACATTCCTCATAAGCCATCGGCTGGCCCAAATTTATAATATTCAATTTGGTAATAAAGATCCTCTATGCTGAACGGTATAGGGGATTTTTTTGTTTCTGCACCAAAAGATCGTGCACTAATATAGTTCATTTGCACTATGCTGGTGTGAATTTTAGTTGTCAATATTGGTTTTCTTATATTTACAGAGTAGTGTTCTCTTTTAAGTATCTGATATTTCGTGCTTTATTTTATATTTTGTTTCGTGTGTTTTTATTAAATAGTTGGAATGCAATTTGCTGTAAACATTATTCAAACAGATTTCACTATCTTGGTGAAAAGGAAAATTCAAGAGCACGAAAATAGTGCGCAACACTAAATGGAGATTCTATAATGAGCGAAACAGTAAGTCAGGTGCATGGAGCAGTTCAAACTCTGACTCAAAGCTCAGATACCCTTTTTTTATTACTCGGTGCCATCATGGTATTTTTGATGCATGCTGGGTTTGCATTTCTTGAAGTTGGTACTGTCAGAAAAAAGAACCAAGTCAATGCATTAGTTAAGATTCTAGCAGACTTTGGTGTTTCAGCTATTGCCTACTTTTTTATTGGTTATTGGGTGGCTTATGGTGGACACTTTTTTGCCGATGCCGAAACTCTGTCACAAGGTAACGGTTATGAATTGGTTAAATTTTTCTTCTTGCTTACTTTTGCTGCCGCTATTCCTGCTATCGTTTCTGGCGGCATTGCAGAGCGAGCACGTTTCTACCCAATCTTAATTGCAACTTTCTTTACTGTTGGTCTAGTTTATCCGTTCTTCGAGGGTATGATTTGGAATGGTAACTTTGGGGTTCAAGGTTGGTTTGAAGCCACCTTTGGCGCAGGCTTCCATGATTTTGCTGGCTCAGTGGTTGTACATGGTGTTGGTGGCTGGATAGCATTAGTTGCTGTTATCTTTCTTGGTATGCGTAATGGTCGCGTACGTGCAGGTAAGCACACTAACTTTGCCCCATCAAATATCCCTTTCTTAGCCCTTGGTGCTTGGATCTTATCTGTCGGTTGGTTCGGGTTTAATGTTATGTCGGCGCAAACACTCGATGGCATCAGTGGTCTCGTGGCAATGAACTCATTAATGGCTATGGTCGGTGGTATTCTAGCTGCGCTTGTTGCCGGTAAAAATGACCCAGGCTTTATTCATAATGGTCCTTTAGCTGGTCTTGTTGCTATCTGTGCCGGCTCTGACTTAATGCATCCGCTTGGCGCATTGATTACTGGTAGCATCGCTGGTGCACTGTTCGTTTATCTGTTTACTTATCTTCAGAATAAAACAAAAATCGATGATGTTCTCGGTGTATGGCCATTGCATGGTATTTGTGGTGCATGGGGAGGCATTGCTGCTGGTATCTTTGGTCAGCAAGCGCTCGGTGGACTCGGTGGCGTGAGCTTTATTGTTCAAGTGCTTGGTACTGGCTTAGGCATTATTGTTGCCGTTGGTGGGGCGTTTATTGTCTATGGTGCTTTACATCGATTTACCGGTTTACGACTCTCTGAAGAGGAAGAGTTTAATGGCGCTGATTTATCGATTCACAGAATTTCTTCAGTTAATGAAGACTAATCAAGCTTAGAGCTGTATAGATAGATTGAATAGAAAAAGCGGCTTCGGTCGCTTTTTACTATGACGGGCATAATACCATTGTCTAATGCTTTAACTTATAGTTACATCGCGAGTGATGCTAAACTTATTGCTAAATTAAGGACAATAAGGATTCTTACATGAATTACCCATATCGCAATATCGTTATTCTTACAGGTGCTGGAATCTCCGCTGAATCTGGAATTCAAACCTTTCGGGCACAAGATGGATTATGGGAAAATCATCGAATAGAGGATGTCGCAACACCTGAAGGTTTTATTAATAATCCTGATTTGGTGCAATCTTTTTATAATCAGAGAAGACAAGGCTTATTGTCAGCTGATATTAAGCCCAACAATGCACATTTAGCATTGGCTCAGCTAGAACAAGAGCTCCAAGGTTTTGTTACTGTGATTACTCAAAATATTGATAACTTACATGAACGAGCTGGTAGTGCCAACATCGTTCATATGCATGGCGAATTATTGAAATCTCGCTGTACTGAGTCAAATCAAGTCATTGAACAAAAAGAAGACTTAAACACTGGCGATCTTTGCCATTGCTGCCAAATCCCAGCTCAGATGCGACCTCATATTGTTTGGTTTGGTGAGATGCCATTAAGAATGGGGGATATTTACTCGGTATTAGAGTCTGCGGACTTATTTATATCGATAGGCACTTCTGGTGTAGTTTATCCAGCGGCTGGCTTTGTACATGATGCGAAAATGCATGGTGCACATACCATAGAAATTAATTTAGAGCCGAGTGCTGTGGAAAGTGAGTTTGATGAAAAGCGTTATGGTAAGGCAAGTATTGAAGTACCTAAACTCGTCTCTGAATTATTAACAGATGCCTATAGTAAGGCAGCCAACTAAGGGTTATTTCTGACCCCTTACTTTGAATGGTATTGCGATATTTAACACTTGCAGACTGTGCTAGCAAAAAAAGTGGCTTAAATAGGCCACTTTTTTAGATTGTTAAAGCTATCAAATTATAACGTAGGTGGCTAGTTACTTACTTTTAATCTTTGGAAGTAATCGTCGTATAAAACACTCGCTTCACCCACATCATCCTGAAAAATACCAGATTCCATGACGGCTTGCGGAGGGAAGATGTTTGGATCTTCAGAAAAAGCCTTTGGTAGTAAAGGTAAGGCTGTTTTGACTGGTGTCGGGTAACCAATTTCTAAGGCAATCTTCGCTGCATTTTCTGGGCGCAATAAGAAATCTATCATCTTATGGGCAGCATCAATATTTTTAGCTTTAGTAGGAATTGAAATACTATCCATCCAAAAGATAGTCCCTTGCTCTGGCCAAATGATTTCAATATTAGCACCTTCTTGACGCGCCATATAAGCTGAACCATTCCACAGCATTCCGAGAGATACTTCACCCGCTAAATATGGGTTAGCAGGGAAATCTGAATTAAAAACTAGAACATTAGGCATTAATTGCTGCAACTTATGGTAAGCCGCTTCGATCTCTTTTGGATCCGTAGTATTTGGTGAGTAGCCTAGTGTTGTTAAAGCAATATGGAAAACTTCACGAGCATCATCCATTAGCATTAATTGACCTTCCCATTTCTCATCCCAGAAATCGTCCCATTTGGATACGGAGTCTTTATCAAGCATATCGGTATTAATACCAATGCCCGTTGCTCCGTAAATATATGGAATAGAATAATCATTGCCAGGATCGAAAGGTTGGTTTAGATAATTAGTATCAAGACCACTGTAATGAGGTATTTTCTCTTTATCAATCTTCTGCAGCATACCTTCTTTACGCATTTTAGACACAAAGTAGGTCGAAGGAACAACTAAGTCATACCCTGCACCTTGAGTCTTAAGCTTTGCGTACATCACTTCATTAGATTCATAGGTTGAATAGATGACTTTGATGCCCGTTTCTTTGGTGAAATCCTCTAAAACCTGACTTGGAATATATTCTGACCAATTGTAGAAATACAGCTCATCATCAGCTGAGTAGGAAGGTGTGGTGAATAATGTGGTGGCACATAAAGCCCCTACGTAAAGAGTTTTCTTCATTTATGTTGCTCCAAAAATGGTTATTACCCTCATGATGTTGAAGGGTAATAGAGGTTTATTTTATCTTCTCTCGTGCAATAATTTGAGAAAGGATAACTAAAATAAGTGACACGATGAGCATCACCGTTGCTAATGCATTAACTTCAGGTGATATACCGACTTTAACCATAGAATAAATTTTAAGCGGTAAGATTTCATAGGTTGGACCTGTCACAAATGAACTGATGATGACATCATCAAGTGACAGGGTGAAACTGAGTAGCCAACCGGCAGCGACGGCAGGTTTCGCTAAGGGTAAAATGATCTGTTTTAGAATCGTCCACTCACTAGCGCCTAAATCCTTAGCGGCTTCAAGCATTTTAACGTCAAAGCCATTTAAACGGCTATAAACGGTCACGACGACAAAGGGTAAGCAAAAAGTGATATGGGCGAGGAGTAATGTTAGAAATCCTAACTGCGCACCGAGCACAATAAATAACGCCAACAGTGAAATCGCCATCACAATATCGGGAGACATCATGACGATAAAGAGTAAGCCATTAACAACTCGCTTCCCCTTAAAGGTGTAACGAAATAAGGCAACAGCGGTTAAGCTTCCAATGAGAGTTGCGGCTATTGCTGAAAAAATAGCCACATTTAGAGAGTGCCAGGCCGCTTGCATTAGGCTGTCGTTATTGATTAATGCGTCATACCAGTTTGTCGTAAATCCTCCCCATTTCATGCCAAATTTATTCGCATTAAAAGAGTTGGCGATTAAGACAATAATCGGTAAATAAAGAAACGCATAAACCAGTGACATAAACCCAAATTTAATCATACGTCCCATTATTCAAGCTCCACTTTTTTATTTAATAGCTTACCCGCTCGGTAATAGGCATACAGCATTACGGCCATTGCTGTTGTTAAGGCAATACTAGTTGCAGCACCAAACGGCCAGTCTCGTGCATTAAGGACCTGACTCTTTATCACATTGCCAATTAATAAGTTCCTTGCTCCACCAAGTAAGTCGGAGATGTAGAACATGCCAAGGGCAGGAAGCAATACAAGTAAACAACCGCCAATAATGCCTGGCATCGTTAGTGGCAACACAATACGAACTAATATTTGAAGCTTATTTGCACCAAGATCTTTTGCTGCTTCTAGGTAGGCTTTGTCCAGTTTTTCTATCGCAGAATAGAGTGGCAAGATCATGAAAGGGAGTAAAATGTAGACTAAGCCTATCATGACGGCATCTTCGGTATACATCACACGGATTGGTTTATCGATTAAGCCAATAGCAATCATTCCTTTGTTTAAAACACCTTGAGTACCCAATACGATTTTGAGCCCATAGGTACGAATAAGTGAGTTGGTCCAAAAAGGGACAATCACTAAAAACAGCATAAATGGCTGCCAGCGCTTTGGCATTTGAGCAATGATGTAGGCAAACGGATAGCCAATAACCAAACACAGTAGTGTTGCTACTATCGACATATAAAAAGAGTGCCACAATACTTTTATATAAAGTGGATCCATTAGGCGTAGGTAGTTATCGAAGGTAAATGTCATTTCGATAAGGTTAGCTTCGTCACGAGTTAAAAAGCTCGTGGCGATAATCATTACATTAGGGATGAATACAAACAGCAGTAACCAGCTGACAATTAATGCAATGATGGCATTTTGTAAATTAAATTTCGTTCGCATCACTTAACACCACTTCCCAACTCTCAACCCATGTCACTACAACTTTTTGCCCTAATGAGTGATCAACATCGGGATCGTCTTCATTAAAGAACTCACTAACCATAACGCGCATTCCTGAGTCTAATTCAACCACAGAGTCCAACGTCATTCCCTTGTAGGTACGATCTATAATATGCCCGACAATGCCGCGTTGTTCTGACTCTTTAATTTCTTCAAGGCGTAAATCTTCTGGGCGCAATAAAACTTGTAATTTATCACCTGAATGTATGTCACTTGAGTGGTAGATGGTTGCCTCTATCCCTTCAATATTGGCAATAATGCGTTTATCATCCGTGCGATGTAGGGCGGTAGCATTAAATACATTGATTTCACCGATAAAGCGCGCCACAAATAAGTTTTTCGGCTCTTCATAAATTTCACGAGGCGTACCATCTTGCTCAATAACACCGTCACGCATAACAATAATGCGATCAGACATGGACAGTGCCTCTTCTTGATCATGTGTAACAAAGACAAAGGTAATACCGAGTTGGCGCTGTAACTGCTTTAACTCAATTTGCATCTGCTTACGTAATTTATAATCAAGGGCAGAAAGTGATTCATCGAGTAACAACACCTTTGGCTTATTAACGACGGCACGTGCAATGGCGATACGCTGTTGTTGTCCACCAGAAAGTTGATGAGGTTTACGCTGTGCCATGTTCTCTAAACGCACCATGCGCAATGCCTCCATTACTCTAGGTTCTATTTCACTTTGCGGCGTTTTTTGCATACGTAAACCAAAAGCGACATTATCAAAGACCGTCATATGTGGAAAAAGGGCATAGCTTTGAAAAACAGTATTAACATGTCGTTTCTCGGCAGGAATATGCGTCACACTTTCATCGGCTAGCAAGATATCACCTGAATCGACGCTTTCAAACCCTGCAATCATGCGAAGAACGGTTGTTTTACCACAACCAGAAGGACCTAAAATGGTGAGAAACTCTCCATGATTAATATTCAGATTGAGATTATCGATGATCTTCTTACCATCGAAACTTTTACTGATCGCCGCTAATTCAATAACAGGATGCTTGACTGCTTGGTTTACGTTCAATGTCTGTCTCTCTCCATAGTGACCTGCTGTTCAGACCGTAAAACTGGGTGTATTTATGGCACAGATAGCAATAAGCAAAAGCAATGATTTAAAGTTTTATTTACTTGGTAACCGATATCTTTTAACTTAAGGCTATTGCTCGTTATAAGCTATTAATATTTTAGCAAATTATAACCAACTAGTTGTTTAATTATTGAGCAGGTGAAGAAAAAAGCAAGCAGTTAAAGCGGAACTTAGTTTAGAGAATAAGACAATAGAGTATAATCACGGTAATTTTATAAACTTCAGCGGGCAACTTTCTTGCCTTTAGTTGCTTAGGAAAAAGTATGGATAATCAGTCAAAAAAAGAGTTTAACCTTGGTGGTTCAGTGGAGCGTGCACTGACGGGTCAGTATGAACTAAATACTGGTAGTGTATTAAAAGAAGCATGGCAAAAAACGATCCATCATTTTTTATCATTCTCACCAGCAATCGTTGGTTTATTGTTCATTCAACTGGCTATCTTTTATATTGCATTAAAACTGCAGTTAGGCGATCCAAGTGTTATTTTGCATATATTTACTGAGCCTGAAAGTTTTACTCAAGATATTGTCCAAGCAATATTTATGGCAAATTTCAGTTATGAAGTGATCAGTGCGCCGTTTTTTGCGGGCGTGAGTCTTATGGCGATGAGTCATGCAGCAGGTATTGGTACTAAATTGCAGGATATTACCAAAGGTCTTCAATTTACCGTTCCAGTGATCCTGGCGACATTGTTTAGTTTGATACTACAAGGGATTTCTGGGATGGTTTTACCTTTTATTTCGATGTATTTAACGTTGGCATTTAGCCACTCTATCTTACTGATTTGTGAGAAACGTATAACACCGATGCGTTCGCTACTTTTATCGTTAAGAGCGGTGAATAAAAAGATATTTACCGTCGCTGGTATTTACGCAGCCGTTATGATGATGTTTGTGGTTGCTGCTATGTTTTACGGTATTGGTTTAATCTTCGTGCTGCCATTCTTCTTTCATGTTAAAGGCATTTTGTATCGTGAAATGTTTGGCATTCGATTAGCCACGGTACCAAATGATTCTTCATCAAACGATGACTCTGATGTGCATGAAGACGATAGTGATAACAGTGATCCTAAGGTCTTTAATGCATAATTACATGGCTAAATTAAAGAAAAATATATTTATTTGTATTAGTTTTATCGCTCTTTTCATTGCTTTGGTATTGCCATTTACCCTCACTACTAGCTATAGCGTTAGTGAGGGTGGAAAAAAGTTAGACTCAGCACCTGTGATGATAACACCTGACTTTGCCAGCATTGAGGACGTAAACCAGAAGAAGCAGGCGTTTTTTGATTATATTCGTCAAGGGTTAGATCTTGAAAACCACCGTATTCTTAATGAAAGAGAGCATTTACTTGAGTTCAATCTACACTCTGCTTCGAGTGAAGATCTTAGCTATGCTAAACGTCTTGGTCGACTTTACTCTTACAACGTTCCTGCTTCTGGTGTTGATCAAGCTTGGATTGATGAGATGTTACTAAGAGTGAATGTTTTACCTGAAGCACTGGTTTTAGTTCAAGCTGCTAATGAGTCGGCATGGGGAACATCCCGCTTTGCCACAAAAGGAAATAACTTCTTTGGTCAATGGTGTTACCAAGAAGGCTGCGGAATTATCCCCTTACAGCGCCCATCAGGCAGTACGCATGAAGTGGCTTCTTTTCAGTCGACACAAGAGTCCATTCATCGCTACTTTATGAATGTGAACCGCAATAGAGCCTATCTAGAATTAAGACAGATCCGCGCTGAACTGGAAGGGCAAGGAACGGATTTACTTAGTAGTGCAGCAGCAGTGTCATTAACTAATGGGCTATTAAGGTACTCAGAGCGCGGTGAAGATTACGTCAATGATTTGCAAGCGATGATTCGACATAATCAGTCATTCTGGATTCAATAACGTTAACGCATAAATAAATGGAATTATGATGATAAAGCGATCTCTCGGAGTGAGACTGTTAACCTTGGTATTTAGTGCTTTGGTGATACTGCCAATACAAGCTCAAGAGTATATGTTTACTTACTCTAAGCTATATGGGCAGATTAAGCACAATAACAATGAGGAATTAGATAGGGTTAAAGTTGGTCTTTTTTTCATCCATCAAGAATCACAACAGCTTTGTACAATAAGCAAAGCTTGGATGGAAAAAGAAGAACATTATGAATCTTTTGTTATCCCAGATAATAATGAGCTTCCTTTACCCCTTGATGCGAATTTACGTTCTGCTAATCCACTTGTTTTTGTACAGTTGCTAGATAATAAGCAATGTGACTACTCGATGGTTGTAATGACCAAGGAGCCATTTAGTGGAAGCGTGGGGCAACAAGAAGTTTCACTTGTTATGTCACAGATGCAAACCTTGTTAGCGGAGTTAAGTGGCTTATTTAGTCGTTGGTTTACGCCTGAGATATCAGGTATTACACTAGAATTTGCTACTATCAAAGATGGTGAGTTTCTGACTTCAGAAGGGAATAAAGTTGCCATTGTTAATGGAAAGTCACGAATATTGCTTTCCGATCTTAGCAGTGATGAATCTTTGCTATTGCCTGAAAAAACACGACGAGTATTGCCGTATATTCTTTAGTTACGGATCTTCTATTAACAAAAAGCGCGGATAGTTTTATGCACTTTCAATGAGAAAGAGTAAAAACTATCCGCGCTTTTTTATGATTAAAACCTAATACTAGTCGCTTATAGGTTCGTCACATCAAGTTGTAGGCTTGGATCAAATTCAACCGCTGATTGTTCAACAGGTTGTTGTGGTAATTCTTCTTTATCAAAACCAATATCACCACCATTAATAATACCAGAATCACGGTTAATTGATTTAAAATCAAATAGATTGTGGTCAGCTAAGTGGCTAGGTACAACATTTTGTACCGCAGTGAACATAGTTTCAATACGACCAGGGAACTGTTTATCCCATGCGTTTAGCATCTGCTTAATGTTTTGGCGTTGCATATTTGGTTGTGAACCACATAGATTACAAGGGATAATCGGGTAGTCACACATACTTGAGTATTTGATGATATCTTTTTCACGACAGTACGCCAGTGGACGGATAACAACATGCTCACCATTATCAGAAACCAGTTTAGGTGGCATTCCTTTCAATTTACCGCCATAGAACATATTTAGAAACATTGTCTCTAAAATATCATCACGGTGGTGACCTAAGGCAATTTTCGTTGCGCCAATTTCTTTTGCAGTGCGGTATAAAATACCACGACGTAGGCGAGAGCATAAAGAGCACGTAGTTTTACCTGGAGGCAATTTATCTTGTACGATAGAGTAAGTATCTTCTTCAACAATTTTATACTCAACACCTAGTGTATCTAGGTACTCAGGTAAGATATGTTCAGGGAAACCAGGTTGTTTTTGGTCAAGGTTCACTGCAACTAATGAGAAAGAGATAGGAGCACTACGTTGTAAGCTGATTAGCATATCAAGCATAGTAAAACTATCTTTACCACCAGACAAACAAACCATTATGCGGTCGCCATCTTCAATCATGTTGTAGTCAGCAATAGCCTGACCAGTATTACGACGAATACGTTTTTGAAGTTTATTAAAGTTGTATTGTTGTGCTTTGGTGCGCTCTGGAGTTTGATCTGTCATGGCTTGTCTATCTTAATTAGTCATCATGGAAACAAAATGAAGCCCGTATCATACGGATATCTAGCCTAGATACTAGTCTTAAGATGCTTGGAAGATAAAAAATCCCTGAGAGTCGCCAAATTAACCTGACTTTCAGGGACGCTTTAGACTTGTGAGTGATCAGTTAGTGTTATTAGGATCAAGTGGGCTGATATAGCCATCAGGTTTCAAAGCCAATACATCACAATCGATATTATCAATAACGTGTTCAGCGGTATTACCAATGAATACTGCAGATAACCCAGTACGTCCTGTGGTACCTAAAATTACCATTGCCGCCTTCAATTCACCAGCCGTCTCTGGGATAACATCTTCAGGTAAGCCTTGCATTACTACCGTCTGATCCTCATCTAAACCGTGTTTTTGACGAAGTGACTTCATAGCAGTAAGGTGATAGCCACGCACGGCGTCGGTATACGTTGTCGGGTCAAACTCTGGCAGTTCAATCGTGATATTGACAGGAGTAATGGGGTAGGCATTCACTAGGTATGGCGTCGCATCTAGGCGATTGGTTAAATCTAAAAGTTGCGTCACCATATTATCATTAAGACCTAAATGAACGTCATTTTCAGACCCGACATGAACAGAAGCCATGATGTTAGCTTTCTCTGGCCAAGGTGCCTGCTTAACAAGCAAAACAGGGCAAGGGCACTTACGTAATAAATGCCAATCCGTCGGAGTAAAAATGACGGATTCTAGGGCAGCGTGCTTGCGGGTGCCTTTAATGACAATATCATGTTCCCCTCCATAGACTTCAGCAACAATGGCTTCATAAGGGCGATTATGCCATACCACTTTAACGTTAAAATCAATCGATTCATCAAGTAAGGGTTCTGCGACACTTTTCATCCATAACTCACGTTGTTGGATAACACCACGGCGCATAGCATCCCTTTCATCAAGAGACAACATTGATGTCATGTCATAAGAAAAATCATAGATAGATAAGAAAAAGGTGACTTGGCTTTTTGAGACACTTTTTTTAGCGAGTTGAATGGCTCGAGTTAAGGCTGGTTGCTCATCGTTGTTGATGTCAGCAATAACTAAAATCTTATTGTAGATACTCATTATGATTCCCTTAATAGAGTAAGGCTATATACATAATGTAGCTCAAAATGAATCGGATTTTTAGGGAAAATGAGAGAAAGAGTTTAGAACTATGATGCAGCCCATAAACAGGCTACACCACAAGTGAAGAGCTTAATCTTTTGAAATACCAGCAAGTTCCATTAAAGCATCATGGTCAACAATCGTAATATATTTGCCTTTTACACTTAAAATATCCGCCTTTTGAAAGCGACCAAGTAAACGACTGATTGTTTCAACGGTAAGACCTAAGTAATTACCAATATCACCACGAGTCATCGTTAAGCGGAATTCTCTTGGGCTAAATCCGCGTTGAGAGAAGCGCATAGAAAGGTTATATAGGAAAGCGGCTAAACGCTCTTCGGCATTCTTTTTGGAAAGTAAAAGAATCATCTCTTGATCGCCTTTGATTTCATTACTCATCAAGCGCATGATCTGCTGACGAAGTTTAGGCATTTTACCGGATAAATCATCAAGAATTTCGTATGGTATTTCACACACCATCGACGTTTCAAGCGCTTGTGCAAAACTTGGATGGCAATCATCAGTGATAGCATCAAAACCCACTAAATCACCAGCAAGATGGAATGCAGTGATTTGCTCATCACCTTGCTCGGTAATGGTATAGCTTTTTATAGTACCAGAACGAATAGCATACAATGACTTCAGTTCGTCACCAGCTTTAAATAATTCTTGGCTTTTCTGAATCGGCTTTTTGCGTTCAATAATTTGATCTAGTTGATCTAGCTCAGACTCATTAAGAGTAAAAGGGATACAGAGTTGGCTAATACTACAATCTTGGCAGTGAATCGCACAACCACCAGACTGAATACGTTTCGTCACAGGCTTTTCAGGAATCATAATAAAATTTCACTATTTGATATACGTCAATATTTTACCATCCCTTGTGATTAAAGGGTAGCAAAAATAAGACTATAAAAAGAGACCTATGCGGTTAATTTAAGAAGTTTTAGGGTTGCAAATAGTGTATACATTGCATAAAGAAGGATAGTGACAGCACAAAGCAGTCTAAACTTATCTGATTTTACCCAACGCTGTAACCAATTGATACTCATAGCTATCATAAGCATGGCAGGTAAAGTACCAAGTCCAAAAGCAAGCATGATCAGGCCACCATTTAGAGCATTTCCAGCAACAGCAGACCAAGTTAACATTGAGTAAACTAACCCACAGGGTAGCCATCCCCATACGAATCCGAATGGGAGTGCATAGATGGGTTTTTTAATGGGTAATAGCGAAGTAGCGAGTGGAGAAATATGACGCCATAACCTTTGTCCCACTTTTTCTATCAAGAGTAACCCATGCCACCAACGACCAATGTACAGTGCTAATAGCACCATAAAAAGTGCAGCGACAAGGCGTAACCATATTAAAATATTGCTCATTTGCGATAGCTCAAGCAATGATGAGACACTACCGC
This sequence comes from Vibrio sp. 10N.286.49.B3, assembly GCF_002873395.1. Classification (GTDB taxonomy): domain Bacteria; phylum Pseudomonadota; class Gammaproteobacteria; order Enterobacterales; family Vibrionaceae; genus Vibrio. The sequence continues at coordinate 60,962 of NZ_MCUV01000001.1, read as the reverse complement.
CAACAATGGCGCCGATGAAGGTATAGCAACTCAGCCTTCCTAAATTGTAGAGTAATGGGATTAGAAATGATCGTTGAGAAGGTTGACCTATAGATAGCATAGAGGCGATACCCCCACACATTCCAAGGCAGTGAGTTGTACCAATCAGGCCGATAATGAATGCCGCTAGCCAGTCATGTGTCATTTTTTTGTCTCTTGTGACTGTGAGTTTTCAACCGCATCATCATCAAACAAAATGCTATGACCTTGGCGATCTAAATCTTCAAATTGCTCACTTTTAACAGCCCATAAAAAAATACCGACAGCAACACACACGAGCACTATCGCGATAGGAATTAAGATATACAGGCTTTCCATAGCACTTCCTTAATCTTTGAGAAGTCGTAACGAGTTAGATACGACAATAATTGAGCTTGCTGACATCCCAACGACTGCGATATATGGAGCAACAAGACCAGAGACGGCAAGGGGTAAGATCAGCAGGTTATAGCCCAGTGACCAAGCTAAATTTTCACGAATAATACGTCGAGTCTTAAGGGCGAGTTGACGAGCTTCAAGTAAACGATCGAGCTTATCGCCTAATAAAACCATATCAGCAGAAGCTTTTGCTACATCGGTTCCACCACCCATGGCAACGGATAAGTGAGCGCGAGCAAGAGTCGGAGCATCATTAATACCATCACCAACCATCATTGTTATATCACTGCTGGGTAATTGTGAGAGGTAGCGTAGTTTATCTTCGGGTTTGGCACTTGCGATGATTGTTGCTATACCAATTTTCTCAGCGATAGGTTTTGCATTACTAAGAGAGTCTCCAGTTAACAGTGTGGTTTTGATACCAAATTGAGCAAATTGTTGTACAAACGCTTCGCTTTCATTACGTATTGGATCTCGATAATGAAAGATAGCAGTAAGCTTTTGATTAACCGATAGGTAAATGCAGTTTACTTGCGCTTGATCGGTTTGTGCTAGAACAAATTCAGCGCTGCCTAACTTTATGGTTTGGTTTAAGTAATCGCCTTGCATACCAAAACCAATTTGATTAGTTATATTGCTCACTGTAACGTGTTCAGATAAAAACGGTTTGAACGCTTTGGCAATCGGATGGTTGGCATGTTGCTCGATACTAGCAGCGATGGCTAAACATTGCTTTTGATCCCAATCGCCATATATCTCAATCTGTTCTATTTCAATTTTACCTTTGGTTAAGGTTCCCGTTTTATCGATGACTAAATGATTTATTTTGCATAGCGTTTCAAATACGTGCCCTTTACGTAACAAAATACCAAGTACGCCCATCTTAGAGGTCGAACAGGTGATTGCGGTTGGCGTTGCAAGGGAAAGAGCGCATGGGCAGGTTGCAACCAAAACCGCGAGCATAATCCAAAATGCATCATCAGGTTGTACTTGTGACCAATAGAACCAGGTGGCTGCTGCGATGATTAAAAGCGCTGCGACAAAATAACGCGCGACAATATCGGCAATTTCAGCAATTTTAGGTTTAGATAACTGGGCTTCATCTTGAAGGCGAATAATGTTGGAGATCATCGAATTTGCTTTAGAGTGCGTGACCTCTAATTCAAAAGACTCATCTCCATTAAGTGTGCCAGCAAACACTGGTTCATTTTGTGTTTTGACGACAGGTAAGGATTCACCCGTTAACATAGATTCATCGATATAAACCCGACCATTTAAGATAAAACCATCGGCTGGGATGTGTTCACCAGGCAGTACGCGCACTCGGTCACCTAACTTCAGAGTGCTGACGGGAACTTGATTACCTTCAATAGTCGTCGCAATGGCAGGGATGAGTTTTAATAAATTACCACTGGCTGCTGCCGCTTTTCTTCTCGCTCGCATCTCTAAAAAACGGCCGAGTAAGAGGAAAAAAGTGAACATAGAAATGGATTCAAAAAAGACTTCCCCTTGCTCTGTGACAGTAGCAAATAAGCTTGCGATATAGGCAAAAATCAGTGCGATTGATACAGGGACATCCATTCCTAAGGTTCGAGCTCGTAGGCTTCGCCAGGCATTCATATAAAAAGGTAAGGCAGAATATAAAAGAACAGGAGTAGCAAAAATTAAGCTAACCCAGCGGAAGTAACTTTTAAACTCAGGTTCTAAGTTGCCAAAGACCTCAAGATACAGTGCAACGGCGAGCATCATGACTTGCATAGTCGCCAAGCCAGCAATACCTAATCGATACAGGTATTGCTTCATTGATGCATGATATGACGCTTCTTGGCTATCTGCTTCAAAAGGCGCCGCTTTATAGCCTAAGCGATGGATAACTTCGAGTAAGGTGCTTAATTGAACGGCTTGGCTATCCCAAACGAGAATCGCTCGGTTAGTCGCCATATTCACGCGAATATTGATAGCACCAGTTTGCGCCATGATTTGTTTTTCAATTAGCCATGCACAAGCCGCGCAAGATACGCCATCGAGTGACAGTGTCACTTGTCGCTGTTCACCTTCAAGATTATGAACAAATTCAGCTTGAACCTCTTCATTATCGTAGTGAATAAGTGCTTTAATTTGTTCAGGAACGAGATCAACTTTATCCGCTGGAGAGGTGCGATATTGGTAATAAGAAATAAGCCCGCTAGCAATGATAGTTTCCGCTACCGTCTCACAACCAGGGCAGCACATCGCCCTGATTTTGCCTAAGATCTCTACTTTGAAATCGGTGTTGGCTGGTACATCTTCACCACAGTGGTAACACGATCGGCACATAGTAATCTTAATTTAATAGTTGAGTTGCCTGCAAAGAGGGGAAATTTACACGTCCTTGAATAAGCCATTCACTATTATGTGGCGTGAGCTCAATAAACCATGGTCCTTGTAGTTCATCATCTCGATTTAAGCGGTAGGAGCCATTCGCATCAGCGGTAAGTAATTGGTTAAAATCATGATCTGGAAGTGTGCGATGGGCAAAAAGAGCAGTTATCGCTGGGTAGTGAGGAAGGGAACCTTTATCAAAATTGATGATAATGTCACGCCCATCAGAGAGGATGTTTGCTTTTAGCCCTAAGCTTTTAGCTGCCTCTACTTTTGTTATATCAATATTAATCCCTTTGCCTTTTTTATAATAATCCTCTGTCACTAAGGAGACAGAGTTTAAAGAAAAGACATACACGACAACCAAAGTCCAAATCACAACCGTTGATGGTAAGGCGATTAGGAACCATGGCCAAAACTGTTTATACCAAGGTTTTATTATCATAAAGCATTCTCAACAACTCAATAAAGAAAGATTACAAATAGGTGAAAAAGACAGCCTCCAGATCGAGGCTGTCATGATGTGTATTAGTCTTTACTATTACTTAGGCTCCATACATAAGCCGCGACTAATTGAACTTTATCTTCGCCAAGGATATCCGCCCAAGCAGGCATCACTCCAGAACGACCATTCATTACAGTTTCAGTGACATCAGCTCGAGAGTCACCGAATAACCAGTTTCTATCTGTTAAATCAGGCGCTCCAACTGCAGGGTTTCCTTTGCCATCAGTGCCGTGACATGCTGCGCAGACAACAAACCGTTTTTTACCTGCTTCTGCTTCTCGGGCATTCACTGAACGACCAGAAAGACTGAGGGTATAACTGACTACCTCATTAACACCGTCTTCACCTAAAGCATCTTTCCAACCTGGCATTTGTCCTATACGACCAGCCATGATTGTTGTAACAATGGCGTCGGGCTCACCACCATATAACCATGCATTATCGGTAAGGTTAGGGAAGCCTTTTTGACCACGAGCATCTGAGCCATGGCACTGGGAGCAATTTTGCAAGAAGAGACGCTGACCAACTTTAATGGCATCGTTATCCGCTGCTATTTCAGGAATAGAGCGTAATGTCGTACCCGAAGAGTCGTAAGCTAGACGCTGAAATGCTTCACCGAAATAGGTTTTAGCATCATCAAGTTCTTTTGCGTATTGCACGGGTCTTTTATCCGCTTGGGCTGCGGCAATAGAGACTTTTGATTGCTCTAATGTCGTCACGCTTTGGTCCGAACTTTCCCAGCCTAAAAAGCCTTTAAAATTACCAAGTCCAGGGTAAAGCGCGAGATAAATAGCAGAAAATACGAGTGTACTAATGAATAAATAGGTCCACCATTTTGGTAGTGGGTTATTTAGTTCACGAATACCATCATATTCGTGCCCCATGTCTTCACCTTCTTCCACGCCCATTTTGTCCTTAAGGCACCAAGTAAGAAGGGCTGCACAGCCGACTAAGGTCCCGACTGTGATGATAATAATCCAAAGACTCCAGAATGTAGTCATTACTTAGTCACTCCTTGATCTTTAGAAGAACGCTCTTCTTCATCGGCAAAGATTAAATTTGCATCTTCTTCAAAGCGGGCTTTACGATTTTTGCCATAAGCCCACCATGTCACGCCAATAAAGCTAACGAACAATAAGACAGTCCAAATACTGTGAATAGTTCCGATATCCATATCAACTCCTTACTTCATTGCATGGCCAAGAGACTGCAGGTAAGCAATGATGGCATCCATCTCTGTTTTACCCTTTACGTCACTTGAAGCGTTTGCGATCTGTTCATCTGTGTATGGAACACCAAATTGATGCCGAAAAATTTCAAGCTTCTTCTGCGTCAATTTACCATCCAGCTCATTTTTAGCTAACCACGGGAAACCTGGCATATTTGATTCAGGCACAAGTTCACGAGGGTTAATGAGGTGTACACGGTGCCATTCATCGGAATAACGTTCACCAACTCGGGCTAGATCTGGACCTGTTCGTTTCGAACCCCATAAAAATGGATGCTCCCAAACACTTTCCCCAGCAACAGAGTAGTGACCGTAACGTTCTGTTTCTGAACGGAATGGACGAATCATCTGGCTGTGACAGACATTACAACCTTCTCGAATGTAGACATCGCGGCCTTCCATTTCAAGCGCCGTATAAGCCCGTAAGTTTTCAACCGGCTCTGTTGTTTGCTTTTGAAACATCAGGGGTACAATTTCTACTAACGCACCAAGGCTAATGGCAAAAACAATGAGTATGGCAAGCAAACCGACATTGCGTTCAACAATTTCATGGCGATTATTCGAATTAGAACTCATGATGAAATCTCCTTATGCCGGTTGTGGGATAGCTTTAAGGCTATCTTTAGGGGCTGATACCGTTTTATAAGTGTTATAAGCTAATAAAAACATACCAGAAAGGAATATTAGACCACCTAAGAAACGCACAAAGTAGAATGGGTAAGAAGCTTGTACCGATTCAACAAAGCTGTAAGTTAGTGTGCCATCAGAATTAACTGCTCGCCACATCAGACCTTGCATCACACCAGAGATCCACATTGCCACGATATAAAGAACCGTACCTATGGTTGCTAGCCAGAAATGCACATTAATAAGGCTAACAGAGTACATTCTTTCCTGACCAAATAGGCGAGGGATTAAGTGATAAATAGAACCAATAGACACCATCGCAACCCAGCCTAATGCACCAGAGTGAACATGCCCAATCGTCCAGTCTGTATAGTGAGAGAGTGCATTAACGGTTTTAATTGCCATCATAGGTCCTTCAAAAGTAGACATCCCATAGAAGGAGAGTGAAACAATTAAAAAGCGCAAGATTGGATCATAGCGAAGCTTATGCCAAGCACCTGACAGGGTCATAATCCCATTGATCATTCCCCCCCAAGAAGGCGCGAATAAAACCAATGACATCACCATACCTAATGATTGAGTCCAATCGGGTAAGGCAGTGTAGTGAAGGTGGTGAGGACCAGCCCAAATATACAAGGATACTAATGCCCAGAAGTGAACAATGGATAAGCGGTAAGAATAGACAGGGCGCTCTGCTTGTTTTGGAACAAAGTAATACATCATTCCAAGAAAGCCAGCAGTTAATAAGAAGCCAACCGCATTATGCCCATACCACCATTGGATCATAGCATCGACAGCGCCAGAATAGAGGGAGTAGGATTTAAAGCTAGAGACAGGAACAGCAAGACTATTCACAATATGCAAAACAGCAACGGTGAGTATAAAGGCACCAAAGAACCAGTTTGCTACATAAATGTGCGAGGTCTTACGCTTTATCATCGTACCAAAAAATACGATGGCATAGGCTACCCAGACAAAAGTTATCGCTATATCAATTGGCCACTCTAGTTCAGCATACTCTTTGCCAGAAGTGTAACCTAAAGGTAGGGTTATCGCTGCTGAGAGAATAATTGCCTGCCAACCCCAAAAGGTAAACGGGACTAAAGGACCACCAAATAACCGAGTTCGGCAGGTTCTTTGTACAACATAATAGGATGTTGCAAAAAGAGCACTGGTACCAAACGCAAAAATAACCGCATTTGTATGTAGAGGACGTAAACGACTGTACGTCAACCACGGGGTATCAAAGTTCAGCTGTGGCCAAACTAATTGAGCGGCAATTAATACACCAACGGCCATACCAACAATTCCCCATAGTATAGTAACTAGGGTAAACTGGCGTACGACAGTATAGTTGTAGTTTTGCTCAAGTTGCATTTCTTGGCTCATTTCCATGCTTCCAATTTTATTATTAACTACACTTTACTTTCCAACACGACATAAGTCGCAATACCTCCAAATCGGCACAGAAATACCGCCTTTTAGGGTTTTATTTCTATTCCTGACTTTAATAAAAGAGGTACTTTCAATTAATACTATACGTCAGTTAACATTTTAATGACAGTGCGTTAACCTTTGTTGGGTAAAGGATTTAATGTTTTATTTAAAAACTTTGAAGTTTGTAACAAGGAGTGAATGAAAAATGGCAGCGGAAAGGTTAACGAAGCAAAGATTATGGCAAATATCGATCACATTATTGGTACTGTTTGTTGCCTATGCATGGGGAACATTATCAAGTAAACAGCCCTCTACATTAGAGTGTTCGAAGGCTTACCCGTGTTATATACACTTTTGGGGTGAAAAGTTATCCATTTCGAAAAATAAAAACAATTACTTTATTCAAGGTTTAATCTTAGATGAGGCTTCTGTTAAAATAGAAAAAGGCACATCTAAAATTGCTAGTAATCCGAATGGCGTTAACATTTTAGATACACAAGAAGAACTAATAATAAGCTTTAGCAAATCAGATCAAGAGACGATCTATTTGAAACTAAATGATTATTAGTGCTCGTTATATTAGTGATTTCAAAATAACTAATTATCATCAATAAGTATTATTTTAATATGTATTTACAATCTTCAATTTCTTATATGCTGACGGAAAGCGCAGCTATTAAGCAAATTCAACAAAAACTATCGCATCAACATTTAGTGAGCTTAATTTGTTACTACACAGAAGATTATGATGTTGAGCAATTAAAAAAAGCAATAACAGAGTACTTTCCAGGTATACCTGTTCAAGGTTGTAGTTCCTACCAAGGTATAATGACAGAAAAAGGTTACCATGATGGCCCTGTCGTTGGTCTATTAGCTATATATGATAATACTTATAAGAGTGTTTTTGGTACCGGAATTTCAACGTTAGATGATGCAGTAAACCCTAGTCATGATGAAGTTGGATTGTGTATTACCCAAGCCTTAGATCAAGCTTTATTGAATGCTGATCGAGTAGGGGAAATACCGAGCTTGATTATTATGCATGCGACCCCAGGCTTTGAAGAGCTAATGATGACCTCTATTGATAATAAATTTGGCACATTAGTCCCTTTAATTGGTGGCAGTGCAGGAGATAATCATATTGATCAGAAATGGTCAATTTTCACTGAAAATGGTCATACACAATCAGGGGCTTCCGTCACTTTAGTTTATTCAGAATACTCCGTATTCACCTCATTTAGTGCTGGATATCAACCAACGCAATACCGTGGAACCGTCACTAAAGTTAACGGTAGGGTACTGATGGAAATTGATAATAAACCTGCTGTTGAAGTTTATAACCAATGGGCAAATTATTATCTGAGTTATGATGATAATGAGCGCATTTTTGAAAAGGCAACGTCCTATCCACTAGGGAGAGTTGCAGGAAGTATTTATCAGCGTCCTTATTTTAAGTTGTCACATCCGGTCAGGAAAATAAAAAACGATTGCATTGAATTCTTCACTTCTTTTAATCAAGGTGATGAGATCTATTTAATGCATGGCAATAAAGATCAATTGATCACTCGATCAGCCAAAGTGATCGATTCAGCCTACAATCAAAGACTCGAAGATATGATAAAATTGGGGGGGATTAATATTTTTTGCGCAGGACCCATGGTGTTGATAAAAGAACATTTAGAATTTATTTGTTTACAGATGAGAGATGCATTAGATGGAAAGCCTTTCATATGTCCATTCACATTTGGTGAACAGGGAAGGTTCATTGGTGGTGAAAATGCGCATGGAAACTTAATGATTTCAAGCGCCGTATTCCATAAACCAAAGAGTTACTAATGGATTTACATAATCAAGAAAGCTTGCAAGATGCTTTGGTTGAACTTCAGCGTTCAAGAGCAAGAGAAAGACGTTTGTTTGAAGAGAATCAAGCCATTCTTGCGGCAATCTCTGCGATGAGTGGAGCCAAAAACCGTAATCAAATTTTTGCCAGACTAAACGATGTTTTATCAAAATATATTAACTTTGATGACCTAGTCGTGATTTCTCGTTCTGGAAATACGGATCTATTTAAAACTCTCCACTGTACGAATAGTATCTTTGCTGATAAGACATGGAGTAATGATACTAAATTTACTCGAGTGCTAAATGGCGAATGCATCATTTTATACGAGCCATCAAAGCTTAATGAATTTAGGCATTTAAATCATTATATTAAAGATGAAATATCTTCCGCTCTAGTCACGGGAGTAAAAACACCAGTGACTGAAGTGGTCATACTTTTATTTGGTCACACAAAAGGGCAGTTTCGTATTGAAACAAAAGAGACGCTAAAACGATTTAGTCCATTGATTGAGCGAGCGGTCATTGATATTGAAAATAAAGAGAATCTACACAGCTTAGTGGATGCTAGAACTCAAGAGCTCATCTATGCGCAAAAAGAAGCAGATAAAGCCAATAAAGCCAAATCTGAATTTCTAGCGATGATGAGTCATGAAATTAGAACACCACTAAATAGTGTTATTGGGATGCTGGATGTATTAAAGCAAACCCAGATAAACCAAGATCAATGGAATGTTTTGGCTCAAATGGAATGTTCTGCCGAACTCTTATTAGCTATTATTGGTGATATTTTAGATTTGTCTAAGATAGAGTCTGGTAACTTCTCACTAAATGAACAGTGGATTAGCCTTAGTGACACGGTAACTGCTGTATTGTCACAGCAAAAGAGTATCGCAGCAGACAAGGAATTAATTTTTAACCTTCAATATGACATTGATAATGAAAGTTTATTTTGGCTCGATCCAACACGGTTGACCCAGATATTGTTCAATATTGTTGGTAATGCGATAAAATTTACCGAGTTTGGTGGCATTTATGTGCATATTTACCATGACCAACATAAAAATATCCTAATAAAAGTCTCAGATACTGGTATCGGCATTGAACAAGAGAAAATAGATCAGCTTTTTTCACCGTTTAAGCAAGCAGATAACTCTATAACGAGGCGTTTTGGTGGAACAGGTTTAGGCTTGGCCATTACAAAACACCTTATTGAGTTAATGCGAGGCAATATCCGAATTAGCAGCAATATTGATATTGGTAGTGAATTTACGATAACAATCCCAAGCATCTCAAAACCTACTAAGCATGCTGAAGTCCTGTCTGATAATGTGCGTTTTGAACAAGGAAAAAGTTTTCTGATTGTCGATGATACACAATCCAATCAGATGGTGATCAAGATGATGCTAAACCGCCTAGGTCATAATGTGTTTATCACTAATAATGGTAAAGAAGCGTTAGAATTCCTTTCGATGCATGAACCGTCAATTGATATGATCTTCATGGATATTTCAATGCCAGTAATGGATGGTCTAGCTGCAACAAGAGAAATCAGAAAGCTAGGTATAAAAACACCAGTCATAGCATTAACGGCGCATACAACAGATACCGATCGCTGTAATTGTTCAAAGTCAGGTATGGATGGTTTTATTGCCAAACCAGTTCGAATCCCAGATATCAAAGAGATCATTATAGATTTCTTATCCTAATAATCATTATAGAATCGTAGATTACTAATATGATTATTAGGTATTTTATGGTAAATACAATTATGTTCAATGCATTAGTAAGTGACGCTGTGACAGAAGTACATTGTTCATTAAAGAATAAAAAGAGAGGAGTGTAATCTACAGTGTTATCATTAATAGTTCATGTAAATATCTTATCCGTACCCTTACCACAAGACCCTATTTAACATAATATACATAATGCGCACTTTATTTGTAAGCGCAAAGCGATAATGTCCTTATTCAACCAAGTTAAAATGTCCCTGCATGTATACTTTATACATCCATTTTTGCTCGTTCAATTTACTCTAGTATGTTATTGATATCTTGTCATTTTGATCCAAAAACAAAAAACACTGACTACACTTAAGGTATCCCTTCAAATCAAGCAAATGGATATTGTTGATATGAACCGTGTTTTAATTATTGAAGATAACAAAGTCATGGCAAAAATCCTAGGTCAGCTCTTACGGAAATGTTTGAGGCTACAAACTATCTCGCATGCCCCTACAACTCAAGCTGCGTATAATGCTTTATCAAAAACAATGTACGATTGTATTTTTTTAGACTTAAACCTTTCTACAGAATTAGATGGTATTCCCGTTCTTGTCTATATCAAGCAGCAATACCCAGAGTTACCTGTGATTATTGTTAGCGGTGAAAATGAAATGAATACGGTAAAGAAAGTTTTGGCACTTAAGCCCAATGGATATTTGGTTAAGCCTCTTTCCATGCAAAAGCTGCAAAACTGCTTAACCAAAATTTTCAAATCTGAGCTAATTTTAGATGCTTATTCAGCGCATTAACGACTACGCTTTTTCCCACTAGACTTAATCGCTTGGTGTGGGAAGACATTGCGAATACGTTGCTGGATTTTATTCGGGATTGTTTTTGAAAACTTAATTCTGGTTCCCGACTTTTGGCGGTAAGCTTTTAACTCACCACTAAAAGGAGTATTACGACCGAGCTCCACCAGGTTATGTTTGAAAGATGGTGGTAAATGGCCTTTGAAACTTTCTATTTTACCATCTTTGAATTTAATTCTTAGTGTTGGTTTATCAAAGGCAAATAACCAACATAATAAAATGGCGGAAAATATGATGACATACATCATGACTGGCATAACTTACTCCTTGTTAGTCCGCTAGTAATTTATTTAAATCTTCTTTTAAGTTTGTCACTGTTTGACTCGCTTTTTCACTGCGAGATGCTTCACTAACCAAATACTCAATAGCATCTGATAATGTACAGCCTAATTCATTAGCCTGTTGCGAGAGTTTCTCCCAAACACGATAATCAAGATCAATCGATTTCTTTTTTGTATGCAGTTGCTCAGCGTTAAAGTGGCGTTTTCTTTTCGCTCTGATCGCTTGCTTGAGTTTGTTATCTAATTCTGGTGCTAAGTTTTTATCAATCCATTCTAAAACTAAGCGAGGTTCATGCTCAATATCGAATAATGCTTGAATTGACTGATCAATTTCACTGGAGTCAATGTAACAAGTAATCGACTCTCCTTCCTTGTGCTTTCTGACCAAATATTGCCATTTCCAGCCACATTCCAAATTTTCAAGTTGTTGATATTTCATTACTGTTAGCTCATAAGGGTTATAGTGACAGCGTAACTCACTGGCTTTATAAAGACAACAATTATGGTCAAAAAACAGTGCGATTTTAGCCTTTGTGAATGATCGAAGTATTATTATGGATAGCGCTATTCCCTACGCTATTATTTCTATATAATTGCTGTCTATATTACCAATTTGTGAAATCAATGAATCAAGAAAACTGGTGCGCAGTCACTCCACAATATGATCAGTTTAGCTCTCAATTAAATCAATTCTCAGCGCTAGCTCCCCTGTCCTTTTTTGACATGCAGCCAAGGCTAAAGCAAGTGTTAACAAGGTTTGAAAAGCTATCTAATCTTTCACGGATGTTGCTGATAAATGCGCCAGATAATTCTATTTATCACAATATTATTGTTGATGGTTTGAAGCAAGAAATTCTGCTTGGTACAGAGAAACCGATCATAAAAACAGAGTCTTTAGATATAAATTCCCTATTTGATCAATACTCTGGCACTTCTTCTCGATTGATTCCTGGTCTTATGACTCAGGCGCAAGGTGGTTACTTAATTATCTCAGCTAATCTGATCTTAGCAAACCCTAGCTCTTGGGGGATTTTAAAGTCAGCCGTCTTGGGCGATGCCGTTCCTGTTATTAACTGTGATCCGCGCACCCCAATTGAATCACCTCAAAGCCATACCTATGATGTGAAACTAATCATAATGGGTGATCGCTCTCAACTGGGTGATATCGATTATTTAGATAGTGATATCCAAACGGGCTTATGTTTATTTGCTGAGCTTGAGATGGACATTAAGCTAAATGAAGATAACTTATCTCGTTACTTAGGTTACCTAAAGTGGATAAGCCTTCACTTTCAACTACCTAACTTAACAATGGATGCACTGCCGCGTCTATTAACCGCTTGCGCGAGAGAAACCGAAGATCAAACTTGTCTTCCCTTGTGTGTTATTTGGCATAATGCACTTTTAGCGGAAGCCGCGATTAATAGCAACAGTCATGATCTCTCTTCTCAAGATCTAGATACAGCCATTGAACATAAGTATTACGGTGAATCTTACCTACCTCTAAGAGCCTTAGATGATATTCTGGATGGTCAGGTGCTGATTGAAACTACGGGTGAACGCATTGGACAAATTAATGCATTAACGGTTATCGATGTTCCAGGTCATCCTATCTCTTATGGTGAACCTGCTCGAGTTTCATGTATTGTCCACTTTGGCGATGGTGATGTTTCAGACATAGAGCGAAAAGCAGAACTTGGCGGAAATTTACATGCAAAAGGTATGATGATTATCCAAGCATTTGTTAGCCGAGCGCTTAATCTTGATGAGTCATTACCCTACACTGCATCCATCGCATTTGAACAATCTTATAGTGAAATTGATGGTGATAGTGCTTCTTTTGCTGAGCTTTGTTCATTAGTCAGCGCCCTATCTGAATGCCCAATCAACCAGCAAATCGCAGTGACGGGTTCTGTCGATCAGTTTGGTCGTATCCAAGCAGTTGGTGGTTTAAATGAAAAAATTGAAGGTTTTTATCATGTCTGCCAACATCAAGGTTTTACTGGCCATCAAGGCGTGATTCTTCCAGCAGTAAATATGAAGCATCTTGCCTTACATAAAGATGTGGTAGAAAGCATCAAGAATGGTGAGTTTCACATCTGGTCAGTCTCAAATGTTGATGAAGCTATTCCGCTTATCCTTGGTAAACCATTTCAAGGTGAAGATGAAGACAGTATTGTTAATAAAATAACGCAACGTATTGAAAATTTTGAAAGACACGAACATCCACCGGGTTTGGTGGGACGCATTAGAAACTGGTTTGTCTAGTACTGATCGGACTTGTTTAGCGTACACTTGTTCACTTAAAATGCACGTATCAAAAATTGGAGTAAATTGATAATGCAAAACAAACGTGATTCTTACACTCGTGAAGACCTTTTAGCTTCTAGTCAAGGTGAGCTTTTCGGCCCTACAGGCCCACAACTACCTGCACCTAATATGCTAATGATGGATCGTATTACTAAAATGTCAGAAACCGAGGGTGAATTCGGGAAAGGTTTAATTCTAGCTGAATTAGATATTACTCCAGATTTATGGTTTTTTGATTGTCACTTCCCAGGTGACCCTGTAATGCCAGGTTGCCTTGGTTTAGATGCAATGTGGCAACTGGTTGGTTTCTTTTTAGGTTGGGTTGGCGGCGAAGGTAAAGGTCGTGCTCTTGGTGTTGGTGAAGTTAAGTTCACAGGGCAAATCTTACCGACAGCCAAAAAAGTCACTTATGAAATAAACATGAAGCGTGTTGTCAATCGTCGATTAGTTATGGGATTGGCTGATGGTCGAGTTTTAGTAGACGGTAAAGAGATTTATGTAGCAAAAGACCTTAAAGTTGGTCTTTTCCAAGATACTTCTTCTTTTTAATATTGGCTTATTTATAGCGGCTATTACCTAGCCGTTATTTTTTTGGTTTGATTTTTAGTTATAGTGCGTCATCGGTTATAAAAATAACCCCCTGTAAGATTTAGGGGGCTGTTTTTACAAGGTATGTTACTTACTATTTATAAAGACCGGATTGTTTGTCATCTTTTGCGTCTCGCCAACCACCTAACCAATAAGAACGTGAGTCCATTTGTTGATATGGACAAGCTTCTTGTGAACGACCATTCAAGCCTGCTTTGTAACCTTGAGATTGAGCTCGTTCTAAGCGATCGCGTTTTTGTCTCTTCATAGTACAGTCCTCATACGGAATCATTTACGTACAGCGGTTATTGATAGCGCGCCCTTATACAACGCGCACGATTAATAATCGACCATTATGTGAGATTTCACAAGCACAAAAAAAACAGAAAACCACATTTGTGATCTTCTGCTCTCGTTTACAAATTAAATTATTTTCGACGGAAACTAATCCAACCTAAGAAGGTCAAAGCAAGCCAACCAAGTCCAGCTCCTTGGCGTTCCGCTGATTCATTGATGTAATCACGAGGAACAATCCCCTCATCTGAAGATGAATCTGCTTGAGGAATTGGTACTAACTTAACAGCAACTAATTTTTCAGTATTACCAACACCACCATTACAGTAAGAGTTATGATCTGTACTGTCATATGACAAACTTTCACCGCTTGAATTAGTACATTTCAATGCTGTAGCAGAAATCACACCGGCATCATTGATATCAGTAGCATCATAGATACGGTAGTGGTTATTTGCATCACTATATTCACCACCATTAGTTAAGTCATCAAGTAACCATGCTTTATTCTGAAAAATATCAGCTCGGTCACTAACTACTGGATCGTATGGATAAATGAACCCACGGCGACGACGCTGCTTACCATTTTCTTCTCGATTTTGTTGAGAATCAATTTGTCCAACAATCTCATTGAAGTTATTAATAGCGCCAGCTTTACCACCTGCACCATTAAAGAAAATAGATTGTCCCATTGAGTTCAAAAACTTCACTGATGACCAAGTATCAGAAGAAGAATTATTGCCGGTGTAATCAGCAACAAAAATTTTGTCCGGATACGCACCATTCTCAGGGTTTCTATCGTTATAGTGCTTCGCTTGCCCTAATACGACCAAGTTGCTATTGATATCTGTCGCTACAGAGTTCGCATAAATACGGTCACTATCGATCTGAACACCGTTTATCGGTAAAGTTGACCATACTGCACCATCGAGTTCGGTTGAGTCACTAACAAAAATCGAAGCATTCATATTCAAGTTTGAGTCAGCATAATAAGTATCATAACCAACTGCATAGATCTTTTCGTTTTTTTGCTTTAAAGATCTTAAACTAGATTGAGATAGTTGATCGCCATCTTTCTCTCGACTCGCTGTCCAATCAAAAGTATGTATGTCTGTCTCTGACCAAATCGCTGCTTTAGATAGGTAGCTATTGCCGTTGTCATTGGTATACTTTTTAGACACACTGCCGACAGTGAATGTGCCATCAGTAAACCAAGCACGAGATTGGTAGTCATAATCATCTGGTAGTTGTTCTGGTAAAGGTACAGGAGAAAACGCTTCATTACGGTTATCCTGAAAGTCACTTTGTGAAGATGCACCTGTGCGCATATTGCCAGCAGCTTTACCTTCAACAGTTAAGCTATTAATAACCGTATTATAACTATTATCAAAAGCATTATCGTCACCTTCAATAAAAGCTTGAGCTACAGTTTCATCATTACGTTCCAAAGAGAAACCAGACCATTGCTCTGGAGCCCAACTATCTTCACAAGTGCTATAACCAAGGTAACGATAACAATAACTTTCGAAGTAATCATCACCATCATCCGTTTGGATATAATAGAAGCTATTATCTAAACTAAAAGCAACTTCTTCACGAAAGCTTACGCCTTCAATACCATCACGAGTATCACCGGCAACTAAATATGATTCACAAACACCGGCATCAGCACTAGTATCAAAGCAACCTAAAGAGCCTAGCTCATCTACTGTTTCTAAATTGCTCACTGGTTGAATAGCTTCACCATACACTTCAGTGGTGTCTGTTAGGCTTACCCCAACAGGCTCAACTTCAATGATTTGATATAAAGCGGCATTAGCACTTGTCGCGGATAAAACCAGTGCCGCAACACTGGTTAGCTTAAATTTTAAATGACTCATTCTTAATTAACTTTCCTGTTGTAGTGCCTCAAGCTCTTCCCAACGCTCAAAAGCTACTTCAAGTTCCTGCTCTGCAACAGATAACTCATCTAATATAGTTTTGGTCTCTTCTATAGGCTTACTAAAAAAATCGCCATCATTAACTTGAACTTGCAATGCTTCGATTTTTGTTTCTAGCTCTTCTAAAAGATTAGGTAGAGACTCTAATTCTCTTTGCAGCTTATATGATAACTTCTTTGTTGGTGCCTTTGTTACCGTATTTTTGCGAGTTTCCTCTACCTCTTTTACTGCAACCGCTGGCTTTGTAACCACTTTATAAGCTTCAGCTTGTTTTTTCTGTGCATGAGCATCATGGTAACCACCAACAAACTCTTCAACTTGCCCTTGCCCATCAAATATCCAGCTAGTTGCAACCGTATTATCAACAAACTGACGGTCATGGCTTACCAATAACAAAGTACCCTGATAGTTGGCAAGTAATTCTTCTAAAAGTTCCAATGTTTCGATATCTAAATCATTGGTTGGTTCATCAAGAATTAACAGGTTGTTTGATTTAAGGAAAATACGCGCTAAAAGTAAACGGTTTTTCTCACCACCTGACAAGGCTTTTACTGGTGTACGAGCTCGTTTTGGCGAGAATAAGAAATCTTGTAGATAACTTAAAGCGTGACGCTCTCGACCACCAATAGTGACTTCCTGTTTACCATCTGCCAGGTTATCAATAACTGATTTCTCAGGGTCTAAGATTTCACGGTATTGGTCAAAGTAAGCAACTTCTAATTTGGTACCACAATGTAAGCGACCAGAATCTGGTTTTAATTGATCAAGTAGCAATTTAAGGACGGTACTTTTACCACAACCATTTGGTCCAATTAATGCGATGCGATCACCACGCATGATATTGAAACTGAAGTCAGAAACAATTTGCTTGCCTTCAAATGCAAAGCTAAGGTTTTCAGCTTCAAAAACAATTTTACCCGAACGTGCTGACTCATCCAGTTGGATATTCGCTTTACCTTGAACTGAACGACGATCTGAACGCTCTTGGCGTAATTTTTCTAATGCACGAACTCGACCTTCATTACGAGTTCGGCGAGCTTTAATACCCTGACGAATCCATACTTCTTCTTGAGCGAGTTTTTTATCAAACTCTGCATTTTGCATCTCTTCAACACGTAGAGCTTCTTCTTTAGCAACTAAGTAATTTTCGTAGTCACCAGGGAATGAACTTAACTTACCTCGGTCAAGATCAACAATTCGTGTCGACATAGATTTGATGAAAGCACGGTCATGCGAGATGAAAATAATTGAACCACGGAAATCTTTTAAGAAACCTTCTAACCACTCGATCGTTGTTACATCAAGGTGGTTGGTTGGTTCATCAAGCAGTAACACATCAGGATCACAAACAAGTGCACGAGCAAGTGCTGCTTTACGTTGCCAACCGCCCGATAGTTCTGTCAGCTTTATGCTTGCATCTAACTTTAGCGCTGCAAGTACATTGCTTACGCGATCTTCAAAGCGCCATGCATTTGAGTGATCTAACTGCTCTTGAACTCGTGATAATTTATTAAAGTTCTTTTCAGTTGGCTCTAATGCGATCAGATCCAGCAGTTCATGATATGCTTTAAGTTGTTCACCAACTTCCGCTAAACCACCAGATACGTAATCGTAAACGGTGCCTTGCTCATTTCGTGGTGGATCTTGCTCTAAACGAGAAACAACCACATCTTGAGTGATCTGCATTTTGCCGTCATCCATGATGATTTCACCGGCTAAAATTTTCATCAATGTTGATTTGCCAGCACCGTTACGGCCGACTAAACAAACACGTTCATTTTCTTGTAATGCAAAATCTGCACGATCCAATAAAGGGTGATCGCCAAACGCTAGTTGTCCATTATGTATGGTAAGTAATGCCATGTTTTGTTAACCAATCTTGTAATTCATGTGGCCCAAAAGGCCAGTTAAGGTCTGAATCTTGATATTGAAGTACGGGGATAGTGACGCCGTAACGAGAAAACAGTTCATCATCAAAAGCAATATCGATAAGAGTAACGTGTTCATCAAGATTCAGTTGTTGGAGTAAAGAGAGTGCCATCTCACATAGATGACACCCTTTGGTACTATAAAGAATCAGCATCCTAGCCAGTCCTTATATTCATTCACCTTTATGAGTAATCACCCAGCAGTTATGAATATGTTTGTTACGAGAGAAATCTAGAGGTAACGTTTGTGATGAAATATTTTGAGCATTTAGCCCTAATTCCGCCATCGCATCTAAATCCATCTTGAAGTGACGTTTGTTATTTGAGAATACAATCGTACCGTTTGTTCGCAACAGACGCTTTAAGTTTTCCATTAACATCATATGATCTCTTTGAATATCAAATGATTGCTCCATTCTCTTTGAGTTTGAGAATGTTGGTGGATCAATAAAAATAAGGTCATATTGTCCGGTTGCGCGCTCAAGCCACTGCAAACAATCGGCTTGAATAAACTGGTGCTGTTTACCGCCTTTTCCGTTTAATGTCATATTGTCTTTTGCCCACTCAAGGTAGGTATTTGACATATCAACTGTTGTTGTTGACTTAGCACCACCACATGCAGCGTGAACGGTTGCCGAGCCAGTATAAGCAAACAGGTTTAAGAAGTCTTTACCGCCAGCTAACTCACCTAAACGACGACGAGTGAGTTTGTGATCAAGGAAAAGACCAGTATCTAAGTAGTCATGTAAGTTAACGATTAACTTCACACCGTATTCTGCAACTTCCATTTTTGGCGACTGCTTACCGAGTTTTTGGTATTGCGAGCGGCCTTTTTGACGTTCACGTACTTTCAAAATAACATTATTCGCTTCAACACCCGTTACTTGAATGCTTGCACGAATGATATCGGTTAGTCGACGCTTTGCCTTTTCTTCAGGGATGTCTTTTGGCGCTGCATACTCTTGAATAACTAAATGGTCTTGATAAACATCAATCGCTACATTGTATTCTGGTAAATCAGCATCATAGATACGGTAACAATCCAGTTGCTCACGTTTTGCCCATTTGCCTATTTTACCGATATTTTTCTTTAGACGGTTCGCAAAGTCTGGTGCGATAACGGACTCTTTTTGCTCCGTTGGACGCTCTGACATCGGACGGTCTGAAATTGAGTAGTTCTTTTGGTGACAAGGTAACGCACCGTTGCTCAGTTTAAATTGCTTATCAGCACGCATGCGTAAGCAACTCAATAGCTCATCGTTACTTGAAAAAATTGACGCTTGGCATCCACCAAACTCAGCTTTCAGTTGCGCACCAAATGCTGTGTATAAAGCAATCAAGCCTGGTGCAGTACCTAAACGCTCACCATATGGAGGGTTAGAGACTAAAACACCATCAGTGAATTCACTTGGTCGGGTAACCGATGCAGCATCACCTTCTTTGAACTCAATAATATCAGCAACACCAGCGCGACGAGCATTATCACGTGCCGTTTGCAAAACACGTGGATCGTTATCACAGCCATAGAATTTACATTCGACTTTTTTAACACCACGTCGACCTTGCACATTAGCTTCTGACTTAACTTCAGCCCATAACTCAGGCTCGAAATCTTCTAAAGACTCAAAGCTCCAACGCTGACGTTTTAGACCTGGCGCCATGTTAGCTGCCATCATCGCAGCTTCAATAACCAGGGTACCTGAACCACACATAGGATCTAAGAAAGGTTTAGTTGGATTCCAGCCACTACGCAAAATGATCGCTGCAGCTAAAGTTTCACGCAGTGGTGCTCGGCCTGACTCTGGACGGTAGCCACGTTGGTGCAAACCACTACCAACCATATCAACACCTAAAATTGCTTTTTCACGGTGTAAACGAACATGGACACGAACGTCTGGTTGCTCTTTGCTGATTGACGGACGAGGTAAACCTTTCTTTTCAAAGCAATCAACAATGGCATCTTTCACTTTCATCGCACCATATTGGCTGTTGCGAATTTCACGGTTTGTTCCGTTAAAATCAACCACAAAACACTTTGAACTATGGAATTGGTTTACCCAGTTCACTGCGGTTGAAGATAGGTATAAATCCATATCATCAACACAGTTAAACTCCGAAAGAATACGTACAAATCGAGAGGCTAATCGGCTCCACAAACAGCAACGATAAATTTGTTCATTCGTTGCTTTAAACTTTACGCCTGCTTGTACTGGCTTTGCGTTAGAAATTCCTAATTGTGTTAGTTCTTCAACTAATAGGTTCTCAAGGCCGTTTGAGGTAACCGCTAGATATTGATTCATAGTGTTCTTTTCTTGATAAATATTGTCTCAATTATACCTGACTTTCCACTATTGACACCAAACTAACTGCCTTTATGAAGTAAATAAATCGAATCATTGGTGTTTATTTCATCAAACCATCGCATTTTCAGTTTTCCTACCTTTAGAAACCAAACAAGCCTGCAATATAAAAGGTTTGAGGGCATAAGCAATTAAAACCAAATATAACAATAACATAAACCACCCGCGAATTAATATTCACTTCCAAATTGGTATATACCAGATCGATTTAAAGTCATTTCCAACCCCTAAAAAGAGGAATTATTGTGATAGATATCTATTTAATATGCAGATTAACACCATCCAGCAGCAACAAAGGCGCAGCATATTTATTGCATTTA
Organism: Vibrio sp. 10N.286.49.B3; assembly: GCF_002873395.1. GTDB lineage: Bacteria > Pseudomonadota > Gammaproteobacteria > Enterobacterales > Vibrionaceae > Vibrio. Next base: position 39,934 of record NZ_MCUV01000001.1, on the reverse strand, counting down.
TGTAACCAAGATCGGGTTTTAGTGGCAGACAAACAGATAAATGTTGAGGGATTTAAGCGATATCGAATGGGTGTTAAGCGTTAGGGCTGGGTAAGAAAGGCATTATATCTGGTGTGAATTAAGTGATTAACCGACCAGTGCAATCGTTTCTGTATTTAACATATGGTTCGCACATACCATTCTATCGTGCATGACTTTAATTGAGTCACCAAACTTCAATGATTTTGCTGAGGTCAGTTCCATCTCTTCAAGCTCAACAAAAGTACAAAGACTAGAGCCGTCCCCTACTTCTAATACAATAAATAAGCCAGAGCCGTATTGATTCACCAATCGAATCACATCGGCCTCTTGTGGCGCATAGCCTTCACTTTGATGGTCAAAGAACCAGCTTCTAGGTTGCACAGGTTTATGGAAGCGCTTTGCTGCTACGCAATAGAGCGTTAACTCTGCCTGGCGGGGCTCAGAAAGCGATAAAGAGTGGATTGGATCTCGGAAAGTTTGAAAGGAGGTTGCATCATCAACCGTAAATTCATTGGCTGATAAAGCACAGTTAACTAATAACTTACGCGCAAGGTTCGTTTGAAAAACGAGATCATCGCCCAGGTCCAGCATAAGAGTCTGTTTATTCTCTTCATAGTACCAATTCCATGTATTGCTGGGTTTAAGCATTATTCGTCTCTCAATAGTCAAGCGGTAAGGTGTTACCCGAAGATAAGTAATAAACACTAGCTATCTTCGTTATTGTTAATATATTTTTACAAAGTGGAGTATAAAAAAAAAGAGGAAAATAAATTCCTCTTTTTTGTTACAAACTATTTAAAGTGACTACTTAGCGATCAATTATTAAAGGTTTTTAACAATTTCTTTTACTAAACCAGGTCCCTTGTAGATAAAGCCAGAATAAACTTGAACAAGTTTTGCACCTGCCATCATTTTTTCTTTCGCTGCTACAAACGAGTCAACACCACCAACCCCGATAACAGGAATCGTATCACCAAGCTCTTGATGTAAGCGACGAACAACCTCTGTACTACGAGATTGAACAGGGCGACCACTTAGTCCACCAGCTTCATTAGCATGTTTCATACCTTCAACAACCGTGCGGTCCAAAGTTGTATTGGTTGCTATCACACCATCGATATTATTTTTCAGCAATGACTCACAAATTTGAGAAATTTCATCATCACTTAAATCAGGTGCAATTTTTAAAGCTAAAGGAACATATTTACCATGCTTCTCTTTTAGTTCTAATTGTTTTGCTTTTAGTTCAGCAAGAAGCTCATCTAACGCCTCACCATATTGCAAACTACGCAAGCCAGGAGTGTTAGGTGAAGAGATATTGACAGCAATGTAGCCTGCGTATTGATATACCTTCTCCATACAGATCAGATAATCTTCCGCTCCCTTCTCTATTGGCGTATCTTTGTTCTTACCAATATTAATCCCGATAATACCGTCATAATTTGACTTCTTAACATTTTCAACAAGGTTATCAACACCAAGGTTATTAAAGCCCATGCGGTTAATGATCCCTTCAGCTTCAACCAAACGGAATAAGCGTGGCTTATCATTTCCTGATTGAGGACGAGGTGTCACGGTACCAACTTCAACAAAGCCAAAACCCATAGCGCCAAATGCATCAATACATTCGCCATTTTTATCCAAACCAGCCGCTAAGCCTACTGGATTTTTAAAGGTTAAGCCCATGCATTCTACTGGACGATGTGGTAACTGTTGGCGATAAAAAAGATCAAGAGGAGTGCCTGTTAGGCGTTTGAAATTTTGAATTGCAAGATCGTGTGCCTTTTCGGCATCAAGTTGAAAAAAGCCAGTTCTGGCTAGACGGTAAAGCATTGTGCCTCCGAAAGAAAAAAACCCCGTTATAAACGGGGCTGTATTATTTACTTATTTGAAGAACAATTCAAATTTAATAGCATTAATTCTCGCAAAGCGACCGAAAATTTTGCAAATTCATGTACAGAGCCCACTTTGAACTCATTTAAAATGCTTTCCCAGCGGCAAAGTGACACGGTATTGGTCTCCATCCAGTTATCTAATGCCTGCAAAACATCAAAGTCCTTATTAGAACAAGTGCAATTTAAAACTTGTTTTGTCAGCTGTCTTTGTTGCCAATCTAGATCTTCTCTAAATGCCGCTCTTGCTAGTGCCTGCCAATGATTATCCGTTGCTTGATTATTAATTTGTTTTAAAAACCAATGCAATGACAATTTATCGCCCAAAGTGAAATATAACTTAGCGGCTTGTTCTATATTTTTACCACTTTCACGAGATACTGTAGATATATCCAGTATTGAGTTTAAACTCGACAAACGAGCAACATGATTTGCTAAAGGACTATCTATTCCCTGTTCTATCCAACTCTGTGCTAAAGCATTGTGCTCATCGACCTCAGAAGCCACCAGCATGCTATCGAGCTTATCTGATATCACATTGACATCATGTTGATAAAGCTCTATCAGGGAGTCTACAGAGAGCTTAACGCTACGATTTCTTAGCATCCAACGCGATAACCGACGTAAAGTGCGTCTCACCTGAAAAATAAGTTCATATTGAGCTGCCGTTTGTGCTTTGTTATCTAATTGACGAATTTGCTTAAAAACAGCTTCAAAAGCATAGATTTCTCGAGAAGCCGCATAGGCATTTGCAATCGCACTAACACTTGCTCCCGTTTCATCTTGTAGACGAGTGACAAAATTACATCCCATTTCATTAACCATTTGGTTTGCAAGACCCGTCGCAATGATTTCCGATCGTAGTGGATGGTTATCCATGTGTGCCAAATAGTGACATCGTAACTCATTAGGGAAATATTGAATTAATTGCTTGGCATGAAAGCTATCCTGAACAATTTCATCCACAACTAAGTCTTCTTTTAAAACCATTTTTCCATAAGCAACCAATACAGCAAGTTCTGGACGAGTTAAGCCAAAACCTTGTTTCTCACGCTCTAACAGAGTTTCATCATTAGGGATATACTCGAGTGCCCTATCGAGGTGCCCCGACTTTTCCATTGAATGAATAAAGCGAATTTGTTCTTTTACTAATTGTGTCCCCTGCGCTTCTGTTACCGAAATAGACTCTGCTTGGCAATAAGCATCATCTAATACAATCTCACCAACCTCATCTTCCATTGACTCGAGAATATGATTTCTTTGCTTAACAGTCAGATCACCATTCGTGACTAATCCATTTAAGAAAATTTTGATATTCACTTCGTTATCTGAACAATCCACTCCACCAACATTATCAACAAAATCAGTATTAGCACGACCACCAGCTAAGGCATATTCAATACGACCTAATTGAGTCATACCTAAATTGCCACCTTCCCCAATAACTTTTGCTCGCAAGTCTTTCCCATCAACTCTTAAGCTATCATTCGCACGATCACCGACATCCACATGACTCTCAGACGTCGATTTAACATAGGTTCCTATCCCACCATTCCATAACAGGTCCACTTCCATTAATAGAATCGCTTTAATAAGATCATTTGGAGCCATTGCTGACTTTTTAATTCCAAGCATAGATTGTATTTCAGGTGACAAGGTAACGGATTTTGCCCGACGCGAAAATATACCACCGCCTTTTGAAATAAGTGCTTTGTTATAATCATCCCAACTTGAACGAGGTAAATTAAATAAACGTTCTCTTTCTTGCCAAGTAATAGCAGCATCAGGGTTGGGATCGATAAATATATGCAAATGATTGAATGCAGCTTGTAAACAAATATGCTTTGATAACAACATACCATTACCAAATACATCTCCAGCCATGTCACCGACACCTATCGTGGTAAAGTCGGTTTGCTGACAATCAATACCCATCTCTCTAAAATGACGTTTTACGGACTCCCAAGCACCTTTTGCCGTGATCCCCATTGCTTTATGGTCATAACCATTCGAACCACCTGAAGCAAATGCATCACCGAGCCAAAAGTTATATTCCTCAGAAACGGAGTTAGCGAGATCGGAAAAGGTTGCCGTTCCTTTGTCTGCTGCCACAACAAGATAAGGATCATCGTGATCATGACGGACAACATCGATCGGAGGGGCGATTACACCATCAATGATATTATCACTGACATCCAATAGCGCTCGAATAAAGCGCTGATAACAACGTTGACCTTCGGCAAAAACCTCATCCCGTGTTGTCAGCAAATATTGACGCTTACATACAAAGCCACCTTTTGCACCCACAGGCACAATAACCGTATTTTTCACTTGCTGAGCTTTTACAAGACCGAGTATTTCTGTTCTAAAGTCTTCTTGTCTATCTGACCAACGTAACCCTCCTCGAGCGACCTTGCCGCCACGTAGATGAACCCCTTCAATATCAGGTGCATAAACAAAAATTTCAAAGGCAGGAACCGGCGCAGGAATTTCAGGAATCAAGCATGGTTGCATCTTGAGCGCTAGCCAAGGTTTAGGCTGCCCTTTATTATCGTGTTGGAAGTAATTGGTACGTAAAGTGGCGCAAATCATTTCCATATAACGGCGTATAATACGATCGTCATCTAAGCTTTCGACATCAATAAGCTTCTCGGTGATCTTCTTGATCAGCCCTTCTTGACGATTGACATTCTTTTTTAATTTCGGATCAAAGCGCCCAACAAACAGATCCACCAGCGCTTTCGCAAGATCGGGGTAATGTGACAGGGTATCTTCTATATATTGCTGACTAAATGGAAAACCGACTTGGCGCATATATCGCGCATAAGCACGTAAAATTGATATTTCTCGAGCCTCTAAGCCTGCCCCTAAGACAAGACGATTAAACCCATCGCTATCTACCTTACCATGCCAAACTGCAGCAAATGCTTGTTGAAAGCGCTCTTGCGTCTCACTAATATCAACACCCTCATTGCCTTTATGTAGCATAGAGAAATCTAAGATCCAATATGTACGCCCATTGGTTTTCGATATCTCATAAGGTGACTCCCCTATAACTCTTAAACCTAAATTTTCGAGCATAGGCATAACATCTGAAAGGTGTATAGGTTCATCGCTATGATAAAGCTTTAACCGAACGGCTTTTGAGTCTTTTGCTTCTTCTTGAGCTCGGTAAAACAGCATACCGAGTTTATTATTTTCATTAAGGTGCTCTAAACGTTCAATATCAGCCATTGCTGAACCTGGCATAACATCTTCTTTATAAGAACGAGGGAACGCGCGCATATACTCTTTTGAAAGTGGTAGTCCTTGGCTCTCTCCAAAGTTAGCCACAATAGATTGAGAAAGGCGATCATCCCACGATGATGACACTTCCATGAGGTTTTGTTCGATCACTTTCACATCAACATCCATATTATTGTTATCAACGCGGACAATATAATGCGTTCGAGCGAGAGGGCTTTCTGAAAAGTAAGTGGTAAATTCAACTTCCTGCTGACAGCCAAAGAATTGCTTAAAGATACGTTGAGTTTGACGACGTAGCTCTGTGTTATAACGCTCCTTGGTTACATACACCATACAGCTAAAGAAACGTCCAAAGGGGTCTTTACGTACAAACAGACGTAGCATGTCCCTATCTTGCATCTGTACCACTCCCATTGCCACTTCAAGTAACTCTTCCTCTTTAGCTTGAAGCAGTTCATCACGAGGGTAATTTTCAAGTATGTTATGCAGTGCTTTATAAGAATAGGAACCTTTGTGGTAGCCACTCGCTTGTAAGATGCGATCGACTTTATCTCGAATTAACGGAATGCTGGCAACACCTTGATTATATACAGAGGAAGTATAAAGACCGGTAAAGCGATGCTCACCAATAACACGACCTTTCTCATCAAACTTCTTAATTCCAACATAATCGGTATAAGCTGGGCGGTGAATACGCGAAGGGGTGTTGCCTTTTGTGAGGATGAGTCTAAATGCCTTTTGTGCTTCCAAACGGGCAGAATCGGCAAACTCATCAAGTCGAACACTTCGCACTCGCTTTTTCTTAGCAAACAGCCCTAAACCATCATCAGGGGTTGGGGTTAATGTGACTTCCCCATGATCATGAATTAGGTCATATTCTTTGTAACCCATAAAAGTAAAGTTATGCTCTGCTAACCAACGTAAAAAAGCCAATGTTTCTTCATGATGACTATTATCCAACAAAGCATGATCTTTTTGCTGCTCGACATGATCAGTAACTTCTCGCAAACGATCAACCATCTTTTGCCAGTCATTAACCACTAAGCCTGAATCAAATAAAATATCAAGTAGCTCTGCTTTTAATGCATGCATCTCTTCTTTATTGCTTAACCTATCCACTTCAATATGAAATAAGGATTGAACATCGCCACTTCCGTCATTAATAGCCACCACATGACCCGCTTTTGAGCGCTTCAATTGCGTCGGACCATGCAACATTAGATGCGATGAACGCTCAAGACGACTTAATGCCATTTTGATTGAATCAACCAGAAATGGACCATCCGGAACAACAATTTCAACAATCGTATGCGTTGACTGCCAACCTTGCTGACTTACCGTTGGATTAAATACTCGGACAGAGATATCCTGCGCTTTTTTCTCATTGACGTGGTGCCACAGACTGACAACGGCACCGTATAAGTCAGACTCATTGCGGTGATGCAAGTCTTGTTGAGCAATATTATTAAAAAGGTGTTGGGCTAATTGAGTAACAAGTGGCTGATAAGTAACACCTAACTTCTCATGAATGAGTTGGTATACTTTCTCTATTAGGACGGGAACAACTGTTTCTCGTGCGGTCATAACACACTCCACAATTTGTATTGTTTTTATAGGGAATGGCTTAAACATCGCATTAAACGGATGCTAACCGCAGACGCAATAGACTTAAGCGCTAATAATGCATGACTACATTGTAAATACATTATTACCTAAAGGTTAATAGGTTTAATTGTGAAGTGCGAGTGAGATTGCATAATATTTATCTTAAAGAATTCGTTCCTTTTTAATCTGTTGTATTTAAATGGGTTATATCATCTCTAAACGTAAGAATTTATTGTTCACATCGGTCGTTAACTTGAAGCGTCCTTCGATACCTCTATGAGTCAGTAACGGACGAAAACGAAAGGCGGGTAATTTTAAGCTTAGCCCCTCTTCTGTCGTCACCTGTACATAGGATGCTCTACCTGAGTAATGCGCAAGAAATGCTTGGTAGGAAATGTTTAAGCGAAAAAAATGGTATTTCATAGCGATATATTCACATAGTAAAGCCAAATAGATCCTTTCGATCCATTTGGCTATTATTTATTAATAATTAAGGGTTATTAGTCTTCGAGTGCCTTGGTTACTTTCTCGAAAAGATCTTTGGCAAGATCATCCATAGCACGTAACGACTCTAATTCCGTCTTGATTAGATCTTGGCGAACTTTATCATAACGACGATATTTTAATAATGGATCGATTAAACGTGAAGCAACCTGTGGATTACTACTATTTAATTGTCGCAAGATCTCACCGGCAAATTGATAACCTTTACCATCAACGGCATGAAACTGTACTGGGTTCATATTTAAGAAGGCACCAATCAAGTTACGTGTTCGATTTGGGTTCTTTAAGCTAAATGCAGAGTGCTGCATCGCTGTCTTAATTTCAGCTAATACATTATCCGCAGGGTTTGAGCCTTGCAGTGCAAACCACTTATCCATAACTAAACCGTCATGCTGCCACTTATTGCTGTAATCTTGCATTAAGCTTTCACGACATGCTAATTGACACGCATTTGCTGCGGACATGGCTGCGATGGTATCTGTCATATTATTCGCTTGTTGATATTGCTCAAGTACAAGTTCATTACCAGCGTTGGTATAGGCTAAGAAAGCCAAACAGATATTGCGTAATGCGCGCTGACCAATAGCATGGTGCTCTACACTGTACTCTTCTTGAGACAAGTGATGGTAAAGCGCTGTGAATTCATCAACTAATGCCTCTGCTAATGTTTTCTTTAGCCATCGTAAAACATGACTAATCGCATCAACGTCTACTTTTTTATACCAACCTGATACTTCATTGTGACTCGGCAATGATAAGACTTCGGCAATAAAGGCAGGTTCCAAGTCTTTACTTAATAAAATCCCACGAAATGCATCAATCACAGCTTCATCTAATTGATAAGCTTCCCCTCTTTGGATATTAAGTACATTAGAGCGAATGTATTTACCCAGTAGTATTTGACCTGCATCCCAACGAGCAAAATCATTACGAGCATGACTCATTAAGAAAATCAGTTCATCATCTGAATAGTTGTATTCTAATTTAACTGGTGCAGAAAACTCACGCAGTAAAGATGGAATAGGCTCGACAGTTACCTGATCAAATACGAACGTCTGCTTTTCTTCTGTTACATCTAATACGTTATGTACTGGCTTACCGTTACATTGTAACTCCACCACCTCACCTGATGGTGCATAGAGCTCAATATCAAATGGGATATGTAGTGCACGTTTCTCTTTTTGCTCATGCGTTGCTTCAGTAGATTGCTCAATGGTTAATGCATACGACTGTTTTTGTGCATCATAGTGACTTGAAACTTTAAGTGTGGGTGTTCCTGACTGGCTATACCATAAACGGAACTGACTAAGGTCAATACCTGATGCATTTTCCATTGCACAAACAAAGTCTTCACAAGTCGCGGCTGTACCGTCATGGCGTTCGAAATAAAGTGCCATACCTTTCTGGAAAGCATTTTCACCAAGGAGGGTATGCATCATGCGAATAACTTCACTGCCCTTTTCATACACCGTTAACGTATAGAAGTTATTCATTTCGATAACTTTATCTGGGCGAATTGGGTGTGACATAGGACTTGCGTCTTCAGCAAATTGAGGTCCACGGATAGTACGGACATTACTAATTCGGTTGACGGCTCTTGACCCTAAGTCTGAAGAGAACTCTTGATCACGAAAAACGGTTAAACCTTCTTTCAAGCTTAATTGAAACCAGTCGCGGCAAGTAACACGGTTACCTGTCCAGTTATGGAAATATTCATGACCAATAACCGCCTCAATCCCTAGATAATCGGTATCGGTAGCCGTTTGCTCATTAGCTAGAACAAATTTAGAGTTAAAGACGTTTAAACCTTTATTCTCCATGGCGCCCATATTAAAAAAGTCGACAGCAACGATCATGTATATATCAAGGTCATATTCTAGATTGAAACGTGCTTCATCCCACTTCATCGAATTAATCAATGATGTCATGGCATGCCCAGCTCGATTTAAATTACCTTTATCAACAAATATCTCTAGCGCAACATCACGACCTGATTTAGTAGTAAATGTATCTCGCTGCACATCGAAATCACCAGCAACCAAAGCAAATAGATAAGCGGGTTTAGGATGCGGATCTTGCCATTTAACCCAGTGACGACCATCGTCTAAATCACCCTGGTCAATTCGGTTACCATTACTAAGGAGAAACGGGTTTTCAGCTTTATCCGCAATAACAGTTGTCGTGTATTTCGCTAGCACATCCGGTCGATCCATATAATAGGTAATACGACGGAAACCTTCTGCTTCACATTGGGTACAGAATGCACCACCAGATTTATATAAACCTTCTAATGCACTATTCGCTTGCGGATTCACTTGAGTAATAATTGATAGGGCAAATTCTGCTGGTAGTCCAGAAATGGTTAAACCAAGATCACTAGATTGATATTCCGTCCATAACTCACCATTAATTTTTAGCTCTTTTAGAGTTAGGTTTTCTCCGGCTAAAAATAATGTTGTTACCTCTGTTTGCTGTGTGACACTTGACACAGCGGTAACCAATGTTGATGTGTCATGTAAGTCAAAGGTGAGATCAATGTCTGAAATGAGATGAGTTGGAGCTTGATAGTCTTTGCGATATTTGGCTTGGGGAGTATGTGCCATGTCTGAGTCCTTGTTCGCTTAATCTTAGTTATATTTCTACGGGGAGTTTGCTAAGAAAACAAGTATAAATGGATAAAATTGAGGTATTTAAGTTTAATACCTCAATTTTGTGACAGATTTTATCATATACAAACGATATCATGCCATTAGCGGCGAAAAAACGAGCAACATATAAGCTTGGTAGCGAATTAAATGGCTATTTTATACCAAAACAGCCACCACTGTATTTATATACAGTTAATTATTCACTCGATTTAAAACCGCAAACATATCGCCACCTTCACCTTCTAAAGTCAGTTTATCTTGAGATAAGGTATACGTTGTTTCATGTTCACCTTCAGGGTACAACAATACAAGGTGGTTGCCTTCGGTATAATAGATCCCTTGGTGGACCACTTCATCCCCTTCGTCAGAGCTAACTTTGAACATAAAAACAAAATCAGGCTGCAGTACTAAATCCATTTGATCAACTTCACTGGCTAACAAGCCCTCACCACCTAAATGCTCACTAGACCAAATACCAGCTAATGCATTAGGCAGAGCTTTGGTAAAACGAACGCCATTTAAATCTAAAATATTATGATTACTATCGTACTTATAGGCTTGGGGCTGAGGCGTATTGATACCAAGAATAATAGTGTCGGTATTGGCGGTGAATAACCCTTCCCAATGATCAACAGTGTAATCTTTCTTTTGGATATCAATAGAAAAATCATAATTTGAAGAAAGCGTCAGTTTTATCGCTAAGAAATCTTCATTGGATGACTCTGGGTTTGGATTGAGTAAGTACCAATCGCCAATCAGGAGGGGTAAATCAAATTGAGTTAGATCACTATTATCTCGCTTTTGCGTGGATGCTTGCACACTGGTTAAATTCGTCAAAAATACACTAAAACATACACACACGATCATTATCCATTTCATCATAAAACCCTCTCTTTTTTTTAAGTCTAGATTGAGTTAAACAATAAAGCTAAAAAACTTGATCTAAATCACACTTTTTATTTGCGCAAATAAAAAAAGCGAGCACCAGGCTCGCTTTATATATTTTATATTCAATGAGTTATATTACTTCAGCATATCGACCATAATCGCTACAGATTCATTTAAATAACTATCTGGAGCTTCATAGTCTTTTGGCACATCGTCTAATTGAGCAAAAGTTTCTTCACCCAATACTTTTTGACGCTGGTTAATACGACTTAAACGCAACTCATCGGCATCATCGGCTTCTTTCTGACGAACGGCTTCATTGAGAGATAAAGTGTTATCATCTTTATCTGCTTTGTATTTAGCAATATCTTGAGCAATAAAGCCAAACTCCATATCTGAAGCAATACGTTTTTCATGAAGCGTTGTTAAACTCGCGATCTGCTTTTCGTTACCTTGTAATACATCATATTTTGCTTTATCAATGCGATCCCAAGGCAGAGCATTATCTTCAACACTTTCGCCTGTTTCAGCAGGATTAATAGCGGTTGGGAATGAAATATCAGGAATCACCCCTTTATTCTGTGTACTACCACCATTGATTCGATAAAACTTTTGAATCGTATATTGAACGTAACCAAGCTTTTTATCGCCTAGATCATATATATGACTTAAAGAACGATGCTGCTGTACCGTTCCTTTACCAAAAGAGTTTTCACCCAGTACAATAGCTCGACCGTAATCTTGCATTGCTGCAGCAAAAATTTCTGAGGCAGAAGCGCTATAGCGGTTAACTAAAACAGTCAACGGACCTTGATAACTGATTTCTCCACCAGTGTCACTATTAACGTTGACGCGACCGTAGCTATCACGAACTTGAACCACTGGACCACTTTCAATAAAGAGCCCTGAGAGTGCTGTTGCTTCTGTTAACGCACCGCCACCATTGTTACGAAGGTCAACAATAATACCGTCGATCTCTTTCTGCTTCAGTTCGCTAATAAGTTTATCGGTGTCTTTTGCTAAGCCAACATAGAAACTAGGAACTTCAAGAACCCCTATTTTTTTACCCGCTTTTTCTATAACTTCCGATTTTACCGCGCGATCTTCTAAACGAATTTTATCTCGAACAATAGTCACAACGCGATTCTTAGCATCTTTACCTTCTGGTAAAATTTGCAACTGAACCTTAGTACCTTTCGGCCCTTTGATTAATTGAACAACATCATCAAGTCGCCAGCCAATAACATCAACGATCTCTTTACCATCTTGACCAACACCAACAATGCGATCCCCTTCACCAAGCTGCTTACTACTTGATGCCGGTCCACCAGCAACGAGCGAACGAATAACTGTATAGTCATCCGTCATTTGTAAGACGGCTCCGATTCCTTCCAAAGAGAGATTCATTTCCGATTGGAATTGTTCGGCATTTCTTGGCGAAAGATAACTGGTATGAGGGTCGACTTCACGAGCAAAGGCGTTCATATAAAGCTGAAATGCATCTTCATTATGAGATTGAGTTAAGCGCTTCATGGCATTGTTGTAGCGCTTCGCTAAAGTCTCTTGAATTTCAGACCACTCTTTACCAGTTAATTTCAAGTTCAATGCATCATACTTAACACGCTTACGCCATAACTCATCCACTTCGGCTTGGTTTTGAGGCCAGTTAGCTTCTGAACGATCGAGTTCTATGGATTCATCGGCATCGAATTTGATTTCATCATCAAGCAAAGATAAAGCGTATTGAAAGCGTTCGAAACGTTTTTGCATTGATAAGTTATAAACATCAAAAGCAATCTGGTTATTACCAACTTTCAGCTGGTCATCGAGTTGAATCGACCACTCAGAAAAAGAGTCAATATCAGCCTGTGTAAAGATATTACGATTAAAGTCCAGCATTTCGATATAGCGTTCGAAAATGGCTTTAGAGAAATCGTCGTTTAGGTTGAAGTGTTTATAGTGAGAACGGGTAAAGCGTGATGTAACCCTTTTACTCGCAGTCTCATGTTGAGCTTCTGGAGTTAATAAAGGTAGATCATCTTTATCAAGTTTGGCTTCTAAAGCCTGAGCAGATGATACTGCTAGCCATAAGCTAGCAGTGATCAATGTCAATTTTGAACGGCATTTCATGCGTAGGAGTATCTCCTTTATGCGCGCAAGTGCTCCGCTTTCACAACCATTTGTAGGCCGTTTGCAAGTTGAACACGCACATCTTCCTTATTGATTTCAACAATGGTCGCAGCCATGTTTCCTTTACCCATGTTGATATTTACGTTCTTACCTGTGATTAGTTCATCAGCATTTAGAGCGCGAGTTTCAACTGGCTTATCTTGTGTCGCCGGTTTTGCTTTTGGTGCAGCACGACGAGCTTGAGGTTTTTTAGCAGTTTTTGCTTTCGCTGCTGCTTTGTTCTCTTCACGTGCTTTTTGTGCTTGCTCTTTACGACGAGCTTGTACGCGAGCTTTGCTTTCAGCAAGTGCTGTTTTTGCGTGCTCTACATGTTCTTCTTCTAACTCACCAGCGTCATTGCCATCTAGATCAACACGAACAGCACCAGGTTTAGCACCGTGAAGGTAGCGCCATGATGAAGTGTACTGACGTAAAGCTGCACGCAGTTGAGTTTTACTTACTTTTTCATCTTCATTTAGACGTTCAGCAAGATCTTGAAAAATACCAATTTTAAGTGGTTTAGCTTCACCTTCTAAAGTAAAGCATTTAGGGAAACATTCAGCAATATATGCGATAACTTCTTTGCTGTTTTTTAACTTTTCAGTGTTTTCCATGAGGGTTCCTGGTTATTGCGGTTATTCCGCTGGCATCATTAAGATAAAATAATTTACGTATTATAGAGAGATGCAACGGAAAAACCACACTCAAATATTAATTAATGCTTGTTAGCGTGTGAATTGAGCACCTTTTCGGCTTCTGACATCAATTTTGTCAGCCCTTGCTCATCAATTTCGCTAAATCGACCAACATTTGGGCTATCGATATCTAACACTCCCGCTATTTCACCACCAATTGAAAAAGGAATCACGAGTTCCGAGTTACTTGCTGCATCGCAGGCAATATGCCCTTCAAAGGTATGAACGTCATGTATACGCTGTACGGTATTAGTTTGAACCGCCGTACCACACACCCCTCTTCCAAATGGAATTCTGACACAAGCTGGTAAGCCTTGGAATGGTCCTAAAACCAACTCTTTCTCTTGGCTACTTTTACTTGGCTTAACTAAGTAAAAGCCGACCCAATTTAAGTGTTCTAACTCCATTGATAATAGCGCACTTATATTCGCTAAGTTGGCTACTAGGTCACTTTCTGATTCAATTAATGCTAAAGCTTGTTTGGTTAAGCGCTCATAGTGTTCTATTTTCATAGTAACTTCCTAATACTATTGTAGCAATCTGATTAAATTGATACTTCCATTATGGGGGCATTTCAGTAAAATGCCAATACCAACCTAAATAGGACTCATTCTCACTACAATGTCTAATTCAAATGCTACTATTAGCCGCTCTTGGTTAATAACTCAAGCAAAAAAACATAAAACCAAGCTGATTTTTGCTAACTTTATTGCTGTCATTGCGACATTGATTAGTGTCCCTATTCCTTTATTAATGCCATTAATGGTTGATGAAGTGCTATTAGATCAGCCGGCTTCAGGCTTAGATCTAATGAACATGCTTCTCCCTACAGCTTGGCAGAGTCCTATTGGCTATATAGCGCTAACGCTTGTTCTTGTCATTCTGATGCGTACTTTAAGCCAAGCCTTTAATATCCTTCAAAGTCGCCAGTTTACTTTAGTCTCCAAGACCATCACTTATCAAATGCGCACTCTAATGATCGATAAATTAGGTCGCATCAGTATTCGTCAGTATGAAACAACGGGTAGTGGCGGTATTAATGCACACTTAATTACCGATATTGAAACTATCGATAAGTTTATTGGCTCAACGCTTAGTCGCTTTCTAATTAGTTTGCTTACTGTTATAGGTACTGCTGGCGTCCTACTATGGTTAGAGTGGCGTCTAGGTTTGTTTATTCTTATTGTCAATCCAGTTGTTGTGTATTTTTCACGCAAACTTGGCGGCATGGTAAAACACTTAAAAAAACAAGAAAATCAATCATTTGAACAATTCCAAAATCGTTTAGTTGAAACCCTTGATGGGATATACCAGCTACGAGCAGCCAACCGAGAGCGTGAGTTTTTAAGCGAGCTCAAGCTACAGGCTGACCAAATTCGTATTGATGCTGATAAGTATGCTTGGCAATCGGAAGCCGCTGGACGGGTTTCTTTCTTACTCTTCTTACTTGGTTTTGAGCTATTTAGAGCTATTGCTATGCTTATGGTTCTCTTTAGTGATTTAACCATAGGTCAGATTTTTGCCGTCTTTAGTTATTTATGGTTTATGCTTTCTCCAGTTCAAGAGTTACTCGGCATTCAATTTTCATGGTATAGCGCAAAAGCAGCATTAACGCGTATCAATGCCTTGTTATCACTAGAAGAAGAGTATCGACCGGTTAGCAAAGTGAACCCCTTTACTGATCAACGAGCGGTCGATATTAATGTTGATAATGTCACTTTTGCTTATAGTGCTGAGCGAAATGTGCTTAAAAACTTCTCATTAACGATCCCAGCAGGTAAAAAAATTGCCCTCGTTGGCACAAGTGGTGGTGGCAAATCGACGTTAATTCAATTACTCATGGGGGTTTATAGACCGGATACTGGTGTTATTCGATATAATGGTGAAAAGGCCGATGATATTAGTTATGAAATTATAAGAGAGCAAATTGCCGTTGTTTTACAACAACCGATATTATTTAATGACAGCTTAAGGCATAATCTTACTTTAGGTGGTCAATATGATGATGCTCAACTTTGGAAAGCGTTGGAAGTTGCTCAATTACAAGATATTATTAAGCAACTCAGTGATGGTTTAGAGACACAAATTGGACGTAACGGTATTCGTCTTTCTGGCGGTCAGAGACAACGATTAGCCATTGCTCGAATGGTATTAAGTAATCCACAATTTGTGATTTTAGATGAAGCAACATCCGCTTTAGATACAGCAACAGAATCAGCATTACATAAAGCGCTCACTGACTTTCTAAAAAATAGAACGACGCTAATCGTCGCCCATCGCCTCTCAGCGGTAAAACAAGCTGATCTTATTTATGTACTAGAAGATGGACAAGTTAGTCAAACTGGCACACACGGAGAACTCGTTGAACAAGATGGATTATACCAAGCTCTGTACGGCACACTACAGTCAAATGCTTAACCTGTTCCTAACAGGGGTTGTATGACCCTTTGTTCTTCTCATGGTAGCGCACCTCAAACCACACGCCTATGCCAAGGTTGTGAGCTACCTGTCGACACTATCCCCCTCGATAAAAGATACTCTGCATACTGCCCTCGCTGTGGTATGCAACTTTATCGAGGGGGCTCTCCTTCCCTTTCTGGCAATTTAGCAATTGCCATTACTTGCTTGTTACTTTTCATCCCATCACATTTTTTTGAATACATTAGTATTCGCCTTGTCGGGGTAATGATACCAGCGACACTACCAGCTGGTATTATGGCTTTGATTAGTGATGGTTTTGTCTTACTCGCATTACTGGTTCTATTTTGTAGCTCAATAGCGCCCTTTATTGTCTGCTCCTCTGTCGTGATGGCGCACCTTGCATTAAAGAAGCGCTGGTTTCACTCTCTTCGATACTCATTATTACTTATCCACTACTTAAAGCATTGGATGATGACCGATGTTTTTCTCGTTAGCATTGCAGTATCGTGCTTTAAGCTACAAGATTACTCTGATATCTATATTGGCCCTGGTCTGCTTGGTCTAATCCTGTTACAAGTTTGTACTGTCTTATTAATTAGCCGCATAAGTACTCGTCGCTATTGGGAGCAATGGAAATCCGAGTGTAACTATTCTAGTGCCCATAAAGAGGCACATTGCCACCATTGTCATTTATCACAAAGCAATACGACTCATTGCTTACGATGCCACTCACCACTTCGCCATAGAAAGCCTAACTCCATCCAAAAGACATGGGCTTATCTACTCGCGGCATGTGTGGCAATCTTCCCTGCTAACTTGATCCCTATTTCGGTGTTAATCACTAATGGTCAGCAATTAGAAGATACGATATTCTCAGGTGTCGCTGGATTAATTCAACATGACATGTATGGCATAGCCGCAATTATATTTATAGCCAGTATCATTGTTCCAGTCGCTAAAATTTTAGGTCTTGCGTATATTTTGCTCTGCATTCAATTCAAGCATACTCTTTTCCATCGCCAAAGAATGGTCATTTACTTTGCAGTCAAGTGGATTGGTAAGTGGTCAGTGATGGATCTTTTTGTTATTTCAATCATGATGACTTTAGTTGATAGAGGTCAGATCCTTAATTTTACACCCGGTTATGGCGCGGTTGCCTTTGGCCTAGTCGTCGTATTCACTATGTTAGCTGCTGAAAGCATTGATCCTAGATACATCTGGGATAACTACCAAAACACATCAAATAATGAGTCAGGGAATGAATAAAGAAACTAACTCTCAAGCATCATATAAGCCTGAAATTAAAAAAAGTAGAATGATCTCTCCTTTATGGATATTACCTATTCTGACTTTAGTTTTAGCCGGTTGGTTAGTAATGAAATCAATTCATGGTGCTGGTCAACGAGTTCAAATTTACTTCCCTGATGCACAAGGGTTAGTTGCTGGTCGAACGACGATCCGCTACCAAGGTTTAGAGGTGGGGATGGTAAGAGACATCACTCTGTCTGAAGATTTATCTAATATCTATGTCGATGCTGATATATACCCTGAAGCCACGAGTCTACTCTCTGAAGGCACTCGCTTTTGGCTCGTTAAACCAACAGCAAGTTTATCGGGAATTTCGGGGCTTGATGCCTTAGTGTCTGGTAATTACATTGCGATTCACCCAAGCAGTACTTCCGATCAACCTCAACGAGTGTTCAATGGACTAGATAGTGCTCCAGCCGATCTACTTGCTTCACAAGGGTTGAATATCAATCTAAAAGCTAAAGATTTAGGTGGCATATCCGTCGGTTCACAGATTATTTATAAAAAAATCCCTATTGGTGAAGTCTATAGCTATAAATTAGCGGAAAACGCTAAATCTGTTGATATAGAAGCGTCTATCAACAATGAATACCGTCACTTAATTAATAAAGATAGCCGCTTTTGGAATGTCAGTGGACTTGGCGCAAGTATAGGTTTTGAAGGGGTTGATGTTCGCCTAGAAAGTTTCAGTGCTTTGTTAAATGGCTCGATTGCCGTAGACTCACCAAACAAAGGTGAGCCGGTTGATGATGAAGCCTCCTTCCGTTTATATCCCGATCTTAAAACGGCAGGTCGAGGCATTGCGATTAATATTGCTCTGCCCGATGATAATAACATTAACGCTTCTGGCACACCGATTATGTATAGAGGCTTAGAGATCGGTCAAATTACCAACGTGACACTGAGTAGAGACAGAGAGACAATTAGAGCCTCTGCTGCTATTCAACCGACCTTTAATGACATGCTCACTTCAGGTACCAAGTTTATTCTTGAAGAAGCAAAGGTCTCATTAAGTGGCGTAGAGAATATTAGCAACCTGATCACGGGTAACTTTTTGACCATAGTACCTGGTGAAGGGGAAAAATCTCGTGACTTTACCGCGATTCGTAAACATGAGTTCAGTCAGCAACAAGCTCAATCTATCGCCCTACGCTTAGTCTCAAATAACTCATTTGGGCTAGGTGAAGGAACCAATATTCTTTATAAAGGCATTGCGATTGGATCGGTCATCAACGTTGGTCTTATCGATACCGTGGGTATTAACAACCAAACCAATGAAGTTTATATGGACGTATTAATTGATAATCAATACGCACCATTAATTAAGTCTCAAAACCGTTTCTTTGTGACCGGCAGTGCAACGGCAGAACTTACCGAAGCCGGCTTAAGTGTTACGGTACCACCAGCAGCACAACTTCTGTCAGGCTCAATCAGCTTTGTCAGTGAAGGAAATAATAAGACCAAAAATGAATATCAACTTTTTCAGAGTCAATCGCTCGCTGAATTAGCAAAATATAATTTATCTGGTTCGGAAACCATTCGTTTATTTTCTGATGAACTCCCCTCGATTTCAAAAGGAAGCCCTCTGCTTTACCGCAACTTACAAGTCGGTAGTGTTGCAGACTTTCACCTAATTGATGGTGGCGTAAAAATTAATGCCACAATAGAAAATCGCTATAAGCATCTGATTAGCAATAAAACGGTTTTTTGGAATCGTTCAGGCGTTGAGGTTGATGCCACGCTTGCAGGTGTCAGTATAAAAGCAGCGCCTTTAAAGACCTTATTACAGGGAGGCATTGCTTTTGATGATATTCCAGGAATAGAAAACAAAGTGGCCAATAACTGGAAGCTGTATGCCGATCATAAACAAGCCCAGAAATTCGGTCGTGAGATTATATTAACAACCGCTCATAACCAAGAGATAGAGCCAGGCACACCCATCAAATACCAAGGGGTCAATATTGGTGAAGTGACTCAGGTTAAACCAAACTTTCAAATCAAAAATGTGCAAATTTATGCCCGTGTTTTGCCAGAGTATGTCGGACACATCGCGCGATCAGGCAGTCGTTTTTGGCTTGCTGAACCTAAGTTAGGTTTGGATGGTGTCGAAAATTTAGGGGCAATCTTAGCCCCCTTTATCGAAGTTAGTCCAGGTAACGGAGAAGCTCTATTTCAATTTCCATTAGTCAAAGGGAAAGCTGAACAAGTTGGCATGACATTCACTCTGCAAAGTGAACATCGTGGCTCAATCATGAAAGGAACCCCAATCTTATACCGTGATATTGAAATCGGGAAAGTGACTAATGTGGTTTTGGGGGATTTTGCCGATAGAATCATTTCTACCATCTCGATTCAACCTGACTACGCTTACCTTATTCGCCAAAATTCTATTTTCTGGAATATTTCTGGTATTGATGTGTCTATTGGTCTAACTGGTGCGAATATAAAAGCTGGCACAATAGATAGCTTAATGCGTGGCGGTATTACATTTGCGACACCAGAGCAAAATCAACTTCAGCCACCAGCAAAAGAGAATCAATCTTTCTTGCTGCACGATAAAGCTGAAGATCAATGGAAAAAGTGGCGGACCCCAATTCCTAAACCATAAAATTGATTCTAATTAGTAAAAATGCAGCTTTCGGGCTGCATTTTTGGTTTAGTCATTAGCAAAATTGCATTAAAATCCCTTCTTCATTTTGTATCAGAGTACACACCATTGCACCCAAATATTCAATTGCCTGAAGAATTCCTGCGTAATATTAAAGCGATTATGCCAAGCCATCTAGATATGGATGCGTTTATTGCTGCTTGTAAAAGACCATTGCGTAAAAGTATTCGAGTTAATACCTTAAAAATATCGGTCAGTGATTTTTTAGTTCGTGCGCAAGAAAAAGGCTGGGAATTATCTCCAGTTCCTTGGTGTGACACTGGTTTTTGGATTAACGCGGACGAATCACAAGTACCACTGGGCAATACTGCCGAACATATGTCGGGTTTGTTCTATATCCAAGAAGCAAGTTCAATGATGCCTCCTTCTGCTCTTTTCCAAAACCAAGATAGCGAATTTAGCGCGGTTTTAGATATGGCGGCAGCACCAGGCTCAAAAACAACGCAAATTGCAGCTCTTATGGATAACTCGGGTGTACTTGTTGCTAATGAATTTTCAGCAAGTCGCGTAAAAGTATTGCATGCCAATATCGAGCGTTGTGGTGTACGTAACACAGCACTAAGCAACTTTGATGGCCGTGTTTTTGGTGGTTGGCTACCAGAGCAATTTGATGCCGTATTACTGGATGCGCCATGCTCAGGCGAAGGTACTATCCGTAAAGATGCTGATGCAATGAAAAATTGGAGTATGGCTTCTGTCATCGATATTGGTAACACCCAACGTGATCTGATTGAAAGTGCCTTCCATGCATTAAAGCCAAATGGTGTTATGGTCTACTCTACCTGTACTTTAAGCTTGGAAGAGAACCAGCATGTTTGTCTGCATTTAAAAGAGACCTTTGGTGACGCTGTGACGTTTGAGCCGTTAGATTCTTTATTTGATAACGCTCAAGCGGCAACGACAGAAGAAGGTTTCTTACACATCTACCCACAAATCTTCGACTCGGAAGGTTTCTTTGTGGCAAAAATCCGTAAACTAGCTTCAGTCACACCACCTGAAGTGAAAAAACGTATGGGTAAATTTCCTTTTGAAAAAGCTTCTGCAAAAGTCGCACAAGACATTGCTCAGTCATTGCAGGACACGCTTAAAATTAACTTGCCTAAAGATAGCCAACTCTGGCTGCGTGATAAAGATGTTTGGTTATTCCCTACTGCGCTAGAACCAATGATTGGTGAGTTACGCTTTTCACGTATGGGAATCAAGATTGCCGAGACTCATAAAAAGGGCTATCGCTGGCAGCATCAGGTTGCAACCAGTTTAACAACCGGTATCGATGTTGAAGCTCAAAGTGCCATCGTGTCGATTGATGATGCCCGTGAATGGTTTATGGGGCGAGATATTCGACCTGAAGGTCAATCAGGTAAAGGTGAAGTTTTTGTTATGCTAGGTAAAGACGTCATTGGTCTGGGTAAATGGGTTGGCAATCGTATTAAAAACGGGCTTCCTCGAGAGCTGGTTCGCGATAAGAACCTTTTTTAATCGCTTACCCCTTTAATTTTTATAAGCGAGTTGGCTATGTTCCGCTCGCTTTTTTTATAACCTAACCCATCTATAATAAAATTTTATCAAAAGCATAACTATTGATAATTTCCAATCCTTCTTCCTCTTGTGTATCTTCTCTCCATCAAATACCGCTGGTTTATGTCTCGAACGGTATTACTTATAGCTTTATTTAATCTAATCGCACACTGCAAAGGAAAGAGTATGAAGTTTTTACACACCATGTTAAGAGTCGCCGATCTAGAGAAATCTATCACCTTCTACACCAATGTCTTAGGCATGAAGCTACTAGAGAGATTCGAAAACACTGAATACCGTTATACATTAGTTTTTGTCGGTTTTGAAAATCAAGCTAATGGTACGACCATCGAGTTAACTTACAACTGGGATACAGATCAATATGACCATGGTAATGCTTTTGGCCATATCGCCCTTGGTGTAGAAGATATCTATGCGGCATGTGATAACATCAAAGCGCTTGGTGGTAAGGTAACTCGTGAAGCTGGACCAGTAAAAGGAGGCGAAACTCATATCGCTTTTATTACCGATCCAGATGGCTATCAAATTGAACTCATCCAAACACGCTAATGACAAGGATATATACGATGACAAATACTCTATTTCAATCGATTCAATTAGGTAAACTTACCCTAAAAAATCGTATCGTCATGCCTCCGATGACACGTTCACGCGCTACCCAACCAGGTAACCTTGCCAATGAGATGATGGCAAAATACTACGCTCAACGAGCTTCCGCAGGATTAATCGTTGCTGAAGGTACGCAGATTTCGGCAATGGGACAAGGCTACGCTTGGACTCCTGGTATCTACACTGCTGATCAAATTGCTGGCTGGAAAAAAGTAACCGATGCTGTACACGCTAACAATGGTGCTATTTTTGCTCAACTTTGGCACGTAGGTCGTGTCACTCATCCTGATAACATCGGTGGTGAACAACCTATTTCGTCGTCTTCTTTAAAAGCAGAAAACGTAAAAGTATTTATTGATAACGGTACTGATGCACCAGGGTTTGTTGATGTTGTTGAGCCTCGTGCCATGACAAAAGCAGACATTAAAAGTGTTGTCGAAGAGTATCGTCAAGCAGCATTAAATGCGATTGAAGCTGGCTTTGATGGGATTGAATTGCATGCTGCCAATGGCTACCTAATTAATCAGTTCATTGACTCAGAAGCCAATACTCGCACCGATGAGTATGGTGGTTCCATTGAAAATCGCTTACGTTTTTTAAGTGAAGTGGTCGCAGCAATGATAGAAGCTATTGGCGCAGATAAAGTCGGTGTTCGTCTTGCACCATTTACATCTCTTAATGGCACTGTCGATGCAACGCCTGTTGAAACTTACACCGCAGCAGCTGCATTATTGAATACACATAATGTGGTTTATATCCATATTGCTGAAGTTGACTGGGATGACGCACCAGAAACACCACAAGAGTTTAAACCTGCTGTTCGTTCAGCATACCAAGGTGTACTGATCTATGCTGGGCGTTATGATGGAGAAAAAGGCGCACAAGCCATTGAGGATGGAATTACCGATATGGTAGGTTTCGGTCGTCCATTTGTCGCTAACCCTGATTTGCCAAATAGAATCAAACAAGGTTACCCTCTTGTTGCTCATGACCCAGATACTTTATTTGGTGGCGGTGAAAAAGGTCTGACTGACTACCCAGAGTACTCTGCAGATTAATAACTAGGCACTAAACCCTATAAAAATGGGCTTAGTCGCACAAAAGCAAAACCGTCCACAATAAAAAGCCCCTCAGTTCAAGACCGAGGGGCTTTTATCATTAAGTGCTTATCTTAAGGTGCTTAGCTGCCAAAAGTGACTTAAGCTTCTGTTGTTACCAAAGTAATACCATCTTTATCGATAGTAATCTTACCTTGCTTGTATAAGCCGCCAATTGTTTTCTTGAATGTGCCTTTACTTGTACGGAAAGTCGAGAAAATAGCATCAGGAGTTGATTTATCATTTAAAGGCAAGAAACCACCTTTCTTTTCTAATAAATCTAACACCTTAATGCTCAGATCATCCATTTTACCAACCCCGATTTTTTGTAGTGATAAATCGATTTTGCTATCTTCTTCACGAACATTTTTAATAAAGCCTTTCAGCTTTTTACCAATAAATAATTTACCAATTACCTCTGATGGGAAGATCATTCCCCAGTGTTCACCATTGATAATGGCTTTGTAGCCTAACTCACTACGTTCAGCAATCAATAGGTCAACTTGATCATTGGTTTTATAAGTGACAGGTGTCTTGTCTAAAAGCTTATTAAATTTCGTTGTGCCAACAATACGCTCTGACGCTTTATCAATGTAAACATAAACTAAAAGCGTTTGTCCTTCATTAAAACGCGCTCTTTGCTCACTAAATGGAATGAGTAAGTCTTTTCCTTTTACGCCCCAATCAACGAAAGCACCAATACTGTTTACACTTGTTACGGTCATCAACCCCCATTCACCAACTTGAGCAATAGCCGTTTCCGTTGTTGCTGCAATTTGGTTATCAGAATCGATATATAAAAATACATCTAGGTTTTGACCAATGTCAGCATCATCAGGCGCAAACCTTTTTGGCAGTAAGACAGTTCCATATTCTCCCGCATTAAGGAATAATCCAAAATCTGCTTTCTTTGCTACTTCTAAGCTGTTAACTCGACCAACATTAATCATTTAAATTGTCTCTTTTCAAATTTACAGAGATTATACGTGATCTCTGGTATGCTTGCGCTAGTTTGAGAGAATTTAATTATGGTATAGGAGTTATCGTTGATCACTGTTGATAAACAAGATGCTATTACACTTAAAATCACCCATGCAATGGCAAAAACAAAAACACTTGATTTGGATTTTTTTCTTTTTATTCCAGGAGAACTAGGTCTAAATCAACACGTTGTCTCTGAAAGTGAATTCTTTTATAACTCAATAACGCAAAACCGAGCCTATTTTAGTGACAAAACACTACTTCCATTGGTGCATAGCCGACTTGCTAAACGAGGACGCCTTTCCAATACCCAATATCGTGTCAGCTTAAGTTTATTCGCTTATCAGTATGTGATAGCTCTTGATAAGGCGATCAGTGACCTCAATAAAAACATTGGTGACAGCGTCACTGATGATGAGGTAAAAGATGAAACACTCACCTCAGATAAAGTCGATACTGTTATTGTTTTAGCCCTCGATATATTAAAAAAACTACGTCGTAGTATTCCCTACGAAGAAACGTTAAAGCGCTATTACGCCAATATTGATAATTACCTCTCTTGGTATACCGAACAAAGATTACTTTCCTTAATTGCACATCTGCCAAGAGATAGTGAATACAGCATTATCAAAGAGCGTTTAGTGACCTTATGTGAAAAAGAGCAAGTTCATCGTAAGATGAATAACTATAACTCGAAAAAAGTCCGCAATGATCTCACTCGAATGAGTAACAAGATGCGCCTACTGCGTCGTCTTATTGAACACCCTATCATTCTGCAAGAAAAAACCACCTCTATGGGTAGCAATATAAAACGGGCAGTAAAAGGCATAGCAACGGGGTTGGTGATGGTATTTGTTACCTCTATCGCTATTTTGGCTCGTGATTTTCTAGGTGAGATCACCGCTTCTTTTATTATTGCAATGTCGTTTGTCTATGCATTAAGAGAGATATTTAAAGATGACTTGCGAGATATTATGTGGCGCTGGATCAGGAAAGGAAAGCCGAAATGGAAGCGTCGCTATTTTGATCCATCCACAAAGAAAAATGTAGGTCAAAAGCTAGAGTGGCTCGACTACTCCAATTATTCAGCTTTACCGCAGCGAATCCAAAAAATACGCAAAAAACGCGTCGCACAACGTGAGGAACAGATCCTTCACTATCATTCTCAAACTCAAATGTCGACTTCTCGCTTCATGAGTGGTTATGAAGAGACTCGAGAAACGATGAACATTAGCTTACGAACACTCACTCGATTAATGGATAAAGGATCGAACAAAATTTACCAGTTAAAAGAAGGGCAAGTCAGTCGTGAATCGGTAGAAAAGCGACACCTGCTCAATTTAATTATCAAAGAAAACAACCACGATGGAAGCCTTAATTACTACCGGTGGAAAATTGTTATGAATCGTTCAAAAATTGTCGACATTGAGCAGATTGAGCAAAAGTAACCGATCTTATTTTTGTACTTTTTTTAACGATAAGGTTAATAAGAACTCCGCCATTGGCTCATCACCATGCAGTGATGGGCAAGTGGCAACTATCTTCACCGCTTGGTTCACTCGTTCGCCAGTACTCATCGTTTCTTCAAGCATCTGATCGATAAGAGGACCATCATGACAAATAAAATGCACATCACCTTCCGGTCTTTTTAAAAAATTCGCATCCAACGCCTTAAATGCTAACGATACTCTCTCCCCCTGCTTATCGGCTTTATCCATAGCTAAAAAACCACCAGCGACATCTGCACCAACCGCTAATACCCCGAAGTACATGCTATTTAAATGATTTTTTGTGCGCCGCTTTAATGGGATTTTCACTTCAACACTTTTTTCATCCAAACAGATCAATTTAGGTCGGCATAGCCATATCAGAGGAACTTTAAAAAAGCCGAACATATTAAGGTACATGTTGGCTCTTTGTAGCGGAGATAGAAAAGAAAAAGAAGTCGACATAGCATTCACCTAAAACCAAGTAGTCTGACCAGTTAAGTTAAGCAACGCCGATATGTCAAAATAATAGGATAAAAAAAGAGAGGTAAACAGATATTTACCTCTCTTTTTGCTATTTAGTGATAAAAACGACTCGCTACATCACAACAACGGTTTGGATATTTGAATAATCCACTAATTGATTTTGTAGTTTAGGGTATTCACTTAATGCATGCGTCACGATAAGCACAGGCTTCTTCGTTTGACTCGCTGCTTTTACGGCTAAATCAATTAAGGTCAACACTGCTTCGCTTTCTGGATTAAACTGATGCTCTAATGCTTCATTCGCCTTATCTACGCCTAACGCAAACTGAGTGATATTATCGACATTGACCGCCATACCATCAAAATAATGCAACAAACGCTCTGCAAGTAAAATAGACGATGGAATATCACAAGAAAAGAATACTTTCAGACCGCCTAATCCACGCGGAAGACCTTGCTCTGCTAAAAGATCGTTAATTTTAGCCGCGTCGCTTAAACCACGCACAAAAGGAACGACGATCTCAACATCAACACCTTGTTCTCTTAACGCTTTGATAACCGAGCACTCTAACGCAAAGCAATCGGCATAAGTATCACTAGCAAAGCGAGAAACGCCTCTTAAACCAAGTAAAGGGTTAACCTCTTCTTGCTCAATCACCCCACCCAATAACGAGCAGAAAGCATAGCTATCAGCACTGCTTAAGCTTACGCGAACCGTTTTATGTGTTTCTTCAATTGAAGCCATGATTGCAGCAGTTAAAGTCGAAACAAAATGCTCTGCTACCGTTTGACCATCGAGCATAGCTTCAAGTGATGACTTTTCGATATCTGATAATTGGTCAATGACTTTTTCAATTGCAGGATGATAAAAAATACGCTCCATCACCAACTCAGATAAAGAAACAAATAAGTGGTTAGAGTTCTGAGGTTCTGCATATGAAGGTAATACATCCCCTAAAATTAAATCAGGGTGAATGCTACCTTGGTTATCACGAATCATGACGACTCCAGTTATTTCATGAGGGGTATGTGTCTGAAAATACCTATTGAGGCTAATGAATACAAGTACTAACCGCAATTTTATTACCTTGCTATCAGGAAACTGGTCAAAATTCTCGGCATGGTTGATAAGTTTCACTTTTAACAGTTTATTCCTACCACTATTTCCGTTATCTTTAGCGATTATCAATAATATAAACAGGCGATAATTATGCCATTGAAAACAGATGAATTGAGAACCCAAGCTTTGGGTCCAATGCCAACACCAGCAGAACTCGGTGTTGCACATCCAATAACAGCAGAAGTTGCGGATCGCATAGCAAAATCTCGCCGCCAAATCGAAGCTATTTTAACCGGAGAAGACGATCGCCTGCTTGTGATTGTTGGTCCTTGTTCTGTTCATGATACGGATGCTGCACTTGATTACGCACAACGCTTAAGTGACATTCAAAAACAGTATGAAGATGAACTGTTCATTGTCATGCGAACTTACTTTGAAAAGCCTCGAACCATTGTGGGTTGGAAAGGCTTAATTACTGATCCGAATTTAAATGGCTCTTACGCACTTGAAGCAGGGTTGCATAAAGCGCGTCAACTGCTACTTGATATTAATAAACTAGGCTTAGCAACGGCCACTGAGTTTCTTGATATGATCACTGGTCAATACATTGCTGATCTGATCACTTGGGGAGCGATTGGTGCTCGAACTACTGAGTCACAAATCCACCGAGAAATGGCTTCAGCTTTGTCATGCCCTGTCGGCTTTAAAAATGGTACGAATGGTAATATCAAAATTGCCATTGACGCGATTCGTGCCTCTCAAGCTTCACATTACTTTTATTCACCAGATAAGAATGGTCGTATGACAGTGTACCGAACTAGTGGTAATCCATACGGTCATGTCATTCTTCGTGGTGGTGATAAAGGCCCTAACTTTGATGCAGATTCTGTCGAACAGGCATGTAAACAACTTGCTGATGTTGGACTACCTGAGCGCTTAGTTGTCGATTTTAGCCATGCGAATTGCCAAAAACAACACCGTAAGCAGTTAGAAGTTGCTGAAAACATTTGTGAACAAATAAAATCGGGCAAAAACCAAGTTGCTGGTATAATGGCGGAAAGCTTCCTTGTCGAAGGAAATCAATCAATGGACGATTTAGATAACCTAACTTATGGCCAATCTATTACGGATCCATGCTTAAGTTGGGGTGACACTGTCACTATGCTTGATATGCTTGCTGTTGCAATAAAAGATCGTAACACTAATAAGATTTAATTTAAGGAATAAAACCATGCCTTCTTTTGACATTATTTCTGAAGTCAATACTGTTGATCTTCGTCACGCTGTAGAAAACTCAAACCGTGAACTAACAACTCGCTTTGATTTTCGTAATGTTGAAGCAAGTTTTGAATTGAAGAAAGAAGAAACTGTAAAGCTTTCTGCTCAAGACGACTTTCAACTGAAACAAATGCGCGACATTCTACGTAACCACCTAACAAAGCGTGGTGTTGATTCTAACTCAATGGAATCACAAAAATCGGATCAGTCTGGTAAATTCTGGCATCAAGACATCGTATTCAAACAAGGTGTTGATACCGCTGTAGCAAAGAAAATTGTTAAACTTATTAAAGACAAGAAGCTAAAGGTGCAAGCTTCTATTCAAGGTGACCAAGTACGTGTTACTGGTAAAAAGCGTGATGATCTTCAAGCGGTAATGGCTGAGGTGCGTGCTGCTGACCTAGGACAGCCTTTCCAATTCGATAACTTCAGAGACTAAACTCCGAAGCTATTGTGCTATCAAGGGGGAAACAATACTCCCCCTTCAATGATTCTATATGCCATTAACTCTCAATGGCTAAGCTTAATTTAGATTCACCTACTGATATTAAAGGTACAAAGCTTTTATCTTTTGCTGGTATAAAGATACAAATTCGCTTACCTACCATTCTTGCATCATTCAATTTTATCGCTAAATCCGAGCATGCATGAAACGCCTCTCTTTCCGCATCTCTTCTTGATAGCTCAATATAAGCCTCAGGGCATAATGAAGGAAATAACAGTAGCTCTGCCTCTTGCATCAGTCTTAATGCTTTTAAAGAGAGTAATTCAGGGTTATCTCCAAATTCAATCCAAGAACGGCGTCCTGCTAAATCCAATGATGAATTTAATGATGCTTGGTATAAATCTTCTAACTGATTAAGGTTACTTGTATTTTCAACATCAGATAATGCAAAAAATTGCTCCCAAAATTTTCGTCTCATATCAACTGTCGGCAAATGTTGCTTAATTGAATCTCGCTTTGACGCGCCAAAGTCAGCTAATAACGATAAGTTTAGAGGTAAAACCGCTTCTAACTTTTCTCGTATATTACGAATTAAAACCGGTGATGCACCACCACTTGAGATAGCAATTTGAACTCGACCTCTACTTAGCATAGAAGGTGTAATGAAATCACAATAAGGCAGATCATCGACAACATTGACCATAATGGCTAGTTTTTTAGCATCATGGTGAACCTGGTGATTAAGCGCTGGGTCATCTGTTGTAGCCCACACTTGCTCATAGCCTGGCAGCAATAGCTCAGATGAGTATCCTTCTTTAAGCCAAGTACATTGGCGCTGCTCTATCAATTCAGCAAGGTAACGCTCGACCTTAGGTGACACTATGGTTACTGCGGCTTTCGCTTTTAGTAGTGCTTCTACTTTACGGCATGCAACCTCACCACCACCAACAACTAAAACAGGCTTATTTTCAAGGTTTAAGAAAATTGGAAAATAACGCATTTCGATCCTTATCTGTTTTATATAACGATTTTAGTGACATGCACTAAACTTGTGCGATAAATGTTAATTTAATAATGTGTTGGAATTTTTTACTATCAACAAACCTCTCTTCTACACATTAAAAAACTTTATATATGATAATAAGCGACATATAACCCCACAAAAAGCATAAAATTAAGACTAATATTTCATCGCATCACATCTGTGCATGGTTGCACTATTTACATTTAGTCTACATTTATACATTCTAATACTACAAGGATGAAGATGATAATCAAAACTCTTTTGAAATTATAACGTTGAGAATCATCGAAACCTTACCTAAGCTTACTGTGCACTAGAATAAACCTAAGCACCAATCTAGAGCACTATGAGAACATCTGCGCTATACCATACCAAGGTAAGGCCTGATTGAATATGGATTATATGGGAAGGACACACATGAAAAACAAACTAACTCTATTAACTTCTGCCATTGCAGTCTCTACCGCACTTTTATCAGCTTCGGCATTTGCTGCTGATAGCACACTGGACAAAGTCACATCACAAGGTTTTTTAACTTGTGGGGTGAGTACTGGTTTACCAGGCTTTTCAAACCCTAACTCTAAGGGTGAATGGGAAGGTATTGATGTTGAATATTGTCAGGCACTTGCTGCTGCAGTACTTGGCGATAAAACAAAAGTAAAATACGTTCCTCTGACAGCTAAAGAACGCTTTACTGCTCTACAGTCTGGTGAGATTGATGTGCTATCACGTAATACAACGTGGACACTGCATCGTGATTCCGCTCTTGGTTTTAACTTCGTTGGTGTTAACTACTACGACGGCCAAGGCTTTATGGTCAAAAAAGAGCTAGGGTTAAGCAGTGCTAAAGAATTAGATGGCGCATCAGTCTGTGTTCAATCTGGTACGACAACAGAGCTTAATTTAGCGGATTACTTTCGCAACAATAGCATGACATATAAGCCAGTTGTTTTTGATACTGCTTCTCAAACAGCAAAAGGCTTTGATGCTGGCCGTTGTGATGTATTAACCACTGACCAATCAGGTTTGTATGGATTACGTCTAAACCTTAAAGATCCAACTTCTGCAGAAGTACTACCAGAAATCATCTCTAAAGAACCACTAGGTCCTGTAGTACGTCAAGATGATGATAAATGGTTTAACGTTGCAAAATGGGTACTTTCTGCGATGGTCAATGCTGAAGAGTACGGTATTACATCTAAAAATGCTGATGCTATGCTTAAGTCAAATGATCCTAATATCAAACGTATTCTAGGTGTTGATGGTCCTCAAGGTAAAGGCTTAGGCATTCGTGATGACTGGGGTTACCAAATTATCAAACAAGTCGGTAACTATGAAGAAAGCTTTGAACGTACTGTAGGTCAAGGTTCCCCTCTAGAAATTAGTCGTGGTGTCAATGCCTTATGGAATGCTGGTGGATTCATGTACGCTCCACCAATTCGCTAAACTCATGTCATGAATAATTAGGTATAATTTGGGCGGTAACTTTACCGCCCTTCCTTATGGATTTGAGGTTATAGCTGTATGAACACTACAAATAAAACAAACGCTCAATCGAGCCTCTCACCAAATAAAATTAACTTATTTTATAACCCTACTTTTCGCTCTGCTGTTTTTCAGTTTTTAGCTATCGCAGCACTTGTCTTTTTCATCTATACCATCGTAAATAATGCATTAACTAACTTAAGTGCTCGTGGTATCGCAACTGGATTTGACTTTTTATCTCAAGAAGCAGGCTTTGGTATCGGTTTAACCCTTATCGAATACGATGAAACCTTCTCATATGGACGAACTTTTTTCATTGGCTTGTTAAACACTGCCCTTGTTTCAGTCTTAGGGATATTTTTTGCGACAATTATTGGTTTTTCTGTCGGTATAGCTAGATTGTCTTCTAACTGGTTAGTTAGCCGATTAGCCGCGGTTTACATCGAAATATTTCGTAATATCCCACTCCTTTTGCAGATCTTTTTTTGGTATTTTGCAGTACTACAAGCACTCCCTTCAGCAAGAAATAGTTTAAGTTTAGGCGAAGCTATATTTCTTAATGTACGAGGGCTATATTTCCCTGCGCCTATTTTCGGACCTGGTAGTCAGTTTGTTGTTGGTGCATTTATCATTGGTTTAGTTTTATCTATAGTCATTAAGGTATGGGCAAGCAATCGTCAAAAATTGACTGGACAGCAAACACCAACGCTTAAAGTTTTCTTACTGTTATCAATAGTGTTACCAACAATCATTTACTTTATTGCTGGTCAACCTATTACAGCAGAACTTCCGGTGTTAAAAGGCTTTAACTTTAAAGGTGGGGTTTCAATTATTCCTGAGCTTGCTGCTCTCGTACTTGCATTAAGTATTTATACCGCTTCATTTATCGCTGAAATCGTCCGTTCAGGGATTAACGCTGTAAATCATGGCCAAACGGAAGCGGCCATGTCACTAGGTCTGCCACGAACTCGCACTTTAAAGCTGGTGGTTATCCCTCAGGCCTTGAGAATAATTATCCCTCCATTAACCAGCCAGTACTTAAACTTAACTAAGAACTCCTCGTTAGCAATGGCGATTGGCTATCCAGATCTTGTATCTGTGTTTGCTGGTACGACGCTCAACCAAACTGGTCAAGCGATTGAAATTATCGCCATGACCATGGGTGTATATTTAACTTTAAGCTTATTAACTTCAGCACTAATGAATGTTTATAACCGCAAAGTCGCTTTAGTGGAGAGATAAAATGACAACACATCAGTTTCAACCTGACCTTCCACCTCCAGCGAATACTGTTGGACCGATTAGTTGGTTAAGAAAGAACTTATTTAATGGACCGATAAACTCCATCGTGACATTAATCCTCGCCTATTTAGTCATTAATTTAGTATGGGGAACGCTTAACTGGGCAATATTTCAAGCCGATTGGATAGGTACAACCCGTGATGCCTGCTCTAGTGATGGCGCTTGTTGGGTATTTATTAGTGTGCGTTGGAATCAATTTATGTACGGGTTTTATCCTGAAAGTGAATTGTGGAGACCACAACTGTTTTATGCCACTTTAGCACTGTTTATTGGTTTGCTTGCCTATGAAAAGACACCAAAAAAAATATGGATTTGGCTTTTTGTTGTCAATATTTATCCTTTCCTTATTGCGGGGCTGTTATATGGTGGTTTCGCAGGGTTAGAGAAAGTGGATACGCACAACTGGGGTGGACTATTAATCACTCTAGTTATCGCTTTAGTCGGTATAGTTGTATCACTACCAATTGGTATTGTGCTTGCTCTGGGTAGACGCTCGGATATGCCTGTTATTCGTAGCCTATCAACGGTTTACATTGAAATCTGGCGAGGGGTACCATTAATTACCGTTCTATTCATGGCTTCGGTAATGTTACCTCTATTTTTAGCGTCTGGTTCAGAAACAGATAAGCTACTACGCGCTTTAGTTGGGGTTGTCTTATTCAGCGCTGCATATATGGCGGAAGTTATTCGAGGTGGCTTACAAGCAATCCCGAAAGGACAATATGAGGCAGCAGATGCTCTAGGCCTAAGTTACTGGAAAAAAACCGGCTTAATTATCTTACCTCAAGCTTTAAAAATTACCATCCCATCAATAGTTAACACCTTCATTGGTCTATTTAAAGATACAAGTTTAGTACTCATTATTGGTATGTTTGATGTCTTAGGGATTGGTCAAGCTGCAAATACAGACCCAGAGTGGCTCGGTTTTTCCACGGAAAGCTACTTCTTTGTTGCTCTCGTTTTTTGGGTTTTCTGTTTTAGCATGTCAAGATATTCAATTTGGCTGGAAAACAAACTCCATACTGGTCATAAAAGATAAATAAGAATTCAAGGACGTATTATGAATCAACAATCAATGCCTAACGAAACCACTAAAGATAGTGAAAGCCAATCAGAACAGTTAATGATTGAACTCAATGACATGAATAAGTGGTACGGCGAATTTCACGTATTGAAGAACATAAACCTACAGGTTAAAAAAGGCGAAAAAATTGTCATTTGTGGTCCTTCTGGATCGGGTAAATCAACAATGATTCGTTGTATTAACCGTTTAGAAGAGCATCAAAAAGGCCACATTTTTGTTTCAGGTAAAGAGCTAACTGAAGATCTAAAAAATATCGAGGCAGTACGTAGAGAAGTTGGCATGTGCTTCCAACACTTCAATCTATTCCCTCACTTAACGGTACTAGAAAACTGCACCCTTGCCCCTATTTGGGTTAAGAAGTTCCCTAAAGAAGAAGCAGAAGCGATTGCAATGAAGTTTCTTGAGCGTGTAAAGATCCCAGATCAAGCCGACAAGTACCCAGGACAACTTTCTGGTGGGCAGCAGCAACGTGTTGCCATCGCTCGCTCTCTTTGTATGAACCCTCAAGTTATGCTGTTTGATGAACCAACTTCTGCACTTGACCCGGAAATGGTTCGTGAAGTGCTTGATGTTATGGTTGAGCTGGCTGATGAAGGGATGACAATGCTTTGTGTAACTCACGAAATGGGTTTTGCAAAAGAAGTAGCAGACCGAGTTATTTTTATGGATGCCGGTGAAATTATCGAAGAAAATAATCCGAAAGACTTTTTTGAGAACCCGCAATCAGATAGAACTCAAAACTTCCTAAGCCAGATATTACACCACTAAAAGTATCATTGGCATTAATAGCCGAGGTAAACTTTTTACCTCGGCCTCTCAACTGTTCATATTTAGTTACAACTTGCTACATACTTCATTCAACAATTTGATTATTATTTCATATGTTTTGAAAGACTTGATTTATGGGTTGTTTGCCCCCATAAATATACTTATGAATAATAAATATCTCCAATGAGGAAGATTATGACTAGCCCTATGGTATCTCGCAGCTCAACTAGCAGCAGCGTACTACAAACAAATAAAGTACTACGTAACACTTACGCTTTACTATCAATGACTTTACTATGGTCTGCAGTAGTTGCTGGCGTATCAATGGCAATGAACCTACCTCGTCCTGGCTTAATTATTATGTTGGTCGGCTTCTATGGTTTGCTATTCTTAACGGAGAAAAACCGTGACAATAGCATGGGTCTTGTCTTCACTTTCCTATTCACAGGCTTTTTAGGTTACACCACGGGCCCAATCCTAAGCATGTACCTAGGTGCAGGTATGGGTGATGTCATCGTAACAGCACTTGGCGGAACAGCTCTAGCCTTTATGTCAGCATCTGCTTATGCACTAACAACCAAGCGTGATTTATCATTCCTTAACGGTATGCTAATGGCTGGTTTTGTTGTACTACTTGTCGGTATGGTAGCAAATATCTTCCTACAAATGCCTATCATCCACTTAGCAATGAGCGCTATGTTTATTCTGTTCTCTACTGGTGTCATTCTTCTTACGACACAGAACATTGTTCGCGGTGGTGAAACAAACTACATCTCAGCAACCGTTAGCTTATATGTATCAATATACAACATCTTCATCAGCCTACTAAGCATCTTAGGCATTATGAATGACGATTAATTACTGATTACTTTTTTATCGTAATTATAAAAACCCAAGGGATTATCTCTTGGGTTTTTTCATTTCTACTGAGCAAAATACTTGAGCGCAAATCCGTTGTTGGTATACCCTTATAAGCATAATTATTTCGCTTTGGAACAAATATGTTTGAATACAACGGCAATGATATTGCAACGGATGCTCAAGGTTACTTATTAAATTATAAAGATTGGGATGAAGGAATGATCGCTATCTTAGCAAATGAAGAAGGCATTGAATTAACCGAGGCTCATATTGAAGTTGTTCTGTTTGTTCGCCACTTCTATGAAGAATTTAATACCTCCCCTGCAGTGCGTATGTTGGTTAAAGCCATTGAGAAAGCGCACGGCCCAGAGAAAGGCAATAGCAAATATTTATTTAAGCTTTTTAAACAAGGTCCAGCTAAGCAAGCAACAAAACTGGCAGGGTTACCTAAACCAGCAAAATGTCTCTAATGTAGTTTTATTAAAATCTCTATCGCAAATAACTTTCTTATTTGCTTTTATGACATACATCACAGACAATACCCTATTACCTTATCTACATAGAGCTATCTAATGACACCTGCTATTTACCTAGTCAAAGGCCGTGACAAATCTCTTCGTCGTCAACACCCATGGGTTTTTTCTCGCGGAATCCAACGTATCGAAGGTGAACCAGAGCTTGGAGAAACCATCGATGTATTTGCTAATGATGGTCAATGGCTAGCTAAAGCGGCATATTCACCAAATTCGCAAATTCGTGCGCGAGTGTGGAGCTTCAAAAAGCAAGATATTGATAAAGCATTTTTCGTACAACGCATTAAAGATGCTCAATTACTACGTGAAGATATTATTGAGCGTGATGGATTGACGGGTTATCGCTTAATTGCAGCAGAATCTGATGGTTTGCCTGGCATTACTATTGATAAGTATCAAGATTTCTTAGTATGCCAACTACTAAGTGCGGGCGCTGAATATCAAAAATCAACCCTCATTGAAGCTCTAATCGAATGCTTCCCTAGCTGTAATATCTATGAGCGCTCTGATGTATCAGTACGTAAAAAAGAAGGCTTAGAAGAAACAATGGGCGTACTTCATGGTGATGAGCCACCAAAGTCTGTCGTTATTGAAGAAAATGGCATCAAGATCAACGTCGATATTAAAGGTGGTCATAAAACAGGATTTTACCTAGATCAACGTGATAGCCGCCAGCAAGCAATGAAATATTGTCATGAGAAAGAGGTTTTAAACTGCTTCTCATATACTGGTGGATTTGGTTTATATGCACTTAAAGCTGGTGCAAGCCGCGTGATTAATGCCGA
Source organism: Vibrio sp. 10N.286.49.B3 (assembly GCF_002873395.1). GTDB lineage: Bacteria > Pseudomonadota > Gammaproteobacteria > Enterobacterales > Vibrionaceae > Vibrio. The sequence continues at coordinate 3,045 of NZ_MCUV01000001.1, read as the reverse complement.
TGTATCTCAACCGGCTCTTGATACTGCAAAAACCAATGCAGAATTAAATGGATTTGATATTAGCAAGAAGCGTGCAGTATTCTTAAATGCCGATGTATTCAAGTTGCTACGTGAATACCGTGATCAAGGCACAAAGTTTGATGTCGTTATTATGGACCCACCAAAATTTGCTGAGTCAAAGGCACAGCTAAATGGAGCTTGTCGTGGGTATAAAGATATTAATATGCTAGCAATGCAAATCCTAAAGCCTGGCGGAACCCTATTGACTTACTCTTGCTCTGGGCTAATGGATCAGCCGCTATTCCAAAAAATTATTGCAGATGCAGCATTAGATGCAAAACGCAGTGTGAAGTTTATCGAACGCTTTGAGCAAGCCGCCGATCACCCAACAGATACTGCTTATCCTGAAGGTTTCTACTTGAAAGGCTTCGCTTGTAAAGTTTTATAATACGCTTTTCACAAATTAAGCGAGTAATAAAAAGCATGTTCGTATTGAACATGCTTTTTTTGTTTCAATGAGAGCTTCTATAGCGAAGCGCTTATTAAACCTATTATTAAGGCGTATTATTCACCATGATGTCATTTAAGAAGTTAGTGACACTCGTGATTTCACCACTTGAGGCATCAACATAACTACTAAACTCCGTCGCACCATTTTTAAGCACTATCGTTTGTGATTGTGTATCATTGTCATGAGGTATAATGAGATTAATATTATCACCATCGACTTCTACTGAAATATTAGCAAGCAAGTCATTCATATCATTACTATTGGTATCAGCTAAAAGCTCACTGAGATCAATCTTGTCTTCACCATCAGTAAAGTCGGTAATAACATCGGTGCCATCATCTAGAGAAGCATCAACCCACTTGAATAAATTATCATCATCTCCCCCGGTTAAAATGTCATCACCAAGGCCACCAATCAGGATATCGTCACCAGCACCACCGATTAAAACATCATCACCAGTACCACCTCGAAGACCATCATCACCTTCGCCACCATCGAGCTTATCATCACCAGAACTACCAAAGATGATATCAGTGCCTTCTTCACCAAAGATAGTATCATCACCGGCGCCACCATGGGCTAAGTCAGCATAGGCTGTATTAGTATTGATATTAAATGCGCTGGTTTCATCATTAGGGTTAACAAGGAAGTCCGAATCTTTACCCACAGCATAACTATTTAGTAAAGTTTCAGCCGTATTATTAGAATCTTGAGCGGAATTACTGTCTCCTAAGAATATGGCATCGTCACCAGAACTGACATGTACATTATCAGCTGCTGAACCCACATCAATTGCCAAGCCCGCTTGTGAATCCACCAATGAGAAGGTTTCCCCTGTTTGCCCAGTTGGTTGCCAAACTACTTGCCCTGCTGCTGAAACGGTGACAGTATCAACAATATCAGTCGAAGAAATAACATCAGCATAGACTTTATTTGGATCAATCGTGAAGACAACATTACTGGAACTGGTATCACCGTCATTATCAATAAGTGTATACCCAAAATCATACTCTTGAGATAAACGACCTGATGCACCAAAGAAGCTATAGCCGCCATCATCCATATCAACGACAAATGAGTGCTGCTCATCAATATAAATAGAAAGTGTATTGGTTGATGAGTCAAATGCATAAGTTACATCTGATTCAGAACCTGACTGGCTTACACTGTCATCACCATCAAAAGTAACCGTTAACCCACCAAGAGTGATTGATTTGACTACCCCACCATCCGCACCAATACCTGTAACATCTCCACCAACTTGATCATTAAGTAGATTACCGCCAACTGGTTGTAAGACCGATTGAAGTAGTACAGGAGGTAACTGCGTAACATCAGGTACAATGACTGGGTCTATATTTTGCTCAGTTAAACCATCATAAGCAACCGTTGCCAAATCTGATGCTGGTACATTAACGCCAATCCCATAGGCTAACGCTGTCACATCGTTATCTTTTAAGTGTGTTTCCCATGCTTCTTGTTCGGTGCTATTTATTGCATTGCTATTTCCATTATCACTACCAACAGGTACACCATCCGAGAGGAAGTAGCTAACATTGGAACCATTCACTATTTTGTCAGCATCATTAACATTCCAGTTATCCTCTGCCACAGAAACTGCATGATCATAATCCGTTACACCACCTGCAGATAATCCGTTAATATAGCTGATCGCACTATCTACTGACATCCATACGGTTGTTGAGGAGCCAAACACCGAAGCCGAGCTAGAAAATTTAATAACTTGAACTTTTGTTTGACCAATTGACTCATATTCTCGCAAAAGTTGGATTGAAGATTCTTTCATGACCTGCAAACGACTCTTACCATTACCGGCGTTGTTCCCCATAGAACCGGAAACATCAAGAATTAATTGAACATTCGCTCCTTCTTTAGTTTCAGCTGCCACATCATGGCTTATTTCAGCGGCATCAGGGCTATCGTCTTCGATATTAATCGATAGTGTCCCAGTAGTACTTAAATTAGTATCATCTGTCACTTTCACGCCAATATTCAATGAAACAATATCTTCAACATTGTCTCCATCAGTATGGTCAACAGGGCCACTTAAAGTGACATCATAAGCACCAGCATCATCAATGGTGATCTCAACTATTGTCTCACTTCCTGCTTTACCTATTAAGGTTTGGCTATCAGATTGACTCCATATAATACCTACACCATTCGATGTTAAAGAACTCGGATTGGAAGGAAGAACAAGTTCAACGGTATCTATATTGTCGTTAACATCTGAAATTGCAATCGTGCCAGAGAAAGTCACTTCATCGGTTGTATCTTTATCGCCAGAAGCCCCTTTATCCGTTTCATCAGCAATAGCATTTGATAACCCTTCCTCAGATACTGATGCTGTTGCTGTTCCAACCACAGGTGCTGTAGGTGGAAGTTCATCATCGATGATGGTCGCTTGACCGGTGACGCCCGGATCACCATTGGTGGTGATATCGTTTGCTTCTGTGACCACAAGGCCAAAGGTCTCATCGCCCTCATAGACATCATCTTGCGTGGTTGGAATA